>NZ_VIQO01000031.1 GCF_007483665.1 Catellatospora sichuanensis
TCACCTGGCACGACGGCCAGTTCCACCTCGTCTACAGCGACGTCGCCAGCTTCGCCAGCGGCTACTGGGACCCCCAGAACTACCTCATCACCGCACCCGACATCACCGGCCCCTGGTCCGACCCCGTGCCGCTGCACTCGCACGGCTTCGACGCGTCGCTGTTCCACGACGACGACGGCACCACCTGGCTGCTGGCGATGAGCGCCGACTGGCGGCCGGGACGCGACCGGTTCGGTGGCATCGAGATCCAGCGCTACGACCGGGCCCAGCGCCGGCTCGTCGGCAACGCCCAGATCATCTTCACCGGCACCGAGGCCGGCCTGACCGAGGGGCCGCACCTGTACCGCCACGACGGCTGGTACTGGCTGGTCACCGCCGAGGGCGGCACCAGCTGGGAACACCAGGTCACCGTCGCCCGGTCACGCAACCTGCACGGGCCGTACGAGGTCGACCCGATCGGACCGCTGCTGACCTCGGTCGGACGTCCCGATCTGACGTTGCAGAAGGCCGGGCACGGCAGCCTCGTGCAGACCCAGCACGGCGACTGGTACCTCGCCCACCTCGTGGCCCGCCCCTACACCCCGCTGGGCAACTGCGTGCTCGGCCGCGAAACCGCCATCCAGAAGGTCGACTGGACACCCGGCGGCTGGCCCAGCATCCCCGGCGGCATCCCCGCCGACGAGATCGCCGCACCCGGCCTGCCCGATCACCCGTGGCCCGCCGAACCCGCCACCGACCACTTCGACGCACCCCAGCTGTCCACCTCGTGGTCGACCCTGCGCCGCCCGGCCGGACCCGACTGGATCGACCTGCGCTCCCGACCCTCGCACCTGCGCATCCGCGGCGGGCAGTCCCCGGTCGGCAAGCAGACCCCCAGTCTGGTCGCCCGTCGCGTCGGCGCGACCCAGTGCTCGCTGGAGACCGTCGTCGAGTTCGACCCCGCCGACCACCGGCACCTCGCCGGCATCACCGCCTACTACAACACCCTGAACTGGTACTACCTCTACCTCACCCGGGCCGACGACGGGCGGGCCGTGCTGGAGCTGCTCAGCTCCGACAGCGGCCGGCGCGCGGTGTACCCGGACCTCACCGTGGACGTCAGCGCCGCCGGCCGGGTCGGCCTGCGCGCGGAGTTCGACGGGCCCGCGGTGCGGTTCTCCTACGACCTCGGCGACGGCTGGCGGCAGCTGCCCGTCGAACTGGACGCGACGATCCTGTCCGACGAGCACGCCGCTCTGATCATCGACGGCGAGCCGGCCGCGTGGGGCTTCACCGGCGCGTTCCTCGGCCTGTGGGTCCAGGACCTCGGCAACGACGGCGTGCACGCCGACTACGACCACGCCACCTACCTGGAGCGCTGATCCCGCATCGCGATCGGGAGCCGGGCCGTCGCGTTGCCCGGCCCCGGCCGCGCCATCTCCACGTGACCGGTCGGCGATGGTGTCGTATACCTGCTGATCGAAACTTTCGGAGTCGATGGGCGTGGAATCAAAGCTACATCAAGGTATTTCCGGAAGTTCTGATGGTTGACGGTCCAGATAGGCCATCGTAATGTTTCGGCGTAGTAACGGAACTTGAGCCGCAACTACCGCGACGCTCGCGCGTGGGCTCTCTCCGCCCCACTGCCCGCGCTCGCCGCTCACGGCGCCATCCGCACCAACGCAAACTCCCGTGCCTCTTTCGTCGACCCCGTCGACCGCTCACCACGGAAGGAACGCCCATGAAACTCAGACGGTGGATCGCCACCGGCGCCGTCGCCATCGCGACCGTCGGTGCACTCAACACCCTGCCGGCCTCGGCCGGGCATCCGTACAACCCCGCCGACCAGAGCCTGCGCAACCTCGGGCTGCGCCACGACCTGTACATCGGCACCGCGGTCGACATGGCAGCGCTGAACGACGCCGCCGACCCGCGCTACCGCGAGCTCGTCGCCTCGCAGTTCTCGACGGTGACCGCGGAGAACGTGATGAAGTGGGAGAGCCTGGAGCCCACCCGCGGCACCTACAACTGGGGTCCCGCCGACGAGCTCATCGCCTTCGCCAAGCAGAACAACCAGCGGGTGCGCGGGCACGTGCTGGTGTGGCAGAACCAGCTGCCCGGCTGGCTGACCACCGGCGTGAACGACGGCTCGATCAGCACCGAGCAGCTGCGCGAGATCCTGCGCAACCACATCACCAACGTGGTGACGCACTTCAAGGGCAAGATCTGGCAGTGGGACGTCGTCAACGAGGCTGTCAGCGACCCGTGGGACAACCCGCCGGCCCTGCACTACAAGGGTTTCTGGGCGCAGCACCTGGGCCCGGACTACATCGCCGACGCGTTCCGCTGGGCGCGCGCCGCCGACCCGAAGGCGCTGCTGTTCTACAACGACTACAACATCGAGGCCTTCGGCTCCGGTGACCCGGCCAACGACAAGACCCAGTTCGTGTACAACATGGCCAAGGATCTGCTGGCGCAGCGGGTGCCGATCGACGGTGTGGGCAGCCAGGGCCACCTGGGCACCCAGTACGGCAACTACGACACCCTGCAGGTCGCCGCGGCGCTGAAGAAGTTCGCCGGTCTCGGGCTGGCGACCGCGTTCACCGAGGTCGACGTGCGCAGCCAGATGACCGAGGCGGTGCAGAACGGCGACTCCAACGAGATCAACCCGCGGCTGCAGGCGTCGGCGGCGAACTACAGCGTGCTGCTGCAGGCCTGCCTCGCCGACCGGCACTGCCTGTCGTTCACGGTCTGGGGTTTCACCGACAAGTACTCGTGGGTGCCGAACTGGTTCGGCAACGAGGGCCTGGCCAACATCTACGACGAGAACTACCAGCCCAAGCGGGCGTACAACCTGATGAAGGCGGACCTGATCTACACCGGCCCGCCGTACGTGCTGCCCCGCATCCCGCAGAAGCCGCGCAGGTAGCGGCGGCGCACCACCGGTGGGGCCCGGCGGTCTGGATTCCAGGCCGTCCGGGCCCCGCTGCATTTCCCGGCGGTACGAAGGATGGAGCCGGGCGGTGCGACGCAGGCGGGCGGCCCTACACCGCCCGCCGCCGTCGTGTCCTCGCACCGCCCGGCCACACCGGGCCCCTCGGAACGGCCCGGCCCGCGGCCAGGCCGCCGGCCTGCCGCCCCGGTCGCGACCGGAGACACCTCCGGCGCAACCCCGTGCGGTCGCCACCGCCGGTCACGGCGTCTCCTCCATCGCGCCGGGACAGCGGCAAACGGCCGACACGCTGGCCACAGCATCCGCAGTATTTTCGGTGACACCGATCGTCGTCAATGACTTTCGGAAAGTATCGGAGCCGTATTCCACATCGCCCGGTGGTCATGCAGGCATCGTGGCCGTCACCGTGCAGCGCGCATCCACATTCGCCGATAGTTTTCCGGAAGTTGTTGACGCTGTGGAATCAGCCTGCCGAGAATGAGATCCGCGAACGGCTCCCCCCGTCGCGTCGGCTGGAACATCCGCACCACGACACAGCACCGGGCCGTGCGGAGCTGCGATCCACCCGGATCACAGCGCCGCACGGCTTTTCCGACCCGTTGGCCGAAACGTTTCTACGACCAGCCCGAACAGTTTCCGCACCAGTGAGGAGCATCCCTCGGCGCATCGTCCCGGACATCTCTTCCCCCCGACCTGAGAAGGACACCTGTATGTTCTCGTCAGCGAACAGCCGCCGCCTGCTGCGGCTGACCGTCGCCCTCAGCGCCCTCGCGCTGGCCCTCGGCACCGCCGGCACCGCCCAGGCCCGACCCGGAGTGAGCACCGCCATCATCGACACCGCCCGCGGCGACGGCAACGTCGTCAGCTTCACCTTCGACGACGGCCCCAACCCCGCCGACACCCCGCGGCTGCTCGACGTGCTGCGCCGCCACCGTGTCAAAGCCGTGTTCTGCCTGCAGGGCGACCAGGTCGAGCAGCACCCCGAGGTGGTGCGCAGCATCGCCGCCGCCGGGCACACACTGTGCAACCACAGCATGCACCACGACGACATGAGCGCCTGGACGCCCGCGCAGATCGCCGCGGATCTGCGCGAGACCAGCGCCGCCATCCGCCGGGCCCTGCCGCACGCCCGCATCCCGTACTTCCGCGCGCCTTTCGGGGCCTGGGGGCAGAGCCCGGCCGTGGCGGCCTCGCTGGGCATGCAGCCGCTGGGCTGGCGGCTGGCCATCGCCGACTGGGAGACCCCCGGCACCGACGAACTGGTCCGCCGCCTGGAGCAGGGCGTCACGCCAGGGGCGGTCGTGCTCATGCACGACGGCGGCGGCGACCGCAGCCAGACCGTCGACGCCGTCGAGCGCGTCATCCCGGTGCTGAAGTCCCGGCACTGGCGGTTCACGCTGCCCGAGACCGGCTGCTGACCGACTCGGCCACGCCCGGGGCGGGCGTCGCGCCGTGGGGCGCCGCCCCATTCGCGACGCGTGCTGACGGAGGCACCGCCCGTCAGACGCATCGCGCCTGACGGGCGCATCGCTCCGAATCCGATCTTGGATGCCGGTCAGGTTGCCGGGTGTCCATCGTCGATCGTCGACATCGCGATGTCGTACGCTCGACGCGGGAGGAGATGTGCCGGACTCGCGCCGAACGTCACCGCGGCTGGTGCCGTCGCCGCACGGCGGAGTGCTGTCGGTGGAGGTCTGCGGCGCGCCCGACGGCCTGCCGGTCTTCCTCATGCACGGCACGCCCGGCAGTCGCAGCGGACCACGTCCCCGCAGCATCGTGCTCTACCGGATGGGCGTGCTGCTGGTCTCCTACGACCGCCCTGGTTACGGTGGATCGACCCGGGTGCCGGGGCGTCGCGTCGGTGACGCCGCGGCCGACGTGGCCGCCATAGCCGACGCGCTGGGGCTGGACCGGTTCGCCGTCATCGGCCGCTCCGGGGGCGGCCCGCACGCGCTTGCCTGCGCGGCGCTGCTGGCCGACCGGGTGACCAGGTCCGCGGCGCTGGTCAGCATCGCCCCGCCCGATGCTCCCGGCCTGGCCTGGTTCGACGGCATGGCGCAGAACAACACCAAGGACTACGACATGGCCGACCGCGACGTCGCGCTGTTCACCGAGCGGCTGCTGGCCCGCGCGGATCAGGCCCGCCGCGACCCGCAGAGCCTGATGGACGGCCTGCGTGCGGAGCTGACTCCGGCGGATCTGCGGGTCGTCGACGACGCGGCGATGCGGCGGCAGATCACCGACACGTACGCCGAGGCGATGCGGTTCGGCGGCCACGGCTGGGTGGACGACGCGCTGGCGTTCCGCCGGGAATGGGGGTTCCGGCTGGCCGACGTGTCTGGCGAGGTGCTGCTGTGGCACGGGGCCGACGACGCTTTCTCACCGGTCGGGCATACCGAGTGGCTCGCGTCGCGGATCGCCGGTGCGCGGGTCCAGATCCAGGCGGACACGGCTCATTTCGGCTCGCTGGAGATCCTGCCGTGGGCCCTGGCATGGGTGACCGCCGGACCGTGACGGCCGGCCGTGACCGGACGGTGCCGGCCGGCCTCGGCGCGGGCGGTCAGCGGGCGTTCGGGTCGTGCTGGAAGGCGCCGGTGTGATCGCGCAGGTGCCTGAGCTGGCGGCGCAGCGCGTCGTGGACGGCCGGGTCGGCGGGGGTGTCCAGCGCCCGGGTCCACACCTCGTCGAGCCGGCGGCCCAACGTCCGGCTCTCGCCGGTGTCGCCGCGCAGCCGCAGGTAACGCAGCCGGTGCAGGAGGAGCTGCCGCACGGAGTGGTCGCTGCACTCGGCGGCTCCGGAGGCGTCCAGGTGCGGCCACAGCGCGCCGTACGCGGGCCACGAGCGGGGGTCGTCGACTTCGGCCCCCGGCCGGGTCGCGGCGAGCACCAGGTGGGCGTGGTGGCGGATCGACGCCAGGTCGGTGTCGCTCATCCGGGACCGGATCACCCGCTGCAGGACAGGGTGCATCAGCACACGTGCCCCGTCGGCGTCCTGGCTGCGCACGTCGAGCCGGAGCAGGGCGAGCCGGTTGACGGCCTGCAGCAGCTTGCCGCGCATCCACCGGTCGGTGACGGCCGGGTCGACCTCGGCGAGGGCGCCGGCGAGCGCGTCGCTGTACACGATGGGCAGCGGTATCTCGGGGGCCAGCACGGCGCAGATCTCGAGCAGGCGGTATGCCGCCGGTGTCTGCTCGCGCAGCAGGTGCAGCGAGGCGTCCCAGGTGACCTGCAGGCCGGGTCCGAGCCGGCCCGGTTCCACCAGGAGGTCGGCGGGAGGGCGGCCGGTGTCGGCCAGCCACGTGCCGGCCGCGGCGACCGCGACCGGTAGGTCCGCGAGGGAGGCCGCGAGCTGCACGGCTTCGGAGTCGCGGATGGTCGGCAGCCGGCGGCGCAGGTGCGCGATGCTCTCGACCCGGTCGAACAGGCCGACCTCCAGCAGGTCGGCGTGCTCGGCCCAGCCGGGGTTGCGTGAGGTGACCACTACGTGGCCTGCGCCGCGCGGCAGCAGGCCGACCAGCGTGTCGATGTCGTCGGCCCCGTCGATGACGATGAGCCAGTGCCGGTACATCCGGCCGCGGTCGAGGGCGGCCAGCGCCGCGCGGGCGGTGGCCGCCGGGCTGCCGCGGGCTGCGACGGCCAGGTGCTGCGCGAGGGTGGTGAGCTGGCCGGTGACGTCGGCGGTGGCGTCGATCCACCAGACGAGGTCGTAGGCGGCGGCGTAGCGGTGGGCGTACTCGGCGGCGAGCTCGGTCTTGCCGATGCCGCCCATGCCCTGCACGGCCACCCTGGTCCCGGCGGGCAGCAGGGCCGCGTCGTCGCGGTCGCGCAGGCGGGCGCGCAGTCGGCGCAGCTCGTCGTCGCGGCCGGTGAAGCGGGGGTTGCGGGGCGGCGCCCGGAACACCATGGGGGCGACGCCGGGGAAGCGCACGGGCAGGTCCGGTCCGTCCAGGACCGTCCCGGCGTGGCCGAGCAGCGTCAGCAGGCCAGTACTGGCGGCGACGACGTCGCCGCCGGTGACGCGGACGCTGTGCGAGGCGTCGAAGGCGGGCACAGCCGCGACGTCGGCGACGTACACGGCCATCGGCGGGCTGCCGTCCGGGGCGCGCTCGTCGCGGGTCAGGCGGCTCAGCGCGGCCGCGTTGGCGGCGGAGACGACGGTCAGTCGCCGGCCGTGTCCGCGGGCCGGTGGCTGACTCCCGGACGGCAGGTCGGCGACGGTCAGACCGGCTCCCCGGCAGATCGCGGCGACCCACTCCGCCCAGACTGCGTCGGCGGTGTCGTAGTGCAGGATCACCTCGGTGACCGCGGGGTCGGGGGTGCGCACGAATCGCGCCGCGGTCCGCCGCCGCAGCCCTTCGTCCATGAACGGGGTGCCGGTCACCGCACCGCGGGTGACGTGCGTGACCAGCTCCTGGTACGCGGCGAGCAGCGTGCCGGGCAGGCCGGGCGGGTCGGCGACGGCCGCGAGGATCTCCTCGAACGCGTACGCCGGCTGGTAGGGCACCTCGACGGCGGCCCAGTAGCGGCGGCGCTGGGCCTCGGTCATGTCCGCGGGCAGCCCGGCCAGGCGGCGCATGGCCACGGTCCGGCCGGCCTGGGCCTGCGCGGGCTGGGTGGTGTCGACGTGCATGGGGACCGGCAGGATCCGGATGGCCCGGTTGCGGTAGCGGGTGGTGATCTCCCGGGCGAGCACGGCTGCCCCGTTGATCGCCTGTTCGGCGAAGGTGAAGCAGTTCACCAGGGTGTCGGGCAGGTGGGCGGTGCAGATGTCGGCCAGCTCGCTCAGCCCGGTGCGGCTGTCGATCAGGACGTAGTCGTAGTGGCGTCGCATGTCCTCGCGCAGGGCGTCGAAGAACCGGCCGCCGTGGCGGCGTTCGTAGAATTCCTCCCAGTTCAGGTCGCCGAGCTGGGTGGCGTAGTCGCGGTTCTGCCGGCCCGCGGACAGCAGGTGGACGCTGCCGCCGCGGGCGAAGGTCCAGTTCAGCGGCAGGGCGTAGCGTTCGATTTGGGCGTAGTGGGCGTACCAGGACGGCTCGCGGGGCTCGTCGGCGGTGGTGGCGTGGTCGAACTCGCGGATCAGGTCGATGACTCCGCCGGTCGCGGACAGGCGGCTCACGTCGAGGAACGGGTGGAAGAAGCGGTGCAGGCCGGGTGATTCGAGGTCCCAGTCGGCCGCGAGCACGCGTTTGCCTGCCGCACCCAGTAGCCAGGCCACATTGGCCACCGCCATGGTGCGCCCGGTGCCGCCTTTGAAGGAGTAGAACGTGACGATCTCACCGCGTCGTGCCTCGGCGCCGTGGTGCAAGTACGGCCTCCCCGATGTGTCGTATCTTCGATTAAAGCATCCACGTCCATCGCTTCTGCGCTGCTCGCGCGGGCCGCTCGCCAGGAGTCGATTCACCGGTTCCGATGTTTTGTCGGCCGACCGTGGTCAGATAGGATCCGCTACGGGTGTCGGTTCACAGCTGAAATGAGTGCCATGGCCGAAACGGTGGGAACCCGAGGCACGCTCGAAAACCTCGTGGAGATGCTCGTCCGCGTGCCCGAGTTGGCCGATGTCGGCACCCGCGATCAGCTGGTCGAGCGGGTGCGCCGGCAACTGCGGCGGCCGTTGCTGGTCAAGCGCTTCAACGACATCCGTCCCGAGCTGTCCAGCCTGGTCAACGCGACCGCGGCCTGCTCCGGTGGGCTGCATGCGCTCGCCTCGATCGTGGCCGAGCAGCACGCCGGCGACATCTCCGCGATCCGGTCGGTGGTCGCCGACCTCAGCCCCGGTCTGCTGTCCGGACCGGACCGCAACCACCTGAGCGGCCTGCTGTCGAACCTGCCCGCGCATCAGGTCGCCGAGGCCGTCGACGGCCTCGGTGGCGCCGAGCAGCTGTACTCGATGCGCACCTGGCGTGACACCTCGGCCGCCATCGGCATCATGGAGGGCCTGCCGATCCCGGACGACGGCGTGCCGCAGGTGCTTGCCTTCGCCAGCCGGCTGTCCGAGCTGCTCACCGGCCCCGTGGCGGACGGCTTGCGGACCTGGGTGGACACCGTGGCAGGCGGCCTGAACGTGGACCTCGCGGCGCTGGTGCAGATGCGCGGCGGGCCGGGCCCGCTGGCCGCCACCTCGTCGGCGTTCACCCCGCCCTCACCGCGGACCCCGAACTCGCTGCGCTCGGACACCCGCATCGTCGGCGGCGGCGTGCCGATCCGCAACCGCAACTTCACCGGCCGCAGTGAGCTGCTGGACCAGCTGGCGGAGGTGCTCAGCAGGGGCGAGCAGGCGGCCGTGCTGCCGCCCACCATCCACGGCCTCGGCGGTGTCGGCAAGACCCAGCTCGTGGTCGAGTACCTGCACCGCCACCTGGACGACTACGAGCTGGTGTGGTGGATTCCCGCCGAGCACACCACCACCGTGCTGGCCGCGCTGACCCAGCTCGCCGAGACGCTGCGCCTGACGGTCACCGAGGACCGGCAGCAGACCGCCCGCACCGTGCTCGAGGCGCTGGCCGGCCTGCGCGTGCCGTGGCTGCTCGTCTACGACAACGCCGACAACCCGGATACCCTCAAGCCGCTGTTGCCGGCGACCGGCGGGCACGTCATCGTGACGACCCGCAACCCCGAGTGGGGTTCGGTCGGCCGGCCCATCGAGGTCAACGTGTTCCCTCGCGCGGAGAGCATCCAGATGCTGGAGGGCCGCGGGCTGCACATGCAGCCGGGTGAGGCGGACGTGCTGGCCGACAAGCTCGGTGACCTTCCGCTGGCGCTGGAGCAGGCCGCGCTGTGGTGCCGGTCCACGGCGATGCCGGTGAGCGAGTACATCGAGCTGCTGGACAGCCACAGCCGGCCGGACCTGCTGTCGGAGTCCAAACCGTACAACTATCCGGAGACCATGACGGCCTTCGTGACGCTGGCCAGCAAGGCGCTGCGCGAGACCGCGCCGGCCGGCGCGCAGCTGTTCGAGCTGCTGGCGTTCCTGTCCGGCGAGCCGGTCTCGCAGAGCCTGCTCAGCCGCGGCAAGTCCGCCGAGGTCACCGAGCCGCTGCGGAGCACCCTCAACGACTCCGTCGCGCTCAGCCGCGTCGTGCGCGACCTCAACAACCGCGGCCTGGCCAAGGTGTACCCGGGGCAGCACATCCAGGTGCACCGCCTGGTCCAGGACATCCTGCGCGACATCCTGCCGCCCGAGCTGGGCCGCCAGACGCTGCTCAACACCCAGCGCCTGCTCGCCGCGGCCAATCCCGGCGACCCGGACGAGCGGGCCGACCAGCACGCCAGCCAGGCCGAGCTGGGCCCGCACCTCGACCGCGCCAGGATGATCTACGCCGAGGACGAGAGCGCCCGCGAGGTGGTCCTGGACCACGCGCGCTACCTCTACCTCATCGGCGACTACGAGAACAGCCTCAAGCTGGCCACCGACGCGGAGAAGCACTGGGCAAAGCCGAGCGACGATCCAGTGCTCGGCCCGAACGGCGACTCGACGCTGCGGGCGCGCAGCCTGATGGCCAACGCGCTGCGCGTGCTGGGCAAAGCCAAGGAGGCGCAGGCACTCGCCAAGGACACCTACGACCGCATGTGCGCCAGCCTCCGCCTGGGTGAACTGCACGAGTTCACCCTCATCCACGCCAACCAGGTCGCCGCGGACCTGCGGATCGCCGGCCACTACACCGAGGCCCTGCAGTTCGACACGGCATCGCTCGAGCGCCACCGGCTGGTCTTCAGCGCGACCGACGCCTACACCCTGCGGGCGCAGGCCAACCTCGCGGTGGACCTGCGGATGATGGGCGACTTCTCGAAGGCCTTCGAGCAGGACAGCGAGATCGCCCGCCACTGGGAGGACGTCGGCGACTCCGACCCGCGCGCCCTGGCGGCCTACATCAACCAGGCACGCAACTTCTACGGCATGGGCGCCTACGAGGCCGGTCTGGCCTGGATCGAGCAGTGGCGCGGCCCGCTCAGCGCGGCCCTGGGCGCCGGCAGCAGCCAGGTGCTGCTGGCCCAGCGCACCCACGCGATCCTGCTCCGCAAGCTCGGCAAACTGTTCGAGGCGCGGGAGATCCTGCGGGTTCACTTCGACAGCACCATGGCCCGGTTCGGTGAGACCCACGAGTTCACCAACGCCGCCGCGGTCAGCTACGCCAACGTGCTGCGCCAGGTGGGTGCGATGGGCGAGGCGGCGCAGTTGATCGAGGACGCGATGGCACGCTACGGCGAGTTCTTCGGCGAGCGGAACCCGCTCACCCTGGCTGCCAAGGTCAACCAGGCCATCCTGCTGCGCGCGATGGGCGACCTGGACCAGGCACGCTTGCTCAATGAGACCTGCTACGCCGATTTCGGCGAGGTGCTCGGCCCGACCCACCCCTACACGCTGTGCGCCGGCGTGTCGTACGCGACCGACCTGGCGCTGCACGGCGACCACGACGAGGCGTGCCGGCTGTCCGAGCAGATGTACCAGGTGAGCCAGGAGCATTCTGCTGGCGGCCACGACGCCCGCAACGGCAGGGAGCACCCCTACCTGCTGATGCGCGCCATCAACCTGTCGCATGACCTGCGGGCCGTCGGCCGCACCGCCGAGGCGGACAAGTTGCGGCGCACGTCACTGCAGGCGCTGCGCACCTCACTCGGCGCCGCCCACCCCGAGGTCCAGGCGATCGAGCGCGATGAGCGCACCGAGGGCGACATCGAGCCGCCCCCGACCTGAGCCGCCGGTCAGCCGGCGACCAGCGTCTTGTTGCGGTCGATCCACTGGCGGTGCGAGGCGCTGAGCGCCTGTTCGGCCGCCTGGACCACCTGCGGGTCCAGTGGTTCGGCCAGCAGCTCGTCGGTGCGTGCGCGCAGGCCGGCGACGAGCCGCTCGCCCGCACCGGTCAGCGCGCCGGACGCCTCCACCGCGCCGAGCCCGCGCTCCACCTGCAGGCGCGCCTGCGCGAACCGGTCGCTCGCCAGCGCTTCGAGGCCGTCCTCATCGCGCAGTGCCCGCCAGGCGTCGGCGACCCCGACGAAGGCGTAGACGCCCTGCAGCAGGCCCGCGAGCGGGCGCGGGTCGGTGCGCCACGGCGCGAAGAACCGGCGGGTGTCGGCCGGGTCGCTCATCGGCGCGAGGTCGAGCATGCCGCTCAGCTTCGAGTGCTGGAACTCGTGCACCATGGTGACCACGAGGTCGGCCGCCGACCCGGGGCGGGTCAGCCCGAACGCGCCGAACGCGTACTTGATCGTGGCGCTGCGCGCCGAGTGCGGGTCGGTCTGGGCCAGCGGCACCAGGGTCTGCAGACCGGTGGCCAGCTCCCCGGCCCGGCCCGGCATACGGCGTTCGAGCATGCCCCACGCCTGCGCGAACACGGCCTGCCAGTGGGCGACCTCGGTGTCGTCGAGCCGGTTCGCCGGCGGCGCGTGGTGCCCGTGGCGGTACGGGTCGACGTCGTCGAGGGCGACACCGGGCCCGCCGGGTGCCCGCAGCCGGTGGACCGGCAGCCATCCGGGCACGGTCGCCTCGCCGGGATCACGGGACAGCGGCACGCTGCGCCCGCCCGCGACCACGGTGAGGCGCCCGCCGTCGGCGATCAGCCGCGCCGACGCCGCGTCGCCGACCACCAGCGCGCCGAGGCCCGGCACGGACACCACCCCGTCGCGCACGGGCACGGCCAGGTCGGCGGGCTCGCCCGCGGCCGCGGCGGCGACCGCGGCGATGCCGCACAGCTGCCCGAAGTCGGAGGCGGCCGCGACGCCGCGTTCGACGGCGCGGACCACGATGCCGGTCCACGAGCCGACCAGCGGCGCGCCCAGGACGTCGGCGTACCGGTCCGGTGCGGCCCGGCGGACCCGGTCCAGGGTGTCGGCGACCGCGTCTCGCTCGGCGGGACCGCCGGGCCAGTGCCGCAGCAGGTGCCCGACGAGCAGCAGGTGACGGCTCAGCTGCGCGGCCCGAAGCGCGGCGACGGCCGGCGGCCCGCCGTCACCGCGGGCGAGCCCGGCGAACTGGTCGGGGTCGAACTCGTGGAATGTCGTCATCGCTTCTCCGGTACCGCGGCACGGTGCAGGTCCGCGGTCACGCGCGCGGACATGTGGTCGATCAGCCGGCGCATGTCCTCGCAGTACACCGACGGGTTGCGAAAGCCCGCGCCGGGGCGGTAGCGGTGGGCGTAGTGGCCGCCGCCGCAGACCCGGCGCACGGGGCAGGACCCGCAGGTCTCCGACAGCGCGTCGGCGCCGAGCTGGCGGGCGGTCACGCCGGGGTCGTCGAACACCGTGTCGAGTTCGTCGCGGCGCACGTCCAGGCCGGTGGCCGCGGCGCCGGGATAGGCGGACTTGAGCGCGTCGACCTGCTCCAGCGCGCCGTCGGACTCCACGACCAGCATGCCCGCAGGGCTGAGGCCGACCTGTTCGGAGCCGCTCGCGCCGCCCAGCAGCAGGGCCAGGATGTCGTCGAACAGCCGGACCCGGACCGGCTCGCTGCGGCCGTACCAGCGGTCGAACACCGCGATCAGCCAATCGGCGTACGGGGTCGCGCCCGGTCGGGCGTGGGTCGGCGGCTCGCCCCAGTTGGCGTGCGGCAGCAGGAAGTCGATCACCGGCGGTTCGAACGCGGACAGCGCCTCGAAGGTGCGCACCGGGTCGGTGTCCGGCGCCACGGTCGTCAGGATCCCGGCGTAGGCGGGCCGGTGGGCGGGCTCGCGCAGCAGATCCAGCGCACGGGCGACGGCAGCGAAGCTGCCCCGCCCGGCATGCGTGCGGCGGTGCCGGTCGTGGTCGTCGGCCGCGCCGTCCACGCTGACCCCGACGGTGACCCCGAGTGCGGCCAGCCGGGCGACGGCAGGTCGGGTCAGCAGCACGCCGTTGGTCTGCATGTTGACTTGGGCTTCGGTGGCCTGAGGCAGCCGGGCGTGCAGGTAGCCGACCAGGGCTTCGATGCGGTCGAGCCGGAACAGCAGCGGCTCGCCGCCGTGCAGGACCACCCGGACCCGGCGCAGGCCGTGGGTGGCCGCGTGCCGGGCCAGGTTGCCGACCGCAGCCTGCCAGATCCCGTCGGCCATGACAGCCGGGCGATCGCGCCAGGTCTGATCGCTCGACTCGTAGACGTAGCAGTAGTCGCAGGCGAGATTGCACCGCTGGTGGACCTTGAGCACCAGTTCGCGGATCGGGGTGGGCCGCCAGCCGGCGGCGCGCAGCCGCTGCGGGTCGAGCTCGGCGTACGGCCACGGCGCGGCCGCCCGCTGCGCCTGCCGCAATGTCGCCACAGCGCCGCCGGCCGGCGGTGTGGTCATGAGACGGCGGACTGGAACGCCGAGATGATCCCGTCCGGGTCGTCCAGCGCCCGGATCACCCGGCGGGCCGCCCTGGCCAGGGCGTCGTCCCCGCCCTGGATCACCTCGAGCAGTGGACGGTCGGTCAGGTCCACCAGCGGCGACCACGAGCCGGCTGACTGCTCCGGCGTTGTTGCAACGTCCACCATTGCTCCCCATCGGGTATACGGCGCGGTACGGCGTGCCATGCCGTCCGGTCGAGTCGGCTGCCGGGCACCGTGCCCGGGCGACTCAAGATAGATCGCTCGGGCGGGCCGGTTCCACGCCACGAGCAGGGTTTGGCAAAACTTGGCGATCAACATGGTTGCGGCACGGGCCGGATCGGGGTCAAATCGGTGCCAGCAGGTCAGACAGGTCAGATCGGTATCGGGTCCAGGTCGCACTCGACCCGCGAGCCGCGCGCCCACCGGGCGACGAACTCGTGCTCGCCCAGCAGGTCCTGCCAGCCCGCCAGCGTGCGTTCGCGCAGCTCGTCGTCGGGCGCGCCGACGGCCACCAGGTCCAGCGCCAGGTTCGTGCCGGCCGCGAGGCTCGTCGGGTGGCCGGGCCCCAGCGCGTCGACGGCCGTCGCGTACACGGCCCGGGAGGCCTCGACCGCGCCGGTCCGGTCACCGGTCAGGGCCAGGTCGGTGGCATGGTTGACCGCCGCGGAGATCGCGTAGGGATGGCTCGCGCCCAGCATCCCGTCGAGTTGTTCGGCGGCCTGCCGGCCGGTGTCGCGGGCGGCCTGCCAGCGGCCGCGGGCCCGCTGCACCGCGGCGAGGTTGACCTGCGCGACCATGGTCAGCGGGTGCCGGTCGGTGAGCCTGGTCCGGTAGCCCTCGGCGGCTTGTGTGATGAGCTGCTCGGCGAGAACGGTGCCGCCGGCGTCGCGAAGTGCGTTGGCGTAGCTGACCTTCACCCCGGCGAGCAGTTGTGCATCGGCCCGGTCGAGGATCTCGGTGCAGCGTTTGTGCAGCTCTCGGAGTTCGGCGAGGGCCTGCGGGCGGCCGAGGCGGCGCCTGGCCACGGCGGCGGTGCGGCAGGCGGCCAGCACGCCGGGGTCGGCGTCGCCGAGCAGCCCGCGGGCGACCGGCACGTGGTCGTCCAGCAGGGTCAGCGCCTGGTCGTAGCGGCCGAGCCCGATGTGATCTTCGGCCAGGGCGAACGCGGCCCAGGCCGCCTCCAGGGCGTTGTCGGCCGCGAGCAGCCGCTCGTAGTCCGGCAGGTCCAGCGTGACGGCCTCGGCGTACGCGCCGACGTGGCGCAGGCCCGTGGCGAGCTGCCGCCGGCACGCCACGGTGCGGGCGTGGTATGCGCCGAGCACGGCCACGCAACGGCTGTGGTTGTCCCGTCCGGTGGTCACGGCCTGGGCGTATTCGCCGGCCACGAGCAGGTCGGCGGCCGTGCCCGCGACGGCGGCGAAGGTCAGCTCGTGATCGGGTCCGTGCGCCGGGCTGGTCTGCAGGTGCCGCAGGACGGTGCGGGAGAGGTCGCGGGCCGGGGTGTACTCGCCCAGGCCTCGTAGCGTGTCGGCCAGCTCGACCTGCACCCGCAGC
The DNA here is from genome assembly GCF_007483665.1 of Catellatospora sichuanensis. GTDB lineage: Bacteria > Actinomycetota > Actinomycetes > Mycobacteriales > Micromonosporaceae > Catellatospora > Catellatospora sichuanensis. The sequence goes on from NZ_VIQO01000031.1 coordinate 15,762, forward strand.
ACCAGGTCGTGGTCGGAGGCGAGGAATCCGGGCTGCCGCCACGCCGTCACGGCCTGGCGGGCCAGGCCTGCGGCTCCGGTCAGGTCGCCGTCCAGGACGCGGAACCGGATCTGGTCGGCGACCAGCCGCTGCGCGTCCGGGTTGCGGGACTCTACGAGCTGCGCCGGTTGCACGTGTACGCCGATCTCGCGGTAGGCGCCGGCCGGGGCGATCCCCGGCGGGTCCAGCGCGGCCCGGGCGAGGATCTCGTGCACGTGGTGGCGGGCCCGCGTGTCGGCGTCGCCCGACAGGATCCGGCGTAAGGCCTGCCGGGCCAGCTGTGTCATCTCGGCCTGGTCCTCGCCGACCCGGATGAAGCCGTAGTTGGCCAGCTCGCGCAGGGCCCTGCGCAGCTCGAACGGGTTGCGCAGAGTCTGGCCCAGCGGCGCCGGCATGGTGGCCCCCGCGCCCTGCAGCAGAGCGATCGGCACGGGCGCGGGTCCGAACCAGCCGAACAGGTCGCACACCTCGCGGTGCTCGGCGCTGAGCCCGAGCCGCACGCCCGCCAGCGCGGTGACCATCCCATCGGACGGGGCGTACTGAACGTGCGGCGCGGCCGGGTCGCACTGCCGCGCGCCGAGGTCCAGGTCGAGGGGCAGCCGGCCGACCCGGTCGATGACGTCGATCCGCTGCGCTTCGGTGATGTCGGGCAGGCGCCGGCCGAGGAACTCGTGTGCCTCGTCGGGCGCGAAGTCCAGCACCTCGACCTCGATCATCGTGGTGTCGTAGGCCAGTTCCCGGTCGGTGGTGGTCAGGATGACGTGCCCGCCGCCGGTCGGGATGAGCCCGCGGATCGCCCGGCCCTCCACCCCGTCGAAGATCAGCAGGTTCGGGACGTCGGGAGAGCCCAGGTAGCGGCGCAGTTCGGCCAGCGAACGGTCGCCCGGCGATCCGTTGCCCAGCCCCAGCCGCCCCGCGAGCTCGGCCAGGCCCGCCTGCGCCTTCTCGAGGTCGTTGCAGCGGATCCACCACACGATCGGGTAGGCGGCTCCGTAGCGGTGCGCGTACTCGGCGGCTAGCTGGGTCTTGCCGGCCCCGTTGACGCCGTGCAGCACCACGGTGGTGTGCGCGCGCTGCTCGAACGCCTTGCGGATGCGGCCCAGCGCGGGGCGCCGCCCGGTGAACAAGGAGTTGCGGTCCGGCAGGCTCAGCACCGGCCAGGTGACCTCCGCATCCGGTCGGGGCGGCGACGGTGCGCCGCGCCCGGCGCGTGAAATCGGCACCGTGGTCGTCTCCCCCGCGCGAGTTGGGCGATGGCCTTCCCGCGCGCGATTCCACAGGGCCAGGAACTCGGTGGTCAGCCCGGCCTCGTCCCGTGGGTCGCGCGTGCGTCTGTTGAGATCGACGATAATCGAGTGATACTTCATCCACGAGAGCAAGTACGTGCCGCGCAACGCGTGCCGGTAGGTCTCGTGTGACACGACCTCCAGCGACCGGTCGTCGTAGATGCTGCCGCTGACGACCCGTGCGGAGGGGCAGCCGGCGAGCCGGTAGAGGTCATGCAGCGCGTCGACCAGGTCACGGAACGATCCCAGCGGCACCGCGTCCAAACTGGGTCTGCTGATCTGCACGTGGCGGCTCCGCGCGGATGACGGCCAGCCGAGGGTTGACGGTGGCGGAACTGACGGTAGGCGGAACACGGAGACGCCGGGCGGGCCCCCGGCGAGCATATCGACGCACGACCGGCTCGCGCCATCGACACGCACCGTCCCCGACCGCGCCCCGCGGCCGGGTGACCGCGCGCCGCACGGGCGTCGTGTTGCCGACAGTTCCCGGCCCCGGCCGGGGTGGCGCCCGGCCGATAGGTTTGCCGTATGGCGCGGGTGGTAGCGGTACACGGCATCCACAACACGTACGGCAGCCCGCCGCAGATGGCCGCGCAGTGGATCCCCGCGCTGCAGGGCGGCGTGAGGATAGCGGCGCTGACCGGCCTGGTCCCCGATGTCGATCTCGCGGACGCGGACGTGGCCTGCGTGTTCTACGGCGACGTGTTCCGGCCGCCGGGAAAGTACCTCGGTGACGTGCCGCCGCTGGACGCGGACGATGTGGACGACGGCCCGGAGCTCGACCTGTTGATGGCATGGTGGTCCGCGGCGGCGCGGATGGACAGCGGGGTGGCGGCCCCCGACGCGCGGACCCTGGGCCCGCGGCAGTCGGCGCGTGCGGCGCTGCTCGCGCTGTCCGGTTCCCGGTTCCTGGCGCGGACGACCGAGCGCCTGCTGGTGTGGGGTCTCAAACAGGTCACGGACTACTTCACCAAGCCGGCTGTGCGCCAGGCCGTGCAGGAGCGGTTCGCCGCCGCGGTGCACGGCGACACCCGTGTCGTGGTCGCCCACTCGCTCGGGTCGGTGGTGGCCTACGAGGCGCTGTGCGCCCATCCCGAATGGCCGGTCACCGACCTGGTGACCCTCGGGTCGCCGCTGGGCGTGCCGCACCTGGTGACGCACCGGCTCATCCCCCCGACGGCCGACTGGCCGGCAGTCGAGCGCTGGACGAACATCACCGACTCGGGCGACTTCGTGGCTCTGCGACCGGTGCTGCGCGACGTGTACGGCCACCGGGTCCGCGACATCGAGATCCGCAATGGAACCGAAGCCCACAAGGTGGACCGTTACCTGTCCGCGGCAGAGACCGGCGCGGCCGTGGCCACCGGTATCCTCACCGCGCGGGCTTGAGCGACCAGGACGGGGGCCGGTCAGTGGTGCGGCGATACTTCATCGGCGCGGCGACGACCGAGTACGCACCGTCGACGAACCTGGTGGCGCTGCCCGAACTCGTCGGCGAGCTGCAACGCGCCACCGAGCTGTTCACCGGCCTGGAGTACGAGGCGGTGCCCGGCTTCGGGACGAACCTGACCGCGCGGGAGTTCACCGGCCGGCTGCGCGCGTTCCTGCGCAGCGAAGACCGGACCACTGAGGATCGGATCGTGGTCTATTACAGCGGCCACGGCGAGGTGGCGCCGTCCGGCGCCGACCTGCTGCTGCCGATGGCCGACGCCACCGCCGACCGGTCCTTCAGCTTCCTGCACGCCGGTGACCTGACCGGCCGCGTGCTCGACAGCGACGCACCCGGCGACATGGTCGGCCAGCAGCTGCTGTTCGTGCTGGACACCTGCTACGGCGGCGCGGCGGGCGGATCGATGGCCGCCGGCGCGGTCAGTTTCGTCAACCGGCTGCGCCGCACCGCCGGCAGCCCCGCCATCGCGGTGATCGTCGCCGCCCGCGACTACCAGCCGGCCGGTGTCGGCACGTTCACCCAGGCGCTGGCCCGCGCGGTGCGCGAACGGGCGATCGCCGGGCACGAGGTGCGGTTCGTCCCCCTGGAACCGCTGATCGCACAGGTCAACGAGCTCATGGCGGAGGCGGCGACGGGCGGGGCAGCCGACCAGCACGCCCGGCTGCTCTACGTCGGGGAGAGGGCCGGGGAGTTCTTCCCGAACCGCAAGTACAGCGAGTGGTACTCCAACCTCGACGTACGCACCCGGGACCTGCGGCTGCAGCGGGAGGCCAGGCGCCGTGACCGAGACGCCACCGCGCTGGCCGCGCAAGGCCTGGACGAGTCCTCCGGCCGCGACGACCTCTGGCTGTTCACCGGGCGTCACGCCGCACTGCGGCGGGTCTCGGCCTGGCTCGCCGACGCCGCACCACCGACGCTGGTGGTCACCGGCAATCCGGGGTCGGGCAAGTCGGCGCTGCTGGCCCGGGTGGACACGTTGGCAGACCCGACCCGCAGCGCCCGGGTGCCCGACGCGCACCTCCTGCCACCGGACACCGTCCCGCCGCGGGAGTCGATCACCCGCTTCATCCATGCCCGCGGCCTGACTCCCCGGGGCCTGCTGGCGGGACTGGCGGAGGCCTGCGGCATCGAGGACATCGCCGCCATCGACTCGCCGGGCAGGCTCCTCGAGCACCTGCAGGACCGGACCGAGCCGATCACTGTCGTGATAGACGGCGTCGACGAGGCGGCTAGCAAACTCGGTGACACCACGTTCACCGGCGTCGCGATGGTCGAGCAGGTCCTCGCACCACTGGTCAGAGCAGCGCCAGGGACCCGGCTGCGCCTGCTGGTCGGCACCCGGAGCCATCTGATCGGCCCCCTCGGCATGCCGGTCGAGGTCGTCAACCTGGACCGCGCCCGCTATGCCGACCAGCCCAGCCTGCACCGGTACGTGCGCTCCTGCCTCACCGAACTCGTCGACACCTCGCCCTACCGGGGCCGGCGGCCCGAGTACCTCGGCGCGGTGGTGGACGCCGTCGCGGCGGCGGCCGGCGACTCCTTCCTCGTCGCCCTGATCACCGCCCGCAGCCTCGCGCTGCGCAACGAGCCGGTGGTCGATCCGTACGATCCGGTGTGGCAGGCGTCGCTGCCGCGCGAGGCAGCCGAGGCCATGAGCCAGGACCTCAACGGCCGACTCGGTGACCAGGCCGATCGGGCGCGCGACCTGCTGCTGCCGCTGGCGTACGCGCAGGCGTCCGGGCTGCCCTGGGAGAACCTGTGGCCGCGCCTGGTCACCCAGCTGACCGGCCGCCGGTGCGGCAACCGCGACCTGGACTGGCTGTTCGAGAACGCAGGCTTCTACATCATCGAGACGCGGCTGGGCAACAGCTCCGCCTACCGCCTGTACCACGCGGCCCTCGCCGAGCATCTGCGTGCCGGACGCGACGCGAGAGCCGACCACGCGGCCATCGTCGACGCGCTCGTCGACCGGGTCCCCCGACGGCCTGATGGCACTACGGACTGGGGCCTCGCGCACCCGTACACCGCGGCGGCGATCGCCGGTCACGCCGCGCAGGCCGGCTGCCTTGATCAGCTACTCGCCGAGCCGCGGCTGCTCACGGAACTCCCGGCGGGCGGCCTGCTGGGTGCGCTGCCCCGCGTCCGGACGACGCAGGGGCGGGCGATCGCCGACGCGTACCGGTGGGCGATCGGCCAGATGCAGGCCTACCCTGCCGAACGTGCCGCGTATCTGCAGCTGGCGGCGCGATGTGCGCGAGCGCCGCAACTGGCCGACGACATCACCGCCAGCGGCCTGCCGCTGCCGTGGACCACGCTCTGGGCCTGGTGGCGCAGTCATCCGCCCCACCAGACCCTGACCTGGCACCGGGGCCCGGTCACCGCGGTGGCGCTAGGCGACCTCGCCGGCCGCCCGGTCGTCGCTTCGGCAAGCGTCGACCGGAGCCTGCGCCTGTGGGATGCCGCGACTGGTCGGCCGTTCGGCGAGCCGCTCATCGGTCACACCGACTGGGTCTTGTCGGTAGCGTTCGGACAGGTGAACGGCCAGACCGTCGTCGTGTCGGGCGGCGCCGACGGCGCCATGCGACGCTGGGACGCCACGACGGGCCGCGCCCTGCCGAGTGGCACCAACCGCCATCGCGGCCCGGTGCGCGCGGTCGCGTTCGGTCATCTGGACGGCCGCCCGGTGGTGGTGTCCGGTGGCGACGACGAGGTCATCATCGTCTGGGACGCGGCCTCCGGCCAGGTCCTCGGCCGGCCGCTGGCCGGTCATCCCCGCGGGACGTACGCCGTCGCGGTCGGCGACCTGCGGGGGCAGCCCGTGGTGGCCTCGGGCGGCGCCGACGGCATGGTGCGGCTCTGGGACACGGCCACCGGCCGGATCCTGGGCAATCCGTTCACCGGCCATGTCGGGCGGGTGCGGGCCGTCGCGTTCGGACGGCTCGGCGACGACACGCTCGTCGTCTCCGGGGGCGACGACGGGACCGTCCAGGTGTGGTGGGCCGAGACCCGCAAGCTCGTCACGGCGCCGTACACCGGCCACACCGACAGCGTGACCTCTGTCGCCTTCGGTCGCCGCGGCTCACAACCCGTCGTCGTGTCCGGTAGCAACGATCAGACCGTGCAGATGTCCGACGTCGTCACCGGCCGCCGGATAGGCGTCCGGCTCACCGGCCACATCGACTGGGTGCTGTCGGTGGCGTTCGGCACTCGCAAGGGCCGGCCGGTGATCGTGTCGGGCGGCGAGGACGAGACGATACGCCTGTGGGACGCCGCATCCGGCGAGCCGGCGGGTGAGCCGTTCACCGGTCACACCGACACGGTCGGCGCCGTGGCGTTCGGTGATCTGGCCGGGCAGGCTGTCATCGTCTCCGGTGGCACCGACCGCACGGTGCGGCTCTGGGATGCGGCCTCCGGGCAGCCGACAGGCGAGCCGCTGACCGGGCACACCGACGCGGTGACCACGGTGGCGTTCGGGACCGTCGGCAGGCTGCCCGTGGTGGCCTCGGGCAGCGACGACGCGACCGTACGCGTGTGGAAGGCCGCCAGCGGCGAGCCGGTCGGCGAGCCGGCTGCCGGCCCCGGGGCGGTCCGGTCGGTTGCGCTCGGCAACGTCGACGGGCGGACCGTCGTGGCGTCGGGCGGCGGCGACGAGACCGTGCGTGTGTGGGACGCGACGTCCGGGCACCCGGCGGGACCGCCGCTGGTGGGGCACGGCGCGCAGGTGAACGCGGTTGCCTTCGGCGATCTCGACGGCCGGCCGGTGATCGCCTCCGGTAGCGACGACCGTACGGTGCGGCTGTGGGACGCGGCCTCCGGATCGCCTGTCGGTGAACCGCTGACCGGCCACACGGACGCGGTCACCGCAGTGGCGTTCGGGACCGTCGACGGGCTGCCTGTCGTCGCCTCCGGCAGCGACGACGAGACCGTGCGGGTGTGGGACCCCACCAGCGGCGAGCTGATCGGCGAGCCGGCTGCCGGACCCGGCGCGGTCCGCTCGCTCGCGTTCGGGCAACTCGGCCGCCAGCCGGTCATCGTCACCGGCCGCAGCGACACCCACGTGCGGATCAGCGATGCCACCACCGGCGAACCCGTCGGCGCGCTCTATGCGTCACCGGGCGGGGTGCGGTCGGTGGCGTTCGGGCAGTTGGGCCGCCAACCTGTCGTCATCGCCGGCGGCACCGACGCCAGGCTGCGGGCCTGGGACGCAACCACGGGCCATGGCGTCTCGGCGCCGTTCGCCGGCCATCGTGGCGCGGTCACCGCGATTACCTTCGGCCGGCTCGACTCTGCTCTCGTCGTCGTCTCCGGCGGCGCCGACCACACCGTACGGCTGTGGGATGCGGCCTCCGGGCGGCCGCTGGCCGCCCCGTTCACAGGCCACACCGACGGGATCCGCTCGGTCGCGTTCGGGCAGCTCGGCGGCCGTGCCGTCGTCGTGTCGGCCGGTGACGACCGCACCGTGCGCTTCTGGAACGCCGCCACCGGCGAACCCGTCGGCGCGCCGCTGGCCGGCCACCGCAGTTCGGTGAACACGGTCGCGTTCGGACAGCTGGCCGGGCGCCCGGTGATCGTTTCGGGCAGCAACGACCACACCGTGCAGCTCTGGGACGCGGCCACCCGCGAGCCGTGCGGCCCGGCCATCGTCGCCCACGCCGGCTACGTCAGCGCGGTCGGGTTCGCCCACCTGCACGGCCGCCCGATCGTCGTGTCCGGCGGCAACGACCACGTCGTACGGCTGTGGGACGCCGCCACGGGCGAGCAGGTCGGCGAGCAACTGGCCGGCCACTCCGACGACGTCAACGCGGTGGCGGCGGGTGAGGTCGGCGGCCGGCTGCTGGTGGTGTCCGCGGGCAACGACGGCACCGTGCGGACCTGGGACCCGGTCACCGGCGCTGCGGTCGGCCCGGCGTTCACCGGCCATGACGGCTGGGTGCGCGCCGTCGCGATCGACCGGCTCGGCGACCGCACCGTGGTCGTCAGCGGCGCGACCGACCACACGCTGTGGGTGCGGCCGGTGACCGGCCGGCCTGGCGGCGAGTCGGCCGGCGGCACCCGCATCCGGCTCACCGCGACGGTGAACTGCGTCGCCGTCCGAGATGCGACCCACCTGGTCGTGGGCACCGAACTCGGCATCGTCAGCCTCCGCCTGCCCGGCTGATCCCGACCTGTACCGCGACGGTCGCGAGGTCCGTGCCCGGTTTCCGGAATCGCTTCCCACGCGGGGCAAGCCAGGTGTGAGCTGCGGTGTCGCCCGCCGCCCCGCTCGGCGCCTTTCGCGGTCGTCAGCTGCCACCGCGGCGGCGCTTGCGTTCCGCCTGCAGGATCGCCTTCGCCTCATCCTTGTCGATCCCGAGCTCTGCCAGCAGCCGCTGCTGCGGCACGAGCAGCAGCGCGCCGAGACCGACGCCGACGGCGATGCCGCACGCCGGGCTGAAGCTCAACTCGGCCGCGATGAGCAGGAACATCACCCCGAACATCACCAGTACGGTGACCAGAGCCGAGATCTTCAGGTTGCGGTGGGTCCGGACCAGCCGGTCGAGGTCCTTCGGACTCAAGGTGCGCATGGTCACCGATGCCTTCCACTCGTGGAGCTGCCTGGGTGGCTGCCGTGGCGGGCCACGCCCCCGGCGCGCCGACGCTAACCGGGCATCGGTGCCGCCGGCTGCTGCGCCAGAGCCGATGCGCTGGCGTTTTACCTGTTCAGGCGGGACGTGACATGGCTGCGCCGATTCCCCGGTGCGGCCCGGACCGGTGACCGGCACGGGCGGACCGTCCACATCGGTACGTCTAGAATCAGCTCGACGTCGGACAGGGGAGGTCGCGGGCCACGATGGCGGAACGGTCGCACGATGAGGATTCCGCGCCCCGGACCGCGTTCACGGCCGCGCTGGCGCAGCTACGCCGCCGCCTGCCGGACGTGTCCGACGAGGTGCTGGCCCGCCGGGCGAGCCTGACCGCGCTGCCGTCCGGGCGGCGGGTCGCCGTCAACGCCCGCCGGCTCGGCGAATGGCTCAACGGCCGCTCGGTGCCCCGCGACTTCGAGCAGGTGCATGCGCTCGTCCAGGCCATCGAGTCGGCCGCCGGCGGGACGGCGACGGGCCAGTCGCTGCAGCGGTGGCGGCAGCTGTGGCGGGCCGCGCACGAGCAGCGCACCGCCGCACGCACTCCCCCGGTCGCTGCCACCACGGCGGAACTGGTGGTCGGCCGCCCGCCCAGCGACGCCGCGTCGCTGCGCGAGCGCCCGGAACTGTCCGCGGCGATCGACGGCGCGCTGCGCGACGGCGCGGTGCGCCAGGTGCTGCTGACCGGGCCGGGCGGGTCGGGCAAGTCGCAGCTCGCGGCGGCGGCGTTCCATCGCGCACGTGGCCGCGGGGGCCTGTTCGCTTGGGTGTCGGCGTCGTCGCGGCAGTCGCTGCTGGCCGGGTACGCCCGAGCGTGGCGGGCGGTCGCGGCCGGGATCCTCGACGGGCCCACCGCTGCGGGCGGGCGCCCGGCGCACCCGGACGGCTACGGCCACGACGAGGAGACCCAGGCCGACCTGCTGGTCGCGTGGCTGCGCGCCACGCCGCAGCAGTGGCTCGTCGTGCTCGACGACGCCGACGATCCGGCCGACCTGGACGGGCTGTGGCCGATCGGCGAGCACGGCCGCACCATCGTGACGACGCGCCGCCGCGACGCGATGGTGCTGCGTCCCTCGGCACGTGTCGTGCAGGTGGGCATGTTCACCGGCGCGGAATCGGTGGACTACCTGCGTAACCGCCTGTCGCTGGACCCGGCGGCGGGACACGGCGAGCCGCCGCCCGACGGCGAGCTGGCCGAGTTGGCGGCTGCGCTGGGCCACTTCCCGCTCGCGCTGTCGCAGGCCGCGGCGTTCCTCATCGACACGGGCACCGGCGTGGCGGCATACCGGCGGCTGCTCGACGACGAGCGGGAGCGGCTGGCGGATCTATTCCCGCCGTCCTCGCCCGCCGACGGCCACGACCGTACGGTGGCCAGCACGTGGCAGCTGGCCGCGCAACGGGCGGCGGCGCTGGCCAAGCCGGGTGCCGCGCAGCGGATGCTGGAGCTGGTGGCGCTGCTGGCACCGGTGGGTGTGCCGCAGGACCTGCTGCTGACCGACGCGGCCCGGGCCCGGGTCGGCACGGACCGGCGGGAGGCGCTGGCGGCGCTGCGCGCGCTGCACCGGCTCAGCCTGATCACGCACGACGCGTCGACGGTGGCGATGCACGCCCTGGTGCAGCGGGCGGTCCGGGAGTCCGTCCCGGACGCCGAGCTGCCCGCCCTGGTGCGTGCCGCCGCGGACGCGCTCGACGAGGCGTGGACGCGGCCTGATCCCGATCTGCCGGTGGCCGCGCTCTACGACAGCCTGCTGGCGCTGCGCCGGGCGGCCGGCGAGCACCTGTGGCACGGGGTTATGCACCCGGTGCTGCGCAGGCTCGGCGAGCACCTGATGGCGCTGGGCCGGACCGCCGCGGCCCGCGACAGCCTGGACGAGCTGCTCCGACATGCCCGTGCGAGGCTCGGCGACGGGCACCGTGACGCCATCTTCCTGGCGGCGCAGCGGGCCCAGTCCATCGGCGAACTCGGCGACCCCGCCGCCGCGCACGCGGAGCTGACCCGCCTGCGGCGCGACGCCGAACGGCTGCTCGGCCCGGACGACCCGGACACGCTGTGGATTCGCTTGCACGAGGCGCTGCAGCCGTTCGAACTCGGCGCGCCCGCGGTGACGCTGGCCGACATGGTGCCGCTGCTCGCGCAGGCCACGGCGGTGCTCGGTGGCGAGCATCCGCTGACGCTGTCGGCGCGGCGGTATGTCGCGCTGTGCCGGGGCATGTCCGGTGACCCGGCCGGGGCTCGGGAGGGGTTCGCCGCCCTGGCGGACGAGTTGGCGCAGCGGCGGGGGCCGTCGCATCCGGACACTCTCAGCACGCTGTCCGACCTGGGGCGGTGGATAGGCGAGGCGGGCGACGCGGAGCTGGCCGTGCGGACGTACCAGCGGGCGGTGGAGGGCCTCGTGGCGGTGCACGGGCCGCTGCACCACGACACGCTGACGGCCCGGCACAACCTGGCCTACTGGCGCGGTCTGGCCGGGCAGCCGTCGCCTGCGGTCGACGAGTTCGGGGTGGCCACGCAGGACGCCGAGCGGGCGCTCGGGCCGCGGCACCCGACGACGCTGACGTTCCGCACCAACCTGGCGTACTGGACCGGCCTGGCCGCCGACCCGGCTGCGGGCATGGCGGCGCTGGCCGAGTTGCAGCAGGTCGTCGAGCAGGTGTTCGGGCACGCCCACCCGCGGGCGTTGCGGACCCGGCAGCTGCACGCGCAGCTGCGTCACCGCGGCGGTGACGTGGCGGGCGCGGTCGGCGAGCTGACGGAGGTGCTGGCCGACATGCGGGCGGTGCAGAGCGACGGTCATCTGCGTACCGGCGAGGTCGCGCAGCTGCTGGCGTCGTGGACCGCGTCACCGCCGCACGACCAGACGGCGGCCGTGCGGGCGTCCGCCTAACCGGTTCACTCCTCTGGTGGTCGTGGCGCTGTACCTTCTCGTTGACCCGGCGCACCCGACCGGCCACAGTGGAGGGCGTGCACCGTGCCCTTCACGCGCTGACCGTGGCCGCGTACCTGACGCTGGTCGCCGGGGTCGTCGTGGCGGAGCATCCGGTGTCCATGCCGCACCATCCGGTCGCCGCGGTGGTGCTGGGCGCGGTCTACGCCGGGGCGGCCACGGCCGGTTTCGGCCGGGTGCGCCGCCGGTCGGGGCGAACCCTGCACGTCACGTTCGTGGCGGCCCAGTTGCTGCTGGGCTACGTCGTGTTCGTGGCGTCGGGCGCGTCGGTGGGCGCGATCCTGCTGCTGCTGGTGCTGGTGAGCCAGTGCGTGCTGCTGCTGCCGCTGCGCGGCGCGCTGGTGGTGGTCGGCCTGGTCCCGTTCGCGCACACGGGTATGCAGTGGCGGGCCGGGCTGCGCGAAGGGCTGGGCATGCTCGCCGCGGCCGCGTTCGCCGCCGCGCTCACCCACTTGATCATGCGTGAGCAGCAGGCTCGTCAGGAGCTGACGCGGGCGCACGAGCAGCTGCGGGAGTATGCGCTGCAGGTCGAGCGGCTGGCCGTGGCGCAGGAGCGCAACCGGGTGGCCCGCGACATCCACGACGGGCTCGGCCATTCGCTGACCGTGGTGCAGATGCAGGTGAAGGCGGCGCGGGCGGTGCTGGGCACGGACCCGGCGCGGGCCGACGCCGTGCTCGCCAAGGCGCAGGTCCAGGCCGAGGAGGCGCTGGCGGAGGTCCGCCGGTCGGTCGGCGCGATGCGCGAGCCGCGGCCGCAGGTCCCTTTGGCCGAGGCGCTGCGTGTGCTGGCGGAGCAGACCTCGGCGTCGGGTGTGCCGACCAGCCTGGACGTCACGGGGCAGGCCCGGCCGCTGGTCAACGCGGCGCAGGAGTCGCTGTACCGGGCGGCCCAGGAGGGGCTGACCAACGTCCGTAAACACGCTCGGGCGACCCGGGCCGAGCTCGTTCTCGACTACACGCGCCCGGCCGCCGTCCGGCTCGAGGTCCGCGACGACGGCACCGGCATCCCTGCCGAGGCGGACGGCCCACGGGGCTTCGGCCTGCTGGGAGTACGCGAGCGGGCGGCGCACGCCGGCGGCCGGATGAGCATCGAATCGGCGCCTGGGCGGGGCGCGACGCTGTGCGTCGAGGTGCCCGGGTGAGCCGCGGGCCGGTGCGGGTGCTGCTCGCCGACGACCAGTCGCTGTTCCGCGAGGCCCTGGCCGTGCTGCTCGGCGTCCGGGACGACATCGTGGTGGTCGGCGAGGCCGGCGACGGCGCGCAGGCGCTGGACCGCGCGGCCGAGCTGCGGCCCGACGTGGTGCTGATGGATCTGCGCATGCCGGTCCTGGACGGGGTGGCGGCGACCCGGCGGATGCGGGTCGAGCACCCGGGTGTGCGGGTCATCGCGCTGACGACGTTCGACGACGACGAGGACGTGTTCGCGGCGCTGCGGGCCGGGGCGCTGGGCTACCTGCTCAAGGACGCGTCGTCGGCGCAGCTGGTGGAGGCGATCCTCGCCGCCGCCCGAGACGAGGCGGTGCTGCAGCCGTCGGTGGCGGCGAAGGTGGTGGCCCGGTTCGCCCGGCTGCCCGACGAGCCTGCGGCGGTTCGGCCGCAGCCGCTGGTGGTGCCGCTGTCCGAACGCGAGCTGGACGTGCTGCGGCTGCTCGCCGACGGGCGGTCCAACCGGGAGATCGCGGCCGCGCTGTTCCTGGCCGAGGGGACGGTCAAGAACCATGTCAGCGGCGTGCTGGCCAAGCTCGACGCCCGCGACCGCACCCAGGCGGCGCTGCGGGCCCGCGCGCTCGGCCTGCTGTGAGCCGTGGCCCGGCCGCGCCAGGGCACCGGGCGGTGACCTTGTCCGGGTCGTGCCGAACGCCCGACCGGCGGCCACCTCGCTCGGTCATGACCGGTCGTGACCGGTGACCGTGACTTCCGGCACCTGCGCGCACGGACCTGCCGGTTCAGGATGACTGCATGACAACCTCCTCGCCCGGCTCGACCACCCCTGCCGACCAGGCACCCGCCCGGTCGGCCACCCGCAAGAACCTCCGGTTCGCCCTGCACTTCGCCGAGATGGTCGTCGCCATGTTCGTCGGGATGCTCGCCCTTGGTCCGCTGTGGTCGCTGGCCTGGCCGGGTCTGTCCGATCTGACGGTCCTGAGCGTGCTGGTGATGGCGACGAACATGACCATCGGCATGGCGCTGTGGATGCGGTTCCGGCGGCACGGCTGGGCCCGCATTGCCGAGATGTCCGCCGCGATGTACGTGCCGTTCTTGGTCCTGCTGGTGCCCTATGCGTACGGCGCGGTCTCCGGCGAGGCGCTGATGATGGGCGGGCACCTGCTGATGCTGCCCGCGATGCTCGCCGCCATGCTGTGGCGGCACCGGGAGTACCGCCATTGAGCGTCGCGACGGCCGTCGAGCCTGCTGCGTGACGTGCTCGCGGCAGGCTGACCGCTATGCGGCGCTTTCCTCCCGGCGGTGCTTGACAAATTCGATCTTGGCGGGCAGATCGGCGACCGAGTCCAGCTGGCCCGCAGCCAGCCAGCCGCACGCTTCGTAGAAGGCGATGGCCGCCTCGTTGCCGACGAAGGTTTCGAGACGGATGTCCCTGTACTGGGCGAACAGCATCTCCTCGGCCTGTGAGAGCAGCACCTTGCCCAGGCCCTGGCGATGGCGACGGACGTCGATCATCATCAGGTCGATGGTCAGCCCGTCGAGAATCATCAGGCCCACGATCTGCCTATCCGCCTCCATGCAGTAGACGTGCCCCTGACGCAGGCAGCTCTCGATGTGATCGTCCGACGCGCCCGAGTGGATGAACCAGTCAACGGCCTCATCGCCCAGAAACGGACGGTAGCTCGCGTCGATCGTGCGGCGGGCGAGCTCTTGAAGGGCCACGAGGTCCTCGAGGGGAGCGGGGCGCACGACAGGGTGTGACAAGTGCAGCGGCATGTGAACTCCGGGCTAGCGCTAACAGCCAGGTCAGTATGCCGGTCGCTTCCCCGACTCGCCTGACACGCGACGCCACGGCAGCGGCCCGCCCTCGACCGCCGGAGCGTGAGGGCGGGCCGTCTTCCGGCTCGTGGTGGGGCGCTCATCTCAGGCGCAGGACGGCCACTCCCCGAGGCGCCAGAGGCAGCTCGCCGTGCGGTCCCCGGGCTCCGATGAGCGGATCGCCGGGCAGGTCGGTGACGGTGACGGGCTGGTCGGTGCGGTTGACGAGGAATGCGAAGCGCTCCTCGCCGCAGTGGCGGACCGCCAGCTCGACGGCGCCGCGCAGACTTGCTGGCAGCTCACTGGTCAGGCCCGCGGCCGCGGCCAGCCCGTCCATCACCGCGGTGACGCCCCGGGGTCCCAGCCGGGTCGACACGTACGCCGCCGAGCCTTCGCCGACGGTGCGGCGGGTGACGGCGGGGTGCCCGGCGTGCTCGCCGGTCGTGTAGCGCGACAGCACGGTCACGTCCGGGCCGGTGACCTGGACCCGCTCGGTCCACAGGGTCGCGGGCAGTGCCTCGTCGACCGTCACGGTCTCGGTGTCGAGCAGCGGCGCGAACTCCTCGACCCGGATGCCGAGCAGGTCGCGCAGCGCGCCGGGGTGGCCGCCGAGCCAGACGTGGTCGTTTTCGTCGACGATGCCGGAGAAGTAGGTCGTGACCAGGTGTCCGCCGGATTCGACGTAGCCCTGCAGCTCCTTGGCGACCGGTTCGCCGACCATGTGCAGCATCGGGGCGACGACGAGGGAGTAGCCGTCCAGCGCTGTGCCCAGCGGGACCACGTCGGCGCGGATGCCGAGGTTCAGGAACGCGGTGTACCAGTCCAGAGCCTCCTGGCGGTAGCGCAGGCGGTCGGTGGGGTGCGAGTCGGCCTCGGCGGCCCACCACGAGTCCCAGTGGAAGACGATCGCGGCGGGTGCCTGCTCCCGGGTCGCCCCGGCGACCGGCGCGAGTTCGCGCAGTGTGGCGCCCAGGGCGGTCACGGACCGGAACACGTCGCTGTCGGGTCCGGCGTGCGGGACCATCGCCGAGTGGTACTTCTCGGCGCCGGCCGCGGACTGCCGCCACTGGAAGTAGCAGACCGCGTCCGCGCCGTGCGCGACGTGGGTGAGCGAATCGCGGGCCATTTCGCCGGGCTTCTTGGCGAGGTTGATCGGCTGCCAGTTGACGGCGCTGGTGGCGTGCTCCATGAGGAACCACGGCCGGCCGCCGGCGATGTTGCCGGTCAGGTTGGCCGAGAACGACAGCTCGTCGAACGCCTGCGGGCCCGGCTCGAGGTAGTGGTCGTTGGACACGAAGTCGATCTCGGCGGCCCAGGCGGCGTAGTCCATGCCCTTCGTCCCACCCATGATCATGAAGTTGGTGGTGACGGGGATGTCGGGGGTGCGCCGGTGCAGGATGTCGCGTTCGGCCCGCAGGTAGTCGCGCAGCGCGTCGGAGGAGAAGCGCTTGAAGTCCAGCTGCTGGGTCGGGTTGGGGTGGGTGGTGGCCAGGCGCGGCGGCAGGATCTGCGCCCAGTCGCTGTACTCCTGCGACCAGAACGCCGTGGCCCAGGCCGCGTTGAGCGCGTCCAGGGTGTCGTATCGCCCCTGCAGCCAGGTGCGGAAGGCGCGTGCCGCGTCGTCGGAGTAGTCGTAGATGTTGTGGCAGCCCAGCTCGTTGGACACGTGCCAGGCGGTGAGCGCCGGGTGGCCGGCGTAGCGGCCTGCCATCTTCTCGACCAGCGTCAGGGAGTGCTCGCGGAAGACCGGCGAGGTGGGTCGCCAGTGCTGGCGGCCGCCCGGCCAGAGGGTCTCGCCGCGCTCGTTGACCGGCAGGATCTCGGGGTGTTTCGCGGTCAGCCACGGTGGCGGCGAGGCGGTGGCGGTGGCCAGGTCGACCGCGATGCCGTTGTCGTACAGCAGGCCCATGACCTCGTCGAGCCAGTCGAAGCGCCAGGTGTGTTCGCTGGGCTGCAGCCGCGCCCAGGAGAAGATGCCCAGCGAGACGATGTTGACCCCGGCTTCGCGCATGAGGCGTACGTCGTCGCGCCACACCGCGCGGGGCCACTGGTCAGGGTTGTAGTCGGCGCCGTAGGCGATGCCGGGCGCCACGTTGTCGGGCCGGCGCAGCCACTGCGGGCGGGCAGGGTGGGTCACGGAGATGCTCCTTGCGAGGTCGTGCGGTCGGGCCAGGGGCCGCGCCGCGGGCGGTCGGGGTGTGCCGTCCGCACGGTTTCGGTCGGGCCAGGGGCCGCGCCGCGGGCGGTCGGGGTGTGCCGTCCGCACGGTTTCGGTCGGGCCAGGGGCCGCGCCGCGGGCGGTCGGGGTGTGCCGCCCGCGGCGCGGGGGTACGTCGCGGGCGGGTTGGTGGCCCGCCCGCGACGCGGGCTACGGTCAGCCGACCGTGAAGCCCTGCTCCTTGCCGTACTTGGCGGACGCCTCCTGCCAGGCCTTGAGGCCGTCGGCGAGGGGCTTGTCCGTCACGTAGGCCTGTCCGACCGTGTCGTTGAAGATGCTGTTGGCGTACACCTGGAAGGGCAGGTACGACCAGCCGGGCACGACGTCGGCGGCCGACTTCGCGAAGATCTCGTTGGCCTTCTGGCCGCCGAAGTACGGGAACTCCTTGCCGAGGAACGCCGCGGACTTGAGCTCGGCGTTGGTGGCGGGGAACGCCCCGGCGTCGACGCGGATCTTCACGCCTTCGCCGGCGGTGGCGTACTTGAGGAACGCGTAGCCCAGCGCGTTGTTGGCGCCGGCCTTCGGGATGGCCAGCGAGCTGCCGCCGTTCTCGGCGGCGGCGTTGGCGCCGGCGGTCCACTGCGGCATGGGCGCGACGCGCCACTTGCCCTTGCCGCCGGGCACGCCGGACTCGAGGTTGGCGGGCATCCAGGCGCCGATGACGAGGGTGGCGATGCTGCCGTCGCCGAGGCCCTTGTACCAGCCGTCGCTCCAGGAGCCGACCGGCGCGAGCAGCTTGTTGCTGATCATCGTCTGCCAGGTGGTGGCGAACTTGGTGGAGCCCTCGTCGGCGAGGTTGAGCTTGACGTTGGTGCCGTCGACGGCGAAGGGCTTGCCGCCGGCCTGCCAGATGAGGCTGGTGGTGAAGCCGGCGTCACCGGTGTCGTTGGTGATGTAGGCCTTCGGGTCGGCGGCGTGCAGCTTCTTGGCGGCTGCGGCGTACTCGTCCCACGTGGTCGGTACTTCGATCTTGTGCTTGTCGAAGACCTCCTTGTTGTAGAACAGCGCCATCGGGCCGGAGTCCATCGGCAGGCCGAAGGTGCCGCCGCCGGTCTTCACCGACGACCACGGGCCGGGGGTGAAGGTGCCGTCGAGCTCGCCGGAGCCGAAGGCGGCCAGGTCGGTCAGCGACTTGCCGAGGGCGAACTGGGGCAGGGCGTAGTACTCGACCTGCGCGACGTCCGGGACGCCGGAGCCGGCCGCGATGGCGTTCTGCAGGGCGGTGTACTGGTCGTTGCCGGTGCCGGCGTTGACCAGGTTGACCTTGACCTTGGGGTACTTGGCCTCGAAGGCGGTGACGACCTGCTTGAGGGTCGGCTCCCAGGCCCAGACGGTGATCGAGCCGCCCTTGTCGAGCGCGGCCTGCACCTGGTCGGCGGTGACCGGGGTGGTCGTGTCGCCGCCTTCGTCGGTGCCGCAGGCCGCCAGGGCCGCGGTCGTGATCGCGGCCGTGGCGAGCGCCGCTGTGCGCAGGAACGCGCGTCGGTTGGTGAACATCGGTGTCCTCTCAAACGGGGGTGTGGCGCATTTCTTGAGCGGTGAGGTCGGTGGTTCAGTCCTTGACGCCGCCGGCCGCCAGGCCGGACTGCCAGTAGCGCTGCAGGAACAGGAAGGCGGCCAGCAGCGGCAGGATGGTCAGCAGCGAGCCGGTGATCACGAGGTGGAAGATGGCCTGCCCGCCGGCGGTGGCGGCCTGGTCGTTCCACGCGTTGAGGCCCAGGGTCAGCGGATACCAGTCCGGGTCCTTGAGCATGATCAGCGGCAGGAAGTAGTTGTTCCAGGTCGCGACCATGGTGAACAGCGAGACCGTGACGATGCCGGGGGCGAGCAGCGGCACGCAGATGCGGATGAAGGTGCGCAGCTCGCCCGCGCCGTCCACTCTCGCGGCCTCCAGGAGCTCGCCGGGGATGGCCGAGGCCGCGAAGGTCCACATGAGGTAGAGCCCGAACGGCGAGATGAGCGAGGGGATGATCACGGCCCAGGGCGTGTTGGTCAGCCCGAGCTTGGAGAACATCAGGAAGGTGGGCACGGCCAGGGCGGTGCTCGGCACCGCGACCGCGCCGATGACGACGGCGAAGACGCCGCGCTTGCCGGGGAAGTCGAACTTCGCCAGGGCGTACCCGCCGAGGGTCGCCAGCGCGGTCGCGCCGCCCGCGCCCAGCACCACGTAGAGCACGGTGTTGAGCAGCCAGCGGACGAAGACGCCGTTGTCGTAGGTGAGCGTGTCGCGGATGTTCTGGAACAGCGAGAAGTCGCCGGCGAACCACAGCCCGAACGAGCTGAACAGGCCCTCCTGCGTCTTGCTGGCGTTGATGACCAGCCAGACCAGCGGCACCAGGCTGTAGATCAGCATGAGCGCGGTGAGCGCGGTCAGCAGCGGGCTGCGCCGCTGGTGAGCGCGGCGTACGGCCTTGCGGGGGGTGCGGGTGGTCGGCGCCGGCTTGGGGGCGGCCGCGGTCGTGGGGTGGGGGTGCGTCGTCATGGCTACCGGTCCTTCCGCGTGCCACGCAGTTGGACGGCGTAGGCGACGATCATGGTGAGGATGCCCATGACGATCGCGACGGTCGCGGAGTAGTTGTACTGCTGGCCGGAGAACGACAGCGAGTACGCGTACATGTTCGGGGTGAAGTACGTGGTGATCGCGTTGGGCGCGAGGCTCTGCAGGATCACGGGCTCGCAGAACAGCTGGAAGCTGCCGATGATCGAGAAGATCGTCGCGATGAGCAGCGCGCCGCGGATCGCCGGGAGTTTGATCGACCGGATGACCTGCAGTTGGCTCGCGCCGTCGAGTTCGGCGGCCTCGTACAGCGACCTCGGCACGACCTGCAGCGCGCTGTAGAAGATCAGCATGTTGTAGCCGACGAACTCCCAGGTGACGATGTTGCCGATGGAGGCGAGCACCAGGTCCGGGGAGAGCGGGTCGGGCAGCGAGACCCCGAACGCGTCGTTGATGTTGCCGATCAGCCCGAACCGGGAGCCGTACATGAAGCCCCACATCAGCGTCGCGACCACGGCGGGCACGGCGTACGGCATGAACACGGCGACCCGGAAGAAGGCCTTGCCGTAGAGCCTGCCGCTGTCGATGGCAAGGGCGACCAGCAGCGCCAGGAACAGCATGATCGGCACCTGGACCAGCAGGAACAGCGTCACCCGCCAGGTCCCCGACCAGAACTGCGGGTCGGTGAACACCTGCTGGTAGTTGTCCAGGCCGACGAAGCTGGTGCCGCCGATCAGCCGGGTCCGGAAGACGCTCAGGTAGATCGCGTAGGCGATGGGCGCGACGAAGACGAAGGCGAACACCGCCATGAACGGGCCGACGAACGCCCAGCCGGTCCAGGACCGGCGGCGGCGCGGTCTCCCCCGGTCGGCTTGACCGGTGCGCGAGATGGTCGGAGGGGCAAGCACCGTCATGTCTCCTCCTTCCGACAGGTCTCAAGAATGGCTGGTCAGACCAGATGTTTACGCAAACATAGCGCTGTCGCCACCACCACTCCGCGCATGCACGAAAGGGTAAGGTTCTGTAACGATGCGTAATGTTTACGTAAACATCAGCTCGGTGATAGTGTCACCGACGCCGAAGGGGCGTCAAGAAGCGGTTTCGGATTCGTTACACGAAGCACCTGACCCCCCGGACACGCCGCACGAAGGGAGCACACGATGAGCCGGCCGAAGGCGCCCCGGGTGTCGATGGCCGACGTGGCCAAGCTCGCCGGCGTCTCCTCGCAGACCGTCTCCCGCGTGGCCAACGGGCACCCCAGCGTGGTCGGCACCACCCGCCAGCAGGTCCTCGCGGCGATGAAACAGCTGGACTACCGGCCCAACAGCGCCGCCCGCGCGCTCAAGAGCGGCCAGTTCCGCACCATCGGCGTGATCCTGTTCACCCTGTCCAGCACCGGCAACAGCCGCACGCTGGAGGCCATCGCCACGCACGCGGCACTGCAGGGATACGCCATCACGCTCATCCCCGTCGCGATGCCCACCCAGGACAGCGTGCTCGGCGCGTTCACGCGGCTCGGCGAACTCGCCGTCGACGGCGTCATCGTGATCATGGAAGTGCACCTGCTCGACGCGGCGACCGTGACGCTGCCGCCGAACGTGCAGGTGGTCGTCGTCGACTCCGACGCCGGGGACCGTTACACCGTCGTGGACACCGACCAGGCCGACGGCGCCCGCCAGGCGGTCGCACACCTGCTCGAACTGGGCCACCGCACGGTGTGGCACGTCGCCGGACCCGAAGAGTCGTTCGCCAGCGGACGGCGCGCCCAGGCCTGGCGCGACACCCTCGCCGCCGCCGGGCGCGAGATCCCCCCGCCGCTGCGCGGCGACTGGTCCGCCGAATCGGGCTACCGCGCCGGTCTCGCCCTGGCCGACGAACCCGGCTGCACCGCCGTCTTCGCCGCCAACGACCAGATGGCCCTCGGCGTCCTGCGCGCCCTGCACGAGCGGGGCCGCTCCGTGCCCGCCGACGTCAGCGTCGTCGGCTTCGACGACATCCCGGACGCGAGCAGCTTCATCCCGCCGCTGACCACCGTGCACCAGGACTTCGCCGAGGTCGGCCGCCGCTGCGTCGAGGGCATCCTGCGCCAGATCGAACGCGGCGAGACCGAACACGGCACCGCGCTGGTACCGACCCGCCTTGAAGTGCGCACCAGCACCGCCCCGCCGCCCCGGCACGGCGCCAGCCGGTAATTGCGCCCATCTCCCGCTTTACCCGCATCGCCGGGCTGCCACCGGTTCGACCGGTGATTCTGCCGATGCCCGTTCCGTTAACATCGATGAAACTGACTCCACTGCTCGATCGACCAGCCGCCCGTCCCCCGCAGCACCGCTGCTGGGCAGCTGGTTCCTCACCGTCAGGAGTGGAACAGTGCAGCTATCCATCTCGTCCCCCCGCCGGCGGCTCACCCGCCTGATCGCCACCGCCTTCGTCGCCACCGCTCTGGCCGGCGGAACCGCCCTCGGCACTGCCTCGCCCGCGTTCGCCGACGAGATCGGCCAAGCGCCGACCTCGTCCAACATCACCGGCAACGGCAGCTTCTCCGTCTCCACGTACAACATCTCCAGCCTCGTCTCCGGCTTCGGCGGCGGCGTGGCGTACTACCCGACCACCTCCGGCCGCTACCCGGTCGTCGCCGTGTCCCCCGGCTTCACCGCCCGCTGGTCCAGCATCAGCTGGATCGGCCCGCGCCTGGCCTCGTGGGGCTTCGTCGTCGTCGGCATCGAGACCAACGGCCTCTACGACCAGCCGGCCAGTCGGGGCAGCCAGCTGCTCGCCGCGCTGAACTGGGCCGTGAACTCGGCCCCGAGCGCCATCACCTCCCGGGCCGACGGGAGCCGCCGCGGCGTGGCCGGCCACTCCATGGGCGGCGGCGGCACCCTGGAGGCCCTGGCTGCCGACACCACCGGCAACGTCAAGGCCGGCGTGCCGATCGCGCCGTGGAACAGCGACAAGACCTGGAGCGGGATCAACGAGGCCGTGCAGATCGTCGGCGGCGAGAGCGACACGATCGCCTCGGTCGGCTCCCACTCCATCCCGTTCTACAACTCCGTCAGCGGGCCCAAGAGCTACGTCGAACTGAACGGCGCCAGCCACTTCTTCCCGCAGTCGACCAACTCGACCCTGTCGCGTGCCCTGGTCTCGTGGTTCAAGCGATACCTCAACCAGGACGCCCGCTTCACGCCGTTCACCTGCGGCTACGGCGGCACGGCGGTGTCGGACTTCCGCACCAACGCCTGCTGAAGCACCACAGCGCGAACGCGGCGGGGCTGGTCCCCGCCGCGTTCACGTGTGCCACCACCGGCTCCACCACCGCCGCGGCGCGTATATCGTGGATCAAATGCGGGTGACGACCTGGAACGTGAACTCGGTCAAGCAGCGACTGCCCCGGCTCCTGCCGTGGCTGGACCAGCGGCGACCCGACGTGCTCTGCCTGCAGGAGACCAAACTCGGCGACGCCGCCTTCACCGAACTGCTGAGCAAGGAACTCGCCGACCGCGGGTACGAGTACGCGGTGCACGGCGAGGCGCGCTGGAACGGTGTGGCGATCCTGTCCCGGGTGGGACTCGACGACGTCGTGGTCGGCATCCCCGACGGCCCCGGCTTCCCCCATCCCGAGGCACGGGCCCTGTCGGCGACCTGCGGCGGGATCCGCGTGCACTCGGTGTACGTCCCCAACGGCCGCACCCCGGACTCCGACCACTACCAGTACAAACTCGCCTGGCTCGCCGCGCTGCGCGACACCGTCGCCGCCGGACCCGACGCCGTGATCGTGGCCGGCGACATCAACATCGCCCCGACCGACGCCGACGTGTTCGACCCGGACGCGTTCGTCGGCCAGACCCACGTCACGGCCCCGGAACGCGCCGCACTGGCCGACCTGCAAGCCGCCGGGCTGCACGACGTCGTCCGCGACCACTGGCCCGACAAACGGGTCTTCTCCTACTGGGACTACCGCGCGGGCATGTTCCACCAGGACCTCGGCATGCGCATCGACCTGGTGCTCGCCGGCACGCCGGTCGCCGACCGGGTCAAGGCCGCCTGGGTGGACCGGCATGCCCGCAAAGGCACCGGCCCCAGCGACCACGCCCCCGTCATCGTCGACCTCGACGAAGCCCCGGACGGCGACATCGGCCCGGTCGTGCCGCCGCCGTCCGCACCGGCCACCCGGCGCGGCAAGGCCCGCCTGCCCCAGGCCGCACCCGCCACCCCGGACGACAAGTGACCGGCACGGACACCCCACGCCTGCACGTCGGCTGCGCGATGTGGAGCCTCAAGGCCTGGCAGGGACGATTCCTGCCGCACCCGCTCCCGGCCGACGAGCGCCTGCGTGCGTACGCCGGGTGGTGCAACGCCGTCGAAGGCAACACGACCTTCTACGCCACCCCGGCACGCGGCACCGTGGTCTCCTGGGCGCAGCAGACCGACCCGGACTTCCGGTTCGTGGTCAAACTGCCCAAGCCGATCACCCACGAACGCCGCCTCACCGACGCCGACGCCGAACTGCGCGCCTTCCTGGACGCGATCGAGCCGCTGGGCCCGCGCACCCACGCCGTCTGGCTGCAGCTGCCCGGCTCGTTCACCCCCGCCGACGTGCCCGTACTGGCCGCGTTCCTGCGCCGCCTGCCCGCCGACCACCGGTATGCCGTCGAGGTCCGCCACCGCGAGTTCTTCGACGACGCCCGCGCCATACGGCAGCTCGAGGACGTGCTCGCCGCGGCGGACGCCGAATGGGTCCCGTTCGACACCGTGGCGTTCTTCCGGTCCCCGCCGACCAGCGACGCCGAACGTGACGCGTGGACCAAGAAACCACGCATGCCGCACCGCTCCCGCGCGCTCACCGACCGGCCGATCATCCGCTACCTGGGCCGCGACGACACCGCCGCGACCGTCGAGGGCTGGCAGCCCTGGGTCGAAACGGTCACCGGCTGGCTGCGCGAAGGCCGCTCGCCGACCGTGTTCATCCACACCCCAGACAACGCCGACGCGCCCGAACTCGCCCGCCGCTTCCACGACCAGGTGCGTGCCCAGGTGCCGGACCTGCGGCCGCTGCCCCAGCCCGCGCCAGCCGAACCACTGACCCTGTTGTCAACTATCCGGCCCTGAAGGGCCAGGCTTGCAGGTCTCTTCCCTCGCTGGCTGCGAGGTTAGGCCGCGTGTGGGCGGTTGACTGCGCCCCAGCGCTCGACACCGCGCTGGGCGATGTTGAGGGCTGCATTGTGATCGGCGTGGGCAACGACCCCGCACGACCTACAGGTGAAGGTTTCCTGGTCGGGGCGGTTGCGTTTGTCGCGGTGCCCGCACCGGTTGCAGGTCTGCGAGGTGTAGCGGGGGTCGACTTGGACCAGCGGCACACCGGCCCGGCGTGCCTTGTAGGTCAGGAATACGCCGAGCTGGCCGAACGACCATGACGACAGGGTGACCCGTTGGGGCTTTCGGAGCCGGACCCGGTCGCGGATCCCCGTCAGGTTCTCGACGGCGATCCCGCGGCCGGTGCGTACAGCCTCGGTCACGATGGTCTTGGCAATGGCGTGGTTGACGTTCGCGGCGTGCCGTGTTTCCTTGCGGCGGCGCCGGGCGAGCAGCCGGCGGGCCGATTTGGTGCCCTTTGCCTGCAGCCGCTTGCGTAGCCGCAGCTGCCGCCGCCGGTAACCGTTGAGCCTGGTTCCGGCGTAGCGGGTACCGTCGCAGTCGTAGGCGATGTTCGCGATGCCCAGGTCCACGCCGAGGAACCCGCACGGGTCGATCAGTTCCGGCTCGGCCACCTCGACGCTCGCGTAGAGGAGCCACATGCCGTCACGGTGGACGAGGTCGGACTCTCCGATCGGCAGGGTGGCGACGGCTTTGAGCTGCTGCGGTGACCCGGTGTACGCCACGGTCTTGAGCCTGCCGTCGACGGTCCAGATCGACACGGTGCGAGCGTCTGGCCGCCAGGACAGCATCCGCGCGTCGTAGGGCTGCGCGGCATCCCACCGGAACGAGATCGGCTTGGTTTCGGCGTTCGCCCGGCGTTTCGAGCCCGGCTTGCCGAGGTTGCCGGCCCGGATGTTGGCCTTCAACGTCTTGTACGAGTCGCTGACCTTCTTGATGACGTGCTGGGCCGCTTGCGCGCCGAGCCGATGCTGGTCCTTGATGGCCTGGTAGACGTGCTTGCGGAGGTCGTAGTTGCGGTAGGCGCCGCTCTGGCGGGCCACAACGGCTACCTGGGACGCCGCGGTGTTGCACGCGCGCAGTGTCGCCGCCAGCGCCGACTCCTGCTCCGACGTGGGCTGGAGTTTAATCTGGACAACCAGCTTCACCGGGTCACTGTAACATTTGGTCTGTGTCACCAAGATGGACACCCGACCCGGACGTGCGGCGTGGCCGTAGCGTTGTCTCCAACCTGCATGCGCACTTGGTCTTCACTACCAAGTACCGACGTGGGGCGTTGACCGCCCCGATCCTCAGCCGCTGCGAGGAGATCATGCGTGCGGTGTGCGCCGACTTCGGCGCGGAGTTACGTGAGTTCAACGGCGAAACCGACCACGTCCACCTGCTCGTGCACTACCCACCTGCCGTGCCGATCTCGAAACTGGTCAACAGCCTCAAAGGCGTCTCGGCCCGCTATCTGCGCCAGGAGTTCCGTATCCACCTGGCCCGCTACCTGTGGGGCGGACACCTGTGGTCGCCGTCGTACTTCGCTGGCTCCTGCGGCGGAGCCCCACTGGCCGTGGTCAAGGAATACATCGAAAACCAGAAACGTCCCGCTGGGTGACGGCTTTCCTCCCGGCCCTGAAGGGCCAGGGTTCCAGCCTTACTCACTGCTGAACCTCGCCACCGACACGATCGGCGACGTCGCCGCCCGTACCCTCGACCGGCTCTGGGCCCGCTTCAGCCCGCGCTGACCGCGCCGCCGCATTCGAGCATGTCAGAGGGGTCGTGTCTACTGTTCCCACCGGCGCGAACAGGGCGCCGGACCGAGCAGGGCACTTAGGGGAACAGGCATGGCCGATCTGAAGGACCACGTCAACGACGCCAGCATCACCCGGCTGGCCACGGCCGTCACCCGCGTCCACCCCGCGTTCGCCGGCGCGGACTTCCTGGCCGCCGCGGGCAGCGGGCTGGCGCCACTCGCGCTCAAGCAGCGCGTGTCGGCCGTGTCCGCGCAGCTGGCCGCGTTCCTGCCGCAGCCGTTCCCGCACGCCGCACGCGTCCTGCGCGAAGCCGTCACCGCAACCCCGCTGGACATGTGGAGCGGCTGGCCCGCCACCGACTACGTCGCCGTACACGGTCTGGACCACCCCGACGACGCGCTGGCCACCCTCGCCGCGCTGACCCCGTACGCCACCGCCGAGTTCGCGATCCGCCCCTACCTGGCCGCGCACCCGCAACGCGCCCTCGCCCAGCTGCACGCCTGGGCCGCCGACCCCGACCAGCACCTGCGCCGGCTGGCCTCGGAAGGCTCCCGGCCCCGGCTGCCGTGGGCGTCGCGGGTGCCGGTGCTGGCCGACCCGCAGGTCACCATCCCGGTGCTCGACCGGCTGCATGACGACCCCGAGCTCTACGTACGGCGCTCGGTCGCCAACCACCTCAACGACATCACCAAGGACCATCCCGACGTCGCCCTGGCCACGGCCCGGCGCTGGGCCGCCACCGGCGGCGAGGGCACCGCGTGGGTGATCCGCCACGCGCTGCGCTCCCTGATCAAGCAGGGCCACCCGGAGGCGCTGGGACTGCTCGGTTTCGACCACGGCGCGGACGTCACGGTCACCGACCTCACCGTCACGCCGGGCACACTGGCCATCGGCGGGCAGGTCACCATCGCGTTCACGCTCGCCGCAGACACCAGCGTGCGGGTCGCCGTCGACTACGTCGTGCACCACGCCGGAGCACGCGGACCCCGCGCACCGAAGGTGTTCAAGCTGACCACGGCCGACATCGAACCCGGCCTCCCCCGGCAGGTCACCCGCCGCCACACGTTCCAGCACGTCAGCGTGCGCCGCCTGTACCCGGGACCGCACCGCATCGACATCCAGGTCAACGGCCGCGTCCTGGCCGGCGCCGAGATCACGCTTCAGGACAGCGGCCGCTGAGCCCGCCGCCCCGCCCACGTCAGGGCCGCGGCGCCCCGTGGACGCCGCGGCCGTGACCGGCCGGGCGGCGAGCTCCCCCGCTCGCATCACCGCCAGGCCGGTGCTGCTACTTCTCCGTCGTCGGCGGAGCGTCGTCGGTGAACTCGGCCCGCACCACGAGATCGCTGCTGCGCAGCGTGCCGGTGGCGGCCGGCTTGCGGCCCGAGCCGAGGTCCCAGATCTCCTCCGCGAGTGCCTGCCCGGTGGCCAGGTCGACGATCAGGCGGGTCTGGTACCACCTGCCCCCGTCGTCCTTGCGGACGAAACCGACCGCGGTGCCGGTACGCCCGTTCCGGTCCTGGACGGTGCCCAGCATGGTGGCGCCCTTGACCTCGGCGAGCGTCCGGTAGGCGGCTGCCCTCACCTGCGGGGACACCGGCAGGTCGGAGACGAGCTGCTTCACGGCCACGAACAGGGTGTGGTCGTTGGCAAGCTGCACCTCGCTGCGGCCGAGCATGTCGGACAGCTTGCGCCGCAGCGTCCGCGGTTCGGTGGGCAGCGCGTTCAGCTGGGCGAGGGTGACCTGACCGCCGGCCAGCTCATAGGTCGGCAGCTGGTGTGCCTGCTCCCGGGAACCGCGGGGCGCGGGGCGGCCGGCCATCGGCATCCACGGTCCGGGCTCGGTGGTGATGACGAGCTTTCCGTCGGCCAGTGTCCACCGTGTCGGGGAGCCGTCTGCTTTCCAGGCCGCGATGTCTTCGGCCGTGATCGGTCCGGCCGCGCCGTTGCGCCTGCGGGCCGTGCTGGCGTACGCGGGGCTCATCGCGTCCCAGTACTCGATCCCCAGCGGGTACAGGATGTCGTAGGGGCGGGTCGCCGGGCCGACCTGGATCGGTTCCGCGTGCTCCTTGGACAGCACCCAGTAGCGGCCGCGGGTCGCGGCGCCGGCCTCGGTCCGTGCCGCGGCGACCAGGAAGAACTGTCGAGCTGTCTGCGGCGCCGGAGCTGCGGTGGCCGGTGCCGTGGCGTCGACCCGTGGCGATGTCGTGCCCTCGGCCCGAGGCGGTGTCGTGCCGGTGCCACCGGCCAGGAAGACCGCGGCCGCGGCGGTCAGGGCGGCCGCGGGCAGTGCTGCGGCCATGGCGATCCGCAGCGCGGGCCGCCGTGTCCGGCCCGTCGTGGCCCGTGCGGTGCGATCGGCCGGCGTAGCGGCGACGACGCCTTCGAGCACCTGCTGTCCCCGGTCGCTGCCGGCCCAGCCGGCGGAGGTGTGCGGCCTAGCGGTGCGAATCAGTTCGTCGATGTTCATGGTGCTCCTCACACTGCCAACGGATTGCGGGCGGCCGACGGGTGGTTGCCTTCCGCTTCGGCGACCTGCTGGTACGCCGAGCGGAAGCGGTTGCGGGCGCGGTGCAGCCGGACCAGGTAGGTCGGCCGGGAGATGTCCAGGACCCGGGCGGCCTCGGCCGGGGTCAGGTCGAACCAGGTCGCGGTGACCAGCACTTCGCGGTCGCGCTCCCCCAGCGTGTCCAGCGCTCGGCACACCTGGTCGCGTTGTGCGACATCGTCGGCGACGCCGTCCCGCTCGGACTCGTCGACGGCCAGCGTGAGCATGCGCCGGTCCAGTGCGGCCGACGCGGCCCCGTGGCGGCGGCGGGCCAGCACGACGTTGCGGGCCGCGCCGAACAGCCAGCCGCGTTCCTCGCCGGCCCTGATCCGGTCCAGGGACCGCCAGGCGGCCAGGAACACTTCACCGACCACGTCCGGGGCGTCCTGGCGGCCGACGCGCCAGGACGCGTAGGCATGGATGTCGTCGGCATGTCGGCGGAACAGCTCCGTCAGTCGTTCTTCCCGTTCTCGCATGGCACCTCCGTGAGTCGCGCTGTCGACGGGTACTTGTCGAGCCGCGCACCGGGAATTACAGACCTGCCGTAACGCATCATCGGCGGTCGGCGGCGCGTGTCGGTTCCCCGGCGGGGGCAGGCGGTCGGCGGAACCTCGCGCGACCGGGTGCCCGTAGCCTTGCCTGTACGATGAGCTGCGAGTGAAGGGCTTGATGTCGTTGGCTACCCGAAGCAGGCGCACCGAGTCACGGCCTGCGTTGAGCCGGGAACGCGTGCTGCGGGCGGCGATCGAGCTCGCCGACGAGGGCGGCATCGCCGCCGTGACGATGCGCCGACTGGCCGAGAGCCTCGGGGCCGAGGCGATGTCGCTCTACCATCACGTGGCCAACAAGGACCAGGTCCTCGACGGCGTCGTCGACGTCATCGCGGCTGAGATCAACGAGGCCGTCGGCCGGATCGCGGTGCCGACCCGCGGCGCGGCGTGGAAGAGCGCGGCCCGCGAGCGCATCCTGACGGCCCGGCAGGTGCTGCTGCGGCATCCGTGGGCGCCTGCGGTGTTCGAGTCGCGGACCACGACCAGCCCTGCGGTGCTGCTGTACTACGACGGCCTGGTCGGCATCATGCGTGACGGCGGGTTCTCCAACGACCTGGCCCATCACGCGATGCACGCGTTCGGCAGCCGGGCGCTGGGATTCAGCCAGGAGCTGTTCACCCCGAGCGGTGGGCCGACGACGGGTGAACCTGATCCGGTGCTGGCGAGCATGGCCGTCCGGCTGCCGAATCTCGTCGGCATGCTGGCCGAGGTCATGCACGACGACCCCGACTCGACGCTGGGCTGGTGCGACGACCAGTCGGAGTTCGAGTTCGGGCTGGACCTGCTCCTCGACGGCCTCGACCGGCGGCGCTGACACCTGCTCGCCGTGAGCCGGTGGAGATCGTCGGGCACAATGTGCCCGGCCGTGACCTGCTGCGGCGATCTGAACGGAGAAGGTGTTGGACGAGGTCGAGTTCCCCCTCAGTGAGCGCGTGCGCCGCGGCCGTCGGTGGCTGCTGACGGCGGGTGCGGTGTGCGCCGTGCTCGCGACGGTGACGCTGGTCGTGGTGGTGGCGGCCGCCACCGACTGGTTCGAGGTGTCCCGTGCCTTGGTCGCAAGCCTCATTGCGGCGGCCGTGTTGGTGCTGCCCGTCGTCTGGGTCGGCGCTCGTGCGGTTTGGGCGCTGCGGGGCCGGACGGAGCTGTTCGCCGCAGCCGACGCGTACCGCCGTCGCCGTCCCACCGACCGGCAGATGCTCGATCATCTTCGCGACGAGCATCCCTTCACTCCCCTGTGGTGGATGGTCGCCATCCTGGCCGGGCTCGCCGCGCTCTGCCTCGGCGTCGCTCTGCCGTTCGCGGCCGGCGCCGGTGCGGTTCTCGACGCGGTGCTGCTCGGCTGCGGGCTTGTCGTGGCGCTGATCGCCCTCGCCGCGGCGGTGCCCGGGATAGGCCGTGCGCAGCGTCAGGGCGAGGAGGACCATGCCCGGCGTCGCCGGTTGTGGCCGGTGCCGGACGATCTCGCGCGCCGGCTCGCCGAGCCGCTGCTCGGTACGGGCGACGGAGGGCACATCGGCGCCTGAGCAGGCACCGCGCCGGTGTCGTTGCCCGACGAATCGACGTCGATAGGACCTAGGGGTCTCCCCTTATTGACCGCCTTACGGCGTAAGGCTACCTTACAACGTAAGACTTACAACGTAAGGTCAGGAGACCTCGATGAAGGCGTACGTGCTCCACTCCTTCGGGCCGCCCGAGAATCTGCACCTCACCGACATCGACGAGCCTGCGCCCGGGGCCGGCGAGGTGCTCGTCCGGATCCGCGCCACCTCGATCAACCCCTACGACTGGCACCACCTGCGCGGCGAGCCGGTCGTCGCCCGGTTCATGGACGGCGGCCTCGGCAGACGTCGACCGACCCGCCCGATCCTGGGCTGCGACGTCGCGGGTGAGGTGGCCGCGGTCGGCACCGGAGTCACCCGGTTCCGGCCCGGCGACGAGGTCTACGCCCTCGTGAAAGGCGGCGGCTTCGCCCAGTACACCTGCGTTCCCGAGGACCAGCTGGCACCCAAACCTCGCAGCCTCTCCTTCGAGCAGGCCGCCGCGGTGCCGATGGCGGCCGTGACCGCGCTCGTCGCGATCCGCGACGACGCCAAGGTCCGATCAGGGCAGCGGGTCCTCGTCAACGGGGCCTCCGGCGGCGTCGGGACGTTCGCCTTGCAGCTGGCCCGAGCAGCGGGCGCGGAGGTCACCGCCGTGTGCAGCACCCGCAACGCGGACCTCGTCCGATCCCTCGGCGCGAACCACGTGATCGACTACACCGCGCAGGACTTCACCCGGGTCGCCCGCGGCTTCGACGCGCTCGTGGACATCGCCGGCAGCCCGTCCGCCTGGGCCGCCCGGCGCGTGCTGCTCCCGGCGGGCGTCTATGTCGTCGTCGGCGGCGACGCGGGACGCTGGTTCAGGCCGGTCGACCACATGCTCGCCGTCACGGCGATGGGCAAGCTGGCCTCGCAGCGGGCGGTCATCACCGCAACCCCGATCGGCCCGGCCAGCGGCCGCGACCTGGTGGAGCTGACCGCGCACTTCGACAGCGGCGCCGTCACCACCGCCGTCGACCGCCGGTACTCGTTCGCGGAGCTGCCCGAAGCGGTCCGTTACGTCGAGACAGGACGCGCCCGCGGCAAGGTGGTGATCACCGTCGAGTGATGCGCCGGGCCGGCCGTCGGGGCACCGCGAGCAGCGGCCGGCACTGCTGCGAGCCCGCTCACCACGACTGCGGCGGGCCGGGACGTCCGGTGAGCAGCGCGCGGCCCAGCGGGGTCACGACGTGCAGCATGTGCCTGCCGTACGGGCGGGTCCGCAGCAGTCCCGCCCGGCGCAGCGTGGTGGCGTGCTCGCTGGCGCTGGACAGCGAGATGCGGACCCGGCGGGCGAGTTCGGTGGTGGTGCAGCCGTGCGGGTGCAGCTGGGCCGCGCGCAGCACCGCGGCACGGGTGTTGCCCAGCAGCGCGACCAGCTCGCCGCCGGGCGGCGGGGTCCGTTCGGCGTCCCAGTCGGGGTCGTGGTCGATCGGGTACACCAGCACCGGCGGCCGGTCGGTGGCCCGCAGCGTCACCGGCGTGCCCCGGCAGAAGTACGACGGCAGCAGCACCAGCCCGCGGCCGGCGAGATGGATGTCGCGGTCCTCGGGATAGGCGACGTGCAGCGTCGGCGGGTCCCACCGGATAGTCGGATGCAGCGTCGTCAGCAGCCGGTCGACACCCCCGTCGACCATGAACCGTGCCCCGCGCGCCCGTGCGCCGGCCACCTGCCCCGAGATCAGCTCCCAGTGGCCGGCGAGCACCGCTTCGAAGTAGGAGCGCATCGCGGCGGCCAGTGCGGCCATCGCGGCGCGGTCGCCGTCGGCCAGCCGTTCGGTCCGCGCGCGCGGGCAGTGCCGCGGCAGGACCCGCCGCAGATCCGTACGCAGGTGGTCGATCGGCGTGGCCAGCACTTCGGCCAGGCCCGCATCGAGGCTTTCGTCGACGTCGTGGAGCCCGCGGGTCGGGGTCAGGAAGTCGGGCGAGTAGCCGGTGGGCGGGGCCAGGCTCAGCAGGGCGCGCATCGCAGGGGTGAGGCGGGTCATCGCATGCCGACGCCATGGGCCGAGGGCCGGCGGGCCGTGCCCGCTGGTCAACGCATGCTGGCTGAGCAGGGTTTCCCACAGCGGGTCGGCACCCGAGGCGAGCCGCAGCGAGCCCAGGTCTGCGGCGGTGAAGTGTAAACGCAGCATGGTCAGGCCTCCGCTGCGCGGACTCTACCCGAGACCGGCAATACGGGCAATCAGCGATGGCGATGCGGCGATGTACGGGTGGTCGCGGCACGCTTCGGTCCTGCCCGAAGCGAGTGGCACGGCTCGATGGACGGGTCGCATGCTCTGTCGCATCCGAGCTCCACCATCCCGAGACGGGAGTTGACCCGATGCGACGCCTGGCTTTGCTGTTCATGACGCTCGTGCTGCTCATACCCGCTGCGCCCGCGCTGGCGGCCGGCACGTTCACCAACCCCCTCAACGGCAGCGCGGACCCGACGCTGACCTACGTCAACGGCAACTACTACCTGGCGACCACGCTCGGGGACCGGATCGGGATCTGGAAGTCGCCGACGCTCAAGGGGCTGGCGACGGCCGGTGAGCACACGGTCTGGCGCGACAGCGACCCGAGCCGCAACCAGCAGATGTGGGCGCCGGGCCTGTACCGGTTCGGGCAGCGCTGGTACGTCTACTACACGGCCAGCAACGGCGTCGACGCCAACCACCGCACGTATGTGATCGAGTCCGACGGCGACGACCCGCTGGGGCCGTATCACTTCAAGGCGCGCATCGCCGACCACGGCGAGTACGCGATCGACGGTGAGCCGTTCGTGCACAACGGGCAGATGTACTTCGCGTGGAGCGGTCCCGGCCGCGGCATGGGCGGCCCGGCGCAGATCTACCTGCAGCGCATGGACTCGCCCTGGTCGACGACGGGTTCGCGGATGGCGCTGCCGGCCAGCGGCGGCTGCACGGAGGTGCGCGAAGGCGCGGTCGGGCTGCGCGGCAGCGGGCGGCTGTTCCTGGTCTACTCCACCTGCGACACCGGCAAGCCCGACTACCAGCTGTGGATGAAGTCGATCGCCGACGGCGCCGACCCGCTGGTGCCGGGCAACTGGGTCCAGCACGCGGGTCCGGTGTTCTGGCGCAACGACGCCGCGGGCGTGTTCGGGCCGGGCCACAACGGGTTCTTCAAGTCGCCGGACGGCACCGAGGACTGGATCATCTACCACGGCAAGACCACCTCGGCGTACACGTACGCGGGCCGCACCACCCGCGCGCAGAAGATCAGCTGGAACGGTGACGGCACCCCGAACTTCGGCCGCCCGTACGCGGTGGGCACGGCGTTGACGCCGCCGTCGGGTGATCCGGACAACCCGTCCACGGCGTGGTCGGCGATCGTCGACAACACCACCGAGGGGCGGTTCACCGCGAGCGCGAACTGGGGCCTGTCGTCGTACTCGGTGCAGCGGTACGGGGCCGACTACCGGTTCGCCGACCCGGTGTCGGCCAGCGACGCGGCCTGGTACAAGTTCGCGATCCCGGAGACCGGCACCTACCGCGTCGACGCGTGGTGGCCGTCGCTGTCGGGGTACAGCACCAAGGCCCCGTATGTGATCGTCACCGCGAGCGGGAACCAGACGGTCAACGTCGACCAGCGGTTCAACGGCGGCGCGTGGCGCACGCTGGGCACGTTCACGCTGACCGCCGGGGACGAGAACAAGGTCGGCGTCAGCCGGTGGACCAACGGCACGGGCCTGGTCATCGCCGACGCCATCCGCATCACCCGGGTCTGACCCGGCCGAGACGCGGGGCGCCGCAGCATCGTGGCGGCGCCCCGCTTCCCCGGCGCGGCCTGTCCGCGGTGGACGCGCCGCGGCACCCCGGGATCTGGTAAACATCCGGCGGGTCTCGCGTAGTCGTACTGCACAGCAGCCGACGCGAGCCGAGGAGAGCCGTGCACACCGACTTCGAGGAGTACGTCCAGGCCCGGTCCGGGCACCTGGTGCGCTTCGCGCACGTGCTGTGCGGTGACCTCCACCTGGCCGAGGACCTGGTGCAGGACGTGCTCGCCAAGGCGTACCCGCGCTGGCGGCGCATCGCCGACGGTGACCCGGACCTCTACCTGCGCCGCGGGCTGATCTGGGCCAACTCGACCTGGTGGCGGCGGCGTTCCAGCCGCGAGGCGGCGGTCGAGCAGCCGCCCGACACGGCCTGCGGGGCGGACTTCGCGCAGCGGCACGCGGAACGCTCCGAGCTGTGGCATCTGCTGGCCACGCTGCCCCGAGGCCCGCGCACGGTGCTGGCACTGCGGTTCTTCGAGGACCTCGACGACCGGCAGATCGCCGAACTCATGGGCTGCTCGCCTGCCACGGTGCGGGTGCACGCGCACCGCGGGCTGGCGCAGCTGCGCTTGCGGCTGGCGGTCCCCGTCCCCGGTGCGGCGCAGACGCCGCCGTCGGTGCCGGTCGCCGCGGTGCGGCGGCGGGCCGCGCAGCGGCGTCACCGCGGGATCGCCGCGGGCGCGGCCGCGCTGGTGCTGATCGTGCTCGCGCTGCTGGTGCCGCTGCTGCTCCCGCACACCCCGCCGCCGGTCGTCACGCCGTCGCCGTCGCCCAGCGTGCTGCCGCTGGCCCCGTTCACGGCCGCACCGGCAGCCTTTCCGTACGTGCCGACCGTGCTACCGGGCCCGCTGGCCGGGATGCCCAGCACGCCCGCGGTGACGGACTCCGCGCTGGTGCTCACGTTCGCCGACCCGACGCGGCTGTGGAACAGCTTGGAGCTTCGGGCGACCGACGCGCGCCCGCACATGCCGCAGGCAACGGAGACGATCACGATCGGGGGCACGTCGGCTTTCCTGATGCGCGGCACCGCCTGGGACCAAGGGCTGCAGCTCGACCTGTGGTGGCAGCGCGACGGCCGCTGGTTGCAGCTGACCAGCAACAGTCTGCTCACCGTGGCACAGGCGCAGGCCTTCGCCGAGGGGCTGCGACCGGGCGCGCAACCTGTGACCTCACGCCTGCGGCTGGGCCTCGCGCCGGCCGGATACCAGCTCTGGTCGATGAACCCCGACTGGATCTGTGTGCGGGCAGGTACGGCGCCGGCCACCGACCCGGCATCGGCCTTCGACACCCTGTGCGCCGGTCTCCAGCAGGCCGAGCACATCGTCGGGGCGCCGGAGTTCACCGTCGGCTGGCTTTCCGCGCAGCGCACCGGCACCGACGAGCGCCCGGCGCTGCGGGTGTTCCTCGACGACACCCGGATGGTGATCATCGAGCACGACATGCGGCTGGTACCGCTGCGGTTCGAGGACCTGATCCGCATCGCCGAGACCATCACCCTCGACGGGAACCTCCTCACCGGATAGCGCGGGCCGATCACGCCCTACGGGCGGGGTGAACCGCGGGTGGCCCCGCTGCCGGTCGACCTCCTGCGCGGAGCCGACATGGCGACCATGCGTATCGGCATCGCGATCGGGCGTGCTGGGTCTGGCGTTCTCGGCGCTGATCGGCACCACCATCGACCGCGTCACCAGCCGGACCGCCCGAGCGTGGCCGGCTCATCATCCTCAAGGGACGACGACCCACGGGTCAGCGGGCCATCTGGTGAACGGCTCCGGGGTCGGCTCGCCGGTTCTGGGCCGCGCAGTATCGGCAGCGGCGTGACATACCCCGTCGTCCGGCTGGTCTGCGAGCATGAGGGCGTCGGATGCGGTCACCGTCTGGAGCGATGGCCCGTGGACCAGGTGCGATTCGTCGGCGAGCATCGGCCGCAGGTCGGCTCCGCCGCTCTGTCCGAGCGCCTCGACCGCCGCCCTGCGTACCTCTGCCACCGGATCCGACAGCAGCGACGTCGCCAGGCCGACCAGGTCGGCGTGCCCCAACGCGGTGAGGGTGCGGATCGCCGCGTTTCGGACGGCGGGCTCGGGCGCGCTCAAAACGTCTCGGGCGGCTTCGGCGAGTTCGAGGACCCCGTGGTCCCGCCCGAAGCGCAGGATCTCGCGCCGGACCATCGGATCGGGATCGGCCCGCAGCGCTTGGACGAACGCTTCGACCGCGGCCTCCGACAGCACGATCCGGTTCGTGGCGTCGCACGCATAAGGCAGCTTGATCAACGAACGGGCCGCTCGGGTGCGGCGGTCGGGCGACGGGTCCTCGGTGAGGATCGTCACGAGGACGGGTTCGTCACCGGGGAGATATTCGCCGAACCAGTCCAGCCTGTACCCTGCGGTCAGCTCATCGAGCCACCGTTCGTACCACGCGAGGAAGTCCTCGTCCTCGAGTACATACGGCCCGATCCCGTCGGTGTCCACGTTGAACAGGCGACCGCGGGACGGACCGGACACGATCAGCTGGGTGGTCAGGGTGCAGCCGTGGTTGACCACCGTCAGCGTTCCGTCGGCGACGAAGTCGTGGCCGGCCCGCGCCATGTCGTAGAAGTCCCAGCCGTCCCAGTACTGCCGGTAGCGAACGCCGGGCCGGTAGGCGCTCGGCCTTGCGAGGTGGCCGGTGCCGCACCTGCCGGGACTGCACGCATCAGCGAGCGGGGCCAGCCCGTAGCTTGGGCCGGCTCCGCCGTCACCGACCTCGATCAGGAACCGGCGGTACTCCTCAGGAAGGTCGACCCCGTGTGCCGCCTCGAAGGCCGCGACCTCTTCCTCCGGTAGGCATGCGCCGAGCCTGTAACCGTGCTCCTCCTCCGGTAGGGAAAGTGGCCTGTCGCTGTCGGCGACGGCGGCGAGTTTCTCGGCGATGCGTGCGAGACGGGTCCCCGTGTGCTCCGGCATCCGCACATTCTGGCGGTCGGCTCCGACGGATTCCGGCCGCTAGCCCGAACGCCCACCATGATCTGCGCCGAGGCCGCCGACCAGACTGCCCGTGACGGCAGTCACCGGAGGTATGGCTGGCACTACCTCGGATCCGCCCCCTGGACGGCTGGGCCGAGCCGCCCACGCTGGCTAGCGTGTCCACATGCCCACTGAGCAGCCACATCATCTCCTCGACGCCCTCATCTCGCGCCGCTTCCTGATCTCGGAATGGCCCTGGCGCGCTCTGCTCTACGTCCTGACCGCGCTGCCCGTCGTCGGCGTCGCGGCGCTGCTGCTGTCGCCGGTCACGCTGCCCTGGGCGGCTGTGGTCGTGCAAACCACCGAGGGCGGGCTGCACACCCCGATGCTGCTGGTGGTGGCCGCGCTCGCGACGAGCGGGCTGACCGCGGTCGGCACGCTGCTCGCGGCCCCGTTCGCCGCGCTGGAACGTCGCCGCCTGGGCATCGCCGACCCGCGCCCGGTCGAACCGGCACCCCGGGTCAGCACCGCGACGTCCTGGCTCGGGGCCCGCTACGCCGAGCCCGCCTCCTGGCGCGAGCTGCTGTATCTGCTGCTGCTGGCGACGGTCGCGCCGCTCGCGTACGGATTGCTGGCCTTCGCCACGTTCGTCGTCGGCATCCTGGTCATCAGCCCGTTGCTGGTGCTCAAGGACGGCAAAGGCATCGACGGCATCGGCGACACGGTCACCCTCGGCCCGTGGCAGATCACCACCCCCGCGCAGACGATCCCGTACGTGCTGCTCGGACTGGCCCTGCTGCCCGTACTGGCCTACCTGACCGGGCTGCTCGCCGCCGGCCACGCCGCCTGCGCCCGGGTGCTGCTCGGCGGTGGCGGGCAGGCCGAACTGCGGGACGTGGCCCGCTCCCGGACCAGGCTCGTCGACGCGTTCGACGCCGAACGCCGCCGCATCGAACGCGACCTGCACGACGGCGCGCAGCACCGTCTCACCAGCCTCACGCTGCAGCTCGGCGTCGCGCGGCTGGACCTGCCCGACGACACCCCCGCCGCGGCGGCCCTGGACCGGGCGCACGCCGAGGCCAAGGACCTGATGGTGCTGCTGCGCGACCTCGTGCACGGAATCAGCCCGCAGGCGCTGGCCGACCTCGGCCTGCCCGCCGCGCTGCGCGACCTGGCCGAGCGCAGCCCGCTCGACGTCACGGTGACCGTCGAACCCGGGGTCGCCGACCGCTACCCGTCGCGGGTCGAGAACACCGCGTACTTCGCCGCCTCCGAGGCGCTCGGCAACGTCGCCAAGCACGCCCGGACCGCGACGGCGGCGGTCCGGCTCGCCCGCCACGGCGACACACTGGTCGTCGAGGTCCGCGACGGGGGCGAGGGCGGCGCCGACCCGGCCCGTGGCACCGGTCTGACCGGCCTGGCCGACCGGGTCGCGGCGGTCGGCGGGCGGCTGCTGCTGTCCAGCCCGGCCGGAGGCCCTACGCTCGTACGCGTGGAGCTGCCGTGCCTGCCGTGACCAGGGTCGTGCTGGCCGAGGACGGGGTCCTGCTGCGCGAAGGGCTGACCGGGGTGCTGGCGCGCTTCGGGTTCACGGTGGTGGCCGCGGTCGGCGATGCCGCCGCGCTGCTCGACGCCGTGACGGCCGAGGACCCGGACCTCGTGATCACCGACATCCGGATGCCGCCCGGCTTCACCGACGAGGGACTGCGTGCCGCGTTGGAGCTGCGTGCCGCGGATCCGAACCGGGCGGTCGTCGTGCTCAGCCAGTACGTGCAGGCCGAATACGCCGCGCAGTTGCTCGACAGCGGCGACGGGCGGCGCGTCGGCTACCTGCTCAAGGACCGGGTCGTCGACGTCGCCGACTTCGTCGGGGCGCTGCGCGCCGTCGTGGACGGCGGCACCGTGATCGACCCGGACGTGGTACGCCGTCTGCTGCGCCATCGCCGCGACCCGGTCGCCGAGCTGTCCCCGCGCGAACGGGAGGTGCTGGCGCTGGTCGCCGAGGGCCACTCGAACGCCGCGATCGCCCGGCGGCTGACGGTCACCGAGGCGGCGGTGGGCAAGCACGTCGGCAACATCCTCGCCAAACTCGGGCTCGCACCGACCGACGACACGAACCGGCGGGTCCTGGCCGTACTCGCGTACCTGCGGTCGAATCCGGAAACCTGAGCCCCGACGGCTGCGGCCCGCGAACGCCGGTGCGCGGCGCGAGCCCCCGCGGGTGGGTGTCTCGCGCCGCGGCGGCTCTACCGGGCGGTGACCGTCGCGGTGAGGTGGCGGGCGTTGGCCCAGACCGCGTAGAGGGCGGGGGCGGGCAGCAGGAACAGCCCGATCGCCGGTTTGGCGACGACTGCGGCGGCCAGGATGCCCAGGATGGCGAGGTTGGCCAGGCTGAGATACCAGTAGCGGATCGACAGGTAGGCGCAGGCCAGCGTGGTTTTCCAGGTCAGTTTGGCGTTTGCGGCCAGCAGTGCGGTGGCCGTTGCGACGACGAGCGCGATGAGCAGCGCGAGCATCGGGGTCACCGCGCCGAACGGACCGCCGAGGGCGAGCTGAAAGTCCGCGGCGAGCACGATTACTGCGGCGGCTGCGGCCCCGGCGACGGCCAGCGCCCGGCCGAATGTCGCCCGGTAGGCCGCCCAGAATGCCCGGCCGACGCTGTATTCGCCCTCGGACAGGCCCCGGAACGCGGCGAACGCGGCGGCGACGGCCGGACCACAGACCGCTGACAGCGCGGTGTAGAACGGCCAGGCCTGCAGGGGGCTGCCGGTGAGGGCGAATGCC
The DNA here is from genome assembly GCF_007483665.1 of Catellatospora sichuanensis. GTDB lineage: Bacteria > Actinomycetota > Actinomycetes > Mycobacteriales > Micromonosporaceae > Catellatospora > Catellatospora sichuanensis. Next base: position 55,870 of record NZ_VIQO01000031.1, read on the forward strand.
GCCAGCAGCGGCAGGCCGGCGGCGACCAGGCAGAGGTTGATCTTCAGCCCGGCGTACACCGTGCCGAAGACGGTGTCGTAGGGCAGCCGGGCGAGCAGTCGCATGTCAGTTCACCCCTTCATGCCGGAGGAGGCGATGCCCTGGATGAAGTGGCGCTGGCCGAGCAGGAAGATGATCGTGATAGGCAGGACGGACAGCACCGAACCCGTCATGATCATCGCGTAGTCGGCGTCGAACTGGCCGACGAACGAGCGCAGGCCGAGCTGGATCGTCCACAGGTCGTTGCTGGTCAGGTAGATGAACGGCCCCATGTAGTCGTTCCAGGTGTTGACGAAGGTGAGCAGGGCCAGGCTAGCCAGCGCCGGTTTCGACAGCGGCAGCATGATCCGCGCCCAGATGCCGTACTCGCTGAGGCCGTCGACGCGGGCCGCTTCGCACAGTTCGTCGGGGATGGTCAGGTAGTACTGGCGCATCAGGAAGACGCCGAACGCGCCGAACGCCTGCAGCAGGATCAGCGACCAGAACGTGTCGGTCAGCTCGGCCTTCTGCATCATGATGTACTGCGGGATCATGTACGCCTGCCACGGCACGGCGATGGTCGCGACGTACATCATGAACAGCGTGTCACGGCCGCGGAAGCGCACCTTGGCGAACCCGTACGCGGCGAAGCTGCCGGTCAGCACCTGCAGGAACGTGATGACGAGGCTGAGGAAAACGGTGTTGCCGAGGTAGGTCGCCAGCGGCACCCGAGTCCAGATCTCGGTGAAGTTGGCCCATTGGAAGTCCCTGGGGATCCACTGGATCGGGATGGTGAAGACGTCGTTGTTGCGCTTGAGCGACGCGCTGACCATCCACAGGAACGGGACCAGGATCAGCAGCGCGGCCGCCGTGAGCAACGCGTACAGCGCGACCCGGCGGAGCAGGGCGAGCGGGCCGCGTGCGCGCGGGGCTGCGGCCGTGTCAACGGTGGTCATCGGCGCTCCCTGCGGTTGTTGAACCAGAACTGGACGAGGGTGAAGACCAGCACGAGCAGGAACAGCACCAGCGAGATCGCCGAGGCGTAGCCGAACTCGCCCTCGATGATGCCCCGGCGGTAGATCTGCTGGGACAGCACCAGGGTGGCGCGGCCCGGGCCGCCGTCGGTCATGACGACGACGAGGTCGAAGACCTTGAAGCTCTGCACGGTCAGCAGGATGAGCACGAGGAAGGTGACCGGCCGCAGCCCGGGCAGGGTGACGGCGCGGAAGCGCTGCCAGGTGCCGGCGCCGTCGACCTTGGCGGCTTCGTACTGCTCGACCGGAATGGCTTGCAGCCCGGCCAGGAACAGCACCATGTAGTAGCCCATGTCGCGCCACACGCTGGTGAGGATGATCGCGGGCATGGCCCACGTGGTGCTGGTCGTCCAGCCAGGCGGGCTGTCGACGCCGACGAACTGCAGGAACTGGTTGACCGGCCCGAACTGCGGGTGGAACAGCATGTTCCAGACGACGGCGACCGCGACCATGGAGGTGATGTACGGGAAGAACGCCGCGGCGCGGAAGAAGCCGACGCCGGCGATCTTGCGGTTGAGCAGCAGTGCCAGGCCGAGCGCGGCGAGCATGGTCAGCGGCACGTGCCCGAGGGCGTAGAAGGCCGTGTTACGCAGCGCGATCTTGGTGGATTCGTCGTTGAGCAGCCGCTGGAAGTTGTCCAGGCCGACCCACTCGGGTGGGTTGTAGGAGTCCCACTCCATGAACGACAGGGCGAAGGCCGCGATCACCGGCACGAGCGTGAGCACGGCGAAGCCGAGGAAGTTCGGCAGGATGAAGCTCCAGCCGATGAGCGTGTTGCGCCGGGCGCGCCGTCTGTCGCGCGCCCGCGGCGAAGGCGCGGCGCTCGCGGTCGCCGGCGTCGCGGTGAGCAGGTCTGCCATCTCGTCCTCCCGGGTTGCGCGGGGACGGCCGGGCGGCCGTCCCCGCGTAACTGCGCGTGGGTCAGTTGACCTCGTTCTTGACGCGGGACTCCATCTCCTTGATCGCGTCGTCGAGCGACTTCTGCTTGGTCATGATCAGCTGGTGTTCCTCGTTGAGGATCGTGTCGATCTTCGCGGTCTTGTCGCTGACCGGCATCTCGGGGTTCACCTTGTCCGGGCTGAAGGCCTTCTTCGACAGCTCGTCGGTGGGCATGCCCGGCAGCGCGAAGTACTGCTTGAGGATCTCGTCGCTCTTGTAGGCCGGGACAATGCCGATGCCCGTGATCGCCTTGGCGCCTTCGAGCGACGCGGCGAACTCGACGAACTTCTGTGCCGCGTCGGCGTGCTTGGCCTTCTTGTTCACCGCGAACGCGGTCGGCGCGCCGAACGTGGTGACGCCGCTCGCACCGGGGCGCTGCGGCATCGGTGCGATGGCCCAGTCGGCGTCGGTGGTGCCCTTCTGCTTCTCCGACAGGATCTTCGAGATGTACCAGGTGCCCATCGGCAGCATCGCGGTCTTGCCGGTCTCGAACATCGAGGCGTAGCCGGTCTTCTGGGTGACTGCGGTGCCGAAGTCGAGGGTGGCCCCGGCCTCCTGCAGCGCCAGCGCCGTCTTGTACTGGTCGGCGAAGAACTTGTAGTCGCCGGCGAGCTGGTCGCCGCCGGTCTGCGCGGCGGAGATGGCCTGCACGATCGAGCGCCAGGTGTGCTGGTAGGCGCCGTAGACCTTCTTGTCGCCGGTGCCCGAGGTGAGCTTCTTGGCCACCTCGACGTACTGGTCCCAGGTCAGGCTCGTCGGGTAGGCCTGCCCGGCGGCGTCGAACATCTTCTTGTTGTAGTACAGGACCCAGTGGTCCTGCCGGTAGGGCAGCGCGTAGTACTTGTCGCCGTCCTGCTTGTACTGGTCGAGCCCGGCGAGCTTGCTGCCCTCGGTCGACGTCGCCAGCGAGGTGATGTCCTTGAGCTGGCCGCGCCCGGCGAAGCGCACATAGTCGGCCAGGGTCTTCATGGTGATGACGTCGGTGGTGTCCCCACCGGCGAGCATCGTGGTGACCTTGGTCGGGTAGTCGGCCGCCAGAATGTCGACGGGCTTGATGGTGATGTCCGGGTTCGCCTTGTGGAAGGCGTCGAACAGGGTCTGGAACTCCGGCGTGGTGGCGAGGTTCCAGACGGCGACGGTGAGCTCGACGGGGCCACTCTCGGCGTTGTCTTCGCCGGAGCCGCAGGCGGCCAGCGGCAGGGCGACTGCCATCGCCAGGCCGACTGCCAGCATCTTCCTTCTCTTCACGAACGTTCCTTCCTAAAGGACGGCCGCTTACGCGGCGGAGGATCTGTTCTGTGCGTGGTGGTGCCCGCCGGTCGGCGGCGCGGGCAGCGCCGCCGTCGTGGTGGCCTGGTCGGGCCACGTGACCCGGACGACCGGCGCGTCCTCGGGTCCTGAAATCTGGGCCAACGGCGCGAGGGCGCCGCCGTTGAGCGCGAACGCGGCGACGTGCCAGTCGGCCCGTCCCGGTCTGGCCTGCAGCCATGGGATGGCGGTGCGCTCGGCCAGCGGGGTGGCGTCGTGCACGGTGTGCACCCCGGCGACGTCGAGGCCGTGCAGCCCCACCGCGGTAGAGGTGAGCGTGGTGCCCACGGCTTCGGCGACGAGCCGTTCGGAGGCGGGCGAGCCCGTCTCCGGCTGGGGGGAGGCGACGCCGACCGGTCGCGACCCGTCCTCGACAGCTGCCACCGGGACCGGCCAGCCGCCGACGCGCAGCGCCGTGACCTGGTCCCAGCCGGGCGCGCCGGCCGCCTCGACGTGGATCAGCCGGACCTCCCACGCGCCGCGCACGACCGACACCGTGGTGACGGTGGCCGCGTCGACGGCGTCGCCCGGCAGGCCGGAGCCGTGGTCGGGGGCGTTGCGGTCCGGCTTGACCCAGTGGCAGCGGGCGCGGGAGGCCAGCACGGCGGCGTCACCGTCGAGCGCCCGCACGTCCAGGGTGGTGAAGCCGCTGCGGTGGGTGGCTTCGCCGTGCGCGTCGAGCAGCACCACGGACTGGTCGAGCGGGCAGTCCCAGCCGTCGTCGTCCATCGCGGGCGCGGTCGCGGTCGAGTAGCCCAGCCGCGCGTACAGCGGCGAGTCGGTGCTGCGGTCGCCGGGGCGGGCGTGGTCGGTGCCGTGGTTGTAGACCCGCACCACGCCGTCGGCCGCGGTCGCCGACAGCGCCCAGCCGGGTGCGGTGATGACGGCGAACTGGTCGGCCTGCTCGACGGGCAGCGGCTGCTCGACGTCGGTCCACACCGGGTGCTCGGCGGGTAGGGCGAGGCCGAGCAGGCCCTTGGACGCCCAGTACGGCGAGCCGGTCCCGGAGTAGCGCTGGGCGATGCGCCGCCACGGGTGGTGCCAGCCCAGGGTGAGCAGCCCGTCGGCGTCGGGGGCGCCGCGGTCGGCGAAGTGCTTGACGATCCCGGACGCGGCACGGCGCAACAGCCCCGGCGCGAGCGCGTCGGTGCCCGCCAGCGCGCCGGCCCAGAACGGGGCGGCGGCCGCGAAGCGGTAGGTGAGGCTGCGGCCCTGGATCAGCGGCGAGCCGTCCGCGCCGACCAGCCGCACCGCGTCGAGCAGGTAGCGGTCCAGGCGGCGGGTGTACTCGGGCAGCAGCGGTGCGGCCTGCGCCTGCGCGCCGGTCATGCGGCTCCACAGGATCGGGTACAGGTGCAGGGCCCAGCCGGCGTAGTGGTCGTAGCTGCGTTCGCTTCCGTCGCAGTACCAGCCGCCGTCACGGGCGAACGACTCGTGCGTGGCCAGGTCGGCGGCGATGTCGTCGGGTGACCACGGGCCGCCGACGGAAGCGAGGAACTGCTCGACGACGATGCGGAACCACACCCAGTTCGTCTGCGGGTAGGTGCGGTCGCCGACGACCTGGGCGAGGTATTCCACGACCCGTTGCTGCACACCCGGGTCGAGGTTGTCCCACAGCCACGGGCGGGTCAGGTCGAGGATCAGCGCGATCGACGCGGCCTCGACCTTGGCCTGGCCGTGCTCGTGCGGCGTGGTCCAGCGTTCTGGCGAGTGCGGGTCGGTGCCGGCCGCGATGCCGCGGGCGTAGCGTTCGAGCAGGTTGTTCGGGTCACGGCCGTGCTCACCGGCGATGCGGAACCCGGCCAGCAGGAACGTCCGGGCGAAACCTTCGAGGCCGTCGACGGCGGTGCCGTAGCCGCCGGGCCGGCCGGGCGGGGTGATCAGGGCGCCGGTGGGTGAGGCGTGCTGCCAGGCGGAGGCGAGCAGGTGGTCGGCCAGGGACGCCCATTCGGTGCGGGTCCAGCCGGTGTACGGCGAGATGCTCATGCCTTCTCCTCGCTGTGCTCGTCGGCGGCATGAGCAACCGGTGACATGGTTCGCTCGCTCACGCGATCACCTCCATGGCCTCGCTGGTGACGGCGTCGAGCGGGGGTCGGCCGTGCACGAGGCGTTCGAGTTCGTCGAGGGCCTGGGCGCTGAGGCGGCGCGTCTCGGAGCCGAGCGACCCGGCGATGTGCGGGGTGATCATGACGTTGGGCAGCTGTGCCAGCAGGGATCCGGCGGGCAGCGGCTCGGGGTCGGTGACGTCGAGGATCGCGTTGAGCCGGCCGGTGGCGCATTCGCGTTCCAGCGCGGCGGTGTCGATCACGGCGCCGCGGGCGGTGTTGATGACGGTCGCGCCGTCGGGCAGCAGGGCCAGCTCGCGGGCGCCGATGGCGTGCCGGGTCTGCGGCAGTTCGGGCAGGTGCAGCGAGACGATGTCGGCATTGGCCAGCAGCTCGTCGAGTTCGACGAGGCGGCCGCCGGCGGCGGCGACGGCGACCGGGTCGGCGTACGGGTCGGTGACGAGCACCTGCGCGGTGTCGAGGGTCTGCAGGCGTTCGACGACGCGGCGGCCGATGCGGGAGAAGCCGACGATGCCGATGGTGCGGCCGTAGTTGGACAGGTCCTCGCGGTGGTGCACGGCGTCCCAGTCGGCCGGGCGAAGCCGTGACTCGGCGGCCAGCACGTGGGCCTTCTTTCCGGCGAACACGATCGCGGCGAGGGTGTACTCGGCGACCGGAGTGGCGTTGGCCTCGGCGGCGCTGGTGACGAGGATGCCGCGGCGCCAGACCTCGTCGGAGACGAGGTTGCGCACGCTGCCGGCGCAGTGCAGCACGGCCCGCAGCTTCGGTGCGGCGGCCAGCCGCTGCGGGGTCAGGGTGGGCGCGCCCCACGAGGTGAGCAGCACTTCGGTGTCGGCCAGGCGGGCCCGGGTGTGCGGGTCGTCGAGGTCGTCGGTCCAGATCGGGTCGCCGAGGTCGGCCAGCGTCCGCAACCGTTGCAGCTCCTTGGGCCCGAATTGGAGCCGGAACGGTTCGGGCCCCATCACGAGCAGTGCCTGCGGACGGTACATGCGGTGGCCTCTCCCCGGTTTCCAGTGCGTTGCTGATATGTTTGTTTATGTTCGTTCGAACAGTGCGATGAGTAGACCAGCCCGGAAACTGCACGACAAGGGCCCGTTACGAAGCTGTAACACGGAACGCGTAGACCTGGCCTTTTCTTTATGAACGAATATGTTCGTTTGAAGCGAGAGGAAGGCAACGATGGTGCGAACATCCCGCCGTCGATACCCGTCCGGGCCGGTCAGGTCCGTCCGGACGGCGGCCCGCCGCGTGCCATGCCACACCACGCGTCCGTGCACAATCGAGCCCGACGCGCGCGACACCACCGTGGAGGCACGACCGTGACCCTGTCCGAGCCACCGCTGCTGCCCGACCAGCGCCGCGAGCGGCTCCTCGCAGACCTGCACACCCACGGCACGCTGCGGGTCAGCGAGATCGCCCGCTCCCTCGGCGTCACCACCGTCACCGTGCGCCGCGACATCGCCCAGCTCGCCGACGAGGGCGCGATCGAACGCGTCCACGGCGGCATCCGGCTGCCCCGCAACGGCGAAGGACAGCCCCAGTTCAGCGTCGCCGTCGAGGAGCCGAGCAGGTCCACGAGCGCCGACGAGGCGTCGCTGCCCGCCGTCGGCATGGTCGTCCCGTCGCTGGACTACTACTGGCCGGAGATCGTGCGCGGCGCCCGCGACGCCGCCCCGGACGCCGGGGTGCGCATAGTGCTGCGCGGCTCCTCCTACGACGACGTCGCCGACGTGCGCCGCCAGACCGCATGGCTGCTGGAGACCGCCGGCATCCAGGGCCTGCTCATCGCACCGCCCACCATCGGCGACGACGCCGCACAGCTCATCGACTGGTTGGCCGGATTGGACATCCCGGTGGTGTTCATCGAGCGCACCGCCACGGTCGGCCTGTACCAGGAGCACGTCGAGTCCGTCTTCACCGACCACGCGTTCGGCGCGAGCCTGGCCGTGCGGCACCTCGCCGCACGGGGCCACCGCCGGGTCGGTTTCCTGGCCTCGGCCAGCAGCCCGCACACACCCGCCGTGCGGCGCGGCTGGCAGCAGACCGCCGCCGAGATCGGACTCGACCTCGCCGGCACCCATGAACTGATCAGCCCCGACCACCGCGACCCCCGGTGGGACGCCGAGATCGACCGCGGCATCGACGCCTGGATCGCCACCGGCACGACCGCGCTGCTGGCGCACTCCGACCGGGAGGCGATCTCGCTGGTCGCCCGGTGCGAGGAGCGCGGCATCCACGTCCCGGGCGACCTGGCCGTGGTCGCGTTCGACGACGAGGTCGCGGGCCTGGCCAACCCGGCGCTCAGCGCGGTCCGGCCGGCGAAGTACACCATCGGCGAGAGCGCGATGCAGCTGCTGTCCAAGCGCCTGCAGGACCCGGGACGGCCCGTGCACCGCGTGTCGATCAGCCCGCAGCTGATCGTGCGCGACTCCAGCGGCGCCCGCCCCTGACGGCCGGCCGACCATGCCCGACATCGTCTTCCCCCGACCGGCCGGCGAGCTGACCTCGCTGCTGCGCGACATCCGCGCCGCGGCCGCCGACGACACCATGCCCGAACTCGGCTTCTCCGCCTACCGCGACTACTTCGACACGGGCAACCGCATCCGGTACGAGCGGCGCTACTTCCGCAGGCGCGCCCGGCTGGCCGCCCGCGCCGCCCAGGCGCTGCTCGACCCGGACACCGGCCTCGGCCCGCTGGCCGACACCCTGTGGTCGGTCTGCGACGAGTACACCTGGGCCCTGCCCGCGCACGTGCGCCACAGCGCGGACCAGGACCGCGGCCCCGAGCAGTGCCTGGACCTGTTCGCCGCCGAGACCGCGCACACCCTCGCCGAGACCGTCGCGGCGCTGGGTGACCGGCTCGACCGGCGCGTCGCCGACCGGGTGCGCGCCGAGGTGGAGCGGCGCGTGTTCGTGCCCTACACCGACACCCGGCCGCTGAACTGGGAGGGCTACGCCAACAACTGGGAGGCGGTGTGCGCCGGGGCGACCGGCCTGGCGGCCCTGGCGCTGCTGCGCGACTCCCCCGCCGACGGCTCCCGGCTGGCCGCGATGCTCGACCGCAGCCGCCGGGCCATGGACCGCTACCTGGCCGGGTTCGGCGACGACGGCGGCTGCGCCGAGGGCGTGGACTACTGGGTATACGGCTTCGGCTACTTCGTGTACTTCGCCGAGGCGCTGCGCGAGCACTCCGGTGAGGATCTGCTGGACTCGGCGAAGGTGGCCGAGATCGCGGCGTTCCCGCACCGCGTGGCGCTGGGCGCGGGCGCATACGCCCCGTTCTCCGACGCCTCCGAACGGCCGTGGCTGCCCGCGGGGCTGCTCACCCGGCTCGCCGAACGCTTCGGCACCCCTCCTGCGCAGGTCGTGCCGTCGTTGCACGACGACCACTGCTACCGGTGGGGGCACCTGTCGCGGACCCTCGCCTGGTTCCGGCCCGCCGCACCGGCCACCGCCACCGGGACGACGAGCTTCCTGCCCGACCTGGCCTGGGTGATCCACCGCGGCCGGTTCGCGTTCGCCGCCAAGGGCGGCCACAACGACGAGCCGCACAACCACAACGACCTGGGTCATTTCATCCTGCACACCCGCGGCCAGAGCGTGCTGGACGACCTCGGCGCGGGCGAGTACACCGCCGGCTACTTCGGACCCGGCCGCTACGAGTACCTGCACCCGTCGGCGCGCGGCCACTCCGTGCCCGTCATCGACGGCCGGGTCCAGCTGCCGGGCGCGAACCGGGCGGCGAAGGTCCTGGACTACCGCGACGACGGCGAGACGATCCGCTTCGACCTCGACCTGACCTCGGCGTACGACATCGCCGGGCTGCGGTCACTGGTCCGGCGCTTCCGCTGGCAGGCCGACGGGCGGCTCGAACTGACCGACGAGATCGACGCCGAGCGGGCGCTGCCCGTCGAGGAGATCTTCATCAGCCGCCACGAGCCGACGCTGACGGACGGCTCCGCGGACTGGGACGGCCTGGTCACGCTCACGCACGACTGCCCGCAGGCCGCGGTGGAGGAAGCGGTCGCCACGGATCACCAGGCCCGGCCGGACCGGGTATACCGGCTGATCTGCACCACTGTCGCACCGGCCGGACGATCCAGTCACCGGTTCGTGTTCGAGGTCAGGTAGATATCGGCTCCTTCGCCGCCACGTTGCGGCGCCCACGAGTCATCCACCTGGTCAGCTGGACCGCGAACGCTACGACGGCCATCCCCGCCAGGACGTCAAGGACGTAATGGTGTCCGGTCACGAGCACGACGAACGCGGTCAGCAGCGGAAACAGCCAGGCCAACCACGCGCCTCGTGGACTGTGTTCACGAACCACCGACCACACGGCGTACGCGCACCAGGTCGTCCAGGCGACGTGCATGCTCGGCATCGCCGCGAGCAGGTTCACTCCCGGGCGGGGATGGCGGGAAGCGGCGCTGAAGAGGATGTCGTACGTCGCCATGTAGTCGACGATGCCGTCCAGGGCGAACCGTGGCGGGGCCTCCGGGTAGAGCCACACGAGGGGCAGGTCGAGCAGCGTCGTCACGACGAGAACGGTTCGCAGGTGCCGGTAGCGCTCCGGCCAGGAGATGTACAGCCAGATCAGGATGGCGGGCACCGCGATGAGGCAGAGTCGGTAAAAGTAGCCCGTGAGGTGGATCGCTAATGGACGGTCCAGCATCAGCTGGTTGAGCGGATACTCGACCGCGATGTGCAGGGCCTGCTCCAGGCGTTGCACCAGCACCGCATTGTCCGTCGCCGCCGGATCGCCGCGATCGATCGCGGCTCGCACCAGACCGAAGAGCAGGTATCCGCCGAGAAGCGGCGCCACCTCGAGATACCACCGGGGGCGCTGGCGCTGGAGGCGGAACGAATCCATGGGCTGCGATCCTACGCCCAGCACTCAGCGCCTGGACCTGTGGCGGCGAAGTCGGTGCTCATACACGGCGGGGATCGAGCAGACCGCACGAAGCCTCGGCGAACCAGTGTTCGCCGAGGCGACTCCGGACGGGCCGCGGGCGAACGTGATCGCGACCTGGTCGCGATCACGTTCGCCCATGGAGCGGGAAACGGCTCAGTCGTCGATTGCCTGGTAGGTCGTGGTCCAGAAGTCGTGCATGGCCCTGATGGAATCCGGGACGCTCGCCCCGACCTGGGTGAGCAGGATTCCGGTGAGCTGCTTGTCCGGGTCGGCATAGGTCGAGGTGCCGCTTCCTCCGTCCCAGCCGAACTGGCCGATGGAGGCGTAGTCGCCGCGGTAGGTGCGCACCGCCATCCCCAAGCCCCAGCTGCCGTGCTGGCCTTGGCCGAACGAGATGTGGACGTGGTCGCGGGCCATGGCGTCACGGGCGGCCTGTTGCTCCGGCGTGAGGCGGTTGGTGGTCATCAGCTCGACGGCGGGCCGGGACAGGATCCGTTCGCTGCCGTGCAGCCCTCCATTGAGCAGCATCCGGAAATAGGCGTGGTAGTCGTCGACGGTGGAGACCAGCCCACCGCCGCCGCCCGGGAACGCCGGAGGCCGGCTCCACCGTCCTCCCTCAGCCTCGTCCCACACGTGGAACTCTCCGGTCTGCGGATCGGGGGCGTAGAGGACCGGCAGCCGGTCGATCTTGTCGGCGGGCACGTGGAAACCGGTGTCCTTCATGCCCAGCGGGTCGAAGATGCGTTCGCGCAGGAACGTCTCGAACGGCTGGCCGGTGACCCGGGCGACGAGCACGCCGACGAGGTCGCTGCTGATCTGGTACTGCCAGCGCTCCCCGGGCTGGTGCATCAGCGGCAGCGTACCCAGGCGGCGCATCCACTCGTCGGGTTCAGGCATCGGCGTCGGGAGATTGGGCGTGAGTCCCTGCTCGAAGATCGCGCCCATGATCGGAGTGCCCAGCACCGTCATGTCCATGCCGAGCCCGAACGTGGAGGTCAGCACATCCCGCACGGTGATCGGCCGCCGCGCCGGTACGGTGTCGTCCAGCTGGCTGTCGATCCGCTTGAGCACCTGGCGGCCGGCGAGTTCCGGCAGCCACTCCTCTACCAGGTCGTCCAGGCGCAGCCTGCACTCGTCGAGCAGGACCATCGCCGCCGCGATCGTGACCGGCTTGGACGTGGAGGCCATCCGGAAGATCGTGTCGCGGCGCATCGGCGGGCCACCGTCATGGCGCATCGTGCCGATCGCTTCGACGTGCGTCTCACCACCCCGGCTGATCAGGGCGACGAGCCCGGGAATCTTCCCGGAATCGACATGTCGTGCCAGTACGTCGCGCATCCTGTGCAGCCCTGCTCCGGAGAAGCCGCTGTTGCCTTGTCCCATCAGTGATCTCCTTGCCTCTGGTGTTCGAGCTGTGTGACTTGTCTCGGGGTGGCGCTCATGGACCTCGCCCTGCCGCATCTCCCGTGACCGCGTGCCGCAGGATCCGGAAAGGAACCCTGCGGCACGACGGCGCGGGTCGGCGTCCTGTCAGGCGGCGTCGAGGGCCTTGGTGATCTTGCGGATCATGTCGGACACGACAGGGCCGGGCGAGGCGTGGTGGGTGGCGGACTCGATCGCGGTGACGACGGCACTGCGGAAGTTCTCGGCCTCTTCCGGAGCCTGCGCCTTCAGCAGGTTCATGGCCGCCGTCAGGGCCGGCAGCACGCGGTCGGCGATCTCGGCCACGGACTTGCCGTTCAGTTCCTTGCCCTTGGGATACTCGGCGAGCACGTGCCCGACCGGGCCGGTGGCCGAGCCCAGCGCGATGCTGCCGTTGGTGGCGATCTTGTGGGGCGAGCCGCCGGCGGCACCGGCGGCGGACAGCAGCGTGACGGCGCCGTACGCGGCGATCCGCAGCGTGGTCTTGTCCTGGTCGGAGAGGGTGATGGACATGGTGGCGTACTCCTTGGATCTGGGGTGGCGACCGCGCTCAGGTGAGGAAGCGCTGTCTTCTGCGATGTGTCCACCATCGGTGCCACGGCTGACACCGCCCTGTCACCGCCCTGACGCGACCGCTGACGTCGTGATCCGACTGGCCCCGCGCGGGTTCGCCTGCACGGACCCTCATGCGATGCCGAACGTCCCTCGACGCGCTGCCCGGGTGCGCCGTGTCGGGAGCTCTTCCATCTGGACCACTCGGCATACCGCCGGGGTGCATCCACGGACGTCTCCGGCATATCGTGACGTCGTCGCGTCACGCCGCGGAGCAGCCCCCGTCCGGCCGTCCACGCGACCGCCGAACGAAAGGCAGGATCACCGGTGCCGTCAGACTCCCCCAGCCGCAGCGGTGACCCGACCGAAGCCGGGTCGGCTTCGCAGGACGTGCTGGTCACGGTCCGCGGTGGCACGCTGCGCGGGCGGCGCGAGAACGGGCTGACGGTGCTGCGCGGCGTCCGGTACGCCACCGCACCGCGGTTCGGGCCGCCCGTGCCGGAACAGCCATGGTCGGGCGTACGCGATGCGGTCCAGCACGGTGGCGTCAGCCCGCAGCCGCCGGCCCGGCCGGGTTCAGCCGGCGGCTCTCCCGAGATCGGGCTCCAGTCAGAGGACTGCCTCAACCTGACCATCGTCACTCCCGCGGCCGACGGTGGCCGCCGACCGGTGATCGTCTGGCTGCACGGCGGCTCGTACCGTTCCGGTGCAGGGTCCTGGGACCGCTACCGCACCGACCGCCTCGCCCGCGAAGGCGACGTGGTCGTGGTCAGCGTCAACTCCCGCCTCGGGGCGTTGGGCTACCTGGCCGCGCCGGGCGTCTCCCCCGGCAACCTGGGTCTGCTGGACCAGCTCGAAGCCCTGCGCTGGGTCCGCGACAACGCCGCCGACCTCGGCGGCGACCCGGACAACGTCACCCTGGTCGGGCAGTCGTCCGGCGCCCACTCGATCGCCTGCCTGCTGGGCATCGCGCAGGCGCGGCCGCTGTTCCGCCGGGTCGTGCTGCAGAGCCCGCCGCTGGGGCTCGGACTGGGCGGCGCGACCGACACCGGGCGGCTGGCTGAACGTTTCCTCGCCCGGCTCGGCGGCGATCCGCACGAGGCTTCACTGGAGCGGGTGCTCGCGGCGCAGCAGGCGGCCGAAAGGGACGTGTCCGGACGCGGGTTCACCCCGGCCTATGGGCCGGTGGCCGGCGCGGATCCGCTGCCCGATACGGCCGGTTGGCTGGCCGCGTGCCGGGCGGGCGCCCAGGACCTCGAGGTGGTGCTCGGCACGACCCGGCGCGAGATGGCGTACTTCCTGGCCGGCGGCCCGATCTCCCAGCGGGTGCCGCTGGTCGGGCGCGCCGTCGAGAACGGTGTCATCGGCATGGTCACCTGGACGGCGTTCACCCGGCCGACGCGGCGGTTCGCCAGGCTGCTGGCCGGAGCCGGTGCCCGGGTCTTCGCGTACGGCATCGACGGCCCGCCGTCAGCCTCGCCCTACCGGGCCGGCCATTGCAGCGACCTGCCGTGGCTGTTCGGCGACGAGGCCGCATGGGCGCAGACACCGATGCTGACCGGCCAGACCTGGCACGACGTGACCGAACACGGCAGGCCGCTGCGTTCGGCATGGCTGTCGTTCGCCACCGGCGGCGCGGCCGCGTTGACCGCGCAGGGCTGGACTCCCTACCGGGGCCGGCGCACTGCTGTGCACCGCTTCGGCGCGTGATGCAGCCGGCTACCCGCGGCGCGGAGGGACTCGACGGCGGCGTCGCCGCGCTACGGCTTCTTGCCGACGCAGTTGTCGCTGGTGCGCAGGACGGTGTACTCGCGGTCGTCGTGGGTGATGCCTGACGCGACGCCGTCGAAGTAGCTTTCCACCGTTTCCAGGCCGCGGCGCTGCTCGTAGTGCAGGTGGGCCGCGCCGGAGTCGCCGGTGCTGCCGACCTTGCCGATCTGCTGGCCCTGCTCGACCCGCTGGCCTTCCTCGACCATCGGCGGTTCGAGCAGGTGCATGTACACCGTCGTCCACCGGCCGCCGTGGTCGATCTTCACCCAGTAGCCGCCGCCGCTGCCCCGCGGGCCCTGCGGGTTCTGCGGCGTGCGCCCGCCCAGCTCACCGTTGATCCCGGCCTCGACGACCGTCCCGCCGTAGGACGCGAGCACGGGATGGCCCCAGGACTGCCCGGACATCGGGAACATGTCGACGTCGTCGTCGCCGTGGCCCGGATAGGTGCCCAGTTGCCATTTCTCGCCGCACGCGGCGGGCAGCTGGAACAGCGGCCGCGGGCCCGCGGGCCACAGCCACAGGGCGACGGCCGCGACGACGCCGACGACCGCGACGACGCCGAGCGTGCGCAGTACACGGGTACGGCGGCTGCTGCCGCGAAGGCGCTTGCTGCTGCGGTAGACGGTCGGCACGGACCGAGCATGGCAGGCTCGGGCAAGGCCGTGTGCCCGGCTGTGGCCTGCCGGACACACAGCGGGGGCCCCGGCGCGCCGATCACGCACAGGTGCTGCCGCCCGATGTAGGCACACACAGGCCTGCTGCTCGATGCCCGCGAGAGCCGGACCGGGCGGTCACCACCCGGCCCGGCTCCACCGAAGATCAGCTCGCGGTGCAGGTCACCGCGGGAGCGGCGTTCGTGCCGTTCCATGATCCGAGGAACCCGAAGTTCGTGCCGGCGCCGGCGGCCAGGCTGCCGTTGTAACTCACGTTACGGGCGGTCACGGCCGATCCGCTGCTGGTCACCGTGGCGCTCCAGGCCTGGGTGACGGTCTGCCCGTTGGCGAACGTCCAGGTCACCGTCCAGCTGCCGATCGCCGCAGTCCCGGCGGTCACGCGCACGTCGGCCTGGAAGCCGCCGGGCCACTGGCCCACGATCGAGTACGCGGCGGTGCATGCGCGTCCGCCGGGCGACGGGGGCGCGCTCGGCGAGGGTGACGTGCTCCGCGACGGCGAGGGGCTCGGTGACGCGGAGGCGCTCGGTGACGCGGAGGGGCGCGGCGACGCGGTGGCGCTCGGTGACGGCGTACCGCCGAAGATCGTGGCCTCCTTGGCGGTGGCCTTGATGCCGTTGGGGCCGTTGAACAGCCGCAGGCCCCACTCGGTGAGCTGGGTGGGGTCGAAGTTGACCGTCATGTCCAGGTACGGGTCGTTGTTACCGGCCCAGGACCAGCCGAGGTAGCCCAGGCCGCGGGCGTTCGCCTCGGCGATCAGGGTCTGGTCGTCGACGTTGCTGGGCGAGCGCTGCCAGCCGAACTCGCCGATGACCAGCGGCCAGCCGTTGTTCTGGAAGCGGTCGAGGTAGTCGCGGATCGCGGTGGCGGTGTTGAACACGTCGTACATGTGGATCGACAGCACGGTGTTGCGCTGGGTGTCGGCGTTGAGGATGGTCTGGGCGTTGTCGCGCATGACGTACTGCCAGTCCTGGCCCCAGTTCGGCGCGTCCACCATGAGCAGGTGCTGGAAGCCGTTGGTGCGCATCTTCTGGATCGCGGCGGTGGTCGCGGCGGTCCACTGGCCGGCGTTGGTGTTGCCGATCGGCTCGTTGCCGATGTTGATGACGACGTAGTTCTCCTGGCCGACCAGCGCGGCCTTCTGGCTGATCCAGTAGTTGACGGCCTCGTCGAGGGTGGCGGCCGCGGCGTCCTCGCCGTATCCGGTGGTGTCGTGCACCTCCAGGACGCAGATCAGCCGGTTCTGCTTGCACAGCGAGATGACGTTGGCGACGTCGGTGGACGGGCCCCAGCGCTTGCCGCTGCCGAGCACCACGCGCACGGTGTTGGCGCCGGCGGCTTTGATGTTGGCGAACGAGCTGGTCTGGCCGGTGAACCAGACGTGCTCGTGGTTGACGCCGCGCATGATGAAGTTCTGGCCGTTGGCTTCGACGATGTTGCGGCCGCTGATGTGCAGCCCGACGGCGGCGTCAGCGGGGCTGACGGCGACGAGGATGGATGCGGCGGCGGCCAGCACGGCGACACCGACGGATGTGAGGAGTCGTTTCATTTCCCACCTCTGGAGGAGGCCCCGGGAAAGGGGCGGATCGCGTCATGCCCGCAGGCGTGTATGCCTGATCGCTGATCGCTGCCCTGACTCATCCGCGCACGGGTCAGCGTATGTGCATTCGTCGGTACGTGCAACTAATACGACGGCGGCCCTGGGAGCCTCGCTCCCAGGGCCGCGCCTGCCGAATGGTCAGCCGCGGGTGACGATCACGTCGACCGTGAACGCGCCGTTGCCGTTGCCCGGCTTGTCGTCGTTGATGCGCAGGTAGAGCGGGCTGCCGGTGCCGGTGTAGGTGAACATCGTGCCGGTCCCGGCGTAGCGGTAGTTGCCGTTGGTCTTGGCCAGTAGCGAGTACACGCGGGCACTGGCCATCGGGAACTTCGTGTCGTTGGCGATGTTCGTCCAGCCCTGCGGGCCGTTGTCGCCGGTGAACCAGACCCCGGCCCAGATCGACCCGGAGGCGTTGATCTGGACCCGGTCGCCGCTGCGCAGCGAGCAGCCGGTGTTGACGTCCCAGGACGCCTCCGCGACCTGGATGGTCTCCTCGCAGACGACCGCCGCCACGGCCGCGGCGTGTGCGGGCGTGGTGCCGACCAGCGCACCGCCGACCACTGCCGTCACGATCGCGAGCCGGGTCAGTGCAGTTCGGACGTTCATGTCCTTCTCCTTCGTTCGGTGCCTTCTGATGTGATCGACACTAGAAATCCGCAGGTCGCGTCACATCAGTGCAGACACCTAACCGGAGTCGGGCAGCTGTCACGACGACAGGAACGTCAGCACCGCGAGCACCCGCCGGTGGGTGTCCGGCTCGTCGTCGAGGCCGAGTTTGGCCAGGATGCTACGTACGTGGGCCTCGACGGTGCGCTCGGCCAGGTGCAGGTCGGCGGCGATGCCGGCGTTGGAGCGGCCCGCGGCCATCCGGGCCAGGATCTCGCGCTCGCGCGGCGACAGCACACCGATCCCGTCGGCCGCGCGGGGACGCCGCAACAGCCGGTCGACCACGATCGGGTCGATGGCGGTGCCTGCCGCGGCGACCTCGTGCACGTCGGCGGCGAATGCGGTGATGTCGGTGATCCGGTCCTTGAGCAGGTATCCGATGCCGCCGCCGGGCTGCTGCAGCACGGCCAGGGCCTCGCGGTGCTCGAGATGCTGCGACAGCAGCAGCACACCTACGCCGGGATGGCTTCGGCGCACGGCCAGCGCCGCCCGTACGCCCTCGACGGTGAACGTGGGCGGCATGCGGATGTCGATGATCGCGACGTCGGGCCGGTGCTCGGCGACGGCCGCCAGCAACTGCTCGCCGTCGCCGACGTCGGCGGCCACGGTGACCCCGTGCCGTTCCAGCAGCAGTTTCAGCCCGCCGCGCAGCAGTACCGAGTCGTCGGCCAGCACGGCGGTGGTCATGCCGCCGCCAGCGGCAGCACGGCGCGCACCGCGGTGCCGCGGCCGCGGGTGCTGGACACCCGGAAGGTTCCGCCGCAGGACTCGACACGTTCCCGCAGGCCGTGCAGCCCTCCGCCGGGCACCGCCAGCGCGCCGCCGACCCCGTCGTCGCGCACGGTCACCTCCACCCGGTCTCCCTCGGCCGCGAGGGTGACCGTGACCTGGGCTGCCCGCGCGTGTTTGGCACTGTTCGCGACGGCCTCCATGGTGACGAAGTAGGCGGCCGTCGCGACGGGTTCGGGCAGGGTGACGTGCCCGACGCGGTCGTCGACGGCGACCGGGATCCCGGCCCGTTCGGCGAGGGCGGCCACCGCGCCGGACAGTCCGTGGCACACCAGCGCGGCGGGGTTCATCCCGCGGACCAGGTCGCGCAGGTCGGCGATGGCGTGCTCGACCTCCGCCGCGCCCCGGGCGACCAGCACCGGATCGTCCTGACGCAGCATCATCGCGGCGGCGAGCAGCCGCTGCTGCACTCCGTCGTGCACGTCGCGTTCGACCCGGCGGCGCTCGTGGTCGCGTGCCTGGACCAGGCGGCGGCGTTCGGCGCGGTGGGCGCTGAGCGCGGCGCCTGCCGGGATCAGGCTCGCACCGAGGGCGTACAGCACGGTGGGCCAGTGTCCGGGGCCGTGGGTGAGGGTGCTCAGTGCTGCGGTGCAAAGGCCGTTGGCGGCGAGCGCGGCCCAGAACGGGGCGTAGGCGTGCCGGTCGTCGCGCCCGGCGCGGCGGTAGCGCATCAGGAACACACCGGCCAGGAACAGGCCCACCACGGGATAGGTCAGGGCGCGCAGGTGCAGCACCTGCGCGCGGCCCAGCTGCCCGGCCGCGAGCGTCCCGGCGATCAGCACGGGCCAGTAGGCGTACCCGGCGGCGGCGACCGTGCGGTCCCACCACCCGCGCAGGCGGCCGGACGTGACGACCAGGCCCGCGTGCAGGTGCATCGGGTCGTGCAGCAGGCTGAGCATCAGGCCGCCGGCGCACAGGGCGGGCAGTGAGATGCGCCCCCAGGAGTCCAGTAGCCACACCAGGCCGGAGACGACCAGCAGCGGCCCCATGCGGCTGGCGGGGCGCTCGCGCCAGAGCCACAGACCGACCTCGGTGTGCAGCACCCCGGCGACGGCCAGGCAGGCCAGCTCCCAAGGGGTCGTCCAGTACGCCGCCAGCAGCGGCCCGCACACCAGCGCCACCGTGGTGGCGCGTACCGGCCACCGAACCAGATCCCCCATGGAGCAGATGCTGGTCGTGGTCGTATGCGCGGGCCAGCATCAGTCGGCAGGCCGACTGTCCGGCCGAGGACAGCCGGGGATCGGGCGGGCGGCTCAGGCCCGCTGATGTGCCTCGATCAGCGCCGCGATGCCGTCGAGCATCAGGCCCAGCCCGAACTCGGCCTCCGCCGCGGCGTCGAACTCCGCCTGCCCGGCGTCCGGCCCGTCCAGGACGCCGGTCTGCAGCAGTTCGGACAGCGCCGGGTAGCGGTCCGCGTCGATCAGCGAGCGCAGCAGGTCGCCGTAGGTCGGCGCGGTGCCGGCGGCGCCGGGGTTGCCGGGCTGCTCGTACTGCTGGGCGAAGTGCGCCTCGCCCCGGACGTGGATCGACAGCTGCGTCACCACGTTGAGCCGGTCCTCGGCGGACAGGGGGGTGCCGGCCAGGCACCGCAGCCCGGCGTCCAGCCATAGCAGGCCGTTCGGGCCGGCCGGCGGCATGCCGTCCATCGGCACCTGCAGCAGCCAGGGGTGCCTGCGGTACATGGCGAACAACTCCCCCGCCCAGCGCCGTAGGCCCGCCCGCCAGCCCGGGGGCCACGGCCGCGGGTCCGGCGGACCGCCGGCGACGTCGGCCATCAGCTGCAGCAGCACATCCTTGTTTCCCACGTAGCGGTAGAGCGCCATCGGGGTAAAGCCCAGCGCCTCGGCGAGCCGGCCCATCGACAGTGGGCCGAGGCCTTCCGCATCGGCGATCTGCACGGCCGCCTCGACGATGCGCTCGACGGTCAGGGCCGGCTTCGGGCCGCGGCGGGTGCGTTCGCGCCGGCCCCACAGGATCGCGAGGGCCGCAGGTAGCTCCCGAGCCTGGTCACCGTTCGCTTCTTGACGTGGATCCACGCACTGTATATAACATAAACTAAATCGTGTATGGCTTATACAGTAGGGCATACACAGTAAGGAGGATGGTTCTATGCACACCGCCGATCCCGCCATCCGCGTGCGCGGCCTGACCAAGTCGTACGGCCAGGTGAAGGTGCTGCGCGGCATCGACCTCGACGTCCGGCGCGGCACCGTGTTCGCACTGCTCGGCCCCAACGGCGCCGGAAAGACGACCCTGGTGCGGATCCTGAGCACCCTCGTGCACCCCGAGGCCGGCCAAGCCGTGGTCGCCGGGCACGACGTCGTGCGCGCACCCCACCAGGTGCGGGCCGCCATCAGCCTCACCGGCCAGAATGCCGCGGTCGACGAGCTGCTCACCGGCGTGGAGAACCTGCGGATGATCGGGCGGTTGCGCCGGCTCGGCCGAGCCGAGTCCCGCCGCCGCGCCTCCGAGCTGCTCGCACGGTTCGACCTGGCCGAGGCGGCCCGGCGGCCGGTGAAGACCTACTCCGGCGGCATGCGCCGGCGGCTCGACCTCGCCATGAGCCTGGTCACCAGACCGCCGGTGATCTTCCTGGACGAGCCGACCACCGGACTCGACCCTCGCAGCCGCCAGGACATGTGGGACCTCATCAAGGACCTCGCCGACGCCGGCACGACCGTCTTCCTCACCACCCAGTACCTCGAAGAGGCCGACCGGCTCGCCCACCACATCGTGATGATCAACGGTGGCCGGGTGGTCGCTCAGGGCACCGCCGCACAGCTGAAGTCCACCCTCGCCGGCGAGCATGTCGAGTTGACCTTCGCCGACCCTGTCGCGCTGTCCGCGGCCGCCGCGCACCTCGGTGCCGAGGCGACCCGTCCCGATCCGGGCGCACCCGTGCTGCGGGTGCCCACCGACGGCAGCGCCGCCCAGGTCCGCCGGATGCTCGACCGCCTGGCGGCGGTCGGCGTCGAAGCGGACGCCATCGCCGTGAAGAAGCCCACCCTCGACGACGTCTTCCTGTCCCTCACCGCGCGCCCGGCCCCAGCCACGGAGGTCAACGCATGAGCGCCACGACACCGCCCACCCGCGCCGCAGAGCTGCGCTGGGCCCTCGACAACATGGCGACCATGGTCGGGCGCAGCCTGCGGCTGTCCTCCCGCAACCTCGACGCCCTGCTCCTGGCGGTCATCCTGCCGGTCACGCTGATGCTGCTGTTCGTCTACGTGTTCGGCGGAGCCATCAACACCGGCCAGGCCTACATCAACTACGTCGTGCCCGGCATCATCATCCTGTGCGCCGGGTTCGGCGCCTCCACGACCGCGGTCGCCGTCGCCCACGACCTGGAGTCCGGCGCCATGGACCGGTTCCGGTCCCTGCCCATCGTCAGCTCCGCGGTGCTCACCGGCCACGTCGTGGCCAGCGTCGCCCGCAACGTCTGCGCCATGACGATCATCGTCGCGATCGCCTTCGCGATGGGCTTCCGGCCCACCGCCGGCGTCCTGGAATGGCTCGCCGCCGTCGGCACGCTCATCCTGTTCATGGTTGCGATCTCCTGGGCCTCGGCCGCGCTCGGACTGCTGGTACGCAGCGTCGAGGCGGCCGGCGGAGTCACCTTCGGCGTCATGTTCCTGCCCTACGTCAGCAGCGCGTTCGTGCCGACCGAAACAATGCCGTCCTGGCTGCACCCGGTGGCCGAACACCAGCCGGTCACCCCGGTCATCGAGACCGTGCGAGGCCTGCTGATGGGCACCCCGATCGGAGCGAGCGCCTGGCTGGCTGTCGGGTGGTTCGCCGCCATCACGGCGATCTCCTGTACGGCCGCGGCGATGCTGTTCAAACGCCGTACCGGCAATTGAGCCGTGCCCCGGCGCCGCCGCCGTTCAGGCGCGGCGCCGGGTGCGCCGCGCGATGATCGAGGCATGGAGGTTCTCAGCAGCCGCATCCTGCTCCGTCCGTCCGACCCGGAGCTGTCGCGCCGCTTCTACCGCGACGTGCTCGGGCTGGCGGTCTACCGGGAGTTCGGGCCGCCCGACGATCCCGGACTGGTCTTCTTCCTCGGCCAGGGGATGCTCGAGGTGTCCGGCCGGACCGACGGCGGTCCCGCCGGGCCGGTGCGGATCTGGCTGCAGGTCCGCGATCTGCGGGCTGAGCATGAACGGCTCGCAGCCCTGGGCGCGGGGATCGTCCGCGAACCCCGGCGCGAGCCGTGGGGCCTGGACGAGATGTGGATCGAGGACCCGGACGGCGTGCGCATCGTGCTCGTCGAGGTCCCCGACGACCACCCGTTACGGCGCGACACCCGGTGATCTGACCGGGCGAGGCAGCACGGCGAATTCGTCGTGGTCTACTGCTCCGCCGCGAAATCGGCCAGCAGCTCGGCGATCAGGCGCGGGGAGTTGCGTACCGCCGCCGGGTTGCGGACACGGCAGTACGGCAACAAGATCATCTCCGGGGCCACCGGACCACTGGCTGTTGTCAGCTCCAGTACTTTATCTGTTACAGTACTGAACGTGCCTGAGAAGTCTGACAGCGATACCTTTCCGGCGAGCGACGCGTTCGCCGCCGACCTCCTGCGAGGGCATACGGACACGATCGTGATGGCGGTCCTGAGCCAGGGCGAGAGCTACGGCTTCGAGATCTTCAAGACGATCCGCATGGCGACCGGCGGGGACCACGAGATCAAGGAAGCCACGCTCTACGCGGCGTACCGGCGCCTGGAAAGAGACGGCCTCGTCGAGTCGTACTGGGGCGATGAGACCCAGGGCGGACGCCGCAAGTACTACCGCATCACCGACGCCGGCCGGGCGGTCTTCCGGGGCAACGTCGCGGCCTGGATCACCACGCGGCGCATCATCGACGCCCTCCTCGACGTGAAGGACACCACGCCATGACTGACGATTCGCACCGCCCCGTCGGCGGCGACCTGCACCGTCTTCTCGACGCGGCGTTCGCCGGGGTGGAGATGACCCCGGACGCACAGGATCTGAAGGAGGAGATCCGGGCCAACCTCCTGGCCCGCGTCGCCGAACTGGAGGCGGCGGGCCGGTCCCCGGCCGACGCCGCACGGCACGCGATCGACGAACTCGGCGACGTGCACGCCCTGCTCGACACGCCCGGCGCACCCGCGACGGGGTCCCCCATGGGCTGGGAAGAGGCCGGTCGGCGCCACCGGGTGCGCCCGAAGCCGCGGTTCGTCGTCGGGATCGTCGTGGCGGCCTTCACCGCGACGGCCGGGCTCGTCCTCACGGTGCTGGGCGCCACCGGCGTGCTGCCATTGCCCATCGGGATCATGATCGCCGTGCTCGGGATCGGCGCCACCGGCGTCGCATGGATCGTCGGCGACTCCCTGGCCCAGGAGACCACGACCAACCACCCGATGCCCGCGTCACGGGCGGGCGGATACTTCCTGGCCTCGCTCCTCGCGGTCTACGGGCTCGGCATCGGCGGACTCGTCGCGCTCGGCGCCCTGCCCATGTGGGCGGTCGCCTTCGCCGTGCCCGCCACGGTGGCGGCCATCATCCTGTTCGCATTCCTCGGCGCCACCCAGACCAACCGCAACAAGGCATGGGTACGCGCCCTCCAGCGCACCCAGCCCCCCATGACGAACCGGTTCGAGCAGGAACCCGAGACAGCCGCCAGGTTCGGCATCTACACCGTGGTCGTGTGGACCGTCTCCTCCGCCGTCTTCCTCGTGCTCAGCTTCACCGTCGGCTGGACCTGGTCGTGGGTGACCTTCCTCGGCGGGTTCGCCGTCTGGATGGTCCTGCTCGCCCGGATGCAGTTCCGTCCCAGCCGTTGACGCAACGTGGTGGCGCGCGGATCGCCCAGGCACCACCACATCAGCTGTGAACTCCGGCCGGGTGCACCAGCGCCCGGCCGGTCACGTGTGTCGGGTCATCGGGCCAGCTGCCCGCGCAGCCAGCCCGGGTCGGGATTGACGTACGGCTGCCCGGCGACCACGACCGTCGGCACCGTCTCATCACCGCCGGTGACAGCACGCACCGCCGCTGCGCCGTCCGGGTCGCGCCAGATGTCGACCCAGTGAGCACGCCGTGCCGCGGTGCCCAGGCGGACACGAAGGCGCAGACAGTACTGGCATCCGGGCCGCCAGTAGACGATCGGCCTGCCATCCACCGCGCTGCGCCGCTGCGCCTCGGCCGCGGCGAGCGACCGGGGAAAGACCACCGGCGACAGAGCCACGCCGAGCAGGACGAACACCAGCCCCAGCGCGACACCGGCACCGGTCGACCCGGCGCTCACCTGCTTCAACGCCATCGCGAGCCCGATCAGCACGAAAAGAATCGGAAGCAACCATCTGCGCGCCATGCGGTCACGCTAGCGGCACGCGTTCAGCCACGCCGGCCCGGTGCTTCAACGGGCACCTATAGTCGGCGGCGACGAGGGACGTGTATGGGCCTACTGATGCCCGCGTTGCCGACGGAGAGGTGGATGGTCACATGACGGCGAAGCCCGGCACCGTGACGATGCCCGGGCAGGTCTGGGGCCTGGCTGCCGCCGACCCCGCAGGCCCGATGTACGTGACCAGCTATGACGACCGCGACACGAACGACCGCTACCTCGACACCACCGTCCTCACCGCCGTCGACCTGGCAGGCGCGACGATCTGGCAGCGCAGCTTCGCCGGGCACCCGTACTCGCCGCGCGTCGATCCGGACGGCACCATATGGATCGCGCATCGCGAAACGGCCGGCAGCGACCGTTGCGTCTTCACCGCGGTCGACTCCGAGGGGGTGACACTGCGCTCCGTAGTACTGCAGCATGATCCGCCTGAGTGCGTGGGCGCCTTCGTGCGGATGCCGAACGGGTTCTGCGTCGTGTGGCTGCCCACTTCCCGCTTCCGCCAGGTGCCCGAGGGTGGTACGGCCCGCCTCGCCCGCTACCACGACACGGGCGACATCCTGTGGTCCACACCGCTCCCCCTCTCCGCGGTGTCGTTCCCGGGTGTGGTCGAAGCCGGCGTGCACACCGCGTGGCAGGTGCGACCGAAGCGGGCATGGACGCCGTCCACTCTCACGGTGGGATACCGGGAGCCGCTGCTCGTCGCCGGAGACCGCGTCCTGGTCCACATCGACGACTACGGCAGCGGCATAGGTGTCTGCACCCTCCTCGACACCGCCACCGGTCAGGTCATCGCGACCACCGAGCCCGGACCTCACGCGCGCAAGGCCATCGTCGGGCCCGGCCGATTCCTGGTCGGCTCGCAGGGATACGGTTCGTTCTCCAGCACCCTGTACGACCACGCCGGGCGGCCGGCGCAGACCTGGCGGACCCACGGCCTGATGGTCGTCGACGAGCAGGGCGTGATCCGTGGTCCCGAGTCGGACAACTCCAGCGCCCGCTCGCAGTTCCGGGTCCTGGACCCGGACGGGTCGATGCGCGAAGGACCCGACCTGACCGGTTACTACACCGCCTGCCCGGCGCTGGACGCCGACGGCACCACCGTGTTCTGGCGCAAGGGCGCCCTGGTGACCGTCGACCGGGAACTCGATCGGCGCGATCTGTACACCACGACCGACGACAGAGCCGTCATGAGCCGGGTCCTGCTCCTCGGCGCGGGAACCGTCGCGTTCGCGCTCGACGACCAACTGCTCATCTTTCGCGACACCGGCCTGGCACCGCTCGCGGCCGGCCCGTGGCCCTGCGCCGACGGGAATCTGCGCGGCAACCCGGTCCTCGTGGTCTGACCGCCGACGCGAACCTCCGCCGCAGTGGTCATCCGTCACCCAGGGCGACCAGCATGCCTTCGCAGCTGCGTACGACGGCCGTGGCCGCCCGCCGCTGGTGCAGGCCCAGCCGCGGGTCCTCGGCGTGCTGCTGCCAGCGGTGCAGGGCGTCGGCGGTCAGGTCCCACAGTTCGCCGCCGGACAGCTCGTGCTCGGCCCCCAGCCGCACCGCGGCATCGGTGCCGTTGCCGCCCAGCAGCCGGTGCGCCTCGGTGCCGGCGTCGCCGGTGAACGCGACCTGCCCGGACCGCATTGCCGCCAGCAGCCGCAGTTCGCGGAAGTCGTGCGCGGTGGCGAGCAGCTGTTCCACCCGCGCGCGCAGGTGGACGCCGTCCTGGCCGGGCAGGCGCCCGGCCAGGCGTTCCAGGCCTGCCAGCGCGGTGCGTGCTTTGAGGATCGTGCGCCGTTCGACGAAGCAGCCGTTGATGACCTCGCGGAGTTCGGCGAGGCCGCTGCGGCGTATGAGTTCGGCGGCGAGTTCGGCGCGGGTGGCGCAGCCGGTGCGGGCCAGTGTCGTGGCGAGGCGTACGCCGTGGATGCCGAGCCGGTGCAGCAGCCGGCGCCGTACGTCGGGGTCGACCGGTAGCGGGCCGTCGTCGCCGGCGAAGCGGTCGGCTGACATCAGGCACGCGTCCTGTGTCTCGCGCGGTGCTGCGGCGATGGCGGCCACGGCGGTGAAGTCGGCGTCGGACAGCGTGCGGCCGGCGAGCGCGACGAGGCCCCCGTAGGCGACGACGCCGGTGCACATCGCTGCGATGGCGGGATCGCGCTGGTGGCGTCGGGCGAGCTGCCGCGCGGTGAGCAGGGCGTCGATGCGTCCGCCGCCGATTTCGTCGGCGTGGGTAAGCACGATGACGGTGTTGACGGGTGCGGCCGTCGCGACGGCGCCGTGCTGGGCGGTCTGGAGGGTCTGCAGGTCGGTGGTGCGGATCTCCTGGCTTGCGTAGAGGATGGCGTCGGCTTCGCCGGTGACGTGCTCGACAGGGGCGTGGTGTCCGTCGTCGGCGTCGGTGCCGGGTGTGTCGACGAGGTTGATGTGCCGCAGGGAGCGGGCGGGCCAGGTCACCCTGAGCTCGGTGATCGCCGAGCGCCGCGTGGTGCGCGGGTCCATCCGCAGGCCGTGGGCGGAGCGGGTGGTGGCCAGTTCGCGGGCGGCGCCGTCGGCGGTCCTTGCGGTGACGCGTGGTTGCGGTCCGTCGGCGTACCGGGTGACGACGTCGTGGCCGTCGCCGAGCGGCAGTGGGGCGATTTGGTCGCCGATGAGGCCGTTGACCACTGTGGATTTGCCGGACCGGGCCGGGCCGACGACGGCGAGGTGCACCGGTTCTTGGAGGCGGCCGTACAGGTGGTCGAGCTGTGCCGCGGCGCGGCCGTCCTCTCGGCTCAGGTTCCAGGCCTCCTGCATGAGCTGCCGGACCGCGTCGTCGAGGGTGCGGGTGCTGCGGCTCATGCCCGTGTTCCCGCGGTGGTGCCGGTGGGTGTCGCGGCCAGTCGGCGGGCCTGTTCCTGCAGGACTGCCAGCTGCCGCATCTGCTGGTCGCGTTCGGCGACGTCGGCGTCGGCCGCCAGCTTGGCGCGGCGCAGGGATTCGACGATCTGCTGCTGGAGTTGTTCGGTGAGGGCCGTGTAGTGGTCGCGCAGCAGGCGCTGCAGCTGGCGGACCATGTCGCGGCAGTCCTTGCTGACCAGGAGGAAGAAGTCGTCGACGTGGCGCTGGGAGGCGGCCTTCACGGTGGCCTGGCGGCGTTTGAGCAGTGCGCGGCTTTCGTCCAGGACGGTCTTTCCGCCGAACAGGGCGCCGGCGCCGAGTGAGACCGGGTTGATCAGCGGCATGCCGGCCAGGCTCGTGGCGAGGCCGAAGATGAGGATGCCGCCGTACGATCCGCGCAGTCCGGTGAAGAATTTCTGGGCGTAGGTGAACCGCTCTACGTGGGGCTGTTCCATGAGCGGGACGTTTTCGGTGAGGTGGTCGCGGGAGGTCGGCGACCAGCGCGGTGCCGTGTCGTCGGGGTAGCCGTAGGCGAGGAAGTGTTCGGCGACGCGGCGGCCGATGACGTCGAAGCGCTGGAGCATCCAGCCGTGGTTGGCCTCGTCGGCTTCGAGCAGGTTCTCGTCGAGCCATTGGGCGAAGGTGTGCCAGTCCGACAGCGGGTCGGCCTTGTCGAACACCTCGTCGACCTTGCGCAGGATCTTGCGGGTCCGGTCGCGCAGATCGTATTCGAGGTCGGAGAGCAGGTCGGCCATCTCGTCGTTCAGGGTGTGCTGCCATCGTACGGAGCAGCGGCGCAGTTCGTCGACGGTGCGTTGGGCCTCGTGCAGTCGTGAGATGGGCCCGGGGGCCGGTGCCGGTTCGGCCTCGGGTGGTTCGGTGCGCAGCGGTGCGGCCAGCTGTTCGATGACGGTGCGGGTGAGCTGCCCGACGGCGGCCCGGGCCAGTTCGTCGGTCTTGGCGGCCCGGTCGGTGTTGAGGCGGGCGAGCAGCGTGGGGAATCCCGATTCGGCGTTGACGGTGCTGTCGTTGCTGCCGGCGGCCCGCAGCCGCAGGTCGGCGGAGACGGGGATGACCGCCGGTCGTACGCCGATGGCGGCCAGGCGGCGGCGGGACTGCTCGGTGACGTCCCGCCACCGCGGCGACATGTCGATCTTGGTGAGCACCAGGACGACTCGCGCGTGCGACTGCGCCAGGTGTCCGATCGTGGAGATCTCCGACGGGGAGAGTTCGCTGTTGACGTCGGAGGCGACCAGGACGATGTCGGCGCGGGCGAAGGCGGTCAGCGCGTCGAGTTGCGCCGGGTCGAGCACGTCGAGGCCGGGGGTGTCGATCAGCACGATGCCGCTGCCCAGCAGGGCCCGGGGCAGGCCGATCTCGACGTGCGCGGCGCCGGGGTGGCCGCCGAGTTTGCCGCCGACAGCCGCCGCGACCTGGTCGACGGGCAGTGCCGTGCGGTCGGCCTCGGCGATCGCGCCGCCGTGGCGGTTGCGGACGGGTGGTGTGTGGACCAGCGTGACGGTCGGGGTGTCGGCGTGCGTGACGATAGTCGGCAGCACGGTGGTGAGTTCGTCGCCGACCGGGCAGGCCGGGGCGTTGAGCAGGCCGTTGATGAGCTGGCTCTTGCCCTGTTTGGGCTCGCCCACCACGACGACGCGCAGTCGGGGGTCCAGCAGTTGGGTTCGCTTCTGCTGCACCGACTCGACCAGGTCGGTGCGGCCGTGGGCCGCGCTCAGGCGGGCGGTTTCGTCGAGGACGTCAAGCCAGATTGGTGCTATCACGCGATGGATTCTGCCGATATCAGAGGAATTATCAAGTAGTGGGCGGCTGGACCGCTCGTCGCCGCGCGGTCCAGCCGTTGGCGCAGGGCTGTCCGTCCGAGTCAGAGCAGCCCGTCGGCCAGACCGAGCACGCCGGTGCCACCGGCGTGGGCGTCGCCGCTCAGGCCGAGGTGGCCGACGCCGAGCGTGGATCCGAGGTCACCGGTGACCTCGGTCGCCCCGTGCACGGTGCCGTCAAGCAGGCCGCCGACCCCGCCGTCGAGGCCGCCGGTCAGGCCGCCCGTGCCGCCGAGCACGCTGTCGAGCTCGCCGGTCACCGTGCCCAGGACGGGAAGCTCACCCACACCGTCGACGACCGAGGTGAGCGGGTTGCCGTCGAGCACGTCACCCACCGTCCCCTGCACCGGCTGCAGCAGTCCGCCGTCGCCGCCGACGGGGAGCGGACCCGTCGCGGGCAGACCCGGGATGGTCAGGTCGGCGTCCAGGGTGCCGGACACGTCGTGCTCGGACGACAGGCCGACCGTCCCTTCGCCGGTGCCGAAGGTGGTGGTCGTTTCCGTACCCACCACGGCGGGCGCGAACAGGCCGCCGCCGAAGGCGGACAGCGCCGGGGCGGCGGTGAACGCGCCGAGGGTCGCGACGTTGAGATCGCCGTTGCCGGAGTGCGCCCCGACCGGCAGCAGCTCGGCGAGGTGCTGCAGCTGGCTCACGGCGGCCGCGCCGTCGGTGGGCAGGGCGTCGAGCCCCAGGTTCTGCGCGAACTGGACCGGGCTGGCGATGCCCTGCGCGGGGGCGAGATCGGCGACCAGCGGGATGACGTCCTGCACGTCGGCCGGGGTCAGGTCACCGAGCCCGGCCGCCTGCAAGCTGCCCTCCGGGTCCAGTTCGAACGCCGCGCGGGCCTGCGAATCCGTGATCAGCTCCAGCACGAAGTCGCGCAGCGTCTGGTGTCCGTCCATGGTGACGATCTCCTTCATGGATGTCGGTGGTCGATCCGTGGTTCTTGATCGGCTCCGACCGTAGGGTCCGCCGGCGCCCACGGGCGTCGGGGACGCAACCCCGATCACCGACGCACCTGCCCGGGAACTCCCCCACTCGGGCGTGAGGGGATTAGGGGATATCCGTTCGGTGTGATGCGGAGACCGTTCGGGAGGTCCGCTGTAACGAATGGGGGAGCCAGGACGATACACACCCGGTGGGCCTCGCCGGGGCCCACCGGGGCGGTGCCCCTCGGGGGAAGGAAGTCCGATGTCGTACGTCCTAGGGATCGATCTCAGCGGCACTCACCTGAGCGTCGCCAGGTCGAGCTTCGCCGACTGGACGTGGGGCCCGCCCGAGCCCGTACGGTTCGGGGCGCAGGCGTACACCGTGCCCGCCGTGCTCCGGGTCGCCGCCGACGGGGCGTTCACCGTCGGCGACCAGGCCGCCGAAGGGCCGATGGTCGACGGCCACCGCATCGCCCGCGGCTTCGTGCAGCGGGTCGGCGACGACGTGCCGCAGATCGTCGCCGGCGAGCCGTGCCTGCCGCACACGCTGACCGCCGTGCTGGCCGACTGGGCCGTCGAGCGGGCCCAGGCACAGACCGGACAACGCCCCGAGCACCTGGCGGTCAGCCACCCGGCGGCCTGGGGTGAGCACCGCCGCAGCCTGCTCCGGCGGGCGCTGTGGGACATCGGGCTCGGCGAGGCGACCCTGCTGCCCGCACCGGTGGCGGCCGCGACGGCCCACGCCTGGCGCGAGTTCGGCGGCCGGACGCTGGCCGTGCTGAGCATGTGCGGCAACGGATTCGAGACGTCCGTGGTGCGCCGGACACCGACCGGATTCACCATGGCCGGCTGCCGGCAGGGCACCGACCCGCTCGGTGGCGACGACTTCGACGAGGCGCTCGCCGAGCTGGTCCGGGCCCGGTTGACCCGCGAGTTCGGACGCGGCTACCTACAGGATCCGCAGATCCGGTTGGCGCTGCTGGACCTGCAGTCGGCCTGTGCGAAGGCACGGCTGACGTTCACGACCGCCGCGCAGACCGAGGTCCTGGTCCCCCTGCCGCTGGGGCTGACGGCCGTGCCCGTCGGCCGGGCCGCGTTCGGTGAGGCGGTGCGCCCGATGCTGCTGCTGATCGTCGACACCCTGCTGCGCACCGTGCGTGCCGCCGGGCTGCGCCCGGATCAGCTCGACGCAGTGCTGCTCACCGGTGCCGCGGCACAACTGCCGCTGCTCGCCGAGATGATCGGCGAGCAGCTGCCCGGCGACGTCGCGGTCGGCGCCGACCCCCAGCCCGCGGCGGCCATGGGCGCGGCACTGGTGGCACAGCGGCGGGTCTCCGGAGCCGGACAGGCGCCACGCGACGAGCCGCGCCAGCACGCCGCCGAACCCGACCCGGGCGACGACCACCCGACGCCCGACGGCGGCGGCACCGCCTGGCACGACCCGGCGCCGCCGCGCCCGCCCGTACGCATCACCGACCTGAGCCTGCCCAGGAGCAGGTCATCGACGATGTTCGCCCACGCCCGCGGCCGGGTTCCGTAGCCGGGCCGATCACCAGACCGGACCACCCGTTCCCGCCCAGTAAGGAACCACAGTGCGGACGACCGCCCAGTCCCCTTTCCTGCCCGGCAGCGTCCGGCAATTCCTCGCCGAGCAGGCGCCCTTCCTGGCCGGTGTCGCCATCCAGGCTCCCGGCGGGCACGGTAAGAGCGCGGTCCTGCGCGAGCTGGCCCGCGCCCACGGGTCCGCCGGCGTCACCGTCATCGACCACCGGCTCGACCGCTCGACGCCGCGTACGCCCGACAGCGTGCTGCTGGTGGACGACGCGCACGCCCTGGACCCCGACAGCCTGCGCGAACTGCGCGAGCTCGTCACGGGCAACCGGTGCAGGCTGGTGGTCGCCTACCGGCCGTGGCCGCGCCCGGCCGCGTTGGCGGAGCTGACCGACGTGCTGCGGCGGCACGGCCCGCCGCTGGTCCTCGGCCCGTTCAGCGAGGAGCAGACGTCGGCCCACTTGGCGGCCGTGCTCGGCGACGCCGCGCCGCCGGCGACCATCCGTTTCGTACACGCGCAGGCAGGCGGCGTGCCCGGACACGTCGACCGGCTGGCGCGGGCACTGGCCGGCGCCCCGGACGACCGCAGGGCGGGCGAGGCGTCGGATCTGCCGGCCGCGGCGCTGGCCCCGTTCGCCGCCGACCTCGACGACGCGGGCGCGGACGTACGCCGCCTGCTGTTGGCCGCCGCGTCAGGTGTGGACCTGCCGCTCGCGGTGGCATGCGCGCTGCTCGGCAGGACCGCCGACGAGCTGGAGGCGATGCACGCGGCCGCGCGCGCGGCGGGCCTGCTCGGGCCGAGCGGCCGGCTGTCACCGGTCGTGCGGCAGGCGGTCGTGGCGCACAGCCCCGCGGACCTGCGGGAGGGTGTCTGGCAGCGGCTGGCCGAGATCCAGCTCCAGCGCGGTGTCGCGGCGCTGCCCGTGGTCCGGGTGCTGCGCCGGGCCGGGCTCGCCGACGCCCACCTGACCGGTCCGCTCGCGGCGGCCGCCGACGAGGTCCTGGCCGACGAACCGGCTCTCGCGGCGGACCTGCTCGCCGCCGCGGCCGCCGCCGGGGGCAGGACTTCGCCGGCCCGCTGGGCACGCGCGGCCGCGCTGACCGGAGACCTGGACGTCGCGCTGCGCCTGGCGGACCGGGCGCTGGCCGAACCGGATCCCGCCGTACGCGCCGAGGCCGCCATGGTCACCGCGGCCGTGCTGGCGCACCGCGGCCAGCTCGGCCGCAGCGCCGACCTGTACGGCTGGTCGGACACCGCCGGCGCGGCGGCGTTCGCGGCGATCGCCGCCACCGCGACCGGCCGGCCCGAGCTGCTCGACGCGGCCGCGGATCAACGACCGGCGGCTCCGCCGACCCTGCTCACCAGCGCGTCCGTGCTCATGGTCCGAGGCCTTCGGGAGACGCTGTCGGGCTCACCGACTGCCGCCCTGTCGTCGCTGACGCAGGCCGCTGCGCTGCTGGAACCCGCCGGCCGGGCCGAGCTCCTGCCGGACAGCCCTGCCGCGCTCACCGCGCTCGTCGGGCTCCACTGCTGCGAGTTCGACCTCAGCAGCTCGGTCCTCGTTCGCGCCATGCGAGCCCGCGTCGGCGGGTCGCTGCTGACCCTGCGCCACCGGCTGCTGCAGGCGTGGATCCACATGATGCGCGGACAGACCGCGGCGGCCGCCGAGGTCCTCGACACCATGGCCCGCCACGGCGCCCCGCTGGAGCCCCGCGACCAACTGTTCGCCACGGCGCTCGAGGTCGGCGTCGCGCGCCGCAACAGCGACCTGCCCGCGCTGCTCCGCGGCTGGGCACGGGCCCGCGAAGCCCTCATGCGGCACCCGGTGGACCTGTTCACGCTGCTCCCACTCGGCGAGTTCACCGTCGCGGCGGCGCGGGCCGGCGAGCCCGGCCTGGTCCGTGAGCATCTGCACGAGGCGCACCTGCTGCTCGGCCGGCTGGGCGACCCGCCGCTGTGGGCGGCGCCGCTGCACTGGGCCAGTCTGCACGCCGCGATCATCTCCGAGGACGAGACCGCCGCCGCCGAGCAGGTGGCCGCGCTCGCGCGTCTGCGGCACACGCGTTTCGGCTCCGCGGTCGCCGGCGCTGCCGAGAGCTGGTGGCAGGTGTGGCACGGCGTCGTCGACCTCGAGGCCGTCGAGGCCGCCGCCCGGGGACTGCACGACGTCGGCCTGCCCTGGGACGCGGCCAGGCTCGCCGGGCAGGCCGCCATCCGCACCACCGACCGGCGGACGATGACCACGCTGCTCGACTACGCCCGGCTCCTGCAGCCGAAGCCGGACCGCCCGGCCGCCGCGGACTCCGAGCCCGCCGGGACGGGACGGCCCGACCGGGCCCGCGACGCGAACCCGCTCACCACGCGCGAACAGGAGGTGGCCGACCTCGTGCTGGCCGGACTGACCTACCGCCAGATCGGCGAGAGGCTGTTCATCTCCGCCAAGACGGTCGAACACCACATGGCCCGTATCCGCCGGCGTCTCGGCTGCGGCAGCCGCAGCGAGCTGCTCGCGAAGCTCAGGTCGATGGCGGCCGAACCCCGTGCCGACCTACGCGATCCAGTTTGAGACATCGCCGGTCGTCGGGATGCCGACCCCGCTCACGACCTTCAGCTCACCAACACCCGCCACCACCACGGGCGATGCATACGACCATTCCTGACGTGGAGCGAGTCCCTGCCGAACCGTGTCCACCACACCGATCATCGTGATCGGACATGGGGCGACGGTCGACGCGTAGACGAAGGCCAGCTACTCGGCTTGAGAGACCGAGCTTGCGGATCGTGTCCATACCTGGCTGGTATGTTCACGCCGCGTTCGGCGCGGCTGACGGCGGCCCAGCTCGCAATGCCACGTACGGCGATATTGCGGGCTGCGTTCACGTCGGCGTGTTCAGCGAAACCGCACGACGTGCAAGAGAAGGTGTGCTGGTTGGGGCGGTTCTTGCGGTCGATGTGTCCGCACCGATTGCACTCTTGCGAGGTATAGGCCGGGTCAACGTGCACGACCGTGATTCCGGCTCGTGCCGCTTTGTAGGTGATGAACCGGCCGAGTTGAGCGAACGCCCAAGAGTGCAGCGTGACCCGCTGGGGCCGTCGGAGCCGTACCCGGTCACGGATGCCGCCCAGGTTTTCCAGGGCGATCCCGCTGCCGGTGCGTTCGGCCTCGGTCACGATGCGTTTGGCAATGACGTGGTTTGTGTCGGCGGCGAACCTAGCCTCCTTGCGGCGGCGGGCTTTGAGCAGCCGTTTGGCCGACTTGGTGCCGACCTTCTGCAGTTTGGCACGGAGGCGTTGGTTGCGATGCCGGACCTGGCTGAGAGCCTTGCCGCAGTAGCGGCGTCCCTCCGAAGTGGTCGCAATGTTCGCGATTCCCAGGTCGACACCGAGGAACCCGTCCGGTTCCTCGACCTGCACATCGGGGATATCACAGGTTGCATGTAGAAACCACATGCCGTCGCGGTGGACCAGATCAGATTCACCATGCCGGTGAGCCAGCAGCGTTACGTACTGCGGCTCGGAGCAGCCAAACCGGATGCGCGTCATGCGGCCCGCGACAGTCCAGATCGACACGGTCCGAGCTGGCATCTGCCATGACAGGCACCGGTCGTCGAATGGCTGCGCTGCATGCCGCCGGAACGACACCGGCTTGCCCTCGGCCCTTCGGCGGCGTTTCGAACCAGGTTTGCCGAGGTTACCGGCCCGGATGTTGGCCTTCAGCGTGGCATAAGCTCCGGCGACCTTGCGTGCGACGTGGATCGAGGGCTGCGCCGACAGGCCCATAACCTTCAACCGACTGTACGTGAGTTTCTGTAGGGCGTTCTTGC
The DNA here is from genome assembly GCF_007483665.1 of Catellatospora sichuanensis. Classification (GTDB taxonomy): domain Bacteria; phylum Actinomycetota; class Actinomycetes; order Mycobacteriales; family Micromonosporaceae; genus Catellatospora; species Catellatospora sichuanensis. Next base: position 90,997 of record NZ_VIQO01000031.1, read on the forward strand.
CTGTCGTACCGGTGCGGTGCGCCTCAGCCGAGGCGATGTTCGCGGCCTGGTTACACAAGGTCAGAGTCTCGCGCAACGCCGCTTGCTGAGCGGTGTCCGGAAACAACCGGACCGGCACAACCACCTTCACAACGACAACGTAGCCGCTGGGTATGACACAACGGCAGCCAGCCGGACGTTGGCATCTGCAACGGCCCTAGTCGAATTCACCATTACACGCCAATCTGGTCCCGGTCACGATCTGACGACGCGGTGTTCATCCGTACCTCACCCGACCATCGCCAGAAGCAGCTGAGTCCGGCGGGGTCAACGCGAGTTGGCGGCGATCGCGATCCCGCCCTCCCCCGCTACATCTGTCGGTGCGCGTCGTCGTGTGCCACCACCAGCACCAGGCAGCGGGCTCGGCTGTTTCACGTTGTTGCGAGCGGACCGCCCCGACCCGCGACGTCGGATCGGGGCGATCACGCTGCTGGTTACGGCCGAGCAGGGCTCGAGCCAGCGCCTGGGGTGTGGGTCACTTCACGGCGCCGCTGGTGATACCGGAGATGATCTTTCGCTGGGCGACGGCGAGCACGATGAGCAGCGGCAGGCTCATCAGGATGATGTAGGCGAAGATCAGGTGCCAGTTGTCGAGGTAGAGGCCCGCGCTGGCGACCTGGAACAGGTTGAGCGGCAGGGTGTCGAGGCGGCCGCCGACGACGAAGAACGAGTAGAAGACGTCGTTCCAGACGTACAGGCAGATCAGGATCGTCGCGGTGGCCAGCACCGGGCGCAGCACGGGCAGGATGATCCGGACGAAGACGACGGCGGGGCGTGCGCCGTCGACGCGTGCCGCCTCCTCCAGCGACATCGGTACGGTGCGGATGAAGCCGGTGACGAAGAAGATGACGGTGGACAGGTAGATGCCCATGTAGACGCCGATCATCCCGAGTGAGCTGCCGGCCAGGCCGAGCTGGCGCAGCAGCAGCACGATCGTGACGACGGCCGGGGGCAGCACGATGCCGCTGATGGCCAGGGCGTAGAGCATGGCGTTGAGGCGGGTGGCGCGGCGCGCGAGGACCCAGGCGGCCATCGAGCCCAGGGTGAGCACCCCGGCGACGGCGGGCACCATGACGAGCAGGCTGCCCAGGAACGCGGCGGGGATGTCGCCCTGGGTCCACACGTCGGCCAGGTTCTGTCCGAGCTGCCAGTCGGTGGGCCAGGCGAGGTTCGGGGTGAGCGCTTCGCCCTGGGACTTGCCCGCGGTCGCGACGACCAGCCACAGGGGCACGCCGATGAGGACCGCGGCCAGCACGGTGACGAACGGCGGGCGCAGCCGTGACCAGATGCTCACGTCGCGGCGGCGTTCGCGGGCGGGGCGGCGGGCGGGATAGGTCGGCTGGGTCACAGGATCTCCTCACGCTTGCGCAGGAAGCGGATGACGGGGAAGGCGAGCAGCGCGACCAGCAGGAACAGGATCAGGCTCATGGTGGTGGCCTGGGCGAACAGGCCCTGGCCGAAGGTGCGGTAGATGAAGATGTTGAGGATCTCGGTGGTGCGGGCGGGGCCGCCTGCGGTGGTGGCCTGGACGATGTCGAAGCCGTTCATGGAGCCGAGCAGCGCGGTGGCGACGTTGAAGGTGACCGCGGGGGCCAGCAGCGGGAACCGGATGCGCCAGAACGCCCGCCAGGGTGAGGCACCGTCGATCTGGGCGGCTTCGACGAGGTCCACCGGGATGGTCTTGAATCCGGCGAGGTAGATGAGCATGGACAGGCCCATCCACTTCCAGGCGTGGATGGCGGCGACGACGACGATGGTCCAGTTGGTGTTGCCGAGCCAGGCGGTGTGCACGTCGGTGCCGGTGATGGCCGACAGCAGGCCGTTGAGGGCGCCTTCGGGTTTGAGCAGGGCCTGGAAGATGTAACCGACGGCGAGCGCGGACATGAGCACGGGGATGAGGAACAGCACGCGTACGACGTGGTTGAGGCGGGTGTCGCGTTCGAGCAGGACGGCCAGGGCGAAGCCGAACAGGTTCTGGAAGACGGCGACGAGCACGGCGTAGGCGATGGTGATGCGCAGCGAGCGGAACAGGGTGCCGCTGCCGGCGAGGTCGGTGAAGTTGTCCCAGCCGACGGGGTTGATCTGGCTCTTGAACCCGGACCAGTCGGTGAACGCGTAGACGAAGTTAAAGACGGTGGGCAGGAAGAAGAAGACGAACAGGATCGCGAACGCCGGGACGAGGAACCACATCGGGTGGGTGTGCCGGCTGATCGCCGAGCTGCGGCGTGCCCTGGCCGGCGTGGCCCGGGTGCTGTCCTGCGGTGGCGTCGCGGCGGGGACGCCGGTGGTGTGGTCCAGGACAGTCGACATGGGTGGCTCCTTTCGTGGTGTTCCGCGGTGAGGGCGGGGGTAGGCGGCCGCCCTCACCGCGGGGTCGGGGTCAGAAGCCGGGTACGCCGGCAGCCTTGGCGAGCTGGGCGAACTGCTCCTGGGTGGTGGCGGCGACCTGTTCGGGGGTCATCGTGCCGGCGATCATGTCGGCGAGGTTGATGTACAGGTCGGGGTTAGCCACGGCGAGGGCCTGCATGGAGCCGACGGAGGTGCTGAGCGAGGCGTGCACGTCGAGCAGAGCCTTGGGGACGCCGGCGGGGCTCTGCACGGCGGTCTGCAGGGAGATGGTCTTGCGGTCGGCGATGAAGCCGGCGTAGCCGGGACCCATCCAGTAGGCCAGCAGCTGGCGGGCGGCGGCTTCGCGCTTGGCGTCGCCAGTCTTGAACGCGACGAGGGCGTTGCTCTGGTCGGGAATGAAGGTGCCGACGTTGCCGGTCGGCGAGATCGGGAAGAATCCGATCTTGCTGTCGAGGGTGGCGGTGTCGGCCTTGGCCTGCAGCTGCCCGAAGAACGAGTTGACCTGTACGGCCATGGCGGCCTTGCCGGACAGCAGGGCGGCGCCCTGGTCGTCGAAGGTCGCGGTCTTGATGTCGGCGTTGAACAGGCCCTCGTCGATCAGGGACTTGTACTTCTTGATCGCGTCGAGCACGACGGGGCCGGTGAACGTCTCCTGCTTCTTGTTGATCTTGTCCCAGAGTCCGGCCTTTGCGGCGTCGGCGAGCTGCACCTGCACCCACCACTGGGTGGCCCAGCGGTCCTTGCCCATCTCGAAGAACGGGGTCACGCCCTTGGCCTTGAGCTGGCGGGCGGCGGCGAGCATCTCGTCGAAGTTCTTCGGGGTGGCGGTGATGCCGTTGGCGGCGAACACCTCCTTGTTGTAGTAGACGCCCTCGACCGCGGGGCTGGTGATCAGCGCGGCGTAGCGGGTGCCGTCGTGCAGGCCGGTGATGTCGCGCAGCGCCGGGGTGAGCTTGTCGAGCCAGGGTGCATCGTCGAGGGTCTGCAGGTTGGCCTTGGCGTTGAGGGCGGTGAGCATGGAGGCGGTGGGCTGCCAGAACGCGAGGTCGGGCTTGTCGCCGGTGGCGACCTTGGTCTGCACGCTCTGCTCGTAGGGGTCGGGGATGGTGACGACGTCGACCTTGGCCCCGGTGGCGGCCTGGAACGCTTCGATGACCTGCTTGGGCACGGTGTTGCTGTTCTGCGCGGCCCAGATGGTCAGCGTGACGCCGTCGAGTTTCGCGGTCGGCTCGGCCCAGGTGGCGGGCCCGCCGGTCGTGGTCTCGGAGGCGGGGTCGCTGCACCCGGTGGCCGCCAGGGCGACCAGGGCCAGCGCCGCGAGGGCGCGCCTTGGCATTCTCATCGGTATCTCCTTGATTTATCGGGGGGAGGCACCGGCCCGGGGTTCGGGCCGGACGGCGTGGGACGCCTACTGGTGTGCGCGGATGCGGAACATCCGCGCGGTCGGGGTCGGGGTGCGGCTTTCCAGGTGCAGGGTGGCGGTGACGGCGTCCCATCGGCTCGTCCATGGGTCGAGGTCGCGAGGGTAGATCACGTCGACGTCGACGTCACGTCCGGCCAGATGGGGCAGGTGCAGGGCGGTGTCGGTGCTCGCGCCGGGTCGTCGCCACACGGTCAGCCAGGTGGTGTCGGCCGTGGTGAGGGCGAGGCTGAGCCAGGGGTCGGTCCAGGCGGGCAGGCCCAGCGGCCAGTGCGCGACGGCGGTGTCGAGGTCGTCGCGTACGAGGTGGTGGGCCTGCACGGCGGCGGCCACCGCGGCACGCTGGTGCTCGGTCATCGCGGCGAGGTCGCCTGACAGGTACAGCCGCCCGGCCAGTCCGGTGCACAGGGTGAACGCGATCTGCTCGTCGGTCATGTCGGGCTGCGGGTAGGCCCAGTTCGCGGCTTGTTCGGGCAGCATCGACATGGGCGCGGCGACCGCGATCGGCGGGTAGCGCAGGTAGTCCTGCTGGTCGCTGGTCGACTGCAGGTGCAGCCGGGACAGCAGCGCGTAGTCCATGCGCATCGCCCCGGACGCGCAGTTCTCCAGGATCAGGTGCGGGTGCCGGTCCAGGACGCCGTCCAGCCATGCCAGGTGGGCCCGGTTGTGGCCGAGCAGGCCGCTGCCGACGCTGTCCGCGGCCAGGTCGGTGCCGGGGCCGGGGTCGATGTTGTAGTCCAGCTTCAGGTAGCCCACGCCCATGCCGACGAGCCGGTCGACGACCTCGTCGAGGTGCGCCACGGCCGCAGGGTGGCGCAGGTCGAGGTGGTAGCGGCCGTGCTCGACCAGGCGGACGCCGCCGCGCTGCAGGAACGCGGCCGCGGGCAGCCGGTCGGCCATCACGCTGCGTACGCCGATGACCTCGGGTTCCAGCCACAGCCCCGGCACCATGCCGCGTTCGCGGATGCGGTCCAGGACCTCGCCGATGCCGCCGGGGAACCGGACCGTCGACGGCAGCCACTGCCCGACGCTGTCCCACCAGGCCCCGCCGTCGTCGTACCAGCCGGCGTCGACGCAGAACACGTCCGCGCCGACCTGCGCGGCGGCGTCGATCAGCGGCAGCAGCTTCGCGGTGGTCGGGTCGCCCATGAGGGTGTTCATGTAGTCGTTGAACACCACCGGCCGCCCGACCCCCGTCAGGTCCGGGCGGACCAGGGCCCGCCGGTGCGCCGTCAACGCCTGCACCGCACCGTCCAGACCGCCGTCGGACACCGCGACCGACACCGGCACGGTCGTGAACGACTCCCCCGGTTGCAGGGTCTCCAGCCACTGGTGGTCGGGATCGGTGGGGCCGAGCAGCGCGACGTACGCCCCGGCCAGGCGCTCGCCGATCTCCCACCGCCAGGCCCCGTTGTGCTCGATCTGCCACAGCCAGGTGTGCCCGGTGACCCGGTCGGTCAGCCCCGCAGTGGGCAGGTGCCGGCCGGTGGACCAGGTGCCGCCGCTGGTGACGGCGAGCCGGCCGCGGCCGTCCTGGCCGTGCAGGCCCAGGTTCAGGTCGACGGCCGCGGACTCGCGCAGCGCCCGCCGCGTCCAGCGGCCCTCGGCCAGCCATTCGCTGTCGGCCGACAGCACGTCGAGGTCGTCGACGGGTCCCCCGCTGAACCCGGCGGCGAACGACGTCACGGCCTGCAGCAGCACCGGCGCGGTGCCGTCGTTGGTGACCGTCGTCCACGTCTGGCAGGCGCTGACCCCGTCCCTGGACCGCAGGAACACCGCGGCGGACAGGCCGCTCTGCTCGTCGCGCAGGTCCAGGCGCAGCTGGTGCCAGCTCCCGTCGACCGACTGGACACTGCCGACGTGGCGCAGCCGGCGGCCGACGGCCGTGTCGTTGAGCCGCTGCGAGGTCTGGGCCCGCCCGGAACCCGCCACGAGCAGCTCGACCAGCGGCTGGTTGAGCTCGGGCGTGCTCGGCGCCGCCGGGCCGCACGACAGCGTGCGCAGCCGTACCGGCTCGTGCGGCGACACGTCCACCAGCACGGTCAGGGCGGCGTGGCCCCACCGGACGAGTTCGGCGGTGTCGATCGGCATGAACGTCTCTCCTCACTAAACGCCCCTGCGGTGCCGGGGCATGGTTCACCGACGGTGTCGCGTGCGGCGATGTTCTTCCGGCTCGGTGAGGGCCGGGGGTGCCTCCGCGCCGCGGCGGTGACGCGACGCGGAGGCCGATCGTGGGTCAGCCGATCGCGGCGGCGACCTGGATGCGGTCCAGGTCCGGTGCGTACCGGCTGCTGTTGGCGAACCTGATGGTGTTGTTGCCGGCGGCCAGGTCCACGTCGACGGTGGTGGTCCAGAAGTTCGACCAGCCCAGCGTGTTGCGGAAGTAGACGCGCCTGGTCGCGCCGCCGTTGACGCTGATGTCGGCGTACCGGTCGACGACGTTGGTGTTGTAGTTGGACGCACCCGGGCCCAGCTCGCCGTTGGCGTAGCTGACGACCACCCGGTACTTGCCCGCGGCCGGGGCGTTGACGTTGTTGAACTGCAGCGTGTTGGCCGCGCCGTTGCCGATGTAACCGACGATGGAGCCGCCCGACGCGCTGCTGTTGGACGCCACCGCCGCGGTGCCGCCGCGGGTGTTGGCGCTGCTCTCGGCCTCGTAGTTGGTGATCGTGCCGGTCGTCGCGGTGACGTCGAGGTAGTCGATGTTGACCGCGTCGGCGTTGTCGCCGGTGTAGGCGTCGATGTTGATCCGGTTCACGCCGGCGGGCAGGAACACCTTCGTGGTGACGGTGTTCCACGTGTTCCAGTTGGCGGTGCCCGGCAGCGCCAGGGTGGTCAGCGTCGAGCCGTTGACGTTCATCCGGACCGACCTCGCAGTCGGCGCGCCGGTGTAGGGCCCGGCGGCGTAGCGCAGGCCGAGGTTGTAGTAGCCGTTGCTCGGCGCGGTCACCACGAACTGGGTGCTGGCGTTGCTGCTGGCGCCGTAGCCCTCGACGAAGTACGTGCCGGAGTAGCCGGTGTTGGCCCCGTAGGTGATGGTGGCGCTGCCCGCGGTGCGGGCGTACTCGGCCTCGTAGCGGGTGGCCGAGGCCGCCGACAGGTCGGTGTTCGGGGTGACGACCACGTGGTAGGCGGCCGCCCCGTTGAGACCGGTCAGCGGGATCGTGATCTGCCCGCCGGAGGAGACGTAGTCGCCCTCCTTCACCAGGTACGGGCCCGGTGAGGCGTTCAGGCCGGAGGTGTTGACGCCCCACACCGTCGCGTGCACGGTCGTGCCCAGGTAGGACGCCGAACCGAGGCCCTTGACGACGACGTCGGCGGCGTAGGTGTCGTTCACGCTCGGCGCGCCGCCGAAGACGACCCGGGCCTGCTTCTTCGCCGGGTCGAGGGCGGCCAGGCCCTGCAGGGACCCGTTCTGCGTCGGCGGGGTGACCACGACGGTGTTGCCGGTCAGCTCGCCGTACCACTTGTACAGCCACCAGCCGCCGGTGGCCTGGTTGTTGCGGGTCACCAGGTCGTTGAGCGTGCCGGCCGAGGTCCAGTAGGCCAGGCAGCCGTCGACCTTGCTGTTTTCGAACCGGGTCATGAACTGCACCAGGTTGCCCGGCACGCCGAGGTCACCGGACGAGCGGCCGTACTCGTTGATCGAGATCGGGCGGGCGCTGATGCCGAGGCTGGACTCGATGGACCGGTAGTCGTTGTAGTGGCTGTACCAGCCGGTGAAGAAGTCGTTGCCGAGTTCGTGCCACACCGTGACGTCGGGCAGCACGTTGTTGTTCTTCGCCCAGGTCATGAACGCTCGATAGTCCGCGGCGTGGTAGCTGGAGTAACCCGGCCCTGCGATCCGTGCCCCGGGGTCGATCGAGCGGATCTTCTGGTAGACCAGCTTCCAGTCGTTCTGCAAACCGGCGAGGTTGCCCGAGTACCACATGAGGTTGGGCTCGTTGAACGGCACGTACACGTACGAGGTGCGGTACGGGTCGGCGACGATCTTGCGGGTCATCGTGTCGACCTTGGCCAGGTAGTCGTTGATGCCCAGGTTCTCGTACGGCCACTGGCCGTAGACGTCCTGCATGTAAACCTGGATGTCCTTGCCGCCGGTGCGCTTGAACAGCGGCGCGATCTTGAGCGCGTCGCCGTTGGGGTGCTGCAGCCCGTCGGGTGCCTTCTGTGCGGTGACCTGCGGCCGCAGCGCCGCGAGCATGGTGTCGTTCGGGATGCCGTCGTCGCCGAGCCCGTAGAGGAACCCGGTCGCGCCGTAGCGCAGCGGGCCGGTGTTGGTGGCCAGGTCGACGACCAGCTGTGGCGAGGCGCTGCGGGCGGGGGCGGCGGAGAGCAGGCTCGCCGTGACGGTCGCCGCGACGGCGATGGACCATGTGCGTCTGGACAGCATGGAGTTCCTCCTAGCGAACTGATCCGGTCCCGCCGTCGGTCGGCGGGGCCGGCTGCGCCGTGGCTGCTGACCGGTGCACGCCGGGCCGGAACGGCACGCCCGCGACGGCCCCGGCTTTTGCCTTGAGGGGTGTCACGAGCTGGCCGTTTCCGGTCGGGTGGAGGATTCGCCGGGCGGCGGGACCTCCGATGTGACCGGTCACATTCTCTCTGTGGAAAAGAGTGTGACCGGTCACATCACGTCGCGCCAGTGTCGTTACCGGACTGTTACGTACGGGCTACGGCTTCGTGCGCGGTGGCGCCGTCGACTCGCGCACGACCAGGCACGGCGCCGTCAGCGACACCTCCGGCTGGGGCCCGCCCGCCAGCTGCGCGACCGCCGCCTCGAAGCACGCCCGGCCCAGGCCGGTGAAGTCCATCCGCACCGTCGTCAACGCCGGCGTCCAGTACGCCGAACCCGGGATGTCGTCGAACCCGACGACGCTCACCTCACCGGGCACGTCACGGCCCTGCTCGTACAGCGCCCGCCGCACCCCGAGCGCCAGATCGTCGTTGCCGCACAGCACCGCCGTGACCAGCGGATCCTCGGCCAGGCGGCGGCCCGCCGCGTACGCCGCAGCCATGTCCCACCCGGCCGGCACCACCGCCGGGATGGGCGCGCCCGCGCGCACCAGCGCGTCACGCCACCCCGCCTGGCGGCCGCTGCTCCCGTCCTCGGACGGGATCGCCACGTGGTGCACCGTCCGGTGCCCCAGCGCCAGCAGGTGCTCGGTGGCCTGCGCTGCGGCCACCCGCTCGTCCAGGCAGATCACGACCCGGCCGGTGTCGCGCCGCCCGGACGCCTCGATCGCCGCCACCGCCGGCACGTCGTCGTCCAGCGCGGCCAGCACCTTCGCACCGGCGGGGTCGAACGCGATGACCACCACCGCGCCCGCGCTCGGATCGGCGACGTAGTCGGCCGCCTGGCGCACGTCGTCGGCCGAGTCGGACTCGATCACCCGGACCCCGACCGCGAACCCGGCCGCCCGCGCCGCCTCCTCGATGCCCTGCAGGGTGCTCGCGTAGCCGTAGAGCATCGTGTCGGACGTGACCACGGTGACCGCCCGCGCCCGGCCCAGCCCCAGCGCCCGCGCCGAGCGGTTGGGCCGGAACCCCATCGTCTCGATCGCCTCCAGCACGGCGGTACGGGTGTCGGCCCGTACGCTCGGCGAACCGTTGAGCACCCGGGAGACGGTCTGATAAGACACTCCCGCGGCCGCGGCGACGTCACGGATGCTGGGCGCCGCGCGCCGTACCGCCGTCGACGGCCCACCTGCGGTCTTACGGATCATCACGCTATCGTGACCGGTCACACGCGCTCGGTCAAACCTGCCGTGGCCGGCCGAACCGCAGGATGATCCGCCGGCTATCCCTCACCTGGCCGCGCGTCGCCCAGCCGACGACCCACCCCGGTCATCCGGGAAGATCCTGGCGGCGCACCAGCTCGGTGATCCAGATGGGCGCGAACGGAGACGTGCAGCCCGGGGAGGTCGGGTAGTCCTTGAGCACCTCCAGGCGCTCGCCGATGTCGATGGCACGGGCGCGGTACCCGGCGTGCTCGATCCCGATCTGCGCCAGGCAGTGGTTCATCGCCCACTGCAGCCGGTCCGGGGCGTCCTTCATCTGCGCCTCGATGACGTCCAGCAGTCCCGCGAGGTCCAGGCCCTCGGGCTGCTTGGCCACCCGTTCGGTGGTCAGCGCCCAGCCGGCGCTCGCGACCACCGGATCCGGATCGGCGGACCAGGCCACGCGCAGCTCCTCGGCGTGCGGGTTCTTCTTCACCACGTAGTTCACCAGCCAGTCGTGCACCTTCGGCGTGCGCGCCTGGCGCAGCATGACGTCCAACTCGTCACGTTCGAACGCCTTCGGGCGGCAGATCAGCATCGCCAGCAGCCTCGCCGCGCTGTCATCGGTCTGCCAGAGCCGGCGCGCGAGATCCTGCTGCGTCTTCAGCCGCTTCGCGAGCGCACGCAGCTTGCCGAGGTTCACACCGTGATCGTCGCCGTGTTTCTCGTTCACCTCGCGCGTCTTCGCGTCCTCGATCGCGGCCAGCTCGGCCATGACCTCGGCCACCGTCGTCTCGGTCAGCGCCGTCCCTGCCATCTCGGCCCACCCCTCCACCAGCAAACGTTGAGTCCGAGGTTAGTAGGTCCGAATCCCGCAGCGCGGCTCCGCCCAAGGCCGTGGTCGGCGCGGGTGGGGTGAACCCACCCGCGCCGGTCTGGACTCAGAGGCTGCGCGATAGCCGGTCGGCCAGCCGCCGGGTGAAACCTGCCGGGTCGTCGAGCTCCCCGCCCTCGGCCAGGACCGCCATGACGTGGAGGAACTCGGCCGTCTCGGCCAGCGCGTCGTCGTCTCCCCGCTCGGCATGGGCCGCGCGCAGCTTCTCCACCAGCGGATGCTGCGGGTTCAACTCGAGGATGCGTTTGGCCTTCGGCAGGTCCTGGCCCATCGCCCGGTAGAGTTTCTCCAGCGAGGGCGAGGCGTCGAAGGCGTCGGACACCAGGCACGCCGCAGAGGTGGTCAGCCGAGTGCTGAGCCGCACGTCCTTGACCTTCTCTGCCAGCCGCGCGCCCATCCAGCTCAGCAGCGCGGCGAACTCCTCCGCCGCCGGCTCCTGCTCGTCCGCGGCCTTGAGGTCGACCTCGCCCCGGCTGGCCGAGGTGAATGATCTGCCGTCGTAGTCGCCGACCAGGTCCACCCACACCGCGTCGACCGCGTCGTGCAGCAGCAGCACCTCGATGCCGTTGGCGGCGAACGCCTCCAGATGCGGCGAGTTCTCCAGCGTGGCCCGCTGCTCGCCGAGCAGGTAGTAGATCTCGGTCTGGTCGGCCTTCATCCGCTCGACATAATCGCGCAGCGTGGTCGGCCGGGCCGGGTCATGCGTGGACGCCAACTGCACCACGTCGAGGATCGCCGCCCGGTTGTCCGGATCGTTGACCAGGCCCTCCTTGACGGCCTTGCCGAACTCGCGCCAGAAGCCCGCGTAGCGCTCCGGGTCCTTGGCGAGCATGTCCTTGAGCGTGCCGAGCACCTTCTTGACCAGGCGGCGGCGGATGACCTGGATCTGGCGGTCCTGCTGCAGGATCTCCCGAGAGACGTTGAGTGACAGGTCGGCGGAGTCGACGACGCCCTTGACGAAGCGCAGGTACTCCGGCAGCAGCGCCTCGCAGTCGTCCATGATGAATACGCGCTTGATGTAGAGCTGGACTCCGCGCCGAGTGCCCTGCGAGAACAGGTCGTGGGGGGCGTTGGCCGGCAGGAACAGCAGCGCGTCGAACTCCAGCGTGCCCTCGGCCCGCAGATGGATCGTCTCCAGCGGGTCGGTCCAGTCGTGGCTGACGTGCCGGTAGAACTCGGTGTACTCCTCGGGCTTGATCTCGGCGGCGGACCGGGACCACAGTGCCTTCATCGAGTTGACGGTCTCGGTCCCCTCGGCCTGCGGCGTGCGCATCCGAATCGGCCAGGCGATGAAGTCTGAATAGCGTTTGACGATGCGCCGCAGCACCGCCGGGTCGGCGTAGTCGAACAGGGCGCTGTCCTCGTCGGCGGCCTTGAGGTGCAGCGTGATGGTGGTGCCTGGCGCCACGTCGGCGACGGTGGAGATCTCGTACGTGTCCGAGCCGGTCGACTCCCAGCGGGTGCCTTCGGTCTCGCCCGCGCGGCGGGTCACCATGACGACCCGGTCGGCCACCATGAAGCTGGAGTAGAACCCGATGCCGAACTTGCCGATGAGCTCGGCCGTGCCGTCGTGCTTGGCCTGCTGCCAGCGGCTGACGAACTCAGCGGTGCCCGACCGCGCGATCGTGCCGATCAGGTCGACGACCTGAGCGCGCGTCATGCCGATGCCGTTGTCGCAGACGGTCAGGGTGCGCTGCTCGCGGTCGACGGCCAGCTCGATGAAAAGGTCGCTGGTGTCGGCGTGGAGCTCCTTGTCGATCAGCGACTCCAGCCGCAGCTTGTCGAGGGCGTCGGAGGCGTTGGAGACGAGTTCTCGCAGGAACACGTCCTTGTTCGAGTAGATGGAGTGGATCACCAGCTGCAGCAGCTGCTGCGCCTCCGCCTGGAACTCGAACGTCTCGACCTGGCTCAACGGCATCCCCCTTCTGCATAAGCACTCGCCGTACCGGAGTGCCAATGCAGATTTAGCATCAGTGCAACCGGCCCGGCAACTCGGGTTCCAGTGCGCGAACACGGCTTGGCGTGCCTGCTCGGTGGGATCTGCCCGACCCGAAGGCATCGACGCCGCCCTTCCCGGTGACGGCTCGGGCATCAGAAAATGCGTTGCGCGGGCCCCTGAACGTCATGAGACTCGTCCGCTGTGAACGAATCGGCGTGGAAGCTGTTCGAGCGTGTCGCCGCGGACTATGACCAGGTGGCTCCGTTCTTCGCCGAGTTCGGCAGGGCCATCGTGGATGTGCTCGATCCGCCCGGCGGCTGCCGGTTGCTCGACCTGGGCTGCGGACGGGGCGCGCTGACCGCCCCGGCGCTGACCCGGGGCTGTGCCGTGACGGCCGTCGACGCGTCACCGGCGATGGTCGAACACCTGGCCGCCGACTTTCCCGCGGCTCGCGCATACGTCATGGACGTGCAGGCCCTGGACCTTCCTTCAGACAGCTTCGATCTCGCAGTCTCTTCCTTCGTCATCCACGTCCTCGACGATCCCGCGGCCGGAGTAGCCGAGGCGTATCGGGTCCTGGCGCCCGGCGGCCGCTTCGTGTTCACCGGCGGCAGCGCCCGCACGAGCAACTACGACCGGGGTGTGCAGCCGGACCCCGACGCGTTTCCGCTCGGCCGACGCCTGGACGCCCTGTTCCAGGAGTTCGCGGTCCACCTGCCCCCGAACGGGGGCATGGGCCGCCCGGTCGACGCCGCCGTCCTGCTCGAAGAGGCCGGATTCGTGGATCTGCGTGAGGACCAGGCCGAGGTCCGCATCGAGTTCCGGGACAACGCGACGCTGTGGCGGTGGGCGATGAGCCACGGCTACCGCGCGTTCATCGAGGACCTGCCGGAAGAGCACCACCGCGAGTTCCACCGTCGGGTGCTGGAGCTCCCGGCCGGCGATCGTGTCCTGCGGCGCGTCACGGGTATCTGGTCCGGCCGCAAACCCGCGTGAGCATCACCGACCTCTTATGATCCGCGCGCCGGGCCGAAAATCGGTGCGCGAATCCCCAACCCGCCGGCGGCCTGCCGCGTGTTGGTGGCGGAGGTGACGGATGGACAGGTACGACGGCTTTCACGATTTCGTCGTCGCGCGGGGTGGTGCCCTGTCGCGCACGGCATACCTGCTCACGGGTGAGCACCATGCCGCCGAGGATCTGGTGCAGACCGCGCTGGCCAAGGCGGCGGCACGGTGGCGGCAGATCGTGGAGCACGGCCAGCCCGAGGCGTACGTACGCCGCATCATGATCAACGAGCGGATCACGTGGTGGCGGCGACGCCCGGCACGCCCGGTCGCGCAGGTGCCCGAACGGGCCGGGCCCGACGAACCGCATCAGATCGTCGACCGGCTCGCGCTCGGGCAGGCGCTGGACACCCTGACACCGCGCCAGCGCACCGTCGTGGTGCTGCGCTTCTACGAAGACCTCTCCGAGGCCGAGACCGCGACCGCCATGGGCTGCTCGATCGGCACCGTCAAGAGCCAGACCCACGTGGCCCTCGGCCACCTGCGCCGCGCGCTGCCGCTGTTCGCCGAGCAGGCCGGCCAGTACGCCGACGCGGACGCCGCACTCACCAAGGCCCGGACCCGGCGGGCCCGCCGGGTGGTCACGGCCGCCGCGCTCGCACTGCTGCCGGTGGTACTGGGCATCACCGTGTACGCACTGCGCGGCCCCACGACACCGCCGCCGCCACTGACCCCGTCGCCGAGCGTCTCGCCTGCCCCGGTCGGTCTCGGCATCGTCCCGACCCTGCCGAGCAGGCTGCCGGCCGCCGGCGCGGCGCTGCCCGACCTGCCCGCCGACCGCGGCGTCGGCCGGGCGTCGCTGGTCCGGTCGCAGTCGACCGCCGACGGCGTCGAACTCCATATCGCCGCCGAGTCCGGCTGGTACCGGCTGCGCCTGCAGCCGCAGGTGCGATACACGCGGCTCTCACCCGACGGCCGCTGGCTGAGCTGGTCCGACCGGCAGTCCAGCACCGTCCTGCGGGACCTGACCGGCACCACGCAACGGCGCCTGCCCGGCGAGGTGCGAGCCTGGTCCCGGTCCGGCCGGCACGTACTGCTGGCGGACAACTTCCCGGCCCTGCCCTTCGTGCACACCCCGGCCGACGGCACCTCCCGCGAGATGACGCTCGTCACCGGCTGGAACGAGCCCCTGACCGTGCTCGACGACGGCACGCTGCTGCGCACCGACGACGACCGCACCCTCACCGCCCAGTCCTTCCCGCTGACCGTCACCGACCCAGGCACGGGCACGCCACGGCAGTTGACCGTGGACGTCGGCGCGCTGCTGCGCCCCGGTGAGACCATCCGGGTGAACGCGACCCCACGGCTGTACCAGGTGCACGACGACGTGATCGCGGTCCAGGCCGACACCCGGGGCGCCGCGTACGGGGTGGTCTTCATCGAGTTCTCGCTGCGCGACGGCACCCCGCTGCGGCGGCTGGACATCGGCGACCGGGCCGGGCCGGACGCGTCCCTGTCGATTCCCTGCCTACAGGGCGAGGCCATGCTGTGGCGCAACGAACGCGTGCTGCGCCAGACCGTGCCGGGCGGTGCGACCGACCTGGCCAGCCTCGACCTGCGCTTCTACGACGGCATCTACCACCTGCCCGGATGCCTCCTCAATATCGCGTGACCCCGCAAGGAAGGACACCTTCTCCTCGTTTCGAAGCGGAAGGTGTCCTTCCCAACCGCCCGGAACCGACCCCACGTCCATAGACGGCGGACGACTTTCGACACGTCCGCCGTCGCAGTGGGTCGGGAGCGTCGCCGGTCGCTGGACATAAGCTGACGGGTCCGCCACCCGGAGAGGCCGCCCGTGACCGCGACGCCCCACCCGCTGCTGGACCCGCTCGCCAACCTGGACGTGCAGGGAGCGCAGTTCGACTGGGACGACAACGACATACTCCGCCTCGACGACCACTACCGGCGGCGACACCTACCCCTGCTGCACGAGGCCACACGGCCTCCGCTGGCGGGCGACGACCTGTCGCCCGCGGAGTACTGGCCGCCGATCAGATCCGCGATCATCCCCGTCGACGACGCCGCCCTGCGCGCCGACGCCGACTTCGCCGCGTTCATCGACGACCTGCGCGGCGCGCTCGGGCCCGCCATCTGGTGGCCCGGCCTGCGGCTGCGCGCCGACCTGGTGCATACGACGCTGGCACCGGACCTCGGCCCGAACACGGAGCTGCCTGACGAGCCGCTCACCGCGGTCAACCTGGTCGTCCGCGGTCCATGGCTGGGACGGTTCAACACCGGGCGCATCTACCTGCCGGTGCAGGCCGCCGACGCCGCCTCGGCACGGCAGCTGGAGGCGGTGCGGGCCTGGCTGACAGCCGAGCACCGCCCGCTGCTCGCCGGTTACCTGCAGCTGACCGACGACATCCACGGCGAGGACTACATGGCACTGCGCGAACTGGTCCGCCGGTACCAGGCCCGCATCCAGGTGCCCGTCACCCCGGCCGACCTGTGGCTGATGGACACGATGGACGACCTCGTCCTGCGTTCCCACGTCGAGCAGCGGATGCCGTTCTCCTCTCCCTCCGGCGACCGCACGTGACGCCAGTGAACTCCTCCCGGTGCAGGACGCCGCCCAGCCGCGCGTCGGGGATATCCGATGATCGCGCAGGTGCCGATGACCCGACGAGACAGGTGTTTCGGTTGCTCAGGCGAAATTAGTCGGCGGGCTTGCCGAACCAGCGGGCGAGGTGGTCGTCCAGGTCCTGCTGGTCGTCGCCGATCCAGGCGACGTGGCCGTCGGGGCGTAGCAGGATGCACGGAGCATCCAGTACCGCGGTGGGGTCCCCGAGGTAATCGACACGGTCCGACCAGCCGTCGACGGTCAGGCGTTCGGTGCGGTCCAGCAGCAGGCCGCGGCCGCGATGCAGCAGACCGTAGAGGCTGCCCTGTTTCACGTCGATGTCGCGCAGGCGGCGGCCGAGCAGGTCGGGGCCTGCGCCGAAGTCGTAGCGGACGCCGATCGCGGTGATCTTCTCGATCAGATGGCGGTTCACCTCGTCGAAGTCCATCAGTTCGGTGAGCAGCCTGCGCACGGCCTGCGGGCCCGGTCCGGTGGACGCCAGTTCCATCTGGGCGCGGGTGTTGTCCAGCACGTCCGCGGCGACCGGATGACGTTCGGCCTGGTAGGTGTCCAGCAGTGCTTCCGGCGCCCAGCTGCGGATCTGTGCGGCCAGTTTCCAGCCGAGGTTGAATGCGTCCTGAACGCCCAGGTTGAGGCCCTGTCCGCCGATGGGTGGATGGATGTGTGCCGCATCGCCGGCCAGCAGCACCCGCCCGACCCGATAACGTTCGGCCAGCCGTGTGGCATCCCCGAAGCGGGACAACCAGCGCGGGGAGTGCACGCCGAAATCGGTTCCGGCGACGGCGCGCAACTGTTGTTTGAAATCGTCGAGGGTGGGCGGTTCCGCACGATCGCTGACTCCCGCGACGGGGATGATGACTTGATAGACCCCTTCGCCGAAGGGCCTGAGGCTGAACCGCTTGTCGGTCACGCCGATTTCGGCCACCTTGGCGGCGATCTCCTCCTGCGGCACACCCACTTCCATCCCGCCCATCAGCGTCTCGGTCCGCGAGGGCTCGCCGGGGAAGCCGACGCCGAGCAGTTTGCGCACCGTACTGCGCCCGCCGTCACAGCCGACGAGATAACGCGAACGCAGCCGTTGCCCGTCGGCCAGTTCGACGGTCACACCCTCGTCGTCCTGCTCGAAACGGGCCACCGCACCACCGCGCCGGACCTGCGCACCCAGTTCGATCGCGTGTTCTTCGAGCAGGTGAACGATGACCGGCTGCGGGATGCCCAGCAGATAGGCGTGCGCGGAATCCAGGCCCTCGGGCGCGGGTTTGTCGATGGCGGAGAAGAAGCCGCCGGCCGGACGCTTTCTTCCGTGTTCGAGAATGCGCTCCAGCAGCCCGCGCATCGCCATCAGCTCGAGACTGCGGATATGCAGGCCGACTATGCGGACGAACGACGCGGGCTCGGTTTCCTTCTCCAGGACGAGTACCCGCACATCGTGCAGCCGCAGTTCGGCGGCCAGCATCGCACCGGTCGGCCCGCACCCGGCAATGATCACGTCGAACATGAGGGGCGCGCGGTCGGTGCCGGAGGCCGTCGATGGGAGTCCGGGTACGTCGCCCACGGTGGAGTCGCGCTCGATCGTATCGGTCGACGACGGCTCGGTGGTGAACTGAGGAGAGTGCATGGGTGTTGCCTTTCGGGAGTGCCTGTTGGCGAGGCGCTCCCGGCGACACCTACATCAATCGCCCGACCGTGACGGAAGAGGGAGCACCCACATCGATACAGCGTTCATGGGTCTCACCTCCTCGGGCGGTGTCACGTTCGACTGCAAGCTACAAGCCTGCGCATCATCCCGTCCAGCCCTTTCCCAGTTACGTGATCACGACTCCGAACGGGCCCGTGCGGTTGCAGGGCGAGTCCGGCGCGGCGGCCCGGCTGGTCCCGTTACGGCGCCGCTTGACCGTCCCGTTCGACGCCTAGCGCAATGGCGTCGGCCGTGACCGACTACGCAATCTGACGAAGATCGTCGCCGTAGTCGAAGATGATGCGCATCCGGGCGCCCAACGCCTGCGCATAACGGGCCAGCGTCGCGACTTCGTTGGCGTCCAGGTCACCGTTTTCGATCTGGCTCACCCGTCCGGGCGTGACGTTCATCAGCCGCGCCACGTCGCGCTGCGTGAGACCAAGCCGACGTCGCTCCTCAGCGAGGTGGTAGGCATGCACCCAGGCGAGAGTTCGTGCTCGTTCGGCCTCGAGGGCGGGATCGTCGCCGTCGTGCAGCTCTGCCCGCACATTGTCCCAGTCCTGGAATTCAGTCATAAACCCTGCCCACCCGCGCAACTATAGCTCAGGCTATACCTCCGACGATGATCGCCACGGCCGCGCGAGACCGGCTTTGCGGCAACCTTCTCATTGGTTCCGCGCTCGCGGTCACGGCGTCCGGACCGGACGTCGCCCGGCTGCGGGCCACGATTGAAGACGCCGTGATCCGGCTCGGCGACGAGCCCAAGGTGAGCAGATGCGGGCCGTCCCGCACCGCACCTACGTACGCGCCGCGCCCACCCAGGAGGCCGCCGCCGAGGTCCTCGACCTGCCGCTGAGCACCTACGACCGGCACCTCGCCAAGGCGCTCGAACAGGTCACCGACCTGCTCTGGACCGTGGAGATCGGTGACGTGCGCCCACCGGGCCGAGGTGACCATCGGCGACGTCCTCCTTAGACATCGCCTACGGCTGCATCTCGTACGCCCCGCAGAGCGCTTCGACCTGCGCCCACACGGCGGCGGTGCGCGAGACGTCCCGGACCGGGCGGCGTAGCTGCGCCACGGCCCAGGCGGCCTGCGCGTCGGTGGTGGCGGCCTTGCCGTGCAGTTCGGTGGCGTATGCGGAGAAGTCTCCGACGAGGACGGCGAAGATCTCGTCGAGCAGGTCGCGGTCCAGGCCGGTCAGCTCGGCCTGTTCCAGGATCAGCTGCCCGTACACGACCAGCGCGAAGAGCTGCCCGATGGTCAGCAGGAAGTCCAGGTCACGCTGCTGATCCTCGTCCGGGGCGTGGGCCTGAAGCAGTGCGCACAGTCCGTCGGCCTGCTCCCGGAACACCGCGACGTTGGCGAGGTCGGCGTACTTGTCGTAAGGGCCGCGCCAGTCGTGGAACCGGATCGCCCCCAGGCCGCGGGCGGGCCCCTGCTGGAAGAGGAACTCGTCGTCGGCGGCGTCCTGCCGGGTCGGCACGGGCGCGAACCCGGCCGGGTTGAACAGGTAGTTCGGCATGAACTTGAGAATCAGCGCGAGATTGACGTGCACGGTGCCCTCGAGCTTCGGCAGGCCCCGGATGTCCTTGGCGGCCTTGTCGAAGTAGGTGTCGGCCTCGAAGCCCTTCGCGGCGATCACGTCCCACAGCAGGTCGACGACCCGCTCGCCCTCGGTGGTGACCTTCATCTTCGTCATCGGGTTGAACAGCAGGTACCGCCGGTCGTCGGGGCCCGCGGTCCGGAAGTAGTCGACGGCGCGGTCGCTGAACAGCTTCATCGCGACCAGCCGGGCGTACGCGTCGGTGAGCTCGCGGCGCACGTGCGGGAAGTCTGTGACCTTCTTGCCGTAGAGCACCCGCCGGTGCGCGTGGGTGACCGCCTCGTACATCGCGTGCTCGCAGATGCCGATGGAGGCGGTGCACAGGTTGAACTTGCCGACGTTGACGGTGTTGAGCGCGGCGTCGAACGCGGCCTTGCCGGTGTGCAGCACGTCCTGCTCGCGTACCGGGTAGTCGTCGAGCCGGAACTCGCTGACGTACATCTGCCCGCTCACCACGTTCTTGACCAGGTGGTAGGCGGGGTGGCGGCTGTCGGCGGCGAAGAAGACGTAGCCGTCGGGTCCTTCGACGTCGGCGCGGCGGCCGAACACGGAGACGAGTCCGGCGACGTTGCCGTTGCCGATGTAGTACTTGCCGCCGGTGGCCCGGAATCCGCCGGCACCGTCCGGGGTGAGGATCATGTCGGTGGAGTAGATGTCGGCGCCGTGGGTGCGCTCGGACAGGCCGAACGCCATGACGTGGCCGTCGGCGAGCAGCTGGGCGGCGCGGGCGCGGGCGGTCGGGTTGGTGCTCTGCCATACCGGGCCCAGCCCCAGGACGGTCACCTGCCAGGTGTACCAGTAGCCGAGGCCGTAGAAGGCGAGGATCTCGCTGAGGGCGGCGTTGCGGGCGGTGTCCCAGCGGGTGCCGGTGCCGTCGGCGGCCGGGGTCAGGAACGTCGCGAACAGGCCTTCCTTGGCGACGAAGTCGAGGAAGTCGGCGTACCAGGTGCGGTCGTTGTAGCTGTCGACGAGCGTCTTCTTGCCGCGGTTCTCGAAGAAGTCGACGGTGGCGCGCAGCAGTCTGCGGGTGTCGTCGTCGAGGTGTGCGGGGTCGTAGGTGCGCGGGTTCAGCAGCAACGGGTTAGCCATGGTGATCTTCCTTTTCCGGTGTTCAGCGGCTGAGGTTGTGCAGGGTGTCGAGGACGTCGTCGAGCCAGGCCAGGACCATGCGCTCGTAGTCGATGCCGCCGCGCAGCACGACGTGCTGCAGTCGCTGTCCGTCGTCGAGTTCGGCGGCGTCGGGGAAGTCGCGCTGTTCGCCGGCCAGGTAACGGCTCAGGGTGGTCTCGTGGTCGGCGCGGTAGCGTTCGACCTCGCTGATCAGCGCCGCCCGGCCGGCGGCGTCGTCGAACGCCGCGCCGCGGATCTTGACGGCGAGTTCGTGGCGGACGGTCTCCGGCTGGACCGGTTCGCGCAGCCAGGTGGTCAGCGCTGCCCGGCCGGGTGTGGCCACGGAGTAGCGGCGCTTGTCAGGGCGGCCGTCCTGGTCGATCTCCTCGGCGGTGACCCAGGCGTCCGTCTCCATGCGTTTGAGGACGCGGTAGATCTGCTGGTGGGTGGCGGTCCAGAACCGGCCGATGGAGCGGTCGAAGCGCCGGGCCAGCTCGTAGCCGGACCCGGGCTGCTCCAGCAGCGAGACGAGGATCGCGTGTTCGAGGGCCACGCCGGCCATCATGCTATGAAACTAGTTGCATATCAACTGCGCCAGTCGGATCTCGCGAGCAGCCCGCGATGGTGGCCTTCGGGACAGAGCGGCCGGGGCATACCTCGCGGATCGTCGGGGATGACTGTGCGCGAGCCGCTGGCGGCGACGGCCTACCTTGCCGCGGGTGGAGAACGTGTTGGTCTTCGTCGTCAGCGCGGTCGCTGTGCTGGGCTTGCCGCCCTACCTCGTCTCGCTGTGGCGCGCCCTGCCCGCGGTCTGGCGTGGTGAGCGCCGGTCGCCGATCAGACATCTCCGCCTTTTCTCGATCTTCCCGCGCAGTTACCTGAGCGGGCTGCTGGCGGTGACCGCGTGGTACGGCGGCTTCGCCGCTGTCGGCGGTGGACTGCTCGTATACGGAATTCTCGGTTTCGATGACGGGAGTTCGTCCGACGACCCGCCGGCAGCGGTCGTGCTGATGGCCGTGTTCTTCGCGGTGGCGGCATTGCTGCTGGCGGCCGCCTTGCCGTTGACGGTGCTGCAGTGGGTGATGAACGCGTTCAACCGCCCGCACCGGCTCGTGCCGCCGAGATACCGGGACAAGGCCGGCTGGGTCGGTGAGCAGGCCCGGCTCAACAGGCAGCGGGCGTCGCTGCCGCGAACCGACCACCTGGTCGAGATCGTCGAAGCGGACCCGGGCGATGGGCCGGGTGGCCGCTTCCTGGTGGCGGTATGCGGCGACAGCAGCTGCGGGTGGATGGGATACGCCGACGAGGGCGTCGCAGCGGAGGAGGAGAACCTGCGGGCCAAGGCGGCACGGCACTCGTCACAGGTGGCGGCGGGCGTGATTCGGCCGCGTCCGGACGCCTGACGTTTCGTCGGACCGTCAGGATCGCCTCGCGACGACGAGGGTCGCCGGCAGCCGCGGTCGCGATGTGCCGGACCGGCCGGGCCGTCACCGACCGGCGCAGGCCGCCTCCAGCGCGGTCAGATACGACCGGGCCCAGGCCTGGATGTCGTGGTCGCGTACGTGCGCCCGCATGGCCGCCATCTGGGCAGTCGGCTCGGTCGGGTCCGCCTCGAGCGCCTCGACGAGGGTGTCCTTGAGGCCCTCCACGTCGTGCGGGTTGACCAGGTAGGCCTGCGTCAGTTCCGCGGCGGCCCCGGCGAATTCGCTGAGCAGCAGTGCCCCGCACCCGTCGACCCGGGCGGCGACGTACTCCTTGGCGACCAGGTTCATGCCGTCGCGCAGCGGGGTGACCGCCATGACGTCGGCGGCGCGGTAGAGCGCGGCCAGCTCGGTGCGGTCGAAGACCTGGCTCAGGTAGTGCACCGCGGCGACGCCGAGGCGGCCGAAGTCGCCGTTGATCCGGCCGACCTCGCGCTCGACCCGGTCGCGCAGCAGCCGGTACTGCTCGACGCGTTCCCGGCTCGGGATCGCGACCTGCACCAGCACCGTCTCGGGCACTTTGAGCCTGCCGTCGGCCAGCAGCTCGCGGTATGCCTTGAGCCGGTGCTCGATGCCCTTGGTGTAGTCGAGCCGGTCCACGCTGAGGATCACCCGCCGGGGGCCGCCGAGGTCGGCGCGCAGCTTGGCGGCCTTTTCCACAACCTCGTCGTGGCTGGCCAGCGCTTCCATCTCGGCGGTGTCGATCGACACCGGGAACGCTCCGGTGTACACGACGCGGCCGTCGACCTGTACGCCGCGCTCGTCGACGGTGGTGTCGAGGACCTTCGCGGCGAGCTGGTGGAAGTTGTGGACGGCCTGGGTGCGCTGGAATCCGATCAGGTCGGCGCCGAGCATGCCGCGTAGCAGTTCGGTGCGGCGTGGCAGCTGCATGAACAGTTCCGGGGGCGGGAACGGCACGTGCAGGAAGAAGCCGATGCGCAGGTCGGGCCGTTGGGCGCGCAGCATCGCGGGCATGAGTTGCAGGTGGTAGTCCTGCACCCAGACGACGGCGCCGTGGGCGGCGACGCGGGCGGTGTGGTCGGCGTAGCGCTGGTTGACCCGCTGGTAGGCCTCCCACCAGCGGCGGTGGTGTACTGCGGGCTCGACGGCGTCGTGGTAGAGCGGCCACAGCGTCGAGTTGGCGAAGCCTTCGTAGTGGTCGCGGACGTCGGAGTCGGTCAGTTCCACCGGGATCAGGTGTACGCCGTCGACGTCGGGCAGTGGTGGGGTGGGGCCGGGTTTGCCCGCCCAGCCGATCCAGGTCGCCGGGGTGTTGATCAGCACGGGGTGCAGGGCTTCGCCGAGGCCGCCGGGGCTGCGGCGCCACTCGAAGACGCCTTCGGAGGCGGCGGCGTCGTTGATGGGCAGGCGGCTGGCGACCACGACCAGTGAGGCGTCCCGCATCGGGTGCTCCCTTTCTGGGCTTTCGCGGATATGACGACGGTTCGTGTGACTGTGCGGCATTGACCAGGTCACGCGAACTTGTATCAACCCAAAGTTACGCTGCGATTACGGGAAGGCACGTCCTTCACTCGTGCCAGCATCCGCGCGGTGGTCGTAAGGCTCGATCAATCGGCGTCCACCCCTGGCCGAGCATACACAGTGGACAGACGAATTCAGCAGCTCCGATGCCTGCATGGCGGCGCATACCAAAGTTTTGAAGATTAGCTTCTTGACCTTGCTCTACTACGTAGCTAACTTTCACGTAATCGAACAACTCTCCCAAGGAGGTCGTCGATGAGGAACTTCGTCGCCGCCGTCGCGGCCCTGGCGGTCGCCATCCCCGGTCCCGCCCCAGCTCAGCCCGCTCATCCGCCCGCCGCCGAACACGGCTGGGTGACCTCGACGCTGCGGCACATGAGTCTCGAGCAGAAGGTCGGCCAGCTCTTCAGCACCTATGTCTACGGTGCCGACGCCACCGATCCCGCCCCAGCCGACCGAGCCGCGAACCTGGCGGCCTTCGGCGTCGAGACCCCCGCGGAGGTCGTGGACAGGTTCCACCTCGGCGGCGTCGTCTACTTCGCCTGGTCGCACAACCTCGACAACGTACGGCAGATCGCGACGCTGTCCAACGGGCTGCAGACCGCCGCGCTCGGCACCGGCCGCAAAGGCGAGGTGCCGCTGCTCATCTCCACCGACCAGGAACAGGGCGTGGTGCAGCGGATGCCCGCACCCTCGGCACAGTTCCCCGGTTCGATGGCACTGGGCGCGGCGCGCTCCACCACCGCCGCCCACCTGGCCGCCGAGGTCACCGGACGCGAACTGCGCGCGGTCGGCATCCGCCAGCCGTACGCACCGGTCGCCGACGTCAACGTCAACCCGGCCAACCCGGTCATCGGGGTCCGGTCCTTCGGCGCCGACCCCGACCAGGTCGCCGGCCTGACCGCGGCGCAGGTGGCAGGCTTCGAGCAGGGCGCCGGAGTGACCGCCGTCGCCAAGCACTTCCCCGGCCACGGCGACACCGCCACCGACAGCCACACCGGCCTGCCGGTCATCAGCCACACCCGGGAGCAGTGGGAGCGCATCGACGCACCCGCCTTCCGCGCGGCGATCGCCGCCGGCATCGACTCGATCATGACGGCGCACATCGTCGTGCCCGCGCTCGACCCCTCCGGCGATCCCGCCACCCTGTCGCCGACCATCCTCACCGGAGTGCTGCGCCAGGAGTTCGGCTTCACAGGCGTGGTCGTCACCGACGCGCTCAACATGGCCGGCGTCCGGGCCAAGTACGGCGACGCCCGAGTGCCGGTCCTCGCCCTGAAGGCCGGCGCCGACCAGCTGCTGATGCCGCCGAACCTCGCCCTGGCCTACGACGCCGTGCTCCAGGCCGTCCGCGGCGGCGAGCTGACCGAGCGCCGCATCGACGAATCGGTGCGCCGGATCCTGTCCGTCAAATACCGCCAGGGCCTGTCCGGGTCGCCGTACGTCGACGTCGACGCAGCCGTCGCGTCGGTCGGCGCCGCCGCCCACCTGGCAGCGGTCACGCAGGTCACCGACCAGACGCTCACCGCCGTCCGCAACGACACCGGGCTGCTGCCGCTGTCCGGCACCGACCGGTCCGTGCTGGTCACCGGCTGGAACAACGCCGCGTTCAACCCGATCGGCAGACTCGCCGACGGCTTCACCGGCCGCGGCTCGCGCACGACCGCGCTGCCCGCGACACTGCCCGCGACCCAGGCCATAGCGGCGGCCGCCACCCAGGCAGCCCAGCACGACCTCACCGTCGTACTGGTCAACAAGGCCTGGGACACCGCCGTCGGCGACCCCCGCGCCAGCCAGCAGCAGCTCGTCGCCGCACTGGTCGCCACCGGCAAGCCCGTGATCGTCGTCGCCGTCCGCGACCCGTACGACATCGCCCACCTGCCCGGCGTGACCACCTACCTGGCGACCTACACCTTCACCCCGGCCGCCATGAACACCCTGGTCCGCGCACTACACGGCGACCTCTCGCCGCACGGACGGCTCCCGGTCACGATCGTCGCCGCCAACGACCCCGCCACCACGCTCTACCCCACCGGCCACGGCCTCACCTGGTAGGAGAAAACCTTGCAACGCAGAAACCTCATCACCGGCGCCGCCGCGGCCGGCGCACTGGGCGCGACCGCGCTCGCGCTGCCCGCCCAGGCCGCACCGAAACCGCGCCGCGTCCAGACCGGACTGGACCGGCTCGTCGCCGACCGCTTCGCCGCCCTCGCCGGGCAGAAGGTCGGCGTCGTGTCGAACCCGACCGGCGTCGACGCCGACTACCGCCACCTGGTCGACCTCATCCACGAGTCCGGGCGGGTGAACCTGGTCGCGGCGTTCGGCCCCGAGCACGGCTTCCGCGGCTCCGCGCAGGCCGGCGGCAGCGAAGGAACCGGCATCGACGCCCGCACCGGCGTCACCGTGTACGACGCCTACGGCGCCTCGCAGGCCAAGTGGGAGGAGCTGATGACCCGGGCCGGCGTCGAGACCGTCGTGTTCGACATCCAGGACGTCGGCGTCCGCTTCTACACCTACATCTGGACCATGTACACCTCGATGGTCGCCGCAGCCCGGCTGGGCCTGCGCTACGTGGTGCTCGACCGGCCCAACCCGATCGGCGGGCGGGCCTACGGACCGATGATGACCCCGGAGTTCACCTCCGGCGTCGGCCTGAAGGAGATCATCCAGCAGCACGGCATGACGGTCGGCGAGCTCGCCCGGTTCTTCAACGCCGAGTTCCTGCCCGAGGCAGCCGGACGCCAGGTCGACCTGGAGGTGGTGGCCTGCCGCCACTGGAAGCGGGACATGTTCGCCGCCGACACCGACGTGCCGTGGGTGATGCCCAGCCCCAACATGCCCACCCCGGACACCGCGCTGACCTACCCGGGCACCGGCCTGTTCGAAGGCGTCTCCTCGATCAGCGAAGGCCGGGGGACCACCCGGCCGTTCGAGCTGGTCGGCGGCCTGGCCACCGACTTCGACTACCACTGGTCCGACCGGCTCAACGGCCGCGACCTGCCCGGCGTGCGGTTCCGGGAGGCGTACTTCGTGCCGACGATCGCCGGGCACCACCCGCCGCTGCTCAACAAGCTGTGCGCGGGGGTGGAGGTCAAGGTGACGGACCGGGCGGCGTTCGACCCGATCCGGACCGCGGTCGCGATGCTGGTCGAGGCACGGAAGTATCCGGCGTTCGCGTGGCGGGCCGACTCCTACGACCCGGTCCGGCCCTACTGGGTCGACAAGCTCACCGGCTCGCCCCGGCTGCGCACGATGATCGATGCGGGCGCGGACGTGGACGACGTGGTGGGTGCCTGGTCGCAGGAGCTGGCGGAATTCGAACGGCGGCGGCGCCCCTACCTGCTGTACTGACCCGAGCGACAGTCGCGGGGTGGGCCGGCACCCGGCCCGCCCCGCGCTTCGGGCTCACCGCCCGTGCCGCCGCTGCGCTCCCGACGGCGGAGCTGTCACCGGTCGCCGACAAGCTCGAGTAGAAGTTCGACCGCATGATGTGTTCCGCCTTCGGAGCGCACCAGCTCTCCGATCTCGGCGGCCCTACGGGGCATTGTGGTGGCGGATCTCGTCGCTTCGACTGCCTCGATGAGGCGTTCGGCGGTCATCTGCCGCTGTGGGATGGGGTCTGGGGCAACGCCGATGGATCGCATTCGCTCGGACCAGAACGGCTGGTCACCGGTGAAGGGGCAGATCACCTGTGGGCGTCCGGCGAGCAGCGCGGCAGCTGTCGTTCCTGCTCCGCCGTGGTGGATGACCGCTGCGGTGCGGGGCAAAAGCCAGTCGTGCGGGGCTTCGTCGACGACGTGGACGGAGTCGTTGTTCGAGCCGGCCATGGCGATCCCGCCGGCGCCGGTTGCCACGACGGCTCGCAGTCCGGTTGCCTGGACCATCTGTTGGACCATCTCGCCGATCGCCTCGGGGTTCTGGCCTCGCATGCTGCCGAAGCCGACGTAGATCGGCGGTGCTCCGCTGTCGAGGAACCTGGCCAGGGCGGGCGACGGGCCCTGGTCCTGGCCGGCGACGGTCCAGTATCCCGTGACGGGCGCATAGCCGGGCCAGTCGGCCGGCTGCGGCAGGACGTGGCGGCTGAACGCCTGCAGTACGAAGGCGGGGCCTCCGTCGGGGCGGCGGAACGGGTCACCGGATCCACGCCGAGACCCCAGCCCGAGTCGTGCACGCCAGCGCTTCCCTACCGCTCCGAGGAGCATCTGAGGTGCGAGCGCGGCCGGTCGGTAGCTCAGACGGTTGAAGGGTCTGGGCAGCCACGGCGGGGCCCACATCGGGCACGGAAAGGCGCCGGTCGCAACCCAGTTCGGCTGCAGTGCCACCGGGACTGCGGGGACGCCGAGGGCCTCGGCGAGATGCTGGCCGGGGAGCATGGTGTGGTGCACGACGACGTCGGTTCGGGCGGGAACGGCTGCGGTGATGTCGTCGAGCACGGCGGCGAGGTGCTGCCGGGTCCGGCGCACCACCTCGGTGGCTGTCCGTTTCGCCTTCAGCCCGCGGTAGTTCGTCGCGAGTGCCTCTTGGATGTGGGGCTCGTCGGTGAGCCGGTTCCACTGGTCGTCGACGGGCGCGAACGGAACGCCGTCGGCAGCGGCGAGCGACTCGTAACACGCCGGCCCGGCCACCAGTACCTCGTGGCCGGCGTCGGACAGCGCGCGCCCTAGGGCGACGAACGGCTGTACGTCGCCGCGCGTCCCGAACGCGAGCACGAATGCCTTCATCCTGCTGGGATCCCCTCTGCCCGACCGCGTCCCGAGGACCTCCGAGACCGGCCCGTCCGCTCTCTGACCTGGCTGAAATTTCAGTACCGATCATGACTGTCGTGGCCGGGATGGTCAAGTCCGGCCTGCGGAGTGTGTGCGATGTCGCCTGGGACCGGAGTGGCGGGCGGGCTAGGCTTTCCTCTTGTGACCGACCAGGGTGCGACGGGGGAGGCTTCGCTGACGCAGCAGGCCTACGCAGCTCTGCGCACCCGCATCGTGGCCTGTGAGCTCCCGCCGGGGTCGTCGCTCACCGAGCGGGAACTGGCCCGCTCGACTCCCTACGGGCTGACTCCGATTCGCCGGGCGCTCGCCCGCCTGGACCGCGAGGGGTTGATCATCACGCTGCCCCGGGCTGGTTACGTCGTGAGCCCTCTCGACACCCAGGATGTGTCGGAGCTGGTAGAGGCGTGGGATCTCATCGGTCCCGAGCTCGTCCGTCTGGGCTTGCAGCGCCTTTCCGACGTCGAGGCGCAAGAGCTTGCCCGACTGCTGGCCGAGTGGTCCCCACCCGACACCGACGGCGAGTACCGCTTGGAAGCGGTCCTGCGCTTCTCTGAGCTGTCGATGCGCGTCTTCCAGATCCTGGCCGTCGCGAGCGCGAACCGCTGGTTGCGGTCGACCTTCGACCAGCTCTCGGACCAGATGTCGCGCCTGTGGGTCACCCTGCTCAAGGACCGCGAAGTCCCGGAACAGCTAAAGCAGCTCATAAACCGCTGGAACCGACACATCGCAGGCCGGCAGCCCGAAGAGATTGCCGAGCACCTACCGCAACTGATCAAAGACAGTGGCCGAGCGGCACGTGACCTGTTCCAGCACCTCGCCACGACACCTGCCAGTCCATCGGGCCTGACCAGCGATCACCCGACTGACCTGTCAACAACGTAACGAGTGGTCACGGCATCAGACAGGCCGACCCGGCGGCCGGATCCGTTCCCATTCACTGGAGTAGACCTCGCCGAACAGCCGCAGCTCGTCGCCCTTGCAGCTGTACGTCTCGGGGGTGATCGTGGCTTTGAGCGGCTCGCGCGCGCGCTGGCGTCCGTTCACCTTCAAGGTGGTCGTGCCGGTCGCACGCGGACTGCTGTAGTTGATGGTCTTGTCGTCGGCGACGTAGTTGAGCTTGGTAGTGCCGTTGTGGATCATCTCGTACCGGTCGCCGTAGCCCGCGCCGCGCCTGGTCACCTTGTCGACGGTGGTCATCGTGCCGTCGGCGTTGACCTGCATCAGCGTGCCCGCGCCCGTGAACTGGATCTTGTTGCCGTACATCTCCCAGTTGGCCGTGTACGAGGTCTCGCGCCAGCTGCCGACCAGGCAGGCGGCGGGAGCCGCACTGGGCGGCGGCGGTGGCGGCGTCGACGGTGACACGGCGGCCACAGGCGACGGGCTCGGCGCCGCGGCCGGCTCGCCGCGCAGGGCGAAGTAGGCCGCGGCGCCGCCGGCCAGGCAGACCACCAGGAACACCACGAGCACCACCACACCCACTACGACAGGCATGGTCCAATCACGACGCGGCGAGTTCGACTGCACCAGACCAGCATCGGCAAGTATCTACGCGACAGCAAGTCCCGAATCGATCACACAGCCGGACGGCCAGCCGCTTCCGGTGAGCCGTGGTCACTTGCCCGGCAGCACCTCGTCCAGGAAGTCGATGCCCCGCTCGATCAGGCCGCCGATGTCGTCGTAGCCCTCGAAGCAGTGGTCGGCCCCGGGTACGAGCAACAGATCGGCCCGCACCCCGACCGCACGCAGCGCCTCGGTGAAGGCCTGCCCCTGGCCGGGCGCGACGATCTGGTCGGCGTCGCCGTGCACGGTGAAAAACGGCGGAGCCCCGGCATGCACCCGGCTGATCGCGTTGCCGAAGGCGACGAACTCACGCCGGTCGCCGGCCGGGCCGCCGAACAGCAGGGCGCGCGATGTGGACGGATCATCGGCGTCGTCGAAGGCGAAGAAGTCGACCGCACCGTACCAGTTGACGACAGCCTGGATCGCCGTCTCGCCGGTGCCGGTCAGCCCGGCCATCGCGGCCAGGTGACCGCCCGCCGACTCACCCAGCGCGGCGAACCGGGCCGGGTCGAGTTTCAGCTGGTCGGCGTAGAGCCGCAACCAGCGCACAGCCGACTGGACGTCGACCAGCTGGGCCGGGTACGGCGCTTCCATCGCCAGCCGGTAGTCGACGTCGGCCACCGCCCAGCCCCGATCGAGGAAACGCTGGTGGAACCGGTGCGGCGCGACCGGCGGCGGCAGACCCACCCGACTGCCCTCCATCCAGCCGCCGCCGTGCACCCAGAGCAGCACCGGGAACGGCCCCTCCCCCGGTGGCACGTGCAGGTCCAGGTGCAGCGGCCGGAAACCCGGCACCACGGCCACCGTGCAGTCGGCGTAGGTGACGGTCGGCCGCAGCTCGGGTGGCGGGTATCCGGTCACGGGCGACACTCCGATCATGATCAATACAACAGCCCGAGAATACCTCGTTTGACGGCATCGGCCGGAGATCCGATGATCGCCACACTGCGCCCACCGCGCAGCCCTGCCGTCCCCATCGGCCCAACGGCGGCAGGGCGACCGGCCGAGCCGAGCACGCCACCCCGGAGGACAACGCCATGACCCTGCCCCGCCTGTCGCCTGCCGGATGGACGATCGCGGCCTTCGGACTCGCGGCGCTGCTGCTCGGCGCCGTCGGCCTGATCAGCCCGGCCACGCTGCTGGCCTCGATGGGATTCACCCACGACGGCGCCACGGCTCGCGCAGCAGACGACTACACGCTCGTGTTCGTACGCACATCGGCGATGGCCTCGTTCAACATGGGCGTGTACTACCTGCTCGCGGCCGCCAAGGACTGGACCGCCTTCTTCGCCTTCACGGTGGCCTTCCGGCTGGTGACGTTCACGGTGTTCACCGCCCTGGTGCTGACCGACACCGCCCCCGCCGGCTTTATCGCGGTGGCGGCATGGGAAGGGGCCGGCGCGCTCGCCACCTTCGTCGCGCTACGTGCCCGCCGGAGACACTCCGCAACCTCCGAATGACCTCCACCGGTCCGTTCGGCGACGTGGCCTGGCACGACCGCGGGCACGCCAGCGCGTGAAGCCGGCCACAAACAGCGGATTCATATGGCGAGATCCTTGTAGGCAGGTCTGCTCCAATACCGACGCATTCATGCACTCGCGGCGACGATCCGATCCGGTCCGATCACCTGCATGATGCGGGCTACCCCTTGACCCGAAATCCGGCGGCCGTTAACGTCCGCACGCGGCTCTCAATTCGAGATCCGCGAATACGGGGGAGCATCGATATGAGTTTGAGGAGACGTCTGCTCGCGTACGGTCTGACCGCGTCGACCATCGCAGCCACGTTCGCCGCCGGAACCGCATTACCGGCTCACGCCGAGCCGATCGCCGCGCCTTCCCTTGTGGACGACGGCGTCTATCCCGGAGCCGCGCAGATCCTCGCCGAGCAGAACGTCATGCTGGTCTCCGGCGACGGGCACATCCTGCTGGCCGACTGCGCGACGCCGCCGGAGAACAACATCGGCCTGCTGAAGGTCTACACGACCGACGAAGGTATCGGCGCCGACGGCATCGGCCGGGTGTGCTTCAAGGTGACCGCCGGGGCCGGCTGGCTGAGCCTGCGGGTGCCCGGTGTGTACGAGATCCGCGGCGACGGCATGAGCACCGGGTTCGGCCACGAGGTCACCGCGGAGCTCGTCGACGACGAGGGCGAAGAGATCACGGTCGAGGTCGACCCGGACGGCAGCACCCAGGTCGGCCTGGGCGCCGACCCGACCGCGTCGCCGACCATGCTGCTGGAACTGCGCGCAGGCACCGGCTTGGCGCCGGTGACCGGCGCGAACGCGGCGGTGGGCAAGGCCAACATGGTCGACCGCATGTGCACGGTCTCCCTGGTCGCGCCGCGCTGGGCGCTGGGCGCAGCCGCATGCTTCGCGGCGGACCCGCTCACCCCGCAGCTGACCGAAGGCGCGCCGGCCGAACCCGTCCACGTGGTGTTCCCCGGGCACGCCGCCGTCGCGGCCAACTGGCTGACCCCGGTCGCCGGTCGGGACGCGGTCCTGGTGCGCCTGGCCGCGCCGATCGCGGACATCACGCCGCTGGCGACCGCCACCGCGGCGGCACCGACCGGCACGGCCCTGCCGGCCGTGGGCTACGGTCGCACGGCCACCGAGTGGATCAACGACCAGCAGCAGACCGCCCAGATCGCCTTCACGGCCTCGGCGGCCACCACCCTGTCGGCGACCTCAGGGCCGCTGGTGTGCAAGGGCATGGCCGGCGCGCCCGTGATCGTCGACAACAAGATCGCCGCCGTGCTGAGCCAGGCCGGCCAGGAGGGTTGTTTCGACGGCAACGGCACAGGCAGCAGCGTCGTCGCGGCACGCCTCGACGGTCTCACCAACTGGATCAACGCCGTGGTCTCCAGCACCGCCGACCACACCTGGCCGCTGGCCGACATGCCGGTCGGCGCTGCCGCCGGCACCCCGGTCACCACGACCGGCGACCACGCTTTCACCGGCACACCACTGCCGATGACCGCCACCGCCGGTGCGACGTGGAAGACCGGCGACACCTTCAGCCCCGCCATCGAGCTCAACGGCACGACCGGGTCCCTCGCCACCGCTACAAATCCGGTCCAGACGCATTTGGACTGGGGCGTGAGTGTGTGGGTCAAGCTCGACGCCTATGGCGGCGTGGTCGTCTCCCAGGACGGCAACAACTCGAAGGTACCCAAGTTCAAGCTGTGGGCGGAAGCCAGCGACCGGTCGTGGCGGTTCTCCATCCTCAAGTCGTTCATGACCTCTCAACAGATCCCCAGCTGGGACAACGTGTCAACCGCCCCGGAGACGGCTCAGCTCGGCGCCTGGACCAAGATCACCGTGCAGTACCAGACGTCCGGCGGCAGGAACGCGATCCTCCTGAAGATCAATGACGTTGCGGCGGCCAGCAGAGCCCACAACTGGAACCAGATCGGCGGCCAGGTCTTCTTCAACCAGGTCGCCAGCGGCCCGTTCCGGATCGGCAGCGCCCGGACCGGCCCGAGCACGTTCGGCAACTACCTCGACGGCACGGTCGCCAATGTGCAGACGTGGAGCAGCGCGTCACTTCCCGCTGGACCGGCGACCAGCTGCGGCTCCAACGCCGCGGTCTACGGCATCACGGCCGACGGCAAACTGACCTACACCCTGATCGAACGCCTCACCGGCACGTTGATCCGTCGCCTCACCTCGACCGCGACGTTGGGCTTCACCCCGTCCACGATGGCCACGATCAACAAGAACACCCTGCTCGTACCCAGCACGACCGGGAACCTGTACAGGGTGGACATCACCGCCAACACCACCGAACTGACCTTCACCAAGGTGAACCTCGGTGGCACCGGCTGGAACTTCGCCCAGCTCACCTATGACAGCAGCCATCTGTACGGGGTCTACAGCACCGGCGCGATGCGCATCTACGACTTCTACACGGCCAAGCCGGTCCTGACCGACATCACGCACACCTACACGATCGCCAGCGGATTCTCACTGAACACGCTGGCCGCGAGCGGGTTCATGACGCTCGTCGGCACGCAGATCAGCGACGGTGCCCTGCTCTCGCTCGATTCGAGCGGCTCGGGGTACTTCTACACGGACACCCTGGCCACCTGGCCCGGCCTGAGCCACCTCGTCTCGCCCGGCGGTGGCATCTACTACAGCCGCAACGCCTCCTCCGGCGTCGTCACGATGCACTTCGACGCGAACATCGAGGACGGTTCGGGAGCCGACCTCACCACCTACGGCACTGTCAACGACCCTGCAGGTTGGACTCAGACGAAGCTGTCCGCCGTTCTCGGTTGTTTCTGACCGGCCATAGTATGAAGAGGGGGATGCGGTTCGACCGCATCCCCCTCTTCATGTTCTACCGCAGATCCATCCGATCGACCCGGCTACGGGTTGACGACGCTGACGGTCAGGACGTTGCCCGCCTGTCCGGTGACCGTGGCGGTCACGCCGTGGCCTGCCACCTTGACGCTGCCCTGCGGGTTGGCGGTGCTGTAGTAGGCGTCCGGGTTGGTGTCGTCGAACGTGGGGATGCCTGCGTTGGCCGCGGCGCACGCCGCCACGGTCTGGACGGTCTGCGTCTTGCCGCTGCCGACCAGCACCTCCTTGTGCAGGCACAGCTCCGGCACCGGCTGGATGCCGAACGTCGCGTCGAACGGCTGGCGGCGGTTGCTGGGCCTGGTGCCGTCGGGGTAGGCGAACGGCGCGGGCCGGGCGTCGACCGGCAGCGCCAGACCCGCGCCGAGGTGCTCAGAGGTGTTGTTGTCCTCCACCGAGTGGTTGACGTACCAGACCAGCATGCCGGGCCGGTACGAGAAGAACTCGACCTTGTCCGGCGCACTCAGGTTGTAGCTGAACTGGTAGGGGCCGGTGCGCAGGGTGTCGTCGTAGCCGACGTGCTGCCGGTTCTCCAGCAGGTAGTAGCGGTCGGCCGTGGTCGACGCCGTGCCGGTCGAGCGCTGCCACTGGCCCGTCGCGGTCCAGGCGCCCGGCTGCTCGACGTCGTCGGTGAGCACCGTCGTGTTGCCGGCCTTGACGACGATGTCGTCGATGAACGCGCCGGCGAAGTGCACGCCGCCGTCGGTCTGGTAGCGGAACCGGAACTGCGTCGCCGCGCCGCCGGCGGTGTAGGAGTAGCGCAGCGTGGTCCACTTGCCGTTGGACGAGCCGGTGGTCGGCTGGCCGATCTGCGACCAGGTCGTGCCACCGTTGGTGGAGTATTCGGCGTACAGGTTGTCGAAGCCGTCCTCGATGTCGTACCACGCCTTGGCCGTCACGGTGATCTTTGATGCGGCGGGTACGGCGTGCGACAGCGACTCGTTGAGCTGGTCGGCGCTGCCGGTCCACCAGGCGTACTGCCCGGAGGCGGGCGTCGTGTACGTCGTCGACGTGTTCGCCACCGGCAGGTTGACCTTGATCGCCTGGGCGTTGGCGGCGTCGGCGTCCTGTGCCGGGTCCAGCAGGATGGTGCCGCTCTGGCCGAGGCCGACCTCGCGGTAGTCGAGCCAGCCGAGGAACAGCTTCTCCTCCGGGCCCATCAGGCCGGGGGTCGTGCCGATGCCCTTGTCGGCCTCCGCGCCGTGGCCGAGCCACGAGCCGGAGCTCATCAGCGTCCAGAACGCGGTGGTGTTCTCGCCGCCGGCGGTGTCGTAGTAGTCCGGCAGGCCGAGGTCGTGGCCGAACTCGTGGGCGAACACGCCCAGGCCGCCGTTCTCCGGCTCGGTGGTGTAGTCGCCGAACCAGTAGTTCGAGTTGCCGATCCGCGCGCCGCCGGACAGGTTCTGCTGGCCGCCGACGGTGGGGCCGGACACGCCGTAGCTGGTCGCGTTGACGTACCAGCGGTGCGACCAGATGGCGTCCTCGCCCTGCGCGCCGCCGCCGGCGTCCTCGCCCTCACCGGCGTGCACGGCCTGGAAGTGGTCGATGTACCCGTCGGACTCGTCGAAGTTGCCGTCGTTGTCGAAGTCGTAGCGGTCCCAGACGTCGAACTGCGCCAGGTAGGCGTTGATCTGGTCGGCGGGCATGTTCTGCAGCGCCTGCTGGTACCAGGCGTTGCCGGTGTCCTGGATGAACGCCCAGGAGCCGCCGTTGTCCTCGATGGCGTTGTCGCCGTAGTAGGACGCGTTGTAGGGCACCTGGACCCAGTCGCTGACGGTGTTGGTCACCGAATACCTGCCGGAGGACAGGTCCTCGTAGAAGCTCTTCATCGACTCGCCGGAGCCGTTGAACAGCTGCTCGTAGTGGGCGGTGTTGAAGTCGGCGGCCCATTCCGTGGAGTTGTTCACCGACCGGTCGGGGGCGGGGATCTCGTTGTGCAGGGGGCCTGGAGCGGTGCCGTATTTGCCCGCGCTCTGGGTACCGAACTCGGACAGGATCGTGAAGATCTTGTCGGTCTTCTCGAAGGCGACCTCGACGACGTTGTCCGTCTCGGCGTCGACCGTGACGTTGCCGTTCGCGTCGATGCGCGCCTTGCCGCGGGCAACCATCTCGAGCGCGGCTTTGCGCTTGCCGAGCCACTGCTTGGTCTGCGGGCCGGGCCGGTTGTCCGCTCGGTGGGCCGCAGCGGCCGGCGATGCGCTGCCGGCGTCGCCGCTCGCGGCAGGTGCCGCACCGGCCGGCCATTGCAGGGCAGCGACTACCATCGCCGCGCCGACTGCGCCGGCGACAGCGGAGATGGTGAGCTTCCTCATCGTGTTGAACCTCCGGGGCCGAAGTTGTGAAGCAGTTTTCGCTTCACTTTTCGGAGCGTCACACAGAACGGCGAGTTCCTCTTCCACCGCCGAACCGGTCGGTCCGTGACACCGCTGTCACGATCACGTCGCCGATGTCGGCCGACGATGTCATCACCGAGGCGGCGTGCCGGGGTCAGCGACGGCGGATCGGCGTGGCATCGGCACCGGGATCGCAGCCGAGGAGCTCATCGACATCAGCGAGCGCAGGTGATGGATGACCCGACGTGACCCGATACGCGCGCTATTCGCGGCCGACCCAGGTGGCGACGCATGCCTCGTTGCCCTCGGCGTCGGCCAGGACCCACCACTTCGGTGCGTGCGCGTCGGAGACCAGGTGGCCGCCCGCGGCCAGCGCGGCGGCGATGCGGGCCGCGGCCTGATCGTGTGGGACGGCGACGTCGAGGTGCATGCGGTTGCGCTGTGGGCGCGCGGCTTTCATTTGCTGCAACCCGAAGCCCGGGCCGCGGTTCGACGGGTCGGACAGGTAGTCGTCGCCGATCTGGCGGTAGCCCAGCAGCGCCCGCCAGAACGGCAGCACGTCCGCGCCGACGAGTGCGTCGAGGGTGACATTGACGAGTTGCACGGCGCTCGGGTCGGCGGGGATGCCCAGTTCCCTGGCGGCGGCCGAGATCCGCCGGGCCAGCGCGATGTCGCGCAGTTTCAGGGTCACCGTGACGCCGGCGTGGCGCAGGTCGACGTTGAGGTACTGCTGCTCGGCTCCGTCGGCGAGCCGGCCGATCTCATCGACCAGCGCGATGCCCTCGGCCAGCGATCCGGTCCGGAAGTGGGCCGAGACCAGGTGGTAGAGGCAGCGCCAGTCCTCGACATCGTCGGCCGCGTGGAACTGCCCGGCCGTGATCTGCTCAGTCATGCCGGCGAAGCTAGCATCGGCGGCGCGATGGCAGGTGAGCCTCTATTGCCTGGCACGCATAGGTTCCGAGCTGGAACCTGCTTTCAGCAGCGCTGCGAGGACCAAGCCGGTCACCAGGCCGGCACCGTGGGAGTCGCCTAGCGTGGCCATCAGGATGGCGCCGGCCACCACGAGCGCGACGACGACGCCGCGCGCCAGGCGGGTGTCGCCCGACCGATGCGTGGCCATCCCCAGCGCGACCGCCGCCGCGCCGGCGATGGTCGCCGCGATCACCCCGGCCGCTGCGAAAGTTGCCAGGTAGAGCGCGAAGTGGGCGGCGTACAGGAAGGCGGGCAGGGGCGGCGTCCAGCCGCGCCACGTCATGACGGCGAGTGCACCGATCAGGCCGGCGACCGCGTCGGAGGAGCCGCCGCCGGTGTCGAGCGGGTGCAGTACCAGCATCAGGACCACACCGGCGAGGCCTGCCGCAAGGTACAGCGCGAGCCAGCGGATCCGGCCGAGTCGGCGTTCCACGGCCATGCCGACCAGTACGAGGCCGAGGGTGTTGTAGGCGAACTGGCCCCACCCCGACGGCTGGACCAGCAGCGTTCCCAGCAGTCGCCACCACTGCCCGTCGCGCATGATGCCGGGGCCGCGCTGCAGCGCGTCGACCACCTCCGGTGCCGCGAGCTGTGCGGCGAAGACCAGCGTGGTCAGTGCGGCGACGGCGATGGTGAGCGGGGCGGCGCGGACCGTCTGCAGCGCCCGCGCGGCCGTGCCGGGCGGGACCGCGTCGGCCGATGGCGTCGAGGGCGGGGCGGTCATGGCGCCCATCGTGCCGTATGGCCGCCAGCCGGGGTGCCGGCGGATTTCCACTCTGGACGCACAGCCAGGGCCCGTTGGCCCGGCTGACTTCGTAGGCCCGGATCCACCGCAGATCTGTCCGACCGCCGAGCTACGGTCTCTGACTGCCGCATCCGCACTTCGCTTGTTCGTCTGCCCCTTGGGCGCTCGGAGCAATCCTGCAACATCGAGGGCTGCCTTGGAGTGCGCGCCAACCCCGCATCCACAAGATATCGATGTTCTTCGCTGCAAATGCGGGCGCGATCGGCCGCGACATCGAACTTCACCGGTTGACTGCGTTCCGCGGGCTCGTCTACCGTCGCCTCGGAATGCGCTTTCCAGCGCGGCCCAGCCGGGTGACCGCAGCATGCGGCACCCGGTGCCAGGCACGTCCCATGCCGTCGCCCAACGACATGGTCCGCTCCCAGCCCGAAGGACCCACCCGATGAAACTGCTCGTGCTCTCCCGTCGGCGCGGCCGCCTCGCCGCACTGGTCACCGCAGCGGCCGCGGCCGCGCTGACCGTCATCGCAGGCACCGTACTCACGACACCCGCCAGCGCCGCGACGCTGTTCAGCGCCGATTTCGAAACCGGCGCGAGCGGCTGGTCGAAGTCCGGCGGCGACTGGACCGTCGTCGCCGACGGATCCCAGGTCTTCCAGCAGGCCAGCACGACCACCGACCGGTCCCGCCAGTTCGCCGGTTCCACCAGCTGGACGAACTACACCGTCCAGGCGCGGGTGAAGCCGCTGGCGTTCGGTTCCGGCGGTGTCGCCGCACTGGCCGCGCGGTCCAGCGGTGCCACCGTCATGTACCGGCTCGCGCTGACCGGCGGCAACCGCGTCGAGTTGCAGTACATGAACGGCAGCACCATCACGGTCCTGGCGGGCGTGTCCCGGACCGTGTCGACCGGCACCTGGTACACCCTGAAGATCACCACCAGCGGTTCCACGATCAGCGGCTACATCGACGGCACCCTCGTCGGCACCGCCACCAGCACCGCGATCGCCGCCGGTCGGATCTGCCTGTTCACCGGCTACGCCAGCGCTCGCTTCGACGACGTCAGCGTGACCGACAGCGTCACCACCCCGCCCAGCACCCCGGCGCCCTCGGCCAGCAGCGTCTCGCCGTCGCCGAGCAGCGCGTCGCCGTCGCCGTCGAGCGCGTCCCCGTCGCCGTCGAGCGCATCCCCCTCCCCCAGCGTCAGCCAGCCGCCGTCCGGCACGCTGTATGTGGCGCCCAACGGCAGCGCGAGCGCGGCCGGCACCCTGGCGAGCCCGACGACGCTCGCCTCGGCGATCACCCGCGTGACCGCCGGTGGGACGATCTTCATGCGCGGTGGGACGTACAACTTCTCCGCCACGGTCACCGTCGAGACCGGCAACAACGGCACCTCGAGTGCCCGGAAGAAGATCTCCGCGTACCAGGGCGAGACTCCGGTGCTGAACTTCTCCGCCCAGGCGGAGGACCCGGCCAACCGCGGGCTGGCCGTGAACGGCAACTACTGGCATGTCTACGGCGTCGTCGTCGAGCGGGCCGGTGACAACGGGATCTTCGTCGGTGGCAGCAACAACATCTTCGAGCGCACGATCACGCGGTTCAACCGCGACACGGGCCTGCAGCTGTCGCGGACCCTGTCGACGACGCCGCAGAGCCAGTGGCCGGCCAACAACCTCATCCTGAGCGCGGAGTCGCACGACAACGCCGACTCCGACGGTGAGGACGCCGACGGGTTCGCCGCGAAGCTCACCGTCGGTTCCGGCAACGTGTTCCGCTACGCGGTGTCGCACCACAACATCGACGACGGCTGGGACCTGTACACCAAGACCGACACCGGCCCGATCGGTGTGGTGACCATCGAGGACTCCATCGCGTTCAACAACGGCACGCTCAGCAACGGCGGCCAGGCCGGCGCGGGCGACCGCAACGGCTACAAGCTGGGTGGCGAGGACATCGGCGTCAACCACATCGTGCGGCGCAACATCGCCTTCAAGAACGGCAAGCACGGGTTCACCTACAACAGCAACCCGGGCTCGATGACGGTGTCGAACAACGTCAGCATCGACAACGCCGAGCGCAACTTCTCGTTCGACGCGGGCACCTCGGTGTTCCGCAACAACACCTCGTGCCGTTCAAGCAGTGGCACGAACGACCGCATCATCGGCAACTCCGACAGCTCGAACCAGTTCTGGTCCGGCACGAACGGATCGCGGTGCGCCGGCCTGAGCGGTGCCCTGGGCTGGTCGTTTGCTTCCGACGGCCGGCTGGTGGTGACGCTGGGCGGCTCGGTGGTCACGCCGTAGCCTCCGCTGGGGCAGGGCCTTCGGTCACGTGTGCGGCGGTCGCCGCAGGCGTGACCGGAGGCCCTGCCCGTCTCGGATCAATCCGTCGCTGAGCCGCTACCAGCGGTTGCGGGCTTCTTCGGCCCAGCCGACCAGCCCGTCGAGGCTCGTCTTGGTGCCGTCGTCGGTCCTGGCCCAGCCGGTAAATCGGCCGAAGCACTGGTGCGTCTCGTTCGCGACGATGCCCAGGTTGGTCCGGGCGACCTTCTCGTGGAAGGGATGGAACTGCGCGTCGACGCGTTCGCCGCTGATCCGCCACGGGCGCAGCCAGTCCGACCGGTCGTAGCTCCACCGCAGCTCCTCGCCGATCTTGTGCAGGCGGCCGTCGACGAACAGCCCGTTCTCGGTGACTCCGGTGCCGTCGGTCCACCTGCCGCCCAGCTGGATCGCCCGGCCTGGGGCCGCTCCCGCCGCCCAGTTCCACGTGATCGCGTACGGCCACCTGCCGCGGCCGTGGTCCAGGACCGCGAACGCGTCAGGCCCGCCGATGTCGTAGGTGCGCCCGTGCAGCACCAGCGTGCCGTGGACCGGCCGGCCGACGTCCTTGACGGTGTACTGGAACCGCGTGCTGCTCCACGGCACGACCACGCCGAGCGACTCGTGCCCGTCCGGCATCGGCACCTGCACGTCCAGCTGTACGTCGCGTGCGGTCGCGTGGATCGTGGTGCCGTCGGGGCGCTGCCCGATCCTGATCTCCAGCCCGCCGCCGCGGACCGACGCCTCGCCGTCGCCGCTGCGCGGGGGCAGCTGCACCGCGCGGGCCAGTGGCACCACCGCGTCGGTGACGGTCTCCCGGCCCGTCGCCCGGTCCAGCACGTAGACACCGTGTACGCCCGCGTAGTCGAGCGACGACGCGACCAGGCCGACGATGTGCTCCGGAGTGACGATGCCCCAGTACTCCCAGCGCTTGGTCCGGCCCCAGCCCCGCAGGTTGGCGGTGTGCAGCGGACGGCGGGTCCAGCCGACCGCGGCCGGGTTGAGCCGCCCGTCCGGCAGGCACAGCTCGACGGGGGCGGTCAGCTCGGGCTCGTGGGTCATGCGCGCACGATAGCGCCAGGATCTGTGCGCTTGGCGGCGGATGGAGCGGCTACAGTGCCGTCCCATGAGCATCCGGGTCTACCGCCATGCCGTCATCCACACCGGCGACGATCGCCGTCCCCCTGCCCAGGCCCTGGCCGTCCGCGACGGGCTCGTCCTGGCGGTCGGCTCCGAGGCGGACGTGCGGGCGGCCACCGGGGCGGCGGCGGAACTCGTCGACCTCGACGGCGCCGCGGTCATCCCCGGCCTCTACGACGCGCACATCCACACCGCCCAGTACGCGCACAGCCTGACCACGGTCGACCTGGCCGGGACCCGGTCGCTGGCCGAGGCGCTGACGAGGATCGCCGACCACGCCGCTCGGCTGCGCCCGGGCCAATGGCTGCTGGGCGGACGCTGGAACAGCAACGTGTGGGATGTGCCGGTCCAACCCGACCGGCACTCGCTCGATGCGGTGTGCCCCGCCAACCCGGTGGCACTGCCGACCGTCGACGGCCACACGACCTGGGTGAACTCGGCCGCGCTGCGGCTGGCCGGGATCGACGCCACGACCGTCGACCCGATCGGCGGGCACATCGTCCGCGACGACCGCGGAGAACCCACCGGGATCCTGCGGGAAACCGCCGCGCATCCGCTCAGACCGTACACGGCCGCCGAAGACCTGGGCAGCCTCCTGCGTGCCGGTCAGGAAAGGCTGCTGGCGCTCGGCATCACCAGCGTGCACGACATCGACGGCGAGGACTGCCGCGCGGCATACCAGCAGATGGCCGCGGCCGGGGACCTGAAGCTGCGGGTCCACAAGGCGATCCGGCTGGAGCACCTGGAAGAGGCGATCGAACAGGGCCGCCGCACGGGACAGGGCGACGACTGGTTCCGCACCGGCCCGGTCAAGGTCTTCAGCGACGGGGCGCTGGGTTCGCACACCTGCCACATGAGCCGGCCGATGACCGGCGGCGATCAGGGGATCGCGGTCGTGCCCTACGAGGAGATGGTCCGCCTGTTCCGGACCGCGGCACAGGCGGGTGTCGCGATCGCCACCCACGCCATCGGCGACCAGGCCAACCATCTCGTGCTCGACGCGTACGAGGCCATCGGCCCCACCCCGGGCCTGCGGCACCGGATCGAGCACGCCCAGCATCTGCAGCCGCGGGATCTGGCGCGCATGGCCCGGCTGGGCGTGATGGCATCGATGCAACCCGTCCACTGCACCAGCGACCTCGATCTCGTCGACACCCTGCTCGCCGGACACGAGCTGG
The DNA here is from genome assembly GCF_007483665.1 of Catellatospora sichuanensis. Taxonomy (GTDB): domain Bacteria; phylum Actinomycetota; class Actinomycetes; order Mycobacteriales; family Micromonosporaceae; genus Catellatospora; species Catellatospora sichuanensis. Next base: position 133,727 of record NZ_VIQO01000031.1, read on the forward strand.
CCTCCTATGCCTGGCGGGGGATGCTCGACGCGGGAGTCGCGCTGGCCTTCGGCTCCGACGCCCCGGTGGAGGACCCCAACCCGTTCCCGGCCCTGTACGCCGCGGTGACCCGGACCCGGCCCGACGGGCGCCCGACCGGCGGATGGCAGCCCGAACAGCGCATCAGCATGACCGAGGCGATCAGGGCGCACACCGTCGGCGCCGCGTACGCCGCCGGAGAGGAGACCCGCAAAGGAGTCCTCGCGCCGGGCATGCTCGCCGACTTCATCGCGGTCGACACCGATCCCTACCGACAGTCGCCGCAGGCGGTCCTACGGACCCGTGTCCTGACCACGGTCGTCGGCGGCGACATCCGCTGGCAGACCGGCTGAGCCACACCGCCGGGAGGTGCCCTGCCCACGACGGTCTGCATCTACCAACTTCCCGGCCGGTACCCAGGCCGAACGCGGCCCGCTACAGTGCCCGATCATGGACGCCCTCATCGTCTGCGTATGGATCTGCGTCGCCGCGTGCGCCGCGACCTGGCTCGCCTCCCTGGTCACCGGCGAGCATTCGTGGGTGGACCGGATCTGGTCGATCATCCCGGTGGTGTACGTCGGCGTCTTCGCCGCCGCCGCCGACTTCGCCGACCTCCGGCTGAACGTGCTCGCGGCGCTGGTGCTGCTGTGGGGCACCCGGCTGACGTTCAACTTCGCCCGGCGCGGCGGGTACGCCCCCGGCGGTGAGGACTACCGCTGGCCCATCCTGCGCAAACGGCTGTCCCGGTGGCAGTTCCAGCTGTTCAACCTGCTGTTCATCACCGTGTATCAGAACATCATCCTGCTGCTGATCACCCTGCCGGCGTACACGGCGCTGACCCGCCCACGCCCGTTCGGCGCGGTCGACGCCGCGCTCACGGTGGTCTTCCTGGGGCTGCTCGCCGGGGAGACCGTCGCCGACCAGCAGCAGTGGAACTTCCACCGGCGCAAGCACGCCGACCTGGCCGCGGGCCGGCAGCCGCAGTCGCGGTTCCTGCGCACCGGGCTGTTCCGGTACTCGCGCCACCCCAACTACTTCTTCGAGCAGGCCCAGTGGTGGGTCGTGTTCGGCTTCGGCGCCGCCGCGGCCGGTTCGCTGCTGCAGTGGACGGCCGTCGGCCCGGCGCTGCTGACCGCGCTGTTCATCGGCTCGACGATGTTCACCGAGAGCATCACCCTGTCCCGCTACCCGGAGTACGCCGACTACCGGGCGTCCACCTCGCCGATCGTCCCCTGGCCCCCGCGGCGCGGCGCATCCCGCCCGGCCGACCTGGCCTGATCGCCCATCGAGCCGGACCAGAGCATCGATCTCGTGCAAGACCGGGCTGAGGACCTACGGCTGAACCGGCAATCACCAAGGACTTGACTGGGACAAAGGTCGGGATGGCCCATTCGGCCATCCCGACCTTTTCTCAAGCCCCGAAGTCGCCGAGCAACGGGATCAGCCGAGCCCGCGCCTCGTCCAACCTTTGCCCATACGAGTCTTGGAATATCTCGACCAGCTGGGTTTCCAGGCTTCCTGCGATCCGCAGCAGTGGCGACCAGGCCGCACGATCGTCGACCACCGCCGCAAACTCCGCTGAGACCATCCGACGGTCAAGCCAATCGGATAGAACGATGGCCTGGTCTCGAGAGAGTGTGATGGATATGTCGCCGTCAGCCATCGGCTACTCCCCGCGCTAAAGTACGCCATAGGTTAGCAGGTAGTGGAGCTGGGCACCCTCTGATTTCCATCCTCCAAGGTACTCCCCTACGTTCGGGCCGTGCGCCACGAAGGACGCGTGCAGCCCGGTGTGCGGATTCACGTAATGGACCGCGTCGATGGAATTGCGCCACCTTCCGGTGATCCGGATGGTGTCCGGGTGCTTGACGAGATGCTCGATGGCTCGGATGAAGAGTTCGCCATTGGCTTTGTTGAAAGGACCGATGACGCCGAAGTCCTCGGCATGCATGATCCCCGCATCGCTCGGCCTCATGTAGTGATGCGGGAGCGCTGATGCGCTCATCCAGAGCGAGCCGCAACCAGGGCCGGTGTTGTGCACCAGGATCGGGGTGCGACCGGCCACGACGTAGTAAGTGTGGGTGTCGGCGACGGAGAGGTCGTGCATCACCGCCGTCCCGCCATATGCACGCACTGCCGTGACAGTGGCCGTGGCTCCGTCCAATGCGTGCAGACGGTGACCGGTCCCCAGATCAGCGGCATCGGTCCACTCGTTGCTGGTGACATCCAGGAACGGGTGCGTGCTGGTCGTGCGCACCGTGCTCACGTCGCCAGCACCGTTGCTCACGTCCACCTCTGCCAGGTCGGTGTCGATGTTGCGCCAGACATGCGTCACGGGCTTGCTGGTGGTGTGCCCGGTGGCAGGGTCGGTCGTACGCACCAGATCGCCGACTCGCACCTCACTGATGGAGCGGCGGCTTTCATCCGCCATCACCACCAGAGTGGTGGGATCGAAACTGTGGTCACAGAGCGACAGCCCGTTGAGCCGCATCCGCACCAGGTTGAGTGCCTCGAGCTGAGCCTGGGCCTTCTTTCCGGCTTGGGCTGACAGGTAGGCCGCTTTCACCGCCGTGAAACCCACACTGAGCAGCTTGCCGATGCCTGCCAGAACGAGTGCCTCGAGGGCGATGGTGCCGAGGTTGAGCAGGGTCTGGGCAAGCGTCTGGTCACCTTGGACGAAGCTGAACACCTCGATGCTGACCTCGCCGATGGTCAACAGGATGCCGGCAACCGTGCCGCAGACAACGGTGAGCACGCATGCTATCCCGGCCCCGGCCCCGGCCACGAGCAGCAAGGCGGTGGCGGCCTTGACCCCCTCGGTGATCAGCGTCATCTTCTGCATGCCGAGGAAGTTGGGGTCCAGCACGGAGTGGATGCAGTTCTGGTAGAACTGGCTGCCTACGGGGAACGGGGTGCAATAGGCCGCGTTGGTGTAGGCACGGGTGGCCAGCTCCGCCGGGTCGGCGATGTAATTGGCCGCGCAGACCTTGCTCCACTCACTTTGAGTGCCCAGCAACTCTTCCCACCCGGCGGTGGGAGGCTCAACGTACCCATTGGCGCAGGAATAAAGTTGCTGCACACGCGCAGCCTCATACAACCCATAGGCCTGCGTGGCTGCCGCCATGGCGGCTTCGGCATTCTGGCCGGCGGCGATTGCGGATTCGTATGCGAGGGTGGCGGACGCATGGGCTTCCTTGGCCGCGTCGACGGCTTTGCCGTGTGACGAGATCGCCCAGACTGCCGAGCGCACTGCGGCGTTGGCGGACGCGTTGGCTCGCGTCGCTGCGGTGCGTGCGGTCTGCACCGCCGCTGCCGCCTTGTCGACCGAGGTCGCCGCGCTGTTGGCGTGGAGGGCCGCTTCGGCGGCATAGCCCGCAGCCCGGTTGGCCGAATCCAGAGCCTGCTGGGCATAAGCGCCGGCGGCTTGGGCGTCATCACGGGCCTGGGCGGCCATGGCTTGTGCTTCAAGCGCGTTTTGTACGGCGAGCTCGGCGACCTCGTTGGTCTTCTGCAGCAACCCACCGACGATCGCGAGGTGGACCGACGCCTCGTGGTCACGGGCGGCTGCCGTGTACCGGCCGGTGCTCAAGAACAGGCGCAGCCCGGGCGGTGGCCCGTCCAGAGCGATCTGTGCAGCGGCTTTGACCTCGGGCCCGCTGTCGGGGTGGGCGAAGATCTGGTTGACCATGACCCGTTGCCCGATCGCGGCCGCGGTGTACTGCCCGGTGTCGAGGAAGTCGCGTAGGGCCGGCAGCGTTTCGGCATTCAGCGCCTCTTGTGCTTTCTGCGCCAGGACGACATCGCCGGCGGTGTGCGCCGAGGCCAGGATCTGGTTGACCTTCATCCGGTCCTGGGTGTACCGGCCCGGATAGTTCTGCGTTCGCAGGAACGTCGCCACCGCGGTGTCGCTGCCGGTCAGGGCGGTGATCGCAGCGGTGCTCAGTGCGGCGTTCTCGGTGACGGCCAGGTTCGCCACCGCCTGTCGGTTGTCCAGAGCGGCAGCGACCGCGACGCCGGTGCGGGCGAACTGCAGAACCTGATCGTCTGTGCCGCTCAACGCGGCCAGGCCGGCCTGCTGTGTCCATGCGCTCTGGACGACAGCAAGGTTCAGCGCGACCTGCCGGGCAGCGACGACAGCGTCTGGCCGCGGGGTGGCCGGGTTCTGCGCGACGGCTAGGAGCTGGTTCGTCGCGGCATCACGTTTCGCCGCCTGATCAGCGTCCCAGTCGGCTTGGCGCAGCTGCGCCTCGTACTCGACATTCGCGGCCCGTACGTTGTCCAGGACGGAATCGCGGGCTGCCGCCAGACGTGCGGCATCGGCGGTGCGGGCGGCCTGGAACACTCCGGTGGCTTGGATGGCGGCGTCCACAGCGGCCTGGGCTGCCACGGTCGCGGCGTTGGCGTTCTCGGTCGCGCGTTGTGCGGCCTGCCCTGCCTCACCGGCATGCTCAGCGGCCTCGATCGCGGCTCGTGCAGCGGCCTCGGCATTGGCTGCGGCCCGCAGTGCCGCATCGCGGGCCTTGAAGGCCGCGTCGATCGCGACGTTCAGGTAGGCCTCGGCCGCCTGCGCCGCGGCCAGGGCTCGATCGGCCAGGGCCCGTGCCCTGGCCGCTGCGGCGATAGCTGCTTTGGCCTGGGCACCAGCGGCGTTGGCGTGGCGGACCGCAAGGTCATTGGCAACGGCGGCGAGTTTCGCGTAGCTGGCGGCCGCCTTTGCCGCTTGCACCGCCTGCAACCCTGCCTGGATCGCCTTCCCTGCCTGATCTGCCTTCGCGGAGATGTCGCGTGCTTGAGCGGCGAGCGCGTTGGCCTCATCCGCAGCTCGGCGCGCGTCAGCTGCCTTCGAGGCATCCGTGGACGCCCAGGCGGCGGCCCGGTGCGCGATCGCCGCCGCTCTGCCGGCTTTGGCCGCCAACGACGCCGCGCGTGCAGCGGCAGTCGCTGCGGTACGAGCCGCACGGGTGGCCGCCGCAGCCGATTCGATCGCCACCTCCGCCGCGGCGGCCGCATGCTCGGCAGCAGTGGCGGCCCGCTGCGCCTGCACTTCAGCTTCCTCGGCATTGCCTTGCGCTGCTTCGGTTGCTGCGGCCGCCTCATCCGCCGATGCCCGGGCGGCGTCGGCTGCCTCGCGGGCCTTTTCAGCCTGGGCGGTCGCCTGGCGGGTCTCGACGGCGGCGAGTTCACCGGCCGCCTGCGCCTGTGCCAACAAGTTGGCGATGGTGGCGGTTTCGTCATCGCGAGCCGAGGTCACCGCCCACTCGTAGGCCAGGAACGCCTCCAAGGCCTCAGGCGTGCCGGCGTCCAGTGCCTTCTGGCCTGCGGCGCGCACCTGCGGACCACCGGTGGCCATGGCCTGGTTGATCCGCAACCTCTGGTCGGTGTTCCACTGCACCTGCCAACCAGACTCCAGGAACGTCCGCAACCCTTGTGGATTCCCGGCGTCCAGCGCGGTCTGCGCCACCTGGCGCACCTGGTCGCCGCCCGCGGCCATCAACTGGTTCACCGACACCCGCGTGTCGATGTCCGCCGGGCCCTGCCAGCCACTTGTCAGAAACGTCGACAGCGCATCGGGATCGCCGGCGGCATCGGCTGCCAGCGCAGCTCGGGCCGTCGCACGCAGCGACGGTCCACTGTCATTCATCGCGTTGGCGATGCCGTCGCGTCGATCGAGACGCTCTGCCTGCAGCCAACTGTCGGTGAGGAACGCCGAGATCTGAGAGTCCGAGCCGAGCAGTGCCTTCTCGGCCGCCGCACGCACCTGCGGACCACCGGCACGCCACGCTGAGACCACCAGCGAACGATCGGCGAAAACCTGGTCCTCGGCCGCCTCGGCCGCCGGTGCCTTGACAAAGCTCGTCAGCAGCACCAACGCGGTCAGCGCTGCGATCATTGATCGTCGGCGCCACCTGTCCGTCAGCAGTGAACCAGCCCTGACCGAAACCACTCCACGCGCAAACGACCGCATGGCAGTCACCCCCGTAACCGCTCGACCTGCTGAACCAGACCCGGTCCAACGACAGGGCTGGATCATCACACAACCCGTCGACACTTACAACCGTTGACTGATTTCGACATCTACATGTCTAGATCATTCGTATGGCGTCTTCGACGTTGCGAGGTCAGGGTTGCCCGCGAAGCAGCTGCCCCCTGGCCTGGAACGCAGAAGTCGAACCCGCGCCTGATCACATCGACGGTGCGTGTCCTGGTTGCACATTCGTGCAACCGTCGCGCCATTCATTGACGCTCGCCGAAGCCAGCCGTTAGCGTCCCGTCGCCAACGTTCTGGATCAGACGAACACACGGGGGAAAACATGCGATCACGGCATCGCCGCGCGGGTGCCTGCGGCATCATTCTCGGAATTTCGATAAGCGCCATGGCGGTGACCAGCCCCGCCCACGCCGATCCGCTTCTGCCATCGCTCGTGGACGACGGCGCGTACCCGGGGGCGGCGGCGATCCTCGCCGCACAGAACGTACGGCTGCTCGCAGGCGACGGGCACATCGTCATCGCCGACTGCGCCACGCCGCCCTCAGGCGACTTCGGTCTGCTGAAGGTCTACACCACCGACGAGACCATCGGCGCCGACGGCATCGGCCGGGTCTGCTTCAAAGTCAACGCCGCCGCCGGCTGGCTCAACCTCGAAGTCCCCGGCGTGTACGAGATCCGCGGCGACGGCCAGCGCACCGGCACCGGACACGCCGTCACCGCCGAACTGACCACCGAGACCGGCGACGAGATCACCGTCGCCGTCGACCCCGACGGCAGCACCCAGGTCGGCCTCGGCGCCGACCCCGACAACCCGCCCACGATCCTGCTGCAGCTACGCACCGGCGCAGGCCCCGCCCCCGTCACCGGCACCAACGCCGCCGTCGGCAAACTCGCCACCGGACAGCACAGCTGCACCGCCACCCTCATCGCACCCCAATGGGTCCTCACCGCAGCCAGCTGCTTCGCCGACAACCCCGACCAGCCGATTGTCGCCGCAGGCGCACCGGCCACTCCGACGCAGATCACTTTCCCAGGCCATGCGTCCGTCGCCGTCGACCATCTGGCACCGCGGGCCGACAGAGATCTGGTCCTGGCCAGACTCGCCACGCCCATCTCCGGCATCGCTGCCTCCTTGCCGGCGAGCACTCCACCGGCAGTCGGCGCGACTCTGCAGACGGTCGGCTACGGGCGCACCGACACCCAGTGGGTCGCCGACACCCAGCACACTGCCGTGACGGCACTGTCCGCGGTGACCGGTACGACTCTCCAGGCGGCGACCTCGTCGGGCCTGGTGTGCAAGGGCAACGCCGGTGGCCCGGCGAGCAACGCCAACGGCAAGATCGCGGCCGTGCTCAGCCGTGCCGGACAGGGCGGCTGTCTCGATGTCTCCTCTGGCGGCACCGATGTGGTACTCGCCCGGGTCGACGATCTTGCCGGGTGGATCAGGTGGCACACCACCCTCGCCGGCGTCGGCGCCGGTGAGAATTGGTCCATCCTCTCGGGAGCATCAGCCTCCCAGCACGTGGCAGGGCAGCCGGGCGTACCCGGAACGGACCCTTACGAAGGGTCGACGTACACGTCTGTCAGTGCCGCCCAGGAAAACGCAAGTATTTATCAGGACATCAGCCTGACCGTCAATCCCGGCGATACCTTCTGCGCGAACGCCCACGTGGTCACCGAAGGCACCGCAGCAGGCGGCGGGGGTTCCTTCGCCCTCCACCTCATGGGGGGCGCCGCCGAAAGCTCGGCCAAGAGCGTCGTCAATCTGGCAGGCGGCAACAACTGGACACCGCTGAGCACGTGCGTCACTGCCGCTAGCGGACACACGGCCGTGCGCGTCCAGTTCTGGCCCATGGTCGGCGGTCCGGCGATCGGCATCGACGCTGTCGATGTACACAAGTCCATCGCCGTCAACGGTGGATTCAACAAGGGGTCCAGCAACTGGACGGTCTTCCCCGACTCGAACTTCGCCGCATATGGTTCCGGCGTCGTCGGCAACAATCCTTATGAGGGCACAGGATTTGCCGCCACCAACACAGCCGTGAATGGTGGCGGTGGCATCTACCAGGATGTCAACCTGGCCATCAATCCAGGGGACACCTACTGCGGCAGCGCCCAGGTCGCCACGCAAGGCGCCACAGGAGGTGCCAGTGGCAACTTCGTGATCTGGCTGATCGGCGCATCGCACCAGAACTCGCTCTTCGCTCTCGAGAACCTGCCTGGCGGTGACAACTGGACCCCCGTCACCACCTGTGTCACAGCGACGACCACATACAACAAGTTGCGCGTGCAGTTCTACCCGCACGCCAACACCGGAACCGTAATCATCGACGCCGTCGATGTGCACAAGTCCATCGCCGTCAACGGCGGATTCAACAACGGTTTCAGCAACTGGACGGTCGGCGCCAACTCGTACTACGCCACATATGGCCCCGGTGTCACGGGCAACGATCCCTACGAGGGCACAGGATTCGCTGCCACCAGCACCAACGTGACGAGCGATGGCATCTTCCAGGACGTCAATCTGGCCATCAATCCTGGGGACACCTACTGCGGCAGCGCTCAGGTCGCCACGCAAGGGACCACAGGAGGTGCCAGTGGCAACTTCGTGATCTGGCTGATCGGCGCATCCGAGCAGAACGCGGTCTTCGCTCTCGAGAACCTGCCTGGCGGTGACAACTGGACCCCCGTCACCACCTGTATCACAGCGACGACCACATACAACAGGCTGCGCGTGCAGTTCTACCCGCACCCCAACACCGGATCCGTGATCATCGACGCCGTCGACGTGCACAAGTCCCTCGCCGTCAACGGCGGATTCAACGTCCTCTGACCAGCACCTCAACCCTGAATGGCTCTATCAGGAGGAGAACCGGTCGATCGCCTCGTTCAAGCGTCCTACCTGATCACCATTTCGGTTGGCCTCACCCCTGTGCCGGACACCATGGGTGTCCGGCACAGGGCCCTGACGTCCCCTGGCCGCCTCGGCTCGACGCACCCCACGCGGCCCGGGTCCTCCTCTCCACGGCGCGATCGGGTCGAGGTGACCCTGGAACGCGGGTCGGAAGTCGACGAGCGGATTCCGCCGGGCGACGAGATCGCGGCCTACCAGGCGCGCACCGAGGCACACCCGCACCGACCGGCAACATCCGCACAGGACGATGCGACTAGGCGACAAGATGTACACATTCATAACTCTTGACGGCTTCTCGACTGACTCGGCTATCTGACCGTGCCCATGCAGTTGCTCGACGAACCTTGATGACGGCCCGAACGGGTGGATCTTCGGGCCGAACCCTTACGGCAAGACCGACGCGACCTGGTTCATCAGGTTCTTCGACTACCTCTGAACATCCTGCTCGCGGGCACGATCGCCGATCGGGTGGCTCAGGTTCGCCTTGGGCAGCCGGGACGTGGGCACAGAGCTGCGAAGGCGCCGCCGGCCGCGCGTTGACATGCGCGCGGCCGGCGATGCCTCCCCTCATGCGAGGCCGAGGTCGTTCTGAGCGGTGGACGTCAGACGGGTCCAGAGGTTGCCGGTGGTGGCGGCCTGGAAGGCGATCTCGTGGCTTCCGGCAGATGCGGCGGCGATCGCCGGGCTGCTGCCGGCCGCCATCCCCAAACCGGTGCCGACTGCGGGAATGACCGTCGAGTGCCAGCTGTACAGGTATCCGGTGTTGGCCTGGAACGCGATCTGGTAGCTGCCGTCCGCCAGCACCGCGATCGCCGGGCTCGTGCCGGCCTCCATGCCCAGCCCGATGTTCGCGGCGCTGCCGGATGAGTGGTATGTCCACAGGTCGCCGTTGTCGGCCTGGAATGCGACGCGCCAGGCACCGGAGGGCAGCGCGGCGATGGCGGGACTGGTACCGGGCTTCATGCCCAGGCCGGTGTTGGCTGATGCCCCGGAAGGGTTGAACGTCCACAGCGTGCCCGTGTTGGCCTGCAACGCGATGCGGTAGGTGCCGTCTGTCAGCGCGGTGATCGCGGGGCTGGTGGCGTCCTTCATGCCAAGGTTGTAGTTGTTCGCGGCACCGCTGGAGTCGTACGTGCCCAGGTTGGCGTTGCCAGCCTGGAAAGCCGCACGCCAGGCCCCGGACGGCAGCGTCGCGATGCTGGGGCTGGTCCCAGGCCGTACCGCCAGGCCGGTGTCCACGGGCGCGAAGACCGTGTTGCGCCACGCGTGCAGGGTGCCGGTGTTGGCCTGGAACACGACCTCATAGCTCCCGTCGGGCAGCACCGCGATGGCGGGACTGGACCCAGCGGCCATACCGAACCCGGTGTTGGTGACCGTGCCCGACGAGTGCCGGACATGCAACACCCCGTTCGCCGCCTGGAACGCGGTGCGGTAGCTGCCATCGGGCAACACCGCGACCGCCGGACTCGTCCCCGCCTTCATCGCCAGGCTCGTGTCCAGGGAAGTATGCGGCTCATGCCGCGTCCAGAGGTTGCCGGTGGTGGCGGCCTGGAAGGCGATCTCGTGGCTGCCGCCGGACGCGGCGGCGATCGCCGGGCTGGTGCCGGCCGCCATCCCCAGGCCGGTGTTCGCCGAGGTGCCCGACGGACTGAACGTCCACAGCGTGCCCGTGTTGGCCTGGAAGGCGATCCGGTAGCTGCCATCGGAGAGCACGGTCATGACAGGGCTGGTCCCGTCCTCCATGCCCAGGCTGTAGTTGTTGGCGCTGCCCGTGGAGTCGTGGGTCGCCACGTTTCCATTCGCTGCCTGGAATGCGACGCGCCAGGCACCGGAGGGCAGCGCGGCGATGGCGGGACTGGTACCGGGCTTCATGCCCAGGCCGGTGTCGGCTGATGCCCCGGAAGGGTTGAACGTCCACAGCGTGCCCGTGTTGGCCTGCAACGCGATGCGGTAGGTGCCGTCTGTCAGCGCGGTGATCGCGGGGCTGGTGGCGTCCTTCATGCCAAGGTTGTAGTTGTTCGCGGCACCGCTGGAGTCGTACGTGCCCAGGTTGGCGTTGCCAGCCTGGAAAGCCGCACGCCAGGCCCCGGACGGCAGCGTCGCGATGCTGGGGCTGGTCCCAGGCCGTACCGCCAGGCCGGTGTCCACGGGCGCGAAGACCGTGTTGCGCCACGCGTGCAGGGTGCCGGTGTTGGCCTGGAACACGACCTCATAGCTCCCGTCGGGCAGCACCGCGATGGCGGGACTGGACCCAGCGGCCATACCGAACCCGGTGTTGGTGACCGTGCCCGACGAGTGCCGGACATGCAACACCCCGTTCGCCGCCTGGAACGCGGTGCGGTAGCTGCCATCGGGCAACACCGCGACCGCCGGACTCGTCCCCGCCTTCATCGCCACACCGCTGTCGACCGACCGGCGATCGCCGATCCAGGTGCGGATGTCGTCCGTGCGGGCTTCCACGGTCACCGTGCTCACCGACGCCGAACCGATGCAGCCGGCCTGGCCGCCGAGGCTGTGTACGGCCACGATCTCGCCCTGCGCGTTGACTGCCGGACCTCCCGCGTAGCCCGTGCACACCTGACCGGCGGTGGTTGTCGTCGTGAGGCTGGTCGCCGCGACCGCGTCGACGGTCAACGTCGCCGCACGCTGCGTGTCACCGGCCCAGTCGGTGCCCGTACGCCCGAAGCCGATCGCCTGCACCGCGGCGCCGACCGCCGGGACGCCGCCGGCCAGACGCGCAGGAATGATGTTCGTGATCGACCTGTCGAGCCTGCCGAGCGCGAGATCGCGATCTGCTCGCGGTGCCACGTGGGTGATCGCGATCGGGGCGTGGCCGGGAAAGACCACCTGCGCCGGGTGGGGCGGGGGTCCCGCCTCGGCGGACAGGCAGCCCGCGGAGGTGAGCACCCACTGGGGATCGATGAGTGTCGCGGTGCAACGGAAGTTCCCGGTGCTGAGCCTGCCGATGTTGACCGAGGCTCCGGTGACCGGGGCCGTGCCCTGGCCGGTGCGCAGTTGCAGCAGCGTGGTGGGTGCGCCGTCTGGGTCGGCTCCCAGGCCGACCTGGGTGCTGCCGTCGGGGTCGACATCGACGGTCAGGTGGTCGCCGTCGTCGGTGGTGAGTTCGGCGGTCACCTCATGACCGGTACCGGTGCGCTGGCCGTCGCCGCGGATCTCGTATACGCCCGGAACTTCGAGGTCGAGCCGGCCGATAGTGGCGTTCACTTTGAAGCAGACGCGGCCGATGCCGTCGGAGCCGATGGTCTCGTCGGTGGTGTAGACCTTGAGAAGGCCGATGTCTCCGGTGGGTGCGGTGGCGCAGTCGGCCAGTACGATGCGGCCGTCGCCGGAGATGAGCCTGACGTTCTGCGACGCGAGAATGGCTGCCGCATCCGGATAGCTGCCGTCCTCCACGAGCGACGTGACCCCGGACGGGTCGGCGTAGGTCGGATGTGAAACCGCCAGTGAACCGATCGATCCGGCGAGGACGATGCTCACGGCGGCGCCCAGATACCTTGTTCGCATTTCCGATTCCCCCATGGTGAAGCCTGACCGGATTGCTGCTTGGCGCCGGAAGGCTATCGACTCGATGTGACGATCGTCAATGGCGTTGGGCGCTCCGCCACCCCGATTCATCCGTTATTCGGTTGTCGCCGCCATACGCCTGGACGATGATGGCGACGATGGCCACCACCCGCCTGCCGGCATGTTTCGCCAAGCTCGAAGCTGATCGGTGTGGCGACGGCAGACGCGAGTGGGCCGCCGACCCGCCCGACATCGCCGACCGACGGAACCCATCATGGATCTCGCCCATCGCCGCGAGCTGGCCCGCAGGGCGCTCGACGGCTACGACAGCGGCCCGGACGCCACGACCCGCGCGTTGGCCGACGCCCAAGCGAAGATCGACGACGCCGCGGCCCTGATCCTGGTCGAGGGACTCAGCGACCAGATCGCGCTGGAGACGGCCGCGGCAGGCCGTGGCCGCGATCTCGAAGCGGAACGCGTCGTGGTCGTGCCGATCGGCGGAGCGCACGCCATCGGCCGCTACCTGACCGAGCTCGGCCCGCTGACGGCCCGGGTGCGCCTGGCCGGCCTGTGCGACGTGCGCGAGGAGGAGATCTTCCGGCGTGCGCTGGTCGCCGCCCGGGTCGGCGCGCCCTGTACCCGCGCCGAGATGGCCAGTCTCGGGTTCCACGTCTGCGTCGACGACCTCGAAGGGGAACTGATCCGTGCCGTGGGCGCCGCAGGGGTCGAAGCCCTGTTCGACTCGCAGGGCGACCTGGGATCGTTCCAGACGCTGCAAGGCCAGCCCGCGTGGCGTGGTCAGGAGCCCGAGCGGCAGATGTGGCGGTTCCTGCGCGCCGGCTCGCGCCGCAACCTGCGCTACGCCCGGCTGCTCACCGAGGCTGCCATGAGCCGGGATGCCCTGCCGGGGCCGCTGGCCGCAGTGCTCGACGGGCTCGCCTGACCTGCGGTCGGTCGATGCGGTGAGGCGTTCGGCTCCGCGGGTGTGCGCGCTCGGATCACGCGGGTTCTGGCCGATGGACGCCTCGGGGGCGGTAGCCCAATGCTCCGCTGTCGCCGAGCACGTCCGCGAGCAGCCAGATGATTGCGAGCCACATCTCCGTCCCCTTGAGGCTGGGCAGGTGTTCGGCCCCGGTGGTGGGCGCGGGGCTGAAGGCGAAGCCGGCTTCGGGGTGCCAGTGCGTGAGGGTCGCGGTGAGCCGGTCGCGTGCCCACGCCTGCACGTCGGCACTCCGGTGACGGGTTTGCCGGCCGCACAGCCACAGCGGGTGGATCACGTCGAGCACGTCGCAGGCGGTGCCGCGTCCGTCGGCGAAGAACCGGCTGTCGCGGGTGTGGGCGAGCACGGTGTCGATCGTCTGCTCGGGCCGTGGCACGGGCAGGCCGAACTGGGCGAACGTGCCCCGGGTGAGCCGGTAGTAGCCGTTGACCGGCTGTCGCCAGCCCTCCCCCGCGCTCGGGCTGCCCCACAGCCCGGTGAAGGCGTCCTGCCGGGTGAGCAGCCAGCCGAACAGCGTCTCCGTCGGTTCGTGGGCGTCGAACAGCGTGCGGTTCCAGTGCAGCCCGGTGGCGAGGATGTCGACCCAGGCGCCGGCGCTCCAGGCCCGCTTCGCCCACGGCAGCCCGTCCAGGTCAGCCACGAGCTGTGCCGGGTCTTTGCGGACGGCTTGGATCGGGTGCGGCAGTCCGGCACCGAGCAGGTCCAGGGCATGACCCACGGACAGGATGTGGTACGCCGAGCCGCTGTCGAGGCTCGGTGGGCCGGTCTCGCCGAGTTCGGGGATGAGTCCGGTGGCCGGATCCTGCAGGGCGGCGAGCCGGTGGACGAGGTCGTCGCGGTCGGACCGGGGTGGGGGCGCGTTCAGCAGCAGGTCTGCGATCTCGACCGCGTCGCAGACGGCTCGCACGGTGGGTGCGGTCGCGGGCTGATCGGCGAACGTGTCGCCGGTCCGGTAACGGTCCAGCAGCTGTGGGGCCTGGTCACGGGCTTGTGCGGCGAAGTCGGCGAGTTTCGTGGTCAGGCCGGCGGTGCGGGCCTGGTCGCGGCGGTCGCGCACGCGGCGGGCGGGGTTGCCGACCATCACCGACCAGGCGGGGACGTCTTTGGTGACGACCGCGCCTGCGCCGATGATGCTGTGCTCGCCGATGGTGACGCCGTCGAGGATGATGGCGTTCGATCCGATCCACACGTCGTCGCCGACGGCTATGCCTTTGGACACGATGGGCTGCTGGTGTATCGGCGTGTCGGGGTCGGCGGAGTGGTTGAAGCCCACGAGGGAGGCGTGCGCGCCGATGCGTACGCCGGATCCGAGTCGCACCGGCCCGCGGACGACGGCGTAGGGGTTGAGGCTGGTGTTGTCGCCGAGCTGGACCTCGTCGGTGAGGTAGACGTGCGCGGCGATGTAGGAGTCGGTGCCGAGCGTGAGGTCGGCCTGGTGGATCGCGGCGAGTGGGGATATGAACGACCTGTCGCCCGCGGACCGCAGCCCGGCCAGCCCGCGCTGGTAGGCGAGCTGCTCGCCGCGTTCGTCCTGGGTGGCGTGGTCGGCGAACATCCACGGGCAGAAGTCGAACTCGCTCATGGCGGAGATCATCTCTTATCCGGCCGGGTACCTCCAGGGCCTGGCGTAGGTATGCCGCCGGGTGCCCGCCGTCGCGGACCGGGAGTTTCATCTGTCCGCGGCGGCGGACGCCCGGCTGGGTCACCGGCGGCGGCCGTGGACATGGCGGTGCCCCGACCCGGTCGGGTCGGGGCACCGTCGGGACCTATCCGATGGACGTGATGTTCGCGGTGTTCCATCCGGTTGCGATCTTCGTGGGGCCGACCCAGCCGGAAGCGGTGTGGCCGTACAGCCACACGTTTCCGTCAGAGCCCTGAGCGATGACGTCCGGCTTGCCGTCGTGGCTCAGGTCGAAGACCGTCGCTTTGAAGGGGCTCCAGCCGGTGCCGATCTGCGCGGCGGTGCCGAACATGGCCAAGCCGGTTCCGCCGGTGTTGGCGTGCAGGTGCATGATGCCGCTCGGGTTGATCGTGATGACGTCGCCGCGGCTGTCGTCGTTGAAGTCGGCGACATAGACCCGGTAGTTGGCCCCGAAGCCTGCGGCCTTGACTTCGATCTTGCCGGTGCCCTGCGGGTAGAAGTACATCTTGCCCGTCGCGGTGGCGATGCCGACGTGGTCCGGGTGCGGATCGGTGTCGGCGTTGCCGACACCGAAGAGGTAGTTGGTCCAGCCGGCGCTGAGGCGCACGGGCGCGGCGAGGGTGGCGGTGCCGAACAGGCCGAGGTTCTTGTGGAAGTCGAGGTTGCCGCTGGCGTCGATGGTCAGCAGATCGGCCAGGCCGTCGACGTCCCAGTCGCTGATCGACCACCGGTACCCCGTGAACCCGGTCTTGATCTGCACGCGAGTTGCGGTGTCGCCGCCTGGGCCCCCGGTCCCGGGGCCGCTGGCGAGGGTGTCCAAACCGGTGCCGCTGGTGCCCGGGTAGAGCCACAGGTTGCCCGAGGTGTCGGCCGCAGCGAGGTCCGGCCAGCCGTCACCGTTGAGGTCGTGCTCGACCTTCGTGGGTTGGGTGGTCACGCTGTTCCAGGTCTGAACCTGTGAGACCTGACCATTGAAGAAGCCGGCGGTGACCGTCTCCCCCATGAACCAGGCGCCGACGCGGAAGGGGCCGGAGGCGTTCCACGGGGTGGCGTGAGTCAGCGAGCCCAGGTTCACGCCGTCGACGTACACGATCGCCACCCGTCGAGCGGCGTTGTAGGTGACCACCACGTGGCTCCACACGCCCGTTGGTGCTGTACCCGGAGCAGTGTGGGCAAAATCCCATCCGGTGCTGAGCTGAGGGCCGTGCGCCATGGAGAAGGACCAGGAGTTGTCGCTGCCGTTGACGGCCAGCCTGAAGCCGGGTGACGCATTGACGCCTCTGATCGCGCTGCCGTCCTGTGACAGGACAGTGCCACCGCCGGCGTTCGGCTTGACCCACGCGGACAGGGTGAAGTCGGCGTTCGTCGAGACCGCCGGTCCATTCGCCTTCAACAATCCGTTCGTGCCGTTGAACTCGATTGCGGGGCTGTAGGTGCCGCCGGTGGTCCAGGTGGCGCCGGAGGTGGCGGTCATGGGCACTGCGGTGGGGGCGTTGCCGGTGTCGGCGACGGTGGTGGTGACGGGGCTGCCCGAGATGGCTCCGTTGGGCATGCCGGCCAGCGTCCAGCTGTGGTCGGCGGTGTTGGTGGTGATGGCGCTGAACCAGGCGGCCAGGTCGTCGATGCGCGCTGCCGTCACCGAGGTGTCGGTGGCGGTGACGCCGAGGCAGCCCGCCTGACCGGCCTGGCTGAGGACCGCGGCGACCTTGCCCGCGTCGAGGACCGGCGCGCCGGCCATCCCGGCGCACACCAGCGGTCCGCTGCCGGCGGTCAGCGTGTTCGGCGTACTGCCGGTGAACGTGATCTGCGGGCTCTGCTGCTGGTCGGTCGTCCATTCGGTGTCACGCCCGTAGCCCACCGCGGTCAGCGCGGTGCCTGTCGGCGCCGCCGTGTCGGCCAGCGCCAGCGGGGTGATGCCGGTGATCGGTGTGGCCAGGCGGGCCAGCATGACATCGCGACCCCACCGCGGGATCAGCAGGTTCACCGCTACCGCGGCGTGCCCGGGAAACGCCACGTGTGTAGGGCCGGCCGGGGCCGATTCGGCCAGCTGCGGCTGGTTCGGATCGGCGGCGAAGCAGCTCGCCGCGCTGAGCACCCAACTCGGCGTGACCAGAGTCGCCGTGCACATCCGGTCCGCTGAGGCGATCTTGCCGACCGGAGTCTGGCTGCCGGTGACCGGCGCCGCAGCCGGACCCACCCGCAGCTGCAGCAGCATGGTGGGCGAAGCCGTCGGGTCCCCGCCCAGACCGACCGGGGTGCTGCCGTCCGGGTCGACCTCTACCGTGATCTCCTCGCCGGTCCCGTCCTCGAGTTCGGCGGTCACCTCGTGGCCGGTGCCGGTCCGCTGGCCGTCGCCGCGGATCTCGTACACGCCGGGCACCCGCAGGTTCAGCGTGCCGGAGGAGGCGAGCACCTTGAAGCACACCCGGCCGATCTCGCCGGCGCCGATCGCCTCGTCGGTGGTGTACACCTTCACCAAACCGATGTCACCCACCGGCGGCGTCGTGCAATCGGCCAGGACGATGTGCCCGTCCCCGGAGATCAGCTCTACGTTCTGCTCGGCCAGGATCGCCGCCGCGTCAGGGTAGGGGTAGACGCCGTCGTCCACGAGGGACGGCAGCGCGATCGGTGACGCATGGGCCGGTGCAGGTCCGACCGCGGACAGGACTGATGCGATCAGCGAAGTGGCAGCGACATACGCCACCCGACGTCTTTTCCACGCCATGGCAAAGCTCCCCGTTGTGAAACGGATGGCGGACACGCCATCCCGCCGGGGACCGTAGCGTTCGCTCACGGCAGCGGTCAAGAGACTCATTGGACGGCGAGAAGCCGCTTTGCATTGTGCATCGACGCCGGACAACGTATCGCCGGTGCGGCCCCTTACGGGGCATCTGGAACAACCGACTTTGACTCGACCTGGCGAGAGGGCCTCGCCGAGACCAGGCGCCTGGTCGCCTCACTACACCACAGGCCGCCCGACATCACCCACCTGCTGCGCTGGTCTTATTGGCGACGTCGACACCAAGCCCTCGCACGAACCAGCCACTACCGCCGACGCGAGTTACAGCAGCTCAGCAGTCTAACGTGACTGCCGCATTAGCCTGGATCCGTCATGCTGAAGGAGCTGCTGCGAAGCAGGCGGAGCTCGAGTTGGATGTCGGAGAGCGTTGACTCAGCCTGGGTCGCCCAGCTCCCCGTCGCGTCCGCGTTCATGGCGCCGTGCAGGCGGCGGATCTGGTCAGTAAACGCCGTCAGTCTCTCCCCAAGCCGGTCACCGTCATCTACTTTCGGGACCGACGCGCGGAGTGCCGCGACCAGTGTCGCCAGGTCACGGCTTATCTCATCCAGGTTGTTGGCCCCCACTCCTTGCTGCAGCGAACTCACCAGTTCGCGCATGCCGCGGCGTAGTTGCGCAACAAGTCCATATGCCTCGGCCGCCCAGCGTTCCTTTTGCACCGTCGCTTCGACGCTGGTCAGGTAGGAACGCAGGTTCGGTTGTTGCAAGGGTCTCGCCTCGGGCGAGCGCAGGAATCTCGCCATGTCCGCGGGCAGCGTGCCGATCTCGGGCCACAGGTCGAGCAGGGCGGAGCTGTCAGCGTCCCGGTAGCGCCGGATCGCCTCCGCTACGGCATCGGTTTCCGCACGGAGGATCTCGTAAAGCGTCCAGTCATCACGGAACACCAGCGTCTGCACAGCCAGCACGGTGGCCGCCTGGAGGTGGGGGCGCACAAGCATCTGCAGCGTGTAAGCGTTGATGAACCGTTTCACCTCGCGGGGATTGACCTGCCCCTCAACGGCTATGTGGCTCAGGTATGGCCGTACCCTACTGCGGAGGTCGTCGAGCTGTTCGCCCTCGAGCTGCCCGGTGCGGGAGATCGACTCAAGCAGTTCGTCAAGCTGCTCGGCCGCCATCGGTGGGACCTCGTATGGCACCTGGAAGATCTTCTTTATGTACTCCCGCTCTGCCAGTCTGGTGCGCCGGTTGACCATCGCCGGCAATGGCTCTCCGGAACCGCGGATCTGGCCTGAGACCCTTTCGCGGACCGCCTGCTCCAGCACCACCCGGTCGATACCCACGACGAAGACGAAACCGATCAGATCGAAGAAGAGCTTCATGGATTCGATGACCGCCAGCGCGTTGCCGGGTAGACACCGGTCCAGATCGTCAACGAACACCACGACACGTTCGACGCCGGCACACCGCAGCTCTTGGAACGCCTCCTTGAGCTGCTCGAAGCATGCGTAGTACAGCGATTGCGGTTCCGTCGGCGGTGCGTCCTTCACCGCTTCGGCGAACTTGGCCGCGTCGAACACCACTTTTGCCACACCGACGGAGACCTCCGCGGACATTCCCATGGAGAGCGCACGCACGACCCGACCGACCTTCGATGCGACGGCAACGACCTTCTCGCGGGTATCGGCCGGGCGGCCAGCCGCATACTCGACCAGCTCACCTCGGATCGTGTCCAACAGCGGCACGATCAGGTGATGCTCCCGTTCGTAACGCCAAGCGTTGAACGCGACTTTGAGTGTGTCTTCGCGATTCAGCTCACGCCCGATCGCGTCCATCAGCGTCGTCTTGCCAGATCCCCAACCGCCGAAGATGCCGACCGCAAATCGCGGTTCGCTCTGCTCAATCAGCGTGGCGAGTGCGATTGCAGTCTGGTCGAAGCCGAGAACCGGCGCCTGCGCCGGCGAGTCAAGGAGGATACGAGCCTTTTCCACTGCTACACCGTACGCGCCGCATCGGCCGAAGCTCCAAAACCAAAGCAGCCAGAACTTAGTGCCTGATCGACGGAGGTGGTTCATCGAACGGTGCTGAAGACTTCGAGGCACAGACCGCCGACCACTTGCGCGAAGGACTCATCTTGCTGCCGGTCAATGAGCAGCCGTTGCAGTATGCACTGTACGGCCTGAACGGCAAGAATCCGTTCGAGCCTCGCGTACTTGACCCATTCGAAGATCCGGACGACTTCAGCGAGCTACTCGGCTTGGACGGGTTCGTGCGGATCGAGGCGATCACGAAGCATATTCAGACCGCAATCGATCAAGATCGACCGTCGTTCTTCGTTGTCAGCGGCCGCGATCGCACGGGCAGGACATCCGTCGCCAACTGCATATTGCATATGTACCAACAGTTGCGTGGCCTGGGGGACCATTTCCTACCCGGCCGGGTTACGGTCGCGAATCACAATGATCAAGAGTCGCTGGGTCGCGCGCTCGCCCAGTTGCAGAACGAGGTGGACTTCGCGGCATTGGATCTTGATCACCGTACGCTGCGCCTACTCAACGAACTTGAGGACATCGCCACCTCCCGATACGAACAACGCCTCCAGGCGGTCGCTTACATGATCGCCAGGGATCTGGCCAGGTTGAAAACGCCGCACGGGTTCGGATTGCTTTTCGAAGGCATCCGCACCGGCGGTCTGATCGCGTCCGCCCAAGCAGTTTTCCAGCGTGCGCCCAGCGTGATCGTTTTCACCCATTCCAGCTACGACCACTCACAGACGACCATGGCCGACCAGATCAACTCTGCGACCCTCGACGACTCCGTTCACCTCGTCCACTTGCGGCCGCTCGCTTCCCCGCAGATCAACGAGCTCGCAGCACGTCGCTGGAACGCCGCATCGCCGCACGATTGTCCCTACGATCGGGCGGGACTCGACCGGGTATACCGCAATGAACCTATGCCGATCAAGGCGGTCCTGCACCAGCTGGCCCGATTGCTCGACTACCGGCTTCGCACGAACGTCGTGGATGAACCGTGGCCCGAGAACCGTCACCTTGGAATGCCCGAGGAATGGCTCATCGCGACAATGACGCTACTCGACCAGCAACAGGTCAGATAGAGGGATTACGTGTCCGCACCGTACCCGGATCGCAACCCGTTCCCTCCGCGGGGGACGACGAGCATGGAGGAACGGCTCAGCGACGACTCGATGACCGACTGGCGGGCTACCGTGCCGACCTTGGCGTTGCCCGCGGTAACGGCGTTGAACTCGTTGATGACGAGGTACGTTTCCGAGTTCGCGAGCCCCGATGCGCGGGGGCAAGTCGTCTTCTTGTACGGCGAACACGGCTCCGGCAAGACTCACGCGGTCCGCTATGCACTGAGTCAGTTCTCCACGAGCCCGGACGGGCCTCAGCCGCTGCGCTGTTACGTCAAAGCACAGGACCAGGATTTTCCAGGCACCTACCGTCGGCTCATGGGCCAGCTCAGCCGAGCCGACCTACGAGAACTCAGCCTGGGCTTCCTGGCCGCGATCGCTGCCGAACAAGCCAGCCCCAGGATCTCAGCTCAGGATCTCCGCCGAGACCCAGATCTTGTCTACGCACTGCTCGACGGCTATCTCGTCGAACGCGGAGCAGTACTGGAAGCTCAGGCGGCCGAACTCTCGACCGTCGCCGGAGGACGTGAGGACTTTCAACGTGCCCTGACATTCCTTCTCGATGATCAACTCGCTGGCGCCGCATATGACTGGCTGGTCGGCAATGCGGTCAACCAACTCGATGCGAGACGGCTCGGTGTACACGGCCCGATCACGGAGCCGGAGATGTGTCGATATGGAATCCAACTGCTCGTGCAAATGTGTGTTCGGACCGGGCGGCCCATCGTCGTGGTGTTCGATCAGTGTGAGCGGCTCCTTCTGGACGAGCAACACCACCTCAGGATGCCGAACGTCGGGCTGCTGCACTCACTCGTCGAGGCCGTTCCACAGGCCGGCGGCATGCTGGTGCTCGTCGGCAGCACGACGCTGTGGGGGCAACTTCCGGTCGATCTGCGTCAGCGGATCGGCGTGAACCACATCGCCACCGGATTGCTCACCGTAGGCAACGCCAGCCAGTTGCTCGAGCTGTACATAAACGCGGTCACCGGCAACGCCGGCTGCCACCCGTTCACCCTCGAAGCGGTCCGGGCGCTGCTGGCGGCGAGCGGAGGCAACATACGGAGGCTGTTGCAAGTCAGCTTTGAGGCGTTCGAAGATGCCGCCCTCGAGCGCGATCTCGTTGATGCTTCGACCATCCGGCGCGTCGCCGAGGGGAAGCGCGCACTGCTGGGCAGGGGCGACGCCGAGCAAGCCGTCGAACACCTGCTACTCAATGTGAACGTGCCTTTCATCAAGGACTGGCATAGAGGCAGAGCTAAAGCGGCCTACGCCGTCGAGGCAGAGGGGACCCCTAGGCTGCTCATTCACGTCACGGAGGCGCTCTTCTCCGACGACGAGGTCGCCAACGCCCTGCACAGCCTTGCGCTGGTCGAGCACGTACACCGCAACCGTTGGTCGGCGCGCGTTGTCGTCCTGGTCGTCGGTTACGTCAGTCCGGATGTGTTCACCAGTCTGAGTCAGGTCGCACACGACGTCATCGTGTTCACCGGGGCACCTTCGGTCGAGATCTTGCGCCCTGTGGTAGCGAACCTCCGGACGATGGCCGCATCGCCTGTCGACACCAGCCAGCTTCATGAAATTCAGCAAACGCTCAGGGCGCTGGCCGCGAGCCGCGACGAAGAGGTGTCTCAGCTGCGACGAGAGGTCGCCCGGTTGAGCGCCGGACAAGTCCGAGCGGACGGCGGCGGGACGATCCGCAGCCGGTGGGCTGAGCGCCGGCTGCAGTTGGTGGAGCGGATTCGCGTGGAACGGGAGCTACGTAGAGCAAAAGAGCTCGGCGAGCTGCGGATGCTGCATGACACTGCGATCCGAGACCGCCGCGTGCAAACGGCCACGTTCGGCGGGCTCGCAGTAACCTTCGTTCTTCTCGTGGCGTGGCTTCTGACACTCGTGAATCGACAAGGTGCCTTCGTGATCGGAACCGTGCTGATCGGCGTCGGTTTGGTAAGCGTATTGTCGATCCCGTGGTACACCCGTTATCGACGCGCCGCGGGCACGCCGACCCAACGACTGGCCATCCCGATTTCAGGCATCTCGGTGATAGCGGTCGGCACCGCACTGTTTAGCAACTCCTCAAGTTCCTACAGCTCGTACGGCACTAGTTTTGCAAACCTTATTGCAGCGACCACGGTCAGCCTGATCGCCGTGGCGTTCGTCGTTGTAGCTATCGCATTACTCGATGTCTCGGGCGATCTTCTGATAGGTTCCCGCAGATTGTTGAGAGGGCCCACCGACTCCCTGCAGCGACTGCACCTCACCGCGCAGGCAGCGGTGCAGCGACTCCCTCGGGTCAGCCATCGGTCGGTGTCTGCCATGCTCGCAGATCCCGACCCGCATGTGCGATACGCGGGCGTATTGTGCGCCGCTCGCGCGCGGATGGACACCGAGATCGTCGACCTCATCGTTCGCGAGCCTTCGTCGCTCATCCGGCGCGTCGCCGCGACACATCTCGCCTTCGAATCTCGTCCCGAAATCGCCCGAGCAGTTCAGGACATCGCCGAGCGCTACCGGCTCACGGAAATCGCCTACTACGCAGCGGCGACCGCCGATCCCGATGCTTTTGACGGTGCCGCGCACCTACAGTTGGTCAGCTTGCTGAGCATGACGCCCCAGACTGCGGACGTCCGCCGGCGTACGCTCCACCTCCTGTTGGCTGGCTCCAGCGACGAAGCCGTTGAGGCCATTGCGGCCTTAACCCTCGGCGGACTTGAACCCACCGTCCACGTTTCGCAGATCCTCTCGGGGCGAGAAATCTTCCACGCCCTACGAACGCTGTCGCCACTCGAGCCGAACGGCCTCGGAACGTTCGACGAACTGCCGAGCGTAAACGAGATCGATGATTGGTACCTGTGTTTTGAGCAGCTCGCCTTCTACCGCAATGCGGGACCCGACAGCTGGCTGATGCCGAGTACGGGCCCTGCGCTGGTGTAGCCGCTTCTGCAGATTCGGTGGGCGGGAGTTCAAGGTCACTGATCGGCACTCGACCCATCCACATCTACGAGGCCCTGTGGGCGGCTGCGGCACTGGTCTGCGCGAGGCGTGAGGGGCCCAAGGCATCGCGAAGGGTTTCGCCGAGCCTTCTACGCCGCGACGCCAGTCCGCTGAACGCGCATTTCCAGCTCGGGGTCGATGGTCGTGTCGCCCAGGCGCAGCACCCGGGCTTCGGCCGCCGACACCGGGTTGCGGATCGTCCGGTTACCGTTGCCGGTGTGCGAGCGGAGACGGGCGAGATGATCGGGTTCTCGGTGCTCGGCTCGATCCGGGTCGTACGCGCTGGCTCCGAGCTGCAGCTAGGCGCCCGCCAGCAGCGCATGGTGCTCGCGTTGCTGCTGGCCCGTGCCGGTTCACCGGTCTCCCTGAACGAGCTGGTCGACCTACTCTGGGACGAGCAGGCCCCGGCCAGCTCCGCAAACGTCGTACACCGGCACGTCGGGGAGTTGCGGCGGCTGCTCGAACCCGGCCTGCCGACACGGTCGGGGGGCCGGCACATCGTCCGGGAGCTGTCGAGCTATCGGCTACGCGCCGACGAACAGTCCCTTGACCTGCTGAAGTTCCGATCACTGAGCCAACTGGCCGGCCGGAGCCTGCAGGACGGCGACCCGGAGTCGGCGCTGCGGCATCTGCTCGACGGGCTGCGGCTGTGGCGCGGCAGGTGCGCCGCGGGCCTGGAGCCGGCCTCCCGCCGGCATTCTGCGTTCCTGGCCGTTGAGGCCGAACGTGCTCAGGCCGTGCGCGAGGCCGCCGACGCCGCCGAGCGCTGTGGTCGGCTGAGCACCGTGCTGGCGCCATTGCGGCAGGCCGCCGAACAGCACCCGCTCGACGAGTCGCTGCAGAGCCGGTTGCTGCTGACGCTGGCCGCCGACGGCCGGCAGGCCGAAGCCGTCGAGATGTACCGGGAGGTGCGGCGCAGGCTGGCCGACGAGTTGGGCGTCGACCCGGGCGAGGAACTGCGGGAGGCGTACGACCGGCTGCTGCACCAACGCACCCCGCCAGCGCATGCCGAGTCGCCGTCGCTGCTCCCCCGGCCCGCGCAGCTGCCGCCGGACCTGCCGTCCTTCAGCGGCCGTGACGATCTCATCGCCGAGGCCCGCGCGGCGGTCGCGCGCTCGGACGGGCCCTCGGTGCTCGCGATCGACGGCATGCCCGGGACCGGCAAGACCGCCCTGGCCGTCCGCCTCGCCCACGAGTTCGCTGCCGGCTACCCGGATGGGCAGCTGTATGTCGACCTTCGCGGATACGACGGGCGGGAGCCGGCGATGAGCCCGGCCGAGGCGCTGCGCGGCTTCCTCGGCTCGCTCGGGGTGCCCCAACACGGCGTTCCCGCCGAACTGCACGCCCAGGCGGGCATGTACCGCAGCAGGCTCGCGGGCCGGCGCGTGCTGGTCGTGCTCGACAACTGCCGCGACGCCGAGCAGGTCCGGCACCTGCTGCCGGGCAGCCCTGGCTGCCTGGTGATCGTCACCAGCCGCAGCCGACTGAGCACCCTGCTGACCACGGCCGGCGCCCACCCGTTGCCGGTCGGCCTGCCGAGCGTCGGCGAGGCCCGGGCGGTGCTGCCGGCAATGCTCGGCGCGGGCCGCGTCGCGGCGGACCCGGCCGCGGTCGACGCCGTCGTCGCCGGCTGCGGGCGGCTGCCGCTCGCGTTGGCCGTGGTGGCCGCCCGCGCGGTGAGTCTGCCGCGCACACCGCTCGCGCAGATCGCCGCCGAGCTGGCCCGAACACAGGGCAGCCTGGACGGATTCGACGGCGACGACCCGCAGACGGGCCTGCGTGCCGTCTTCTCCTGGTCCTACCGGATACTGTCCGCCCCTGCCGCCCGGCTGTTCCGGCTACTGCCGATCCATCCCGGCCCCGACATCTCGGTCGCCGGTGCGGCGGCCCTGGCCGGCGTCACGCTGCGCAGCGGGCGGGCGCTGATCGGCGAGCTGAGCCGCGCACACTTGATCAGCGAGGACCTGCCGGGCCGCTACCGCACCCACGACCTGCTGCTGGCGTATGCCACGGAGCTCGGCGAGGAGACCGACAGCCCGTCCGAGCGCGCGGCGGCGCGGTCGCGCTGCCTGCAGTTCCATCAGCCGACCAGGTAGCAGGGACACCAACCGGCGACGCCGGGTCTGGCGCCGGTCGCGATGCCGTGCGGCCGTGGTGCCGGCGACCTGGACACCGCCGCGCGGCTGGGCCGGGACGCACCGGCCGTGATCCTGTCGAATGCGGAAGGGGCGGCGTCGGGCCCGCTCGGTTCATTACGCCGCATCCGTGAGCGACTGCGGACGGTGACGGCACTGAATCAGCACTTGTACGTCAGTCCAATCGCATCGATCATCCCTAGGCTCGTGCCTCATTCACCCGTTGTTCCTGCCTGTGGGAGGAATACCGTGCTGTCGGCACCTGCACAACCTGCGGCCACTGCGGCCGAGCGCCTGACCACGCTGCATGCGGACCACGCCCGTGCCGTGCTGCGTCTGCTGCTGGTGCTGACGCACGGCCAGCGGCAGACTGCCGAGGACCTGCTCCAGGAGACGATGCTGCGGGCCTGGCGGCATCTCGAGTCGGTGCCGGCGGAGGCCGATGCCGCCCGCAGGTGGCTGCTCACCGTCGCGCGGCGGCTGGTCATCGACAATGTCAGGCTGCGGGGCAACCGCCCGGCCGAGGTTCATCTCGTCGACATGACCTGGATTCCCGCCGGTGACGACACTACCGGCACCGCGTTGGCGTCGTACGCCATGCGGCAGGCGCTCGGCCGGTTGAGTCCGGCGCAGCGCCGACTGCTCTGTGAGGTGTACCTGGTCGGGCGGTCGCCGAAGGAGGTCGCGGGTCGGCTGGGAATGCCGGTCGGCACGGTGAAGTCCCGGACCCACTATGCGCTGTGTGCGCTGCGCACGAGCCTCAAGGCGGCCTGAGACGCATTCCGCCGGGCTGCGGTTCCGACGCTGCGGTCAAGTTCACAGGGCCGCCAGGCCCGCTGCTCACGTCGTACGGGCACTGCCAGGCTACGGCGATCGTGACACCCAGCCCCACGTGGATCGCACCAGGATGACCAGCCCGCTCTCTTTCGCCGTCCTCGGCCCGGTGCGGGCCTGGCGCGGCCGGTCCGAGATCGACCTCGGCACCCGGCAGCAGCGGCTGATCATCGCGTTGCTGCTGGCCCGTGCCGGCGCCGCGGTCAGCGTCGCCGAGTTCGTCGACTTGCTGTGGGAGTCCGATCCCCCGCCGAGCGCGGTCAACGTCGTGCACCGGCACATCGGGACGCTGCGGCGGCGCTTCGAACCTGGCCTGCCGACGCGGGCAGCGGGCTCGGTGCTGATCCGCGACGGCGGCCAATACCGGCTGCGGGTCGAGCAGGAGTCGCTCGACCTGCTGCGTTTCCGGGGCCTGGTCGCCGACGCCGGTGCCTGCTCCGGTGAGCGGGCCGTCGAGCTCTACCGGCAGGCGCTGGCGTTGTGGCGCGACCGGTGTGCCTCGGGTTTGCATGCCGGCGGCCGGACCCACCCGGAGTTCGTCGCCGTCGACGGCGAGCGGTTCGCGGCCGTGCGGGCGGCGACCGATGCCGCGTTGCGGGCCGGGTGCGTGCATGTGGTGCTGCCGGCGATCCGGCTGGCCGCCGAGTACGAGCCGCTGGACGAGGCGCTGCAGGCGCGGTTGCTGCGGGCGCTCGCCGCGGACGGCAGGCGGGCCGAGGCGCTGGCGGCGTATGCCGACATCGAGCACCGGCTCTCCGACGAGCTGGGCATCCAGCCGGGCGCCGTGCTGCGTGCGGCCCGGGACAGCCTGCTCGACCATGACGCGCCGGTGCCGGCCGGGGCCGAGCCGCCGGCGCAGCTACCGGCCGACCATCCGTACTTCACCGGCCGCGCTGATGTCATGGCCGCCGCGCAGGCGCTGCTGGCCGGCGACCAGCGGACCACCGCGCTGGTCATCGACGGGATGCCCGGCGTCGGCAAGACCACCCTGGCGGTGCATCTGTCTCATCGGCTGGCCGCCCGCTATCCCGATGGGCAGTTGCACGCGGACCTGCGCGGTTTCGACTCCGGCAATGCGGTGATGACGCCCGCGGAGGCGCTGCGCGGTTTCCTGTGGTCGCTGGGGGTGGCGCCGGCCGCCATCCCGGCCGAGTTGCATGCCCAGGCCGGCCTGTATCGCAGCATCCTGGCGGAGCGGCGGATGCTGATCCTGCTCGACAACTGCCGGGACTGGGACCAGATCCGGCATCTGCTGCCGGGTACGGGCGGCAGTCTGGTCATCGCGACCAGTCGCCGCCGGATCACCGGTGTGGCCGGTTCGGCCGGCGCGCATCCACTGCATCTTGACCTGCTGACCGACGCCGAGGCCCGCGAGCTGCTCGCCCGCCGGCTCGGTGACGTGGTGGCCGCGGACCCGGCTGCCGTCGGTGAGATCATCGCGCGGTGTGGTCGGCTGCCGCTGGCTTTGGCGCTGGTCGCGACCCGTAGCGTGGGCCGGCCCGGGCTGAGCCTGCCTGCGGTCGTCGGTGAGCTGGCTGCGGCCGACGGCCGGCTGGCCGGGTTCGGGGATGCGCACGCCGATCTGGAGGCGATCTTCTCCTGGTCGTATCGGGCGCTGACGCCCGAGGCTGCCCGGCTGTTCCGGTTGCTGCCGCTGCACCCTGCCGGGGAGCTGAGCACGCAAGCGGCGGCCGCGCTGGCCGGTGTGCCGGCGCGCTCCGCCCGTGGGCTGCTCGCCGAGCTCGGGGCGCAGATGCTGGTGCGGCCCGGTGAGGGCCGGTGGCGGATGCATGATCTGCTGCGCGCGTATGCGACCGAACTCGGGGAGGATCTTGACGCCGCGGCCGAGCGTGACGCCGCCGTCGAGCGGGTCTACGACTTTTACGAGCTGAGTGCGTACGCGGCGCACCTGCTTCTGCTGCCGCAGGTGCCGCTGCCGGAGCCGGAGCCGTCTGGACGCGGGGTGATCGGGCGCGAATTCACCGGCCGCGACGATGCGATGGCCTGGTTCGCGGCCGAGCAGCGGGTGCTGACCGACGTCGTCGCGCGGGCGCAGGGACGTGGCCGGCCTCGTGCGGCGTGGCGCATCGCGCTGGCCATGCAGAACTTCTTCCAGGACACGGCGCAGTTCCGGCAGTGGGCGGCGGTGGTGGGCGCCGGTCTGGCCGCGACCGGGGACGATCCGGCCGCCCGGGCGCTGCTACACCGCAGCTTTGCCGGCGCCTGCTACTTCCTGGCCGATCTGGACGGCGGCTTGTCGCACCTGCAGCAGGCTGGGGCGATCTTCGACCGGCTCGGGCTGCGCACCGAGCAGGGTCATGTGGAGAACAACATCGCCGAGATCCGGCTGGACCAGCGGTGCTACGGCGAGGCGATGCGCCATGCCGAGGCCGCGCGGACGTTGTTCCACGCCGAGGGCAATGTGCGGGGCGCGACGACCGCGCTGCTGGCCATGGCGCGGGCGCAGGGCTGGCTCGGCCGGCACGCTGCGGCGCTGGGCATGTTCGTGCAGGCGCAGCGGCAGTTCGAGGCCATCGGCGACCTGCACGGGGTGGGCACGACGCAGGCGTGGCTGGCGCACACGTACTCGATGATCGACGACCTGCCGCACGCGCTGGCGGTCTGGCAGCAGGCGATCGACACGTTCCGCGGCGCCGGGGCCGCCCACCACACCGCGGAGGTGCTGGTCGCCGTCGGCGACTTCCACGCGGGCCGCGGCGATGCGGTCCGGGCCGGGCAGGCGTGGCGGGAGGCGCTCGCCGAGCTCCACGGTACGGACTCGCCGATGGCGCGCCGGATCCGCGACCGGCTGGCGCGGCTGCGGTGACCCGGACGCGGCGCAGGCCGCGTCCGGGTCATGTGCTCAGTACCGGTAGGCGCGGATGATGGTCTGCTTGACCGTGTTTCCGCTGGTGTCGGTCGCGGCGGCGCGCAGCGAGACGAAGCCTGCGCCGGTCGGGTGGTACGCCAGAGCGACCGCGTTCTCGCCGAAGCGCAGCACGGGCAGCTTGTTCCAGGACTTGCCGTCGTCGAAGGACGCCTCGACGGTCAGGTCCTTGGTTCGGCCCGGTGCCGCCCCGACCTGGCGGTCGAGGGAGACCGGGATAGAGAGCAGGCGGCCGGCCGGGGCCCGGTTGTCGATGTCGAGGGCCGGGGTGTACCGGATCGCGGTCATCGGCAGCTTCACCAGGTCGCCGTCGGCCACGTGGCCGGACTTGAACGTCCACTCTGCTTCGACCACGGTCGACAGGGTGAACTCGGGGTCGCTGCGGAACGTCGCGGCGAGCCGGTAGTCACCGGTCTGCGCAGGCACCTGCCACGCGTAGGGCACCTCGCTCGCGGCGCCGATCTCGACGCCGTTGCGGTAGAGGGTCACCTGTGCGCTGCCGCCGCGGACGTGCCGGAAGCCCATGTGCCCGGTGCCGTCGCCGTGCAGCGGCCCCGGCCCGCCGATCTGGTCGCCCCAGTAGCGGGTGGCGAACTGCTGGCCGAAGTTCGGCTGTGGGAAGACCGGCCCGGACACCGCGTTGGCCCACTTCACGTCGTAGGTACGTCCGGGCTTGAAGCTGGTCCAGTCCGACTGGTAGTAGGTGTACCTCGTCTGCGCCGAGACGGACTGCCAGACCGTCTGCTTGTCCTGGTTGTAGTACTCGGTGATGGTGCTCGGCACGTCGTAGGTGAAACTCGGCTGGATGTTGCGCTCGTCGCGGTAGACCGGTGAGTTGCCGGGCGCGTGCGCGACCGCGGTCCGCGCGACTGGGACGCCGGCGACGTCCGCGCCGATCTGGGAACGGACGGTGGCGAAGTCGCCCGCGCGCAGCTTGCGGGTCAGGCCGGTCATCATCTGCTGCGGCTCGTAGAAGTAGGCCCGGTAGACGTAGGGGCTGTTGTGCAGGCCGCCGTCGGGGTTGACCTGGCCCCAGATCCCGTGGACGTAGGAGACGAAGCCGGGCGTCTTGCCGCCCCCGGCCTGCGCCGTGCGCACGTGCTCGAACGGGACGTTCATCAGCGTGCCGAACGGGTCGTTGCTGCCCCAGATCTGCGGCTGCTCGGTCCGGATCGTCCAGCCGGAGTCCGGGAAGACCAGGGTGGCGTTCGGGTTCGGCACCGACACCGCGATCGGCTTCGCCGTGCGGGTGTCCATGGTGAGCGCCTGGTCCCTGGTCAGGTCGAGGGTCGGGCGCACCAGCGAGGTGATGTCCGGCATGAACGGGTCGCCGCTCAACATGTACGTCTGGACCAGGTAGCGGCCCGCGCGGACCCGGTGGCTGGTGGCCGTCGGGTCGTCGAGCACCAGCAGGGTCTGCCGGTCCAGGTCCATCAGGACGGTCACCCAGCCCTGGTCGGCCTTGGGCGCCCCGCCGTCGGGTCCGATGAGCGTGAGGCTCAGCTGGTGGCGGACGACGTCGAGTGCGACCGGGGTCTGCACCTGCGCGCCGCCACCGGTGGCGGTCACCTCACCGCCGTAGTAGCGGTCGGGCAGGCCGGTGCCGGCCTGCACGGTGACCGTCACCGTGGCGGTGCCGCCGGCCGGGACGGTCACCGAGGAGGCGCTGAGGCTGAACAGCCCGGCCGGTGCCGGGGCGCCGTCGGCGTCCTTGGCGTCGAGGGACACGGCCAGGGTCAGTGCGGCAGAGCCGCTGTTGGCGTAGGTGACGGTGCGCGTCTGCGCGGCAGTGGTCCGCTCGAACGCGATGCTGACCGGGCTCGCGGTGACGGTCTGCCCGATCGCGCGGGCGACGTCGAGGAAGCCCGCGCCCTGCTCGTAGACGCCGATCGCGGCGTTCGGCCGCGCGGCCGCCATCAGCGTGGACTTGATCCGCTCAGGGGCCCAGTCCGGGTGCTGCTGGAACAGCATCGCGGCCGCGCCGGCCACGTGCGGGGTCGCCATCGAGGTCCCGGACAGGCTCGCGTACTGCGGGTTGGCGTCGTCAGGCCACATGTCGGAGATCGAGCTGCGGGCGGCGACGATGCCGACGCCGGGCGCGGTGATGTCGGGCTTGATGCCGGCGTCGCCTGCGCGCGGACCGCGGCTGGAGAATTCGGCCAGCTCACCGGTCTTGGTGACGGCACCGACGGTCAGGGCTTCGGTCACGCTGCCGGGCGAGTTCACGGTGGATTCGCCGGCCAGGCCGGAGTTGCCCGCGGCGACGACGAACAGGATGCCGTAGCGGTGGGTGAGGTCAGCCAGGGCCGCCTCGATCGGGTCGGTCGCCGGGCTGTCCGGGCCGCCGAGGCTCATGTTGGCGACCTTGACGCCCTGCTGTGCCGCCCAGGTCATGCCGGCCAGGATCGCCGACTCCGGGCAGCCGTCCACGGTGCAGACCTTGGCGCTGTACAGGGTCGCGCCGGGTGCCATGCCCTGGTAGCGGCCCTGCGACGCGGCCCCGCTGCCGGCGATGGTGGAGGCGACGTGGGTGCCGTGGCCGACCCGGTCGAGGGCGTCGGTCTCGGCGGTGAAGTTCTCCGCGGCGGCGACCCGGCCGGCCAGGTCGGGGTGGGCCTGGTCGACGCCGGTGTCGATCACGGCGACCTTCACGCCCGTTCCGGTCCAGCCGGCCTGCCAGGCCTGCGGCGCGCCGGTCATGGGGACGCTGACGTCGAGGGTCGGCCGGCGCAGCCCGTCGAGCCAGATCTTGTCGAACCCGGCCCGCAGCCGCCGTTCGCTGCCAATGGCGGAGGTGATGCTGTTCCAGAAGGACACCGCGTCCGTGCGGTTCTGCGCGACGGCGCTCACCCCGGACAGCTCCCGGGTGGTCCGGGCTCCGGCGAGGCCGGCGGGGGCGGTGCCGGTGTGCTGGACGATGAGCGGCAGGGTGGCCCGGGTGTCGTCGTAACCGAAGCCGATCAGTGTCGAGATGTCGAACAGCCGCTCGTCGAGCTTGCCCCGGTTGAGCAGGCCGACGGCGTCGGCGGGGATGACCCGCACGTGCCGGCCGACACTGTGGGTGAGGAACGGCATCCGTTCCCGTCCCTTGCCCGGCACGACGTTGACGGCGGTCTGCCCGTCGACGGTGCTGACGTGGACGGTGTCGCCGGTGAGCAGAGTGACCGTCCGAGGGCTGGACGCGACCGGGGGTGTGGTCGCGGGCTTCGGCGCCTGGGATTGCGCCGCGGCCGGCGACCCGACCGGGGCCACCGCCGAGACGCCCAGCACCAGCAGTGCCAGCGCCGATATCGTGCGAACTGACCGCATCATTCTCCTAGATCAACGCGAGGGGTATCTCGGGTGATCTAGACGTGGCCGGCGGACGAAAGTTCATGAGAGTGACCCGGATCACAACCAGATGGGCACTCGACCGGTTGCGGCTGATGGAACAACATCGTCGCCGCGTTCGCGTGAACGCCGCAGACACAGGCCGAGCCGCGATCGATGCAATGTCAGCGGTTCGATCCGGATCTTCAAAGGTCCAGGACGCCGACGGTCTGGCTACCGCTCTGCTCGCCGGTCGCCTGGAAGCCCAGCTTGAGATAGAACTCTTCTGGACCTCCGGCGCGAGGCGCCCAGGTGACGTATGCCCGGGTGCCGCCGCGTACGCGGATCTCCTCAGACACGGCCTCGACGGCGAACCGACCGTAGCCGTTTCCCTGGGCGTCGGCCGCGATGTTCAGCCGCCAGAGGCCGGAGCGCAGGTCGTCGGGATTGCTGCCCCATGGGATGTCGAGGAAGGCCATCACAAAGCCGACCAGCCGGTCGCCGTCAAAGATCAGCCTCGGCCAGGCGCGGTCAGCGAAGACGTACGCCTCGGCCAGCGACTTGACCACCGGCGCGACCAGATCCTCCTGATCGGGGCGCACAGACAGCGCAAGAGCCGTCTCATAGTTCTTCGGGGTGATCTTCTCCAGTCGCATTCGGCGGACAATAGCGGCCGGATGCGGGCCCAGCCACCGGATTGTCCGTGCCCGCGCCGACAACCTCGGGCGCCTTCGGACCCCATCAAGTTCGAAGAGCCACCCGCCTGCGGACGTATGCGGTTCGCGCCGGTGTGGCGCAGCGCCGGTGGAACCACGCCGGTTCGCGCTTTCGTCCAAGCCGCTGAGGACGCGCAGCTGCCGGGCTTCAGCGAGAGACGAAAACGACCGTGCGGAAGTCGGCCGTTGCCGGCTTCCGCACGACCGCTTGGGTGGTCACGACAGGAACGTGCCGTACGGACCGTTGAGGATCTGGGTCTTCTGCGCCTGGCTGAAGTGGGTGTTCGGGTAGCTGTAGAACGATGCCGACATGGGTGTGCCATCGGTCGACGACGAGTCGGGCAGGCCGAAAGCGTGGCCGAGTTCGTGGACCATCCCGCCGTACCAGCGGTTCATGGGACCGTTCACGCCTGCTGCGCCGTCGGCGTCGTGCTGGCACAGGATCACCCAGCCGCCACCGCCGCCGCCGCCCGCTCCGGGGCCCTCCGCGCTGATGAGGCCGACGTTGATCCAGCGGGTGTCCGGTGCGCGAAGGGACAGCTTGCGCCGCAGCTCCTCTTGCATGTTGAACACCGACCACCAGTAGCGGTCGCTGCCGTTCGGCGTGTTCTCGTACCAGGACTTCACGTGATCGCCGTTGACGACCTCGACCACCTGGGTGTTCAGCGTGAACGTCTTGCCCAGCTCCTGCCGGTAGTAGCGCTGGGCCTCGCGCATCACGTTGGCGATGCCGTCGGGCCAGCGCTGGTCGTAGGCCACGTCCGAGGGCTTGAGCCAGTACACGCGGACGGTCTTCTCCGGCGGTGTGGTCGGGTTGCCGCCGCCGTTGGTGTGGTTGGGCAGCCGCCATACGCGCGAGGTCGCGGAGCTGCACGGCAGTTGGACGAGGCCGACGCCGGCGCTCGCCGATCCGGCCGAGGGTACGAGGCACTTGCCCGAGTGCACGGTTTGCAGGTTGAACGTCTTGTCGGTGCCGGCGATGCCGACGGGCACCAGGCGGATCCGCTGGTTGGTGCCGCTGTGACACGTCCACTGGATGATCGTGGCGTTGTCGGCTGTGGAGGCCCCGTTGACGTCCACGCATCTGCCGGCGGCCGCGGTCGCGACCGCGAACTGGTCGGTGGTCCCGCTCACCGGGGTGAACGTGAAGTTCTGGCTGCCTGCTCCGTTGCAGGCCGACTGGGTGAGCTGGGTTCCGTTGGCGGTGCTGTTGTTGGGCAGGGTCGCGCAGTTGCCGCCGTTCTGGTTCACCGCGGTCGAGGTGAAGGTCGTGGCGGCTTGGGCGGGTTGGGCTCCGGCCAACACGACGACGGCGAACGAGGCGGCTGCCGTGGCGAGGGTGCAGGCGAGAGCGCGGACACGTCCGGGCTTTTGCATGGTCACATCCTTCGAGGTGTGAACGATCGCCTACCCGCCAGCGATTAAACCCACCGACACACCCGTTGGCAATACACCATCATCGATCAATCGCGCTTCGGTGGGGTCCGCGTGCGCAGTGTTGCGTGGTCAGGGGTGTGCGGACCCGGCGGAAGAAAATCAGTGCCAATCTCGGCCGAAATCATTTCGGTCCAGGGGATCAGGCTTCCTCCCGACACCGATGTATCGGTCGGCAGCGGCCAGAACATCTGAACGGACCCACCATCTGCACGGAAGGATTGCCGAAAAGGTTTTCGTCCGGCAGGCTGTGTCGCCCGTCCGCCACCGCCGCCCGTGACGACAGGACCGGGTCTTGATCATGGAAGAGGGGGCGTGGGCTCGCGGGTGAGCCACCACCAGCCGCCGACGGCCGCCGCCCCGGCTCCGGCGACGACCATCGCCGTGCTGGTCGAGGTGCGTTCGGCCAGCACCCCGAGCAGCACCGGCCCGACGCCCTGCAACGTCATCAGGCCGGTGAACTGCAGCGCGAACGCCTGCCCGCGCACCTGCGGCGCCAACGCGTCCAGGAACGGGCGCTGCACACCCAGCGAGTAGCAGAACGCCGCCCCGGCCGCGAACATGACGGCCATGGCCACGGCCGCCGGCACCGGGGCCGCCAGCAGCACCAGCGGCCCGCCGAGCCCGGCGATCATCACGGCGACCAGCCGTTCGCGCATCGCCGGTCGCAGCAGGCGGCTGTAGACGAGGTTGCCGGCGACCATGCCCAGCGGCGCGCACGCCAGGATCACGCCCGCCGTGGCGGAGCCGTGGCCGCGCTCGGCGGCGTACGGCACCACCAGCGCCTCGGCCCCGACGATGAACGCCGGCGGCAGCCACTGCACCAGCAGCAGCCGGCGTACCGGACGATCCCGCAGCAGCGAGGCGGTGACCTGCCAGCTCTGCCCGACCGCCGAGCCGGTCGCGGCGGGCGGCGCCGCGAAGTCGGGCAGCGCCAGCCGCACCCAGATCGCCGAGACCAGGCCGCCGGCCGACGCCGCGAGCAGCGCCCAGCCGGGTGACAGGGCGGCGACGATCGCGCCGCCGAACGCGAGCCCGAGCAGTTGCGCGCCGCCGGAGGCCACGCTGGACAGGGCCCGGCCGAGTACGTACGCGTCGCCGGTGAGCTGCTCGGCGATCAGCCGGTTGGACGCCCCGTTGAACACCGGGCCGAACACCGCCACCGCGGCGAGCAGTGCCAGGCTCGCGCCGACCGGCAGCGGCAGCAGTGCCAGGGCGGCCGCGGCGGCGGCGTCGAGCAGGAATCCGGTCACGATCAGCGGCCTGGGCCGCAGCCGGTCGGCGAGCGCGGCGAGCAGTGTCCCGCCGACGACCTGCGGCACGAACCCGATCGCGAACGTCAGCGCGGTGAGTACGGGCGAGCCGGTGCGGTCGAAGACGAGCACGGACAGGGCCAGGATCCGCAGCGACCCGGCCGCGATCGACAGCGTCCGGGTCAGGAACAGGGTGCGGTAAACCGGCTCGGCCAGCACGTCCCGGTACGTGGCCTGCTTCGTCTGCGTCACCGGGCGAGCGTTGCGGACCGGGGCGTCGACCGGCGAATGTTTCGTGCAGCGACGTAAGGTCGGGACATGCTCCGGTTCGAGGTCACCGCCGACGACCTGCTGCACAGCCGGTTCGCGATCTCGCCGCTGTTCGAGCTCGACAGCCTCATCCGCATCCTGGCGGGCCTGTCACGCGAGCAGCGCCTGCCACCCGGCTGGGCGGCGCGGCTGCGACCGGCGTACGAGCAGCTGTCGGCGGACCCGGCGATGCGGGCCGTGGTGGCGCTGCACTCCTTGCGCCGCGGACCGGGTTTCCTGGCCCCTCCCCCGGCAGGCCTGGCGCAGACCATCGACGACGACCTCGCCACCGTCCGCGCGACCCCACTGGCCCTGGCCCGCCGCGACATCCGGGACTGCCTCGCCTGGCGGGCCTGCCACGATCCCGGCGCACTGGCGGTCCTGCACGACCCGGACGTCACCAGCCTGCTCGCCGGTGTACTGGAACGGGCCTGGCATCACCTGCTGGCCGCCGACTGGCTGCGGCTGCGGGTGATCTGCGAACGCGATGTAATGCGCCGCTCAGCCGACCTCGGCCGGTCCGGCTGGGCAGCCGCGTTCGACGGCCTGCCGCGGGTGCGCTGGCACGAGGGCGGCATCGAGATCCCGCAGCTGCTCGACGCCCGCGTCGACGTGGCGGGCCGGGGCCTGCTGCTGGTGCCGTCGGTGTTCATCTGGCCGGGCGTGGCCGCCCACAGCGAGCAGCCCTGGCATCCCTCGATCATCTACGCTGCGCGTGGCGTGGCGGCGCTGTGGGAGCCGGACCCGCCACCGGCCGAGGCCCTGGCCGCGCTGGTCGGCAGGGCGCGGGCGCGGCTGCTGGAGGCGCTCGCCGATCCGGCCAGCACGACGCAGCTCGCGCGCTCGCTCGGCCTGGCTGCCGGCGCGGTGGGAGACCATCTGGCGGTGCTGCTGCGTGCGGGCCTGGTCGACCGTGCCCGCTCCGGCCGGTCGGTGCTCTACCGGCGGACCCCGCTCGGCGACGCGCTGACCGCCACCGCCGGTGCCTGACTCCCGGCCGGCGGGGCGGGGCGGCCGCGAGCTGCGCGTACGGCTCAGCCCGGTGGCAGGGCCGCGAAAAGCCTGGTGCGTCCGGTAGCGGTACGGCCGCCGACCGGACGCACCAGGCCGGCACATCCGCGATGAGGTTTCGCTACCCCCTAGGGTCCATCGTCCAGGCGCTGCCCGTGCCCGGCACGGACCCAGTCGACGCAGGTCGGGCGGTCGCCGGTGCCGGTCCTGCAGTACTGCTCCAGGGCGGCCCGGATCAGCGCGGCGGGAAGTACGTTGCTCGGACGGTGGAACGTGGGCATGTGCGGGTCGGCGACCACCCGTGGATCGAAGGGCGGCGGTTCGGGATTGCTCGAGAACCAGACCTGGTGGTCGATGTCGCCGCTTTCGGGGTCGGTGCTGACCGCCTGCCAGATGAGCCCGCCGTAGCCCGTCACGGTGTTGACGGCTACGCAGAGGTCACTGGCGGGCCAGTCGGCGTCGTCGAGCAGCCGCCTGTCCGAGAACGCGAAGTGCGCGGTCTCGCCTGCGGTCGGGTAGCCGACCCCGCCGATGTCGATGACGCCTTCGGGCCTCAGGTTGTGCATCACCTCGCTGATGAGGGCCTGCATCTGCGGCCAGGTGTCCGCGTGATGCCAGTTTCGGCGGATCCAAACATTGAGTGTCACTGCGGCTCCACGGAAGTTCACGGCAGCGGCGGCGGGCCGGCTCCGATGACGGTCTTGGGAACCGTCGTGCCCGGCCACCAGATCTTCATCGTCCAGCCCACCGGCAGGATCTGCGCCATGGCAGCCGGACAGTTGTAGGTCCCCGGGCACGGCCCGGCCGGATTGTTGATCACCAGGACGAACTCGACCGGCGTGTCGGGGTCGTACGCCACATTGTTCCGCGCCCACCAGGCGAACTTGGTGTCGGCGTGCCCAGCCGACCAGAATCCGCCGTTGCTCGGCCAGCCGGGCCTGCCCCGCAGGTACTCCTCGATGGCGAGCCGGGCCGGATCGTTGTCGCCGCTGGAGATCTCCGGCCCGACGCGGGTGCCGTCGGGCTTGAAGAGGTGACCGGTGGTCGCACGCTTGGAC
The DNA here is from genome assembly GCF_007483665.1 of Catellatospora sichuanensis. Classification (GTDB taxonomy): domain Bacteria; phylum Actinomycetota; class Actinomycetes; order Mycobacteriales; family Micromonosporaceae; genus Catellatospora; species Catellatospora sichuanensis. The sequence continues at coordinate 172,640 of NZ_VIQO01000031.1, forward strand.
AGCAGCGAGGTCAGCGCCGTTATGACGAACGTCGGACAGGTCGTGTTGTGCACCAGGACGGGCGAGGAGCCCGCCTTGACGTAGTACGTGTGATCGTCGGCGACGGTGAGGTTGTGGACCCTGGCCCGCTCGGTCCGCGCCTCGACGGCGCTGACCTGCGCCCACGTGCCCGAGCTGGTACGCAGCCACTGGCCGGCGTGCAGCTCGCCCGCGGCGACCCACTGCCTGAGGTCCGGGACCCAGAACGGGTGGTTGTCGGTCGCGGTGATCGAGCCCTGGCTGCCGTCACCGGGGTCGGCGACGGTGATCTCGACGAGGCGCTTGTGTCCCGCGCCGGTGAGAGTGTCGATGACCGGTCGCGGCTGCGTCACGTCGGTCTGCGGGTCCGTGGCCAGTACGCGGTCGCCGACCCGGACGTCCTCGATGGCCTTGGTGCTGCCATCGGCGAGCAGCACCGGTGTGCCGGGGGTGAAGCTGTTGGTGCAGCTCTGCAGCCAGGCGATGGTCAGCTGTTGCAGCCGGCCGAGGTTGGCCACCTCCATCTGCGCCTGTGCCCGCTTGGCGTTCTGCGCGGCGATGTAGAGCGCTTTGAGGCTGCGGAATCCGGCGCTGAGCGCCTTGCCGATCCCGAACAAGATCAGGGATTCGAGGGCCACCTGGCCGAGGTTGAGCAGGGTCTGGCCGAGTGTCTGATCTCCGTTGATCAGTTTGATGACGTTGGAGCCGACTTCGAAGAGGGTGAGCAGCGCCCCGGCGGCGGCGCCGCAGGCGACGGTGGCCAGGCACAGTCCGGCGAAACCGATCCCGACGGGCAGGAGGATCGCCGTCGCCGTCTTGGCGAACTCGACGACGGGGACCAGGGGCTGGAGCATGCGGAACGCGGGATCCAGCGTCGAGTGCAGGCAGTTCTGGTACTGCTGGCTGCCTTCAGGGAAGTAGGCGCAGAACGCGGCGTTGGCGTAGGCGCGATTGGCCAGGTCCTCGGGTGAGCCGATGAGGTTTTCGACGCAGTCGCGGTGCGCGTTGCCGGCCGGGTCGAAGAACCTCTCCCAGTTCGTGGCCAGTTCCGAGGTGTACTCGCGGTTGCAGTTGACGATCTCGATGCCGCGTGCGTACACGTAGTCGTCGTATGCCGCCTGCGCTGCCGCGCGGGCTGCCGCGGCGTCCGCGCCGGCGAGGATCGCCAGTTTCTCGGCTTCTGCGGCGGCTCTGCCGGCGTCGTTGGCGGACTTGACGGCGGCCTGGTGGGACAGGACGGCCCAGCCCGCGGACCGGATGGCGCTGCGGGCCGACGTGCTGGCGCGGGAGGCTGCGGCCCTGGCCGTGTTGAACGCCGCAGTGGCCTTGTCCACCGACTGCGCAGCCTCGGCCGCATACGCAGTCGCCTTGATCGCGTATGCGGCGGCCTTGTTCGCCGACTCCGCCGCCTGATCGGCGTAGTCCGCGGCCTGCGCGGCGTCGTTGCGGGCCTGCGCGGCGACCGCATGGGCCAGCAGCGAGTTCTGCACCGCGGTCTCAGCGACCTGGTTGATCTTCTCGAGCATCCCGCCCACGACCGCGAGGTGGATCGCACCCTCGTAGTCCCGCTCGGCGGCGGTGTACTGGCCGGTGCTGAGGAACTCCCGCAGCGCCGGCGCCGGACCGTCGAGCGCCATCTGCGCCGCGGCCTTGACCTCGGGACCGCCCGCGGCGGCGACCTGGTTGACCATCACCCGCTCGCCGATCGCGGCGGCGGTGTGCCGGCCGCTGTCGAGGAAGTCGCGCAGGGCCTGCAGCGTCTCGGCATTCAGCGCCGCTTGCGCCGCCTGCGCCAGCACCACGTCACCGGCGGTGTTGGCGGCGGCCAAGATCTGGTTGACCTTCAACCGGTCCTGCGTGTACCGACCCGGATAGTTCTGCGTACGCAGGAACTGGCGCATGGTGGCGTCGCTGCCGGCCAAGGCCGTCTTCGCCGCGGTCGCCAGCGCCGTGTTGTCCGTGACCGCCAGGTTCATCACGGCGAGCCGGTCGTCGCGCGCCGCGGCCGCGGCGGCACCGGTCCGCGCGAACGCCAGCACCGCGAGGTCGTCACCGGCCAGCGCGGTCTGCGCCGCCTCCTGCGTCCACGCGCCCGGCCCCTGAGCCAGCGTCAGCGCGACCCGCCGCGCGGCGGCCACCGCCTGCGCGTGCTCGGTGGCCGGATTCTGCGCCAACGCGAGCAGCTGGTTGGTTTCGGCATCACGCTTGGCGGTCTGCTCCAGGTCCCAGTCCGCCTGGCGCTTGTAGGCCTCATACTGCGTGCTGGCAGCCTGCGCCGCCTCGATGCCCTGGTCACGTACCACGGCCAGGCGCTCGGCGTCGGCCACCCGGGCCGCTTGGAACACACCGGCGGCCAGGGCCGCCGTGTCGACCGCGGCCTGCGCCGCCACCGTCGCGGCGTTGGCGTGCTCGGTCGCCCGCGATGCCGCCTGTGCGGCCTCGCCGGCGTGGTCGGCCGCTTCGATGGCCGCCTGCGCGGCGGCATCGGCGTTGACGGCTGCCCGCAGGGCCGCGTCCCGTGCGGCGAACGTGGCCTCGATCGCCACCTGCAGGTACTGCCTGGCCGCTTGCGTCGCCCGCAGCGCCCGCAGCGCGTTGGCGCGGGCACGCTGTGCCGCTGCCACGGCCTCGGCGGCATCCGCGCCGGCGGCATTGGCGTGACCGACCGCCTCCGCGTTGGCCTCGGCCGCCGCCAAAGCGAACGTTGCCGCCTGCTCGGCTGCCGCTATGGCGTTGTTGCTGGCCGTGACCGCTTTACCGGCCAGGTCGGCTTTCGCTGCAAACTCCCGCGCCTGCTGCGCGCTGAGGCTGGCCTCCTGTGCGGCCTGGCGCGCCGGTCCCGCCTCGTTGGCGAACACGGCCGCGCGCGCCGCCATACCGCGGGCGTTGGCTGCGGCCTCCCCCGCTCGCGTCGCGGCGGCCGCGGCACGCCCGGCGGCTGTCGCC
>NZ_VIQO01000032.1 GCF_007483665.1 Catellatospora sichuanensis
TACAACGCCAACCGTCTACATTCCACCCTCGGATACCGCACACCCACCGAGGTCCGCCTCGGGTATCGTCACGACCACGCCCTCGCAGCGTGAGAACCCCGGTGTCCGGTCCTGGGGTGGAAGCTCAGCGCCAGGTGACGCACGCGCACCCGGCGTCGACCGGCAGCAGCGCCGAGGCCGGCTGGTCGCCGCTGCTGCGCATCCGCCGCACAAGGCATCCTTACGGGCTGCGGCTGACCGGCGAGGCAGACCTCAGCAACCAGCAGGCGCTCGCAGCGGCGCTGGACGCCGTGCTGGACCGACAGCCCGACCCCGCCGCCCCGATCCTGATCGACATCGCGGGCCTGTGGTTCGCCGACGCCGCCACCGCTACGCTGCTCGGCCAGCTCGCCCTGCGGGCACCGGCCGGTGTACACCTCGCCGGAGCCCAGCCTGCGGTGGAGACTGTTCTCGACCGGCTGGGCCTCACGCAGCTGAGTAAGATACGGCTGACCCACGCCAAGCCCGGTACGAGCAGAACAGGGACGGAGGTGGTCGCATGAGTACCGTTTCCGTGCAAGAGTTCGTCCACCCGGCGCTGCTCTACCGCAGCGACGAGGAGTACCTGGCCGGGACCGTGCCCTTCATCCGTGACGGCCTGGCCGCCGGAGAACCGGTCGCGGTGGCCGTGCCCGGCGCGAACCTGCGACTGATCGCAGACGCTCTCGGCGCCGACGCCGAGCAGGTCCTGCTGAAGGACATGACCGTCGCCGGCCGCAACCCGGGCCGGATCATTCCCACTGTCCTGCTCGCCTTCGCCAACGCCCACCCCGGACGGCGAGTGCGCCTGATCGGCGAACCCATCTGGGCCGGGCGCAGCGAAGACGAGTATCCCGCCTGCGCCCAGCATGAAGCTCTCATCAACGCCGCGTTCAACGGCCGGCCGGCCACGATCCTGTGCCCCTACAACACCGAACTGCTGGACCCGGCGTGGATCGCCGACGCATACAAGACACACCCGGTCATGCTCGACGCCACCCGCCGCTTCGACAGCGTCCACTACGACGATCCGGTCGCGGTCGCGGCCGGCTTCAACCTGCCACTGCCCGACCCCCCGGCCGACGCGGCGACCATCACCGTCGACCTTTACACCCTGGCGGCCGTGCGCCGCTTCGTCGCCGGGCACGCCCACCGGGCCGGGCTGACAACCGAGCGGATCACCGACCTCACCATCGCGGTCAGCGAACTGGCCACCAATGCCATCAAGTACGGCGGCGGCACCGGCGAACTCGCCCTCTGGGTTCACGGCGACCACCTCATCTGCCAACTGACCGACAGCGGACACCTCAGCGATCCCCTCACCGGGCGGATCCCGGTACCGGCACACGCCCCAAACGGAGGCCGAGGACTGCTGCTGGTGAACCAGCTCTGCGACCTGGTCCGCGTGCACACCACCGCGGTGGGGACGAGCACCCGCATCCACCTGCACCGCCGGGCCTGAGCAGTGCCGGTGCCGCGCCGACCGGTTCCCACCGCGACCTGTGGCAAGGGTTCATCACCGGCTACATCAATACCCACTGCTCCATGCAGGTCGCCAACCGTGGCTTCGCCAACATTGGGTCCGCCGACCGCGGGCCGGCCGGGGCGGTCGCAAGGCGTTCGTGTCGGGCAAGGCCCGCCAGAACACGATCAAAAGCACGGTGGTCAGCGACGAGACCGGCGCGACCCTGTGGTGCGGCAGCCACCGCCCGGGCCGGGTCCACGACCACACCGCGGTCCGCGTCGAAGGCATCGACGCGCTGCTCAACGCGTACCCGCAGGTGAGGGTCCTTGTGGACTCCGGATACCAGGACCTGGCCAAGAACCATCCCGGCCAGGTCGAGGCACCGCCGTTGAAGCTACGTCCAGGAGCCTGGGAACCCTACGTAATCGCCTACGCGAACAAGCGCAAGCAGCAGTCCAGCCAGCGGATCGCGGTCGAGCACGCCATCGCCAAACTGAAGTGGTGGCGGGTCCTGCAGCGCTTCACCGGACGACGCGAACTCCTGCCCGAGACCGTCGACGCCGTCGCCGCCCTGGTCTCCGACCACACCATCACCTGGTGAAACGGCCGGAGCAGCTCATCGCGTGACCTCAATTATTGCGCACAAGATCGTAAGGGCGTGTCTCATTTGGTGAGGCGGCGGTAGCAGATCAGGGCGCTGGCGATCACGGCAGAGGCTTCGTAGTGCTCGCCCTTGCGGTCGTAGCGTCGGACCAGGCGCCGGTAGCGCATCAGCCAGGACAGGCACGCCTCGACGATCCAGCGGTGCCGGCCGAGCCGCTTGGAGGACTCGACGCCCTTTCGGGCGATGCGGACCTTGATCCCGCGACGTCGTACCTCTTCGCGCAAGGCGCGCACGTCGTAGGCCTTGTCGGCATGCAGCTTGTCCGGGCGCCAGCGTCGGCGGCGGGCCGGTGTCAGGATCGCGGGCACGCAGTCCAGCATGGGTAGCAGGACCTGGCTGTCGTGCACGTTCGCCGCGGTGGCCAGCACGGCCAGGGGTACGCCGGTCCGTTCGCAGATCACATGGATCTTGCTGCCGGGCTTGCCTCGATCGACCAGGTTTGGCCCGGTCAGATCGCCCCCTTTTCGGCTCGGACACTGATCGAGTCGACCACCGCCCGTGACCAGTCGATACGCCCTCCGCCGCCGAGCCGGTCGAGCAGCGCCTCGTGCAGCCGAAGCCATAACCCGGCGGCGGTCCACTCGGCGAAGCGCCGATGGGCGGTGGCCCGGGTGACCCCGAAGGAGACCTCGGGCAGCTTCCACCAGGAACATCCCGCCTGGGTGACGTAGACGATCGCCGCCAGCACCGCCCGGTCGTCAGTTCTGCGCCGACCACCGCCCTGCCTGCGACGCGGCGCCGGCGGGATCAATGGCTCAGCGATCTCCCACAGCGTGTCCGGCGCCCACAGACGGATCATCGACTCGTCCACGGAACGACATCATGCCGCAGTCCAGCCCACGTCCAATTGAGAGATGGCCTTAAACGGGCAAACCTCGACCTTGCGAAGGTCTCTGGGGCCATACTGTGGTCACACACCATCCTCTGTAGAGGAGATGGGTGAACCGTCGCCTCGATAGTCCGAATTGGGGGAGGTCATGGGATCTCCGCAGGCGTGGTGACCGAGGATCGCGGCGTGAGCGGGTACCGCCCGGGCGACTTCGCGTTTTCTAAGACGGCTCCGAGACCGTAGTACGGCGTTGTTTGGGGTAGTCGGGATCCACAAAACGGGCACCGGGCCTCGCCCTGGCCTGACGTGTCGTCCCGCCTGGTACGAGAAAATGGTTCCGCAACCGCGCTTTGCGAGGTGGATGATATGTCCTGTGTCTGCGGAATCAACCGGGGAAACGGTTACGTAAAACCGCTGGAGTTTTGACATAAGGAGGATGGACCATGCACCTGTCCCGCCGTCAACTCTTGCAGGCGGGCGGCGCTACGCTCGGCGCGCTCGCGCTGCCCCTGCTTCCGACGGGCCCCGCTTGGCATGAGGTTCCCGGCGGGGGTCGCACCAGGACGGAGCCCAGTGTAACCATTTTCAATGGCAATCAGGAACTGTTTGTCGTTGGCTACGATCGTCGTATCTATCGAAATACTTCGGGAAGCAATTTTCCCTTCACCTCATGGCTTGAGGTAGAAGGCGGCGGAGTGGCGGGTAGCACCGTATTGGCGGACCAGGGAGACCCGGATAAACTGGATAAACCTGGCAATTCGGACGCTGTCGAATTCATAACCGGACCAAATGCGGTGGCATTTAGCAACGAGCTGTATTTATTTATTCGAGGCACGAATGACCGAGTGTACTACAACAAAACCGGCGGGGGACCTTTCGGACAATGGCAGCAGATTCAAGATCAAAAGTTTTATTGGGACGTCAGTGGCGTCGTATTTCTTAATCAGCTATACGTGTTCGCGACAAGGAATAAACAAATTTACGCGTGCAAGTCCAGCGGGGGAGCGTTCGATTCATGGGGCAGAGTCCCGACTAACGGCCAGACCGACCTCGGGCCTTGCGCCGTCGTTTTCGATAATGTTCTGAACCTTTTCGTGTGCGGCACCGATGGTCGGATATATAGGAACTCCTCGATTGGCGGTCCGTTCTTTGGCTGGTTGGAGGTCGAAGGTGGCGGAAGGACTCGGAACAAGCTGTGTGCAGTAGCATTCGGCAACACGTTAAATTTGTTTGCGGTCGGTACAGACAACCGGATCTATCGCAATGAATCCACTGGCGGCCCTTTCGGCAGTTGGCTCGAAGTCGGAGGTAACGGACGTACTCTCTCGGGACTTACGGCCACTGTCTTCAACAACAGGATTCGTCTCTATGCACGTGGCACCAACAACGCGATCTACGTTAACGATATATAGTGTATTTGAACGATATAGCGTTAAAAGACTCCCTCGACGGGGATACGCGCCGACGGAAACGGCCCCGGATCGGGCGTGGCAGCCCGCATTAGCCGCGGCTAGCTGGGTGACGTAGACGATCGCCGCCAGCACGCACCACCCAGTCGCCAGTTCTGCGCCACCCACCGCCCTGGCTGCGACGCGGTGCCGGCGGGATCGAGCTCAGCGATCTCCCGCAGCGTGTCCGGCCGCCCACAGACGGATCATCGACTCGCCCACGGAACGACATCCTGCCTCAGCCCACCCGCCTCCAATTGAGACACGCCCTTACGATCTTGTGCGCAATAGTTGAGGTCGCGTGATGAGCCGCGCTAGGCGTTTCACCAGGTGATGGTGCGGTCGGAAACCAGTGCGGCGACGGCGTCGACGGTTTGCGGGAGGAGTTCGCGTCGTCCGGTGAAGCGCTGCAGGACCCGCCACCACTTCAGTTCGGCGATGGCGTGCTCGACGGCGATCCGCCGGCTGGACTGCTGCTTACGCTTGTCCTCGTAGGCGATCCGGTAGGGCTCCCAGGCCCCTGGACGCAGCTTCAACGGGGGTGACTCGACCTGGCCGGGATGCTTCTTGGCCAGGCCTTGGTATCCGGAGTCCACAAGGATTCTTACCTGGGGGTAGGCGTCAAGCAGCGCGTCGATGCCTTCGATGCGGACGGCGGTGTGGTCGTGGACCCGGCCGGGGCGGTGGGTGCCGCACCACAGGGTCGCACCGGTGCCGTCGCTGATCACGGTGCTTTTGATCGTGTTCTGGCGGGCCTTGCCCGACACGAACGCCTTGCGTCCGCCCCGGCCCGCCCGCGGGCGGCGGACCCTGATTTCGGTCGCGTCCATCCGTAGCGTCACGCCCTCGGCCGCGGCGTAGGCGAACACGTCAGCCAGGGTCCGGAGCCGCACCCCGGTCGCGGTCGCGAACCCGCGCCCGGCCAGCAGCGGCCGGACCTGCCCGATCGCCCGCGTGACGGTGGACCGATCCACCCCGAATGCCACCGCTACTGTAGCGCATCATGCGACAGGCCCGTCCGCAGGTGCGCGAGGGTGATCACCGCCCGGTCAGCCAGCGTCAGCGCGAACCTCCTGCCCGCGCCTGCAGCACGCCGACGGCGGCCACCGCGCCGAGCGTGCAGCCGGCCTTCCCGGCCGGCGACCCAGGCCGGGCCCACCTCGGCCAGGACCAGCCGCAGATGATGCCGGGAGATACCTGTGAACACCGGATGGCTGAAAACACGGCGAGCCCAGCGACGCGACATCCAGAAGGATCTGCGATCGGATCACGAGTCGCCACCGTCAACTATTGCGCACAAGATCGTTAGCACCGCGCTGAGCGACGGCCACTGGTGGCAGGTCAACGAATATGCGACCGAGCTGATCACTGCCGCGGCAGAGCTGGCGCTGGCCGCCGAGCAGGCCGAAAACGGGGCCGAGGTGAACGCCGCGGACGTGGTGCGACTCATCGGCCGCAGCAAGGCCCATTTGGCGCTGCTGCGTCAGCTGGCAGACCTCCCCGACCCCACCGGGTGACCCCAGCTCGCAGGCTGAAGCCGTGCTAACGGGACACGGATCGGCACGGCTGTACCCGGGGAAGCCGGCGGTACGGGATGAACCTCCTGGACATGCCCAGCCGGACCGGCGCGTGGAGAATCCGGCGATTCTGGCTGTCATGGTAGCCGTCTGCGCGAGCTTGTCCTGGAAGCGCGAACACCCTGGGACGGCTGTGACGGACAAGGGGTGAGTTCCGATGTGCGTCGGCAGCCTGCCTCTCGCGCGTCGAAGATCAGGCGCACTCTCGGCAGAGGTCCTTGCCTGCTGTAGCGCGCTGGCTGGTGTGGTGGATCAGGAAACACCTCGAGCATCGGAACTCGTCAGATTGGATGGGGACCACCGCGACAACGAGTTCTTCGTCGAGTTGATCGGTGCCGGCCATCTCGAGCGAGGCCGCAATCTCACTGTCATCGGCGTCAATGGAATCCGTGCGGGGTTTGTCCAGGCCGGCCCGCAGGTCCTCAAGGGCTGTCCTCTTCTGATGCCTTCGAGCGGGGTGCGTCGTAGTCGGCGGTAGCCATTTATGCGCCTCTCTCTGGTCGCACCATCAACTGTGCACGCTCGGCTGAAGCATACCGGCTGAAGATCGTCATCGCTCTGCTGACGAATGATCACCGCCGGCGCCCACGCCGGAGCCGCGGCTGGCGCCTAGCGGAAACGAGAATGCGAGCCGATGGGGCGGCCCTTTGGGGCCGCCCCATCGTATGTGGCGGGCCAGCCCATCCCCCCGGAAACGCCTGACCCAGCATCCTCGACGTCAAGTTACCGCAGCTAAACACCCTTTGCCCGCGGTTTCCCGTGAGCCATCCCGCCGGCGATCCGTCATGCCGTTGACGCGGCGGCGGCTGGTCGGCGCCGGACTGTGCGCGGTGGGGAAGGGCCAGGACCGATGGCGACACGTCCGGGCCGGCTGCGCTCGGCGCGAGCCGCGCAGCCCGCCACTGCGATGCGGGGGAGTACTCGGCGTGGTGGTGCCGCCCCGATGACGAGGTCCAGTCCACCCTGTTCAGCGCTGCCGGACGGCCTTACCGAATTGAGAGGACCAACGATGGCACATCCGTCGCGACAAGTCATGTTCCGCCTGGCAACAATGGTGATGGCGGCGTTGGCACCGCTGCTCGTGGCGCCCGCGCCCGGGAGGCGGGACTCCGAACCGGAAGGTGGGCCGCATCGGGAAGTTGTCGATGGACGGTCGATGTCCTGGGAAGAGTTCGGCCGGGCGCTGGCGCCCTTCGAAGGGCGGCGCTTCCGCCTGATCATCGAGGATCCCTCGGTCGACCTTCGGGCTGAGCCGGAACCTACGAGGAGCAGCGGCATCGTGCCGTCGCCCACGGTCGGATAGATTGGGCACCTATGGCCGCGCAAAGCAGGGTGGTTGAAGGCCCTGGCGGCCGCAGCGGTCAACGCCCTGGCGAACGTTCAGTGTCGTTCGGACGTGGGTGTGGACACCGGCGGGCCGGTAGCGGACAAGGTTCCCCACTCGAGATGTCTCGAGGTCGACGACCCGGCTGTCGCCGCGCATGACCTCAGCTCACTCCTTCGCTCGATGCATGCTCGGGCGGGCCCGCGGTCCGGAGCACGAACGATGCGACGCGCCATCCCTCGCCCGTCTTCACGGCGAGGTAGGCCGCTCCGGCGTGGTCGATCTCCTTTCCTTCGCGGTCACGGCGAGAGAACAGGCCCTCGATGAAGGCGGCGTACGAGTCGAGCGGTCGGATGTCGAGTCGCAGCAGGTCGGTGCCGGCATACCCGGCGCGCAGCAGCGGGTCGATCGCATCGTGGGCGAATTGCAGTACCGCCTCACGGGTGGGCAGTACCCGGTAGCCGCCGTCGCTGACGATCGTCATCGGCACGCCGTAGAAGTCGAGGAGCGCGTCCAGATCACCGCGCTGACCTGTCGCGAGGCTGACGAACGTGTCGAAGTAGGCGCTGTACCACCCACGGACCTCGCTCTCGACGCTGTCTTGTGCGGACATGGCAGGAACTCCTCTCCCCGAATCCGGCCCCTGGTCGCCCGGCGCGACATACAGGCGGCACCCCGTCCCCTTCAGTGCCGCGGCTGGGAGGGCGGCGACGGTTTCTGGCACCGTCCGCGCTTGCGTTCGGGACAATGTTTGAGCCGGGGTGTTTCCGGCATACGGACCGCCCCTGGCCGTGGCAGCGAGGGGGCCGACGATGGCGCGTACGGTGGCTGACCTGATCAAGATGCTCGGCCGGTCGCGACGTGCGGGCGACAGCGTGTACATGTTCACCGGGCGGACGAACACGCCGCTGCGGCCGGACAACATCACCGACCGGTTCAACAAGCTGTCGGCGACGCGGGCGTGCGGGTGCTCGGACCGCACCAGGTCCGGCACATGCTGGTGTCGAGCCTGTTGGACGCCGGCTACAGCGTGCATGAGGTCGCCGAACGGCTTGGCCACGACCCCGCGACACTGATGCGCTCCTACACCCGGGTAACGCGGTGCGTCGTCGGCAGCCCGCCGATGACGCCGCGGCGTTGGTCACCGGCGGGCTGCTGCTCACCGGGCGATCGGACCGTCGGCGCCGTCGGTCCTACAGCAGCGGAAGCGAGCCACCCGCCGCCACAGTTGTCCGGTCGGATGAACCGGACCGCCGGTCTCAAGGAGTGGAGTGGACGCTCGACACTGTCGGTGCGGCATCAGCGAGTACTTGGTCAGCTTGACTGGGTCAACACCGTGGTGGTCGGCAGGCCTGATCCCTGGGGAAACGCGCGTTAGTACAGCGTTTCTAGTCCGGTCGCCGCGCGGTCGTGGACGTGGGTGGGCCGAGGATTGGCGACTCAGCAGTTCGGTGAGACACGTCCTTTCAATTTGTCTATTTTGTCGCGCACTGATCGGCTATGCTGAATACCTGATGCGCCCTGAAGTGCTCGAACGTGGTGCTGGAATGGTGCAATCACAGACCCCTTGACTGGCGTACTTTATACTTCTGGTGACCTCGGCAAACGTTGCCTAGTACACCGCTGACCCTTACAACAACTGGGGGTCAAGGGGTCGTCGGTTCGAATCCGGCCAGCCCGACGTTGTCTAATACCTGCTCAAAGCCCGTTTCTGGGATCCCGGAAGCGGGCTTTGATGTTCTTCGAGACACGGTTTTCTACACGTACGAGCGTTCGGTTAGACGCGCGAGGCGCATGGACCGGGCGTTCCCGAGCTGGCCCACTGTAGTTGACCATGGGCCCAGCCCTTGGTGCCCTCTCCGTGACAGTCGACCAAATGCCCTGGTGAGACGGCCTGGCTGGTCCGCGGGGGAGTTGTCGCGATCATGCGAGTTCGACGTGTCGTGGAGTCGATCTGGCCGCGATTGCCGCTGGCGAGACGTGTGTTGTTTGTGGACAGGCGTGACCACCTCTGGGGCTGTCTAGCAGGCGAAGGTGTGAGGAGCGCGCTGGTAATGCCGGAGACGGCGCGCCACCGACGTACGGCACTGCGGCGAGGCCGAGACGGTCAGTGAGCTGTTAGCGAGGGTCAGCCCGGCAGTCCGGCGCTGATGCGTTCGCCGAGCGCTACGACGTGGGCGCAGAGGACGGCGAGGGGTTCCCCGCGCCCTCGGCCTGGGGGTGCCGCGGTCCCGGCTACGGCGAGCAGCATTATGTGGGAGCAGTGGAACTGGTTGCACACCTCGCGGAGTTCTTTCCTGCCGGCTGAAGCCAGCCCGGAGCCCTTCGAGGGGGCAGGCTGGTGCCCCTTCGGAACCGCTTCGGGCTGCCCCATGGGCCCCTGCCGTGCAGAGACAAAGGGCGTCTGAAGAACGGAAATGCGGTTGAGGAGCAGGTTGGTCTCTCCGGCGGGATACATCCCAAAACTGCTCCCCTGTAGGGCGGTTGGCCATAGCGGTTGACCTGCCGATTGATAGCGAATGGTCGTGATCCACCATGGGTTCGTGGGGTGCGGTTGGCGGGGTCTGACGGCGCTCAGCCTGCTCCGTGCGGGGCTGAGCGTTGGGTTCGAGCGATGTTGGTCCGATGAACCGGAGGTTCGCGCGTCGCACGGGATCGTGAATGAAAGCCCCACACCTCGCGCGGTCGGCCGTCCCAACGGAAGTCCACATCGGCTGGCGCCACCGCCCGAGCATGCAGCTCACGCCACAGGGCGCCATCGAGCAAGGGCGCCCCTCGCTCGAACCAGCCGCGAGAGGCGCCACGCAGCAGCTCTGACCCCTAGCGCCGGCCCGCCGGCTCTGGCGCGGCGAGTATCCGGGTGACGGGCGCCGATGCGGCGAAAGGCCCGGGCACAACCTCACCTCGGAGGATCCCACAGAGGTCGGCGCTCAGGTCCAGGTCAGACCCGTCGGGGTTGGTGTAGCCCATCTCGGCTTGGTAGCTGGTCCCGAGGCGGTCGGTGGTCACCGGGGCGACCACGTGGGTGCTCGGGTGGGTCACCTCGACGCGAAGGGTGCCGGCTGCGGTGTCGAGCACCTCGACTCGCACGGGTGATGCGCCTGTGATGATGGCCGCGGGTTCCGCGCGGAACGGCTCGGCGCCCTCCGCGTAGAGGTTGCCCTCGATCCAGACCGGGAGGCGTGGCCCGGCCATCGCGCTGCCGTGCTCGTTCGGGTACTCCTGCGCCGTCGGGTAGGCGTCGTACTGCGAGGTGCCCACCGGGGTGGGCACGAAGGTGGCCTGCCCGGGCACGCCGTCCATGTCGATCGCGCCGGACCAGAAGCTCGCGAGCGTCGATTCCGACTGCGGTTCGGTGTGCTCGGCGCGCGCGCCGTCGCCGACGAAGACGTTGTTGTAGAACCGGTTGTCTCCACCGAGGATGTTCGAGACTCCGTATACGGCCGTGGAGTGCGGGAGGTGGTACGGGGTGTACCGCTGGTGCTCGGTGCAGTTCGCGATGCGACCGGCGATGTAGTTGTGCACGTAGGCGCCGCCGCTGGACATGTCCTTGACCGCCCACGGTGACAGGAACAGGTTCGAGTCCACGAGGTACGGGCCGTGGCAGACCTCGACCATGAAGTCTTCGGCGGTGGAGGCGTAGAAGACGTTGCGCCGCACCAGGGTGCCCTGGGCCTGCCAGTCGAGCCACAGGGCACGGTGCGTGTGATGGATGGTGTTCCCGCTGATCACGGTGTCGATCGCGGCATGCAGCTTGATGCCGGCCACCTCGGCGCCGTGCCACTGACGCTTCACGTGGATGCGGGAGATGTGGTTGTCGCTGATGGTCGAGAACGCCGCCCCCAGGTGCCCGACGATGCCGGCCTGCTCGCAGTCCCGGATCGTGTTGCGGCGCACCGTGTGGGAGCCGACGTGATCCCGGTCCCACGGGTGCGGCTCGCCCGCGGCGGGCCCGCGCAGGGCGAGCGCCCGCTGGATCACCTCGCGCTCGCGCTGTGTGCCGCCCTTGGCGCCCTTCGGCCCTGCGGCGGCCTCGTTCTGCCCGGTGCTGGCCTCTTTGCCCAGCGAGACGCCGACGTTCTTCGAGTCGGTGATCGTGTTGTCCTCGATCACCCAGCCCTTCGACCAGTGCGGGCCGATCAGGCCCTCTTGCAGCGCCGTGGGCGGGGCCCACTGCGTGGCGGCCTTCGTCAGGGTGAAGCCGCGCACCGTAATGTAGTCAATGCCCGTGGCGGCGGGCCAGAAGACGAACTTGCGCGCGTTGATCTCGATCTGGTGCTCCGCCGGGTCGGCGCCCCCGAAGTTCGCCCAGATCGCGGTGACGTCGTCGCCCACCTCGCAGTACCAGGTCAGCAGCGAACCCGCCTGGTCGAACGAGTCCACGGTGACCTCGGGGTGCTCGACGCCGGCCATGGTCAGCGACTCGTACAACGACTTGCCGTCGAGATACACCTCGCCCGTGTGCCAGGTGTTGACCTGGTCGAAGAACCAGTCCCCACCGATGCGCTCGAGGTAGGGGTTGCGCGACCCGAACAGGGAGTTCGGCACGGTCGCCACCCAGACCCGGCCCGCCGAGCCGGCGTGCGGATGCCAGTCGCCGATCACCTCAGCACCCGAGATCGTCACCTTCTCGAACAGGCCATCCGCGCCCAGCGCAGGCTGGTAGGTGATCGGCGCAGCAGCCGTACCGCCGCGCGGCGGGTTCACCCACTCGCGGTACACGCCTTCGTGCACGACGACGGTGTCCCCCGGCTGAGCCAGCGCCGCGGCAGCAGCGATCGTGAGCAGGGGGGCCTGCGCGGTTCCGGCGGCGGTGTCGGAACCAGACTTCGCGACGTGCAGCTCCACGCCGGTAACCTCAGCCTCAGGGACGGGGAGAGTAAGAGCGCTGCTGGCCATTGATGATCTCGATTTCTAGAGTTTCTATCGGTACCTGGAGGTCTGCGTCTGAGTGCGATTACCTTGCGAGACGATGGCGAGTCCTATTACGGCAGCCGGCGCGGATCGGGATTCCCGGCATATCTCACTCGATCTGCGTGAGCAGCAATGCCGCGGCAGAGAACGGCTCATTCAGCTCCACGGCTACTAGTTCCTCGGACAGCTTGACCACGATCTCGCGGTGGGAGTAGAGGTCGCTGACCTCGTACCTGCCCGGTGGCAAAGCAACCTCGATCGGAGTTCGCTCAGCGGCTCCGAACCGGTGGACGACGACCAGGATCTGGGCGCCGTCGTTGGACACTCGCCGGACTGCCTGCCACCCTTCGGGGTGCCGATAGCTGCTCACCTTCGGTCCGAACCGGTGACCGACACCGTTCTTGATCACCGGGACCGCCGCCCTGTAGAAGGTGATTGCCCGGGAGACCACAGCCCACTGCTCGTCACTCAGTTCGTGGATGTCGCCCGATAGGCACATCCGGCCGAGCATGGTCGCGGTGAGCGAGTACGCGAGCCGCTGTGGGGAGTCCTGCGCGCGCAGCACTGCCCAGATCTGGCTCTGCCGCGGGAGCAGTGCGCGTTGCACGTTGGCGGCGATGATGGGGATCTCCGCGCACTCGTGGGCGTCCGAGAATGACGACATGCTTGTGAGGGCCAGCATCGAGGGCTCCAGCCGGTGGCCGCCGGACGCGCAGTTCTCCATCACGAGCTCCGGCATCTCCTCGCGGATCATCCGGAAGAAGCCCTGGACTGCGGCCATCTGCTGTCGCAACCCCTCACCGAGGGACTCTGCTCCGTCGCACCCGATTCCGATGCTGTTGTTGTAGTCGACTTTGAGATAGCCGAAGCCGTTGGCCTTGAGGAAGTCGATCACCCGGTCTTTGAGGTACCCGATCACGAACGGATCGCGGAAGTCCCAGAAGCGCCGGCCGCCTACGGTGACGGGGACGCCGTCGCGCTTGAGCAGGTGGTCGGTCAGCGTGAATGACGTGGCCCGGGAGCCGACCGTCTCGAACTCGAACCAGATGCCGGGGATCATGCCGGCGGACCGCACGTGATCAAGCGCCTCGGTCAGTCCGTCGGGGAACGTTCGGCGGTCCAGTTCCCAGTCGCCGTGACCGTTGAACCATTCGCTGCCCTCGGCCTTGTACCAGCCGCTGTCGATGACGAGATATCGAATCCCTTTGCCCGCAAGCCGGTCGACGATCGCACCAAGGTTCTGCGGCGACGGCGAACCCCAGGTGGTGCAGTATTCATTGAAGATGACGGGCAGAGCCTCTTCGACCGCTGGCACATCCAGGAAGAGCTGGTGGCGAGCCGTCAACCGGTGGGCGGCGTCGTCCACTCCACCCTGCGTGACCGTCAGGTATGCGACGGGGGTACGGAACTCCTCCCCGGGAGCCACGCTCTTCGTCCAGTGGCCCAGCTCACGATCCGCTAGCCCGCCCGACAGGTTGAGGGCGGCGTCCGTCCGGCCTAGCTCGATCTGCCACGAGGCCGGGTGGGCAATCTGCACGCCCCAGCAGACGCCGGCGCGGCTGTCCTCGAGGAACGCCGTCGGGAAGAACCCTTGCACTGGCCAAGATCCGACCTGACCGAAGCGCAGGCACCGCTCCCAGCTGGCCCAGGCTGGCTCCAGGCTCAGGTCCTCGACGTGGTCAGACACCAGACGCCCCTCACCCGACCAGGCGCTGCGCAGCCTGTGCAGGATCAGATCGCCGGGGGCATCGTCGCCGGCGAAGGGTGTCAGACCAGTGAGCGAGAACGAGGAGAGCAGCTCTAGCGTCACCGTGTCCGGTCCCTCGTTGCGAAGGACAGCAAATGAGTCCAGCGCGGCCTCGCCCGATTGCCACCGCAGATGGTGTTCGACGAGGCACCCTTGGTGCGTGCGCAGGAGGGTCACGACCGTGACACCGGCGTCGGTCGTGACCTCGAGCTGCGACTCGAGGGTGAGCGTGGCGACAGTGCCTCCGTTCCGCAACGAACGACCGGCCGAACCGCCCGGGTATGTGTCACCGACGGTCTTGATCTGGACGAGCGAGTCGATGGCAGACGACTTCTCGGCGACCTGGCCTGCCATTGCTGCCGGGAAGAGCATCATTCCCACCGGCCCGCCCGGACCAGGCTGCAGGTAGCGGGCGATCGTGTCCCCGAGGACGTAGTCCTTCAGGACCTCCACGACTACTCCTTTCAAAGACCGTGTCGAAGTAGCACCCAGCGGTGGCCGCGATTGAGCGCACGAAGGCCAACTACGGACTGCCGCACGGCTGTGGCCTCGGCTGGGGAGCGTCAGACCTCCGCCTCCTTCGGCTCCGGTTGCACGTACCCCCGGGCGACGAAGAACCCCTCGAGCAGGTAGCACCACCACAGGAGGATCAGGCCGGGCGCCACGAACACCGCGGGCATGAAGTTCCAGATGGCGACGCCCCCGAGGACCACGGCGAGCCCGAGCAGGAACGTCAGGCTGGGCGTCGTCAGCCCCAACGTGAGCCCGTTGAGCACCTGGCGCCAGGTGGGGTTGGTGAAGCGGGCTGCGAGGGGGAGGCACCAGAAGACCAGGACCAGGAGGAAAAGTCCGACGACGGTGAGCGGCACCCAGACCTCGGCCAGCCCGAGAGTGGGCAGGTAGGAGAGCGTGAGGATGCCCACGGCCGCGACCGGGACGGCCAGCAGGCCGATGACGGTCGCCTGCCTCCAGCTCTGCCGCAAGGCCTTCGTGGCGATGGCCCAGAGGCCTGCGTCCTTGCCCAGGACGTACCGGCGGCACACCTCGTAGGCGACCACCGTTCCCGCTCCCGCCGTCACGACGAGGCCGAGGCTCACGAGCCAGAACAGGCTGATCACGATGACGGAGCCGAGCGAGTCCAGGATGCGCCACAGTCGCGACGCGGGGTGGTAACGGAAGATGGTCGGCGCCTTTCCGGGTGCGGAGTTGCGGGGTGCTGAGGACGGGGTCGGCCTGCCGCGGCGGGCGGGAGCCCGGCGCCGTCAGCCCTTCACGGAGCCGATCACGAGACCGGACACGAAGTGCTTCTGCAGGAACGGGTAGACGAGCAGGATGGGGACGGCCGCCACCACGGTGATCGTCGATCGCAGCGCGATCGGTGTGGTGACCTGCCCGCCAGACTGCGCGCTGCCCGTGGCGGCCACGGAGTTCATGCCGGCGTTCATCGAGCTCGCCAGTAGTTTCTGCAACTCGTACTGCAGGGTGGACAACGCCTGATCGCCCGAGTTGTAGAGCAGGGTGTCCAGCCAGGAGTTCCAGCTGGCCACGGCCACGAACAGACCCACCACGGCCAGCGCGGGCTTGCACAGCGGCATCACGATCTGCCACCACATGCGGAACTCGCCCGCGCCGTCGGTCCGTGCCGACTCGATGATCTCGTCGGGGATCGACTTCATGTACGTGCGCAGGACGATCAGGTTGAACGCGCTGATGATCGTCGGCACCCAGTAGGCCTGGAAGCTGTTCAGCATGCCCAGGTCCCTGATGAGCAGGTAGTTGGGGATCAGCCCGGCGTCGAAGTACATCGTCAGCACGAAGATCAGGGTGATCGAGCGGCGGAAGATGAACTCTTTGCGGCTGAGCGCGTAGGCGAGCATCGAGGTGAAGACCAGGTTTGTCGCCACCACCACGACCGTCTTCAGGACGCTCATGACGAACGCCTGGTAGATCGTGGTCATGTTGAACACGACGTTGTAGTTCTGCAGCGAGAAGACCCGAGGCCAGATGCCGATCCCGCCACGGACGGCGTCGTTGCCGTCGTTCAGGGAGATGGCGAGCGTGTTCAGCAGCGGGTAGATCATGAGCGCCGCGAGGGCCAGCAGGAAGGTCGTGTTGAGCGTCGTGAAGATGATCTGCTCGACCGTCCGCTTGCGACGCCGTGACCCGCCTCGTGATGCGCGCCGCGTCAGAGGCTTCGCGACAGTGGTGCCTGACATGAAGTCCTCCTAGACCAGCGTCTCTTGGTTGAGGCGCTTGGCCGCTAGGTTCGCCGAGCCCACCAGGATGACGGCGACGATGGTCTTGAAGATGCCCGCGACGACGGCGAGGCTGTAGTTGCCCAGCTGGTAGCCATAGCGCAGCACGAAGACGTCGATGGTCTCGGACTTTTCGGACACCAGGCCGTTGCCGAGGAAGTACGGCAGCTCGAAGTTCGTGGACAGGATCCAGCCGCTGTTGATGATGAGCAGCACGACGATCGTGGGCCTGATGCTCGGGAGCGTGATGCTGAACATCTTGCGATAGCGGCCCGCTCCGTCGACCTCGGCGGCCTCGTACAGGCCCGGATCGATCGCAGTGATCGCGGCCAGGTAGAGGATCGTGTTCCAGCCCAGCTCCTTCCACAGGTTCGTCCCGGCGACGATCTCCCAGAAGTAGTTCGGCTGGGTCAGGAACAGGACCGGCTCGTCGACGATGTGCAGGTTCATGAGGCCCTGGTTGATGAACCCGCCGGAGGAGGGCAGCGAGAGCGCCACCGATGCCAGGCTCGCCACGATCACCCAGCTGAGGAAGTGGGGCATGTACGTGATGTTCTGCATGATCCGCTTGAACGGCAGGTTCTTTACCTCGTTCAGCAGCAGCGCCAGGACAATGGCCCCGAAGGTCCCGACGATCAGGGTCAGGACCGACTGTCCCATCGTGTTGACCACGACCTGGCGGAACCGCTCGCCGTTGACACCGGTGAACAGGTTGTGGAAGTTTTCGAGGCCCACCCACTGCTGGTTCCAGATGCTGCCGCGACCCGGCTTGTAGTGCTGGAAGGCGATCGCCCAGCCGTAGACCGGGACGTACTTGAACAGGATCTGGTACAGCAGCAGCGGGACGGACATCGCCAGCAGGGCTCGCTGCGCCCAGACCCTGTCCCAGGTGATCTTGCGCTTGGGATCCTTCGCTGCCTTCTTTCGGGCCTTGCGCTTCTGGGCACGCGAGCTGCTCGCCGGCTCCGGGGCCGGTTCGAGCCCGGTGGCGGGCACAGGGGTGCTGACCGTGGCGTCCGTCATCTGTCCAACCTCGTCAGGAGCAGTGGGTGGTAATCGAGAACGCGTCGTGGTGGGGGGCGCACGCCGCCCACCACGACTGCTCGCAGACTGTTACCAGTTGGCCAGACGGTTCTTGATGCCGGCGTTGACTGCGTCCTCGTACACCTTGACGTCGACCTTGTGGATGGAGTCGACGTAGGCCTGCCAGTTCTTGTCGAAGTCGGCGGGCTTGCCGGCGATGATCTTCGGCAGGTTCTGCACGCTGGTGTCGGTCAGCTGCTGGTTGACCTGGTTGGCGCCGTCGGAGAGCTTGATGTTCCACGCCGGGTAGTACTTGGGGTTGTCCGGCACCTTGTTCATGAAGTCAAGCCAGGTCTTCTTGTTGCCGTACTTCGCCATGAAGTTCTTGTCGTAGTCGCTCAGCGTCGCGTAGAACTCGGCGGGCTGGTCGTCGGGGCTGTAGGCGTTGCCGTCGGAGAACTTGCCCTGGTGCTTGGGCAGCATGTCGAGCAGCGCGTCGAGACGGTTGTGGGAACGCCAGGTGATGTCCTTGTAGTTCTTCCGCTGCTGGTCCGTGCGGGAGAAGACGCCGTCGGCGCCGACCTGGTAGTCCTCGCCGGCGATGCCCCAGGAGAGCGTCTTCTGCCACTCCTCGCTGAGCATGGTGTCGAGGAACTTCAGTGCCTTCTTCGGCTGCTTGCTGGAGACCGAGACGCCGAACCCCTGGTTGATGTTCATGACGGCGCGGTCGGCGTACCAGGGCGTCACCCCGTCGTAGACGGGCATGAGGGGCACGTAGGTGTTCTCGTCCTTGCCGGCGCTCTGCAGCGACTGGGTGGCGGTCCCGAAGTTCCAGCCCTGGTCGTGCATGCCGAGGACGGCGCCGGTGGCCAGCTTCGCGGTGTACTGGTCGAACGTCAGGGTGAAGGACTCGCGGTCGACGAGGCCCGCGTTGTACTGCTGGTTGAGGACCTTGTAGAAGTTTTTCGCGACGTCCTTGTCGGCGTAGATCGACGCGTTGTTGTTGCTGTCGACGATGACGCCACCGTTGTTCGGGGAGCCTGTCAGCAGCGCCGGCGGGTTGGTCATGCCCCACTCACGGCCCTTGGACGCCAGAATCTCGAAGCCGACGGTGGGGGCGCCGTTGGTCTGGGGGTGCTTCGCCTTGTAGTCCGAGATGAGCTGGAAGTAGCGGTCGAGCGTCATGTTGCCGAGGTCCGGGTAGCCGGCGTCCGCGAGCACACGCTTCTGGATCCAGAACGCGGGACCGTAGTAGGTGCCGCCGGTGATGTCGCCGTAGAAGCGGTTGTAGTTCGGGAAGATGTACAGGCCCTTGTCCACCTCGTCGCCCGAGTAGCTCATCTTCTTGACGTCGTCCTTGACGTGCGCAGCGAGGTCGGGG
Organism: Catellatospora sichuanensis; assembly: GCF_007483665.1. GTDB lineage: Bacteria > Actinomycetota > Actinomycetes > Mycobacteriales > Micromonosporaceae > Catellatospora > Catellatospora sichuanensis. Next base: position 18,646 of record NZ_VIQO01000032.1, read on the forward strand.
TAGTGCCCCGTCGTCAGCATGTCGTCCAGGCGCCGGAGAGCGCCGCCCTCCAGGAAACGCTGCTTCAGGTCGCCGGTGCCGACGAGGTCGGGGTACTGACCGCCCGCGAGCATGACACCGATCTTCTGGTCCTCGTTGTCCGGCGTGACGATCTCGTACGTGAGGGTGACACCGAGCTTGTCCTTGAGCAGCTTGGTGATCTTGTTGTCGGGTGCCGGGGCCTGCTGGGCCGACGTGATCCAGACCGAGAGCGTCGTCGGGTTGCTGGGGCTCAGCGTTTCCGAGTCGTCCGCGCTTTCGTCCGACGTGCAGGCAGGCAGGGCGATCAGTGCCATGGCCGTGGCGGCCACGGTGAGCTGCCGCCCGGCCCGGCGCAGGCCGCCGAGTCTAAGGTTGCGCTTCATGTCTCTCCTTTCGGAACTGTCCGGACGTCTCTGCTGTGAGAAAACTGTCCGGGCGATGTTGACCGGAAGCTGTGCGCTGCGGACGCGAAATTCGGCCTCGCGTCTTAACCGCGGCGTGATTTTAGCGATAAAGTAGAGAGGCGATCGAGTTCCGTCAAGCCCCGCGCACGAACCGAGACTCCGCCGTGACGTCCCGGTCCACACGCAAGGAGCCGCATGCGCCACACCCTCCGGAACGACGCCCTGTCGGCGTACAGGTCGGCGTGGGCAGGTAGGTACGGCTGAACGTATCCAGCTCGCCGTACGCGATCGATCTCGCAGCGCGACTGTCTGTTCACTTTGGCCACTTCGGCGGTGGCGGTGGTAGGCCGAAGTCACGGCGAAAGGGATGGGCTCGATCGAGGGATACCCCGTCGTCGGCCTTCCAGGGCGGGCATGGCCAGCCGAATCCTGCCGGCATTGCCCGCCGGATGGACATCGGGAAAGGCACGCGGACTGCGCGTCCGGGGCGGTGACGCCGCCGATCTCGAGTGGCGGGACAGGGTGCTGTCGACCATGATGCTTCACGCCTTGGCGACGCGTGAGGTGACCATCGACGTGCCCGGAGACGGGCAGGTGCGCATCAGGCGCAGGGTGTCGCTGCAGGCCGGCGCGACGGTGACCGTGGTGGCGCCGTAGGCGTGGGATGGTGCCGCACCCTCACATGGTCAGCAGAAGCTCGCCCCGTCAGGCGAGGTGGACCACTTGCCAAGCCGCATTTTATCGATAATATGACGGCACCCCGCGGTATGTCCGAGCCGCGAGCCTCTCGTCAGAGGTTGCTGGGCTGGCAGAACGTCGCGGACAGGAGGATACACATGGCGAGGGTGACGATGGCGGATGTCGCCCGTGAGGCGGGCGTGTCGACCATGACCGTGTCGAACGTCCTCAACGAGCGCCTCCCGGTCAACGAGCCGACGCGTGCCCGCGTCATGGCCGCCGTCGCGGCTCTAGGGTACGAGGTCAACCTGACCGCGCGACACCTGCGCGCGGGACGGACCGACACCGTCGCCTTCATCGTGCCCAGCTTCCACGACTACTTCGGTGAGATCGCAGACAAGATCGCGCCGCTGATCGAGGCCGACGGGCGGCACCTCGTCCTCGAGCGGACGAGCGCCAGCCCGGAGCATGAGATGGCGGCGCTGAGCGTCGCGCGACTCCAGTACTACGACGGCGTCCTGCTGTCCGTCGCCGGCCTCGACCGCGACCAGCTGGACCGCGTGCGCACGCCCAAGCCGATCGTGCTGCTCGGCGAGCGCGACGTGCCCGACCGCTTCAACCACGTGCGGCTGGCGAACGAAGAGGGCGCCCGCCTCGCGACGGCGCACATGATCGAGCACGGCTCGCGACGCATCCTTGCGCTGGGCTGCACGTTCGACACCGCGCACATGATGTCGTCGGACCGCCGCGCTGGCTGGGAGCGCGCACTTCGCGATGCCGGCCTCGATGTCGACGCACGCCATGTGGTGCCCGTCTCCACCTACACGTCGGCGGCCGGACGCGATGCCCTGCTCGACGTCATCGCGTCCGGTCTGCCCTTCGACGGCGTCTTCGCCGTCACCGACGTCATCGCGCTCGGCGCGATCGCGGCCCTGGCAGAGAGCGGGCTTCGGGTGCCCGTCGACGTCCAGCTCGCCGGGTTCGACAACCTCGACATGGCGAACTTCGTCCCGCCCGGCCTCACCTCCGTCGACGCGGACCATGAAGGTGTCGCCGAGACCGCGGTGGGTCTGCTGCGCCGGCAGATGGCGGGCTGGACCGGCCCGGCCGAGCACGTCGTCGCGCCCGTCAGCCTCGTGGTGCGTGGCTCCACCCGCGGTGGCGCCTAGGGCCGTGCACTCACGCGCGGAACGCCGCGCGCCCCTCTAGCCCGGTTCGGTCGAAGGGAACCAAGCTGTGAGCACCTCTGCGCGCACGTCCGCCTTGCGCGCCGGCGTGTACGCCGGTCCGCCGAGGCGGCGGATCGGCTCTGCCCTCTTGCTGCGCAGGAGCTCCGTTTCCTCTCCGGCCTGAAGGCCGGAGTATCCACGGAAGGAATCTGATGACGACGAGCACGATCGCAGTGATCGACCTCGACCTGCCCGGCGCCACGATCAGCCGGCACGTGTACGGGCACTTCGCCGAGCACCTGGGGCGGTGCATCTACGGCGGGTTCTGGGTGGGCGAGGACTCGCCGGTCGCGAACGTGCGGGGCATCCGCTCGGACGTGGTCGAGGCGTTGCGGGCAATCTCGATCCCGAACCTGCGCTGGCCGGGCGGCTGCTTCGCCGACGACTACCACTGGCGTGACGGCGTCGGCCCGCGCGAGAGCCGCCCGCGGATGGTCAACTCGCACTGGGGCGACGTGGTGGAGGACAACGCGTTCGGCACGCACGAGTTCATGGACCTGTGCGAGCTGCTCGGTGCGGACCCGTACGTGTCGGGGAACGTGGGGTCCGGGTCGGTGGCGGAGATGTCGGAGTGGGTGGAGTACCTGACCCGGGCGGACGACTCACCGATGGCGGCGCTGCGGCGGGCGAACGGGCGCGAGCAGCCGTGGCGGGTGCCGTTCTGGGGACTGGGCAACGAGGCGTGGGGCTGCGGCGGCAACCTGCGCGCCGAACAGTTCGCGTCGCTGGCCCGGCAGTACGCCACCTACTGCCGCAACCACGGCGGCAACCTGCTGTACCGGATCGCGGCGGGCGCGAACGAGGCCGACCTGCACTGGACCGAGACGCTCATGCGCTCGTTCGACGACCTGGCAGCGGACCGAGCCGGTTCGGCGGGCCCGTTCCAGGCCGTGTCGCTGCACTACTACACGATGGCCGGGCCGTGGTCGGACAAGGGCGACGCCACCGGGTTCAGCACGGACCAGTGGTACGTGACCATGGCCCGCGCCCGGCGCATGGAAGAGCTGCTCACCCGGCACTCCACGGTCATGGACCGCTACGACCCGCACCGCAAGGTCGGCCTGGTCGTGGACGAGTGGGGCACGTGGTGGAACGTGGAGAAGGGCACCAACCCCGGGTTCCTGTACCAGCAGAACACGCTGCGCGACGCCCTGGTCGCCTCCGTGCACTTCGACGCGTTCCACCGTCACGCCGAGCGCGTGGTCATGGCGAACATCGCCCAGACCGTCAACGTGCTGCAGGCCATGATCCTCACCGACCCCGACAGCGGGGCGCTCGTGCTCACCCCGACGTACCACGTCTTCGCCATGAACACCGGCCATCACGACGGCGCCGCCCTCGCGGTGCACCTGCGCGGCGTCGAGACTCGCGCCGTCGGCGCGACCGAGCTGCCGCTCGTCTCGGCGTCCGCGTCGGTCAAGGGCGACACCGCCCTGGTCTCGCTGTCCAACCTCGACGCCGAGACGGACCGCACCCTCGTCCTGGACCTGCGCGGCCGCGATGTCGTCGGGCACACCGCGCGGGTGCTGACCGCCAAGGCGCTCGACGCGCACAACACTCCCGAACAGCTCGACGCCGTCGCCCCTACCGACCATGCCGGCGTGCACCCCCACCCCCGGGGGCTCGAGGTCGAGCTGCCTGCCCACTGCTACGTCACCGTGGCGCTCGAGCTGCGCTGATGGACCGACCGGAGGTGAACATCCGCGACGGCGGGGCGCGGGCAGACGTCACCAACCCCGTCATCTTCGCGGACGTGCCCGACCCGGACGTCATCTTCGACGGCCGGTACTACTACATGGTCAGCACGACCATGTACTTCGCGCCGAGCGTCCCGATCATGCGCTCGGGCGACCTGGTGCACTGGTCCATCGCCGGGTACACCGCGGCGATCCTCGACGACACGGACGCGCTGGCGCTGCGCAACGGCCAGGACGCGTACGGCCAGGGCAGCTGGGCAGCGAGCATCAGGTTCCATGACGGGACCTACTACGTGTCGGTCGGCAGCCTCACCACGCAGCAGACGTACGTCTACTCGACTCCCAACATCGAGCACGGGCCGTGGACCAGGTCGGTGCTCGACGGGTACGCCCACGATCAGTCGCTGCTGTTCGACGGCGACGACGTCTGGCTTGTCTACGGTGGCGGGTCGATCGACCTGCGCAGGCTGCGGCGGCACGACGACGGGACCCTTGCCTGGGGCGGCCCGGCGGCCCGGCTCGTCGAGGACGCCAACGTCGACCAGACCAGCGGACTGAACGCCGAGGGCGCGCACGCGTACAAGATCGGGGACTACTACTACGTCTTCATGATCGAGTGGCCGTCGGGTGGCATCCGCCAGGAGGTGCTGTGGCGGTCGACGTCGCTGACGCCGCAGTCGGCCGGCGGCGTGTGGGAGGGCCGGGTCGTGCTCAGCCAGGGCGTGACGGTCGGGGGCCGACCCGGAACCGGCGTCGCCCAGGGAGGAGTCGTTCAGACATCCGACGGACAGTGGTACGCCATGCTGTTCCAGGACGAGGGCCCGCTGGGTCGTGCGCCTCAGCTCATTGGCGTGACCTGGGACGACGATGGGTGGCCGGTGTTCGCTCTCCATCCGCAAGCGCCCGCGGCGGCCGCACGGACGGCCGGTGACGGGGCCGCCGTCGTCGCCTCGGACGACTTCGACAACCTCCTCGAGCGCGCGGGCCACTGGAACACGGCCAACGCGGACCTCCTGGCAGAGTCCGCCGAGAACGCATGGAACGGGTCGGACCTGGGGCTCCAGTGGCAGTGGAACCACAACCCGGACAACCGGTTCTGGTCGCTCACCGAGCGGCCCGGACACCTGCGGCTGACCACGGGCAGCGTCGCGTCGAGCATCCTCGATGCGCGCAACACGCTCACCCAACGCACGCTCGGACCCGCGAGCTCCGGCGCCATCTCGCTGGACGTCTCGCACATGAAGGACGGGGACGTCGCAGGCATCTCCGCCTACCAGCGCAAGTACGGATACATCGCCGTGACGATGGAGGGCGGGACCAAGAGCCTGGTGATGCGCCGGGCGGGCGGCGACGGCGTCATCGCCTTCACCAGCGCACCGGTGCCGCTGCGGGCGGACGTCGTCTACCTGCGCGCTGACGTCGACTTCCGGGATGCCGTCGATACGGCGTCGTTCGCGTACTCGTACGACTGCAGCAACTGGACGCGGCTGGGCGACACCCTGCGGATGCAATACGACCTCGCGCACTTCACCGGGTACCGGTTCGCCCTCTTCAACTACGCCACTGCCGAGCCCGGAGGCTACGTCGACGTGGACTGGTTCCGTGTCAGCGACCCCACCGGGCTCGCAAGCCCTACTCACCGACGGAGCGAAGGAGCTGTTCTTGACATCTCCCCCAGCTGAAGCAGGGGGATTCGACCCTCGCGGGTTGAACTTTCTGCTTCGCAGCCCGTTGCCGACCTGGGTTACCAGCAAGGAGCGGTGGGCCGCTCATCGGTCTTACACAAGCTCCACAGACCTGACTTCCCGCCAGCCCGGCGGTAGGCCCGGCCGGCTTGGTTTTCGCCGGCCAGGCCACAACAAATTAGCACACCTGTCCACTTGTGCGACACCGGCGTACGCCGGATTCGCCTTGGCGGCGAACCGCCTTTTCCTGCCCTGCTCCGCAGGAGTTCCGTTTCCTCTCCGGCCTGAAGGCCGGAGTACCCACGGAGGCATTCGATGACTGAGCAGGCGACGTCAGCCCTGCTGATCGACGGACAGGAACCCGCCGAGGTGCGGCTGCATCATGTGTGGAACGAGTGCGTCGGTGCTGGCCGCGCGAATGAGGCGTTGCGGGCGGACTGGCAGGCGCACTTCCGCGAGGCCGTCCAGGTGCTGGGCGCCCGGCACGTGCGCTTCCACGGCCTGTTCCACGACGACATGTTCGTCTACCGGACGGACAACGGCGGCGGCTTCGGCCCGAACCAGCCGCTGCCCGAGCCGGTCTACACGTTCGCATATGTCGACAAGGTGTTCGACGCAATCCTCGACGCGGGCGCCCGCCCGTTCGTGGAGCTCGGGTTCATGCCGCGCGAGCTCGCCACCCAGACCGAGACGCTGTTCTGGTGGAAGGCGCACTGCAGCCCGCCCAAGGAGATGGGCCAATGGGTCGCGCTGGTCGACGCCACCGTGCGGCACTGGATCGAGCGGTACGGCATCGACGAGGTGCGGCGGTGGCCGTTCGAGGTGTGGAACGAGCCGAACCTCGTGCCCAACTTCTGGACCGGGACGCGCACCGAGTACTTCGAGCTATACGAGGCCACGGCGCGCGCGATCAAGGCCATCGACCCCCGGCTGCGGGTCGGCGGCCCGTCGACGAGCGTGTTCGTCCCCGACGCCCGTTACTCCGGAGAGACCCACGACCCGTCGCTCGAGGTCGAGACCGCGGTGGCCACCGACCCCGACGAGCTCGACTGGCAGCCGGTGTGGATCCACGAGCTGATCGAGTACTGCGCGCAGCGCGGGCTGCCGATCGACTTCCTCTCCACCCACCTGTATCCGACCGACTACGCGGCGGACTCCCTGGGCAACCTCAAAGCGATCACGCGCCAGAAGGACGCCACGTACGTCGACCTGCAGGTCCTGCGCACGATCATCGAGAACAGCCCGTACCCGGATGCCGAGCTGCACATCACCGAGTGGTCGACCTCGCCGTCGAGCCGCGACGCGATCCACGACACGCTCTTCGCCGCCGCGTACATCGTCCGGGCGTTCCTCAAGGGCGCGCCGCTGGCCGACTCGATCTCCTACTGGACCTTCACCGACGTGTTCGAGGAGGGCGGCGGCGGCATCGGCCCCTTCCACGGAGGCTTCGGGTTCGTTAACGAGAACGGCCTGCACAAGCCGACGTTCCACGCGATGGCCATGCTCCACCGCCTCGGTGACCGCCTCCTGGCCGAGCTGCCCGACGGCGCCATCACCCGCTCGTCCGCGACGGGTGACGTGTCGGCCATCTTCTACAACTACCCCGCCGATATGGGCACGACGGGGCTCGCGTCCCGCAACGGCTACGCCGAGACGCGAGCCCTCGCCGAGATGGGCCCCGAGCGCCGCGTCCGGCACCGGGTCGAGGGACTGCGCCCGGGCACCGAGCTCACCGTGGAGATCCTCGACTGGGAGCACGGGAACGTCGCCGAGGCCTGGTACCAGATGGGCGCCCCGCTCAACATCACGCGGGAACAGACCGCCGAGCTGCGCCACGTCGCCGACGGCCTCCACCGCAGCACGCTGACCGTCGGCGACGACGGCGTTCTCGACATCGACCTCACGCTGCCCGCCTGGGCGGTCGCCTCGGTCGCGCCGACGCTTGCCCGCGCCGCTGCTTGCCGCATTCCAGGAGCTCTTCGACCACGAGGAGGGTCTATTCGGCACTGAGGACGCGTACATGTGCAAGTACACCGACGACGGTGCCTACTGGTGCGGATTGGACATGCCGCACGTCACCACAGGGTTGGCAACGTCGCCAACTAGAGGGCGCGCGGAATCATATGTTGTCCATTTTGGCATGATGCGATCCGCTACGCTGAATGCGGTATGTGCCGTGAACTGGGTGAACGTGGTGCCGGAATGGTGCAATCACAGACCCCTTGACCGGGCAAGACAGCGTTCATCAGCGGATCGACCCAGGGAATCGGTTACGCGACCGCGAAGGCCCTGGCCACCGAAGGCGCCGACATCATCCTCAACGGCCGTGATCCGCAGAGGCTGACCGAGGCCGTCGACAGGCCGCGCCGCGAGGTGCCTGGTGCGTCGGTCAGCGGTCAGACTTCGCGGTCACCGAAGACGTCGATCGGCTGTGCGACCGGGTCCCGAGCGTGGACATCCTGGTCAACAACGTCGGGTCGTTCGAGTTCAAGCCGGTCGAGAAGATGAAGTACCGGCAGGTCATCGAGACGTTGCCGGTGACTTCTTCGACATGGCGGATGATCGCCAGCCGGCGTTTGCCGTCGCGGTCGAGCGGGGGGACGTCCATACAGTCTCCAACTTCGATGGAGCCCTGTAGGTGTCAACCGACTTCGTCAGTTTTATATAGACCACTGATTGTCATGCGGTACCCGTGGGCATGCGGGATGTGTCTAGTCTGCGGCAAGCGTAGGTCCTGGCAGCATTCGTGTATCCGGATGGGACGGTGTGAAACTTGACTACCTATGGAGATGATGAGCCGGTCATCGGCCGGGCGCGGCCGCCCGCGCCGCCGGCGACCGGCCGGGCCGAGGCCCCCCGAGCCGGTGCCCCGGCCCCGGTCGCGGGCCGGGAGCAGGCGTCCCGAGCCGGCGTCCCGTCCCTGGCGGGCCGGGCTGGCGGGGCGGCGCAGCCCGTGGCCGAGAAGAAGCGCAGCCCGCGGCGTCGGCGGGCGCTGATCGCGGGCATGATCGGCGTCGCCGTCGTGCTGTCCGGCGTCGGGCTGATCGCGGGCACCTGGTTCTACAGCAGCGTGCCCCGCCCGGAGCAGCTGCCGCTGAAGGAGAACACCGAGGTGCTGTCCGTCGACGGCAAGGCGATCGCCAAGCTGGGCGCGGAGAACCGGACCCTGATCCAGATCGGCACGCTGCCGGAGCCGGTGCGCAACGCGCTGATCGCGGGCGAGGACAAGAACTTCTACAGCCACGACGGCATCGACCTGGCGGGCATCGCCCGCGCCGCCTGGAACAACCTGACCGGCGGCGAGACCCAGGGCGCGTCGACCATCACCCAGCAGTACGCCCGCGCCGCCGCCGACGACCTGGAGATCACGTACGCGCGCAAGATGCGCGAGGCGGTGATGGCCCGCAAGCTGGAGGACGAGTACGACAAGCTGGAGATCGCCGGGTTCTACCTGAACACCGTCTACTTCGGCCGCGGCTCCTACGGCGTCGGCGCGGCCGCGCAGGCGTTCTTCGGCAAGGAGGCGGCGAAGCTGACCGTGGCCGAGGCGGCGGTGCTGGGCGCGGTCCTGCGCCAGCCCGAGCCCAGCGACAACCACGGCGGCTACGACCCGCAGAACAGTCCCGAGGCGGCCAAGGCCCGCTGGGGGTACGTGCTGGACAACATGGTCGAGATGGGCTGGCTGAGCGCCACCGACCGGGCCGCCGCGGCCTATCCCGACCAGACGCTGAAGGCGTACAAGGCGGGCCAGAACGCGGGGGAGTGGGGCTACCAGGACCGCGGCACCGGTAACGTGATCAACTACGTGGGCGCGGAGATGCGCGCCTGGAACGTGCCGGACTGGCGCAGCGGCGGCTACCGCATCACCACCTCGATCGACAGCCGCGCGCAGAAGGCGCTGGAGAGCCAGGTCTACCGCGCGCACCAGTTCGAACGCACCTGCCAGACCAAGGAAGGCAAGGAGACCTGCACCGAGACCCTGAAAGCTGCTGTCGACGGCAAGGGCACCCTGCTGGAGGGCCAGCCGAAGAATCTGATGGCCGCGGCGGTCGCGATCGACCCGAACAGCGGCCGGGTGATCGCGTACTACGGCGGCAACAGCGGCACCGGCGTCGACTACGCGGGGCGCAACGCCATCGGCACCGAGAAGGAGTACGGCGGCCACCCGCCCGCGTCCTCGTTCAAGATCTACACCTTGGCGGCGGCGCTGGAGGACGGCTACTCCATCAAGAGCCACTTCGACCCGACGCCGCTGTCCAAAGCGAACGGCGACCCGGACAACGTGCAGAACGCGGGCCGGGACAACGACGCCAGCTGCGGCAAGTTCTGCACGCTGGAGCAGATGACGGTGAAGTCGTACAACGTGCCGTTCTACAAGATCACGCGGGACATCGGTCAGGACAAGGTCGTCGACATGGCCCGCCGCGCCGGAGTCACCACCGTCTGGGGCACCGACGGCAAGCCGATGCGCCTGGCCGGGGCCGAAGCCGGCCGCATCAAGAGCACGTTCGGCTACCAGGTCGGCTTCGGGCAGTACCCGATCACCGTGCTCGATCACGCCTCCGGCGCGGCCACCTTCGCCGCGCACGGCGTCTGGCGCAAGCCGCACTTCGTCGTGAAGGTCGAGAAGAAGGACAAGGACACCGGCGAATGGAAGCCGGTCGATGGTCTCGGCGAGAAGGTCGAGTCCCGGCAGGCGATGCGCGCCGAGATCGCCGACGAGGTCACCTCGGTGCTCCGGCAGATCCCCGGCGCGCACGCGCTGTCCGGCCGCCAGTCCGCCGCCAAGACCGGCACCTGGGAGAACGGCCGCCTCAAACCCAACGGCCAGAAGATGTTCCCCGGAGAGAACGCGCACGCGTGGTTCATCGGATACACCCCCCAGATCGCCACCGCGGTCTGGGTCGGCAACGTCCGCGAGGAGCTGCCGCTGCGCGACCGCGACAAAGACAAGATCGGCGGATCGGCGCTACCTGGGCAGATCTGGGAGCAGTTCATGAACGACGCGCACCAGGCGATGAACCTCAAGGCCCAGCCGCTCGCCGACGGCAGCGACGGCAACCTCGGCGACCCCGACCGCGGCGACGGCGCGTCCCCCGCCCCGTCGGCAGCCCCCTCCAGCGCTGCCCCCGAGCCCTCAACCTCCTGCGGCCCGGACCAGCCCTGCGGCGGCGACCCGTCCCCCGAGCCCAGCCCCGAGCCCAGCCCGAAACCCAGCCCGTCGACCAGCCCCAAACCATCCCCGTCCCCCCGGCGCCCGTGACCGTCCAGCGGCCTCGCGACGCTTGAGGCGATCGGTGTCCGTGGCCGGAACGTCGTATCACACCACGTGTTCCGGCCACGGACGCCGATCCTCGTCAGAAGAAGCGGAGGTAGAGCGTCGGGTCCTCGGGGCGGGACGGGTCTGGGCGGTCTAGCCGGTGACGGTCCTCGGCGGGATTGCTGCGTCGTACTGGAGGTTGCTGGCAGCCTCGCCCTGGCCTGTCTGCGCACGACGGCTGGTCCAGCCGAAGACGCCACCACCGTGCCAGCGGGTCAGCACCGGTGTCCTGGTGACGTGCACACCGGCTCGGGAGATCTCCTCGTCCCGGAACATGACCGGGCCGTCCGTGCGTTCCAGGATCCGCCCCGCTGGCAGCACCGGTTCCAGGCGCACACCGTGCTCGTCGAAGCGCGGGATCCGGCCGCGCCGGAACTTCACCGCATCCGACCCGGGCCGCAACGGCACAGCCACGAGCGGGATCCAGTGCTCGGGCACGGGTGTCTCCAGCCGGTAGGTGAGCGCGTCGGCCGACAGCTGCACAGCCTCCGGCTCGGGCGTTTCGGTGTGCCGAGGCCGGGGCCGCCCGGTGGCGCCCTGCACGACCCGCTCGATCGCCCACCCGAGGTTTGCCATTTCGTCCCGTACGAACATGACCTCCTCTACCGGGGGGCCTTCCACGAGGTGGCCCGCGGTGGGTGGCAGTGGCAGCCAGGCCGGCCCCGGCCGCCCCGTCACGGCGTCGGTGAGGCGGAACACCGACCAGCCGTCCTCGTGAACGAGGTCGGTGGGTTCGATGTCGACCTCGTCGCCGAACGTGTCGGTGACGGTCAGCGACTTGATCCGGTGCAGCAGGCCGACCTTCAGATCGACCGGGATGATCCACCAGTCGTTGCCATACACGTTGGCGAACGAGACGAGCAGCAGCCGGGCGAGATCGACCGGTCCGGCATTGATCGCCGGCAGGTTGACCGTGTCGTCCTCGAACTCCCACCACCGCTCGGCCGGCATCCCCGGATACCCGGCGCGTGTGGCCAGCGTCCGCGTCTCCGGCGACTCGACCAGCTTCGGCGCCGCGCCGAGCCCGCGCCCGGGCCGCAGGTCGATGTCGAAGTGGTACCCCTCGACCCGGCCGCCGCTGAACTCCGGCACGGTCAGCCCCACCTCCTGGCCGGGGAACGAGGCGCCCAGGCTGAACCGGTGCTCCAGCCGCTCCGACACCCAGCACGCCTTACCCGCACCGGGATGCTCGGCGGCGAACCACGCCAGCCACCGCTTTGCGGTGTCCCGGAAGCGGCCGACCTGGTCACCGGCCAGCCCGGACGGCTGCCAGCCCTCACGGAGCCTGCGGGCGAGCGCGACCGCATCCGGTGCCCGCGCCGCCAGTACCCGGTGCAGTGACTGCCCGGCCGTGTCGCGGGCATGGATCCCAGCGTCCGGCAGGGGACACGATGCGAGCACGTCGTCGACGGCCTGGTCGGGGACGGGGCCGAGCATGGTGAGGAACCGCAGCCCGCAACGGGCTGTCTCGCGTACGGTCAGGCCGAGGTCGGTGCCGTGCTCGACCAGGTGCTCCAGCGGCCGGTCGGTGGGCAGGTCCACTAGGTCACCGGTCTCGCCGGGACGGAACCGGCTGATCGGCGTCGCCTCCGTCGTCAGGCGCGACGCGATGGGCGAACCGCCGTCCTCACCCTGGAACTCGGCCAGCTGCCACTGCCTGGCCAGCAGGAACAGGGGGTCGGCCACGGTCGCGGCGAGCGCGTCCTCCAGCGACCCGCCGTGCCGGTCGGGGCGGGTGCGCGGCTCCAGCCGCTGGTACTGCGCGAATCTGGTGTCGTCGGCCACCGCTATGACTCCGCTCTCCGGAATTCCGTGAAGCCGGGCTTGGCGGCCGTCTTCAGGACCAGGTCCTTGAACTTGATGCCCGGCGTGGTGCCGATGGCGCCGTCGGGTAGGTACGCGGCGGGCAGGTAACGGCCGAGCCAGGTCAGCGTCTCCAGGTCGACCAGGCGCAGCTGTGCGAGGTCGAGCGTCTCGCGCAGTAGCGCGGCCAGGCTGTCCGTGGTCCACGCCGCTCCGGGCACCGCGGGCATGGCCAGCAGCATCGTGTTGGGCGGCCGCGCGCCGGGCGCGTCGAAGTGGAACGACACGCCGGCGGACTGGACCTCGTCGGGGATCTGCTCGGCCCACGTGTCGATGACGAGCGCCGCGGTCGGCTTGGACAGGTCGGCGTCGTCCGGTCCGTGGATCACCAGCCCGGTCGCGGGCACCACGGGCGCCGGACTGCCGTCGTCGAGGCGGTCGGCGCCGATCCACCGGTCTCCGGCGGCGAACGGGGTCTGCCCGGCGCGTAGGGCCAGCGCCCGGCCGGTGCCCGCCGCGTCGGCGTACAGGAGGAGGTCGCTGAGCGCGGCGACCGCGGGCCGCACCGTGCCGGCCCGGTCGAGCCAGGTCCGGACCGGGTCCCGGGCCGGATCGCCGCGCCGCAGGTCCGGGCCGAGGGAGCTGTTGAGCACGGCCCCGTTCGGTGGGATGAACAGGTCCGCGGCGCGGAATCCCGGGCCGAACAATGCGGCCAGCGCCTCCCCGAGGGCATACGTGTCGGCGTCCGATGCGGACCCCCCGTTCAGCGCTGTGCGGGCCGCGTCTAGGCGTGTCTTGGCGACCTTCGCGGCCGACGCCTTCGCGGCGCGTAGTTCCGCGCTGTTGCCGGTCAGGGCGGTGACCGGGTCGGTGACGCCGTACGCGGCGAGCTGCTGCAGCCATTCTCGTCGCTGCTCATCGGTGCCGGTCCCGTCCGGTGGGGCGGTGAGCAGCAGCCGATCCAGGTCATCCAGCGCGCGGGTGACCCGGTTGCGCAGGTCGGCGGGAGGTTCGGCCTGCGGCGGGTGGGCCGCGGGGGCGAGGTCCGCGGCCGTGGCGGCCCGGCCGGCGGCGAGCGCCGCCGCGACGGCACGGGCCAGCGCGATCAGCTCACCGGCCCCGACGGCGGTCCGCAGCCACGCCGTGTCCCGGTCGTGGGCCAGCTGCGGCACGGCCTGGGGCGGGGCGCCGGATGGGCGTTGCGCACCCGACCGGGCGAGCAGCAGCGCTTCGAGGGTGTCGTCGGCCGCGAGCGCGACCACGTCCAGCGCGCATTCGTCGGCCAGGGGCCACGCGTGCTCGGTGATCACGGGCGGGGCGGTCACGTTCGGGACGTGCCAGGCGATGCGGAGCCGGAGCCGTTCGGTCGGGCCGAACAGGTGACCGGCCCAGGCGTCCAGGCGCGGCTCGGCCAGCGCCCGCGGCCGCTGCCGCCGCTGCCCGTCCCATCCGGCGGCCGGGGCGAGGCTGCCGGGCACGGCGACGAGGACCCGGTGCGTCACCGGGGTAGCGGAGCGGACCAGGTCAAGCACCTGGGGCCGGGGTGGGGGCTGCCCGCCGGCCGCCAGCGAGTCGAGGGTCGCCCCGGCCCGTTCCGGGTTGCCGTGGGCGAGCTGATGCACGCTGTCGGCCAGCAGGAGGTCCGCGACGGCGTCGACGTCGTCCTGCAGGGTGTCGAGCGCAGCCCGCAAGGCCTGCTCCTCGGCCGCCGACCATGCCGGGCGGTCGCCCTGCAGCCTGCCACGGAGCAGGCCGAGCGCCGCGTCGGTGCCCAGCTCGGCCAGCCGAGCGCCGTCGACGACGTCGTGCGCGGCGATGAACTCCTGCGCCTGCGCCAGAGGGTCCGCCGGGTGGTGGAGCCGGGGCAGGGGCGCGATCTCCCGCAGCGGGTGGATGAACCGGTCGAGTTCGAGCCGGTCGGCCGGTTCGGCCGCCTCCCGGGCGTCGTGCAGGCGGCGCTCCAGCCGGTAGCCGAACAGCGCCCCGATGTGCTGGCCGCGGCGTACGCCGTCGAGGATCGCCATCGCGACCCGCATCCGCCGCGACGACAGGTCGACGGCGAACGCTCCCGGATCGCTCGGGTGCGCGAGGGCGCCGCTGCGCAGGATCGCCGCGGTCGTCGCCTGCCGCAGCGACGGGGCGAGGATCGAGCCGTCGCTGCGCTGTGCCTCCGGGCGCGGGTGCAGGTCGGTGACCCAGCCGTAGGAGCCCAGCTGGATGCCGTGCGGCCGGCGCGACGCGTCGCGCATGGCGGCGAGCCGGGTGGTGGCCAGCGATGTGATCCAGGCGTCGAGCCGGTGCGACACCAGGTCCAGGCACTCTCCGAGCAGCCGTTCGACCGCCGGGAACGGGTCCTCGCCCCGGGCGTGCCAGTCCCGGACCCGGCGGGCCAGGTACTGCAGGGCGGCGTCGGCCTCGACAAGCCGGGCGCTCCACGGGCGCTTCGGCAGCTTCGCGGCGATGCTCACGTCGGCGTCCAGCCGCCCGTTGCCGAGCCGGGCCTTGCCGACTTCGGTGGCCAGGACAGCCCGGTCGGCCTGCAGCAGCTGCACGATCGGGGTGTCGGCCTCGGCGGGCAGCTTGGCGTCGAGCAGCGCGCCGGCGTGGAACACCTTCGCGAGCAGGCCCGTCTTCACCTGGAGCGCCGCCCGGTCGGCCGGGCTGGTGCGGCTGAACACCACTTCCTCGGTGCGCACCTTCGCGTCGGTGACCACCTGGCCCCAGCGGGCGGTGTGCGCGGCGGCCATGGCGTACTCCCGGTTCGCCGCGTGGCGCAGCAGGGCCTCCAGCAGGGTGGCGGCCTGCTCCGGACCGGTGGCCAGCAGCAGCGGCTCGACCTGGCTGACCACGTCCTCCAGGAAGCCGGCCAGCACCTCCACCGGGTCGCCGCCGTCCGACGGGAGGCGGCGCACCCAGGGCAGCCACAGCCGCGGTGGATCGTCGCCGCCGTCGTTCTGGTGCAGATTGACAACTGGCTGCTGGTAGCCCAGCCACTCGTCCAGGCCGAGCGCACGCGTCAGCGCCTCGGCGAACCGCCGCTCAGGCGTGTCGTCGCCGCACTGAATCTCGATGTCGCCGAGCACGTTGCGGTAGCAGGCGTTCAGTGCGCCGCGCACGCCGCGCACCCGGACCGTGCGCGACACCGGCGACAGGCCGAGGGCGCGCAGCACGTCTCGGGCCGCTTTCGGCACCTCCAGGTGCTCACCCGGCTGATCGGGGCCGCCGACCCGCGGCAGGGTCGGCACCCCGTCCGCCCACAGCGGGCGCAGCGTCTCCAGCAACAGGTGCATCCGGGCCAGCGCGGGCGGTTCCCCCGCACCGGCCTGCCAGCCACGGAAGGAGGTGACGGGGAGCAGCCCGTACGGCTGCGCGCCCAGCCGCAGCACCGGCAGCGGCCCGCGAGCGCGTACGTTGTCCACGAAGTGGCCGCGCAGCCAGTCGCGGTTCGCGGCGCTGACCGCCTCCCGGTCGCGGCTGGCGCTCTCCATCAGATCGTCGAGGAAGTGCTCGCCGGTCGCCGTCCACAGCGCCAGTTGCAGGGCGCGCGCGTCGGCCTGCTCGGTGTCGTCGGTGCCCGGGATCCGGGCGAGGCTCTGCGCGGTGACGCCCAGCGCCCGTGCGACGATGTTGCCGTTGGCGAGCGGGTCGCTCGGCGGGATCTCGTCTCCGGCCAGCAGCAGATCGTCCACGTCGAGCGGTGCTGTCCGCTGCCTGGTGGCGGTGACGGTGTTGTTGGTCGGCGAGCCCTGCGCCACGAACTCGGCGGTTCCCGTCTCGCGGTGGCCGCGCAGCATCTCCTCCAGCCGGGCAGCGGACGCGTCGGGGTCCAGCGAGGCCGACACTCCGAGCACCAGCACGTGCGAGAGCAGCGGCACCCGGGCCGGGTCGTGGCCCTGCAGCGGCACGGTGACGGCCAGCCCGATCTCCTCCGCCGCGCTGTACTCGATCATCCAGCGCAGCGCCAGGTCGGCGACGCCCGCGGCCGACCCGGCGTGCAGGTCGGGGCCGATCGGCACCACGTCGGGTACGGTCCGCCCGGCCTTGGCGGCCACCAGGCGGTCACCCTGGTAGGCGAGCACCACGAATCGGTCCGGCAGTGTCGACGCGTGTGCTGCCCTGCCCCACGCCCGGCCACGCCGCACCAGGTCCGAGGGGAACTGCGGCGAGGGTTCTGCCGCGTCGTCGGGCAGCGGCTGTTCGGGCCGGTCGTCGTGTACGGGGGTGAGCCGGCGCGCCACCCAGGCGGCCCTGGCCGCACCGAGCGCACCGGCCAGCTGGTCCCACGCCGCGAGCTGGATCCGGCCGCGCTCGGCGCCGGTGCGCCCGGCCCGCCAGACCGTCCGCCAGTACCGCTCGCCGAGCTGGACCTCGCCGTCGGTCAGCGCCGGCTCGTGCTCCTCGATGTGGACGGCGTCGGGGAAGATGCGCACCTGCATCGTCGTGGGCGGACCACTGGCCGGCCGCAGCCGCGTCTCGATCCGCACAGGCGTGAGCAGCAGCGGCACCGCGGGATCCAGCGCGGCGGCCAGCTCGTCGAAGCCGACCGGCTCGTCCAGCTCGGCCCGCAGCAGGCCGTCCAGCGCGCCGCGCCGCGTGGCCACCTCGTCGACGAGCGCGGCCCGGCCGTGGTCGCGGTCGGTCTCGGCGGCTGTGCTGGGCCGCGTGCCGGCCGCGGCCTGCTCACCGGCCGTGGCGGCGGTGGCCAGGTCGAAGTCGAGCAGCGCCGACTCCGCAACCGCGACGGCGTGACGCAGGGAGGCGGCCTCGGTGCGAAGCCGCTGGATGTCAACCATGTACGCCTTCCGTTACAGGACCACGGGCGGGCACCTCGGCCGCGCCGGGGGACGGGGAGAGCAGCCGGGCGGCCGGGAGCACCAACCGCACCGGCTGCTGGAAGTAGAAGCCCGCCGCGGCGGCGGAGTTGCCCACCGGCGGCGCCGCGAAGGCCGGGGTGTCGTCGGCCGGGGGCAGGCTGTCGATGCCGAACCGGGGCTCGCATGGCTGCTCGGCTATGACGAAGCACCACGGCGAGTCGAGCAGCACCTGCTCGGGCAGGTCGAAGCCGATGAACGTGGTCTCCGCGTCGAGAGCGCCCCGGAACATCGGATAGCAGGCCCGACCGTCGTCGGGCTGCCGGTCGGCTCCGGTCCCGGTGACCGGCGCGGCGTAGATGACCGCACCCGGGTAGCGGCGCAGCAGTGCGCTGCGCAGCAGCAGCACGATCCGGTCGGCGTCCGCGTCGCTGTCGTCGAGCAGGGTGTCCGCGGGCCAGGTGTGCAGCGGAGCGACGTCCGGCCCCGACCCCCAGAACACCGCGAAGTAGGTGCCGCGCTGGTCGGTGGGGTACTCGCGCCAGCGCAGCTCGCGGGCGAACTCGTGATTGGCGCCCACCAGGTACGACCGGACGAACGCAGCGTTGGTCAGGGCGACGCAGGCCGTGTCGGGCGGCAGATTGTCCAGCCCGGCCAGCAGCCAGTCGTTGGACAGCGAGCGCCACATCGGCTCTGGGAACGACGGAGCCCACTGCACCGGGTCCGTGTCGTCGGCCGCCTCCGCGCCCGGCGGCCGCTTGATGCGCGCGCCGAACACCGCCCGCAGCGACCGCACCGGATCGGTCAGCTCGACCACCGAGCGCCGGACGTCGTCCAGCGGCAGCGTCGCCCGCGGATCGAGCGCGGGCAGGTCCGACGCGTGCAGCAGCCGCTCGTGCGCGTCGACGACCATGGCGATCACGTCGGCCCGGGTGGTGCCGAGCACCGCCCGCAGCGGCAGCCGGCCGGCCACCAGCACACGCGCCGCCGACGAGACGATCTTGCTCAGGGGTGTTTCGGGCACGGCTATCTCCCGTCGTCGGGCAGTCCGGCCGCGGCGCGGTAGCTCTTGAGCTCCCCCTGTGCCGCGGACAGGAACTGCTTGAACCGGTCGGGGTCGAGTTCGGTCAGGGGCTGGAAGGTTTCGACGGCGCGTTCGGCGTAGGGCACCGCCTCTGCCGGCCGGCCGTGTTCGCGGAGCGCTTTCGCGGCCCAGCGCATGGCCTGCCCGGCGTTGCCGGCGGCGTCGCGGTGGCGTTTGTCGGTGGTGGGGAAGCGCTGCGCCTGGCTGGTGAAGTGGGCGATGGCACGGTCGACGGAGGCGACGTAGCCGTCGACCGGCCCGATGACGTAGCGGTCGGTGGTCAGCTCCGTCAGGCTCCCCACCAAGAAGGCGTCGTACTTGGCGGGATCGGCTCCGGCCAGGGGCAGGAAGATCTCGACGGCGCGTTCGGCGTAGGGCACGGCCTCTTCCCGCCGGCCGTGTTCGCGCAGGGCCCTGGCGGCCCATCGCATGGCCTGCCCGGCGTTGCCGGCGGCGTCGCGGTGGCGTTTGTCGGTGGTGGGGAAGCGCTGCGCCTGGCCCGTGAAGTGGGCGATGGCGCGCTCGCTCAGGGCGATGAAACCGTCGACGGGGCCGAAGACGTAGCGGTCGCCGGCCAGCTCCGGCAGGCAGGCGATCAGAAAGGCGTCGTAGGTGGCGGGGTCGAGCCCGGCCAGGGGCAGGAACGTCTCGACGGCGCGTTCGGCGTGGGGCACCGCCTCTTCACGCCGGCCGTGTTCGCGGAGGGCTTTGGCGATCCAGCGCATGATCTGCCCGGCGTTGGCGGCGGCGTCGCGGTGGCGTTTGTCGTCGGTCGGGAAGAGCTGCGCCTGGGCGCTGAAGTGGGCGATCACGCGTTCGGCCAGGGCGATGAACTCCTCGATCGGGCCGATGGTGTTTCGGTCGCCGGCCAGCTCTCCCAGGCTCGCGGCAAGCCACACGTCGTGCCTGGCGGGGTCGAGCTCGGCCAGGGGCAGGAAGGTCTCGACGGCGCGCTGGGCGTGGGGCACGGCCTCCTCGCGCCGGCCGTGTTCGCGGAGGGCTTTGGCGATCCAGCGCATGATCTGCCCGGCGTTGGCGGCGGCGTCGCGGTGGCGTTTGTCGTCGGTCGGGAAGAGCTGCGCCTGGGCGCTGAAGTGGGCGATCACGCGTTCGGCCAGGGCGATGAACTCCTCGATCGGGCCGACGGTGTACCGGTCGCCGGCCAGCTCCGTCAGGCTCGCCACCACGGAGGCGTTGTACCCGGCGGGGTCCGGACCGGCCAGGCGGAGGAACGCTTCGACGGCGCGGTGCGCGTAGGCGGCCGATTCTTCGAGCCGGCCCTGCTGGCGCAGCGACTGCCCCAGCGACCGCCACGTAGTGGCCAGTTTCAGCAGCTGGTCGCCGTCCAGCGAGTCCAGATCGACGGCCAGCGGAATGACGTCGGATACGGGCATGGTGTTTCCATTCGGGAATCGGATGTTGCCGGACTCGTCGAGCCGGGACTCGGTGAAGAACGATTCCGGCGCCTCGATCTCGGCCATGGTGGACAGCACGAGCGAGTCGTCCAGCAGCGCGTCCGTCAGGTCCGGCGCGTTCTGCAGGGCGGCGGCGTCGACGATCCGGCGGTTCGCCCGATCGGCGAGCTGCTGCTGGGCCCCGGCCCAGTCGAGCAGGGGCTGGCCCGACGGCGTCAGGGCCTTCCAGTACGCGGCCAGCCGCGCCCCGTGCAGGATCGCGTCCGGCGCCGTCCGGAAGGTGACCGCGCCGTCCGGCTGCCGGTACGGCGCGGCCAGCCCGGCCGGGGTCCTGGCCAGCGCGCTGACCGTCTGCCGGAACGGGAAACGGTCGCCGGCGCCCGCCACGCTCGCCGCGACGCGGCGGCTGAGTGGGCCGCGGGGGCTGGTCGCGCGGTGGTAGGCGAGGGACGCGGTGCCGTCGGGCAGGCCGCTGTCGCGGACCTCACCGTGCAGCGTGAGCGCTCCGCGTGGCACCCGCGCCTGTAGCGGCAGGCTGACCTCGAACGCCTCCTCCGGGCTGAGCGGGTCGAGGTGGCGCCGGTGCAGCGAGCGCCCGACCAGCCTGGCGAACCGGCCGAGGTTGAGGAACCGGTTGGCCTCGCGGATGTCGGCGAGCTGCCGCCACGCCGACGCCATGAGCCGCTCCTGGTCGCTCTGCACCGCCAGCGTGCCCAGGCCTGCGGCCACCCGCCAGCGCGGATCGAGGTTGAGCTCGGCGAACCAGCCGCTCTCGGCGAGCCCGACCCGGTCGCGTACGCGGTGGAACCCGCCGTAGCGCGGGGGCAGGACCTCCGGATCGGGGTCGTCGTCGCCGACCGGGGCCGGGGTCAGCCGCCGGTCGAGATCCGCCCGCCACCGCGTGCTCGTCTCGTCGAAGGGCCAGCCGGCCCGCGTGCCGTCGGTGCCCGTCCGGCGCAGCGCGCTCTCGACCTGGACGGTGAAGCGCCCGGCGCCGTTGCCGACCACCATCGGGCGTTGGCCGACGTCGGCGGGCAGGGGCCAGTTGCGCAGCCGGTCGGCGAGGATCTCGAAGTCGCCGGGCTCGCCGGTCCGGAACTCCCAGGAGAAGTACACCGGGAGTTCGGTCTCCTCGTCGTTGCGCCACGACGGCGACAGGTCGCCCTCCTCGTCGTCGCCGAGTCCCGCCAGGCGTCCCGCCTCGAACGCGGGCACGACGCATGCGACGTAGTCGGTGAACGCCCGCAGCAGGCGCGAGGCCAGCAGCCGCGAGATCGAGCGGCGCGGGTCGGCTCCGGGTCCCAGGAACCCGGCCACCTCCGCGTGCTCGGCGATCACCTGCGAGTGCGCCCACAGGTGCAGCGACAGCGGGTCGGGCAGCTGGTCGCCGGGCGCCCGCAGCACGGGCAGCGGGCGGCCGGCCTCCCGCCGGGGCTTCCAGCGGGCGGGCAGGCACACCAGCGCCAGCCACGGGCGCAGCGGACCGCGGTCGGGCCCCCGCAGCGGGGTGAACATCCACGGCAGGTCGGCCCGGTCGAACTCGACGAGCGGGAAGTTCGTCGTCTCGGCGTCGGCGGTCCCGGGCGGCGGGTAGACGCGCACGATCTGGCGCTGGTCCAGCGACAGCACGTCACCCGGCCCGTAGAGGGTGATCGGGTTGGCCCTCGAGTTCCCGCCGACCGCGACCGACACCTCGAGCCGCCCGCGGGCCGGGGCGGGCCGCCGAGTGTCGTCCAGGTCGGACAGCGAGGCGGCAGCGCCGGCCCGTACCCAGGCCAGGAACTGGTAATTGTTCATCGGCGCACCTCGTGGGCGGGGATCAGCTGCAGGTTGTCCCGCTGCGCCGCACCGGCGAGCTGCGCGGCGGCTTCGGTGAAGGTCTGCCGGCGGGGCCGGGTGATGTCCTCGGTGAGCGTGCGGGTGTCCGCCGTCGCGTATGCCCGGGGCAGCAGGATCGGCTCGCGTTCCGGCTGGGCGAGGGCGCGGTCGTCGTCGCGGATGGTGCTGCGGGCCACGGCGTTGTTGGCCAGTGCCGCCTCGACGAACGCGGCGTCGGCCAGCCGGGTGCCGAGGCTCAGCCCGTCGCCGACCCATTTGGTCTCGTACTCCATCCGGCGGGACTCGCGCGGCATGGCGAGCGCCGCCGGGGTAGGCGGGACCAGCTCCGCGCCGGAGCGCAGCGGCTCGAAGGCGGGCTCGTGCAGTTTCTGCTCGTCGGTGAGGTCGAAGAAGTCCGCGCGGGCGAACTGTTCGCGCGTCTGCTTCGTGTGTTCCGGCCCGCCGGCGGCGAAGCCGACCGCCACCTCGAACGTCGTCGCCGCGGGCAGGCGCCCCGGCCCGAAGCGGGTCACGGGCACGCCGAGCGGCACCACCCGCTGGCTGAACCGCACCCGCCCCAGCGGATGCAGCAGGCCCTCCTGGCGGGAGTCGAGCACCACGATGGGCTCGGCGCCCAGCGGCGGCAGCGGCGCCCAGGACCTCGGGTCGCGTACGGCCTTGTCCAGCAGCGACGCCACATCCGGCGGTGCGGGGGCGGTGATCTGCCCCGTGCAGGCCCAGCTTTCATCGAACGGGAACGACACGGTGGCCAGCGCGATCCGGACCCGCGCCCGGCCTGCGACGTGCCAGCAGGGCGTAGGGCCCTCCACGAGCACGCTGATGCTCACCGAGCACAGGGTCTCGCCGGCGATCCGCAGCCGGAACGAGCCGCCGGCCCGCAGCGAGACGCCGAAACTGGGCTCCCAGCGCATCAGCGCGTCGAAGCCCAGCGATCCGCTGACCCCGGTGCTCGACGTCCCCACGTTGACGTCGAGCTGCGCTCCGATCTGGAGCGTGCCCGGCGTGATCGCCACGTACCCGCGGAAGATGATGCGCAGGAACGGGGTGTCGGCGAGCGGGACCGTCAGCCGCTTGGGCACCGGGAAGTCCGCGGGGACCGGGAACCCGTCGCGGAAGCCCCCGGCGGAGAGCAGGAACATGGGGTGGTCGCCGGCCTCGACGCGCATGGCCAGGCCGCCGTCGATCGCGAACAGCGCCAGCCGGGACCCCGTCAGCGTGGCGTCAAGCTGGACCCGGCCACCCGCGGCGTCGATGGTGCCCTTGAACGCGGCGCGCAGGTCCACGACGGGCGCCTGCGGGGCCGGCAGCGCCATCCGCAGCCGGCCGAGGATCACCGTCCGGCCGGAGTGCAGCTCCAGGATCACGCCCAGATCCGCGGTGAGGAACGAGACCGGCCTGCCCCAGCCGAGGCGCACCATCGGCCCGACCAGCGCACCGCCCCGCCGCTCACGGAACACCGACGCCAGCGTGGCGACGACCTGCGGGGCGGCGCTCGCGGAGTCGGCCGGGAACAGCAGGTGGTCGAGGTGGCCGCTCTGGACCGCGGCGCTCAGCCCGTCGTCGTCGACGGCGTAGTTGACCCCGACCACGCCGCCGATCGCGTTGAGGGTGAACGCGAGACCAAGCTCGATCGGTGGAGTGAAGTGCGCGCTGAGCACGATGAGCAGCGAGAACGGGTCCGCGCGCAGCAGGCCGAACGCCGCGACGTCGACGATCCCCATCCGGAGCACGAACGCGCCGCCGTACCGGCCGTCGGGGCGCTCGCGCAGGTAGCCGGCGCCGCGCGCGGGTCCGAGCGCCACGACCAGCCCGGCGCCCGCCGGTGGGACCGGACGCAGCGACGGGGCGGCCCCCGGGGCGGGCAGGCTCACCTCGATGCCGGTACCGTCGAGGGTCGCGGCCATGCCGAGCAGGGTGGCGCCCAACGATGCCGTCAGCCGGATGCCGTCTCCCGCCGCGAGCGGCGCGAGGTTGAGCGACGGAGCCGAGACGCCGTGCGGCACCCCGGACAAGGGCACGTCGATTCCGCCGCTGCTGCCGCCGGTGAACCGTACGCCCTTGGCGTCGGCGGTGGCGCCCACGCGGCCCTCCAGCACCGCCGCGCCGGGCACCATGAGGTTGAGCAGGCCGCCTGCGGGGAGTCTGACCCGCAGCCGGTCGATCGTGAACGACAGTGCCGCCGCCGTCGGGTCGGTGGGCAGCGTCAGGCGCAGCGTGACCGAATCGGCGTCGAGCGCGCCCGCCAGGCGCAGCGCGGGCAGCGTGAAGACGAGTTCGGCCGGGTCGGGAACAGTCGTGCCGGTGGCGGTGACCCCGGTCGGGCCCGCCGTCACGACGCCGGGGACGCGCAGGCTCCAGTCAGGCCGCGCCTGCTCGGCGGCGGCCGCCATGACACGCGTCAGCGCGGTCCACAGCGCGGGTCGCTCGGGTGCCTGGCCCGTATCGAGATCGGTGAGGCTGCGCAGCAGGTCCCCGGGCTCCAGACCGGGCACCCCGAGCACTTCCGCCAGCGCCGCCCGCCGCGTGTCCGGGCTGGGATCATGCAGCCTGTCCATGGCGGACACGAGCCTGCTCCGCGTGCCCGCGGCCTGCTCGCCGACCGGCTGCGCAGCACCGGTCTCCCCGGGCTGGCCACCACCCATCCCCGTGGGCGTGGCTTGATAGGTGAACTCGGTGAACGGGGGGAACTGCGGGGACACGCCCCTCGGCGTCGTCACCGTGACGGTCACGGTCCCGCCGGTCGGATGTGCCGGCACCGGCACCTCGATCTCGTCGGGCCGCTCGTCGAGAACACGCAGCCCGGTCAGGTCGGCAGACGCGGAGCCGAAGCTGACCGCCTGCGTGACCGGCCCGAGCCGGTAGCCCAGCACCCTGACCCGGGTGCCGGGGGCGCCCGCAGCGGGCATCAGGCCGAGGACCAGCGGACCTAGGGCGGGAAGCGGGCCGGGAGGCTCGGGGCCGACGTACACCCAGGTGTCCTCCCAGGGGGACACGCAGCCGCCTGCCCGGGTGAACACGTTGATGCTGACGATCCCCGTCACCCCGGGGGGCACGACGATGTCGAGCCGTTCCGGAGTGGCGTCATTGTTGACGATCGTGGTTGCCCATACGTTGCCCACGGAGACGGCTCGCACATCCCACATGCCGGGGCCGAGGATCGTGAACTCCTTGCCGGTCACGGCGATGCGCTCGGGCAGCTCGATCGTCGTGGGCGCGACCAGGTCGACGATCCCGTCCCCGTCGTCGTCGCGCCAGCCCCAGTACAACGGAGTGTTCGGGCACAGGTCCGGGGTGCCATGGTTCATGAGGCAGGGCACCTGGTTCAGGTTGAGGACTGCGGGCACCCCGTCGTCGGTGGCGGGGATGATCGTCGCGCAGTTCGTGTTGACCGTGTCGTACGGCCCGCGCACCTCGGTGGTCAGGCAGTGGGGAAGCCCGTTGGGGAAGTTGCCCGGATATTCGTCAGGGGCCTGGAAGACGTGGCCGATCTCATGCGCGACAACTTCGTTCAGCATTTTCGAGTGGGTGGCCAGCAGCCACGGCCAGTCGATCACCACGTACCCCTCAGGAGGCGCGAAGGCCTGGTGATGGCAGTGGTATTTGGTGACGAACAGGGGGACGGCATCGGCCACGCCCCTGCCGCCGAAGGCTGTTGTTCTCAGAACGTCGCGCAGGGTCCTGATCCGCTGCTCAAAGGGGCCCTCCAGGCCCATCTTCCGGGTCGCGGTATCCATCCATTCCTGGTCGTGCTGCTTGGCCTTCTCCCAGTCGGGTTCCTTCGGCCACGGCGGCAGGGCCAGTTGACGGGTGCCGTGGGTGACCGTGAACGTGCAGATCCGGCGCACCGGCACCGGCTGCGCGTTGCCCCACTGCTCGGAGAGCCTGCGCAATATCCCGGTGCCGGCGTACACCGCCCTGAGCACGGCGGTCTTCTCCGCCTGGGTGAAGCCCGCCGACGAGCCCGCGGGGCCGTCGGCGAAGACGACCGACACGAGGATGAGTCCGGCCATGGGCCGATAAGGCGTCATCTCACAGCTCCCTGACGCAGCCGCCCAGGTCGGGCCTGGGTCCGTCGAGGCGGTGTGGGTCGAGTTGGGCGAGCAGGTAGGCCGGGTCCAGCATGGAGATCCACGCGGCGACGGACTCGGCCGTCTCCGTGTCGAGGCCGTCGGGGATCACCGGCGAGTCCGGGGTCACCACGCCGGCGAGCAGCGTGCCGACCATGGCGTCCAGCGTGTCGCGGGTCGCCTGCCCGCCGCCCACCGCCGACGCCAGGCGGCCCAGGCCGAGCAGGATCTGGCCGCCGGACCGCTCGACAGCGGCCCGCGCGGCGATCAGGTCGTCGTCGGTGGCCGAGGGCACCGCGACCATGAGCATGCCGAGACTCCCGTGGGCCTCGGACAGCGCGGCGATCTCGTCGAGCCGGATGACGGTACGCGGCCCGATGTCGTCGATGACCTCCGCGACCGGCACGCCCAGCTCCTCGTGCTTGAACCGCGCCACGGCGGCGGCCGTCTCGTTGCCGTAATCGCCGTCAGGCCCGCTGGCAGGCAGGCACGAGGGGTCCCACAGCAGCAGCGCGGTCTGCGCCCGGCGCACGGCGGGGGATCTGCGGTGCCGCTGCCGGGAGATCCGCTCCTGGTCCAGGGCGATCGCCTCCAGCAGCGGGTCACCCGCGAACAGCTGGGACAGCATCCGGCCTCCGCATGTCGATTCGTGGCGGCGATCCCTAAAGGGGCAATTAGCCTGAATCGGACTCTACTGGCCGGATAGCGAAGACGGCTGGACTATTTCGAACGTGTCTTGGCAGGTTAGAGCTGTTTGGCCGCCGACGCGTGCAGCCGGTGGCGACGTCGAGTCACCACCGGCTGCACGGTCACGCGGCCCATGATCGCCGCGGTCGGGGTGGTGTTGCGGTCTTCAGCGATGCGGACCTGTTCGCGCAGGCCGTCGTGTAGTCGGGTGAGGGTGCCGTCACGCGTCCAGGTCCGGAAGTAGTGGTAGACCGTCGGCCATGGCGGGAAGCCGACCGGCAGCGCCCGCCACACGCATCCGTTGTGGGCCAGGTAGCGGATGGCGTCGACGATGTCGCGGCGCGGGTAGAACACTGCGCGGCGGAGGCCGCCGGCCGGCACGTAGCGGGCCATGACCTGCCACTCCGCGTCGGTGGTGTCCGACGGGTACCGGCGTGCGCGGCCGGTGGGCAGGTGCTGGACCTGAGGTGCCGGGGGTGCGGGATCGGCCCGGCCGCAGACCAGGTAGAAAGACACTGTGGGGCCTTCGGGACGGCTTGGCGTAGACAACCAAAGCCATACCTGAAGGCCCCACTCTCGTCAGCCCGACACACCGAAACAGACTCAGGTTCTGTCGTGCCTCAACCGGCGGCCAGTCGGCTGACCTCGCTAATTAACGGGCACTAAGGTTCCGCTGCTGGGCCGCACCCCCAGCTTCGAGGATGCCGAACGCTACGAAGAGCGACTCCAAGACCGGCACCGGTTGATCATGAATGGCCTCCGCAGCCTGAGCTGGCTGGATTCCGACGTGCGTGCGCAGATCGGCGACGACCAGGCCGAGGCGATGCGGCTGATTCACGAGCTGCTGGAACGGCAGACGTCCGGTCCGTCCAGCCCGGTGGCGCGGCAGGCGCAGGTTGACCCCGGCTCCGTCACCGCCTTCCTGCCGACCAGCAACCGGCCAAACCGGGCCGTCTACTACCCGGGTCGACGTCGTCACGGTGCTTTCCCATTGCGGCCGACGAGAATCGGCGGCTCGATCAGTCGTGGCCGCCGCAGCGGCTCGGCGGGCACCGGCCGCTTGCGGCCGTCCGTGTCGGCCGCGAGATCCCAGTCATGACATACCTTGTCGATGAGGATGGGATACAGCGTCAGGTTCCCGTCGGCGCCGATGTGCATGCGGACGAAGCCCTTGTGGTCCTCGATCGACTGGGCGGACATCTGCCAGTCTGCCGCGACCCCGGTCCCGGCGAGCCGGATGTAGGCGGCGAACGCGAAGCACCCCACCAGCCCGGTCAGCACGCCGGTGCAGGCGAGACATATGGTCAGCACCACCCATCCAGGCCACGAGTCCGGCCACGGCATCGCCGTGGCGACGGCCAGGCCGCCGATCGCCACGCACAGCTGGAACAGAAACGCGATCACCGGCGCCGGGGGAGTGCGTGGCGCCCGCAGGGTCAGCACCGGTTTGAAGGAGTACGCCAGCACGACTACGGCCGTGACGATGAGCAGCCACAGCCCCAGTCCCATCGCGGCGAGGGGGCTGCCGTCGCGGACGGCGCCGATCGGCGAGGACCCTTCCAGCAGACCCAACAGCGGGATCAGCACGATGAACACGATCATGTGCAGAATGCCCACCAGCGGCCAGAACCCCGGGTTGCGGAAGGGCAGGCCGCGAGCTGTAGGTGACAGAACGCCCCACGACAGCAGACGGGACAGCCGTTCGTCGGGATATCGGGTTCGCAGCGTGAACTCGGCCGAGGGCTCCTTCTCCCGTATCCGCGAGTTGGCCTGCGGGATGTGCAGCGTGGCCGGCAGGTCGTGGGTGGCGGAAAGATATGCCCCGCCCATGCCGCACGTCACCATCTGGCGAGCCGCCGCGGGATCCGGGCTCGGCTCCGCGTAGCGGGCATAGTGGTGCCTGTCCCCGGTGATCCACAGGCGGACGCTCGCGCCGGTCGGCGTCGGCTGACCGGTCTGCGCATCGGGGCGGCATTGAATGATCTGCCGGTCGAAGTAGTGCATCGCGTTGAACGCCTCGACGTCGTCGGTCTCGGCCTTCACCCAGGTGGGGGCCGCGGCGCAGACGATGACCGCGTCACCCGGCCGTAGGTTGGCCGTGACGTGTTCGCGGAAGAAGCGCAGCTGCGGCTCGTCAATGTAAGCTCCGAGCTGGCTGTCCAGGCCGATCAGCCACCATCGGTGTGGCAGCTGCAGTGCGAAATAGCTGCGGTTCTGGACCGTGCGCCAGCCGCCCACGTCGCTTCCCTGCGTGAAGATCCGCAGGAACGAGGTGAGGCCGTCGTACCAGTCGTGATTGCCCGGCAGCGCGACCAGTATCGGCCGCGTCTGGTCGGCGGTCGGCAGCGCGGCGCGGTACGGCCCCGTCAGGCGATCCTCATACGCGCGCGCCGACGCGGTGGGGTAGACCTCATCACCGCCGAGCACCAGTAGGGAAGCTCGGGGAAGCACGTGCGGGATCGGGCCGTCCGCCGGGTCCACGTCGAGCTTCTCGTTCGCGATCAGCGAGGCTACCGTGTAAGTCGCGTCGAATCCGTCGCCCAGGTCGGCCACGAAGTCGATCCACAGTTCCCTGCCGTCGCCGACCAGGCATTCGACTGTCGCCGCCGGTAGGCTGGCCTGGATCTCCCGCTTGTCGGAGTAGTTCGCGAAGATCGACGAGAGGACGACCTTCACCGCCGTACGACACAGCTCGACGGGGGCGAGCCAACGCACCGACGGCTGCGGACTGAAGCCCAGCTCGTCTGCGTGACGGCACAACCGTGCGAGTTTCATCGGAGCACTCCCCTTTTGGCGTGTATCGATCCGGTGCTGAGCCTGTCGTGCGGGTCCGCGGTCCTGGCGGGCCGGCGGCAGACCAGGCTGTTCGGTGGTCTTCTGGCACGGCGCCTGCTAATCGGCGACTCCGCTCAGGTTGATGGTCATGGTCTTCAAGACGGGCTCGGTCAGGGTCGACCTCGATGACGCGCGGCTGCCCGGAGAGGTCCGCGGCCAGCACGTTGACGAGGCCCTGCGGTGCGTAGACGCGCTGCACCTCCTCGGCCCGGTCATACTCCAAGACGATCTCCTTGTCCTCGACTTGGATGCCGTTGCGGAACTGAACGACAGCAGCGACGAGTTCAGCCCGCCACTGGCCGCCGGTGCGGAGCTGAGCGGCGGTCCCAGCGGGCGCGGCAATGCTGTGGGCAGTTCGGACGGGCGGTTCGGCCCGGGCA
Source organism: Catellatospora sichuanensis (assembly GCF_007483665.1). GTDB lineage: Bacteria > Actinomycetota > Actinomycetes > Mycobacteriales > Micromonosporaceae > Catellatospora > Catellatospora sichuanensis. The sequence goes on from NZ_VIQO01000032.1 coordinate 48,601, forward strand.
CGCCCGGGTGCCAGATGGGCCTGGCGGTCGCGGGTCGACCGGCGTGGCGCTGCGGAGCTGCGGCAGAAGGCTCAGCAGCGTAGATCCGGTGCAGATCCGCCGTGACGCGCTCCGGGAGGGTTGGTCGCAGGGCGGTGAGCGTGAGCCGGTACAAGACCCCGACGGGCGCGTCGTCGGCCTGCAACACCTGCCGGAGCATGGCGGTGCCGACATCCGAGAGCTGGACGCTGAGCACCGCCACGTTGTCGCCGACCAGCGAGCGCACGGTGGGCCGAGACGCAACGCGGTCTCGAGCATCAGTAACCCGCCACCGCGATCACCCTCGACCGCCCCGGATCGGGTGAGGACGAGGCTGAAGGCCGGGCCGTCCTCCCGTTCGGCCAGGCTCACCGGCGCTGGCAGGTACCAGAACTGGTGGGGATCGGCGTCGTCCGTGAATACTGTGATTCTCTCGGCCAGCAGCGGTGCCATGCTGAGCTGCGGCATCCGTTGGCCTCCTCGGTCAGCTCCGTGCGACAGCGCGGGATGTCGCGAGTGACGGCGGTGCCCTGCACGCCCACGCAGACCGGGTCGCGCCGGAGTCTCACTTCCGGCGTCGGCCACATCTGTGCAGCGCCGGCGGTACGGCCCGTTCTGGCACAGGCGGCAGGGGCCGCCGTGAGGTGTTCAGTCAATCCGCTGGAGCACCCGAGCGGGCTCACACCACCGCCGGGGCGTTGATGAGCTTGGCGAAGTCCGCCACCGTGCCTCGGAAGGCGTTGGCGTCGCAGGTCTGCTGGCCGCCGATAACGGCACGGCTGCCGAACTGCCAGATGGCGGGAACCCTACCGCTGTACTCGACCCAGCCGCGGCCGGTGTCGCCGCCGCGCGCCTCGTAGAGGTCCTTGAAATTGTCGATGGCGTTGGGACCGTAGTCGCTGGACCACAGCGGATCGCCGCTGCCGATCGTGTCGCCGTAGCACCAGTTCGGCGCGTAGAGCACCGCGCTCTTGGTGGTGCGTTTCTCGAGCTGCTCGCACATCTCGAGGCCCACCCAGGGCGGTACGAGGTCGTATGGCCCGTTTTGGTCGGACCAGTGTTCGAGGTCGACCTGCCAGAACCAGCCGGGCAGCGTCGCCCAGCCCGGGAACTGCTTGGTCGTCTCGGCCAGGGCGAACTCGACCTGCTGCGTGACCCCGCCGTGGCCGTTGTTGCCCGGTGTGCGGGGCACGATGTACGCGCCGATGAACGGGATGTCCGCGGCCTTGGCCGCCTTGAACTTCTCACCGGCCCGTGTGTGGACGGTTCTGGTGCCCTCGGTCACCTTGTGGGTGAAGAAGCTGATCCCCTCCTTGGCCGCGGCCGTGATGTGCGCGGCCCGCATCCCGCGGGTGTGGTCGAAGTCGGAGGCGTCCCAGCCGAAGAGCCTGCTCGTCGTGGCGACGGGCGTGATCCGGTGGGTCGCCTTGGGCTTGGCCGTTCCCCACTTCTGCTGCGCGCGGGACTCCATTTTCCCCAGCAGCACCGCCGAGGTGGCGTAGTGCACGTGGTTGTCGTGATCAGGGATCCCGCTCGACGGCTTCTGCGCCCTGATGTTGAAACCGTTGTCGTCACTGAACGGAGTGGTGTGGAACATCTCGACCGTGAGGTCCCCGAAGTTCTCGTACAGCCACTTCGCCAGGTCCCGCATCTTCGCGGAGTCGACTCCGTTCTTGCCCAGCTTGCCTGAGCCCGGTCGGCCGAAGGTGACGAAGTCGACCGCGGCGGTAGGCGAGCCGTTGTAGATCTGACCGTTGTGGTGCGACCAGGTGCCGCCATCGGCTTCGAAGGGCCGGTATGCGGAGCTGACGAAGACTTCATCGGCGGCCGGATACCACTTCTCGACGAAGTCGACGAGCTTGCGGCCGTTCGGGCCGACGGACGCCACCCAGTCCGGGCGGAAATTCCATAGTGTGACAGGCATGGTATTCCCCTTCTCCGAGGCAGGCCGCGTCGCGGCCCGTGGGACCAGAGACGATTGCTCGGTAGCGGAACGCTTGAGGGAATGGAATCGAGTCTGCTCGGTTGTGGATCCGGCAGCTCCGGAGGAGGCATCGTCGCCCGATGCGGGACCTTGACTCGGTCTTCAAAAGACCCTTGATCAGTCCTCAAACAGGATTCTACCAGGAATGATCGGATAGCGTCCCATATAGAAGGAAAACGAAGTAGTACTGCCCGATGCAAGTTGCATCAACCGGAATAAGCCCCTCGCGGGCAGCCGGCGCGTCCCCGACCTGTGGCGGGCGTCTGACCTGCCGGCCGACCAGCTGGCGTCACCGCGAGCGTGATTCCGCCGATTCGGCCCTGGAACATCCGTAGACAAACGCCCTGAAATGGGAAGACAATTCAATGAAGCTGGCGGTCCTACCGCTCTGGTGTGCCGACACGCCTCGGGTCACCGACTTCGACCAGGCGTGGATGGGCGGACTCGTCGACCAGATCGCACAGTACTTCGCGAAGCAGTCCGGCGACCGGGTGGGCATCACCTTCTCGGTACTCGACTGGTTCCAACTGCCCTACACCAGCCAGCAGTGGAACGACCTCGGCTTCGATGCCGGGCCGGTCGTCGAAGCCCGCCTCGGTGTCGACCTGACCGACTCCAGCCACTTCGCGCTGGTGATCGACAAGTTCGATGCCCGGCGGCGCGGCGGTGTCGCCGCTGCATCCCACCCACGTCCACGTCGGCGCGCAGAGCTTCGACCCGGCGCTGCTTGCGCACGAGATCGGACACTTCTTCGGCACTGAGCAGGCCAACCTCGACTCGCCCAACGGACCAAGGGAGTACGACGACCGGTTCTGCCTCATGGGCCGGAAGGGCCCGAAAGCGAGCTTCGCGCACCCGGCGCTCAACCGGTGGCGCGCCGTGCTGGACCAGGTACTCCAGTGGCCTGTCCGCGGGCAGGTCCACCGGGTTGTCGGTGTGCCGGGCCGGAACCGGCTGATCGGTGTCGCCTCCGTCACGAGCTGCGACGCGATCGGCGCCCCGCCGTCCTCACCCTGGAACTCGGCCAGCTGCCATTGCCTGTTGAACTTGATTCCGGGCACGGTGCCGACCGCGCCGTCGGGCAGGTACACCGCCGGCAGGTAGCGCCCGAGCCAGGTCAGCATCTCAAGATCGACCAGGCGCAGCTGTGCGAGATCGAGCGTCTCTCGCAGCAGTCCGGCCAGGTTGTCGGTCGTCCACGCCGCCCCGGGCACCGCGGGCACGGCCAGCAGCATCGTCTTGGGCGGCCGCGCTCCCGGCGCGTCGAAGTGGAACGAGACCCCGCCGACTGGATCTCTTCGGGGATCTGCTCGGCCCACGTGTCGATCACGAGCGCCGCGGTCGGCACGGACATGTCGACGCCGTCCGGCCCGCGGATCACCAGGCCGGTCGCGGGGACGACGGCCGAGGGCGGGCCGTCGTCGAGCCGGGCCGCGCCGACCCACCGTCCCCGGCCGCGAACGGTGTCTGCCCGGCGTGCAGGACCAGCGCCTGGCCGGTGCCCGCCGCGTCGGCGTACAGCAGCAGGTCGCTGAGGCGCAGCCACCGCCGGCCGGACCGTGCCCGTACGGTCGAGCCAGGTCCGGACCGGATCCCGGCCCGGATCACCGTGCCGCACGCCCGGACCCAGGGAGCTGTGAAGCACCGTCGCGTTCGGCGGGATGAACAGGTCCGCGGCGCGAAATCCCGGACCGAACAGCGCGGTCAGCGCCTCACTGAGGGCGTACGCGTCGGCCGAGCCGGGCTCACCGTCCGACGCGGCCGCAGCCGTGTCCAGGCGCGCCTTGACCGACTTCCTGGCCGACACCAGTCCCACGACGAGCTCGTCGCCGGTGCCGTCGGGGCCGTTGCGGGGTTGGCGACGCCGAACGCGGCGACCTTGAGCAGCCACTGCCGCACCAGCTCGTCCGAGCTGATCCCCCCGGCGCGGCGACCTTCAGCCGCCACCGCCGCACCAGCTCATCCGAACCGAGCTCCTCCGGTGGGGCGTCGTCCAGCACCTGTCGCAGGCTCTGCAATGCGCCGTCGACCCGCGCCCGCAGATCGGCAGGGGGCTCGACCTGCGGCGGGTGTGCCGCCGGCGCGAAGTCCGCGGCCGTCGCGGCCCGGCCCGCGGCGAGCGCGGCGGCGAGGGCACGCGCCAGCGCGATCAGCTCACCCGCCCCGACGACCGTCCGCGGCCACGCTGTGTCTCGGTCGTGGCTCAGCCGCGGCACGGCATGGGGCGCGACACCGGCCGGCTGCCGCGGACCCGACCGCGCGAGCAGCACCGCTTCGAGGGTGTCGTCCGCGGCGAGCGCGACCACGTCCAGCGCACACCCGTCGACCAGCGGCCAGGGATACTCGGTGACCACGGGCGGGGACCCGGCATCCCCGTCCGGGACACGCCAGGCGATGCGGACCCGAAGCCGGTCGGTCGGACCGAGCAGATGTCCGGCCCAGGCGTCCAGGCACGGCTCGGCCAGCGCCCAGGGCCGCTCCCGAAGCCGCGGCTCGCCCCAGCCGGACGCCAGCGCGAGGCTGCCGGGCACGGCGACGAGGACCCGGTGCGTCACCGGGGTCGCAGAGCGGACCGTGTCGAGCACCTGGGGCCGGGGAGGGGGTGCCCCGCTGGCGGCCAGCGAGTCGAGGGTCGCCCCGGTCCGTTCCGGGTTGCCGTGGGCGAGCTGGTGCACGCTGTCGGCCAGCAGGAGGTCGGCGACGGCGTCGACGTCGTCCTGGAGACTGCCGAGCGCGGCCCGCAGTGCCTGCTCCTCGGCTGCCGACCAGGCCGGACGACCGCCCTGCAGCCGGCCGCGGAGCAGATCGAGCGCCGCGTCGGCGGCGCCCAACTCGGCAAGCCGCGCACCGTTGACGACATCGTGCGCGGCGACGCGGGTCCGCAGCGAACAGCTGAGACAGCATGAAGTCCCCGCTGCCGTCGAGACGGCGGTATCAGCCTTCGTTGACAATCCTGAGCACGGTGACCTCGCGGACCCCGGCGATCTGCGTGCTCAGCTCCAGCAGCGCGGTCTGCAGGAAGGACATGTCGTCGCACGCCAGGTGGCCGACGATCTCACCGTCGGGATGCATGGCTGCGGTGCCCAGCTTGCAGTTGCCCAGGCTCCTGGTCCGCAGCTGCTCCTCGACGTCGCGCACGGCCGGATCGCACTCCAACATGATGTAGGCCCGCAGCATGGTCGCCCGCCGTGTCACTCAGCGGCCGCGAGCCGCGGCGACGGGGTCAGGTTGAGCCGGGGGACAGCCTCGCTGAGATCCTGCGGCCAGATCCACAACCGGTGCTCGGGTTGGACGGTGAAGTAGTCGTCGGGGTCGTGCAACACGCGGGTGGTCACGTCGGCGCAGTAGCGCTCGCGCCAGGTGAACAGGCTGTCCGGTTCCTGCGGCTGGTCGGAGACCTTCTTACGGGTGATGTGGAACAGCTTCTCCATCGCGCGGTACTCGTAGGCCAGCAGCGTCACCGGTTGCGACCAGATGCCGCGCAGCGCGGCGCGCGCCTCGGCGGCCCTGCGGATCAGCAGCGCCAGGTCGGGCGCGCTGGGGATGGACGGGTAGATGACGAACGGCGCGGCGTGCCCGGCGGCGACCAGGTCTAGGTTGAACGTCGCCCGTTGCTCGCGGCTGAGCTGTGCCAGTTCCGCGCGGGAGAAGTTCGGAGCCAGGTAGGCCAGCAGGCGGGAGTTGCCGTCGAAGGGTGCGTCGGCGATGCGGATGAACAGGTTGCGCTTGGTGCCGTCGGGGCGCAGCAGTCGGTCCTCCATGTTCTGTTTGGCGAACGCCGATGCCGCCTGCCCCTGCTCGAACTGCAGCGTGCCCGCCTTGCCGGTCTCGAGCTTCGGCAGCATGAACTCGGCCAGCCGGGCGTCGATCGGCGCCTGGCCGTCCCGGATCCAGGTGGCCAGCTGCTGGAAGTTCTGGTCCATCTCGTGTGCGCGCTCTTCGGTGCGGGCGGTGACCTCCGGGGTGTCGACCGACAGCATCCGCACGGGCATGCGCAGGTTCGGAGTGTCGCCGTCGGTCGTGTCGAGCAACGCCCGAGACCCGAGGGAAGGCATCGAGGTCCCTGCCGGAGCCCAGAAGATTTGCACAGCTTGTTCGGTCACGGTAGCTCCCGGGGTCGGTGGCCGCAGGCGGTCACGGCACGCGGCCGCCTATCCCCTTAATAGGGGCAATTAGCCTGATTCGGACTCTACTAGCCGCATAGCGAAGACGCCGGACCATTCCCCACGTGTCCTGGGAGGTCGGTGCTAACTGGGCGACGCCTTTCCGGCCTGTCGCAGACGGCTCGCGGCCGGACCTCGGGCCGACACGAAGGTGGCGCGGGCGGCCCCGCCGTTGGCGGTCCACCCCAGTCCGTCCCGGCCGGACTGATCGCCGCACCGTTGACCCGCCAGGTCTGGTTGGCGCGCTGCCGGCCGGGTATCGGCGTGCTATGACCTCACGCGGAAGGACATGGCTGATGCCTTTTCATGAACGAAAACGTCTCTACCGCCGTCGACCTGGCCGAGAGCAGCCCTGCGACAGCGGGGCAGCTGGTCGCCGACCATGCCGGCCAGGCACAGCGCGCCCTTGCCGACACGGCGCCGTCAGCGTGGTCGTCCAGCCGTTGACGTACGGGTGGGACTGCCGCGCGGCACGGTGAAGGTGGCGACGGTCGCACAGACGCCCGCGCCGAAGCCGCCGTGGCCAAGGACACAGCGCTGGAAGCCGCCGCAGCGCTCAAGGACCGGGCCGCTGCGACGGTGCAGGCGGTTTCTTGCGGCCACGCCGCCGGGCCCAATACTCGGCCAGGCGTGACTTGGCCGGTACAGATGCGAGCGCCAGTTCGACGATGGCCTCCGCCCGGGACTCGCGGCCCAGCGCCTCGCGCACGACCCTGGCCGCCGTGGCCGGATCCCTTGTCTCGGTGAGCAGGCTGACGTCGCGTCGCGTGCCCGTCGGGCAGGCCGGCCAGCTGGCTTTTCATCTCGGGCAGCAGCTCCGCGATCTCGGATACGAGACGCCTACTTGGCCGCCTCTCCTGTCCCCGCCTCCATGGTGCGTCACCGGCCGGTCACGGATCGGGGAGCGGTCGGCTCGCCCCGGCGAGGGGACAGTTCGGCATGAGCGCGGACTCGCCGTCGCGCTGGGGCCCACGTACGTTGTCCAGAACCTTCCTGCCTTGCACGTCCACCAGGCGCGTGACGCTCTCCTGCGCGACACCGAAGATGACCGCCCAGGCCAGGATCTGAGCGGAGCTGTCCAGGTTTGACAGTCCCGGCACGAATCCGCCGTGTACCAGCACCAGGCCCATGAGAGCCGTCAGCGCACCGACCGGAAGCCTGAGCAGGACCAGCATCAGCGGCACCCAGTAGGGCGTGGAGGTGCCCTGGATGCCGCGCAGTGAGATCGCGGCGGCCAGCGCGGCGGCCCCGGCTCCGAACGCCTCCACGAGCAGGACGTCCTGCCCGCTCGGCGTGTCCCCGATCGGACACACGACTCTGGTCTCTTCGGGGGTGAAGCAGAGCTTCGATGCGATCGGGATGGGGTCCTGGTAGGCCCAAAAGATGAACAACACCGCTATCGTTGCGGTCACCAGGATCGAGGCCAGGAGTATGTTACGGAAGCTGCGTGCCTGCGCGCGCTCCTGCTCCTCGGCCACCTGGGAAGCCAGCAGCACGGAGACGGCCAGCTCTCGCATGTCCTCCGTCACCTTGTAGCCGTTCTCATTGAGCCGGCCTTCCAGTGCCACGAGCCGCTGGTCGCTGGGCCTGAGATGTTGTTTGCCCGTCTCAACCAGGTACGGGCCCATTTCGGCGAGTTCCTCGGGCGGAGCGAGGCGCAGTATCTTTATCTCGGCGCGGTGGATGTTGGCGAAGGCGCGGTCGATGTCCGAGCCGGCGAGGTCCGGCAACAGCCGTCTCCGCTTGTTGGCGACGTCTCGCGCCGCCTGCAGATGCGTGTCCGCCTTGTCGGCTATCCGCTGCTGTGCCGTGGTGAGGTCACGAGTCCTGCTGGTGTTGAGCTGGGCCTGGAGCTCGGCAACGTACGCGCTGGTGCGCTGCCACCAGGAAGACTTTCGGTGGTATCCGGCGACGTCCTTGTCGCTGTCGATGAAGTTTCTCTTCCGCCACATGGCGAACCTCCAGCTCAGCTCACAGCTTCAAGGCTATTGCCGCCGCTGGCGGCGAGGCGACAGATCGGACGAAGCCGCATCCGCGCTCAGCGAGCTACGGACGTCCGGCATTCGGGCGGGATCGCACGTCGGTTGCCTGGAACACGCGTGGCATCGGTGTACCGGATGGACAGGCCCGCTCCAGCAGGTAGGCGGCGAACTTGTCGTCACGGTCCGATCCACACCCGGTGAGCAGCGACCCGGCGTCGCCGTACCGGTCACCCCGCATGCGAACGGAAGGCCCGTGAACCGCACTTGACCACCGGCGCGCGCTGCTAAAGTCGAACACGCCGGGTCAATTTGGCCAATACGCCCGGAACTGTTCAGCCTGCCGCGCGGGAGACGGTTATCGAGTGCTCGACATCCAAGGCGGGAGAATGGGCCGATTCATCTGCCGACGCTCATCCTTGACGGACTCCGCGGAGATGCCGGGATCAGGCAGCGGTCCTGATAGTACTGGGGGTTGCCACGTGCACCAGTACCAGCGGGAGCTTCACTTGCCGGTCCACCGCGCCCTGGTCCCCGGGCTGTCATCGTCCCACCTCAACTTCCTCGCTGAGCTGCTGGCCGAGCAAGCCGGCAGACCGGCTGCCGACGGTGCAAGCCCTCAGCCGCCCGGCAGGCGCTGTGGGCGCCGTGCAACGGGCACGTCCGGTCGTGCGAGGGCCGGCGATGGCGCATCGTCCTGTGCACGGCGACCGCCAAGAGGTGATCATGACCTCGGCAGACCAGCAGCGGATGGCGGTGACCGACGGCGACGAACAGCTCCTGATGCTCAAAGCGAGAGGTCATCAGCCACAGCCAACACCCCGGGGCACCCGAAGCACCGAACCTTGAATAACAACCTCGTGGAGGGACGCCATGCCTCAGGTCACCTACGGCGGCAGGCAGGGGGAGACGGCCCGGACCCGCAGCCGTCGGTCGTTGCTCAGCGGACCGGTGCCCGGTCCGGAAGCGGCGCTGGTGGACGGGATGGATCAGGTGCTCACCCCTCCCGAGGTGGGGGTGGAGGGCTACCGTCGGCGCGACCACCAGGCCCGCTCGACCGAGCAGATCCGGCAGGCGCTGCGGCAAACTTCTGACGTCTGCTTCGCCGGCAGGGAACACGCTGCGCCGCTCGTGCGACCGTATCGAGCCGCAGAACGGTCAGTGGTCCGCCGACGGCCACAGCGCGTGGTACGGGCGCGGCCGCCTTGACGCCGCGACGCCGTGCAGCTGGCCACCCTCAACCTGCCGACCGGCTGGTCATCTCGCGCATGTTGAACGGGTCCGGTCCCGGACGCCGCACGGGTCACCGTGTACGTCAGTGAGGCGAGGCGGCTGTCCGACCTGATAGTCCAGGCGGACATCGAACATGCGTTCGTGGGCGACCTGGTGGTGACCATCGTGCCGCCTCCGGAGATGAACGCCGAGCCGGTGAGGCTGCACGATCGAACGGGCGGCCGCGGCCGGGAGCTACGCCGCACGTACGACGCGCTGGTACGCCGGGGCTGAACGAAAACTCAAGGACAAATACGCGCGTGGCAGTTGGGCGCTCGAGGTACGCAACAACACGCCGGAGACGGCAAGCATCAGGTCGTTCGGACTTGAGTTCGTCTTCGGGTGAACCGAGCGGCGGTGGCCACGAACAGATCTGGGGGGCCGATGGCGAGCCTGGCTGAGATGCCGTTAGACGGCGGCGGTTGGATCCTGGTTGAGGCGCCGGAGGCGACCGGTGGGCCGGTGAAGGCGGGGCGGCTCGGCGAGGCGATCCGGGAGTTGCCGACGAGCTTGCAGACGGCGTTGGCACCGGTGGCGGACGCGGCCAGGACCATATTGGAAGAGCTGCGCAAGGCCGGCCCGACTGAGGTTGAGGTGGAGTTCGGGGTCGACCTGGCTATGCAGGCCGGGGCGGTGATCGCTAAGAGCGAGACGTCCTGTCATCTGAAGGTGCGGCTGACCTGGCAGAACGGCGGCGCCAACCAGACTGTCGGCTGAGGCGGGTGGCTATGGAGGGAGATGGTGATGGCGACTCCCGGCGACGGGCCGAATTCGGGGCGGGCCGGCGCGGTCGCGCAAATCCTCGACGCCGAGGGTGTGGTGGCCGGGGCGGGGTTTCTGGTCGGCACGGATCTGCTGGTCACCTGCGCGCACGTGGTGTTGGCTGCCGGGGGCAGCCCAGGTGGGCGGTTGTGGCTGGTCTTCCCCCATGCGGACGGTGCGCCGCGGGTGGCCGGGCAGGTGTTGGCCCCGGCATGGCGTGCACCGGAGGCGGAGGATGTGGCGGTGGTGCAGTTGGACAGCGCGCCGGTAGGCGCCTCGGTGCAAGGATTGGGATCCGCGGCGGGGTGTCGGGGGCGCCGGGTGTCCTCGTTCGGGTTCCCTGCCCAGGCCCCGCCCGGCGGCCATTACGGCTATGGGATGGCCGGTGATCTGCTTTCGCTCACGGACGCTGGTGAGCTCCTGCAGTTGACCGACGCCAATGATCTTACGACCGGGTTCAGCGGTGGGCCGGTGATCGATGAGGTTACCGGTTTGGTGATCGGCATGATCACCGCGATCAGCCCTGTGGATACCCATCTACGCGGCACGGGTATCGCCTATGCCACCCCGACCCAGACCCTCCGCCAGGTGTGGCCAGAACTGGCTGAGCAGCAAGTATGCCCTTACCGGGGTCTGGAGCCGTTCACCGCCGAGCACACCGGATGGTTCCACGGCCGGACAACCGCAGTGAATCACGTGCTCGACGGGCTGGCCGGGCCACGACGGGCGCTGCTGCTGCTGGGGCCCTCCGGCGCGGGCAAATCTTCCCTGGTGCAAGCTGGCGTGCTGCCTGCGCTGGCCACCGGTGGGCTGCCCGGCAGCGACCGATGGATCCCTGTGCTGGCCCGCCCCGGGCAGGACCTGCTAGCCGAACTCGACCGCGCCGGGCTGCCCGGGGTTGATGATGGGCCGGTCGCCGAAGCGGTCGAGCGCAGGCTGGCAGACGAGCCGGCCGGCACACGGCTGCTGCTGATCATCGACCAGTTCGAAGAGCTGCTGACCCCGCTGGCCGCCGGGCAGGCCGGCGGCCCTCGCGACGTGCTTGACCGGCTCCGGGAGGCGATCGACTCGACCGCCGCGCTGACCCTGGTCCTCGTGATGCGCGATGACTTCTACCCGCAGCTGGCCGCACAGGCGCCGGAACTGCTGGAGGCTCTGACATCGGGCCTGGTCAACGTGCCAGCCACCCTGAGCACGCAGGATCTGCACGATATTGTCACCAAACCCGCTGCGGCTGTGGGACTTCGCTGCCAGGACGGGCTCGTCGAACGCATCATCACCGACGTGCTTGCTGTTGGCCCCGACGCCTCCGCCCACCACGCGCCGATCACCGTGCTGCCCCTGCTGGAACTGACGCTGCAGCAGCTCTGGCAGCGCCGGCAGGACGGCTACCTGACCCACGAGGCCTACCAGCGCATCGGCGGAGTCACCGGCAGCCTGGCCACCTGGTGCGACACCGCGATCAACCAACTGAGTCCCGCTCAACGACCTGCCGCGCAACGGATCCTCACCGCGCTGGTCCGCCCCGCCGACGAGGCCCACCACATTCCCGGCGTCCGCCAACAACGCACCCTGGACGTGCTTCGCGAGCTGGCCGACGGGGACGACCCCGCCTCCGGCGGCCAGCCCACCGATCAAGCCGACGAGGTGCTGGCCATTCTGACCAGCCAACGAATCGTCACCACCCACGCCGTCCCCGGCACCGGTCGGCCCCAGGACGCCCCCGCCCTCCCAGTCGCCGAACTGGTCCATGACACCCTCATCCGCGACTGGCACACCCTCCGCGACTGGGTCACCAGGGACCACGACTTCCACGACTGGCTGTGCCGCGTCGACGAAAAACGCACCCGCTGGGCCGGTCCCCAGAACCCCGACGACCTGCTGCACGGCACCGACCTGGCCGAAGGCCTCGACTGGGCCAAGCAGCGCCACCTACCCCACGACATCGCCGTCTTCCTGACCGCCAGCCATCAACGCCAACAAGCCGGACAGCGGCGTGCCAGGCGCCTGAACATCATTCTGGCCACCCTGCTCGTGATCGCCCTCGCCGCCGCGGGACTGGCCCTGTGGCAGCGGCAGACCGCCGCCGCCGCACAGCGCGCCGCTGTCGCCGCACAGCGCGAGGCCCAGTCCCGCCAACTCGCCGCACAGTCCACCACCCTCATCGATGCCAATTCCGATCTGGCCTCGCTGCTGGCCGTCCTCGCCTACCGGACCAGCCCAACCACCGAAGCCATTGCCAGCCTCTACGCCGCCGCAGCTCTGCCTCTTCGGCACCGCCTGAGCCACACCAGCAGCGTGTCGTCGGTGGCGTTCAGCCCCGACGGGAACACCCTGGCCACCGGCAGCGCCGACCGCACGGCGCGGTTGTGGGACCCGGCCACCAGGCAGACTCGCAAGACCCTGACCGGCCACACCGGCGGCGTGTCTTCGGTGGCGTTCAGCCCCGACGGGAACACCCTAGCCACCGGCAGCGAAGACGCCACGGTGCGGCTGTGGGATGTGGCGACCGGGCAGTCCGGCGAGACCCTGACCGGCCACACCGGCCCCGTGTTGTCGGTGGCGTTCAGCCCGGACGGGCGCACCCTCGCCACGGCCAGTCAGGATGGCACGGTGCGGATGTGGGATCCGGCCACCGAGAAGACCCGCATCACCCTGACCGGCCACACCAGCTGGGTGAACGCGATGGCGTTCAGCCCGGACGGGCGCACCCTGGCCACGGCCAGCGACGATAAGACCGTGCGGCTGTGGGACCCGGACACAGGGAAGACCCGCACCACCCTGACCGGCCACACCAATCCCGTGTGGTCGGTGGCGTTCTCCCCGGACGGGCGTACCCTTGCCACCGCCAGCACCGATAAGACCGTGCGGCTGTGGGACCCGGACACAGGGAAGACCCGCACCACCCTGACCGGCCACACCGACCCCGTGTCCTCGGTGGCGTTCAGCCTGGACGGGAACACCCTGGCCACCGGCAGCTACGACGGGACGGTGCGGTTGTGGGACCCGGCCACCGGGAAGACCCGCACCATCCTGACCGGCCACACCGGCCTCGTGTGGTCGCTGGCGTTCAGCCCGGACGGGCGCACCCTGGCCACCGGCAGCAACGACGCCACGGTGCGGTTGTGGGACCCGGCCACCGGACAGCCCGGCAAGGCCCTGACCGGCCACACCGGCCCCGTGTTGTCGGTGGTGTTCAGCCCGGACGGGCGCGCCCTGGCCACCGGGGGCGACGACGGGACCGCGCGGTTGTGGGACCCGGCCACCGGACAGCCCGGCAAGACCCTGACCGGCCACACCGGCCCCGTGTTGTCGGTGGTGTTCAGCCCGGACGGGCGCGCCCTGGCCACCGGCAGCATCGACGGCACAGCGCAGTTGTGGGACCCGGACACCGGGCAGGCCCGCACCCCCCTGACCGGCCACACCGGCTGGGTGAACGCGGTGGCGTTCAGCCCCGACGGGCGCACCCTGGCCACGGCGAGCGACGACGGGACCGTGCGGTTGTGGGACCCGGCCACCGGGAAGACCCGCACCACCCTGACCGGCCACACCGGCGGCGTGCGGTCGGTGGTGTTCAGCCCGGACGGGCGCGCCCTGGCCACCGGCAGCGACGACGCCACGGTGCGGTTGTGGGACCCGGACACCGGACAGCCCGGCAAGACCCTGACCGGCCACACCGGCCATGTGTTGTCGGTGGTGTTCAGCCCGGACGGGCGCGCCCTGGCCACCGGCAGCGACGACGGGACCGTGCGGTTGTGGGACCCGGCCACCGGGAAGACCCGCACCACCCTGACCGGCCACACCGGCACCATGGGGTCGGTGGCGTTCAGTCCGGACGGGCACACCGTGGCCACGGCCAGCTCCGGAACGGTGCGGTTGTGGGACCCGGACACCGGGCAGGCCCGCACCACCCTGACCGGCCACACAGGCTGGGTGAACGCGGTGGCGTTCAGCCCGAACGGGCACACCCTGGCCACCGGCAGCTCCGACGACACGGTGCGGTTGTGGAACCCGGCCACCGAGCGCATCACCCTGACCGGCCACACCGGCGGCGTGCGGTCGGTGGCGTTCAGCCCGGACGGGCGCACCCTGGCCACCGGCGGCGAAGACGGGACGGTGCGGTTGTGGGACCCGGCCACCGGGAAGACCCGCACCACCCTGACCGGCCACACCGGCCACGTGTTGTCAGTGGCGTTCAGCCCCGACGGCCGCACCCTGGCCACCGGCGGCAACGACGGCACGGCCCGGTTGTGGAACCCGGACAGCGGCCAGATAGGCAAGAATCTGACCGGCCACACCGGCCATGTGTTGTCGGTGGCGTTCAGCCCGGACGGGCACACCCTGGCCACGGCCGGCTCCGACGGGGCGGTGCGGTTGTGGGACCCGGCCACCAGGCAGACCCGCACCACCCTCGGCCAGAACGACCTTGTGTCCTCGGTGGCGTTCAGCCCGGACGGGCGCACCCTGGCTACCGGCGGCAACGACGGGGCGGTGCGGTTGTGGGACCCGGCCACCGGGAAGACCCGCACCACCCTGATCGGCCACACCGACCTTGTGTCCTCGGTGGCGTTCAGCCCGGACGGGCGCACCCTGGCCACGGCCAGCTCCGACGGGACGGTGCGGTTGTGGGACCCGGCAACCGGGAAGACCCGCACCACCCTGACCGGCCACACAGGCTGGGTGAACGCGGTGGCGTTCAGCCCGGACGGGCGCACCCTGGCCACAGCGAGCGACGACGGCACCGTGCGGTTGTGGGACCCGGACACCGGGCAGACCCGCGGCACCCCGACCGGGCACACCCGCCCAGTCTCCTCGGTGGCGTTCAGCCCGGACGGCCGCACCCTGGCCACTGGCGGCTACGACGGCAGGGCGCGGTTGTGGAGCATCACACCGCAAGACCCAGTCGCCGCCATCAACAAAATCTGCTCGGCCATCCACCGGGACCTCAGCCCCCTTGAAAGGGACGCGTACCTGCCGCCGGACCAACCGCTCGCGGCCGTATGCCCTCCCTCCTGAACAGCGTTTCGGCACCCCGGCGACCCACCCCGGACCCACCTCGGCCAGAACCAGCCGCAGATGATGTCGGGAGATCCCGGTGAATACCGGATGGCTGAAGACACGACGAGCCCACCGACGCGGCATCCACAAAGGATCGACGATCCGTGCAGCCCACGCCACTAGCAGCTATTGCGCACAAGATCGTTAGTGGCTGCTAGAGATAAGGCATCTGCCGAGTCTCCCGAGATGGGGATTCTTCGAACGTGCGGGCAGGCGGACCCTGGAGGACTACGTCAATGTGCAGCGCTGCAGGCACGGGCAGGTCGGCTGCGGTCGTAGCCGCCGGAGGCTCTGGTGCCGGCGATCCGTGTCGTTCAAATGTCCATTTTGCCACGGACTGATTATCCAGGCTGAATGCGTGATGTACTTTGAACTGGGTGAACGTGGTACCGATGTGGTGCAATCACAGACCCCTTGACTGGGGCACTCTATACTTCTGGCGACTTCGGCAAACGTTGCCTAGTACACCGCTGACCCTTTATATACCTGGGGGTCAAGTGGGTCCTCGAACTGTGCAAGGGAAAAACCTTCGCGAACCTGCGCGACCAAGCGAGTATCGGACTGCAATGCAACACGGCACCCGCTTGACCAGAGGTGGGCCGAGAGTGGTCCGGGATCAGGGGGCCGTGAGACGGATGGCGGTGCCAGCATGAGCGGCAGCCGTCCGCTGCCTATGGCCGTCACCGGTGGCCACTATATTGGCGCGATGCTTGCAGGACTCGATGAGATCGACTGGTCGGCGTACGAGGGGGCCTACGGCCCGGCCACGGACACGCCGGACATCCTGCGGGCCATGGCGGACTCGGACCCGGAGACCGCACGCGAGGGAAGCTACGAGTTCCACTCGTCGATCTGGCATCAGGGCAGCGTCTTCCCCGTGACCGTCGTGGCCGCGCCGTTCCTGGTCGAACTCGCCACCACGCCGGGCGTTCGAGGCCGCGACCGACACCTCATTACCCTCGGCATGCTCACCGACCCGGAGCAGAGCAACGGCGCCGACCAGCCAACTGTCCGCGACGTGATCGCCAGCCACAGCGACACGCTGGCATCGCAGCTCGCCGACGCGGATCCCGAGGTCCGCGCGGCGGCGGTCTACGCGCTCAGCCGCTGCGGGCCGCACACCCTGCCGACGCTGCGCGGCCGGTGGGCCGTCGAGTCCGACCCCGCGGTCCGGGCCGCGCTGCTGCTCGGCCTCGCACACCACGACGGACCCATGAACGTCGGCCTATGGCGCACTGTGGCTGCCACCGAAACATGCCCGGTGCCGTCGGCGGCCGCGCTTGCGTACGCGAAAGCCGGCGTCCCACTGCCTCCGGAGACCGTGTCGGCGATGGCGGATTCCTTCGCCTCGGGCGAGTGGCGCACCCCGTGGTCCGAGGGAGCCGCACTGGACGAGACCCTGACGCGGCTCGACGCCGGATCGGCGGATGCGCTCGTCGCGGCGATGCTGACCAGCAGTGGCCCTCCCGCCGTGCGTGTCCGCCTGGCCTGGGCCATGCTGACCCGGTTCCGGGAGAGCCGGTCAGCGCCGGTGGCGCTGTTGCCTCGGCTGCGCGCGCTGCTGGCCGACCCCGACGGCGAGGTCGTCGCGGCGGCCGTGCAGGCGGCAGAGCACGCTGGCGAGGCCGCGTCGGCGGTCGCCGGCGAACTCGCCCGCATCGCCGCGAGCGGCCTGAGCGCCGCACCGCGGCCGACGGACGACCCGTTCTTCCGGCACACCACCGGCGGCCTGGCGGTGTACCCGGAACCCGCTAACAGCGCCCTTACCGTCCTGGTTCGGCTCGGTGACCCGCGCTGGCGGGACCCGGCGCTGGCCGCCTGGGCGGCGGGCTACTGGCTGTCCGCCGACCCGCTGCTCGACCAGTACATGCCGGAGTTCGATCCGATCGCCCTGGACGGGGTGCGCCGCCGGATCAACGCGTTGCTCGCCGCTGAGGTTCCCGGCAACCCGATCACCGAGGCGGTGCTGGCGCTCGTGGGCTGGGGCCCGGCCGCCGCGCCGGCGGTGCCCGAAGTCCTCGCCGCGCTGCCGGCCGCAACGGCCGCCGCCCCGCTGGCTCTGGCCGCGATCGGCATCGCCACCGACGAGGTCGTCGCCGCCCTGCGCCGAGCCGGCGACACCCGAGCCGGGCACGCCCTCTGGCGGCTCACCGGCGACCCCGAGCCGTTGGTGGCGGCTGCTGCCGAGATGCTGGACCGGCGTCCGCTGCACTACATGTATTTCGAACTGGGCTACGTCGCCGACGCGGGTCCGGCAGCCGCAAGCCTGCTGCCGCGGCTGCGACCGGCGCTGACCGGGGTGGCCGGGCAGACCGGCCCCGAACGCCAGGCACAACTCGCCGCCGCCCTGGTGGTGTGGCGGGCCACCGGTGACGCGGCCGCGGTGCTGCCGACCGTTGAGGCGGTGCTGCGGGCTGCGGACGACCCTGCCTGGGAGGCCGCGAGCCTGGTCGCCGAGATGGCGCCCGCCGGTGCGGAACTGCTGCCGCTGCTACGAGAGAGGTTGGAAAACCAGTCTGCACCGGTCGACGCGGCCCGTGCGCTGTGGAGGCACGGCGTGGACCCAGCCGAGCTGCTCGATCCGCTGCTGACCGCTGCCGCGGCCCCCCACGGCGACACGCGCGCGGTAGCGCTGCTGGTGGAGATGGGCGCGACGGCGGCCGCGCCCAGGCTCACCGAGTTGGCCGAACAGGACGAGCGGGTGGCACGTCACGGATTCTGGGCAGACACCGTATGGCAGGACGAGAAGCTGCGTCGTGAACTCCGAGCCGCAGTCGCCGCCCTCAGTTGACCGGCACCGAGGACAGTTTGGCACGGTTCCTCATCGCCTTGACTTACATGGCGAGGCGGACCGTCGGCCGACTGAGCAGCACTACTCCTGCGTAATCCACTAACAACCTCTGGGAACTGGTGCCCGCAGCGCTGTTCAGCCGCGAGTCGTGCAGTCATGCCCAAGGGTCGAACGCCGGGGACCAGGCGGGGACCACACGTCACGCTTCTCACTCTCCGACCGGCCTCGCAGCGGAGTCTGTTCACGGCCCGTATCGGGCGTGACGTGCATAGACGTGTGGTCACCCGTCCTGGGGGTCAAGGGGTCGTCGGTTCGAATCCGGCCAGCCCGACAGCGAGAGGGTTTCCGCTGGTCACGGACCGCGGATGCCCTCTTTTTTGGTCCAGGGACGTCGGTCAAAGTCAAGTACACCGCTGATGGACCCCTTGACTGGACGGGTTGTTGAGTGACAAGCCTCAATGCGGGAAGTCTTGGTCGGGTCGGCGATTTCCATGCTCCAGGTCGAGCTGCGGTGATCCGCTGTTGCTAGATCATCCCGCTGTCGGACTTGTTGGGCTGGGTGCTTCCGTGGAAGCGCGGGAGTCGCGCGGCCTGGGGATCGGGAGTCTTTCCAGGGTGCTGGCGATGCGGTCGGCGAGGGCGGCTGGCGGCGTGTGGTCGGTGTGGAGTTGTAGCAGTGGCCAGTCCATGGCGGCCAGCGTGGCGGCGGCTGCCTGGTAGGCGCGGAATTCGCGGCTGGCGTTGCCCGGTTCGGCTTGCCGGTGACTGTGCGGCCCACGGGTGGTTAATTGGGTTTCCAGCGCGTCCGGGTTGCTGGAGAGGATCACCGTGAGGTCGGGCTGGGGCAGGCCCGCGTGGAGATCCCACATGACCTGTTCTGGGACGCCGCGCAGCATGTCCAGGACGGGTGAAGATCACGCCGCCAGTGCCGACAGCCGCGGCTGCGGCCAGCATCACCCACGCGGTGACGACTGCCTTGGGGTTCGTCATGGGGCCACATTGCCCGATCGGGCCTCGTCACGCATCCGCCGTCCGCACCGCAATCAGATCTCCGGATGACGGGCCAGTTGCAGACGCCGTGGGCACACGCTTGACGACGGCGTACACGATCCTGCCCTTGCCTCAAGATTCGTCCGTCGCCGACACGGGCATCACGCTTCCCGGGTCTCGGTCAGGCCAAAGTAGACTGATCGACTTGCTTCACCTATACCTTGCCCTGTAACAAGCTCAGCGTCTCTCGATCTTGCCACCTTCTTCGTCTACCGGCTTCCGTCAAGACGGTGACGTTTGCTGCGGCGCCAGCCGTGTGGGGCCGACCAGCGGAGCACTTCGGCGTCGTCTGCGGAGCCTGTGGTGCAGAGGGCCGCGCGACGGTTCGCGAGCGTCGCTATGCGGAGGCTCTCAGGGGCTCGAGGGCGGCTAGGATGAGGTCGAGGCCGAAGATGAACTCCTCCGCCGGGTCGTAGCCGGCAGCGACGAGCGCCGCGGCGGACTCGTTGAGGTAGGGGAACTCGTCAGGTGAAAGCTGGGGCAGAAAGACGTCCTCGGTCATGTTCGTGAACTCATCGGCGGTGTCGAACGGCAGGCTGGCTTCCTGCAGGGCGAAACCGTAGACGTAGCTGTCGAGCAGCCAGTTGGCGTGCGTCGCCATCAAGACCGTGAAGCCAGCCCTCCGCAGGCAGGCGGTGACCGCTTCGCGGTGGCGGAGGTTCGCGGGCCCCGGCGATGTCCGCGACTCCATCAGGCCGATCGCCCACGGGTGGCTTGCGAGAACCTGTCGGGCGGATACCGCCCGCCGTCGCATCGCTGACTGCCAGCCGGTCTCTTCGGGCGGGAGCTCGATCTCCTCGAAAACGATGTCGATCATGGCGTCCAGCAACTCCTCCTTGTTCGCCACGTAGTGGTAGAGCGACATCGCGCCCGCGCCGAGCTCGCCGGCCAGCCGGCGCATGCTCAGCCCGTCGACCCCCTCGCGGTCGGCGAGCCGGATCGCCTCGACGACCACCCGTTGCTTGCTCAGCCCTGCGTCTGACGCGGCTTGGCGTTGTTCCCTCGCAGACACGGGTCTCCTCGCTAGCTCGAATGGCTTGACAATCGTCCAGCCTACGGTCATCGTACAGTGTACGAGCGTCGTACAGTGTACGACGTACGGTGTACGAGTCGGCGAGAGTCGTAGCCCGGATGTGAGGAGGCTCCTGCGGGAATCGAACAGCCATCGAATGCCTGAGCACACCTGGTGCCCGGGGCGGGCCCGGCCGGGGCGACGACGACGGTACGGGCTGCCGTCCAGCACCGCTACGGCGCGCCCTCAGTGCTCGAGTCGTCCGAGTCGGGCTACCGCTGCCCGGTCGAGGCGATGTGCTCGTCCAGGTGGGCGCGGCCTCGGTACATCCCTGCCGCCACTCCGGCGGAGGAACCGCTCCTCTCGAAAGAAGAACCGTTGACAAGCTCCCCGCCCTAAAGGACGGGGATTCCCTTGGTCGCCCTCGGGTTTTCCTGTTTCGCCGACGACTGCCCCGTCCGAGAGGATTCTCGTTGAGGTCTTACACCGTCTCCGCAGGCTGTCACCGCCAGTCCGGCGGCCAGGATGTTACGTGCGGCGTTGACGTCGCGGTCGTGGACGGCGCCGCACCGGCACGTCCACTCCCGCACGTCCAACGCCACCTTGTCGCCCAGCGCGCCGCATGCCGAGCAGAGCCGGGTCGAGGGGAACCAGCGGTCCACGACGACCAGGTCCCGGCCGTGCCAGGCGGCTTTGTACTCCAGCATGGTGCGCAGCTGCCGCCAGGCCGCGTCGCTGATCGCCCGGGCCAGGCGGCGGTTCTTGACCATGTTGGCCACGGCCAGGTCCTCGATCACGATCGCTTGGTTCTCGCGAACGAGCCGAGTGGTCAGTTTGTGCAGGTGGTCGCGCCTGCGGTCGGCGATCCGGGCGTGGATGCGGGCGAGGTTGACCCGGGCCTTGGCCCGGTTGGCCGAGCCTTTCTGCTTGCGGGCCAGGTTGCGTTGCGCGCGGGCCAGCCGCTGCCGGTCGGTGCGCTCGTGCCGAGGGTTGGTGATCTTCTCGCCGGTGGACAAGGTGAGCAGGCTGTCGATCCCCGCGTCGATCCCGACCCGGCCGGCGGCCGGGGTCTGGGCGATGACGTCGTCACAGAGCAGGGACACGAACCAGCGCCCGGCCGCGTCGCACGACACGGTCACCGTCGACGGCGACGCATCGTCAGGCAGCGGCCGCGACCACACGACGTCGAGGGGCTCGGTCATCTTGGCCAGGGTCAGGGCGCCGTCGCGCCACCGGAACGCGCTGGTGGTGTACTCGGCCGACCGACGCGAACGCTTCTTGCTCTTGAACGTCGGGTACTTGGCGCGTTTGGCCCAGAAGTTGGTGTACGCGGTCTGCAGGTGCCGCAGCGCCTGCTGCAACGGCACCGCCGAGACCTCGTTCAAGAACGCCAGGTCGTCGGTCTTCTTCCACGCGGTGAGCAGGGCCGAGGTGGCGTTGTAGTTGATCCGCTCCCGGCGCTGTGTCCATGCCTCGGTCCGGGCCTGCAGGGCCATGTTGTAGACCAGCCGGACACACCCGAACGTCCGCGACAACTGCGCGGCCTGCGCGCCGGTCGGGTAGAAGCGGTACTTGAACGCCCGCTTCACGGTCCTGGACACGGCAGCAATCCTAAACGGACACTGCAGAGCCTTGGCGCGTGGGTGGACGCCGGTCCGCCTTGACGGCGGATCGGCTGTGCCTGTCCTGCTCCGCAGTGTTCCGTTTCCTCTCCGGCCTGAAGGCCGGAGTATCCACGGAAGGACTCAGATGACCATCCGAAAGAAAGCCCCGAACCTGCTCGACAACCCGCCGATCCCCGTGCAGGCCAAGCTCGCCGCCGCATGGACCAGCTTCATGTTCCTCTACATCTACGTCGACTACTTCCACCTCCACAAGCCCGGCGTCATCGACAACCTCCGCGGCGGCGTCGTCTTCGAGTTCGACATCAGCCCGACGTTGTTGACCATGATGCTCGCGTCCGTGGCGATCCCGGCCCTGATGGTGATGCTGTCCATGACGCTGCCCGCCCGGGTGAACCGCGCCACGAACCTCGTCGTTGCATTGCTCTACATCCCCTACTCGGTGGTCAACGCGGCAGGGGAGTCCTGGGACTGGGCCTTCTTCTACGGCCTCTCCATCGGAATCGAGGTGCTGCTCCTGGCCTTCATCCTGCGCTCCGCCTGGAAATGGCCTCGAACCCCCGCCGTCCCAGCCGGTCCCGCGGCGACCGACCTTCGACAGCAGGTATCCGCGCAAAGTCCCACGGCGTGACGCCCGCCGCCGCGGACACCGGGCCAACCGTGACCAGCTCAGTCGCGGTATCCGCAGAGAAACCTGCTCACGAACGGTCCGGTGTCCGCGGCGAGGGCTCACTGGCCGGTGGCCAACGCCCGTGATGGGACCCTGCCGCCGGCAACCGTCCTGGGGTCGTCGCGGCCCCGGACCGAGCCGCGGCGGGGATGTCAAGTGGCCGATTTCTCGGCGTCCGGACCGGCAGTGGTGCCGGCATCGACGAACCGCATCGGCCTTGTCCTGCGTGGCTTGGTCGGGTGGTGCCGTCGGGCGGGATCGGGCTGCCGTCTCCTCGAACTTCCCCGACGGGGCAGGCGCAAGTATTTCTGCGGCTGTCTCCTTCTGACCGGCTCCGCGTGACCAGGCCTTCCCGCCTTAGTGGGCGTATAATTCAAGAACTTTGTGAGTGATGCCGGTTTAGGTGTCTCGCCAGGTTGGTGTGTTTTCGCCGGTGGCGCGTTTAGCGAGGTTGTCGATCATGGCGATGTGGATCATGCTGGCGGAGTTGCCGGGAAGAGCTTCGTAGTCACGGGCCAGGCGTCGGTGCTGCATGATCCATCCGATCGTCCGTTCGACGACCCACCTGCGTTTGACCACGGAGAAGCCTCTGATCTGAGGGTCCTTGGTGACGACCTCGACGTCGATGCCCAGGGCTGCTCCGTGTTCGATCACCCGGTTCTTGAAACCGGCGTCGACCCAGGTCTTGGCCGGGTCGGGGTGGGTGGCTTTGGCCTGGTCGAGCAGGTCGATGCCGGTGGTGTTGTCGCTGGCTGCGGCCGTTGTGACGATGACGGCCAGGAGCAGGCCGAGGGTGTCGGTGACGATGCCGCGTTTGCGTCCGACGATCTTCTTGCCGGCGTCGACGCCCTGGGTGTGAAGCGGGACGTTGCCCGAGGTCTTCACGCTCTGGGTGTCGATCACGCCGGCGGTCGGGGTGGCCTCGCGTCCGGCCTGGGTGCGGACCAGGCCGGTCAGGTCGTAGTTGAGCTGGGTGAAGATGCCGTCGTTGGTCCAGGCCGTGAAGTAGTGGTAGACGGTCGGCCATGGCGGGAAGTCGTGGGGCAGGTAGCGCCAGGCGATGCCGGTGCGGTTGACGTAGAGGATGGCGTTGAAGATTTCCCGCAGGTCGTAGCTGGGTTTGCGGCCTCCGACGCCGGCGTCGGTGCGGGCCTGGCGCCATGCGGTCAGCCGTGGCGCGATCAGCGCCCAGCGGGCGTCGGACAGGTCGGAGGGGTACGCGGGCCGTCCGGTCATGCCGCCGTTCTACTATCGACAGCGGCCATTGGGTCGCACCCGATGTCCGGCAAACCTGGCCTTTGTGAATGAGACACGTTCCACTGGTGAAACCTGGCGTCCTAATCGGGGCAAGTCTGTCCGCAAGCCGCTATCCGGCTCGCGCCTCGTGCGGAATGACGCCCGACGAATCAACGCGAGCTACCTCATACGTAATTGAAACACCCAGTTAGAAGGGCCGCGGGCACCGCGATCGGCCGACCGGCAATACAGACGTTCCGGGGCATCACAAATAGTCGGCGGTCATCTGCCATCCGGCGCCTGCGTCGACGTGGCGGGATGAAGCGTTTACGCCATACCGACGACGGCATCCTGTTTCAGGCGCCTGCCAGGTTCGGCAGTGCGGGTGGCCCTGTGGACTGCCAAGCTAGGCGCTGCCAGCTACTGCCTGGACCCGGCCAAAACTTGAGCGAGCCCGGCTAGCGGTGGCGGCCGGAATTCAACATCCCGCTACCCTGTACGCGGCGTCAAAGTCGGCAGCCACCAGACAGCCGTGGACGCGTGCCAGACAATGCCGGGTGCCAACTATCGTCACCCGGCAGTAGCGGGCAAGGCCGACGCCGACCCGCCGGCGGTAGCGCCCGGAGTGGCGGCCTTCACCCGGGTCTGCGTCTACGACCGTCCCGGATCGCTGATCACCACCACGACCACCGGCGGTGACGTGACAACCGCTCCGTCGCCGGCCGCCGCGCGCAGCACACCGGTGCCGCCCATGCCCCGAGATCCCGCCGAACTGGTCACCGAATTGCACACCCTGCTGGCCGTCGCGGGCGTGCCGGGACCTTACGTGCTGGTCGGGCACTCGCTGGGTGGAGCCCTCAGCCAGCTGTACGCCCGGACCTATCCCGACGAGGTGCGCGGCCTGGTCCTCGTCGACGCAACGTCGCCGGCGCACCGGGCCGCGCAGTCCCGGCCGCTGTTCGAGAAAGGGCGGTGCCCGAAGATCCCGCCGGGCACGGTCCCCGGATACCGGACCGAGGCGTACGACATGGGTGCCGTCCACGACCGGATCGAAGCCGCCCCGCCGTTGCGCCCGATGCCGGTGGCCGTGCTGTCGTCGAGTGACCTCGACCTGCCCGATCCGTACACGGCCGGCGAGCGCGCGGACGTGGCCCGTGCCTGGCGAGACGGCCAGGACGCGCTCGCCGCGGGCATACCCGGAGCCGAGCGCGTCACCGTTCCCGGCACCTCGCACTACGTGCAGAGCCAGCGCCGATGCGGTCATCGTGGTGGTGTGCGAGGTTGTCACCCGCGCCGCATCTGCTCGGCCCGCGGCTTCATGAGTGGTCAGGACGCTTTGCGCGAGCCGTGGATCTCGACGAGTCCGTCGACGCCGCGCAGGAACGTCTCGCCGATCGCGGCTGGGTCGAACAGGCAGCCCGCCGCCATGGCGCCGTCGCGCAGCATGACGAAGTGCCGCGCGGCAGGCTCGGCCTTCGTCGGCTCGATGCTCGTCATGAGGGTGTTGATCGTGTCGAGGAACCACTGCCGGTGCGCCAGGACGGCTCGGTGCACGGGGTGGCCGGGGTCGGGATACTCGGCCACCGCGTTAAGGAAGGCGCATCCCCGAAAGTCGGGGGACTGGATGGCCGCCGTGATTCCCGCGGCGATGGCCCTGACGGTGTCGGCGGCGGACGGGCTCGCGGCGACGGCCGCTTCGACCTGGCCGCGGATGGCCTCGTCGGCGCTCTGCAGATGGGCTAGGACCAGGTCTTCCTTGCCGGGGAAATGTCGGTAGAAGGTGGCCCGGGTCACCTTCGCCTCGGAGATGATCCGGTCGACGCCGACCGAGTGGATGCCCTCGGCGTAGAAAATCCTGGTCGCCGTGCTCAGCAGCCGCTGCCGTGCCTCCGAAGGCCGGATTTCGATCTCGGTACGCGCCATGCGGCCATCATAGCGAAAGAACGTTCAGTCTTGTCTGTTGGCAGCCCGAACGCAGAGATAGAACGTTCGGTCTTGACAACCACGCTTCCGCGAGACAGGGTAGTGGCGACAGAACGTTCGGTCTCTCTCGCTCGACGGCCGACCCGCTGGGCCGTAGAGCCACCGCCCCTACCGCAAAGGATCGTCATGACCACCGTTGCCGCTCCCGGCATCTCCACGACGGCGGCCGCGCTGCGGCGGCTGTACTTCGCCCGCTTCGTGTTCGCCATCGTCTGGGCCGCCGTGACGTTCACGATCGCCGACGGCCTCAACCCGCTCGCCGTCACCCTGTTCGTGCTCTACCCGCTGGTCGACGTGGCTGCCGCGATCATCGACGCCCGCTCGTCGCGCGCCACCGGATCGCCCACCCTGCTGTACGTAAACGTCGCGGTCAGCCTGCTCGCCGCGGCCGGCCTCGCCGTCGCCGGCACCTCCGGCGTCCCGGCGGTCCTGCGCGTGTGGGGCGCCTGGGCGGTCGTCGCGGGCCTGGTGCAGCTGATCGTGGGCGTCACCCGCCGCCGCGGGATGGGCGGACAGTGGCCGATGATCATCAGCGGTGCCCTGTCCATGCTCGCCGGCGGCTCGTTCTTCGCGGCCGCCGCCGCGGCCGAGCCGGCGCTGGCCAACGCGATCGGCTACGCCGTCCCCGGAGCGATCTTCTTCCTCATCGCGGCCATCCGGCTCGGCCGCACCGCGAAGCGAACCTGACCGCACGGCACGGCGCTGTCGACGTCGTGGGATCAGTCGGCTGCGGACCTGTTCCGCGGCCGGCTCGCCGTCGGCGGGGCAGGGGCGGCCGTCAGGGCAGGAACGCCTTGGCGGAGCCCCAGAGCACGGCGCGGTTCACCCGATCGGGATACCGAACGACCATCGCCTCGTAGAGCTCGTGGTACGTGCGCGCCTGCCGCGCAGCCGCCAGGAAGTCCTTGATGTGGCAGCGGGTGCCGTCGACCTGTTCGGGGCTGTCCGGGTCGCCGTCGCGCTTGTGGCCCGCGACCACCGCCCGGGGTCGCAGGCCCTCGATGGTGTCCAGAGCGCTCAGCCACTGCTCGGCACCGTCTCCTGTGGCCTCGCTGAGGTACGGGTGCACGTCGCCGTACACCGCGTCGCCGGCGACGACCAGCCCGATCGAGGGCACGTGCAGGGCGCTGGTGCCGTCGGTGTCGGTGTGCCCGAGCTCGATCGCCCGCAGCGTGTGCCCCTCCAGCTCGAGCGTGCCCGGGGTGAGCGGCTGCACCGGCACCTGCCGGCCGGAGATCTGGTCCGGGAACCGCGCTCGCCAGAACGAGTCGAACCACCGCGGCTCGTACTGGCCGCCCATCCGCGCTGTCACGCCAGGTGTCGCGACGACCTGGGCATCCGGGAAACGCTCCAGCACCGCGGGCGTGCCGAAGAAGTGGTCGCCGTGCGCGTGGGTGATGAACACGGTGGTCAGGTTCTTGCCCGTGCCGGCCACCCAGTCGGCCAGCGCCCGCGACTCGTCGATCGTCAGCAGCGGGTCGACCAGGATCGCGTCGCGCTGCCCGTGGATGAGAGTCGACGCGGTCGGCGACCACATCCGCCGTGCCTCACCGGGGGGCAGGTCGTCGGAGACGGCGGGCTTCGAGGGTGCCACCCGGACGGTGTACTGCAGCAGTCGCGCCATTCCTGACCCCTTCCGACGCTTGTCGGTCGCGATCCCGGCCGGGCTGGTCGGACTGGCCGAACTTCCCGATGACTGGGGCTTGGACCGGCCGCAGCGTGATCTGGGCAAGCCGTTCCGCTTACCTCGGCATGGCTATGGGAGGAGGACGGCAGGCCGTACGAGGAGATCAACGCGTTGCTGGAGCCGGTCTTCAACCACGGCTCGGTGGTTCTTGGGACAGGCGGATGCGGCATGTACTGGCATCTGATCGTCAGCGGGCCGCATCGCGGGCACGTCTGGTTCATCTGCGGCGAGGGCGCGATGCCGTTCGCGGCGCAGTTCGGCCACACCACGGGTGAGTCGGGATTCGCCGGGTGGGTCAAGCACTGGTCCGCCGGCAACGAATGGTTCGACGCCGAATGACGAGCCTTACTGCCTGCGACTGCCACAACCGTCACCGGCCGCCGTCACAAGACGGCCGGTGATGGTCGGTAGTCACTGGTGAGCGAGGGCGCGACGCGCGGGCCGAGCGTTGTGCTCGGCGCGTAGCGCTGTCCTTCGGCGATGGCCTGCTCGGGGGTCATCCGCATGATTTCCAGGTCGCTGTGGACGTCCAGCTCCGGGAACCGGGCGCGGATCGTCAGGCCGACGTCGTGGTCCGGCCAGTGCCCGATCTCGGGGCGCCCGTCGGTGAGCCTGGTGGCCAGATTCAGCGTCCCGCTGCCCGACGCAGTGCCCGATCCGCTTCACGCCGCCAGCATGATCCCCGCTTTCCCTCGCGTCAGGGGACGGTGTCCCGCCGGTGCCGCTGATGGAGGCGACACCAGCGGGAAGTGTCCCGCCGGACGGGTACTCCGTGGGCTGGTAGCCGATAGCCGGCCCGCTGTCGGCTGAGCGGTTCCGCCAGGTCATTCGGCCAGGCCCGTGGTGTTCAGCAGCCGCCGCCAGTTGTTCGCGTAGGCGCACCGGTTCCGGCCTCGACGCAGCCGCTCCTCGGCGACACCCGGGCCGCAGACAGTGGCGACCATCGCGGGATAGCCCGGACCGAGGACGACTTCGTCGAAGAAGGTCACCACGTCCGGGGCGAGCACCGCGAACTCGGCCTCTTCGTCCGGATGCTCATACAGGAAGAGATAGTCGTCCGGGTCCATCCAGTAGACGTCCCGGTCCTCGGTGTCGAGCCGGATCGGCCCGCTGCGCGGGATTTCAGCGCGGAGTCTCTTCGGGATGGTCGCCAGTTCGGAACCGAGGATCAGCGGGCTGCCCATGGGGCAGGACGGATCGTCGTGGCGGTCGGCCCAGGGTACGCCGTCGAGGAGTATCTCCGGCGGATCGAAGCGGAAGTTGTCCCCGTGCAGGTGGCCGAAGAGGGCGTACACCTCGGTCAGCGCGGGCATCTCCGGCAGCGGCGAAATGAGCTTCGGTCCACCGAGGTGAACCCCGAAGCCGTGTTCGGCCTCCACCTGGCGCAGCAGCTCCAGCTTCGTCCGGATCCGGTCCAGCGCCGGAGTCATGTCGTCCACCCCGAAGCACCGTAGCGGCACTCGGCTGATATTCGTAGGCGGGCAGTGGAACGTCTTTCATCGCTCTCACATTGTTGACTCGGGGCGTGTCTCACGATGCCGTGGCGGCCGACCTGCCTTGACGGTTGGTCAAAGGGCGGCTCCGTGCGAACTTGGGCGTCGAGTCACCGGGGCCGGTGGTACAGCCCTGCTAACGTCACATCGATGACAGTCAGGGTGAGGCGCGGCCTGCGAGCAGGTGTGTCAACAACCCTGGCGTTGTCGACCGGGCTGCTGACCAACGTCGTCACCCAGGGCTGGGCGTGGCCGGCGTTCGCGGGCCTGCTGGTGTTCGGCACGGGCTGGATCGTGCTGGAGACCTTGTGGCGGCCGGAGGCGACACTTCCGAACATCGCGCCGGTGCCGCGCCAGTTGCCCGCCTGCCCACCAGATCTCATCGGCCGCGACGGCGAACTGGCCCGCCTGGACCGAATGCCGGCTTCCGGCACGGCGTGCGTGCTCGCTGGGACAGCGGGGGTCGGCAAGACCACCCTCGCCGTTTACTGGGGACACCGGGCCGCCGGACGGTTCCCCGGTGGGCAGCTCTATCTCAACCTCCGCGGATTCGACCCGACAGCGCCGCCGCTGACACCCGCGGAGGCGGTCGATGCCGCACTGGCCGCGCTGGGAACCGCACCCGAGGACCTACCCGACGGCCTCGACGCCCGAACCGCGTTGTTGCGCACCATCGCCGCACAGCGGCGAGTACTGATCGTCGCGGACAACGCCCGCGACGCCGCGCAGGTCCGGCCGCTGGTTCCCGGGGCGCGCGGGAGTTTCCTCATAGTCACCAGCCGCCATCAGCTCAGCGGACTGACCGCGGTGGAGGCCGCTCCGATCCTCACCATGGGTCTGCTGAACGCCGACGAAGGCCGACGCCTGCTAGCCCGCAGGCTGGGACCGTCCTGGCTTACCGCGGACCGGTCCGCCGTGGACGGGATCGTCCGCGGCTGTCAGGGCCTGCCTCTCGCGCTCGCGATCGTCGCCGCCAAAGCCGCTGCCCGCCCGGCACTCAGCCCGTCGGCGCTGGCCGAGGATCTGCGGCTGGCGACGTTGCGCGGCGACGAACCGGCGACCGACCTGCGTGCCGTCCTGTCGTGGTCGTACCGGGCGCTGAGCCCTGCCGCCGCGCGGCTCTTCCGGCTGATGCACCTGCATCCCGCGTCCGTCGCCACCGCGGCGGAGCTGTCGGCGCTGGCCGGTGCGGATGCCAGCGCGCAGCTGGCCGAGCTGGTCCGCGCCAGCCTGATCGACGAGATCGCGCTGCACCGCTACACGTGCCACGACCTGCTTCGCCAGTACGCCGCCACGCTTGCGGCCGACGACCAGCCGGCGCGACAGCGGGCGGCCCTGGGCCGCCTTCTTGCGCACGCCCTGAACGCTCCGGCGGACTTCGAGCTGCGCGTGCTCCTGGTGCACAGGGCCGCCGCCGACGGATTCGCCGACGAGGCCGACCGGCTGACCGAAAGCGTCGAAGGCTCCCTGCGGCTGCTCGGCCGCTGGGATGTGCTGGCGGCAGTGGCCGAAGCCGCCCTGGACGTGGCACCGAGCCCCGGGGCTGAGGCCAGGCTGCGGTTCGCGTCAGCCGAAGGCCGCTACAGGCTCGGCGACTACGAGCAAGTCGAGACGCAGGCACGCCGCGCGGTCGACCTCGCTACGTCGATGGAGCTGCGGTTCGCCGCGCTCATGCTCCTTGCCCGCGTCCACGCGGTCACCGGGCGGCCAGAGCAGGCGCTCGCATTCGCCGCCGAAGCGACCGGTCTACCGGTCGGCGACACCGCCGACCAGCTCAACGCGCTGGGCTGGATCCACTCGACCGCCGGCAGCCCGGAGCAGGCGCTGACGCTGTACCTGCGGGCCTTGGCCGCCGCGCGAGCGGGCGGTGACCGCCAGAAACAGGCGGTGACGCTGCACAACATCGGTGACGCGCACCTGGCCTGCGGCCGCCACCGCCTTGCCGCTGACGCTTTCCGTGAGTCGATCGAGATCTGCCGCAGTCTCGGCGATCGCGACGGCGAAGGCGTGGTGCTGCGACGCCTCGCCGTCGCCTACGACGCCTGTGGACGGCATCGCCGTGCCCGCCGGGCACGCGCGGCGGCGGCCGCGTTGTGAGCACCACGACCAACACGTCACGACCGGTGTGCGCCTCACCGGTCGTGACGCGAGCGGCCTGGCCGCCCAAGTGCTCCAGGTTACCGGCGTATCGGTACGCTGCTGCGCCGTGAGCCAGCCGGGAAGGGTTAGGGCGTCCGGCCCGCGCGGTCAGCAAGCGCCAGGTACGGGCCGGGTCCCGCACCTGAACCGGTGCGGGACCCGGCGACCGACCCGGGATCAGTCCTCGACGCTCCTCGCGGCGGCCAGCTCACGCAGCACCGTGTCCAGACTGTCGCGGGCAGCGGTCAACGTCGAGATCTGCTGCGCGGCCCGGTCGAGCGCCTCGTCGTCCGCAGCCCCGGCCCGCAGCGCCGTCCGCAACTCAGCCACCTGGCCGCGCCAGCCGGTGCGCTGTGGCCCGTCGCCCAGGATCTGCTCCGCCTGCCGCGCCGCCGCCCCGTCGGCCTGTACCTGCAGCTGAGCCCGCCTGTCCCGCAGGTGCTGCGACGCCCGCTCCTGCTGCTGCATATGCAGCAGCTCCAGCAGCACCGGCGCCACGTCCGCGGCGATCCGCAGCGTGTGCGCGGTGTTCTTCAGCTTCTCCGCGTGGGCGGGGCTGGTGATGCCCCCCGGCTTGCGCAGGTAGGAGATCAGGTCGGCCACGCCCTCGTGCTTCTGCAGGCTCGCCACGTCCTGCGCGTACTGCGGGTTGGTGAGCACCCCGTCGATGCCCAGCAGCGACAGCGTACGGGCGTACACGTCGGGGTGGATCCGGTCCACCAGGGACTGGTATTCGGTGAGGTGATGCGGCACGTCGGAGCTCTTGATGCCCAGCCGCAGCTCCTGCATCTTGTCGGCCACCAGCAGACCCTTGGCCACGAACTCGTTGAGCTGGGCGTCGAACCGGCCCGCGGTCGGCGCGCCGACTCTTTTGACGAACTGCTCGACGTGCGTGCCCACCACCTGGCTCCCGGAGCCGGCCCCCGCGGGCGTCAGCTCGATCTGGGCGCGCCGGGCCAGCGCGACCAGCTTGCTGGTGGACTCGGCGTGCCAGACCGCGACGCAGGAGTTCAGCCGCTCGCTGATCTGCTCGGCGAGCTGCTCGTTCGACTCCACGTCGCTCTGCATGATCACGTTGTGCATCTCGTCGCGGATGTCGTCACGCAGCCGGCTCGCCGCCGACGCGTCGATAGCCGCCAGCTCCTCTTCCAGCACCAGCACCTGGGACCGGTCCGCCTGCATCCTGCGGAGCTGGTCCTGCGACTGCGCCAGCGCCGCCGTGGCCTGGTCGAGCGCGACCGCACCGGCTCGGGCCCAGTGCCGCAGCTGCGCGGCCGCCCGCAGCCGCGGCACCTGCCCGGCGTCCAGCGCCGCGCGCAGCTGCGCCACGCCGTCCCACTCCCGGCCCTCGGCGAACGCCGCCGCGTCCGGCTGCGGGTTGCGCGCGTGCTGCCCGCCCAGGTCGGCGACCACCGCGATGACCGGCGGCAGCTCGCCGCGCACGTGCCGCTGCAACGCCGTCACCACCGCGGCCCGCTTGCGCTCGACCATCGCCCGGAAGCCGTCGAGGTCGTCGACCGGGTCTACCCCGGCCATGTCGGCCTTGCTGATGACCACCACCAGCGCCCCCGCAGGGAAGAACCCGCCGCCGTACGGGGTGATCGCCGTCCCGTCCACCAGCGCCGCCAGCCGGTCGACGTCGGTGCCCAGCAGCTGCGGTGTCACCGTGACCACCAGCAGGTCCGTCGCCGCGACCGAGGACAGCGCCAACAGGTCGTGCCGCCGCTCGTCACTGCCCAACCCCGGCGTGTCCACGTAGGTCACTCCCGTCGAGCGGGCTTCGCGGATCTCATAGGTCTCCCGGGAGGCGCTGACGGTCAGCCACTGCGGGACCGGGCTTGCGTCCTCCACCAGCAGCCGCTTGATCAGGCTCGACTTGCCGGCGCTCCACGGCCCCACCAGGGTCACCCGCAGCGCGTCGGAGTCGGCGACCTGACGCCACGCACTGTCGGTGTCGGCGGCGCTCTGCGGCCCGGCGGCGGCCTCGATCGCCTCGCGCAGGCGCTGCACCCATCGCGTACTCATGCGTTCTCTCCTCCAAGTAGCCCCAGCGCCAGAATCCGCGCGTCCTCGTACCGGCTCAGCCTCGCGCCGAGCGCTTCGACCTGCCAGGCGCCCACCCGCAGCCGCTCGGTGGCCTCGTCGATCGCCTGGTCGAGCAAACCACCCTGGGTCAACAGCCACGACAGTCCGGGATGTGCCTGCACCAGTTGCGCTACCCACCGCCGGGCGTCGTCGAACAGCCTCGCCTCGTCCTGCTCGCGCTCGCCCTCGCGGCGCTTGCGGGAACGGGCCGACAGCAGGTCTTCGGCGGTCGTGGCGATCAGCGGCACGAACGGGGCGACCCGGATGAACCGCGCGGCGACTGTGCTGCCCTCACCGGCGAGCCGGCCCACCGTCTTGAGCCTCGACAGCGCCGACACCGCGCTACCGGTCCGGCCGAGCAGTGACGAGTCGGTGGCGCGCTGCAGGAACCGGGCCTGCAGGCGCACGTTCGGGTCGCGCTGGTGCGGGATCGTCGCCACCGCCTCGTAGGTGGCCATGTCCTGCGCCCAGTGGTCCACCTGCCGCTGTACGGCTGCGGCCCACTCGTCGACGTACGCCTGCAGGTCAGGCCGCTCATGCAGGCGCAGGATCTGCTGGGCGATGGCGGCCTGCTCCTCCTTTTCGGTCGCGGCGTCCCACTGGTCCAGGTGGGCGCGGACCGCGCCGGTGATGATCCAGTCGAGCCGGTCGGTGGCCGCCGACCGCAGCGCGACGGCGTTCTCCAGGCGCAGCCGCAGGTCGGCCTGCAGCATGCGCAGGCTGTCCAGCTCCTGTTCGACCTCGGCGTGCGCCGCCCGCGCGTCCTCGGCCAGGCCGCTGAGCCGGCTCACCGCGCCCAGCAGGACCCCGGCGTCCACCGCGGACGGCAGCAGCCAGGCCCGCGACGAGCGCCAGCCGTCGCAGAAGTCCTCGGTGCCGTCCCAGTCGGCGGGCTGCCCGATCCCCGCCACCGGGTCCGGGGCCAGGCTGACCACCTGCACCGCGCCGATGAGCCGATCCTGCGGGCCCTGCAGCCGGTGCAGCTCGGCCAGCAGCTCGGCCTCCTTGCGGCGGCACCGCCGCACGAACTCCTCCGGCGACTCGACCGGGTCGGCCCCCATCACGTCGGCGTGCCCGATCACGAAGATCACCCGGTCGGCGCGGGGCAGGACGCCGTGCGCCGGATCACCGCCGATCACGGCGCGCAGATGGGGGGTGGCGGTGAGGTTCGGGCTGAGCATGTACCAGATGAACGCCGCGTCGTGCAGCGCCTCGGCGGTGCCCGGATCGCCCAGCGGCGGCGTGTCGACCAGCGTCACCCCTTCCCACGGATAGTGCCGCACCCGGGTGGTCGGGCCGGTCTCCACCGCCACCGGCGCGCCCGTCAGCGACACCATCCGCCGGATCAGCGCCGTCTTGCCGGTGCCCCGGTCGCCGACCACCGCCACCCGGGGCGCCTGCTCGGCGAGCAGCGTACGCAGCTGGGCCAGCGCCGCCTCGGCCGCCGGATCGGCCGCCGGGTCGTGCCCGTTGGCCGTCCACGTGTGCAGCCATCGCTGCGCCGCCCCGGCCGCCACCGGGCGGGCGCGGCGTACGGTCTGCGCCACCCGGGCCGCCGCGACCCGGTGCTCGGCCGGGAACGGCCGTCCGGCGGACGCGTCGACGGCCACGGCTGCGGGCGTCTCGTCGACCCAGTCGTCGCCCAGCCACACCCGGCGGCCGGGACGGCCCGTGGCGGCGTACTCCGCCTCGATCGAGGCCACCGCCGCCGACACCGCGTCGCGGCCCAGCGCGGTGGGCCCGATCTCGTCACACGCCGCGGTGAGCAACGCGGCGTGCCGCACCGCCCGGTGCTCCTGCTCGCGCAGCGCCAGCGCCGACCGGACCAGGTCGCTGCTGGCGGCCACCACCTGGTCGAACGCGATGCGCAGCAGCCGCGCCCGGACCTGCTGCGACAGCTGGGCGAAGTAGCCGCGCACCGCCAGCCGGGCCTGGGCCAGCGCCGCCGCCCGCGTCTCGCGCTTGCGGATCAGGCCCTTCTTGCGGACCCGGCGGCCGATGATGTCGCCGATGATGCCGACCACGGCCATCGGTGGGAACACCACGGTGCCCGCGGCGGCCATCGCCGAGCCGTACCGCACGAAGTTGCCGCCCATCCGCAGGCCCTTGCCTGCGCTGCCGTCGAATGAGGCGCCGGCCGCGGGCATGCTGACGTGCAGGTCGGCCTCGACGGCGTCGAGGCGGTGGCGCAGGTGGGCGGTGAACGCCGCCGCGACCGCCTGGACGGCTGCTTCGACCTCGTGCTGGGCGAAGACGGCGCCGGCGAATTCGTCATCGTCGATGACCCGGTTGCGTGCGAAGGCGTCGTCGACCAGCACCTCGGCCCGGCGTAGCGCGACCCGCTCCAGCGGCCCGAAATGGGAGGTCATCAGGTTGGCCACGTAGTCGACGACCACCCCGGGGCCGTCGGCGAAGACGGTCTGGTCGCTGCGCCGCTGCAACTCCACCAGGTCGGTCAGCACCTGCCCGGTGGCCGGGGGAACCTCCTGCTGACCCGCCGCGTAGTACAGGTGCCGGTAGTCGCCGAACAGCCACAGCACCTTGGCCAGGGCCTGCTCCACCACCACCGCGCGGGCCCGCAGGTCGGCGGCCAGGTCGGTGAGCTCGCGCGCCCCGTCGGATGCCTGCGACACCAGCTGCCGCCGCAGCGAGCCGAGCCGCAGACCGACCGCGTCGGTGGTGATCGCCCTGGCCATCAACCGCTCCAGCACGTCCACGTGCGACCAGGCCATGAGGTTGGCGACGCCGTAGTCACGGCGGTGCTTGCGGAAGGTCACCGCGTCGTAGCCGTCGTAGTCCTCGGGCAGGCGGGCGAAGGCCGCCCGCCTGCTGTTGATCGCGACGATCGGCACCTCGGGCAGCCCGATCTCGGACAGCTGGCCCTGCAGCCACAGCGCAGACTGCGCCACCGCGTCGGACAGCTGGCGGCGAAACGCCGGATCGGGCACCCGCGGCGGCTGGCGCCACAGCGCGTTCTTGACGTTGAGCACCGCGATGGCCTGTTTGCCGAACTCGGCCACCCACCGGGAGATCTCCGCGAACTCGGTGATCTGGGTGACGGTGTCGTCGAAGCACAGCAGCACCAGATCGGCGGTGCGCACCGCGGCGCGGGCTCGTTCGTGCAGCTCCGCGGCGTCGACGGTGCGGCCCCAGCCGCCGGTGCCGGGGGTGTCGACCAGCCTGCTGCCCTGCCAGAGCAGCGCCCCGACCTCCGTGGTGAAGTCGTTGTCGCCCGGGGAGATGAGCGTGCCGTCGCCACGACCCAGCGCCGTGATCAGGGTGCTCTTGCCGGCCCCGGTGCGGCCGAAGAAGACCACGTTGAACGTGTCGATCTCGGCGAGCTGGTCGGTGACCATGGTACGCAGCGCGGCGGCCGCTTTCGCGGCCAGTCGCCCGGCCTCGTCCGGCGCCGCGCCCGCCGACAGCTCGGCGTCCAGCCGCGCGACCAGCTCGCGCAGCGCGGCCGCGACCGGACGGCTCTGCGCCACCGCCGCGGCGCAGGCCCGCTGGAACTCCGCTCCGCTGTCGGGCGTGGATGCCGCGCCAGGGGTCGTCGGCATCTCCGTCATGCGTTCACCGCCACCACACTCCATACCCGCACTCGATGACGCATGCTCGACCAAACGTTTCCAGAGGACGGTCCAGTGTCCCCGACCGGTGCGACACAGGACGCGCCTCTGCGGCGAAGGTGCCCTGCGGCGGTGGCCGGTATGCGTGGCGCTTGCTTCAGATGGACGGGTGGCGGCCCTCTGACCTACGAGTACTCTCGTGCGGATGATCTCGCATGAAGAAACAGACGTGCTCCGCAGCTGGGCAAAGGGTTTGTCCGCAGTCAGGCGCAACTCCGTGCCCATCGAGACCACCTGGGGTCTGCGGATCGACGAGGTCCGGCCGAAGACCCGCGCCCGCTGTCTGGTGTTTCGCGACGACCTCGACGCGGTGCGCAGCGCGGCGAAGGACGCGAGCGCTCCGCACGGTGTGATCATCGTTGTCGCCGCCGAGGACGCGGTAGCCGCCCTGCTCGGGCCAGCCTGGCAAAGCACGCCGCCAGAGCCAATCATGACGACCACGCTTCGGCAGATCCCGTCGAGCGTCCCCGCCGGCTATGACCTCAGCACCACGATCGACGCTGGCGTCATCAACGTGCGCGTACATTCCGAGGGCGAGGTCGCCGCGGCTGGATACACCGCCGTGGTGGACGGTGTCGCCGTCGTGGATCGTGTCGCCACCGATCCCGCACATCAGCGCCGTGGCTTGGGCACAGCGGTGATGAACGCACTAGCAGTGGCAGCCATAGACCAAGGGGCTGTGACCGCCGCACTCCACGGGACAGAGGAAGGACGTGCGCTCTACGAGGGTCTCGGCTGGCAATTGCGCTCAAAGATCACGAGCTTCACTCACGCGGCATGATCTTGACGACTGTGGCGGCGGGTGCGAACACGCCCAATCCGGCCCGCAGCACGGGAAGAAGTCGGGACGGCGCCATCCGGATATTCGGCGATCAGACTGTCCAGAATGCTCTTGTCAACCGTGCCGATTGAGAAGACGGCTCGGCGACCATCTGACTTGCACAGCGGCCAACTAAATTGCTCCGTTACAAGTGGCTGCCCCAAGACCCGACGGAATGCAACCACCTTGCGGGTCGGTCCGGTGGGTCCCCGGCCTCGACGCACCTACGGTTTCGGGAACCGCTGCCGGACTGCTGGCAGTTGAGAGATCGTCGAGGCCTTTGTCGAGCCTGGGCGCTAGGCCGGCGAGCAGCTGAGGAACGGTCGTCCATCCATCGGGTGAAGGCGCATCATCGCCGACGGCGCTCGTAGCGCCCGATGGCGCGGTCGAACTGCTGGCGCTGCGGTGTCGGTGTTCGAATCGTCGGCGGCCGGCGGCACTCAGCTACCACTCCGTCCCGTTCAGCATCGAAAAATTCATATGGCCAGCTCGATGGCGGGTTTGCGGCCGGTACATGCTGAGACCCCCTTGACGGGTGCGAGGGCGGGCGTTACGTTCCGCGCGCAGGGTCACTACTCATGATCCTGATTGGAGCACCAACACGGGGGAGTGCGGTTCATGGTGTCCATGTTCCGTTTAACGGGCTTTGTCAGCGCCGCCGCAGTGGCGGTTTCCTTCTTGACCTTCGGCGGTGTCGGTCCGGCGTATGCGGATCCGGTCCCCGTCCCATCCCTGGTGGACGACGGGGCGTATCCCGGGGCCGCGCAGATCCTGGCAGAGCAGAACGTCCGCCTGATCGCCGGGGACGGGCACATTGTCCTGGCCGACTGCGCGACGCCCCCGGTCGGCGACATCGGCCTGCTGAAGGTACACACGACCGATGAGACGATCGGCGCGGACGGGATCGGCCGGGTCTGCTTTCAGGTGACCGCGCCGGGCGGCTGGCTGAGCCTCATGGTTCCGGGCGTGTACGAGATCCGCGGCGACGGGCAGCGCACGGGCACCGGCCATGAGGTCACCGCGGAACTGGTCGACGACGACGACGAGCAGATCACCGTGACAGTCGACCCGGACGGCAGTACGCCGGTCGGCCTGGGTGCGGACCCGAACGCGGCACCGACCATGCTGCTCCAGTTGCGTGCGGGCGCGGGCCTGGCCCCGGTGACCGGAGCGCAGGCGGCCGTCGGCAAGCTCACCACACGCGAGCGCATGTGCACCGTCACTCTCGTCGCGCCGCGATGGGTGCTGGGCGCGGCGGGGTGCTTCGCCGCGGACCCGTTGGCACCGGCGCTGACCGAGGGTGTGCCGGTCGAGGCCGCGACGGTCGTGTTCCCGGGCCATGCCCCGGTGGGCGTGAACTGGCTGAGCCCCCGCGCGGGCCGTGATGTGACCCTGGCTCGCCTGGCGGCGCCGATCGTCGACGTGACGCCGGTCGGGCTGGCGGCGGCGGTTGCGCCGGTCGGCCTGCCCGTGCCGGCGGTCGGCTATGGGCACACTGCCACCGGCTGGTTGACCGACGCGCAGCAGACGGCCCAGATCACTTTCGGGTCGGGCTCGGCGACGACCCTGATGGCCGCCTCCGGACCTCTGGTGTGTAAGGGGATGGCGGGCGCACCGATCATCGTGGGCGGCAGTGTCGCTGCCATTCTCAGCCGGGCCGGGCAGGCCGGCTGCTTTGAGACCACCGGTGCCGGCAGTGCCGTCACGGCCGCCCGTACCGACGGCCTGGCGACGTGGTTCACCGCCGTGACGACGGCCGACGCCGACCACACCTGGAGCCTGGCCGACGCGCCCGGCATGGCGGGCGAGGCGGTGACCGCCTCCGCCGACGTGGTGTACGCCGGAACCGGCCGGCCGCTGACCGCCACTGCGGGGGCGACCTGGAGCACCGGCGACACCTTCAGCCCGGCGGTCGACCTCAACGGCACGTCGGGATCGCTGGCGACCAGCGACCCGGCCGTCGCCACGGAGGGCTCGTTCACGGTTTCGGCCTGGGTCAAGCCGACCACCGCCACCGGGTCGGTGCTGTCCCAGGACGGCGGAAACGGTCGGATCTTCGACCTCTACGCCAGTGGTGGTTCCGCGCGGTCGTGGATGTTCGGCATCCACAACGGCAACGAGCCGTTCGGCCTGTTCGGCATCAGCTCGGGGACCGGCACCGTCGAGATCGGCAAGTGGACCCACCTGACCGCCACGTACAGCAGCACCGACCAGGTCATGAAGCTGTACGTGAACGGTGTCGAGGTCGCCGCCGGCCACCAGGCCACCGCGCCGATCGCGTCGTCCGGTGCGTTCCGGGTCGGTGCCAGTCGCGCGAACGGATCGGTCGGCAACTTCTTCGCCGGCCGTGTCTCGACCGTCCGGACGTGGAACCGGCTGGTCGAGCCCGCACCGGCGGCCACATCGGGTGCCTACTACCAGCGGCTGGCCGCGCCGACCCGCTTCCTGGACACCCGCACCGGCATCGGCGCTCCTGCCGGCGCAGTCGCCCGCAACACCGTCGTCCGGTTGCAGATCGCGGGGGTCAACGGCATCCCGGCCACCGGCGTCACGGCCGTGGCGCTGAACCTGGCGGCCGTCGCCCCGGCCGACCGCGGCTGGATCAAGGCGTGGCCTGACCTCACCCCGAGGCCGTACGCCACGACGATGGTGTATGCCGCCGGGGCGGTCACCTCGGGTTACGCGATCGTGCCGGTCGGCAGCAACGGGTACATCAACATCTCGCCGGTCAATCCGTCGCCGTATAAACCCATCCCGCCCGTGGACACGAGCACGCAGCTCATCGCCGATGTGAGCGGCTACTTCACCACCGACAGCGGCACCGGCGCGAGTTCGTACACGCCGTTCGGCCCGAAGCGGTTCGCCGACAGCCGGACCGGTGCAGGCGGTCACAGCGGCCTGATCGCGGCCGGCGCCACCCGGGACTACAAGGTCACCGGGCTGGCAACCGGATCGGTGACCGTCCCCAACGGGATCACCGCAGTCGTGGCCAACGTGACGACCGTGTCAGCCTCGGCCGCCGGGTTCATCACCACCTGGGAGCAGGGGCAGGCCAAGCCGGCCGCGTCCGGGCTGCAATACCGGGCCACCGACGGGTACGCGGGGATGGCGATCATCCCGGTCAACCCTGCCACGGGGAAGTTCTCGCTCAGCGCCAGCCAGTCGACGCACGTCGTCATCGACGTCCTCGGCTATTTCACGCCCGGTACGGCCGGACTGAAGTACCACACGTTCCCGTCGGTCAGCCTGCTCGACACCTCGGTCACGCACACGTTCATCCCGGCCGCCGGCAGCACCACGGTGCTCCCACCGGCGGCCATGGGCACCGGCGCAGTGCTGATCGCCGTGCTCACAGCCTCGGCTGACGTCGGCGGGAACCTCATGGCGTATCCGGATGCCCCGACTGCGCCGGACACGTCGACGCTGAACTACCGAACCACCGGCGGCATCAGCAACCTGGCCATCGTCCCGGGCGGCACCGGCGGCGCGGTCAAGGTCGCCGTGTCCGGATCAGCTCAGGTCTGGGCGTCGATGTCCAGCAACGGTTACTTCGCCGGCGCCTGACGCCGCCCGGCACCAGCGCTTCGCATCAGTCTCATGGGGGTACGGCAATGAACACTCTGTCCGCTGTGGCGATCGGCGGCGCGCGCCGTCGGGCCGGCGGTCGGCGCCGAGCGCTGATCGCCGCGATCACGGTCCTGACACTGGTCACCGGGCTCCTGTCGGGGACCGCGGCGCACGCCGAAGATCCGCCGGTGCCGGCCGACCGGTCGCTGGCGCTGTCGGCGTGGCGGCTGGGTGGGCTCAAGGTCCACCTGGCCGCCGAGGCGGCGCTGATCGGCACTGACGATCAGGTCCGCGAGTTCCTGACCACCGGGCTGAGCGAGGCTCAACGCGCCGATGACCGCGACGCGGTCGACAACGTGATCGCGAGCAGTGGTCCGTCGGTGCGCGCGGCGGCTCGGCAGGCGTTGGCCGCGGCGGACGCCGGCAATGCCGACGCGATCGCCACCTTCCTGAACACCGGGTGGCAAGGACCGGCGAACATCGACACGCGGGTGTCGGTGAACCAGCTCCTCGCGGTCGGCGGCCCGCAGGTCCGCGAGGCGGCGCAGGTCGTGCTCGACGCCGGCGACCCCGAGGCGATGCGCACGTTCCTCGACTCGGGCTGGCAGCGGCAGTGGCAGACCGACCAGCGGCTGCGCGTGAACCAGGCGCTGGCCATGGGAGGTCCGCAGGTACGGTCTGCGGCGCAGCGGACGCTGGACGCCGGTACGCCCGAGGCGATGGAAGGTTTCCTGGCGTACGGCTGGGCGGTCGCGTCGGCGCGCGATGACGAGGTCGCGACGCTGACCGAGCTGCTGGCTCAGGCGCAGGCGG
Organism: Catellatospora sichuanensis; assembly: GCF_007483665.1. Lineage (GTDB taxonomy): Bacteria > Actinomycetota > Actinomycetes > Mycobacteriales > Micromonosporaceae > Catellatospora > Catellatospora sichuanensis. The sequence continues at coordinate 90,434 of NZ_VIQO01000032.1, forward strand.
CAGGCGAGCTGGCCGCGCAGGAGACGAGCCGGGCCAAGGAGGACGGCGCCCGGGCCAAGGAGGCGGCCGAGGCGGCCAAGAAGGCGGCCGAGTTGGCGGCGGCGGCGACGGAGGCGGCGCGGGAGCACACCGCTGAAGCGGCTGCTCACGCGCTGCGGGCGGCGGCTGCGGCCGACAAGGCGGCGGAGGCGGCCCGGGTTGCGGTCGACGCAGCGGCCGCGGCGAGCCGGGCTGCGCGGGCGGCAGCGTCGGCTGCTGCGCGCGCCGCTTCCGCGGCTGCGAAGGCCGGCGAGGCCGCGTCGAAGGCGTACCAGGCCGCGGCCGATGCGGCCACGGATGCGGGGAAGGCTTCGGCGGCCCGGCAGGCAGCCCAGAACGCCAGCGCGGTCGCACAGCAGGCGCGGGACTTCGCTGCCACCGCCAGCGCGGCCGGCCAGGCGATCCAGGCCGGACTCGACTCGATCGCGGCGGCCAAGGGCGCGGCCGAGGCCGCCAAGCGCGCTGCCGATGCCAACGACGACGCGATCCGGTACGCCCAGCAGGCCGGTGCGGACGCATCGGCGGCGGTCGCGGCGGCCCAACGGGCACGGGCTAACGCCGACCGGGCGATCCGTGCGGCGAACGCGGCCGAGCAGTTCCTCAACGTCGCGATGGCTGAGGCGTACGCGGCCCGGGACGCGGCTCTGCGAGCGGCCAACGATGCCGATGCGGCGGCTGCCGCCGCGATCGATGCGGCCAACCATGCCGGCGAGGCCGCCCAGGCGGCCAACCGGGCCACGGCGTACGCCAATGCCGCGACGGTTGCGGCGCAGCGTGCCGTCGATGCAGCCGACGAGGCCCAGAGCATCTACCTGGCGGCTCGCGATGCCGACGCCGCGCGGCTGGCGGTGTTCCGCGACGAGGGGCTGGAGTCGGCGCAGGCGGCCAGTGTCCAGTACGAGCTCCAGCGGCAGAGGGCCGACTGGGACGTCGAGGAGGCGACGAAGCGTTCTGCCGAGACCAACCAGCTGGTCACGCTGGTGCAGAACCCGGCTACGCCGGCCGCGGCCGCGGTGGCCGCGGCTCGCAAGGTCACCCTGACCCTGGCCGGGTCCCAGGGCGCGTGGACGCAGCAGGCCGCGCTCGATGCGCTGACCGGTGACGACATGCAGGTCGTGGCGTTCGTGCGGACGGGTTTGGCCAGGGCGAACGCCTTGGACGACCGGTATGCCGTGATGAATCTGGCGATCACCGACAACACGGCGTTCAAGAACGCGGCGATGACCGCTTTGAACGGCAACGACACCACGGTCAAGACGTTCCTCAGAACGCAGAACTACCCGGGCCGGTACACCCAGGACCGGCTCAAGGTCAACCAGATCCTGGCTGCGGCCAACGCCGCCGGCGACGTCGTGCTGGCTCAGGCCGCCCAGGCGGCGCTGGACGCCGGGACGCTGCCGGCGTTGCGGGACTTCCTCGAAACCGGCCAGTACACGGCGGCCGCCATCGGTCAGCGCGTGCGCGTGAACCAGGTCGCCGCGGCCGGTGGTCCGGAGGTCAAGGCGGCCGCCCAGATCGTGTTGGACGGCCCGCCGGCCGGGCTGCGCGAGTTCCTCGACACCGGGCAGTACTACGCGGCCGAAAGGGACTACGAGGGCGCCGCCCACCTGGCGACCGTCGGTGGTCTGCTCCAGCGGATCAGTGAGACCGCCGAGACCGCGGTGAAGAACGCCCTGGACGCGCAGACCGTCGCGGCCGAGGCCCGCCATGACGCCGCGCAGGCTGCGGACTACGCCCAGCAGGCGCTGGACTCGGCCGAGCGGGCGGCGGCGTACGCGGCGCAGGCGCAGACGTACGTGGCCGCGGCCGCGCAGTCGGTGGAAAAGGCGACGGCGGCCGTGGCCACCGCGAGGAGCGCGGCGACCCGGGCGACGTCCTCGGCGCGCAGCGCCGTGAAGTCCGCGGCTTGGGCCATCGCCTCTCAGAACATCGCGATGCAGGCCGCGAAGGACGCGTACGGCTCCGCTCAGCGGGCCTACGACTCGGCGGTCGCGGCCGGGCAGGACGCCCAGGCCGCCGTCGACGCGGCCAACGCCGCGTTCACCGCCTACCAGCAGGCTCAGGGCCTGGAGATCGCCAAGTGCCAGGCGGAGTACGCCAACGGCCCGGCCCCCGAGCTGGAGAGGATGCTCACCGGATCGTCGGGCAACTTCTACCGCAACTGTGTCGCCAACGTCATCGCCGACCCGAAAGAGCTGGCCACGCGGGCGTACACGAACGCGACGCTGTGCGGGATCTACCCGGATCAGGCCAGCCAGGCGTACCAGAACTGCATCCACTCCACCCTGGATCCGGAGTTCCGGGGGATCCAGCCGCTGATCTTCGCCCAGCAGATCCTCACCGGCCTCACCCTGCTGTATGCCGTCCCGGTCGGGCTGGTGTCGGGCACATTGTGCATAGCGACCCTGGTCTGTGGAGCCGTGGCAGGCACCCTGCTGACCATCGCCGACATCGGCGTCAACATCTTCAAGCTCGTCAACGGCGATCAGTCCCTGTTCCAGACACTGACCAACCTCGGCCAGCTGGCGCTGGAGAGCCTACTGCTGGCGGGGGTGGGCAAGGCGCTCAGCGCCGGTTTCCGCAGCCTCAAGGCGCTCTACATCGCCGCCCGCGACGCCAGGATCGCGCAGAACGAGCTGAGGGCGCTCAGCGTCGTCAGGGTGGTGATCAACGGTGGCGCGTCGTGCCTGCGCCCGCCGGGCGGCGCGCCGCTGGCCGTGGCGCCCGCCAAGCTGCCGGCCCTTCGGGCGGGTGGTGTCCGGGCGCAGACTGCCGGGACGCCGCCGGCCAACAGTGACGCCTGTCGGCTGGTCCTCGGCCGCCACGCCCCCGGCGAGGCGCTGGCCCTGCAGATCAGGGGCTACACGTACAACGACCCGAACCTGGCCGAGGTCACCGGCAACGTCAACGGCCTGCCGTACGCGCTGTGGATGCACGAGGTGAACCAGGCGCTGCGGGACAACCACCACGTCGCGGTGGCGATGGACGGCTTCCGGCTCATGGACGCCGGAACCGTCGAGGACGCCCAACGGGCCTACGTCGAGGCGTACCGGACCGGATACCTGGCCTCCACGTTGCAGCACGACTGGGTCGCGACGCCGTGGGAGATGTACCGGATCGGGTTCTACGTCCGGCTCGGCCACCTCGAATGGCGCAACATAGACTGGTACTTCGGCACCACGAAGATCGCGCTCCCGGAGCCGACCTGGTACAAGGACGCCGACGGAGTATGGTGGCCCAGATATGAGGATTGACGAGTTCCGGTCGGAGCGGGAGTTCAAAGTCTGGGCCTACTCGCCGAGCCACGGCCGGCTGCTGCTGCGCAGCACGATGGAGGGCGGGCAGCCGTCGCGGATCGACCTCTACTTCGGTGCCGTCGACCGCATGCTGCTGCGACCTTCCTACCGGGGCCTGCGCGCGGCTGTCGCCGACCCGCTGGAAGCGGAGGCCTACCGTCGGCGGTTCGGCGAAATCCCGGACCGGTACACGCTGTTCACGCTCGAACCTGACCTCGGCAGCTTCGTGGTGGCCGGGGTGATGCAGTCACATGAAGACACTGGGGCCTACTTGGACACCTCGTTCTTCGGGCGGTTCAGCAGTGCCCTGGCCGGTCCGGAGGCTGGCTGACCCGTGAGCCGCGCCGTCGACCCGTTGTCGGCGGCGCGGCGGGGCCAGCGCGGAGACGGTAGGCGGTTTCGGTCCAGAGGCGTGCAAGGCGACGGCTCGGAACAGCGGCGGTGGCGTGCCCGTGCGCCGGCTCTGGCCGGTGGTCGGGATCGGGCGCTGAGAACCTCGTTGATTGCTGAAGGTGATCAGCTTGGATGACATGGCGCGAGTTCGACGAGCAAGCGACACGGGAGACGCTGACGTGCACACGAGGTGGACCGCGACCAGCGCGGCCGTGGACAGGGACTTTGAGGCCGACATCGTAGAGGTCGGGCTGGCGGAGAACGCCGACGGCAGCGGCCGGTGTCTGGCGTTTCAGGTCGGGTTAGCGCGTGTGCCTGATCCGGACTTCGATGAGGTCTACTGCCTCGTCACGGAAACACATGCCTCTGCCTACGGCGGCGTTCAGCAGCTGGAGCTGCGGGGCAGGACCCTCGGTCTGACGCTGACGAAGAAGGCGGCGACGGCACTCGACCTGCCGAGCCGTCGGCTCGTCTTGACTCTCGATCTGACGCAGGATGAGGCTACGGCGGTGCGTGACGGCCTTGCGCAGGTCTTCGCCTCGTCCGTCGGGTGGAGCAGACCGTGGCGGCTCAAGCTGCCAGGCGCGACGCCACAGGTCCGGGCGCGTTCGGTGTTTCGTTCGCCCCCGTGGACGCGGGGTGCCCGCCGCGGTCGTGTCACCTACCGGGTCGCCGCTGTGCACGGTGCCCGCGTGGAGCTCATCAACGAGTCGACCGGAGCCGTGGACGACGGGACCCCGATCACGTTCGTTGGAGAGCTCGCGCAGCTGCTCGTCATCGCGGAGTCGGACGTCGTGGGCCAGCGGTTCTCATACATGGTCGTACCGGATCGATGGGGAGCGTCGTTTGGCGACTTGCGGCGCGAGCCGCCGATGCCCAGATGACGACGCCACATGACGCTCAGGAAGTGAGTGTCTAGCTGAGTGACGACGGGAGGGGACCAGCCGGGGACCACACGTCGTGCGCACTCGTGCATCGGCCTGCTTCCAAAAGGCAGTCGCTCGCGATGCATACCGGGTTTGACGTGCGTAGACGGTTGGTCACCCGTCCTGGGGGTCAAGGGGTCGTCGGTTCGAATCCGGCCAGCCCGACAGCGAAAGTCCAGGCCGTGGGCCGGGTATCCTGAGTCGGATACCCGGCCCATGATCGTTATGTCGGTGAAATGTCGGTGGGACCTGAAGAGAGTCGGCGATACTCGGCGACACGGTGAAGCTGCTGGTTGTCGGCAGATCTCCTGGCGTCCTGTGCCCTGGCATCCACTCGAAAGCTCATCCGTGCCGATGCTGCCACCTGTGATCCTGTGAGTGCGTCCGGAGCACACGCTAACCGGTGATGTACTGGCGCGTGGAGCCGCCGCCACAGCGGTTGGGGTGCAGCAATGGCTCGGGCACAAGCACGCCGCGAGCACCCGCTACTACGGCGAAATCCTGCAACGCACCCTGAGCGCCGCCCGCCGCAAGGCCGACTACTTCACCCGCAACGTGCGCACCATCCAGGTCCTGATCGACCGCGAGTCCATCCTCACCGGCACGGCCGCCGCCGGCGAACAGCCCTGGAAGTACTACGACCTGGGCGACGGCTACTGCAGCTACGACTTCTTCGCCAAATGCCCGCACCGACTTGCCTGCGCCAAATGTTCCTTCTACCTGCCCAAACAATCCAACGCCGGCCAACTCTTGGCCGTCAAAGACGGGATCGATCGAACGCTCGAGCAACTCGACCTCACCGACGACGAACGCGCCGCACTCGAAGGCGACCGAGAGGCCCTGACGGCCCTCGCCAACCGACGCGCCGACGTCGCGACTCCGTCCGGCCCGACCCCGAACGAACTCGGCAACCGCACGGCCTTCATTCCGCTCACCGCCCTGCGCGCCTCCGGGAGGGGCCTCCGTGACGACACCGCGACCCACAGAAACTTGGACGCCCCGTGCAGCCGAACAAGGCGAACTGCACGGGGGTCTTCGTTGCCGTTCAACAGGACTCGGCCGAATGCACGTGCACCCTGCTGAATCCGACGACCGCTACCGATAGAAGCGATTCACCGGACACGCTCGGCGAGCCTCAGCTCAGTCAGGTAGCGCTTGACGACTTGGCCCCCGTAGTTGACGTCTATGAGCCGCGCGATGGAGTTCAGCAATGCGCTCTGCTGCGCGTCCGGCAAGGCACGGTGGCCGGAGTAGGTCAACAGCAGATCCAGGTAGTCCGCTGTCGAGTACGGCAACTCCCACTCGTATCGGTAGAAGCTCGCAGGCCCGAACCGCTTCGACGAGGTCAGCTCCCGATCGTCCTCCGGAATGTCTTGAGCACCTTCAAGACGCAGGCCCGGTGGGGTCGACGGATCGAAGCGCTCGTAAAGCTTCTGAATCTCAACGAAGAACGCCTCGGTCCAGGTGCCGCCGGCGATGTGGTGGGTTCCCACGGTGGCCAGCAGACCACCGAGACGCAACGCGTCAGCAGACTTCGACACCCGCACGGCCGGATCGATCCAGTGAAACGCCGTCGCGGAGAAGACCACGTCGAACGGTTCCGCAGGCAAGGGCCACTCCTCGAACGCTGCCGTCACGACCTCCACCGAGTCGGAGCCGGCAAGGTTTCGCCCAGCCACAGCAGCCATGTCTGCGCCCAACTCGACGGCCACGATCCGGTAGCCCCGTTCCGCCAGCGGCACGGTCGCCTGCCCAGTGCCACAGCCGATCTCCAACACCCTTGCACCGGGCGCCACTCCGGCCGCAGCGAGATCATTGAACATCTGTGCCGGGTACCGTGGCCGCGCACGGTCATACCGTTCAGCGTCCTCGTTGAAGGTTTCTCGCAGCCTCACGTAGTCATTGCTATCGCTCACCCAGAGAGAGTACGGGTGCCGCTCCTACGGCAGGCACTCAATTGCCAGTGCCTGGCTCGTCGGGGCGCTGCAGCTCGCCCGCCTGCCGATCGTTGCCGGAAATTCGCAATAACGTGTCATTCTGGCTCGTCGGGATCCTCTACGAAAGTTCGCCAGTGGTGTGCCCGAGGTGCGATCTCGCGCGCCGTGGCCACCGCTGAGGTGTGAGTTCTGCGGTGTCGGTCCACTCGGTGGTGATGGCGAGGGCTACCGGCCCGGCTCCCAGTTGGTCGAGAACGGTGTGATGCCGGTTGAGCACCGTGCCGTACTCGCCTTCGTTCTCGGGGTAGCGCTTGGAACCGGGCAAGCTGTGGAACCTGACCCACCGATCCGGGGAGCGCGAGCGCAGCTAGTGCGCCATCGGCGGGCACTCCGGCCACTGTTGCTCCCACAGGTCGGTCAGAGCGTGTAGCTGTGGGTGCCGGTTGGAGATCATCGTGTAGTCCTACCGCATCAGGGAGATAGGCAATGCGGGGACCAGGCGGGGACCACACGTCATGCGCGGGAGGAATCGCCGCCTGCTCAGACGAACGTGAAGAGCGATCGCATAGCGGGCATGACGTGCGAGCGCATTTGACCCAACGTCCTGGGGGTCAAGGGGTCGTCGGTTCGAATCCGGCCAGCCCGACGGTGCGAAGACAAGGGCCCTTTCCGGCTTGGCCGGCCGGGTTCAGCAACGCCCAGGTAAGTGAGCTGCTTGGGCAGGCCCGCACGTCGAAGAAGAGCGACTGGCCATTGAGCACACTGAAGACGTACTCATCCGTGGAAGCTTTCGTCTCGAGCTGGCCCGCGCCGGCTGCAGGGCTTCCGTTCGACACGACGAGCGGTACAGACATCGAACGTCTGGGTGACAGGCGCGGTGGAGACTGCGAGCTGATACGCGCCTACCTGTTCTCGCGCCGTGCGAATGATCAGTCGGTATGTTCCCGCTTGCAGGTCCCTCACCTTTTGGTCGGCGCACCAACCCGAGGCCGCCGGTTGCCCGGCGGCATTGAGAAGTTCCCAAGCGAGGTAAGTGCTGTTCTCCGGGCACGACTGAATGTCCACGTAGATCGAATTCCCGTCAGCGACGTGGAAGTCGAACTCGTCAGCGGACACCTGCGTCTCGAGGTGTCCCGCCCCGGTTCCCGGAACACCGTCTGAAGCCGTGAATGGAAGGGCGACCTGGAATGTCTGGGGTGGCACGACCGCAATATCGAGAAGTACATCGTCGATAGGCTGCACAGTGTGGCCATGCCGCCGTGGCCGGTGTCGACGTCGATGACGACCAGGCCGGATGGCGCGCCGGTGCGGATGGCCAGCAGCCCGTGCGGTACGGCGGCCAGCATCGCGGCGATGCGGTGCGGGTCGGTGGTGGCCGCGTAGAAGCCGTGGCAGGTTAGGCAGGGCACGCCTGTGGGTCGTGCGGGGTCTTGGTCTTGCGCGCCGTATCGCAGGGCGGGCATAGCGCTGCGGGCCGTTTGGACCGGCCGAGCATGGACACCGGCCAGCCGTTGGCGGCGTAGCGCAGCGCAGCGGTCAACCAGGGGTGAGCCGCCGTAGGCGTCCCTTCAAAGGCTTGTGTCATCGCCGGTCACCCCCCGGCCGCGACGCGGGGCAGTGGCGATGGCGCTCGCTGCGTACCCTGCCGCTGTGAACTACACGGCACCGAACTTCTCGAAGATCTCGACGGACCGCTATTTCTTCGCGCTTGGCATGTTCCTGTTGGCCATTGGCTTCTTCTTCGACAAGCAAAAGTCCCTCATCACGGGTGGTGTGCTCCTGATCGTTGGGCAGTTGATGCGCGTGGAGACCGCGATCAGGCAGCGCGGCTCCGACTAGTTCAAGGTCGTTGGCGGCGCGGTGCCGTTGGCCATCCCAGCTTTCGATCGCTCACCGGTGTCGCGACCGGATTCCGGGGCGCGAGTGGCGATCAGCCGAGGGCCGCACTGCGCGGCGAGCGGCTACAGGCGGTCGTGATCCGAGGCGGCGCGACGGGCGACAGCGCGGCGGCGGAGGGGAGATGGCGAAGGCTGTGCCACCACGGGGGGAGTGGCACAGCCTTCGTCGTGCCAAGACGATACGCCCTGGGACGGCAGCCGTCCACATTCATCTGCACGCAGAAGGCCGGCACCGCTGTCACGCCGGCAGGACGCGCGCCTCAGTGGCCCGTCCCTGCAGGTCGTCGCCGGTGCGGCGAGTTCTTGAACGTGCAAGGTGACCAGAACGACATCCGGCCACCTTGCCCCCCGTTACTGCCGAACTCCACCGGAGCCCCGCATGCGAGGGGTTCCCGGTGGCTTGAGCTTCCTGAGCCGTCAGCATAGAGTGATCGACCGAGGGCTTGTCAACCAATGATTACAGAAGTTCCATGTTGTAGTCCACGGCTTACAAGTCAGGTAGCGACCTGATCAGGTAAGGACACGTTTATGAGCTCGCAGCACGGCGGCCGGACGATCGCGGACCGCGTGTCGCAGCTGTTCGAGACGCACCGCCGCCCCGACGGTCGCCGGTACACGACCCGCGAGGTCGCCGCTGCCGTCGGGTGCTCCCACACCCACATCGCGGAGATCGCCAACGGCCGCGTCCCCGACCCGCACGTCAACGTGCTGGTCGGAATCGCCAACTTCTTCGGCAAGGACTCCGCCTACCTCATCCCCCCGTCGAAGGCCGGCTTCCGGGCCCAGTCGGAGGAAGTGGCGTCCATCGCGTTCCGCGCCTCTCGCCTCGATGCCGACGCGCTGCGCGGTGTCAAGGCGCTGATCGACGAGATTCTCGCCGACACGGTAGACGGCAGTGATCGGTAAGATCCACCTTTCTTCAGTGACCGAGGACAGGAAGGTGGATCAGGTGGGTGACATGCGCGAGATCCGGCGCACCTGCGCCCGGATCGTCGCGACCCTGAATCCGCCGCGGCCGTGGGACCTGAAACTGTTCGTCGAATACGTCTCCCAGCAGATCCGGCACCAGCCCATCCACCTCGTCGGCCGGCAACTGCCCCCAGGCGTCACCAGCTTCTGGTTCAACGTGGCCGGCCGCGGGGACTTCATCGTGTACGAGGAGCACTCCGTCCCTCAGCACCAGTTGCACCTCGTGCTGCACGAGATCGGCCACATGCTCCTGGACCACCCCAGCGTCGACCCGGCCGTCCTGGCGAATCCGACGCTCCCGCTGCCCTACGGCGGCAAGCAGGAGCATGAGGCCGAACTGCTGGCCGGCGCGATCCTGAACCGATTCGGCCCGTCACCAGTCGGTGAGCCTGTCGCCGACGACCTCGCTCGGGCGATGGAGACTTTCGACCCCTCCTGGGAGGCCACACCCCATGTTCGCCCGATACTTCTCGGCCGCACTTCTGCTTGGCGTCGCGATCGCCGGAGTGGACCTGTGGCGTAACCCGAGCCGACGCTCCGGGGCACGCGTCTCCCGGATGATGATCGTGGCGCTCGGGGCGGCGGCCATGCTCATGCTCACCCCCGGCTTCGGGTACGAGGCGATCGACCGCCTGTTCGGCGTGGAGAACACGGCCCGCCTGCTTTCCAACTCGACCACCCTCGCCGCCTGCGCCGCGATCCAGATCATGATCCTGTACTGGGTGATGCCGGCCCCGCAGGCCGGCCGGGCGGCGCTGCGCCGGGGCGCCGTCCTGGCGCTCGCCGTCGCCGGCATGGCCACCGCGTTCGCGACCACACCGACGGCGCAGAACACCGGAAACTGGCAGGCCGACAACACCACCAGGCTGGGCATCAGCATCTACCTGGCGATCTACTTCGGCTACCTCGCCTGGACCGCAGCGCAGATCATCCTGCTGGTGCCGAGATACGCCAGGCGGGCACACCTGACCCACATCAAGCTCGGGCTCTGGTGTTTTGTCGCGTTCGGCTGGACCGGGATGGTCTACAACGGCGCCGGGCTGGTCACGGCGGTGGCCGACGATCTCGGCGCGCCGCGGCTGCCCGGGCAGCTCGTTCCCGTCTACCTGACCGGGCTGGGCCTGTCGATCGTGTCGCTGATCCTCAGCGTGGTCATCCCCATCCTCGGCATCACCTGGATGAAGTCCTACCGCGCCTACCAGTGCTGCCGCCTACGGCCCTTCTGGGCCGCCCTCACCGGCGCGCACCCGGAGATCCTGCTGGAGACCCCGGCCAAACGCTTCGCCTACAACATCGGCTGCATCTTCGCCCGCGAACACCAGGCGCTCTACCGGCGGACCACCGAGATCCGCGACGTCTACCTGTCGCTGCGCCCATGGATGGACGCGCAGGCGCAGAGCGCCGCCGAGCACCACGCCGACGCCGTCGGGCTGTCTGGGCGACGCCGCGCCGCCGCGGTGGAAGCCGCCGTCGTGAAGGCGGCGCTGTACGCCAAGGTCAACGGCCACCCGACGACCGGGACGGGCGCCGTGCAGCCCGGGGGCGCGGACATGCCGTCCGAGGTGGCATGGCTGCTGCGGGTGGCCACGGAGTTCTCCGGCACCGTCGCTGGGCAGGTCATCGACCAGATGCGCCATGACCGCGGACCCGACACCGTCGGGGCCGTCGACGACTTCGAACAGCAGGGACGCCCCGCATGACCGACACCTCCGCACCACCCCGGGCCACCGGCTCCGACCGCGCAGCCGCGCTCGTCTCGGAGGTCCTGCAGCCGGGCGTCTTCGCCATGGTGCTGCCGCCGGCGGTCGGCGCCGTCGCGGCAGGCTGGCGCGGCGCGCTATGGGGGCTGCTGGCCTGCGTATTCACCGCTGTGATACCGCTTCTGATCATCCTCGGCAGCGTCCGGCGGGGCCGCCTGAGCAACCACCACATGGACCGGCGTGAGGAGCGCGCAGCACCGCTCGGTCTGTCGGTCATCTCGGTCGCCGCCGGTCTCGGTCTGCTGACGCTCCTGGACGCACCCGCCCCGGTACGCGCCACCGTCGCGGCCCTCGGTGCCGCACTCGCCGTCACCACACTGGTCAACCTGGGCTGGAAGCTGTCGGCGCACGCCGCGACGGTCTCCGCGGCCGCCGTGGTGCTGACCGCAGCCCTCGGCAGCCCCGGTGTCGTCGCCTGGTTGATGGTGGTAGTGGTCTGCTGGGCGCGCCTGCGTGTGGGCGCGCACGATCTCGCGCAGCTCGGTGCCGGAGTCCTGGCCGGAGCCGGCTCGGCCCTGCTCGCCTGGACCATGCTGAACTGACCTCCGGTTGGCGTGAGCGCAGCAAATGCGCCATCGGTGGGCACTGCGGCCAATGTTGCTCCCACAGGTCGGTCAAAGCGTCTCTGATTTCCTGAGTTTGTCTGTGTAGTTCAGACGTTCCGGGTGGGGCGTGGCCGTGTCGTGCCGGGTCCGAAGTCTCTGTGGTGGGAGATGACGGGGGTGGCGCGGACGTGGTGGAAGCCGGTCCGGTGGTGTGGGGGTTTCAGGATTTCGTATGCAGGACCTGACGCCGCCGCCCGGGGGTGGTGGTTCTTGGGTTCCTGCCCCGCCGGACGCTGGCCACCGAGGGGTGGGGCGGGGGCCGTGCGCCGGTCGGGCACACGGTGGGAAAGCTTGAAAGGTGTTGGTCGCTTCGGGGTCGGGCCGTTCTTCGGACCACGAGCGGGGGCAGGTTGTCTGGTCGGGGGTAGGGTCGGGCGTCGCACGGTCGCGACGTTGCCTTCGACGACCGTGGTGGTGGTGTGTCGGCCGGTTTTGCGGTCGGTGCGGACGCTGGTTCGGGCGAATAGTCCGCGGGCGGTGATGCGCATGGCTGCGGCGTGGTCGCGGTCTGCGGACAGGTCGCAGCGCGGGCAGGTCGACCACTTCCAGCCCCGCTCGTTGGGCCGGTCGGGGGCGGGCAGGTGCTTGAGTTCGGTGTGTCCGTGGCCGCAGCGTGGGCAGTATCTGCTGGTGCCGCGGGCGGGCACGGTCACCACCGCGATGCCGGTCTTGGCGGCCAGATGCGTGATCGCGTCCATGACCTGGCCGCGGACCTGCCCGGACAGCAGAGATCGAGCACCGTAAGCCGGGCGGTTTCCCGGTCCGTTTTCAGCAGGTCGACGATCTCTGCGCTCAGACCGTCCTGGTCGTCGCCGAAATCGCGGCTCGATGCGCGCAGCAGCGTCGGCAGTGCCGCTACGCCGTCGATGCCGGCCAGGATGCTGGCGATGAGGTCGCGGCCGTAGAAGTTCTCTTCGTGCAGGAACCGGTCGAGTTCCTCGTGCAGACGGGGAACCAGGGCGCTGTCACCGCAGGCCGACAGCGCAGCGAGCGTCGGCGCGATGTCGTAATAGTGGCCCTCAAGCTCGATCGCGTGCCGCACCACGGCCTCTAATGCCCGACGCTGTCGATCATTCGCTCAACTTGCCATATCTTGACCAGTCCGCCACAGCCCACGGTGCGCGAGACGACTCTGCACGAACAGGAGTCTTCGGTAGGGGCCTGATGGCAGATGTCCGGCCTGTGCGTCCGGTGCGGGGGAGACGGTGGCTGATGGGAACCTGCAGCGAAGTCACCCTCTGACGGTGAACTCCAGCTCATCCACGGGGTTGGCGAATTCGCTGACTCGTAGTGACACCTGCATCCGCCACGTCCCCGATACCGGGAGCAGGACCTGCGCCGTGTAGAAGCCTGCTGACACGTGTGTCAGCGGGACGGCGCCGAGCGTCGCCCCGTCGGTGGACAGACGCACCACGGGCGGTGCGACACCCTCGGTGGGTTCGCCGGCCGTGGAACTCAGCCGAAGGGTGATGGTGTTGGAACCGCGGGTGAGTGGTGTGAGGGAGGCCCGCACCTTGATGTCGCCCAGCGTTGTCTCATGCGTGTCGGGATTGGCCTCGGCCGTCACGCTCGCGGGCCGGGAGCCGCCCTCGGGACTCGTGTCGACGAGGAATCCGGTGACGAGCAGGGCGACAGCAAGGACGGCGCCCTCGATCGCGGTGGCCCGCACCACCGGTCGGGCGTGCGTTTGTCGGCTGGTCTTGTTCGCTGCCCGCTTGAGCGAGGGGAGCAGCGACCACCTGTTCCACGCCGCGATCGCGAGAGCTGCCAGCACGATGGCGATCTTGGCTGTTACCAGCCTGCCGTAGCCGGTGTCGACGAGAGCTGACCAGGAACCGATGAGCCGCCATGCGAGCAGCGTTCCGGTGGCGACCAGGGCCGCGAGCACGCCGGCGGCGGCGGTGGAGAACCGGGCGAGCGTCTCGGCCGCGGCGGCTCCGCGGCTGGACAGGGCTGGCAGCGTCAGTGCCAAGCCGGCGAGTCCGCCGAGCCATATGCTGCCCGCGAGCAGGTGCAGCGCGTCCGCGCCGATGACGAGGCTTTCGGGGCTCGCTGCACGGGTGTGCCCTACCAGTGCGGGGGCCATGACCGTGAGCGCGGCGGTCCCTGCCGCTGCGACGCGTCGCTGTCGCGATGCGGACCCGGGACTGAGCAGGGCCAGGGCCAGTGCCAGTCCGGCGACGACGGCCGCGGCGACGGCGTACTCGGTCAGCGGCAGAGAGGACCACGTTGCGCCCTGTTTGAGCAGCGCCGGCCCGCCGCCGAGCAGATAGGCCGCGGTGATCGGCAACGCGGCAAGCCACGCCGCGGCTGCGACGGCCGCAGCGGCACGCGCGAAGGCGGCCGTACGTCGTCGTGGGTGGTCGGCACCGGGGTCGGTGGGCAGGAACATGGCGGCGAACGCGACAAGCCCGGCTGCGAGCAGCAGGCCGACATAGCCCACGACGCGGGCCAGGGTCAGTGTCCAGGGAACCTGCGGGATGCTGCTGGAGTCACTCGAAGAGGGGGCGGTGACAGGGGTGGGCGCGCCGACGGAGAAGGTGAGGGACCCGCTGATGGGATGCCCGTCATCGGAGACGACCCGCCAGGTGATCACGGTAGTGCCGTCGCCCAGGCGGGCAGACGGCACGACTCGGAGTTCGGTGCCCGTGACGGTCGGATTCGCTTCGACCGGCTCACCCTGCGGGCCGTAGACCTGGACGCCGCCCGGGATGGCGCGTACTGGTTCATCGAACGTGAACAGGATCCGGTCGGGTGCGGTCTGCAGGACCGCACCCTCGGCCGGGTTGGTGCTGACCAGGTGCGCGTGCGCGTTCGCCGGCTGGGGGAAGCCGAGCAGCAGCGCGGATACGAAGACCAGGACCAGCAGTGCCGTTGTCCGGATGCGCCGCGATCGTGGGTCGCTCATGCCCGACGGCGCTGTCGTACGAGCGCCGCACCGCCGAGGACCGAGCCGAGGACGCCGGCCGCCAGCGCGGCGAGGGTCAATGCGCGGTCCGTTCCCGACAGGGGCTCGGTGGCGGCGGAGTGCATGGGGTGCGCGTTGCTGGTGGTCATGTGGTGGAGCGTGCCCTCGTCGGGCTCGGAGGTGGTGAATCTCGGGGCGGGCAGCTCGAGTTCTTCGACGTTCCGCCCGTCCTGGGCAACCTCGATCCAGGCGGACTCGCCTTGCTCGCAGGTCTGGATGGTCGGGAAGACGAGCTCGGTTCCCGCGGCTTCGGGTAGCTGGACCGTGAGTTCGAAGACCTCGCGGTAGCCGTCCGGCAGTGGGGTGTCCGTGCTGAACGTGACCGAGGCTACCCGTTGCACGATCTGGGTGCCGTGGGAGTCCGTCACGGGCGGGTCGACCGTTTGCGTCTGCTTCGCGATCTTCCACAGTGCTGTCCGGGTGGGGGTCACTGAGGTGATCTGCGCCGGGATCTGAATAGTGATCTTGGTGGTGGGCGAGTTCCTGCAGCCGTGCCCGACGCTGAACTGGAGGACTGCGTGGGCGCCGGCCGCGGTGGTGGAGGGGGTGACGGTGACGTGCGCACTCGCCGGGGACGCGAGACCGAACAGGCTGACGATCAGCGTGGCGGCGCTGATCTGCATGCCGCGCCGTGCCCGCGTCCGAGTCGAACGGCGGTCGTGCTGGTCGGCCTGGGCCCGGACGGATCCGATGTCGTTGCGCCGCATGTCGCATCCTCGCGCTCAGGGCGAGTCGGCTCGCCCGGTGTTGATCGATGTGCGGGTTGGTCGTGCGGGTCGCAGTGATTCGACCAACCAGCGGAACCAATGTCAAGTATGTGAACTGGGCGCATTGCGGAGCCGCTGGGCTGAACGGTAGCGTGCGTTCACGTTAGCGAACTCAAGTCCATATGGTGGACAGCCGGTATCTGGGAGGGGCGTCATGCCTAACATCACCGTTGAACTGCTCGCGGGCCGGTCCTTGGAGCAGCGCAGGGCCTTTGCCCGGGCCGTGACCGACAATGCCGTCGAGATCCTTGGGGCCCGTGAGCAGGACGTCCGCATGGTGTTCAGCGAGATCACCGCCGATGTCGTGGCCAACGGGGGTGTGCTGGCCAGCGAGGACGCCAGCCGTGCCGGTGTGCTGGCCGCGTTCGACAAGCACTGAGGCCCTGTTTGGACGGTGGGCCGGCCGGCTGAGCCTTGCTCAGCGCGGCAGGCGGTACAGGCACGGAGATCTCCGTGCCTGTCGGTAGGGTTCTATGCGGATGCTGACGTGGGGCTGGCCGGGGGCATGGTCGGTCCCATCGTCGTTGTACGGGTCAGACGGTGGCGTGGCAGGCGAGCCGTCAGGTCATGGCCCCTGCGCCGGCCCAGTGGACCACTGCTTCGTCACGGTCTGGGCGGCCGTGACAGGCGACCGGCGAGTGCGTCCAGGTCCAGGCTGCGGCCCCCGGCTTCGCGAGGTGTGCGACAACGGCCGGCTTCAAAGAATGCGACCTGCGCAGTATGCGCAGTGGTTCAGCGCACCGGCCTGTTGTCACGCATCGCCGACAGGCGAGCCTTCACGCTCAGCAGGGTCTCGATGATGAAGTCTTCCCGGCCCTTTTTGAGGCGGCTGATGGGGACTGCGATGCTCAGCGCGTCGACCGATTGGGAGGAGAAGGGCAGCGCGACCCCGAAGCAGCGCACGCCCAGGCAGGATTCCTCGGTCTCCTCCGCGTAGCCGAGCTGGGCGGCCTTGTCGATGGTCGCCAGCAAGACGTCCCGGTTCGTGATCGTCTGGGAGGTGATGGCTTTGATCTGGTGGGGAACGAATGTCCCGCGGACGTCTTCGGGCATCTCTGCGAGCATCGCCCGTCCCAGGGCCGTGCTGTAAGCGGGAAGGCGGCGGCCGACGGCTGAGTACATGCGCAACGGATGCTTGGACTCGCGCTTGGCGGTGTAGATGACCTCGGTGCCTTCCAGGCGGCCCAGGTGCACCGTCTCCTCGGTAGCCGCCGCGATCTCGTCCATCACGGCGCTGGCACGCGACAGCACGGGGTCGCCATCGATGTAGGCGGAGCTGACCGTCAGCGTATGAACTCCGAGCCGGTAGACGGTGCCGGTCTGGTCGGTGTCCAGCCATCCGCGAGCACACATGGTGCGCAGGAGCGCGTGCAGGCTGCTCTTCGGGATGCCGAGGCGGGTGGCCAGCTGCAGCTGGGTGCCGGGGCCATGAGCGGCGATGTCGTCCAGGACGTCGAGGACGCGAGCAGCAGATTTGACCCCCGAGGTAGCGGAGCTGCTGTTGACCGTTTTGTCCGCGTCCACCGCGGCCTCCTCATGATCCATCGTGGTACAGGCACTTGGCGCCTAACACTAAACCACAGTTCACATAGAGGGACCGACTTCGGCCCCTTGACTCGTGATCGAAGGCATAGGTATCGTCGCGCTCAGTTCACATAGCGGAACCAGGTTCACAACCGAGGAGAAGTTTTGATCGAGGTAAGGCACTCCGCATCGCCGTCCAGCGTGGAGACGGCAACCAATGCGGACCTGCGAAAGAACTTTCTCGTCGACAGCCTGTTCCGCACCGGCGAGGTGCACGGGGTGTACACCCACGATGACCGGCTGGTCGTCGGCGGAGCGGTGCCCGGTGCCGGCCAGCTCGAACTGCCGGCCTGGGACGTGCTCGGCACGGCGTCGCACCTGGCCCGCCGCGAGCTCGGCATCGTCAACGTCGGCCAGTCCGGCCACGTGCTCGTCAACGACGAGAAGTTCGAACTCCGTCACCTCGACGGACTGTTCGTCGGCCGCGGCAACGAGGTCGTGTTCGCCGGTGCCGACGCCGCGTTCTACTTCGTCTCCGCCCCGGCACACGCGGCCTACCCGACCGCCCTGCTGAGCCACGCGGCGATCGAGCCGGTCAAGCTGGGCACGCCGCAGGGCGCGAGCCAGCGCAGCCTCTACCGCTACGCCTGGGGTCAGGAGCTGCAGACCTCGGTGCTCCAGTTCGGCGTGACCGTCATCGCCGACGGCTCCGTCTGGAACACGTTCCCGCCGCATCTGCACGACCGGCGTACCGAGGTCTACATGTACGTCGACCTCGACGACAAGGACCGGATCTTCCACCTGATGGGCCAGCCCGGCGCCGCCCGCCACCTCGTCGTGCGCGACCGCGAGGCCGTCATCTCGCCGCCGTGGTCGATCCACTCGGGCGTCGGCACCGGCTCGTACGCCTTCATCTGGGCCATGGCCGGCGAGAACAACGACTACACCGATCTGCAGCCCGTGGCGCTGGAGGATCTGTGACCGCTCAGCCTGCCGCCGAACTCCGCTCGCCGTTCGACCTGACCGGCCGCTGCGCCGTCGTGACCGGCGCCGGCCGCGGCCTGGGGCAGGCCATCGCCCGCGGGCTCGCCCAGGCCGGTGCCGACCTGGTCCTGCTGGGCAGGCCGGGCAGCCAGTCGGCCACCCGGGACCAGCTGGCCGGCCTCGGCCGGGACGTGGAGCTCGTCGACCTCGACGTCAGCGACCACGACGCCGTCGAGCGGGTCGCCGCGCAGGTGAACGGCAACCGCCAGGTCGACATCCTGGTCAACAACGCCGGCATCATCGACCGCGCGGACTCGGTGGACGTGAGCCGGCAGTCGTGGAACCGCGTGGTGGACGTCAATCTGAACGGCCTGTTCCTGCTCTGCCAGCAGTTCGGGCGCCCGATGACCGAACGCGGGCACGGCAAGATCGTCAACGTCGCCAGCCTGCTCTCCTTCCAGGGCGGACTCCGCGTGGCGTCCTACGCCGCCAGCAAGCACGGCGTCGCCGGCGTCACCAAGGCCCTGGCCAACGAGTGGGGACCGCGCGGGGTGCAGGTCAACGCCATCGCACCCGGCTACATGAACACCGACAACACGACCGCGCTGCGTGCGGACCCGGACCGCTCCCGGTCCATCCTCGAACGCATCCCGGCCGGTCGCTGGGGAGACGCCTCCGACATCGCCGGAGCGGCTGTCTTCCTGAGTTCCGCCGCCGCCGACTACGTCAACGGCCACGTCCTGGTCGTCGACGGAGGCTGGATGGCCCGCTGACCCTGGCCTCCAGCGCACCGAACCCGCACCATACAACGACGCTGTCGCCATCAGCGCCCCGGCGGCAGATATCGCTCTCTGTTTGTGCCACCCCTCCCGCCGGATCCTCCGGCACTGAAGAGATCGAGGAACAACCATGAGGATCGCGTTTCGTCCCACCGCGGCGTTAATCTCCCTATCGCTGGCGGCCGCCGCCCTGGCCGGCTGCAGCGAGCAGGCAGCCGGAGACGGCGACCCCGCCGCCGCGGGCGCCTGCAAGCCGGCTGACGTCAAACTGGTGGGCCAGGTCCGCAACGAGTCCAACCCGTACGAGGCCTCGTGGCTGGCCGGCGGCGACGCCTTCGCCAAGTCGGTCGGTCTCACCCAGCAGCGCCTCACCTACGGCGGTGACTCCACCAAGCAGCAGGAGCAGATCAGCCAGATTCTCGCCGGCGACACCAAGTGCCTGGTCATGAACGTGCTTCCCAACGGCGACTCGGACACCGCGCCGATCGTCAAGGGCGCCGACAAGGCCGGTGCCTTCCTCGTCACGCAGTGGAACAAGCCGGCCGACCTGAACCCGGCCGACTACAAGACGTGGATCAGCCACATCACCTACAACGGCGTCGAGTCCGGCAAGCAGATCGGTGACGCGCTCGCCAAGTCGATCGGCGGCTCGGGCGGCATCATCGCGCTGCAGGGCGTCCTGGACACCGCGGCCGCCAAGGACCGGTTCGCCGGACTCCAGGCGTCGCTCAAGGAGAATTCCGGCGTCCAGCTGCTCGACCAGCAGACCGCCAACTTCTCGCGCGCCGAGGCGCTCACCGTCACCAAGACGCTGCTGACCAAGCACGGCGACAAGGTCAAGGGCATCTGGGCCGCCAACGACGACATGGCGCTCGGCGCTCTGGAAGCACTCCAGCAGGCAGGTCGTGCGGGCAAGGTGGCGGTCGTCGGCATCGACGCCGTGCCCGACGCCGTCACGGCGGTGCAGAGCGGAGCCATGACCGCCACCGTCTCCAGCGACGGCACGTGGCAGGGCGGGATCGGCCTGGCGATCGGCTTCTGCGTGGCCACCGGCAAGCTGGAGGTCAAGGACATCGCCGCGGACAACCGGGCGTTCTTCGCCGAGCAGTTCCTCATCACCAAGGACAACGCCGCCGACTTCGCCCAGCCGAAGACCAACCCGTCGGACTTCGACTGCGCCAACGTCTTCAAGCGTGTGGCCGGGCCCCTGAAGTGACGGTTGAATCCGGGGCCGCCGTGCCCCGCCGGAACTCTCGGCGGGGCACGGCGTTTCGAGACGCCGGCCCACCGGTCGCGCTGGTCGTCATCTTCTCGGTGTTCGCGGTCCTGAGCCCGCAGTTCCGCAGCATCGACAACGTCCAGAACATCGTCGACGCCGCCGCGGTGCTCGCCGTGGTCACCTGCGGCATCACGTTCGTGCTGATGATGGGGTCCATCGACCTGTCGGCCGCGGGCGTGATGGGCGCTTCCGCGCTGACCGTGTCGCTGCTGGTCGCCAACAACCGCAACGACAACGACTTCGGGCTTGTCGGGATCGCGGCCGCGGTCGTGCTGGGCTGTGCGTTCGGCTGCCTGAGCGGCCTCGCTCTGGTCCTGCTGAAGGTGCCCTCGTTCATGGCCACGCTGGGGGTGTCGGCCATCGGGCTCGGCGTCGCGACCCTCATGTTCGCCGGCGTCCAGCCCAACATCTCCGACGCCATGCTCAAGAGCTGGGCGATCGAGCGCTTCCTGGGCTTGTCGTACCTGACCTGGATCGCCGCCGCGTGCATCCTGCTGGGCTGGCTCGTCCAGCGCTACACCCGGCTCGGCCGGTACGCCTTCGCGATCGGCGGCGCCGAGGAGGTGCTCACGCTGTCCGGCGTCAAAGTGAAGCCGTACAAGGTCGCGGTCTTCACCCTCGCCGGCGCGTTCTACGGCCTCGGCGGGGTCATGGTGACCAGCCAGCTCGGCGCCGGCCTCGTCCAAGCCGGCAACGGATACGACTTCTCGGCCATCACCGCCGCCGTCGTCGGCGGCACCCTGCTCACCGGCGGCCGTGGCGGCATCCTGCACTCCGCCGTGGGCGTCGTGCTCGTCATGGTGCTCACGAACGGTCTCGTGCAGGTCGGGGTGAGCCCCTACTGGCAGGGTGGGGTCGAGGGCCTCATCGTCGTGGCCGCGGTCGCCGCCGCGGTCATCCCCCAGCGTCGAAGAAACCAGGTGGTCAAGTGAGCGTCCCAGCCGAACGGGAGCCCACCACGTCCGCGCCGGTACCGGCGTTGGAGGTCCGCGGCCTCGTCAAGCACTACCCGGGCGTGAAGGCCCTCGACGGCGTCGACCTGGTGGTCCGCCAGCACGAGGTGCTGGGTCTGGCCGGCGAGAACGGCGCGGGCAAGTCCACGCTGCTCAAAGCGCTGGTCGGCCTGGTCACCCCCGACGCCGGCGAGATCTACGTCCGCGGCGAGGCCGTCAAACTGCGCAGCGTCGTCGACGCCGCCAACCACGGCATCGGCATGGTGTTCCAGGAACAGTCCCTGGTGCCCAACCTGACCGCGGCGGAGAACATCCTGCTCGGCAGCGAAGGCGCCGCGGTCCGCCGCGGCGTCTACCGCTGGGACGTCATGCGCCGCCTGGCCCAGGAGCAGCTCGACAAGATCGGCTCGAAGATCGACCCCCTCGCCCGCACCGACACGCTCTCCTTCGCCGACCGGCAGATGGTCGAGATCGCCAAGGTGCTGCGCATCGAGCAGCGCAGCCAGCACCCGCCGGTCATCATCCTCGACGAGCCGACCTCGGTCCTGGAGTCCAAGGAGATCGAGACCCTGTTCGCGCAGATCCGCCGGCTGCGCGAGTTCGCCTCGGTCGTCTTCGTCTCCCACCGCCTCGACGAGGTGCTGGACGTGTGCGACCGGGTGACCGTGCTGCGCAGCGGCCAGTCCGTCGGCGAGGTCGCCACGGCCGGCGCCGTCCCACGCGAGCTGCACCGGATGATGATCGGCTCCACCGGGTCCGACGATCACTACCATGAGAACGCCGCCGGGCCCGTCGAGGCCGAGCAGCCCCGGCTGTCCATACGCGGCCTGTCGGGCAGCTCGTTCCGCGACATCGACCTCGACGTCGCGGCAGGGGAGATCGTGGCGATCGTCGGCGTGCACGGATCCGGTCGAGAGGACGTCTGCCGCGCCCTGTTCGGCATCGAGCCGACGACCGCCGGCGAGATCCGGATGGACGGCAAGAAGATCAGCCTGCCCAACACCCGTGCCGCGTGCGCGGCCGGCATCGGCTACGTGCCGGCCGAACGCAAGACCGAAGGCATGGTCGGCCCGATGTCGGTGGCCGAGAACATGACCCTGACCAAGCAGAAGGCCCGCTGCGCGGGCCCCTTCGTGGCGCCGAAGAAACAGGCCGGCCTGGTGGACCGCTGGATCGACCGGCTGTCCATCCGCACGCCCAGCCGCGACACCCCCATCCAGCGGCTGTCCGGCGGCAACCAGCAGAAGGTCGTCCTGGCCCGGTGGCTGATCGGCGGCGACATCCGGCTGCTCCTACTGGACCACCCGACCCGCGGCCTGGACATCGGCGCCCGCTCGGAGGTGTACCGGCTGATGCGGGAGCTCGCCGCGAACGGGGTCGCCACCGTGCTGCTGGCCGACAGCCTCGAGGAGGCCATCGGCATGGCCGACCGCATCCTGGTCATGAACGACGGACGGGTCGTGACCGAGGTCGCCTGCCCGAACGGCGGCAAGCCGAGCCCTCTGGACCTCGTGAAAGAGATGGTATGAGCACTCCCGTCGCCATGCAGCCGGTCGCCGAACCCGCGACCGGCAGAAATGGCCCCCGCCCAGCCAAGCGACTCACCGGGTTCATGCCGCTCATCGCCCTGGTGGCGCTCGTGGCCGCCCTGACGGTCGCCGACCCGGACTTCCTGACCCCGCGGAGCCTGACCGCGGTGGCGCGGACCGCGGCGCCGCTCATCGTGCTCGCCGCGGGGGCGACGCTCATCGTGCTCTGCGGCGGCATCGATCTTTCCATCGCGGCGTTGGCCTCGCTTTCGACAGTCCTGCTGGCCCTCTGGCTGCCGAATCTCGGCGGCATGGCCACGCCGGTCGTCATCGCCGTCGCGGCGGCGATCGGCGCGGTCCAGGGCCTGGCGCACGTGCTGTTACGGATACCGTCGTTCATCGTCACCCTGGGCGGGATGAGCATCCTGTCCGCGGTCGCCCTCGTCGTGTCCGGCGCCGGCACCGTGCGGGTGGTGGACGACTCGCCGGTCAAGTGGCTCGAACTCTATGTCGGCGGCTACGTGCCGATGTCGGCCGCGATGGCGCTGCTCGTCGTCGCCCTGATCGCCGCCGTCGTCAAGGCCACCCCGCTGCACAGCTGGATCTCGGCCACCGGCTACTCCGAGTCGGCCGCGCGGCTCGCCGGCACGCCCGTCGACCTGGTCAAGATCGGTGCGTTCTGCGTCTCCGGCGCCTGCGCCGGGTTCGCCGCGGTCATGCTGGTCTCACGCCAGTTCAGCGGCGGCCCCACCATGGCCGACAACCTGCTGCTGCCGGCGGTCGCGGCGATCGTCGTCGGCGGCACCGCCATCACCGGCGGTCACGGCAGCCTGTGGCGCAGCCTCGCCGGCGCACTCGTCGTGACGCTGCTGCGGGTCGGCCTGCCGATCGTCGGCGTGCCGTCCGCCTACGAGCAGATCCTGTACGGCGTGATCATCGTCGTCGCCGTCGCACTCACCCTCGACTGGTCAAAGGTGTCGATCATCAAATAGCCGAGCCGAATCCTCATGACCTAGCTAACCGCACATATGGAAGGCCACCATGTCCCACGAGAACTCCACGCTCCTGCCCGCCGTCCGATCGTTCCTGTCCTCGCCCAAGCAGCTGCTCATCGGCGGCGAATGGGTGGACGCCAAGGACGGCAGGACGTTCGCCACCGTCAACCCGTCGACCGAGGAGGTGCTGGTCCAGGTCGCGCACGCGTCCGCCGTCGACGTGGACCGCGCGGTCACGGCGGCTCGCACGGCGTTCGAGTCCCCCTCCCCGTGGTCGAAGATGACCCCGCGTGACCGCTCCCACCTGCTGTGGCGCATCGGCGACCTCATCGACGCCCACGCCGACGAGTTCGCCCAGCTGGAGGCCCTCGACAACGGCAAGCGCGTCGAAGCGGCCCGCGACGGTGACGTCGTGGTCTCCGCCGAGCTCTTCCGCTACTTCGCGGGCTGGGCGACCAAGATGGAAGGCACGTCCATCCCGATGTCCGTGCCGGGCCGGGAATTCCACGCCTACACCCGCCGCGAGGCGATCGGCGTCGTCGCGGGCATCGTGCCGTGGAACTTCCCCCTGCTGATGGCCTGCTTCAAGATCGTCCCGGCCATCACCGCGGGCAACACCGTCATCCTCAAGCCGGCCGAGCAGACTCCGCTGACGGCGCTGCGCCTCGGTGAGCTCCTGCTCGAGGCCGGCGTGCCCGCCGGCGTCGTGAACATCCTGCCCGGCTTCGGCGACACCGGGGCCGCGCTGGTCGACCACCACGGCGTGGACAAGGTCGCCTTCACCGGCAGCACCGAGGTCGGCAAGAAGATCGCCGCTGCGGCGTCGGGCAACCTCAAGAAGGTCTCCCTGGAGCTCGGCGGCAAGGCTCCCAACATCATCTTCAACGACGCCGACATCGACGCCGCCATCGCCGGCGCGGTGCTGGGCGGTTACTTCAACGAGGGGCAGTGCTGCGTCAACGGCTCGCGCCTGTACGTCCAGCGCGGCGTCTTCGACCAGGTCGTCGAGGGTGTGGCCGCGGCCGCGCGCGCGATCAGGGTGGGCGACGGCTTCGATGCGGCCTCGCAGATGGGTCCGCTGGTCTCCCGGGAGCAGCACGAGAAGGTGCTGGGCTACATCCGTGGCGCGGTGGCCGAAGGCGCCGTGCTGCGCGCGGGAAGCGCCGATGCGGTCGGTGACCGCGGCTTCTTCGTGTCGCCGACGCTCATCACGTCCGTGAACGAGCGGATGGCCGTGCAGACCGACGAGATCTTCGGCCCGGTCGTGACGGCGGTGCCCTTCGACACCGAGGAAGAGGTCGTCGCGGCGGCGAACAACACGGTGTACGGGCTTGCCGCGGGTGTCTGGTCGCAGAACATCGGCACCGCGCACCGCGTCGGTGCCCGCCTGCGGGCCGGCACGGTGTGGCTCAACACGTGGCACGCCGACGACGTCACACTGCCGCGCGGCGGCTTCAAGCAGTCGGGCTGGGGGCGCGAGCTCGGGTCGTTCGGCCTGGACGACTACACCCAGCTCAAGACCGTTATCGCGGAGCTGCGATGAGCATCGCCGGTGCTCGTGGGGACGGGTGCGGGTGAACAGTGCTCCGGTGGACGGCCCGCGCCCACGGGGCGCGGGGTCGATCTGATGCCGGTGGCGGCTGGCCGGTGAAGCGACGTCGGTCGGCGGTCGGCTCACCGTCGAGGCGAGCAATGTGACTGGTCTGACGAGGTAGGCCCCCGGAATGCTTCCGGCGGGCCTACCTGACGTGTCGGCGCTCGCCTGAACGGCGTCGGAGAGTGCGCCTGATTCCTGCGGCGCCACTGTGGCAGGCGTCGGTCGAGGTGCGAACGACGGATGATCGAGTATCGAGTTGCAGTTCGCATATGAGAACTCAAGCGCCTCTAGATTCATATATGCGTATTCGATTCTTGACAGCGTATTCACGTGTGTCTTACCTTCAGGCTTCCGTGGTGGTGTCCGTCCTCGCCGCCACGCCCGCCGAACCTCAAGGGATCTCTTATGAAAGTGCCCCGCAGGTCTGCCCGCTCTCACCTCTTTGCTCAGCTCGATCGAATGTTCGGGGGGCTGTCCGGTCGGGCCGCCGCAACGTTCGCAGCGTTGTCGCTGGTCGCCGGGCTGTTGGCCCCCATCGCGGCGCACGCCGCGGCGCCCGCCGATGACGGCCGGCTCAACGTGCTGTTGTTCTACAAGTCCAATTTCCACGCCTCTCACGTGCAGGCGCGGCAGGCTGTGCGTGACCTGGTCACCCAGCTCGGCACGCAGTACGGCCAGCCGGTGGAGATCCAGGAGACCGAGGACCCGGCGGTGTTCAACACCGCGAACCTCGCCAACCGCGACACGGTGGTCTTCGCACAGACCGGTGGTGTCCTGTTCAACGCGCCACAGCGCAGCGCGCTGGAGGCCTACATCCGCGGCGGCGGCGGCTTCATGGGCATGCACTACACCGGCTGGTCGGCCGGTGAGAGCGAGCACGACGTCAACCCGTTCTACGCCCGCCTCATCGGCGCCGCTTCCGAAGGGCACCCGGAGAACCCCGGTGTGCGGCCGGGCCGCGTGTTCGTGACGAACACCAGCCACCCGCTGACGCAGGGCGTGACGGCGAGCATCACCCGCAGCGACGAGTGGTACGACTGGGTCGTCAACCCGGCGCCCTGGGTGCGCACCCTGATCCAGGCCGACGAGTCCTCGTACGGCATGGGCCGTCAGGGCTCCATGCACCCGCTCACCTGGTGCCAGCAGATCGACTCCGGCCGGTCCTGGTACACCTCCATGGGACACGAGGGCACCGCGTACGCCGAGTCGTACATGCGCGCCCAGATGAAGAACGGCCTCGCCTACGCCGCCAAACTGCTGCCCGCGGACTGCTCACCGCCGACGAAGGACCAGGCCGGCGCATGGAGCGGCGTCACCCCGTGGCCGCTGGTCCCGATCAACATGGCACTGACCTCCGACGGCCGGGTGCAGTCGTTCGGCAGCGTCGGCGGCTGGGGCAACGACACCACGCCGTACGACTGGACCGGCAACGACTCGGTCACCCAGGGCGGCCAGATGGAGGTCGACGTCTGGAACCCCGACCAGCCACGCAACCTGGCGAACCTGCGCAACGGGATCCTGCCGAACACCACGTACACCGACCTGTTCTGCGCCATGCAGGTGCAGTTCCCGCACGACCACTCCACCATGACGGTCGGCGGGGACGACGGACTGGGAGGAAACGCGCCGAATGACGGAGCGATCGGCGTCACCAGCTACACCACGAACAACGGGCTGCAGAACGAGGCGCCCATGAACTTCCCCCGGTGGTACCCGACCGGCACCACCATGCCCAACGGCGACGTCGTCGTGCAGGGTGGAAGCCTCCGCGGCGGGCCCGGCGGGCCCGGTGTCCTCACCCCGGAGATCTACACCCCGGAGCAGGGCTCGGGCTGGAAGAAGCTCGACGGCGCCAGGAGCCCGGCCGCGTACGGTGACGGCGGAGCCGACCACGCCGGCGCGGACGAGAACCGCTGGTGGTACCCCCGCGCGTTCGTGTCCCCGACCACCGGGACGCTGTTCAACATCAGCGGTACGCAGATGTTCGAGCTCAACCCCTACGGCAACGGCGGCACCGGCCAGATGACGCTGCGTGGCACCCTGCCCACCGGCGTCTCCAACCAGGGCGCCAACGGCAACCCGGTCGGCGCCACGTCCACCGCCACGATGTACCGGCCCGGCAAGATCCTCCAGGTCGGCGGCGGCTGGTGGGGCAACGGCGGCGGCCCCGACGGCGCCCGGGCCGGCTTCATCGTCGACATCACCGGCGGCACCGCCAACCCGGTCATCACGGCGACCCAGCCGATGAAGTACCAGCGCCACTGGGCGACCTCGACGCTGCTGCCCGACGGCAGGGTGCTGGTCACCGGCGGCGCCCGGGAGAACAACGGCAACGGCGGATACGTCACCAACCCCGAGATCTGGAACCCGGACACCGGCACCTGGACCGAGGTCGTCCTGCCGCACGAGCGCGCCCGGCTCTACCACTCCACCGCCCTGCTCCTGCCCGACGGCCGGGTCATGATCGGCGGCGGCGGCGCGCCCGGTCCGCGCAACTACACCGACGTGGAGTACTACTCCCCGTCGTACCTGTTCGACGGCAACAACCCCGCCCCGCGCCCCGTGATCTCCGCCGCGCCCGCGAAGATCGGCTACAACGGCACCTTCCAGATCACCGCGACCGGCACGGTCTCGCGCGTCGCGCTGGTCCGCAACGGTTCCGTGACGCACGGGTTCAACAACGACCAGAACTTCCAGAACCTGGCGTTCAGCCAGTCCGGTGGCACGGTGAACATCACGTCGCCGCTCAACGGCAACTACGCACCGCCCGGTGCGTACATGCTGTTCGTCTTCGACGCCGCCGGCACCCCGTCGGTCGCGAAGATCGTGAAGATCGACCCCTCGGTGATCATGACGCAGCTCAACCCGCGGGTCGTCGACCAGTTCGAGTACCCGCGCCTGCCCGCCGAATGGCGCACCAACAACCCTCCCGCGACCGTCGACGTCGCCGCCGGCAACAGCCGGATGGTGCCCTGGTCGGTCGTGAGCCCGGTCCAGCTGGTGCGCGGCACCGCCACCGGTCAGGGCGGCCTGGGCCTCACCGGCTATCAGCTGGCCCTGGGCACCTCGGGCAGCATCAGACGCACCGTCAACGATCTCACTCCCGGAAGCACGTACCGGATATCGCTGCGCTACGCACGCGACGCCCGGTCGACCGGGACCGCCGCGGCGACGGCCACACTGTCGATCGGCAGCCTGAGCACCACGCTCACCGCCACGACAGCGCTGCCGTCGACAGCCGCCTACGGCACCTACTCCGGCACCTTCACGGCCGCGACTGCCTCCCAGACGCTCAGCCTGACGGCTCCGGGCACCGGCGCCAGCCTGATGATCGACGACCTGGTGATCGTCGGCGACAACGCCCCACCGCCGGCCACCGGCATCCCCGTCCGCTACGAGTTCGAGGAAGGCCAGGGCACCACCGCCGCCAACACCGGCCCCGCCAGCGGGGTAGGGGCAGCCGTCCTGACCGGGACCACCGGCTGGTCCACCAACGGTGTCCTCGGCAAGGCCGTCAACCTGCCCGGTGGCAGCACCGCGAACGCGGTGGACCTGCCGGACAACCTGCTGCAGGGCGCGTCGAACTTCTCCACCGGCTTCTGGGTCCGCCCCGACACCAAGTCCAACTGGACCGGCCTGTTCCACATCGGTGACGGACTCGGCTCCGCCGGGAGCTACTTCCAGATCCAGATGCAGACCCAGGCAAGTGGAAGCACCGGCCTCGCCGTCACCTTCAAAGCGAAGACCGGCCCGGAGGAGCGGATCTACGCCACTCCGGCTCAGGACGTGGCCGCCAACCAGTGGAGCCATGTGGCCTTCACCCGCCAAGGCTCGATCGGCACGCTGTACCTCAACGGCGTGGTGATCGCGACCCGTACCGACCTGACCATCGGCATGACCGAGGTCGGTCCGACGGCCAACAACTGGCTCGGTCGCAACGGCTACGGGGACGCGGCATTCGACGGTCTGATGGACGACGTGCGCGTGTACACGTCCACGCTGACCGCCGCGGACGTCGCCGCGATGTACAACGAAGGCGTCGCCGTCCGGTACACCTTCGACGAGAACACGGGCACCACCGCCGCGAACACGGGAGCGAAGTCGTCGATCGGCGCAGCCTCCTTCCTGGGTACGACCGGCTGGAGCGCAGCCGGCCGGTACGGTAGCGCGGTGTCGCTGCCGGGCGGTGCCGCGAGCACGAACAACCAGGTCCGGCTGCCGGACAACATCGAGGCCGGCCTGGACGAACAGTTCACCGTGTCCTTCTGGGCGCGCCCGGACACGCTTCCGAGCTGGGTGCCGCTGTTGCAGATCGGCAGCAGCACGGACACGTTCTTCCTGATCCAGTCGGCCACGAACGGTTCGACCACCGGGTTCGGGGCCACGTTCAAGGCACCGGGGGTGGCCACACAGGAACGGCTCCTGCTCGGTGCGGGCAGAGACCTGCCGCTCAACGAGTGGACGCACGTGGTGTTCACGATGAGCGGATCGACGGGGAAGATCTACTTCAACGGCGTCCTGCAGGCCACCCGTACCGATTTCACCATCGGCATCGGTGACGTGGGCGTGGGCGGCAACACCACGGCCAACTTTGTCGGTGGGACGAGCTGGGGGGATTCGAGGTTCGACGGGTTGATCGACGACCTCCGGTTGTACGGTTACGAGCTCAGCGCCGAGCAGGTAACGCAGCTGCATGCGGGTCGCCGGTGAGCGCGCCGCTGGGGTAAAGGCACCCCGTCGGCTCGGAGTCCGTCCGACGCCTGGCGGCCTGCCGGATGAGGTGACACATCACCGCATCCGGCAGGCCGCCGGGGCGTGGTCCGGGCGAGCACGCGCAGGACAGGTCTACCGCGGGCACGCCGGGTGGCAGCTCACTGAGCTGATCGGGCCGGCGGCGCCGATCGGACGGACCGCCGCTGCCGGTGGACCTGCCAGCCGGTGGCGACCACCGCGATCGCGAGGCCGGCCACCGGCCCGGTCGGCGAGCCGGCGACGGTCAGCGCGGTCGCGGCCAGTCCGGCGGGCAGCCAGGTCCACACCGGCACCAGCCGTGCCGGCCGGCCCTGTCGCCGCCGCCAGCCCTCGACCGCCATCGGGATGATCAGCGGTGGCAGGGTGGCGGCCAGCACGGTCAGCCAGGTCAGTAGCGCCCGGTCGAAGCGCGCCGCGGCCAGCGTGCCGCCGAGGATCGCCACGATCGCCATCCCGGCGGTGGCCGACAGCCGGGGCCAGACCGCCCGCAGCGCGAGCACGCCGGAGAAGGTGGTGGTCAGCGCGGGCGCGAACACCCCGACGGTGACGAAGATGTTGCCGTAGACCGCGATGCCTGGCGCGTTGGCCAGCACCGCGACCACGTCGGCGCTGCCGGTGCGCAGCCAGACCCCGGCGCCGGCCGCGGCGACTCCGATGGCCGGCCCGACCAGCAGCGCCACGCAGATCGCCAGGTCCCGCCGGGTGGCCAGGCCACGGCTGAAGTCCGGGGCGCGCAGGGCGAACACCGCGACGTAGCCGACGATCGCGGCTATGTCGGCGAGGGTGGCCCAGCCGCCCGGGTCGGCGGTCACCGGCGCGGCGTCCGGGCGCAGCAGCAGGATGCACACCGCAACCAGTGCCAGCGCCGCGACCGTGGTCAGTACCGTGATCCGGTTGTTCCATCGGCCTGGCATGAACGACGCGGCCAGCACGGCGCCGGCCAGCAGCAGCGCGCCGGCCGGTCCGGGCAGTCCGGTGACCTTGGCCAGCGATGCGCCGCCAAGGCCGACGTTGAAGCCGTTCCAGCCGATCATCGCGGCGGCGAGCACTGCGCCGAGCAGGACGCCGGCCAGGTCGGGCAGGTAGCGAGGGGCTAGCTCGGTGAGGGCGGCGTTCTCCCCGTACGGCTGGCGCAGCCCCAGTGCGCCCTGCCCGAACAGCAGCGCCGCCATCAGGGCCGCGCCGCCGAGCAGCGCGAGCAGTGGGACGGCGCCGTCGTGCCGGCGGGCCATTCCGGCGCCCAGGATCAGCGCGGCGGGCGCGGCCCCCAGCCCGAGCCAGGCGCCTGCTGCCGCGCTCCATCGGCGGGCCGGCGCCGGTGCCCGGTTCAGTGGTTTGCTCCGGCCCCGAGCAGGCCGCGGATTTCGGTGGCGTACCGGTCGAAGCGCTGGTCGGACATGACCTTGGCGTAGTCGCGCTCGGCCGGCAGGTCGACGTCGATGGTCCGCATGATCCGGCCGGGCCGGGGGCTCATCACCTCGACCCTGGTGCCGAGGAAGACCGCTTCGGCGATGGAGTGCGTGACGAGCAGGATGGTGGTGCCGGTTTCCCGCCAGATCCGGTTGAGTTCGGCGTTGAGCTGTTCGCGGGTCAGCGCGTCCAGTGCGCCGAACGGCTCGTCCATCAGCAGCACTGACGGCTGGTGCAGCAGCGCGCGGCACAGTGCGACCCGCTGCTGCATGCCGCCGGACAGCTCGTGCGGCAGCGCGTCCTCGAAGCCGGTGAGCCCGGTGAGGTCGATCAGTTCGTCGGCGCGCCGGGCTGCCTGCCGCCGGTCCATGCCCCGGATCTCGGCCTGCAGCAGGATGTTCTTGCGCGCGCCCCGCCAGTCCAGCAGGGCGGCGCGCTGGAACACGTACCCGATCTCCTTCTGGGCGCCGGTGACCGGACGTCCCATCAACGAGACCGTGCCGGAGGTCGGCGCCACCAACCCTGCGACGATCTTGAGCAGGGTGGACTTGCCGCAGCCGGACGGGCCGACGATGGTCACGAACTCGCCGGGGGCGACCCGCATCGTGACGTCGTCCACCGCGACGGTCTGGGTGCGCTTGGACTGGAAGCGCACGGTCAGGCCGGTGATGTCCACCGCCGGCGCGGGCGTTGACGGGACGGTCACCGGCTCAGCCCTTCGTCGCGAACGTGCCGGACCAGTACTTGCTCGGCGCGCCCGCGTCCTTCAACTCGGCGTGCTTGGTCATCAGGTTGATGGTCTCGGTCCACTTGGCCTCGGCGTTGACGCCCGGCGACGCCGTGTCGACCAGCGGCAGGCACAGCGTGAGCTGCTTGATCAGCACGTCCTTGGCCGGCTCGTTCTCGGCGAGCTTCTCCATCGCGGCAGCCGCGCCCGGGATGTCCTTGGCTGCCTCGGACCAGGACTTCTGGGTGGCCCGGACGACGGCCTTCACCAGCTCCGGATCCTTGGCCAGTGTGTCGTCGTGCACGACCAGGCCGGTGCCGAGCAGGTTGAGCCCGAAATCGGCGAACAGCAGATGGTTGACCTTCTTGCCGGTCTTGGCCTCGATGGTCGGGGCCTGGTCGTGGAAGAAGCCCTGGATCGCGTCGACCTTGCCTTCGGCCAGCGCGGCGATCTTCCCAGCCGCGTCGACGTTGACGACCTTCACCTCGGCGGGGTCGACGCCGTTGGCCTTGAGCAGCGCGGGGAAGGTCGCATACATCGCGTCTCCCGGCGTGCCGCCGACGGTTTTGCCCTTGAGGTCGCTGATCTTGGTGATGTTCTTGTCGGCCAGGAACTCGACCGACGACGGCCCCTTCTGCAGGAACACCCCGACGCTTTTCACCTTCATCCCGGTGGTGATGGCCTTGAGCAGCGGGGGAGTGTCCGCCCAGCCGAAGTCGGTCTGCTGCTGGGCCACGGCCTGGATGGTCTTGCCGGAGCCGCCGCCTGCCTTGATCACCAGGTCGATGCCCTCGGCCTGGTAGAAACCCTTGTCGAGGCCGTAGTAGAACGGCGCATGCTCGCCGTACGGAACCCAGTTGAGGGTCAGCGTGACCTTCTTGTTCTCGCCGGGCGCGGCGGGCTGGTCGTTGGTGCCCGGAGCGCAGGCGGCGGCGCCCAGCAGCAGCGCGAACGCGGCCGCCAGCACGGGAAGTCTTCTCATTAGGTTGGTCCTCCTAGCGCGGCGACGGGAGGCTAATCCCCGTCAGGATGTGGTGAGCGGAACCCCGGACCGCCTGCTGGCGTGCCACGGGATGAGTGCTGCCTCGGTCACCTCGACGATCGCGAACAGCACGATGCCGATCAGTGACATCAGGAACAGGTCGGCGAACAGCAGGGCCGAGTCGAGGTTGCCGTTGGCAAGCAGGAGCACGTATCCCAGGCCTTCGTTCGCGCCGACGAACTCGCCGACCACGGCGCCCACCACCGCGAGGGTGACGGCCACCTTCACCCCGGCCATCAGGTGCGGCAGGGCATTGGGGAATCTGATCTTCTGAAAGGTCTGCCACGGGCTCGCGCCCATGGTCTTGGACAGGTCCACCAGCTCGGGGTCGGTGGACCGAAGCCCGGCGACCCCGGAGATGACCACCGGGAAGAACGCGATCAGCACCGCGAGAATGATCTTCGGGGCCAGACCGAAGCCGAACCAGACGATCAGCAGCGGAGCGATGGCGATCTTGGGAATGACCTGAGCGAACAGCACTATCGGGTAGAGCGCCCGCTCCATGGTGCGCGAGTAGGCGATCAGGACGGCGGTGAGCAGGCCCAACAGCACGGCCAGCACGAAGCCGATGACGGTCTCGTAGAGCGTGACGTAGGTGTTCAGCCAGAGGAATGCTCGTTTCTCGACCATCGTCTGCCACACCTGCGCCGGGGTCGGCACCAGGTAGTGCGGGACGGTGCCGCTCTCCGACAGCGCCCACCACCCCGCGAACACGATGCCCAGCAGCAGTGCGGGCCGCCACAGCGCATCGCCGAACCGGACCAGCCGCGTCAGCGGCTGGACGGGAGTTCGCTGGGCCAGCGTGGGTTGACCGGCTGCGCGCGCCGCCGCGCTGCCAACGGTTGATCCACTTGCTGATCCATGGTGCACGGGGGCTCCTCCTGGACGGACGGAAAGTTGCCTGGCGATTGCAGGGAAGCGCTTTCCGATGAACGGACACTAGAGAGGATGTCGTCCGTCAGGCAAGGGCTGTCCGGACGGATCTTTATATATTTACATGAAATGTTTGCAGGATCGCGGAACAGCCGGACCCGCTACCGGACCGGGTAGGTGTTCAGCAGCCCGCACATGCCGTGCCGGCCCTGCTCGCCGGGCGCGGCGAAGCCATGCACCGTGGCGTCGGCCAGGTGATCGGACCGTCCGGCGGCCAGCGCGTCCAGCTGGGCGGCGGTGTCCCGCGCCGCCCGCAACGCGCCGGCGGCGAACCGCTCCCGCCAGCGGGGTAGGTGCGGCGCCACCAGGCGAGCGGCCGCTTGGTGGAAGTCGTGCAGCGGCCCGAGGTCGCCGGCGTCGGCCGCCGCCCGTAACTGCTCGAACCCGAGCACCGCGAGATCGCGCCGGGCGTACGCGGCGGCCAACGTCGCGCTGGGCGTGCCATCGGCCGGCGGGGCGTCGTCCGGAGCGCCGCCGCCGGGCAGGGTGGCGGCCGCGGCGTACCGCTCCGGGTCGGCCAGCACCGAGGGTGGAAACGTCAGCACCGCGTCGCCGGCCTCCGGCAGCCCGCTGTTCTGCATCAACACCGTGATCTCCAGGCCGCCGTGGTTGACCAGGCGATGGATGGTGCCCGGGGTGAACCAGGCCACCGCGCCGGGCCGCAACGGCGTCTGTTTGAAGCCGCTCATCGTCAGCGTCTGGACCGCGCCGGCGCCGGCCTGCACCACGTAACCCTCGGTGCAGCACAGATGCAGGTGCGGCGTGCCGCCCACCAGGCCGTCGGGCGCGGTGGTGTCGTACACCCGCAGCTGCGAGACGCCCACGCCGCCGGGCAGCGGCACGATGCCGGCCGGGGAGCCCGGCTCAGTCGAAGTATTCATCGGCATCGTCCGCAGCGGGCAGGCAGACCACCAGGGCCCGCAGGTCACCCAGCGCCCGGTGCCGGGTGCCGGGCGGGATCAGGAACGCCGACATCGGCTTCGCCGGATGGCGTACGCCATCAAGCTCCACCTCGCCGACACCGTCGAGGATCACGTACACCTCGGTCGCGATCCGGTGGTGGTGAGTGACCGCCCGGTCGACCTGCAGCAGGTGGACGCTCACCGCGCCGCCGGACTCCCGCACGAACGCCCGCCGGGTCGTGCCGCAGGAGCACTGCCTGGGGGCGATCTCGCTCAGCACGATCGTGGCGCTGCTGGCCGGTTCCGGGGTTGTCATCCCGCGGCTCCTCATCGTCGGTTGCGCCTGAGGCAAAAATCGGGAAAGGGTTTTCCCAACGGTGGCTAGACGCTAATGTCCCGCGTAGATGAACGTCAACATATCGATGGAATCTCCGAGGAGGCCAGCGCGATGACCACTCTCGCCGATGCCGCGCGGAGCCACCGGCGTCTGGCGGCCATCCGAACCCACCGCAGCGCCACCGGCGTGATCGTGCACGACGTGTCCGAGGCCCCCGCGTCGCCTGCCCCGATCCCGCGCCGGCGTCAGGCCGCCTCGGCCGCTCGACGGCTCACGCTGCTCGCCGATCGTCTCCGTCTGGACCCCCGGAGGTGTTTCACGAAGCGATAGCGGTGAGGTCATTGAGAAGACGACGTGGCGGCGCACGTCCCATCCGCGTCAGGCAACCCGCCTGATCCACCCGTCATCCTGGCCTGCGCGCGCGCTGCTGCCCGGGTGCGATCGCGAGAAGGATCGCCATGAGTTCTCCCACCGTCCCGCAAGTCGCCCGCCGTCGCCACCGGGCCTCAGTCCTCGCTCTGGGGCTGAGTCTGCTGCTGTTGTCCGTGTCTGTGCCTGGGTCCGCACACGCCGCGATCCCAGCGCAGGATCCCGGAGTCACGTTGCGCACCTACAGCCTCGCAACAGATCTAATCGGGCTGTGCACGCTCAAACCCGGGCAGACTCCCAACTTCGACAAGCTGATGCCGGCGGTCAACTGGTCGACCCAGGCCGACTTCGGCATCGCCGACAGATTCCTCACCCAGGTCATCGCGAACATCAACATCACCACCGCCGGCTCGTACGCCTTCCGGCTCACCAGCGACGACGGCTCCCGCCTGCGCGTCGACAAGAGCACGGTCGTCGACAACGACGACTCCAACAGCACCTTCACGACAGTCATCAGCCACGACGGCGTGCACGGCGCGTCGCCGAAAGACGGCTCCGTCGACCTGTCTGCCGGCTATCACAAGCTGCGCATCGAACATTTCGACAATACGGGTGGGCAGGCCCTCAAACTGGAGTGGCAGCCACCGGGCTCCGCGCAGTTCGTCCTCGTGCCGACCACGGCGCTGAGCACCGAATCCGGAGTCACCCGGGTAACCGCGCCGGGGACCAAGGAATGCGTCGAGGGCGCCGACACCCCGGGCGACGGGCTGCCGCTGAACGCGGTGCACCCCAACTACACGCTGACCGATCTGCGTCCCAGCGGGTTCCAGCCGAAAGTCACCGGCATGGACTGGCTGCCCGACAACCGGTTGGCCATCACCACCTGGGGCGGCGACTACGGCACCACCCAGCCGCTCGGCGAGGTCTACCTGCTGGGCAACGTCACCGGCACCACCTCTGCCTCGCAGGTGACGGTGAAGAGGATCGCCTCCGGGATGCAGGACCCGATGGGAATCAAGTACGTGGACGGCAAGCTGTACGTCTCGGAGCGGTCCCGGCTGGTCGAGCTGAACGACACCAACGGCGATGACATCATCGACAACAAGCGAACCGTGGCGACCTGGCCGTTCGGCGGAACCTACCACGAGTTCGCGTTCGGCCTGCTGTACAAGGACGGATTCTTCTACCTCAACCTGTCGGTTCAGATCACTCCCGGCGGGCGCAGCACCAAACCGCAGCTCGCCGCCAACCGCGGCACCGCGATCAAAGTGAACAAGGCAACCGGTCAGGTCGAATACACGGCGAGCGGACTGCGTACTCCGAACGGCATGGGGTGGGGTCCCGAAGGCGGCATCTTCGTCACCGACAACCAGGGCGACTGGCTGTCGGCCAACAAGCTGGTGCAGCTCAAGCCGGGCCGGTTCTTCAACCACTACAAC
Source organism: Catellatospora sichuanensis (assembly GCF_007483665.1). Classification (GTDB taxonomy): domain Bacteria; phylum Actinomycetota; class Actinomycetes; order Mycobacteriales; family Micromonosporaceae; genus Catellatospora; species Catellatospora sichuanensis. The sequence continues at coordinate 127,543 of NZ_VIQO01000032.1, forward strand.
GATCCGGCCGGTCCGTTCGACTCGAACGCCGTCACGCAGCCGGTGCTATGGCTGCCGCACAACGAGATCGCAAACTCGCCGAGCACCCCGATCATGCTCACCCAGGGCCTGTTCGCCGGGCAGATGCTGTTCGGTGATGTCACCTACGGCGGTATCCAGCGCGGGTACCTGGAGAAGGTCAACGGCGAGTATCAGGGCGCGGTCTTCCGCTTCACCCAGGGACTGGAGGCCGGCATCAGCCGGATCACCCTAGGCCCCGACGGCGCGATCTACGCGGGCGGCATCGGCGACGAACGCGCCAGCAGCAACTGGCGCCAGCAGGGCAAGCTCCGCTTCGGGCTGCAAAAGCTGACCCCCGGCAGCAACAACGCCTTCGACATCCTGGCCATGCGGGCGGTAGCCGGCGGCTTCGAACTCGAATACACCCAGCCGTTGTCGGCCGCCACGCTGAGCTCCCTGACGTCGCGGTACGCCGTCCAGCAATGGCGTTACACCCCGACTTCGGCCTATGGCGGGCCGAAGGTCGATCTGGAAACGCTGAGCGTCACGTCGGCTATCCCTTCGGCCGACGGCAGGAGAGTCACGTTGCGCATCAACGGCCTGGAAGCCGGTCGGGTGGTGCATGTGCACTCGCCGCGGCCGTTCAGTTCGGCTTCCGGGCAGTCCCTGTGGAGCACGGAGGCCTGGTACACCCTCAACGCGCTGCCCGGTGGCACCTATGAGGCCGAGCAGGCGGCACTCAGCGGCGCGAACGTGGGGTCCGAACACTCCGGGTACAGCGGATCCGGTTACGCCGACTTCGCCGATACGGCCAACACCGGAGGTTATGTCGAATGGACAGTCAACGTGCCGACTGCCGGAGCCCACTCGCTGGCATTCCGCTACGCCAACGGCAAGACCGTCGACCGGCCGCTGGCCATCGCGGTCAACGGCACGACTGTCAGTCCGGCGTTTTCGTTCCCGCCGACAGGCGCGTGGAGCACCTGGCGAACCGCCTTGCTGACCACGACGCTGCCGGCCGGGCAGGTCAAGATCCGTGCGACCACGACGGGCGCCAACGGCAGCAATCTCGACCACGTGGCCGTCACTCCGGCGGCTCGCATCTCACTGTTCGACGGCACCGGTCTGGCGGCGTGGGAGAACGCGGACGGCAGCCCGGCGGCCTGGCCGGTGGCAGGAGGATCCATGGAATCGCTGGGCGGAAACATCCGTACCAGAGGGAAATTCGGCGATTTCAAGCTGCATGGCGAGTGGCTGGAACCCGCCTACCCGCCGGAGGTCACCGGACAGGCCCGCGGCAACAGCGGGTTCTACCTTCAGGAACGCTACGAGATCCAGGTGCTGGATTCCTACGGTGACACCACCTTGGCGAACAACGAGGCTGGTGCCATCTACCTCAAGCGTGCCCCTGACCGGAACATGGCCACCGCGCCCAACACCTGGCAGACGTTCGACATTACGTTCCGCGCCGCGCGGTTCAATACGACAGGCACGAAACTCGAAGATGCCAGGGTCACCGTGGTGTGGAACGGCGTGGTCGTACACAACAACGTCGCCATCAACGGCCCCACCGGGAACGGCCAGCCCGAAGGGCCGACGCCTGGCTCCATCGGTCTGCAGGACCACGGCGACCCAGGCGCGAACCCCCGCTTCCGCAACATCTGGATCGAACCGCTGAGTTGACGCACACTCTGGTGTCGCCGCCGGTCTCCGTGCGGCGGCACCAAAGTGCTCAGCCCCGTCGTACCGGATCGGGTGAATCCCCCTTTAGCGGGTTTCTGAGTTGAGGACCAGCCTCGCCACCGCTTAGCGCAGGACCTGCTTCGTACGGTAAGCGGGCGTGCGTACGCCGCTGTCCGCGGGACCGCCGGGCGTCCTGGAGTCAGCCGTCGTGGCGGAACAGGGCGGTCCACAGGAACTGCTCGCCGAACCGGGGCGAGTCGGCGGGCTCGTCGCGCATGCGGCGGAGCTCGACCTCGGTCAGGTCGGCGAAGATCCAGCGCAGTGCCTCCGGGGTGTATGCGACGCCGCCCTGCAGCCCGCCGTGCCGGTAGAGCTCGGCGTCGGGCAGTTCGGAGCCCATCGCCCCGGCGGCGAAGCAGCTGAGCCCGAAGTGGCCGCCGGGGGCCAGTGCCCGGGCAAGCAGTGCGCGATAGCTGACGCGCCGGTGCGGTGGCAGGTGGTGGAAGCAGCCCGAGTCGTAGATCAGGTCGTACGGCCCGGACGGGGCCGTCTCGGCGAACGCGTCGCCGCAGTGGAACGCGATGTCGAGTCCGGCCGCGGCGGCCCGATCGCCGGCCCAGGAGATCGCGGCGGGGGACAGGTCGACGGCATCGACCTGAAAGCCCGCGGCGGCCAGGTGCAGCGCGTTGCGGCCGGGGCCGCAGCCGAGGTCCAGGGCCCGGCCGGGGGTGACCAACCCTCGGTCGAGGTACGACACCAGGTTCTCATCGGGTTTATCGGCGAAGAACGGCACGGGCCGGTCCCGGTCTGCGTAGAAGCCGTCCCACCAGTCGGCGGCGCCGTCGGGCGTCCACCGGTCGGCACCGGGCGCGAGCAGCCCGTCCAGCAGTTTCAACACGTCCTCGACGTCGCGGATGTCGCGGTTCATCCGGCCTCCTTCCGGCCGGGTCAGCCTAGCGCTGCCAGCCTGATCGCGCCGCCCGCACGGATTGACTCGTTGTCCCTGCGCGGCAACGGTGGAGACAGTTGAGTTTTGGGCGGCTGGTCTGGAGGACTTCCTTGGCGGGCTCGGTGGCCGGTTCGCGCGGAATGAGTCACGGCTGCGGGCGTTCGCTTACGTGAGAGGGCTGCTGTCGTCGCTGGAACGCAAGAGCGGGTGGACGCTGACCGAGCCGGCCGGGGACACGTCGTTGTACGGCCAGAATTCCCGGGCTGCGTGACTGGCGCATGTTCTCCCAACCTGTGGCGGAGCCCGTGCGACATCCGCTCAGACGGTTACTGTCATCGATGGAACGACTGTCCAATGGGGATGTTGGACGTCGTTGGACACCTGCGCTTTGTCGCGTAGGCCACCGCACTGGCACGGTGGATCGCTACCGGCCGCGGTACGAGCTTGTCCAACATTGCCCTCGTGATCCACAAACGACGCAGTGGACGGGACCTCGGCCAATGGGGGCCTGCGGCAGGTCCGGCCATGCGATGCGCGTCCGGTATGGACTTTCGGACTTCGGCGATGTTCCAGCGATGACGAAAGGCTGAACTACTCGCGGTGTCAGCACATGGGGCTGCCGGGTGGGCCAGCAGGGGGAGGCAGAATGTACGACCAACCGGTGCGTCCCGGTGTGCGGCATGCGTTCCACCAGACACCCGAGGCCTCCCGTTCCGCGCTCGCGGTGGATCGCGACGTGCAGACGGTGCAGGACCTGGCCCTGCCTCTGCGCAAGCTGCGGCACCGCCACGCGCGCCAGCATGGCGGCAACCTATTGACCTACCGGCAGCTGGCAGCGAAGACAGGCTGGTCGCACGGAATCATCGGGGAGTACTTCGCGGGAAACGTCCTGCCCCCACCGAGCGGTTCGACATCCTGATCCGGCTGCTCGGGGCTACCAGCGTTGAGCAAGGGATGTTGGCCACCGCGCGGGACCACGTTGAGGAAGGTCGACGTCGAACCAATCCGGCCGGCGGGCATGCCGGAGCCGGTGCCGCGCGGGCTCAGACGAACGGCATGACGGCAGGTGCTCCCGTGCCGCAGCAGCTGCCACCGGCCCTGACCGCCTTCGTCGGCCGCACGGCGCTGCTCGCCCAAGCTCGACGACGCCACCACCGGTGGGACAGGCGGCTCAGGCGAGCCGGCCGCGACGAGCGTGGTGCTGTCGGGCACCGCCGGGGTCGGCAAGACGAACCCCGGAATCTGACACACTTTCGTGAACATCAACCCGCGATCACCATGCCACCCAACGACGGCGGCCCGCCGGAAACAGTAATCGCTGGTCACCGTCGTGACCCCGCCACCAGGACAGGGCTCAGGTCATGTTCACAGACGCAGCCGCCTGCACCGCTAACTCGAGTCCGTGTACGAACAGCGACGACCGTGCGGGCTAGGCAGCGACTCACCCCCGCTCTGTTCGCGGCAGATCCGGATGCCGGCGCGGCTCGCCCATCTTGCGCTGAAACGTGAACGCACGGGATACGGCCGAACGTCGGCTGGAGCATCAACCGTGGACCTCTGCGCCACCGCTCGCCGATGACCGCGCCTTTACGTCCGCTCCCTCGGCCGTCAGGCTCTCGCCGAGCCTGTTGGCCAGCCGCTGGCTCAGCCGCGCCTGCCACCAGTCGTAGCTGTGTTGGGTAGGGCTTTGGTGGGGCAGTGGCGATGCTCGCAGGCGTTACCGGTGGGCCGATCTCGCTGGAAAGCCGGGCGGAGTCAGTCCCGGATCCATACCTCGGTCATCTCGCTGGCAATCCTTTCCGGGCGGCGTACCTGGAAGACGGACACGATGAGGTCCTGGTCGTGCGGGTAGCCGAGCTTCAGGCCGCCGCGCACCAGCGACGCCAGGTCGGAAAGCGCAAAGTCGTCGAGCGTGTCCGGGTCGTCGAGGTCGACGCCCTCCGGCAGGTGGGCCTGAAGATCGGCCCCGATGGCGGTCAGCAGCGTCGCCAGGTCACCGTCCACCTCCATGCCGTCCCATCCCTCGACGGTCACCACGTCGGTACCCGGGGCGGTGAGCACGTACTGTGACCAGTCGGCGACCATGTCCAGGAACACGGAGCCGGTCAACCTGGCCTGCGGGTGCAGCTTGGCCTGATGCCGCACCTCGTCCTCCAGCGCGCAATGGATGGCGTCGGTGGCCAAGGCCGGCTCGATGACATGCACGACGCCGCCCCAGCAGCCGACCGCGACGATGTCAAGGTCGGCCCGGGTCTGCGGCGCGAGCACGTCCCGCCGGGGGAGCTCGCCCTGCTCGCTCACCACAGCCGCGACGGTGCTGAGGCTCTCCACCACTCGCCGGGCGTGCGCCGGGTCGTGCGGCGGCAGCATGGAGACCACGACGGTCTCACCGGCCGGAGGGAACGGCGGAAACACGATCGTCAACTCGGTACGGCTGTCGCGCACGGTCACTCGGTCTTCGGACACGGTTCAAGACTCTAATATGGATCGCCAGGCGTCATGTGAACGCTTCCCTGAGCTCGGTGGTTCGACCGGCCGTGAGCCGCGTTTCGGCCATCCGCTGCAGCGCCTGTTTCGGCAGGTGTCGGCCGGCTGAGCCCGCAAAGACCCGTCACCCCCGACGACCTGGACGAGGCTTGGGCCCGCTACGCACATTCGCCGTGGCGGGGTGGACAGGCGGACATCGGATTGTGACACTGTTGCCCGAGCACGTCTCGCGTTGAAGAGGTATCTGCTTAGAACACACTCCATGACGGTGTGCCCAGCTGGTGTCCTACGCGACCTGTCCAAGGGCTTGCAGGACGCGTCTTCGACGTGGCCCGTCGGCGCTGGGTGGGGCACCACCCCGTTTTATGGTCATCGTCGGGTAGGTTGCCTGCGTGGATCCCTGCCTGCGCCTGGCCCTGCTTGAGTCCGACTACCTCAACGACGCGGCCTGCGAGATTCGCGAGCGTTCGGTCGAGGAGCTCAAGGCCCGGTATGCCGAGGTGCTCGCGTTGGAGGTGTCGGCGGACGCGGATGGGGCCTGCTGGACCGATGAGTCGGATCTGTGGGGCGCGCTGCCGGACGGCGCCGACGGCACGATCCGGTCGCTGGCCGGCATCGAGGGCTTTCCGGGGGTGAGCAACCTGTACCTGCGCGAGTCCGAGGTCGGTGATCTCGGACCGCTCGCCGCGCTGCCTGCGCTGGAGCTGCTGTGGGTCGGTGTGCCGCCGGACGCGGACTTGACTCCGCTGCTGGCCTGCGATCAGCTCAAGCGGGTGCGCATCGGCTGTGCGGCTGGGCTACTCCCTGCGGGCCACGAGGTGCTCGCGGCGCTGGCCGCGCGCGGAGTCCAGGTGGACAACTTCCTGCCTGACCCGGTCGAGGCTGCGGCGCCGTTCGGCGACCCGATCCTGAAGCTGGCAGTCCTCGACAGATTGCAGGGCTCGGTCGAGCTGCCGCCGATGTACTTCTTCGACGAGTTCGAGTTCGACGAGGGCAACCTGGCCCGGCTGATGGCGGTCGTGATACCCCAGGCGGCGCTCGACACCGTCGACATTCTCGGCTGGTTCGCGGGGGGCGGGTACGACACGGCGCACATGGTGTGGCATCAGTGGGACGGCGAGTCCGACGAGTTCTACATCCGGTCGCTGGCGGGCGTGGAGGCGCTGCGCAACCTGCGCGAGCTGGACCTCACCCCGCTTGCCGTGCTGCCGGAGCATCAGATCGCGCAGCTGCGGGCGCGGGGAATCAAGGTCAGCGAGTACGAGGAAGCAGCGAAGCGGAGAGCGGCGCTCGCTGCCGTCAAGTCGTACGGTGTCGCCGTGATCGACAAAGCGGTGGCGGGCGCGAACGCGCTGACCCGGCGTTGGGTGGACACGCTCGGCTCCGACGCCTCGACGGTCGTGTCCGGGGTCGGGGTGTGGCCGCTGCTGGCCTACCTGGCCCCGGCCGCCGACGGTCCGGGTCGCGACGAGTTGACGGCGGCGATGGGGGTGCCTGCCGACGACGCTGCGACCACAGCGGCGGCGCTGGTCGCGCTGCTGCAATCGACGGACGGTGTGCGAGCCGCGATCGGCGTCTGGGCCCGCCCAGGACTGGATTTGAAAGCTCAGTGGCGAGACAGCCTGCCCACCGGGACCGTCAAGGTGCTCAACAACCAGAGGGTGCTCGACACCTGGGTGCGCAGGCAGACCGACGGCTTGCTCGACCGGATGCCCGTCGAGATCGATCCATCGATAAAGTTGATGCTGGCGTCGGCGCTGGTGGCCCGGACCGGCTGGGTCCACCCGTTCAACGACGGGACGCTGATCGCCGAGGACGGGCCCTGGGCCGGGCAGCGCCTGTGGGGCCTGCACCGCAGCACCGCCGACCGTGATCTGCTGGCCGTGTACGACACCCCGGCCGGACAGGTCACCGTCGTGACCGTAGAGGGCGCCGACGGCTTCGACGTCGACCTGGCCATCGGCCTGCCCGACGCCCCCGCCACCGCGGTCCTCGCCGCCGGACTCGACAGCCGATCGGCAGTGCCGGCACGACGCGGCTCGCAGCTCGCGTTGGGCGACACGGCGCCGGGCGTGTCGGTGGACCTCGGCTGGGCGTACGACGACAGCCCTGGGCTGGTGGTGAGCCTGCCCCGGTTCACCGTGCGGTCGTCACACAACCTGCTCGAACACGCCGGCCTGTTCGGGCTGCGCACGGTGTCGGACCTGAGCGGGGAGCATCTGCCGGGCCTGAGTGACGCCCTGTTGGGCGTCGAAGCGGCAGCGCAGCACCTGACCGCGTCGTTCACCGCGGAAGGGTTCGAGGCAGTCGCGGTGACCGCGACAGGGATCGGGTACATAGGCGCACCGTTGAAGCGCCCGCTGCAGGTGCAACTGCTGCTGGACCGGCCGTTCGGGTTCGTGGCCAGGCACCGCGACTCTGGGCTGGCGCTCGTCGCCGGCTGGGTCGCGCAGGCAGGGACAGCGTCTCTGATTCCCTGAGCTTGTCTGAGTGATTCAGACGTTCCGGGCGGGGCGTGGCCGTGTCGTGCCGGGTCCGAAGTCTCCGCTGAGGGGGATCACGGGGGTGGCACGGACGTGGTGGAAGCCGGTCCGGTGGTGCTGTGGTTTCAGGAGATCGTGTGCAGGACCTGATGCCACCACCTGCTGGTGGTGGTTCTTGGGTTCCTGCCCCGCCGGACGCTGGCCACCTGTGGGTGGGGCGGGGGCCGTGCGCCGGTCGGGCACACGGTGGGAAAGCTTCGACGCGGACGGTCGTTTCGGGGTCGGGCCGGTCTTGGCGACCCTGGCGGCGGCCGTGCGCTGTGTTACTGGGCGAGGGGCGGTGCGTCGTACGGTGGCGACGTTGCCTTCGACCACGGCGGTGGTGGTGTGTCTGCCGGTCTTGCGGTCGGTGCGGACGTTGGCCTGTGCGAGGAGTCCGCGGGCGGTGATCCGCTTGGCGGCGGCGTGGTCGCGGTCGGCCGACAGGCCGCAGCGGGGGCAGGTCGCCCACTTCCAGCCCCGCTGGTGTGTCCGGTCGGGGGCCATGACGTGGGCGAGTTCGGTGCGCCCGGTGCCGCACCGGGGGCAGTGCCTGCTGGTGCTGCGGGCGGGGACGGTCACGACCGCAAGCCCGGCCTTGGCGGCCAGGTGCACGATCGCGTCGACGATGGTGCCGCGGACCTGACCGGACAGGCGGGCGTTGCCTTTGCGCCTGCCGCGGGCTTGCAGCGTGGCCAGATCCTCCACGTAGACGACTGTCGCCTGCACAGCGGTTGCCTGATCGACCGCCCACCGGGCCGCCGACCAGGCCAGGGTCTTGTTCAGGTGGCGGATGCGGGCGCAGACCCGGTCGTGCTCGCCGCTGGTGCGGGCCAGCAGGGCCTGCAGCTTTGCGGTGCGGGGGTCGGTGGCGGGCAGCCCCGACAGCAACGCCGTGTAGCGGTCGCGTCTGGCGGCCAGGTGTTCGCGGTGGCCGCGCAGCCGGTGAAGCTTGGCCGAGATCGGCGTGGCGTCGTAGCGCAGCGCCCGCCCGTCGGTGACGACCCGGCCGTGCTCGGTCAGGCGGCCGATCGTGCCGGTGAGCAGGGTGTTGACGCCCCAGTCCAGGCCGAGCGCCAGCCGGTGCCCGGTTGGTTCGGCGGGGGTGACGGTGATGCGGTGGGGCAGGTCGACGCGTACCCGGTGCCCGGCCACTCCGTCGCAACAGCCAGACGCAACAGAGCCACAGTACAATGGTAGAGAAAATTAGGCACGCTTAGCAAACACAATGGACAGTGTTAACCCTGGCTGGGATCCGATCAGCCTGGCCGACGCCCCACCCGGGGTGGCACCCGAGGAGATCACCGATCACAGCCACGCGCTGGCCTGGTTCACCGCCGAGTACCGCGTGCTGCTGGCTGGGGTCGCCCACGCCGAACGCGCGCAGTTCGAGGGGCACGCCTGGCGGCTGGCACGGACCCTGGTGGACTTCCTGCAACGCCAGGGCCACTGGCCGGGCCTGGTCGCCGCTCAGCGATCCGCCCTCGCCGCGGCGCAGCAGGTGGGCGAGCGGCCCGGGCAGGCGAGCGCTCATCGCGATCTCGCCCGTGCGCTTTCCCGAGTCGGCGAACGGGAGGAGGCGGAGGGCCACTACCGCGCGGCGCTGAAGCTCTTCGGCGAACTCGGTGACCACACCGGGCAGGCACGGACCCACCGGGCGTTCGGCGCGCTGCTGGACCGGCTCGGCCGTCATGCTGATTCCCTGTACCACGCGCACCAAGGCCTGGATCTGTACCGGGTCGCCGGTCACCTGTCCGGAGAGGCCGGCGCACACAATGGGGTGGGGTGGGCGCATGCCCAACTCGGCCAGTACGGGCCGGCGCTCGACCACTGCCGGCGGGCGCTGGTGCTGTTGCGCCAGACCGACGACCGGCACGGCGAGGCGAACACCTGGGACAGCCTCGGCTTCATCCACGACCGTCTCGGCCGCTACCGGCGGGCGGTCTCGTGCTACCACCGGGCCCTTGTCCTTATCATGCAGATCGGTGACCGCTACGACGAAGCGGACACCTTGCACCGGCTCGGTGACAGCCGATGGTCGTTGGGCGACCGAGCAGGCGCTCTGCGGACCTGGCAGCGGGCCCTGCGCATCTTCGACGACCTCGGCCATCCCGATGCGGAGCGAGTGCGCGACCGGCTGGTCCGCGCCACCGGGCCTGCGGCGAGGGCGACGAGTGCTGGACCGGGCCCTGGATAGCCATGGGGTCTGCGTGTTCTCGCCGTTTATGACTGGAGCTACTCGAGGACTGTCAGCACCGCCAGTGGGTATAGGGACGGCGTACGTGACCATGAGTAAGGAGACCGTCGTGACGCTGATGAACCCCACGCCTTGGGATCCATGGAACTACCACGAGACCCTGGACTACAAACCCGTCGTCGAGGGCGGCGAGAGGGACCTGTCCGGTTTCCGGGTGGAGGCCACCGACGGCTCGATCGGCAAGATCGACGAGCAGGCTGGTGAAGCCGGCTCGCGGATCCTCGTGGTCGACACGGGCCCGTGGATCTTCGGCAGCAAGGTGGTGCTTCCGGCCGGTGTCATCAAGACCATCGACCTCGACGACGAGCGCGTCTACATCACCTGCACCAAAGATCAGGTCAAGGACGCGCCCGAGTATGAGGCCGACCGGCACCGGGACGGTGCCTACCTTGACTCGCTGGGCTCGTACTACGGCCAGTTCTGGCAGATCTGATCGAAGCGGCCGCGGGTGGCGGCAGGCACAACGCCTGGCCGCCCGCGGCTTCCGTTTGCCCGGCAGCTCCGTACTGTATTTCGCTCACCTGCCGGCGGCGCCGGGGCGACCTCGGACAGGTAGGCGTCGGCGGGATTGCGCGGTGGCGCTCCGGACCGACGTCAGCCGTTCGCGACGTTCGGATGCGCGTGTTCGAGCAGGCCTGCTGGCACAAGTCGATGAGTCAAAGAAGAGTTCCCGGCGCAACCGCCGCCTCGCCGCTGGAGATCACCGCATGTGCGGAGGTCACTGAGCGAAACCGCCGATCAGAACCGCTCGGCCAGCCGGTCGCATCGAGCGGATGGGCGAGCCGCGGTCGTAGCGGCCGCTGCAGGTACGGCTGCTGCCGGTCCGGCCGTTCGCGGTCGTGGCCAGGCACCGCCCTTCGGGACAGATACTCGTCACGGTTCGGGGCGCGCACAGCGCGCCTATGATCAGGGCCGCGGGCATGTCCGCTCTGATCCACTACACTGGTGGAGCTATCACACGTGAACGAAGGACGCACATGGCCCGCCCCTACAACCCCGGACCGAAACAGTTTGTCTTCGCTGTCGGTGATGGCAACGACCAGCAGGTATCCGTGGGCGACCCGCAGGAGGCCTACGTAGCGTTCTCCGCATTCTTCCGGGATCGAGAGTCTGACACCTACGCCGTCAAGGATGAACCGGCGGGACAGAGTCTGGTGCTCATGCCCCGTGTAGGTGTGATCTCCCGGATCAAAGGTGCGGACCAGCCCCGGACGGAATACCTCCAGGTCGACAGGGTCAATCGCTACCTTCCTAGCGCGATGCTGTTCTTCGAGAACGGATATGCCGGCCTCGACCGCTTCGGCCAGTGGTTCGCCGACCTCGCCGACCTCGACGCGTCACCGGAGACCCGCGGCGCCGCCCGCGCGGCCACGATCACGACGGAGGCGGCGGCGATCGAAGAAGTCGCTCGGATCTGGGCAGATTCGGGCATGGTGGACCCGAGTGACCAGTACTACGTCTTCTTCGACTCGCATGATGCCGACGATGACCGAGCCGAACGAGCCGAACTGCTCCAGCTGATCGAATTCCTCGGTCTCGACCGAGTCGACGCCCCGGCCAAGGCCGCCGGGGGCGAAGTCTGGGTGCGCACCGACCCACGCCTCGACGTCGAATGTGCACGGTGGTCGTGAACAGATGGTGCGGGGGCTGCGACATCTCCGTGATGACCGCCGCGGTTTCGCGGCGACCATGTCCAGCCGGTGCCGTTCTGGGGAAGCCTGACCTGTGAGAGACATCGTTTTCACGCGCCGGAGCGGCTGGATCCCGAACGTGATCCGCGAGGGCGGCGAGCTGAAGCTGATGCTCGCCGCCGGGGCCGACGCCAACCACGAGCCTCGCATGTTCACGTTCCCGATCGGGGCCGCCCATCTTGCGGTGATCCGGGAGGACCTGGCCAGACACCTGCTGCTGTGGAGTGCGGTCCTTCCGCTGTGCGACGCCGCCGGAACCCGGGGCCGGCTCGACGAGGACGCTGCCGTCGCGCTCCTGGACCCGGTCCTGCTCTCCTTGCCCGCGGACGTCGACGCGCTCTTCCAGCGTATCGGGTGGGACAGGAGCCGGCTGGTTGCCCACGGTGCCGACATCGATCTACTTGAACGCGGTCAGGTCTGCGCGGCGATGCGCGCGGCGACGGAGGGGTCGAACGAGAAACGTGCTCAGGAGTATCACGCGAACCGCCGTCGCGCCGAGCGCGGAACAGTCCTCGGGTTGCTCGACGCTGAGATTCTGAGGTACACGGGCCAGTATCTGCATGGCGCGACGGTGCCGAGGCGGATGCCCGATGCCGTCGACCCCGCGCTGCTGCCCCAGGTCATGCTTGTGATCGCCACCGCGGAGCAGGCGTGCGCCGGGATGCGGATCGGCCTCGATCCGCGGCGGGGAAACCGGGCCACGGACAAGCGCGACTGGGATCGGATGGCGACGACGGTCGACGCAGCCGTGCGCCGCGCATACCCCGAACTCGTCGATGACGCAGTGCGTACGGTGAGCTTCCTGATGTGCTCGGAGGCTGCGGACCGCTCCAGGAGCACACCGGTGGAAGACGACGATGAGGCTGCCGACGACCACGCCGACCTCGGTGAGAGTGCGAGAAAGACGGCCCTGTCGTTCACCGATGACAAGGGCGGCGAGAAGAAGTGGCTACGGGACGGTCCTCGCTCTGCCTCCGCCGAGTTCTGGGAGTTCGTCGGCGATCGCTCTGCTGGGGACAACGAAGTGTTCACCATCGAGGACGAGGAGATGGGCGAGGGGATCCAGCTGCACTTCTACGCGGACTCCATTGCCCGGATCACGACGGCGCGGGAGGGGGAAGCCGGGTCGGATTCGGAGTACCGGGTCGAGTACAGCCTGGTCGATGGGATCGGCGGGTACCGGAACCTGGTGAGCGCCTTCGTCCGCGGCGGCTGCGCCGCACTCGAACAGTACGGTCCCTGGATGTCGGATGTCGCCGAGTTCGAGCTCGCGCGTCGTCGGCGCGACGCCCGGTAGTCCCAGCGGGAACCCGCGCCCGCACCGTTCGGTCGGTGATCTTGAGACTTCCGGGACAGGACCGTCGGCGCTCGTGGTGTGCCGCTGACCGCATCCAGTGCCGGCACGCTACGGTGCGCGTCCCACGTCACCAGCTGTCCGGTGCCAGCCGTCACCACCGGAGCACAGCGGCGCATTCGGACCCGCATGACTGCGGTGCGCGTGCAAGAGTCCGCCGACCATGCCGCGGTGATGCATACGGCTCGGCTGCGGTTCACCGGCCTCTACCGTCTACCCGACGACGTCTTCCGGTCCCTGACCGCACACCCGGCCAGAGCCACGGAGATCACTGTATGAGCGCCTCGGCACCACCCACCCGCGCCGCCGAGCGGCGCTGGGGCCCTCGACGACATGGCGACCATGGTTGGGTGCAGCTTGCGGCTGTCCGCCCGCAACCCAGACGCCCTGTTCATGGCGGTGATCCTGCCCGTCGTGCTGATCCTGCTGTTCGTGTGCGTGTTCGGAAGGGCCATCAACACCGGCCACGCCTACATCAACTACGTCGTGCCCGGCATCATCATCCTGTGCGCCGGCCTCGGTGCCTCCACGGCCAGTGCCGCCCATGACCTCCGCGCGATGATCGAGGTACAAGGTCCTGCTCAGGTGCAGCCTGAAGCGGTGTTCGCGTGTGGGACACGAGACCCGATGTCGGTCGGGGGAGGCAGAATGGTGCCGTGGCTGATGACCTGGAGCTGAGGAGCTTTGCTTCGCAGCAGGAGTTTGAGCGCTGGCTGGAGCAGGAACACGCGACCTCTCCCGGCATCCTGATCAAGTTTGCCAAGAAGGGCAGCGGCGTCACTTCGCTTACGTATGCCGAAGCCGTGGAAAGCAGCCTCTGCTTCGGCTGGATCGACGGACAGGCCAAGCGCATCGATGACGACTTCTACCAGCAGCGGTATACGCCGCGCCGGAAACGCAGCATCTGGTCGAAGATCAACACGGCGAAGGCTCTGGCACTGATCGAAAGCGGGCGGATGCGCCCCGCCGGTCAGGAGCAGATCGATCGGGCCAAGGCCGACGGCCGATGGGAGGCCGCTTACCACGGCCCCGCCACCGCACAGGTGCCGGCCGAGATTGCGGCCGATCCGCAGGCGCTGCACGCGATCGAGGCGATGAACAGCGCGAACCGCTATGCCTACATCAGCCGTTTCCATCAGGCCAAGCGAGTCGAGACCAAGGCCAAGCTCATCGAGCAGCTGCGCGCGGGTCACCTGTTCTACCGCTGATGGGGCAGCTCCGCAGCACGCAACCCGGCAGAGGGCGGCGACCCTGGCCGGATGGTTGAGCAGCGGTTGGAGACGTTGCCCTGGTAGAGGGCACCGATGGCGTCGTCGGGATGGACAGATCGCAGCCGGTTCAGTTCAGGCTCGAGATCGGTCAGGTGATTGGCCCGGCTGCGGTCCGTGCGCCGGCCTGACCGGTGACAGCGGAAGGGGCGCCCTCAGGTCGAGGACGCCCCTTCGGTGTTGCGACTACCCGACGGTCAGATTGCCGTTGTCGAGCTCGACCTGGCCCGACTCGTACAGCAGCGCGCCGCCCGCGGCCGCCGTGATGCGCACCGAGAACGCGTCACCGTCGCGGCCCGGGCTACCCGTGTCGAGGGCGGTGCCGCGCAGCACGGCGGGAGCGCCGCCGAACCGCCCGGTGGCCTCGAAGACGGCCCGGTCGCCGGCGACGACCAGCCACCGCACCGTGTCCGCGGTGAACGTGCGCGAGTCCTCGTCGAAGCGCAGCGAGCCGCGCGGCGAGTTGCCCTGGTAGCTCAGTGACGAGGTGATCCGCACCCGACCGCCGTCCTGGTCGTCGCCGCGCCCGGTGCCCTGCACGCTGCCGTCGGGGTCGAACAGCACGAGTTCGGCGTCGGCCGCCGGGCCGGTGAAGTAGTCACCGCGCACCTCGATACGGGCGCGCCACAGGTCGGCGGGAGCGTCGAGGGTCACGGTGGCGCGGCCGGCCGCGTCGAACGTCGCGTCGTACGTCTTGGTCGCACTCGTCAGCGTCGGGGTCAGGGTGACCCGCGCCGCGAGTTTGACGAGATCGCCAGGCCGGCCGTCGGCCTCCTGGGTCGCCTGGAGGGTCAGCTGCCCGGTCCCGGCCGGCTGGTTGAGGCTGCCGGCGACCGCGACGGTGACGTTCTCGGGTTCGACGGTCAATGTCGCGCCGACCGAGGCTGCCTCGTGCGGTCCGCTCTGCGGCGCGCGCACCTGCACCGGGTACGAGCCCGGCGCCTGGTCGGCGGGCCAGCTGGCGGTGGCGACGCCGTCGGCGCCGCTGGTGGCCGTCAGCTCCTGCCCGGCGACGGTGAAGATGACCTGCTTGCCCGCCACCGGCTCGTTGGTGATGCCGTCCCGGACGACGGCCGACAGGGCCGCCGCGTCCGAGTAGTCCACGGCCGTGGCACCGGTGTAGCTCAGCGACAGCGGCCGCCGGACGACGTCGGCCAAAAACTGGTAGTCGGTGAGCACGTCGCTGTCGGTGGTGCTGCGCCCCCGGGCGAAAAGGCTGTGCTGCCCGACCCGCTCGTCGGCGGGCACGGTGACCCGGATCGTGACGGTCGCCTGCTGCTGCGCGGCCAGGGTCAGCCGCTGCGTCGTGGCCGTCCAGGTGGAGGACACCAGCTCGGTGAAGTCGAACGTGTCGGTCGTCTCGCCGGTGTTGCGGACGGTGTAGGTCAGATCGGTGGTGCTGCCCAGCGCGAGCGACGGGCGCGGGGCGTTGCCCTGCGCGTCGGCAGGGTCGACGAGGATGCCGGGGCCGCGCACGTCGAAGTAGACCTGGTTGTAGTAGACGTTGCTGGCGGTGTCGGCGAAGAACGGGCGGCCGATGGCCCGCACCGCGACCTTGGCCGGGGTGCCGTCAGCCCAGGGCCGGTCCATGGTCCGCTGCGGGGTGCGGTTGTCGGTCGGGTCCCACGCGTCGGTGTCGTTGCCGCCGTCGCAGGTGACGGGGTTCTCGGGCGCGTCCTCGTCGGTGCGGCCGTCGCCGTCGTTGTCCATGGTGTCCACCGGGTCCTCGTCGGTCCGGCCGTCGACGTCCTCGTCGATGCAGCCCGGCGAGCGGGTGCCGTCGGGACGCATCAGCTCGACGCCGCGGACGGTCTCCTGTGGGCTGCGTACGTTGCGCTCGTCGACGCGGAAGATGACCACGCCACTGTCGGGCACGTCCTCGTCGTAGGTGCCCGGCCGGGGGTTGCGGGTCTCGACGAGGAAGTAGTCGTCGGTGCCGCGCTCGTAGTCGTAGATCAGGTAGGTGGTGGCGATGGACAGGTCGGAAGGGGTGCGATAGCCGTCCCTGGTGATGACGGCTGGTTTCTGCCCGCCCAGGTGCAGCTTCGTGAACAGGTTCGGCTCGAACCACAGGTCCGGCCCATCGCAGGTCGGCCCCGCGATGTCCCAGCTGCCCACGCCGTAGCCGTAGTGGTCGTACAGGTCGTAGATCTGGTGCATGAGCTCGTGCGCGATCGTGATCTCGTTGGTGCCGGTCGCGCTGTCGGCGGTCCGAAACGCGATGGTCTTGCCGTCGAGCTTGGCACCGGCGGCGACCCCCAGGGTCTGCCCGCAGTTCTCGTTGGCCGGGCCCGAGGTGAAGATCGTGGCCACGGCGAGTTCGGTGTCCTCGACCGACCCGTCCTTGTCGGTGTCGTAACGGGCGAAGTCGACGAACGGGTCTGCGAGGTCCATCATGCGGCGGCGGCGCTGCGTGGCGTCCTGCGCGATGCCGGGGCCGGACGCACCGAGGTCGACGACGACGACGCCGTTGTCCGCGGTGCCGAACGACTCGACGGCGGGGACGAGGATGCCGAGGTCGTGCGAGATGAAGTAGTCGGCGACCGTGCCGAACTGGAAGATCGGGAAGTAGCGGTCGCGGATGTCGTTCTCGGTGACGTTCGTGGTCAGGTCGTTGAACGTCGCGTAGACCACCAGCAGCGGGATCAGCGTGTCGCCGCGGTCGTGGAACAGCGGCGAATGCGGGCTGTCCGGGTGGCTGAAGTTCGGCAGGGGGAACGGGTACGGATCGGGGGCGGCCTGGGCCGGGGCCGCCGGGACGAGCCCGGCGAGCATGACGGCGGCGGACACGGCGGCCAGCACGCGAACGCGTAGGCGGCTGCGGCGTGGCTTGGGACCCCTGGACGGGGCCGGGTTGTCGGTCAAGACGAATCCTCCAGCACAACGGGTGACGGCGTGTGGTGGGGTGGGTTCACCGAGCTCGCGTCACCTGGGCAGCACGAACGTGCCGGCAGAGGGCGCGGGATGGGATCTGTCGAGGTCACACCTGGCAGCAGGATATAGACTCCGACGCCGTTCCCGTCGCAGATTGTCCAGGTCACGACGGACAATTTGGACAGCTGAAACTGAGTCGCTTTTCGGGCCGCGCCGGCCTGCTGGCGGCGCGGGGCGACCGGGCGGACGGCCCGGCGCTGAACAGCCTGCTGTCGACCTCGTTGAGGGACAGTTTCAGCGCGCCGAGGGCGACCGAGTCGGCGCCGAGCGGATCTCCGGCGCGCGCAGGCAGAGCCGCTGCAGCTCGTGGCGCCGGTAGCTGAGCAGCAGGTCCGAGGAGCGGGGGAGGCCGCCGCCGAGAATGACCACCTGCGGGTCGACGGTGACCATCTTCCATGTACTGGCCGGCGTCGATGAGCATGATGCGCTCCTGGGACACCGACTCGACCGACTCGGCATGATCAAAGTGCCGTTCGCGGTGGCGTTGCCTCGATCAACGGCGAGAGCTCCCGTTCATCGAGATCGGGCAGTGGCGGCCGGTCGAGGCGCCGGCGGACCCGTATGAGTGGCGAGTTCGCGTCCGTGATCGGCGGCAGGATATCTGGTGGCCCGCGACAGGCGGGCCGTCAGCATCATGGGCGGTGATCCGTCCGCCCGGGTGGTCGCGTGGCTATGGACGGTGACCGATCGACGTCGTACCGTCGTTGCGGATGATCGTGCGGCGGCGATCGGTGACCTGTCCTGCCTTCGCCAAGGAGCGTCCGATGTCGCGTAAGACCGGTAGACCGTCCTACACCAGGCCCACCGGTTCGCCGCCGTCCCGTCCGGCCGGGCAGGTGCTGCGCATCCTCGCCGGTCTGACAGTGGCGGTGCTGGTCGGGGTGTTGATCGGCACGCAGACCGCAGGCCCGGACACCGCCGACTCCGCCGTGGAGCAGCTGCGTGCGCAGGAGGCTGGCCGTGACAAGACGCAGATCGGCGAGCTGACCACGCGTGCGCGGGCCACCGCTGGGGTGATCACGCCGATCGTCGAAGGGCTCGCCGACCCGGGCAAGGTCGGTGACGGTCAGCTGGCGCAGTGGAAGCAGGCCGTCGGCGCCGAGGTCGCATGGTATGCCACGACCGTGTCGGGGATGACCGCGACCAATGTCGCCCGGGGCGCGCTGCGCAATGCGGTCGAGCAACTGGCCGCCGC
Organism: Catellatospora sichuanensis; assembly: GCF_007483665.1. GTDB lineage: Bacteria > Actinomycetota > Actinomycetes > Mycobacteriales > Micromonosporaceae > Catellatospora > Catellatospora sichuanensis. Next base: position 145,883 of record NZ_VIQO01000032.1, read on the forward strand.
GGTGGACACGCTGACGGCGGCACACACGCTGCCCGAGTCGTCGCGTCAGCCGATGCTGGCTGCGGCAACCCGGCAGCGTGAACTGGCGGTCGCGGCGTGGTCGGTGGCCGCGACGCAGCTCGATCAGATCAACGTCGATGCCGGCAACGGCCACCAGCACGTCTACCTCAACACCACCGGGATCGACGGGCTGATGGCCGGCGACGGCCTGCCCGACGGCACAGGGAAGTAGAACTCCAGGCCGATCTCGGTTACGAGGAGCGGGGGTGCGCTGTCGCGCATCCCCGCCCGTTGCTGTTGCTGAGGTGAGATTCAAGGCCGATGACCTGCGCGGCTTGGATCAAGGCGAGGTGTCGGTCGGCCGAAATGTTGATCACATTGTGGACCTCGGCGAGGAGGGCTTCCACGAAAGGGCAGCTAAAGCCTGCACCGGTTGAGGCGGGTGCCCCTCTGATCAAAGGGCACCCGCCGTCCTGCCACTCGTGGTTACGGACTGGAGCACGTGAGACTTGGCGGGGAGTTGCTTCCCGACCAGTTCCCGAGGAAGCCGAGCGATCTCGTACCGCTGGGACTGATGGTCGCGTTGTGGGAGGCGTTGCGGAACGTCACCACGCTGCCGCTCTGGCTATAGGTGCTGTCCCATGACTGCGTGACCGTCTGCCCATTTGCGTATGTCGCTCTGACGGTCCAGCCGTTGACGCTGGTGCTGGAACTGTTGTTTCGCACCGTAATCGCGCCTTGGAATCCGTTGTTCCACTGGTTGACCTGGGAGTACGTCGCCGAGCATGCTCCGCCGGGCGGAGGGGACGACGGCGGCGGGCTCGACGGCGGCGGGCTCGATGGAGGCGGGCTTGACGGTGGCGGCGGGTTCGACGGTGGCGGCGAGCTCGGCGGAGGCTGCGTCTGGTTTGGGCCGACGCCGGTCACCTGACCGTTGCCCCCATCGAAAGTGATGTCGGAGCAGCTGAAGAAGTTCTCGTTGCTGTCCGAGCGCACCCACCGGATGTACAGAATCGCCCGGCCGCTGCGGCCGGTCGGCAACTGTGCGTTCCAGTAGTAGTAGTTCAGCGCGCCGGGCCCGCCGTTCGACGGCGGGTTGGTGACACTCGAGAATTCCTGAAGGTCACTCCAGGCCAGTGGCGAACTGGGGTTCCAGCCTTGGCGGGTGATGGCCAGGTGGAACGTACCCGGGTGGTGTGCCCAGTTACTGTGCCGGAACTGGATATTGGCCCCAGAGGTGAGGTGGGTCAACGGCCAGTCCGTGCGAGTCGCGTTGTAGGCGGCGAAGTTGTACGGCCCGCCGGTCCCGCCGCTGCACAGCTGTCCATCCGGGATGAAGCCGGTCGTGCGGCCTCCGGCGTCGGAGCGGAGCACCGCGAACCAGTTGTACAACGGTGTGGTGCCGCTCGGATCGGATGAGCTCTTGCTTCCCTCGATCGCGGCAGCACATGCCGGGTTGTAGGCGGCGATCGACCCGTTGGGCCGAAGCGCGTCCTGATAGCACAGCCAGGTGCGGCTGCCCGGGAACATCGTTACGCCGTGGGCCTGCGCCGCAGAAGTATTGATCACCGCGAAGCCGACGCTCGCCGTGATCACTGCTGCGGCCAAGCTTGCCAGGAGTTGGCGTCTGCGATTCACCCTGTCGTCCTTTCCTTTTGACGGATAGGCCGACGCCTGCCGGAGGACAGAGCGCACAGGAACATCGGCCTGCAAGGAGTTGCCGACGCATGCCATACACCTCGGCGCACACGAAATAGACCTCTGTGCGCCCGTTGCTCGGCTCCCGACCGGTCTGACAAACTCAGACATCGAAAGCTTGACATGAGATCGCTCCCATGACAATGCCGCGGAGTCGATTTCCAGAGTCCAGCGGCTACACGACCGCCTGTTCGTAGCGCGTGCGCAGTCCGGCCAGCCTGCCCCATTCGTGGAGGCTGGCGGCTGCCTTCTGCTCCAGATCGTCGGGGATCATCGCCCATACCCGGTCCGGATCCACACCAGACTTCGCCGTCTGAACGGCCGGTGGGTCGGTCAGCGTGATGACCGCTGGACCCGAGCTGCGGCTCGCATAGTCCCACGGGGTGCCGGGCTTGACCACCGCACAGAAGTAGATGGCATAGATGACCTGAACGTCCTCGATGCGCTTGGCGGTTGGAGGTTCCGTTCCGAATGACTCGGCGGCGCACAGGACCTTGCCCCCGTGGTCCACGGCATGCCCGCCGGGCGCGTAGAGCTCAAGCGCGGCCGGCGAGAGCTGTTCCAGCGCCGTTTGCGCCCGGGCGGCCAGTTGATCCTGAAAGGGGTTGGGCTGCGCGGTGAGCAGACCGGCAGCGAGGATCGCGACGGCAACCAGCTCAGGTAGGAGCCACCAGCCGTGGCGTCGCAGAAAGAGCACGAGGCACATGCTCGCATTGATGGACGGCACTGTGCAACGAATCGGCAGGGGGCACCGGCCTGAGCCGTTGACCACCGGCCGCAACAGCTCAGCTTCGCGCGGGGAGGCAACCCGTGAACCAGAAGCGACCCCACGGGCCGAAGTACACCTATGCACATTCACGCACACCAGAGTTCACTCAAGCGAGACCAGTTGCGACCCCGGTCAGCATGCGGCGATCGGGCAGGCGAAAGGCCAGTCAGGCCTCGACGACGTCATGCCGTCGCTTTGACCGGCGTCCCCTTGACCGACTCCACACGGTGCTGTCCTTCCGGTGAGCCGGTCGCAGGTGGGATGAATCGTTCGCCGAGAGCCAGCACCAGAGCGACGACGCCGACCAGGGCGCCGATCAGCACCGTACTGCGCACGCCGTGGCTCGGCAGAGTGAGGCCGCCGACGAAGGCGCCAGCGGTGATGCCGACGTTGACCGCGGCGGAGACCGTGGCGGCGGCGAGGTCGGAGCGACCGGGTGCGACCTGCAGTACGAGGCCGCCGAGCGCCGCGGTGAACGCGGCGAACGCCAGTCCGGCCAGCGCGATCAAGCCGACGGACACCGCCGGCCGATGGCCGAAGGTGTAGAGCCCCAGCAGCGCCGCCGATTGCAGCGCGACGGTCGCGACCAGTGCGAGCCACGGGCCCCGGTCCAGTACCGCGCCGATGGCGAGGATGCCGAGCACGCTGGCGATGCCACGCGCCAGCAGGACGGCCCCGACCGACGAGACGGAGAACCCGCTGACCTCGGTGACGAAGAGCGCGACATAGGTGTAGGCGACGATGGCGCCGGCGGTCGCCAGGACGGCCACTGCCACCAGGAGCCCGAAGCGGCGGATGTCGGGCGTCGCGCCCCTGGCGGCATGTCCCTCTTCAGGCCCCGTCGAGAACAGCAGGGTGGCCACCACGACGAGCACGACCGCGCCGAGCCCGGCCACCGCCAGGAACGAGGCCCGCCACCCGGCGCGCTCGCCCAGCCAGGTACCCGCGGGCACCCCCAGGGCCAACGCGACGGTGCCACCGGCGAATACGACCGCGACCACCCGCCCGCGTAGTGCGGGTCGGAACAGCTCGGCGGCGGCCGGCACCACTACCGCCCAGAACAGCGCATGGGTCGTGGCCGTGACCATCCTGGCCGCCAGTAGCAGCGTGAAGGTGCTCGCGAGCACCGTGATCGCGTTGCTGACGACGAAGCCGACCAGCAGCGCCGACAGTAACCGTCGGCGCGGGACCCGGCGGACCAGCGCTGTCAGCGGGACCGAGGCGATCATCACCACCGCGCCGTAGGCGGTGACGAGCATGCCCACCTGCGACGGAGAGACTGCCAGGTCCATCGCCATCGGGACCAGCAGCCCGATCGGCAGCGCCTCGGCGGTGGTGTAGAGGAACGTCCCTCCGGACAAGCCGATCAGCGCTCCCACTGCCCGCCCGTGTCTCATCAGGCCCTCCCGTCGTTACCAGCTAAATTACGTACGCAGGAAACATGTTAACGACGTCCTTCAATGCGGGTCAACTGGTAAAGTCGGTTTCAATGGAAACACTTGCGGACGTGACGCGGATGCGCCTGGTAGGCGGCAACCTCGCACTGGACTTCATCAACACCCGTACCGGTCCGCCCGTCGGGTCCCCGGACGACGACGCGCTGACTGGCTACCCCGAACTGGTCGCCTGGGGCGCGTATGCGGGCGCACTCACCGAGCCGGAGGCGAAGGCGTTGCGCCGGCTGTCCCGCGACGATCCGGATGGCGCTCACGCCGCCCTTACGCGATCGCTGCGTAGCCGCGACGATCTCGACGAGGTGTTCCGGGCAGTGGCTGCCAACCAAAGCTTGAGCACGTCCGTGCTGGACCGGCTGCGAGACGACGAAGCGGACGCACTCGGTCACGCACGGCTCGATCGAGGAAGCACGTTCGGATGGACCTGGCGGGATGACCAGTCTCTCGACCGGCCGCTGCGGCCGGTGGTGCACGCGGCGGTCCAGCTTCTCACCACCGGTGCACTCGACCGGATCAAGGGATGCGGAGGCTGCCGCTTTCTCTTCAACGACGAGAGCAAGAACCGCAGTCGCCGCTGGTGCAGCATGGACGATTGCGGAACTTCCGAGAAGATCCGCCGCTACGTCGCCGCGCGACGCACCCGCGCGACAGGCTGAGCCCGGGTACGCCGGAGTCAGCCGGTCGCCGCCGTCGCCGGGTGATCAGCTACCACGCCGGCGACGAGGTCGCCAAGCCGGACGCCGGCGCTGTCCAGTTGCGGCCGTATGCCCCGCGGTGGATGCACGTCGCCGCGGCATTGACGCACGCTCCAGCCGCAGTGCTCCGACGGGGAGGGCGGCGGCTGCAAATGCCGCCGGAGCCGACATCAGATCGCACCTTTCCCGGACCGCCCGGCGGTAGGGCCACCCAGGAGGGCGCCCAGTGCTCGTTCTGCATCGATTCCCACCGTGATGAATGTTCGCGTGTCCGCTTGTGGGCGGGCACCCCACAGCCCGCGCTCACGAAAGACCTCGACCTCCACCCACCGGAAGGCCGCGGCATCGATTGCGGCCGCCGCGGCCAGCGGGTCGTGCAGCAGCTTGCCCTCAGGTCGTTCCGCCAGGTAGACCGCCATGGCCTCCACTGCCAGTCGGGCACCCGCCGTCAGATCCGGACGCGCCGCGATGCGGCTGTGCAGCGGCTGGTCCCAGGCCACACCGTGCGTGACGTTCTTGGAGACCAGGCGCCGTTCGCCGATCCGCTCGCTCGCGAGCGCGAGCAGGGCGCCCTTGGCATCGTGCCCGAAGTTGAACGACTCGCGGGTAACCGAACCGGCGAACTTGTCCAGCACATCCGCCGCCGGCACGATGTTGTCGCCCGCGAAGCCGCCCTGCGCGACCCAGCGCCGGACAGCCACGGCTGGATGGTTGTTGAGCAGCAGCCGCAGATTGTGCAGGGGCGCGCCGGTGAGCACTACGGTGTCCGGATCGTCGGTCAGCACCCGGGCGAGCACCTCGTGTGCCACGCCGTCCGGCCGGGCGCGCGGTGTGTCCCCCAGCCAGCGGTGGTGGAACGGCGAGACCGCGTCGCCACCGCCGTCCGCGACCCGGGCACCCACCGGCACCTGGACACCGAGCCGATCCAGTACCGTGCGGACCACGCCGAGCTGCGCAGGCGTACCCGGGTTCACGGTGACGGCCGCCAAGCCTACCGCCGGATGGGTCGCCACCAGGCAGAGCGTGAGAACGTCGTCTGGGTCGCGAGTCTCCATGTCGAGGACGAGGCGCACCCTGCGATGGTACGGAGGCACGAGCGCAAGGCGTGGCCCCGATCGTCGCCGGCCGAAGACGCAGGCGAACGGCTCACCCAGCCTCAGCCGGCTCAGCTGCGCGGCCGGGCTGTCGTCGCTCGCTGATCGAGTCCCACAGGTCTGCCGGCCAGTAGAGCGTGCCCGACAGCGGCCGGGCCCACCCGCGTGCGTGAGCCGTCGCAGCGGTTGGCACTACGTCGGTCCGTTTTCCAGGACGAGTTTGCATGCGATCGGTCAGTGCAGCAGTGTCCTGCTCCCACGGCGACGAGCAGGCATGGTCCGCCCAACCCGATGAAGGATTGTTCAGCTACCTCTTGCAAAACTGGCAAACTTCTTCAACCATTGCTAGTTGCCGATGTTCGCGAGGGGCCAGGGAGGTCTGATGGCGACAAGCCAGTCTTCCGGGGAACGGCTTCCGGTCTGGGTGCCGTTGCTGTGGGTGACCGTCTTCGCTGCCGCGGTGCTGATGCCGGCGGGCGCCGTGTACGCCTCGCACCCCAACCCCAGCTCGCTCAAGCACCAGCACAACATGCATTACGCGTCCACCAACGCCGACGGCCCCGGTGCCAACGACGAGCAGTTCTGCGTCGAGTCACATGACACGTCCAAGATCAGCCACAGCTCCGGGCGGTCCTTCGTCAACCAGACCCTGACCCAGATGGGCTCGGGCAAAGTCTGGGACGGGTCGGGCAACTGGCGGATCGATCTGTGGGCCGCCAACAGCAACTGCAGCTCCTATCCCGCCTCGACCCGCGCCACCATCGAGATCGAGGTCCACTACGGCTGGGACTGGAGCGGCACCTGCGGCGGACCGACGGGCTACTACAACTGCGTGGTGCACGACAATCCTGTCTGGAACGCCGACCACGGCCACTACGACAGCAAATGGACCTACGTCTACCTGGTCTTCAGCTCCGGCGGAAGGCTCGACAACGTGGGCCGTGCGTTCATCAACCACGAGTTCGGCCACGTGTTCGGACTGGCAGACGACAACGGCAACTGCAACCTGCCCAGCATCATGCACAGCACGATCGTCGGATACTCCTGCGGGAACTGGACCAACTGGTATCCCAGTGCTGCCGACTACCAGTCCGTCGTCAACCTCATGGGCTGAAGCCCGCAGCAAGGAGATCCTGCCATGGCCCGAGGTGGGCTGCGCGTACGCCTGCTGACCGTGCTGACGGCCGCCGTCGCGGTCGCGATGGCCGCCGCAGGGATCGCCCTGGCGTTGGACCCCGACCACGACAACGGGCACCCGCATCTGGACACCACCAGCGGACTGCTGGTCACCAACCGGTCCGCGCTGCGCTTGTGCGTCGAAGCCGGACCCGAGTCCGCAACCGCAGGGCGGGAGGCCAGCCGGAAGGCGCTCCTCGCTGCGCTGCATCAGATTCGCCAGGACCCGCACTGGCACAGCGCCTACGGCCGAGCGCACTACAGCCCGGCCGGAGTACTCGACTTCGGCTGCCCGGCGCCCCGCCTGCCCCGGCGGTACGAGCCGAAGACGACGGTGGCCGGCCCCGGCCTGACCGACAACCCCAGCATCTACCGCGTCTGGGTGTACGTTCTCGACGAGCCGACCGCCGACCGCATACTCGGCACAGGGGAGTCGACCGGCGTTGCCGCCGCCGAGCTCATGGCGGAGTTCAGGACGGCGTTTCCCGTATCGACAGCCCTGCTCATCAGGCAGAGCCGACTCGCTGACAGCTCCACCGTCATACATGGTCTTCGAACGGCACTCGGACTCGAGCCACGCCCGTAGGACCTGCAGCGGCTTCGCGGCCGCTGAGCCCGCGGCGCCGAGGTCTCGGCTATCGGCTACCGGCACGTGATTCTGCGGCCGAAGCGGCAAACGACCCGCCGCGGGCCGAGGGCACACCCACCGGATGCAGCGCGCCGGATGAGTGGATCGCATGGTCCGGCTGCGCTCCCTGGGTAGGCGTAATTACCACAGGGCACCCCGCCGGCGACTACGCTGAGTAGTTGTTCATGTGCTTTTGGTACCGGGAGGCACCAGGTGGGAACGGTCACGACGAAGGACGGCACGGAGATCTTCTACAAGGACTGGGGCACCGGCCAGCCGATCGTGTTCAGCCACGGCTGGCCCCTGTCGGCCGACGACTGGGACACCCAGATGCTGTTCTTCCTGAACCACGGCTACCGCGTCATCGCACATGACCGCCGGGGACACGGGCGCTCCACCCAGACGTCCGATGGTCACGACATGGATCACTACGCCGACGACCTGGCGGCGCTGACCGCCCACCTCGATCTCCGAGACGCCGTACACGTGGGCCACTCCACCGGCGGTGGTGAAGTCGTGCACTACATCGCCCGACACGGCGAGAGCCGCGTGCAGAAGGCGGCGATCATGTCCGCGGTTCCGCCACTGATGGTGCAGACCGAAGCCAACCCCGGTGGGCTGCCCAAGAGCGTGTTCGACGACCTGCAAGCACAGCTGGCTGCGAACCGGTCCGAGTTCTACCGCGCGCTGCCCTCGGGCCCGTTCTACGGCTTCAACCGTCCCGGCGTGCAGGCTTCCGAGGCGATCATCGAGAACTGGTGGCGCCAAGGCATGATGGGCGGCGCGAAAGCCCACTACGACGGTATCGTCGCGTTCTCCCAGACCGACTTCACCGGGGACCTGAAGAAGATCACGGTTCCGGTGCTGGTGATGCACGGCGACGACGACCAGATCGTGCCCTACGCCGACTCGGCGCCGCTGTCGGCCGACCTCCTGCAGAACGGCACTTTGAAGACGTATCCAGGCTTCCCCCACGGTATGCCGACCACGCATGCCGACACCATCAACGCCGACCTGCTGACTTTCCTGCAGTCCTGACGCAGCCGCGATGTGGCGCCTGCCGGTCGGCACCGGGCTGCGCCGCGGCGCGTCAGCCGCGTTGAAGTGGGACGCGACATCGATCCGGTGATGTCGACACTGCGGGAGGCGCGTCAGCGGGTGGTCGAAGGCGACGGCAGCGCGGTGCGCGAGAAGCGCCCGAAGTCGCCTGACAGCATACGTACCGTCTATCAGCCGCCGTCTGGTCCGCGACGACGGCCGACCCGGCCGGGTACCCGCAGCGTCCACGGCCGCGTTGCCGCGGCTGTGGACCCGTCCCATCTCGGAGCCGCGCCCCAGCGCTCAGCGCGACGCGCGGGCATGCGCCCAGCCGATGAGTTCGTCGACGTATTCGGCCGCCCGGGGCCGCTCGGCGAAAGCCTCGCGTAATCCGGCGCAGGCAGCATCCAGTTCCGGCGATGGTCCTCGCCCGGAGAGCAGGATGACCAACGGTGGCCAATGGCCGATCTGCTTGTCGGGCAATGCGCTCAGCTCGGCCAGGTAGCGGCCTGGCTGCAGCAGTTCGACCAGCCGATCCGCTGCCCGCGTCACGCCGGTGAGGAGATCGGCGCGCAGCCGAGCCACATCGGTGTCGGCTGTCACCTGCCAGCGCTCGCGGTCACTGTCGGCGGGGTGGGGGCACGGCACCCGGGGTTCCATGAGGCCGATGCCGTAGATCTCGCTCGCTTTGTTCATCGGCTGGGTCTGCCCGGTCCTCCACGCCAGCCACTCCCACCACTCCTTCGGGGCCACCGCGGTATCGATGTAGAACCTTTTCGCGGTGGGCTGTGACCGCTCCGACGGCTGTTTGTGAATAACGGCGACACCCTCGGGCGTAATCAGCCGCCACACCGCACCGGAGCCACGAAAGCCCCGTGGATGCAAGGTCACGCCGATGTCATGCAGCAGGCCGCGTGTCACCAGATCGAGTTTCGCCATGACCCGACGATACGGTCGTCCGCCGGAGTCGGTGCAGCGCGCGAAGCCGGCGCAACCGCCCCACCCGAGGCACAGGCCGCACTCATGGCCGCGGGCCTGATCGCCTGGCTGGCTCAGACCGTGCTTGCCGCCGGTGACATGTCGAGCGTGTGCCGCAGCGCGCAGAACGACCTGTTGACCATCGGCGTCACTGCGCACTCCTGGCGCAGACTTGCGGTCGCCGGGAGCGCCGACGCCGCGTCCCGTTCGCCGATCCGTCAGACTCGACGGATGGGGCCCGCCTGATGGGCAGGCCCCATCACGTGGAGGGCGGCAACAGCCACCCGCTCGGTTACCGGCTGAGCCCTGCCTGGTCGATCCGGCGGTGGTAGCGCATTCCGGCGCGACCGCCGAGGACCGCGCCGATCAGCGCCACCGCCGCCAGCACGAGTGCCGTCACGATTCCGGCCGCGGTGAGGTCGCCCTCGTTGACCGGCAGCCGCGGGAACCCGTTGAGCCGCGACAGGACGTCGTACTGGTCACCGAGGATCGCCCCGGCCACCGCCACCACGACCGCGATCAGGATCGACCACAGCCACACCGCGACGCCCTGCTTCACGCCGTCGAAGCGGGCCATCCGGCCGGCCACGTAGCCGCCGCAGTAGTACGACACGAACAGGACCACCAGTAGCGCGATGATGCCGGCGATCCCGATCGACGTGGCGGTGTCGGTGACCGCGGTCGTGGCGTCCTGCACCACGCTGTTGTCCGCGGCCGCGAGCCCGATCGCCGTTCCGGCAGCAGCCAGCAGCGCCGTCAGCAGCACCGCCGTGCCCATCGCGGTCAGCCAGCCGAAAAAGGCCGAGCCGAACTTCATCCCGCCGAAGCGGTCACGTTCGCGGGTGACCACCATCTCCCGCTGCTCGCCGACGCGATACGTTTCGATGGTCTCCGACGGCCGCGGATCACCGACCGGCCCGTCGCGAGCGGGTCCGGCCTCATAATTGGCGCTCATATCTCTCCACCCCCGTATGTGCTGTGTCGCGGATGCCGTACCCGGTATGTGACCGATAAACACCCCCGAATCCATCCGGTCTCACCGCCTGAACAGGCATTTCTCCCGGGGTGGGACCAGCTCCCCGTTCGCCTTCGGCGGTGATGGACGCCTGTTTGTCGCCAGCACCGCACCGGCCGCCCGCCTGGTGAAGGCTTGAGCGACATCCGCCGATGGGAGGGTACGCGCCGGCGGCGGCCCGGTCTGGCGCGCCGTCGGGGGGACAGGGCGTCACTGCGTCGTGTCCGGCGCGCAGCAGCTGCCACAGCGTGTCGGGTGAGTCGGCGCCGGGTGCCCGGCAGCCCATGCCGATGACAGCGCCCTGCACCTGACGCGCTGGCTGCCCGACCTGCTGGCCCCACGCAGTGCGGACGCGCCTGGACCGTGGCAGCGCCGACACCGCGACCCGCTCCGGTCTGGAGTTCACGCTCAACCTGGACCTGTGGCTGAGGTCGATGCATGAGTAAGGGAGCGGGATCGTCCCGCAGCGAGACGGCCAGGCGCACCAGTTGCCCGATCTGCGGGACACCACGGCCGGCGTCGCCCGGTCGTGATGGGAGTCCGGCCGCAGGTCGGGCTCCCATGTCGCGGTTCAATGACAACCCTCAACGGGGCCACTTTGTACTTCTGCGACCGCGACAAACGTTGCCTGGTAGACCGCTGATCCTTGCTCGAACCCAGGTCAACGCGGTGCGACGGCAACCGCGACGGCAGCCTGGTCGCATGAATCTTCTAGGGGGTCGGCTGCGGCGCGACGCCTCTGCAACGACAGCGCCGCCCGCCGAATGGTGTCTTGTCCGCCAGCAGCAAGGTCGACAGACTGACTGTCACGAGAATGCACACCTTGTGGTCTGGAGGCGGCCGTGGTCGGTCGGGTATGGGTCGGGCTCGGTTTGGTCATGCTCGCTGCGGTCGGCCTGTCAGCCGGCTGGCGAATCGACGAGAGCGGCGGTGACGCCGGGGTGGTCGCGGCGCTCGCGTTGCTGGCTCTGGCCGCCGGCTGCCTGCTGGCGGCCTCTGCCGGCGGGGAGGTCGCGGTCCGGGTGACCGGCGGCGCCCTGTTCGTCGCCGGGCTGGGCGTAGTCATCACGCACCATGAGGTGTGGTGGTGGCTACCGAGTTCCTGGGTTACCCCGGTGTCGCTGGTTGCGCTGGTCATCTCGCTGGTGGGTGTCGGCGTCCTGCTGCTGGCGTACGGCTTCCGCCTGGCCGGCCTCAGTGGCGCCCTCGGACTGCTCGCGCTGGCAAGCTTCGCGCTTACGCTTCCGCTGTACATCGGCAGTGACGAGAAGTCGGTGTTCCGGGTGTTGGCGACGGCCTTCGGTGCGGTGGCTCTCGCTGCCGGCACGCGCGCCGCTGCCAACGGGCGGATGCGCGTCGAACGGCGCGCGATCACTGCGGTAGCGGGCGTCCTCGGAGCGGCCGTCACCGTATATGCCGGCTTCGACTCGTACCCCGTGTACGCGCCCGGCAGTTATCACGCCGCGGTGATCGGCGCGACGATCCTCGGAGCAATGGCCTCGCTGGCCCTCGGGGTGGCCGTCTCGAGGCCGAACGTCGTCGACGGGCCGCCGCGGAAGGACCTGAGCACGAGCCGGACGGTCGTATCCGAGACCGTTGTCCAGCCGACGGCGCCAATGCCCAAGCAGACTTACGAACCACCGTCGCACCTCGCCCCGGAGCCGCCGCTTCAGGCACCCGCAGAACCGGCACCGCCTCACCCGCCTGCGGGCCCGGTAACCACGCCGGCGGTGCCGACCGTCGTTGCCATCAAGCCCTCACTGACGACGGCAGGGTCGCCCGCACCGGCGGCCGAACCCGCCTCGCGCACACCTGACCGGCTACAGACCGCCTCGTTGGCGGTTGGCCTCGTGATCGGGCTCATGACCATCGGCAAGGAATTGATTGCTGCGTTCCTAGCCCTGGTCGACTAGCGCGTAGCCAGGCGACGGCCGATGGACGTCGAAAAACGGACCGTCTGCAAACGATGTTCACCGATGCCACGCCGATACTCGCAGCGTCGTTCTGCCGGTTTCAGACGTGCGTCGGCTCTGGCCGAACCCGTGACCGGCGGGACGGTGGGCAACGCGTCCGGTGGACACCCACGCCGTGCATGGCCGCAGCGTCGGTCGATGTGAGCGGCTGTGGGTTTGCCCGACCGACAGGGCGGTGCCCGCAGCGGCGAAAGCCCGTCCGGACAGCAGGACGATCCGGGCTGCTCGGCGGCCCGCTGGGCGGGCTCGGCCTGGTGCCGAGCCCGCCCGGCGCGGACCACCCGATCCCGATCGGGAGGGGTGACGACGTTCGACCGATGCGGTGTGCGCCGATGCCGGTGAACGTCAGAAAGACGCGTGCCGGAACTGCGTCACGCCTAACGTTGCCGTGTCAGTAGGCCGGGCCGGTAGGGCAGCAGGCCGTAGTCGCCGCCGGAGTTGGGTGAGCGGCCCTGGTAGAGCAGCTGCAGGTTGCAGGGGTCGATGGTCATGGTCTGGTCGGCGTTGGTGCGGATGAGTTCGC
>NZ_VIQO01000033.1 GCF_007483665.1 Catellatospora sichuanensis
GGCGGGACCTGCCCCAGGATGCCGTTGTCATGCGACGCGACGACCAGCGACCAGTACAGCGGGAACCCGGAGAACAGCGCCAGCGCGGCCAGCGCCAGGTAGGCCAGCTTGCCCGGCCGCCGGTCGGCCATGAACGACCGGCGACGCCGGACCGCCTTCTTCTCCTCCGTCGTCGCGACGGTCCTGGGGATGGTGGTGGTCGTGGTCATCAGGACCTCCGCAGGCGGCTGGTCAGGAAGTAGTTGATCGCCGCGACGATCACGATGATGCCGAACATCGCCCACGCCGCGGTCGAGGCGTAACCGAAGTCGAACCGCGAGAACGCCACCTCGTACAGATACAGCGACAACGTCTGGAACTGCCGGTCACTGCCACCCGTCACCGACGCACCGCCGAACAGCAGCGGCTCGGCCAGGACCTGCATACCACCGATCGTCGAGATGATCACCGTGAAGATGATCGTCGGACGGATCGCCGGAACCGTGATCCGCGTCAACTGCTGGAAACTGCTCGCCCCGTCCAGGGACGCGGCGTCGTAGAGGTCCTTGCTCACGGCCTGCATCGCGGCCAGGTAGATCAGCGCGTTGTAACCCGTCCACCGCCAAATGATCATCACGGAGATCGCGATCTGCGACGACGCCGTCCCGGCCTGCCAGTCGATCCGCCCCAGACCCAACGACTCCAGGATCCAGTTGACCAGGCCGTAGTCCTTGCCGAAGATCTGCCCGAAGATGATCGCCACCGCGGCCACCGACGTGATGTTGGGCAGCACCGCCGTCATCCGCCAGAACGTCGGCGCCCGCAACCGCTGATTCAACACATGCGCCAACACCAGAGCCATCAGCAACTGCGGAACCGTCGACAGCACCCAGATCTGGGCCGTGTTACGCAACGCGTTCCAGAAATACTCGTCAGCGAACAGATCCTTGTAGTTCTGCAGACCGATGAACGTATGCGTCTCGGCCAGCAGGCTCCACTCATGCATGGAGACCCACGCGGTGTACGCCAACGGGAAAATCCCGAACGCGGCGAAAAGGAAAAAGAACGGGACGATATAGAGATAGGGCGAGCCCTTGACGTCCAGGCGGTAGAGCAGGGATTTCATGTCCGGCCAACGGTCCCTTCGGGCAGGTGGGGCCGGGCCCGGCCGCGGCGGTCACGCGACGGCCGGACCCGGCACGGTTCACAGAAGCGCGTTGACGTCCTTGAGGGACTGCGTCCAGGCCTCGTCAGGCTTCTGCTTGCCCTGCTCCACACGGGTCAGACCATTCTGAATCGCCGTGTTGATGTCACCGGACTTCGGACCCATGTACTGCGGCACCATCGTCTTCACCGAGTTCGAGAAGATCTGACCGACGGGCGCGTTGTTGAAGAACGGGTTCTTGAAGTCCTTGATGACCGCCTCCTCGTACAGGGACACGGTCGACGGGAAGTTGCCCAGCGCACGGAACACCTTCGCCTGCTGCTCGGGGGCGACCAGCCACTTGGCCAGCTTCGCCGCCTCGGCCACGTTCTTGCCCTGCTTGGGCAGCGTCAGGAACGAACCACCCCAGTTACCGCCACCACCAGGAACCGCAGCGATGTCCCACTTACCCGAGGAGTCCTTGGCCTGGCTCTGGATGTAGGCCATCATCCACGACGGGCACGCCAGGGTCACGAAGCTGCCCTTGGCCATACCCGCGTTCCAGTCAGCCGACCACGGCGCGATCTTCGCCGACAGACCCTTGTTGATCGCATCGATCGTCAGATCCCACGCCTTCTTCACACCCGGGTTGCTCTCCACGACCACCTTGTCACCGTCGTAGATACCCACGGCCTGCTGGCCCAGGATCGACCGGTAGATGATCGTCGGACCATCCATCCACGACGAGCCCTTGATGTTCGCGTTCTTGAACTTCACGCCCGTGGCGATGTACTCCTCCCACGTCGGCCACAGCTTCGACACGGCCTCACGGTCGGTCGGCAGGCCCGCCTTCTCGAAGATGTCGCGGCGGTAGCACATCGCCATACCGCCCACGTCGGTACCGAGGCCGACGACCTCACCCTTGGCCGACGAGCCCTGCTGCCACTTCCACGCCGGCCACTGCGACTTGATCTCGCCCGCACCGTAGTCGTTCCAGTTGTAGAACTTGCCCGGGTTCGCCGTGAACTGCCCGGCCCAGCCCTCCTCGATCGCCTCGATGTCAGCGGCACCGGTGTTCGTGGCCAGGTGCGCGGCGAGGTTCTTGTGGTGATCCTCGGCCTTCGTGATCCGCTCCACGATCTCCACATTCGGGTTCGCGGCCATGTACTCCTTGTACAAGTCCTTGTACCCGAACTCGCCGAACGTCGCGATGGTCAGCTTGACCTTCTCACCCGGCTTCGCCGGGTCGTCACTGCCACCACAGGCAGCCGTGGTCATGACCAGCGCGGCAGCGAGCAGCGGAACCGCGACCGTGACGGCGCGGCGGCGCAGGCTTGCGCCGTTGAGGGCTGGACGCATGCTTTTCCTCCAAACACAGGAAGGGATGGTGCGTTCTTTTGGGGTAACGTGCTGAGGAGCTTCGTGAGAGCGCTCTATCGGAGAGCGCTCTCCCACGCCAGAGCATCGCGCCGCCGCCCAGTCCTGTCAAGAGTCAGTTGCCGTGCTGTTACAGGGACCGACATCCGCGCAGGTTACGGCAGACCGGTCGATGCGATCAACGAAATTTGATCATGAAGTTGAGGGCGCGACACACCGGCGAATCGCGCCATAAGTTCATGATCAACGGGAAACGATGATCCAACGCGGACCGGTGGGTCGGGACGGTGGGTCAGGCGGAGGCGCGCTGGACCAGGTCGGGATCGAAGATGACGCTGGTGGTGCGGTTGGCGCGCTGGTCGATGCGGGTGAGCAGGAGGCGGGCCATCTCGGCGGCCATGTCCTCGACCGGCTGGCGCACGGTGGTCAGCTGCGGACGGCTGGCCAGCGCCGCGCTGCTGTCGTCGAAGCCGATGACGGCCACGTCGTCCGGCACGGACTTGCCGGCCTCGCGCAGCACCATCATCGCGCCCTGGGCCATCACGTCGCTGGCCACGAAGACGCCGTCCACCTCGGGGTGCTCGGCGAGCAGCCGCTCCATGGCGCGCTCGGCGCCCTCCTGGGTGAAACCGCCGTCATAGGAGGGCACGTACGCCACGCCCTGCTTGGCCATGGCCTCGCGGAAGCCGTTGAGGCGGTCCACGCCGGCCGGCATGTCCACCGAGCCGGAGATGGTGGCCACGTGCTGGCAGCCACGCGTGACCAGATGGTCCGCGGCCAGCTTCGCGCCCTGGTAGGTGGCGACGTCGACGTAGCTGATCGGCATCGGCGCGGCAGGGCGGCCGTAGAGGACCGCGGGCACACCCGCGTCGGCCAGCAGACGCGGCAGCGGATCGTGCGGGTGCAGGGACAGCACCACGACGCCGTCGACCTGGCCCTGGCGCACATCCGAGACGACCTTGGCGCAGGCGTCCTCGTCACCGGCCAGCACCAGCGCCAGGTGCACCCCGGACGGCCGCAGCACGCTGAGCACGCCGCCGACCACCCGGCCGAAGAACGGGTCGGAGAAGAAGCGGCCGAGGAACGGGTCGTCCGCGGCGCGGTTCTCCGCCTCGGAGACGACCAGCGCGATCGCGCCCGTACGACCGGTGACCAGCGACCGAGCAGCCCGGTTGGGCACGTATCCGGTGGCGGTGACCGCGTCCCAGACCACCTTGTGCAACTGCGGGTCGACGTTGCGGATGTTGTTGATCACCCGCGAGACGGTGGCCCTGGACACGCCCGCCACCTGGGCGACGTCCTCGAGCGTCGGCAGCCGCTGTGCCGGCGTCTGGTCACTGGTCATGAACGTCTTTATAGCACAAAGGGAGAGCGCTCTCCGCTCCCCACCTGCACGGACTTGGGCGCTTTTCCCGGCCGAACAGGCCCGCGCGGGGACGGGATCGCCCGGCTTGCCAGGCAGGTGGGCGAGTGGCGCTTCAAGATACGCCCACGTGCCTGGCGAGTCGAACGATCATGCGACGGCGAGCAGGTGATGGTGCGGCGGGCGGGTCGATGCCTCCACCCGCCGCACCCGGTGAGCGGTCCGGCGTCAGCTCTGGTAGACGCCGAACTCCCACAGTGAGAAGCCGTACGTGGTGGCCCGTTCCGAGCCGTTCATACGGACATAGCGGCCGGTCGCGGTGACCGGGAGGATGTCGAACCCGCCATTGCCGGCGGTGGTCGAGTAGACCGTGTTCCAGTTGGTCCCGTCGTTGGAGACCTGGATCTGGTAGGACTTGGCGTACGCCGCCTCCCAGCCGAGCAGGACGTTGTTGAAGGTCCTCACCGAGCCGAGGTCGACCTGGAGCCACGCCGTGGTCAGCCACTCGCTGGCCCAGCGGGTCCCGTAGTTGTTGTCCACCGCGTACGACGGCAGCTGCGGCCCGTTGGTACCGGTCGGCTGGTACGACGACGCGGTTGCCGGACGGCCCTGGGCGATGTTGGTGCCCGGCACCGTCGGCGCGACGACCCGGATCGACTTCTGCTCGATGCCCACGTTGCCGTGGCCGTCGAACACGTACACGTAGATCTTCCAGACGCCCATCTGCTGCGGCGCGGTCACCGAGAACTCGTTGCTGCCGCCCAGTTGGGTGAAGCGCACGTTGTCGAAGCCGCGGTTGCCGTTGATGTGCTTGTTGCTGTACATGATGTTGTAGCGCAGCAGGTCGCCCTGCGGGTCGCTGGCGCCTACGTACAGCGTGAACTGGCTGCCCGCCGGGACTGACGTCTGGTTCGACAGGGTCAGGCTGGTGATCTCCGGCGGGGTGTTCGCCGACGGCGTGCCGCTGTAGGCCTGCTTCAGGGCGTGGTACCCGTGCCGGCGCCAGCCGCCGGTCAGCGTGTTGAGCCAGACGCCGCCGAAGTCGTTCTCCAGGCCGTAGTGGAACTCGGTGCCGCCGAGCGCGACGCCCGGGTGGTTGAGCAGCGCATTCCAGCTCGCCGTGTACTGCGCCCGCTTCTGCAGGTCGGTCGGCTCCAGGGGCACCCCGTTGACGTCGTTGGGCACCTCCCACTCGCCGTCCGGGCCGCCTTCGGTGAGCACGTACGGCTTGGTGTAACCGCCGTCGATCCAGGCCTGCTTGAGGCCGCCGACCGCGCCATAGGAGTTGATGCCGTAGACGTCCAGCGCGGGCGAGTGGTTCTTGTAGTACGGCCACGCGCCGACCCACGCGTCGGTCGAGGTGACCGGGTGGTTGGGGTCCGCGGCGTGGATCGCCACGGCGACCTCGTTGACGAACGCGGCGTACGCGTTGCGGCGCGCCTCGACCTCCGCGGCCGGCAGCCCGAAGTCCTGCATGGTGAGCAGCACCTCGTTGCCGACGTCCCACATCAGCACGCCCTGGTTGTTCTTGAGCGTGTTGACCCGGGCCACGATCTCGGCCTTGACCGCGTTCTTGTACGCGGTGTCGTTGACGTAGTCCGCGCCCTGGTTGAGCCAGTGCCCGACGATCACCTTGAGGCCCTGCCGGGCCGCGGTGTTCAGCAGCACCGGGGTCTGCGTGTCGTCCACGCCCCAGGTGCGGATCGTGTTGACGCCCATGTTCTTCAGGTCGCGCATGTAACCGTCGGCGGCGCCCTGCGGCGGGCCGTAGGTGAGGCCCTTGACCAGGAACGGCGCGCCGTTGACCTGGAGCTGCCAGTTGCCCTGCGTGCCGGTGATGCGCACGACGCTCGGGCCGCCCGGGATCGCCGGGTCGGTCATCGCCGGTGCGGTGCTGCCGGTCTGCCTCGACACGGTGACCTTGTCGACGGCGAGCACGCCGCCGGAGGTGGTCTCCGCGGTCGGCACGGTCTCGCCCGCGATGGCGTTCGGGTAGAGGCCGCCCATGGCCAGGTCGAGCCGCAGGTAGAAGCCGTGGTGCACGGCGGCCTGCCAGGCGGCGACGCCGACCTGGCTCTCCCGCACGACCCAGGTCTGCCGGCCGTCGAGGTAGAAGCGGATCTCCTCGTCGGTCTTGGTGCGGTCGATGACCTGCGCGTACTCGTGGAACGCGGTCTGGCAGCCGAGGCAGGTCGCCAGGCCCGAGGTGCGCCCGTTGTACTCCCCGCACGGACCGTCGGGGGCGGTGCCGCAGTGCAGGGTGTTCGACAGCTGGCTGCGGCCGTTGACCCCGCTCATGATGTCGGTTTCGCCGACGCCCGGCCAGTTGTTGTAGTTGCCGCGGTACGCCGCGCCGGTGGCCCGGAACGCCGGCCAGTAGCCCAGGCCGTTGGCCACGTTGGGCTGCTGGATGACGGCGGAGAAGCGCAGCAGCTCGCCCGGCTGCGGGGCGAAGTCGGTGCGCTGGGTCTCCAGCCGGCCCGAGGTCCACGCGCCCGCGCCGTCCCGGATCGCCTTGATGTTCAGCTTGCCGTCACCGGTGAGGTAGACGTTGGCGGTGGAGTTGCTGGCGGTCTCGACCTCGCCGGTCCCCCAGTTCGCCGCGCCGCCCGGGTACTGCGTGCCGGTGCGCATGAGCCAGTTCGCCGCGCTCGGCGAGGTGCCGGCCGCGCCGTCGAAGTTCTCCTCCCAGACCGTCGTCCAGTTGCCCGACGGGCTGGGGCTGGTCGACGGGCCGGTGCTCGGCGAGGTGGACGGGGAGGTCACCACACCGCCGGTGAACACCTTGAACTCCCACAGCGAGTAGCCGTAACCGTTGGCGCGGGTGGTGCCGTACATCCGGATGTAGCGCCCACTGCCGCCCACGTTCAGCGTCTGGGTGCCGCCGGGGCCGGTGGTGGTGCTGTAGATGTTCGTCCAGCCGCCGGTGCCGGTCGCCGAGGTCTGCAGCTGGAAGGCCGTCGCGTACGCGCCCTCCCACTGCAGCACCACCTGGCAGATGCTCTGCGTGCTGCCGAGGTCGACCTGCAGCCACTGCGGGTCGCTGTACAGGCTGGACCAGCGGGTGCCCGCGTTGCCGTCGACGGCCGCGGAGGCGGGGGTGCCCGCGTTCTCCACCGAGGAGGTGGTGGCCGTCTTGCCCTGGGCGACGTTCGTGGTGCCGCAGGCGCCGGGATTGGCGCTCGGGCTCGGAGCCGACCCGAATGAGCCGATCACCTTGAACTCGAACAGCGAGTAGCCGTAGCCGGCGTTGCGCACGGTGCCGTGCATGCGCACGTACCGGCCGGAGCCGGTGACGTTGAGGGTCTGCGTGCCGCCGGGGCCGGTGGTGGTCGTGTAGATCGGGGTCCAGTTGACGTCGTCGGCCGAGGTCTGGATCTGGAACGAGCGCGCGAACGCGCCCTCCCACTCCAGGATCACCTGGCTGATCGACGCGGTCTGGCCGAGATCGATCCGGATCCACTGCGGGTCGCTCCACTGGCTGCCCCAGCGGGTGCCGGAGTTGCCGTCCACGGCGTTGGCCGCGGCGAGGTCGGCGCCCTGGACCGAGGACGCGGTGACGGGCTTGCCCTGCGAGATCAGCGAGTCGGCGGCGCTGGCGCTGGTGAACGGGATCACGAGCGCGAGCGACGAGATCACCGTGGTGACCGCGATGGGTATGGCTATCCGCCAGCGGCGGGCGATGTGCCGCGCACCCGGGCGGTGACTGACGGGGGTCATGGGGCTCCTACCTGTTGCAACGGGGAGAGCTCCGGCCGGAGGGCCGTGAGGTGGAGAGCGCTCTCCGAGTGTTACGCCGATATTTCTCCGCTGTCAAGACAGCGACCCCCGACGATGCCGAACTGTCCGCATGAGACGTATTTGTTAGCCGCTTCATCGATTCCCTCATTGCCTCGCGGTCATTCGCCCTTGACATCGGCGGGCCGTTGCCGGGAGCCTGAGACTCATTCGGAGAGCGCTCTCCACCGCGTTTCCCGGCGCGCTCTCCGCACCGGCCCGTTTCCACGAAAGGGAACCCATGCCCACCCAGACCGAGGCACCAGCCGCAGCCACCGCCAAGGAGCTGCGGTTTCCCCCCGACTTCTGGTGGGGTGCGGCGACCGCCGCGTACCAGATCGAAGGCGCCGTGGCGGAGGACGGCCGCACCCCGTCGATCTGGGACACCTTCTGCGCCACCCCGGGCCTGGTGGCCGAGGGCCACACCGGCGACGTCGCCGCGGACCACTACCACCGCTACCGCGAGGACGTCTCGCTGATGCGCGAGATCGGGCTGTCCGCGTACCGGTTCTCGGTGTCCTGGCCACGCGTGCAGCCGGGCGGGCGCTCCGGGGAGAACCCGGCCGGCATCGCCTTCTACGACCGGCTCGTCGACGAGCTGCTGGCCGCCGGGATCAAACCCGCGGCCACCCTCTACCACTGGGACCTGCCGCAGCACCTGGAGGACCGCGGCGGCTGGACCGCCCGCGACACCGCGCTGCGCTTCGCCGACTACGCCGCCGTCGTCGCCGCGCGCCTCGGCGACCGGGTGCAGCTGTGGTGCACCCTCAACGAGCCGTGGTGCTCGGCGTTCCTGGGCTACGGCGCCGGCTTCCACGCTCCCGGCCGCCGCAACCCCGCCGACGCCCTGGTGGCCACACACCACCTGCTGCTCGGCCATGGCCTGGCGGTGCAGGCGCTGCGCGCCGCGGTGCCGTCGGCGCAGGTGTCGATCGCCCTCAACCAGGGCGCAGTGCGCTCGCTCACCGAATCGGCCGCCGACCGCGACGCCGCCCGGCGCATCGACGGCCTGCTCAACCGCATCTACCTCGACCCGATCATGACGGGGACGTACCCGGCCGACGTCATCGCCGACACCGCCGAGGTCAGCGACTGGTCCTTCCTGCGCGACGGCGACCTGGCCGTGATCTCCGCGCCGATCGACGCGCTGGGCGTGAACTACTACGCCCCCGACCTGGTCAGCGCCGCGACGACACCGAACGAGGAGCCCTCGGTGTATCCGGCCAGCCAGGACATCACGTTCCACCAGACCCCCGGCCCGCGCACCGAGATGGGCTGGACCGTCGACCCGACCGGCCTGCGCGACGTGCTGACCACCCTGCACCGCCGGCACCCGGACCTGCCGCTCTACGTCACGGAGAACGGTGCCGCGTACGACGACAAGGTCGACGCCGACGGCCGGGTCCGCGACGGCGAGCGCATCGCCTACCTGCGCGCACACCTCGCCGCGGCGCACGAGGCCATGACCGCCGGGGCCGACCTGCGCGGGTATTTCGTGTGGTCGCTGCTGGACAACTTCGAATGGGCGTTCGGCTACGGCAAACGCTTCGGCATCGTCCGCGTCGACTACGACACCCAGCAGCGCCTGCTGAAGGACAGTGCGCTCTGGTACCGCGATGTGATCAGCGCCGGCGGCATCGCGGCCTGACACCGTCCCGGGGCTGGGACGGTGTCAGCACCGGGCGGCGTCGTCGACCTCTCCGACGACGCCGCCCACAGACCCCCTTGCCGCAACTCGTGAAGACTCGCGCCTTCCGAAGCGTCCCCGTGCGCGAGTCTTCACGAGTTGCCGCAGGGGCGGGAGGATGGCCCGCGCGGACGGCACCCGCCTGCCGGTGTGGGCGTCGGGCGGGCGGCCCTCCGGCGCCGCCTCAATCCGGGCGACCGTTCCCGGCGGGGACGGATGTGATCTAGGCTCACGTGTCATGGCCACCGACGGGACCAACTGGGCCGGCAACGTCACCTTCAGCGCGGCCCGGCTGCACCGCCCGTCCACGGTGGACGAGCTGCGGGCCGCCGTCGCAGGCGCGCGCCACGTGCGGGCGCTGGGCACCGCGCACTCGTTCAACCGCATCGCCGACACGGCCGACGACCTGGTCACTGTCGCCCGGCTGCCACGGGTCGCCGAGCTGGACCGCGAGCGCTCGACGGTCCGGGTCTCGGCCGGCACCCGCTACGGCGAGCTCGCGCCGTACCTGCACCGCCACGGGTACGCGCTGCACAACCTGGGCTCGCTGCCGCACATCTCGATCGCGGGTGCGGTCGCCACGGGGACCCACGGTTCCGGCGACCGCAACGGCAATCTGGCCACCGCGGTCCGTGGCATCGAGCTGGTCACCGCCGACGGTGACCTGATCACGGTCGACGCGGCCGACCTGCCGGGCAGCGTGGTGTCACTGGGCGCGCTGGGGGTGGTGACCGCGCTGATCCTCGACGTGGTGCCGACCTTCGAGGTGCGCCAGCACGTCTACGAGGACCTGCCGCGCGCCGCGCTGGAGGAGCACTTCGACGAGGTGTTCGGGGCGGCGTACAGCGTCAGCCTGTTCACCCGCTGGCGCGGGCCCGACGTCGAACAGGTGTGGCTCAAGCAGCGCGCCGACGCCTCACCCGTCAGCGGGGACCTGTTCGGGGCGCGGCCCGCCGACGGCCCCCGTCACCCCATCGTCACCATGTCGCCGGTGCACTGCACGGCGCAGCAGGGGGTGCCGGGCCCGTGGCACGAGCGGCTGCCGCACTTCCGGCTCGACTTCACCCCGAGCGCCGGCGACGAACTGCAGTCGGAGTACTTCGTGCCGCGCTCCCGGGCGCTGGAGGCGTTCGCCGCGCTGGATGGGATCGCCGACCGGATCGCGCTGGTGGTACAGGTGTCCGAGGTCCGCAGCATCGCCGCGGACGAGCTGTGGCTCAGCCCGGCGCACGGCCGGGACAGCATCGCGTTCCACTTCACCTGGATCGCCGACGAGGCCGCGGTCGCTCCGGTGGTCGGCGCCGTCGAGGACCGCCTGGTCCCGCTGGGCGCACGGCCGCACTGGGGCAAGGTCTTCGGCGTCGCACCCGGCCTGGTACGCGCCCAGTACCCGCGCCTGGCCGACTTCACCGCCCTGGCCGCCCGGCTGGATCCCGCCGGCAAGTTCCGCAACCGCTTCCTCGACCGCTACCTGCCGCCCGCCGCTCCACCCACCCGTTGATCATGAATTTGTGGCGGCGACCCGCCGTCGAGCCTGCCCATAAGTTCATGATCGACGCAGGCGGGCGGGCTCAGGCGAGGGTTTCGGTGAGGCGGCGGCCGGCGAGGCGGTGGACGAGGGTGGGGAGGGCCTGGCCGAGCGGCGCGTCGACGGTGAGGGTGGCCTGGGCGTCGGAGCGGGTGGTGCCGCGGTTGACGATGGCAACGGGGATGCCGAGTTTGACCGCCCGGATGACGAAGCGGCGGCCGGACATCACCGTCAGGGAAGAGCCCAGCACGAGCAGCAGACGGGAACGTTCGACGAGGTCGAAGCACTCCTGGACGCGTACGGGCGGCACGGTCTCGCCGAAGAAGACCACGTCGGGTTTGAGCAGGCCGCCGTCGCAGCCGGCACAGTCGACGGTGCCGAAGCCGGCCAGCTCGTCGTCGCCGAACTCGACGTCGCCGTCGGGGTGCACGGCGGTGATACGGGCCGAGAAGCCGGGGTTGGCGCGGTGCAGCCGCCGATCCAGCTCGGCGCGCGGCGTGACCTCCCCGCAGCCCAGGCAGATCACCCGGTCCAGGCTGCCGTGCAGCTCGATCACGCCCTCGGCGCCCGCGGCCTGGTGCAGTCCGTCGACGTTCTGGGTGACGATGCCGGAGAGCAGGCCGTGCCGCTGCAGTGCGGCCACGGCCTGGTGGCCGGCGTTGGGCGAGGCGCGGGCGATGGTCCGCCAGCCGAGGTGGCTGCGCGCCCAGTAGCGCACGCGGGATTGCGGCTCGCGGGTGAAGGCCTGGTAGGTCATGGGCGCATGGCGCCGCTGCACCCCGTCCGGCCCGCGGTAGTCGGGGATGCCGGACTCGGTGGACAGCCCGGCGCCGCTGAGCACCGCCACGCCGCCTTCGGCCATCATCGCGGCGAGCTCCGCGACGCTCTCGTTCATCGCTTGCACCCTGTCATGCTGCCTTGTCCGGGCAGCCGGTGACCACTGTCGATCACCATTACGCGAACGCAGCGTAATGAATCATTGAAACCTGTCTTTACTATTAGGTTTCTTTAATTTATGTTGGCGATTACATGAAGTCAGCCTGCACCCCCAAGGTAGGTGGTAGCTCATGAAACGCCCAGTTCAGAGCCTTCGCACCCGGATACTCGCGGCCACAGCCGCCACCGTCGTCGCGATGGGCGCATCACTGGCCATCTCATCCGCCGCCTCGGCGGCCAACCTGATCGCCAACCCCGGCCTGGAGACCGGCAGCCTGTCCCCGTGGAGCTGCAGCGCCGGGCTCGGCAGCGTCGTCACCACCCCCGTGCACGCCGGCACCCGCGCGCTGCAGGGTTCGCCGAACGCCGGCAACCACGCCCAGTGCAGCCAGACCGTCACCGTGCTGCCCAACACCGCGTACGTACTCAGTGCCTGGGTGCGCGGCGGCGGCGGATACGTGTACCTCGGCTACACCGGCGGGACCGAGACCTGGAACCCGGCCTCGGCCAACGCCTGGACCAAGCTCAGCCTGAACCTGACCACGGCCGCGGGGCAGACCTCGCTGACCGTCAACGTGCACGGCTGGTACGGCCAGGCCGCTTACCAGGCCGACGACTTCTCCCTGGACGGCCCCGGCACCCCGCCGAGCAACCCGCCGACCCCGACCGTGGCGCCCAGCTCGCCGCGGCCCAGCGCCTCCCCCTCGTCGTCGCCGCCGCAGCCGTCGCCGTCCGGCCCGACCGCGCCGCCCGGCAGCAAGAAGCTGCTCGGCTACTTCGTGAACTGGGGCGTGTACCAGCGCAACTACCACGTCAAGAACATCGCCACCAGCGCGTCGGCGGGCAAGCTCACCCACATCAACTACGCGTTCGGCAACGTCACCAACGGCCAGTGCGTGATCGGCGACGCCTACGCCGACTACGACCGGGCCTACACCGCGGCCGAGAGCGTCGACGGCGTCGCCGACACCTGGGACGCGGGCGCGCTGCGCGGCAGCTTCAACCAGCTGCGCAAGCTCAAGCGCCTGTATCCGAACATCAAGATCCTGTGGTCGTTCGGCGGCTGGACCTGGTCCGGCGGCTTCACCCAGGCCGCGCAGAACCCGACCGCCTTCGCGAACAGCTGCTACAACCTGGTCGAGGACCCGCGCTGGGCGGACGTGTTCGACGGCATCGACATCGACTGGGAGTACCCGAACGCCTGCGGCCTGTCCTGTGACAGCAGCGGCCCGCTGGCCTTCCGCAACGTGTCGCAGGCCCTGCGCAACAGGTTCGGCAGCAACTACCTGGTCACCGCCGCGATCACCGCGGACGGCACCAACGGCGGCAAGATCGACGCGACCGACTACAACGCCGCCGCGCAGTACCTGAACTGGTACAACGTCATGACGTACGACTACTTCGGCGCGTTCGCCGCGCAGGGCCCCACCGCCCCGCACTCGCCGCTGACCTCGTACACCGGTATCCCCACGCCCGGGTTCTACTCGGACGCGGCCATCCAGAAACTCAAGAGCAAGGGGGTGCCGTCGGCGAAACTGCTGCTCGGCATCGGCTTCTACGGCCGCGGCTGGACGGGCGTCAGCCAGGCCGCACCCGGCGGCTCGGCGACCGGCGCGGCGCCGGGCACCTACGAGGCGGGCATCGAGGACTACAAGGTCCTCAAGAACACCTGCCCGACCACGGGCACCGTCGCGGGCACCGCATACGCCAAGTGCGGCAGCAACTGGTGGAGCTACGACACCCCGTCCACCATCGGCGGCAAGATGTCGTACGCCAACAACCAGGGTCTCGGCGGCGGCTTCTTCTGGGAGCTGTCCGGCGACACCACCAACGGTGAGCTGATCACCGCCATGCGCAACGGCCTCGGCTGACGCGTACCGTCCCACCACATCGGAGCGGCAGGCGCCTTCCCACGGGGCGCCTGCCGCTCTCCCGTCCCCGGTGGACGGACCACCTGGCCGAACGGCTGGCAGCAGCGGTTGCGTACCATCTGCGCAGCCCTTCGTCACCAGGAGTAGCCGATGTCCAGCGCGGAATCCCCCACCCCGCTGAAGCGGACCAGCGCGATCGTCACCATCGTGGCCGCCGTCGTCGGCACGGTCCTGGCCTACCTGTCGCTGGCCGCCGCGGTGAAGTGGCCGCCGTTCCAGGAGGGGGCGCAGCCCAAGGTCACCGTCTTCCGCGGCGACAACCCCCGCGCGGACAACTGCTCCGGGTCCGCGTGCGCCTACATCGGCGTGCAGCTGGACGGGTTCGCGCCCGGCAGCACGGTGCACTGCACCTTCGACAGCGCCGACGGCCGCGGCGTCTTCGGCCTGTACGTCACGAACGTCGACGAGGACGGCAGCCGCCGGGCCACCACCACCAACTACTACGGCAGGCCCGAGGGCTGGGTCAGCGCCACCTGTGGCGACGCCACGGGCGCCCTGAACCCGTGGGGCGGCTCCTGACCGACCCCGGCGGGCACCTGGCATCCGCAGCCTGCGGAGCGCCGAGCCGTCTCAACTCTCGTAGCCGGCGTCCCACGGGTTGGAAGAAACCTCTCCGACCGGCGTGATCTCTGTCACCTGTGGCCGATCCGGTGGAGCACGGTCACGAAAGCGCCGAGCGGCGGTGAGGGTATGTCCGATCCCCACCGGGCGGCACGTCCGCAAAGGCGGCGAACTGCGCTTACGTTCCCGCGGAGCAACGCGGTCCGACGCCATGCCGGATCGGTCGCCGTTACACCCCATGGGTGACTGCCGGCCACCTCGACGTCGGCGTGAAGTCGCGACCGGTGGCGCGAGGACTCTACGGTCCTCAGACGTTGGTTTGAATTCTGCACATCAGGTGAATGGATCACACGTGAGCGACCCCTACGCCCAGCCCCCCGGCCAGCCCGACCCGTACCGCTCGCCGAGCGACCCGTACGCCCAGCCGGTCTCGTCCCAGCCCGCCGGCCCGCAGTCCTACGGCGCGCCGGGCCAGCAGCCGTACAGCGGCCAGCCGGCTTACGGTCAGCAGCCCTACGGCCAGCCCGGCTACGCGCCGCAGCCGCCGGCCAAGTCCAAGAAGGGCCTCATCATCGGCATCGTCGCCGGCGTTCTGGTGCTGCTGCTGATCCTGTGCGGGGTCGGCGTGGCGCTGATCGCCAACGCCGCCGACGACGACGACCCGATCAGCCCGACCACGCCGACGCGCAGCTCGGCGCCCGGGACGTCCGCGACGGCCGCGCCGCCGGGCAACAACAACGCGATCACCGCGGACTCTTCCAGCGATTTCGAAGACGTGTGCCAGGGCGGCTCGATCCTCAATGCGGCCGAGTACGCTGCCCCGGCCTCGGCCAAGGCGTACGTCTTCGGCAACAGCCCGGCCCGGCCGACCAGCTGGAGCTCCAAGTCCCTCGACTCGCGGGCGTCGTACTACGCGAAGTCCTCGGAGTACGCGCAGGTGAGTGTCGTCGGCTGCCTGGCCTACGTCGAGGGCAGCGAGGCTTCCGGTAAGAAGTGCGACATCAAGGCCAGCGACGGGACGAAGCTGACCGTGGACTACATGTCCTCGCGCTACACGCTGACCTTCCACAACGCCAGGACCGGCGAGAAGATCGGCGACGGCGGCACCGTCAACGCGCCCGCCAACCGCTGCCCGTCCTTCCTGACCTACAGCAAGGAGACGCTGAAGTCGTACGCGTCGCCGGACACCGCCTCGATCAACGCCGCGGTCAAGAAGCTGCTCTCCTGAGCCGTCTCCACACCGCCTGGACGGCCGCCTCCCACCCCGGGACGCGGCCGTCCACCGTTCCCGCGCCATGTCGCGCGCGTGAGGATGCGCCGGTGGTGGGCCAACGGGAGACGGCGCTATCCGGTGGCGGCGGGCGGGTCGGCCAGGAACGCCAGCA
Source organism: Catellatospora sichuanensis (assembly GCF_007483665.1). GTDB lineage: Bacteria > Actinomycetota > Actinomycetes > Mycobacteriales > Micromonosporaceae > Catellatospora > Catellatospora sichuanensis. The sequence goes on from NZ_VIQO01000033.1 coordinate 15,669, forward strand.
GCAGCGTGTTCATGGCGCCGTCGAGCAGGGCGACGCCGTGCTGGTAGGAGTCCGGCAGCACCAGCTTCTTGTGCGGTGAGACCGACAGCCGGTGCAGTTCGCGGGCGGCGTCGGCGAACCGGGCCTCACCGGCGCCGGCCGCGATGATGACCGGTGCGGACAGCTTCGCCACCGCGGCGCGGGCGTCGGCGTCGTACACGGTCGGCGCGGACAGGCTGGCCACACCGTCCACCGGCGGGGTCACGCCCGCCGCCGCGGCCAGGGCGATGGTGCCGCCGCGGGAGGCGCCGACGACGAAGACCCGCTTGGCCCCGGTCGCGCGCAGGTGTGCCACCGCCGCCTGCGCGAACTCCACCGCGTCGCGGGAGCTCACGTCCACCGACAGGGCCCGGTGCCCCTGCTCGACCAGCAGCCCGGCGAAGCCCGACCACTGGCACAGCCCGGCGTCCAACTGGTGCAGCAGCACGACGCCGGTGTCGCCCTGCCCGGTCTGCCACGCGACGGTCAGGTCATGCTTGACGTTCTCGATCACGACGAGTTGAGCGCGGTCGGTGACACACGGCGCGTCGGCGTCGTCGAGCACACGCTGGCGTGCCGCCGCGGCCGGATCGGGTGGCGTCTGCGGCTCCCCGCCGCACGCGCCTGTGCCGATCACCATCGCCGCCAGCGCCACCAGCGCGGCCGTCCTCCACGTTGTTCTCATACCGGCCTCGACCCGGTGGCCGTACGATCTCGTGGGGTCCTTTCTTAAAGTTTGCTAACTGTTATTTGCCCGGCGCAGACGTCCGGCGGCGGAACGTCTGGCGGTAGGTCTGCGGCGAGATCGAGGTGAAGCGGCGGAAGTGCTGGCGCATGTTGACCGCCGAGCCGAAACCGGTGCGCAGCGCGATCCGCTCCACCGGCTCGTCGGTGGTCTCGAGCAGCTCCTGCGCCCGGCGGATGCGCTGCTCGAGAACCCACTGCAGCGGGCTTACCCCGAGGTTGTCGCGGAACCGGCGGGCGAACGTGCGCGGACCCAGGTGCGCCTGCCGGGCCAGGTCCGCCACGGTCAGCGGCTGGTCGAGCCGGTCGCGGGCCCAGTCCAGCACCAGCGCGATCTCCGAGCGGGCCTCGCCACGCGCCAGCGGGTGGGCGAACTGCACCTGCCCGCCCTCGCGATGAGGAGGCACCACCATGCGCCGGGCCACCTCGTTGGCCACCGCCGCGCCGAAGTCGTTGCGTACCAGGTGCAGGCACAGGTCGATGCCGGCACCGGTGCCGGCCGAGGTGAGCACGTCACCCTCGTCGACGTAGAGCACCTCCTGGTCGACCTTCACGTCGGGGAAGCGGTTGGCGAAGTCGACCATGTTCATCCAGTGCGTCGTGGCCCGTCGACCGTCGAGCAGGCCGGCCGCGGCGAGCACGTACGCGCCGCTGCAGATGGAGGCGATGCGCGCGCCCCGGGCGTGCGCCTGGCGCACCGCGTCGACGACGGCCGAGGGAGGACCGCACTGCACCATCCGGTTGCAGGCAGGAATGATCACCGTGTCGGCGTCGGCGAGCCCCTCCAGGCCGTGCCGCGGCTGCACGGTCAGACCGCCGCGCACCGACAGCGGGCCGGGCTCGGCGGCGCACAGGCGCAGCTCGTACCAGGGATCCACCAGATCGGAGCGGTCGATGCCGAACACTTCGCACGGCACTGCCAGCTCGAACACGGGAATGTCGTCGGTCAGCGCCAGCGCGACCACGTGCCGCTTCATGGCAGAATCCTATCGCACGGAGGCATTCCTGCCACTGTTGTGACCACCCCGCACAGGACAGGCTGTAAGGCATGACCGAGACCATCGCCAGGCCGCAGGCCCCTACCGCAGCCGGCCCTCCGCACGCCGGACGCCTCACCACGGCCCAGGGCGCGGCGCTCTACGTCGGCGCGGTGCTCGGCACCGGCGTCATCGCACTGCCCGCGCTGGCCGCCCAGGCCGCCGGACCCGCCTCACTGATCGCCTGGCTGGGACTGGTACTGCTGTCCATCCCGCTGGCCATGACCTTCGCCGCGCTCGGCGCCCGGCACCCCGACGCGGGCGGCGTCTCCACCTACGTCCGGCTCGCCTTCGGCCCCCGGGCCGCCGGGGCGATCGGCTGGTGCTTCTACTTCGCGGTGCCCGCCGGGGCCCCCGCCGCCGCCATGTTCGCCGGGGCGTACGTCGAGGCCGCGCTCGGCGGCGGGCAGCGCACCGTGCTGCTCACCGCGGCCGTGCTGATGATCGCCGTCACCGTCACCAACATCTTCGGCGTCACCGTCTCCGGCCGGGTCCAGCTGGTGCTCGCGGTGCTGCTGGTCGCGCTGCTGCTGACCGCCGTGATCAGCGCCGCTCCGCACGGCGACACCGCGAATCTGCGCCCGTTCGCGCCGCACGGCTGGCTCGCCATCGCGCCCGCGGCCGCACTGCTGGTGTGGAGCTTCGCCGGCTGGGAGGCGATCACGCACCTGGCTGCGGACTTCCGGCGGCCCGAGCGGGACCTGCCCCGGGCCGCCGCCATCGCGGTCGCGGTGGTGGGCGTGCTGTACCTGGCCGTGGCCGGTGCGGGCATCCTGGTGCTCGGTCCGGACGCCACCGCGGACGCGCCGCTGGCCCGGCTGCTCGCGATCGGGCTCGGCGGCCCGGCGAGCGCGCTGGCCGCGGCGGCGGCGCTGCTGCTGACCTTCGGCACCATGAACGCCTACTACGGCAGTGCCGCCAAGCTCGGCGCGGCACTGGGCCGCGACGGCGCGCTGCCGGCCTGGCTGGCCCGCGGCGCGAGCGCCGGTGACGTGCCTCGGCGCAGCCTCGCCGTCACCTCCGGCCTGTCGGCGGTGGCCATGGCCGCGGTCGCGCTCACCGGCACCGGGGCGGAGCCGCTGGTGCTGCTGGCCACGGGTGCGTTCGTCGCGGTGTACGCCCTGGGCGCGGCGTCCGCGCTGCGGCTGCTGCCGCGCGGCTCGGCCGCCCGCAAGCACGCGATGATCGCGCTGATCGCGGTCGTCGGCCTGCTGGCAGCCACCGGCTGGTACCTGCTCTGGCCCCTGCTCCTGACCGCCGGCGCCCTCCTCTACCACCGCAACCGCCAGCGCCCGGTCCGCGACCGCCACGCGTAGACGATGGCCTATCTCATCGAGAATGATGCACATTTTCTCGATGAAATAGGCCATCGTCTATTTAAAATGGGGTGCGGTGCGTGTGGACGCTGCGGACGGGCGACGGGTCGGATGGGCGAAGCTCCGTCCTGGCCGGGGAGGCAGCCTGGACGGAGCTTCGACTACGGGGCCGCGGGCGGCTCGGTCACTTGCCGAGGGACTCGCAGCCGGTCTCGTCGGGCAGCAGCGGACGCAGGGTGACGGTCCAGTTCTTGCCGCCCGAGGTCCACTGCGTGATGGCGGTGGCCTTGGCGGCCGCCGCGAGCACCGCGGGCGCCTCCTTGTCGGCCACCACGCAGCCCAGGTTCAGGCCCTCGCCCAGCGATGCGCCCGGCAGGGCCGGACCCGGCCAGGCCACGGCGGGGCCGGCGTCGACCCCGGCGCCCGAGTCCTGCCACTCGGTGGCGACGGCCGCGACCTTGGTCGGGGTGTACAGCTCGACCGGGCCGACCTTGCCGGCCCCGAGCGAGGTGTCCAGGTCGGTCAGCGACTTGATCAGATCCAGCAGCTTGCGCCGCGCCTGCTCCTGGGCGGGGGTCAGCCCGGCGTTGGTCATGTCGTCGAGCAGCGCGTACGCCTCGGTCTTCTTTACGCCGTCGGCGGTGGTGACGACGATCCGGGTGTTCGGCAGATCGGTGACGCCGGGGGTGCCGAGGTCGGTCGGCTGGCCGACGCCCGCCTCGACCGCCTTGGCGACCAGTGCCTGCACGTCGCCGGTGGAGACGCGGCGCACCTGGATGTTGGGCAGCGCCCGGCCGGGGTACTCCAGGGTGGTGGGCCCCTGGGTGATGACACGGCCGTCCGCGTACACGCTGACCGCCGGCAACCGGGTCAGGTTGACCGTCGCGGGCACGAAGCCGCCGACGTGGTCCACGCGCAGCGCGACCGTGTCGCCACCGGGGAACGAGTAGCCGCCGCCCTCGCCGTCGGCGGCGTCGGTCGGACGCCCACACCCGGCAGCAAGCAGCACGAGCGACGCGAACGCCACCCGAAGTCCAAGAGTCGTAGCCTTCATGCCCCTGTGACCGCGCCGGTCGCGGTTCGGTTCCCAGCCCTCGGGCAACTTTTCCGCAAAGCCGCCCGCGCCGCGTCAGCCCAGGCCGGCGAAGCCGTCGGCGGCCAGTTCCTCCAGTTCGGCCAGCGCCTGCCAGGCCCGTGCCGCGGTGCCGGGTTCGCGTTCGGGCAGCCCGCTGGCGAGGAACTCGTCCTCGTCCAGGCGCAGCGGCGCGCCGCCGTCGGCGGGCACCCACAGGTCGAGGTCCAGGTCCACGACCTCGATCACGCCCCCGCGTTGCACGGCCGGCCGGGTCACGTCGCAGTACCAGCCCTTGCGGCTGCCGGACGCGTCACGCACCTCCTTGACCGCGTACCAGCGGTCGCGCCAGAAGTGCTCGGTGAAGACGTCGCCCTGCTCGAAGCGTACGAAGCCGAAGTCGCGGGCCTGCGTGCCCGCCCACGGGGCCCGGACCACGAGGTGCGCGCCGTCGTCGGCGAGCACGTCCGCGGTGTAGCGGATCTTCTCCCGGTCCTCCTTGAGCAGGAGCACCTCGATCCGGTCGCCCACGACCAGTGCCTGCCCCATCGCCTTACTCCCTGCCTGAGGCGGGCCGTTCCACGAGCCCGCCAGAAATGATCTCCAGCTGACGCAGCGTACCGGCCGCCCGGCGGCGCACACCGGGGTTTTCAGCGCCCCATGACGGCGTCGACGGTCCTGGCCAGCTCGTCGGCGGTCAGCCCGACGTCCAGCATCGCCCGCATGCCGCCGACATCGCGGACGTACAGCTGATCCACGTCGAGGCCGGCCTCGGCCAGCGCCGACCGCACCGGCCACAGGTCGACCAGCCGCCGCGCCAGCTCACGCAGGCCGGGCTCGACCAGCACCGGCGGCACCTCGTCGAGCACGTCGGGGCACAGCGCCACCTGCCGGATGTGCGCGTCGCCCCAGAAGTCGAGCGTCCACCCCGGCCACAGCGCCGGCCAAGCCTCCCGCAGCCCGCGCAACGGCCGGATGCTCCACAGCCCGGCGGTGCGGGTCGCCGGGTCCAGGTGCAGCCCGGTGCCGGGGATCTCGTCGCACCATTCCAGCGGTTCCCCTGCGGCGAGCCAGTCGACCAGCGCGGGGCCTGCCCGGAACGGCTGCGCGTCGGCCAGGTCGGGGCTGAGCCCGTAGGCCCGGCAGCCCTGCTCGCCTGCGACGGTGACCAGGGCCGTCAGGGGCAGCTCGGGGTCGTGGCCGTCGTAGCGCGGCAGCCGCGGCGCGTCCAGCGGGACCCGGGCCGCGGCGGGGTCGCCCCCGACGTACGTGATCAGGTCTGCGACGCCGTCGTAGGCCCAGCGGATCTCCCACCCGGGCCAGGTGCGGCGGAAGGCGTCGAGCACGGCGGCGCGGTAGGCGTAGTCGCCAAGCAGGTTGGCGAACAGCAGCAGCACACGCCGGTCGGTGTCGATCAGCACGCCGCCCGTGCAGAGCGGGTCGGTCAGCCACTCGCCGGTCACCTGCTCGCCCAGCTGCGCGATCCACCGCAGCACCACGTCCGGGCCCGGCGCGAACAGATAGTCGAGGCTGTCCCCGGCGCCGCCGCCGTGGAAGTACAGCGTGTGCGAGCCGTCGCGGATCACGGCGTAGTTCACCCTACTGCCCACCCGCGCAGGTTAGTGCGGCGTCGTCGGCCGCACCAGCCTGCGCGAGGACACACTTCGATGAACGTCAGGCGCGCAGCGCGGCCTCCACCACGCCCGCGTACCCGACGTGCCCGGCCTTGTTCGGGTGGTAGGACTCTCCCGTCGGCCAGGACGTGCCGTTGAGCCATTCCACGTCATCGCAGACCGCGTGACCGGTGAACGGCCCGCGCGCGTCGACGAAGCCGAAACCGCGGGCCGCGGCGCGCGCCTTGATGGTGGTGGCCAGCAGGTCGGCGGCGGCGTTCAGTTCGGCCTGCTCGCCGGGCGAGATGCGGGCGATGGCGTTGCACTCCTCCCCGTTGAACAGCCGCGGATAGCCGACCACGACCACGGTCGCGTTCGGGGCCAGCGTGCGGATGCGGGTGTACAGCTGGTCGAGCTGGCCGGGCAGGGTGTTGCGGATGTAGGTCTCGGCCTTGTCGATGTCGCCCCAGCAGGTGTACGGCCAGGGCTTGGCGCACTGCACGATCACCGCGGACCAGCCGATGTCGTTGCCGCCCGCGCTCACCGTGACGTAGCGGGTGTCGGCGTTGAGACTGCCCAGCTGTCCGTTGAGGATGGCGGGGATCTTCGCCCCGGCACAGGCGGCGAAGGTGAGGGTGGCGCCGAGCCGGGCGGCGTCGAGCACCGGGTAGGCGCTGTTCGAGCGCTGGCAGGTCGTGTCGAAGTACTCGCGGGTGCCGGTGCCGGAGGCGTAGGAGTCGCCGAGGGCGGTGTACGCCGGGGCGGCGGCGTGCGCGGGCGTGCCGAGCAGGACGAACGAGAGCGCCGCCAGCAGGGGGATGGCGGCGCGGAGCGGGAACACCATGTGGGCTCCATCACGGGGGTGTGGGGTGGGTGCGCACATGCTGTCAGAAACATTCAGGACCGTGAAGATTACCTGGCGGAATTCTTCGCGGGCCGAGCACTGTGGACGCGAACGAGGGATTCCGCCCCACGAGCGCCGCGGCGTCACTAACCTCAGGGCATGAGCCCGTTGCCGCGCGCCCTGCTGTGGGACCGGATGGTCGAGGTCGGCACCGACATCGCCCTCGTCGATCTGCGCCCCGAGAAACTGCTAGCCCACGGCCAGGTGGTCGCCGCCGAACCGGTGCCGCACGCCTGCCGCTACCAGCTGACCACGGTGGACGGTTTCGCCACCGACACCGTGACCGTCGAGTCCGAGGGCGCCGGCTGGCAGCGCGAGGTGCGGCTGGAACGCTCGGGCAACTCGTGGCGCGTCACCACCAGCGAGCAGGGCAAGTTCGGGTCCGTACAGCTGCCCGGCATCGTCGACCCGGGCCGGCTGGCCGGGGTGCTCGACGTGGACCTGGAGGCCACCGCGCTGACCAACACGCTGCCGATCCGGCGGCTGGGGCTGCTCGGAGCGGAGCCGGGCACCACGCACACCGTGCCGATGGCCTGGATCCGGGTGCCGTCGTTGCAGGTCATCCCGGTGGAGCAGACGTACACGGTGATCGGCGCGGACACCATCCGCTACTCCTCGGGCAGCTTCACCGCCGACCTGACCGTCGACAAGGACGGCTTCGTGGTCAACTACCCGGGATACGCCAGCCTGGTGGTCTGAGGCCGGTCAGCGGGCCGCCGCGCGCGCCTCGGACATGCCCTTGTTGGCAAGCGCGTCGGCGCGCTCGTTGCCGGGGTCGCCGGCGTGCCCCCGCACCCAGCGCCACTCGACGGTGTGCCGCGCCACCGCCTCGGCCAGCCGCTGCCACAGGTCGGCGTTCTTGACCGGCTTGCGATCCGAGGTCAGCCAGCCGTTGCGCCGCCACCCGTGCATCCACTTGGTGATGCCGTCGCGCACGTACGTGCTGTCGGTGTGCAGCTGCACGCTGACCGGCCGCGTCAGCGCCTCCAGCGCCGAGATCGCCGCGGTCAGCTCCATCCGGTTGTTCGTCGTCGGCCCAGGGTCACCCCCGCACATCTCCCGCTCGTGCCCCCCGTACCGCAGGATCGCCCCCCACCCGCCGGGCCCCGGATTCCCCGAACACGCCCCGTCGGTATAAACCACCACAACCTGCCCGTCACCCTCACCCACCCCGGCACCGTACCAGCCCCCACCCCCGACGATCTTGCGTGAACGGTGGGGACGACACGCGCGAACCGGTCATATACGCAACAGTTCGCGCAAGATCGTCTCGATCTTGCGCGAACCGGGCAGCGGGGTCAGGGAAGGTTTGTTGGGCCGTGGGGGGTGGTGGTGGGGGCGCGGTTGGCGGCGATGGCGTGGTCGACGCTGTAGAGGCCGGCACCCACGGCGGCGAGCAGGAGGCTGCCTACGCCGAGGGCGATGACGAGTTCGGCGCCGCCGGAGCTGACGAACAGGCCGTGGCCGACGTGCACGGTGAAGAACGCGCCGAGCATGTCGAGGAAGAGCAGCACGCCCGCGATCGGCACGGCCAGGCCGACGATCAGCATCGCCCCGCCGATGAACTCGACGAGCCCGGCGAACCAGGCGGACAGGGTAGGCAGCGGCACACCTATCGCCTTGAAACCGGCCGCGGTGGGGCCGATGCCGATGGTGAACAGCTTCTGCCAGCCGTGGGCGAAGAAGACGATGCCGATGCCGAGCCGGGCGATCAGGATCGCCAGGTCGCGGATCTGCGCAGGAAAGACGAACATCACGCCACCTCCGGTCGGACACGTGCAATGAATGGCATGAACATCACTTTTTCATACCTATGACAGGGTTGACGGTGATATCGGGGATCACCGAAGGTGAACGACACGCGTGTCGACCACGGATGAGTCCCCTGGGTACCCACCGCGTCCGCGGACATGGTGAGATGCGGTGGTGCGTACGGGTCGTGAGGATCGCGCCCGGTTCGCGGAGCCTGTTGGCATCGCTGCCGTTTCGGCTTACCCTGACGTGGCCGTATGAACATCAACTGGGGAGAACGGAGGACCCGATGTCGTCCGATCGTCTGATCAACCGGCGCTTCGAGTACAACGGTCACCACTGCACGGTGGCCGACTACGACGGCGGCAAGCGCCTTGCGATCGTCATGGACGACCAGCCGCACGTGGTCTACTCCGTCAACGTCGACCTCAGCGACCGCAACATCGGGCGCCAGCTCGACCTCTACCTCGCCGACGGGCAGTACTACGCCTGGCCGGCCCGCGGCCGCGGTAAGCCGCCCGTGCTGCTCACCCCCGACGCGATGGTGGAGCGCACCAAGGATCTGTGACGGACGGACATCGTCCGGCTCCGCCGCCCGGGCCTACGGTCGCGACCCGGTGCACGGGTCGGACAAGACCCTCGCCATCCCGCGCTTCCGACACAGTGATGGCAGGAAGGGCACCTGCTACCACGCGGAGCGTTGAGAAGGCGCCCGTCCTTGCCTTCAGGCGTCGAGTTCGGCCAGGGCGATCGGGAGGGCTTCGGTGAGCTTCTCCATGTCGGGCAGGGCGGCGCCGTCGGCGTACAGGCCGATGTGGACGCCGTCGCGGTAGCGGGACAGGCCGATCGCCAGGGCGTGGCCGCTGGCCAGCGGGGCGATCGGGTACAGCTCTTCCAGCTGTGCGCCGCCCAGGTGCAGTGGCAGCGGCGGCAACGGCACGCTGGTCACCACGATGTCGAACAGCAGCGGCGCGGCGTGCGCGGCGAACGGGGCGGCGAGGCGGTTGAGGGCCGACGGGAGCATGCCCGCGAGCACCGGGATCGCGCCCGCGCCCCGGCGCGGACCGGCCGCCTTGTTGCGGTCCATGGCCTCGCGGACCAGGGCGAGCCGGCGGGCCGCGGCGGGCTCGCCGACCGGGAGATCCAACAGGTACGCCGAGAGCTGGTTGGCGTCGTCGCTGCCGCCCGAGCGCACCCGCTGGCTCGCCGGGATCAGCGCGCGCAGCACGTCGACCGGCCGGTCGTGTCCGATCAGCCAGTGCCGCAGCGCCCCGGCGACCACCGCGAGCAGCAGGTCGTTGAACGTGCCGCCGTGCTTGCGGCGGATGCGCTGCAGCTCGCGGGTCTCCAGGCTGACGAACGCGGCCCGCCGGGTGCCCGACGGGGCCGCCAGCAGCGGCGTCGGCGCGGGGGCGCGCATCCGGCCCACGATCGCCGAGGCGATGTCGAACATCGTGCCGGCCCGGCCGATGACGTCGCCGACGACGTGCTCGGGCCGGCTGATCAGATCGGCGCCCTGGCGGGCCAGCGCCGACAGCGGCGACGGCGCGCTCGGGCGGGCCGCCGGCCGCTCGGCGAGGAGCAGGTCCCCGCCGTCGAGCAGGCCGAGTCCGATCCCGACCGCGCCCTGCCCGTCGCACAGCGCGTGGTGCATCTTGGCCAGCAGCGCGAATCGGCCACCCGCCAGCCCGCTGACCAGGTGCAGCTGCCACAGCGGGCGGTTGCGGTCCAGGGGGGCGGTCATCAGGTCGGAGACCAGTGCGGCCAGGTCGTCCCGGCCGCCGTCCTCCAGCCTGTGGTGGAAGACGTGGTTGCGCGCGTTGAAGACCGGATCCTCGCTCCACGCCGCGCCGCCGAGCACGGTGGGGCCGACCTTGCGGCGCATCCGGGGCACCCGGCCCGCCCGCTCGACCAGCAGGGCGACGAGCTCGTCGGGGCGTACGGGGTCGGCCGGGTGGAACACCGCGACCGCGCCCAGATGCATGGGCGAGGCGGTGTTCTCCAGGCACAGAAACGACATGTCCAGAGCGCTGAGCCGCCCGTCCTCCATGGTCACCCTCGCGTCGTGTCGTCGTGGGACGTGGTCGGTACGCCGAGCGGCTGCTCTGCCGCGTCTAGGCGACCTGACCTTGATACAACGTCTGAGACCACGTTAAGGCTGCGGTTTGTCGGCGCTGTTACAGGCCTGTATTAAGGTGTCGCCGGACACCCCCGCTGCGCATCACCGCTGGTGGATTGCTAGGCCCCGTCGCGGCGCTCCAGACGCAGCCGCTCGTCGTGGCTGATGTGCCCCGTGGCCTCCTGCGCCTTGGCGACATCCTTGGCCCGCTGCCGGGCCTCGTCCTCGTCGACCGCGGCGACCCGGGCTCGGCCCTCCTGCTCCCAGCGCTGGTTGTGGGTGACCTTGCCGGCCACCTCCTCGGCCTTGCCGACCACCCGCTGCGACATGTTGTGGATCTTCTCGTCGAATCCCATGGCCCCCGCCTCCGCTCCGCGCTCCACCGGCGCGACTGCGTCACACCTCGATTGTCGCGCGTCCGGGACGTCAGTGCTCGGCTGTGCGCCGAGTGCCCGTGTAGTACTCGAACAGCAGCGCCGACGCCGCCACGATCGTCGCGATGATCCCGACAGCGATCAGCCACCACATCCAGAACACCAGCCCCAGCGAGACGACCAGGGCCGCGAGCGCGATGCCGAACGGCCAGTAGCTGCCGGGGCTGAAGAAGCCGACCTCGCCCGCCCCTTCGGCGATCTCGGCGTCGCCGCGGTCCTCCGGGCGCAGGTCGATGCGGCGCGAGACGAACCAGAAGTAGCCCCCGCACATCAGGCACAGCAGGCCGCTGAGCGTCAGCGCGGTGGTGCCGATCCAGTCGTACTGCGGCAGCGCCGCCCCGCTCCAGAACCAGTACACGACGGCGGTCACGAACAGGAACGCGGCCACCCCGAGGAACAATCGATACTCGGTCTTCATCGCGATCCCCCGAAAGGCGTCGGAAACGGTGCGGCAGGCACGGGGGGCGTCAGCAAAATAGCATCGGCGCCACCGCACCCGCCCCGGTTCCGGCGGTTCGGCGTGTCAGCCGACGTGCTCCTCCACCTGCTCCTTGTGGTGGCTGAGCTGGCGGCGCAGCGAGGCGACCGCCTCGTCCACCGGGTGTCCGCGCATCAGCTCCGCCACGGCGAAGCCGGCCAGCGCGCCAAGCCCGGCGGCGGCCACCACCCAGCCCCAGCGCACCGGGGCCGGCCGGCCCGCGAGCGCGTCGAGGGCCAGCGAGGCACGGTGCCGTGCCTCGGAGCCGGTGTCGGACAGCGCCTCGCGCACGCTCCCCGCCTTCTCCTTCGCCCGCTCGGCTGCCACGTCTCGAGTGCTGCCCAGCCCGTGCAGGAACTCGTTCCACGTGGCCGTGGCGACATTGTCGTTGTTCCGGGTACGGAGGAACATCATGATCTCCTGACGTCAGACGTCGTGCGACAGCGAGTCGATACCCCGCCCGGCACCCTGCGAAACGGGTGTTCTCGCCGGTGAGGCCGCATCCAGCTGGTAGACGCTGTACGCCTGGCGGATCACCGGGTGCGCCACGTTGCGCACGCGCACCCCGCCCGGGGTGACGCCGCGCTCCACGCCCGCGTGCGCGTGCCCGTGCACGGCCAGCGCCGTGGGCGCGGAGTCGATCGCCTGGCCCAGCAGGTACGAACCCAGGAACGGGTAGATCTCCAGCGGCTCGCCCAGCAGCGTGTCCGGCACCGGCGCGTAATGCGTCAGCGCCACCAGTACGTCCGCGTCCAGCGACAGCAGGGCGGCCTGCAGGCGGGTCGCGGCGCGTTCGGTCGTCCGCACGAAGTCCTTGATCTCCTGCTCGCCGAACATGCTGGCGCAGCGCCCTGCGAAGCCGCCGCCGAAGCCCTTGATCCCGGCCACGCCGAACTTCACGTCGCGGCAGCTGATGGTGATGCCCTCGCCCTCCAGCACGGTGATGCCGCCCGCGGCCAGCACCTTGGTGACCTCGTGCTGCTGGTCGCTGTGGTAGTCGTGGTTGCCCAGCACGGCCACCACCGGCACCGGCAGGTCGCCGAACTCGCGGGACACGCACTCGGCCTCGTTGACGGTGCCGTGCCGGGTCAGGTCACCGGCCAGCAGCAGCACGTCGGCGCGCTCGCCCAGCTGCTCCAGGGATGGGCGGTACCGGCCGAGCACGTCGACGTCCATGTGCACGTCACCGACCGCCGCCACGCGTATCACGTGATCACCTCTGGTTCGGACGGATCCGCGACCGCGGTCACCACGATGTCGTTGTGCACGTGCTTGTCCGGGAACATCGCCGCCACCCGATCGCCGATCGCGTCCCGGCGGTGCACGGTCTCGACCTGGCCGCGCAGCAGCACCGCCCCGTCCCGGCGGATCACCTCGATGCCCTGCTCGCAGATCGTGCCGTCCTCGGTCAGGATGCGATGCACCTCGGCGTCGGAGTACTCGTCAACGACCTTCGGCTCGCTCACCATGCCCCCGTCCTGTCCGCTCCGGCAGGCACCGAGGCCTGCCCGTTCTGGGCTTGCTCCTGCGGCGGTCTCTCGTGCGCCCCGCCCTCGCTGGCCGGCGGGATGATCTCCAGCAGGCTGAGCAGGTAGAGGCAGGCCTCGGCGTACACCGAGTGGGCCGTGTCGCGCCGGACCTGGTCCCAGTCGATCTGCTCGCGCAGCGACCGGGCCAGCGGCAGCGCACGGGAGTAGTCGCAGTGGTGCTGGGAGAAGGTCAGCAGCTTGTGCTCCATCAGCATGGTCGCCGACAGCACGGGGATGTGCAGCGCGCCGACCGGCACGATCGAGCTCTCCGCCAGGACCTCCTCGGTCACCTGACGCTGCACCGGCCGGAAGATCAGATCCACCAGCCGGTCCTCGTCGTACACCTTCACCAGCCAGTCCTCAGGGGGGCGCTCGGTGCGGAAGCCCTCCTCCGCATACGCCTCCAGCGTTCGCTCGACGTCCTCCTCACGGATGACGAAGTCCACGTCATGCTCGCTGGAGGTGCCGCCGCGGGCGTAGACCGCGAACCCGCCCGCCAGTGCGAAGGGCACCTCGGCGCGGCGCAGCACGCTGGCCGCACGCTTCATCGTCTCCAGGAGCTCTGCACTGATCTCGCTGAGCATGGGGTCGCTATACCCGACGCGTGTTCGTCTCACACATCACCGGGCGCGCTAACCTCGCGGACGTGACCGAAGAGGCCGGGACCGGCATGAAGGTGATCGTTTTCGGGGCGACCGGCATGGTCGGCCAGGGCGTCCTGCGTGAGTGCCTGCTCGACGACCGGGTGGCGCGGGTACTGGTGGTGGGCCGCACCGCCACCGGCCGCAGCCACCCCAAGCTGACCGAGATCGTCCGCGACGACCTCCACGACCTGTCCCCCGTCGCCGCCGACCTGGCCGGCTACGACGCCTGCTTCTTCTGCCTGGGCGTGTCCGCCGCGGGCATGACCGAGGCCGCCTACACCCGGATCACCTACGACCTCACCATGGCCGCCGCGGGGGTCCTGGCCGAGGTCTCCCCCGGCACACGCTTCGCCTACATCTCCGGCAGCGGCACCGACTCCACCGGGCACGGCCGCATGATGTGGGCCCGGGTCAAGGGCCGTACCGAGAACGCCCTGCTCGCGATGCCGCTGGACGCGTACATGTTCCGCCCCGGCTTCATCCAGCCCCGCCACGGCATCACCTCCAAGACCGGCTGGTACCGCACCCTCTACAAAATCACCGGTCCCCTCCATCCCCTCCTCGCACGGATCCCCGGCCTGGCCACCACCACCGACCAGCTCGGCCGCGCCATGATCCACGTCGGCCTCTCCGGCGCCCCGAAACGCATCCTCACCAACCGCGACATCAACACCCTGTCCTGACTCCAGGTCCCGACCGGCCAGGACGCCGCCATCGCCCTCTACGAACGCACCGGCTGGCGGCGCACCGGCGCCGTCTTCGGCTGGACCACCCCGACCGGCGACATCCACGTGCACCGGTACACCGCCTAACCCGTCACGCCCCGAGGCCCGGCAGCGGCACCCGACCGTTGTGCTTGACTGGGCCGATGGCCGCCGACGCCCCGACGCTGACCTTCACCGACGCCGACGCCTTCGACCAGTGGCTCGCCGCCCAGCCCGCCGGCAGCGCCGGCGTGTGGCTCAAGCTGGCGAAGAAGGCCTCCGGCGTGCCGTCGGTCGACTACTCCCAGGCACTCGACGTGGCCCTGTGCCACGGCTGGATCGACGGCCCGAAGGCCGGCGTCGACGAGGTGTACTGGCTGCAGAAGTTCACCCCGCGCCGGGCCCGCAGCCGCTGGTCGAAGATCAATCGCAACCGGGTGGCGTCGCTGATCGAGCAGGGCCGGATGCGGCCCGCGGGCCTCGCCGAGATCGAGCGTGCGCAGGCCGACGGGCGCTGGGAGGCGGCCTACGACAGCATGACGACGGCCGAGGTGCCCGACGACCTCGCCCAGGCGCTCGCCGCGAACCCGGACGCGGCACGGTTCTTCGAGACCGTCGACCGGCAGAACCGGTACGCCGTCCTGTACCGGATCCAGGAGGCCAAGCGGCCGGAGACCCGTGCCAGGCGGGTCGCGCAGTACGTCGCCATGCTCGCCGAGGGCAGGAAGATCTATCCCTGACGGGGCCTGCTCGGGTCGGTGTCGCAGCGCACCGCGGCCAACCACGCCCAGGCCGCGGACACGCCGGTAGCATGGCGATCATGGCAACGGTAAGGGTCGAACGCACTGACGACGGTTTCATCGCCACCAACGAGCGCGGGGCCTCCGTCGCCGTCGGCAGCTCCGATCAGGACGGCGTCTTCTCTCCGGTCGAGCTGCTGCTGGTGGCCCTGGGCGGGTGCGAGATCGTCACTATCGAGCCGCTGACCGCCAAGCGCGGCCACCGCCTGGTCAAGCTGGCGGTACGCGTCGACGCGGAGAAGGTCGCGCCGACGAAGCTCGGGCCGATCACGACGACGTACGAGATCGAGCTGCCGCCCGGCGACGACAAGGCCGCCGAGGTCTTCGAGTCGGTCGCGCACCGGGTGCACGAGAACCACTGCACCGTCGGCCGCGCGCTGCGGGAGGGCACCGAGACGATCCAGGTCCTGCCGCCCCGCTGACCGACTGCGGCGGATGTCCCGTTCCGGCGTTCCCGTCCCGCGATGCGGCGTACCGTGAGGGCACAAGGGACCGGCGACGCCGGTGGGGGCGGTCACCGACATGGAGCACCCGTGGGGCCAGGCCTCGCTGGCCAATCTGGTCGACCTGCTCGTCATGCTGGTCGAGGCGGCCGGTGCCGTGGTCATCTTCGTCGGGGCGGCGATCGCGTTCACGCAGTTCGTGGGTGCGGCGATCCGCGGGCGACATACCGCCGGCTTCGTGCCGATCCGGCTGGGCCTCGGCCGCTTCCTCACGCTCGGTCTGGAGTTCCAGCTGGCGGGTGACATCCTGCGCACCGCCGTCGCGCCGACCCTGCGGGAGATCGCCGAACTCGCGGCCATCGCCACCATCCGTACCGCACTGAACTACTTCCTCAACAAGGAGATCCAGGAGGCGCGTACCGAACTGCGCGGCCTCAGCGAGATGACCGCGCCCGGCCCCGGCGGCACGGCGCGGGGCACGCCGTGACCCTGCTGCCCGACGATTTGGTACGCGGAGCGGCGCAGCTCTGCGTGGCGGCGGGTTTCGTCGCCGGGGCGCTGGTGTTCGGGCGGTGCCGCTCCGGTCGCGTGGCCCTGTCGGTGGCGCTGGACTTCTGGCTCGCGGCGGGACTGCTCACGCTGTCGCTGGCCACCACATGGACGGCGATCCTGGCCGCGGCGGCGATCGTCGGACTGCGCCGGATGCTGGCCCTCGCCCTGGCCCAGCGGCCACACCAGGCGGCCGGCGAGCGGCCGGGGTGACTGCTGGCCGGACTGCACGCGGCGGCGGGCGACGAGCGTCACCCGCCCGGTCAGCGATCTCGGCGACGTTGACGAGCCGATGATCGCCTAGGACGGCGCATGCCGGGCACGAGCCCGAACCCGCCTCCCGCCTGGCCACGGGCAACAAGCCGTTGGGAAGGGCACCTTCTACATCGCGGAGCGATAAGAAGGTGCCCTTCCTTCGCTCAGGTGCAGGGGGTGGCGTTGAGGGCGAAGTTGGTCGGGTTGGGGTTCGAGCCCGAGTAGGTGCCCTGGAGGCCGAACTGGGCGTTGGCGGTCGGGGCGATGGTGGCGTTCCAGCCGCCGTCGCGGGCCGTGACAGTGGAGCCGGACTGGGTGACGGTGGCGTTCCAGGCGCTGGTGACCTGCTGGTTGCCGGTGAAGGTCCAGGTCAGGGTCCAGCCGTTGACGGTGGTCGAGCCGGTGTTGACGATGGTGACGTTGGCGGTGAAGCCGTTGCCCCAGCTGTTCGGGGTCCAGGTGACCCGGCAGCTCGCGCCGGTGCCGCCGCCGGTCGTGGTGACGGTGACGGTGTTGGAGTTGCCGGAGACGTTGCCCGCCGCGTCACGGGCCCGGACGTAGAACCGGTACGTGCTCGACGGGGACAGGCCGGTGGGCGAGAAGGTGGTGCCGGTGGCCGTGCCGACCTGCGTGAACGAACCGCCGCTGCTGCCGGGGGCCTGGAAGACCTCGTACCCGGTGACGGCGACGTTGTCGGTGGACCCGGTCCAGGCGAGGGCGGCCCCGGAGCTGGTCACGGTGGTGGCGGCCAGGTTCGACGGGGTGGTCGGGGCCTGGGTGTCGCCGCCCGCGGCGGTGGTCACCGCGACCGTGCCCGAACGTGCCGAGCGGTTGCCTGCGGCGTCCTTGGCGTAGACCGCGAAGGTGTACGCCGTCGAGGAGGTCAGCCCCGTCAGCGACGCGGTGCTGCCGACCGGCGACGACACGACGGTCTCCGTCGAGCCCTGCACCCGCACCACGTCGTACCCGGTCACGGCGACGTTGTCGGTGGACGCCGCCCAGGAGAGCGAGGCGCCGGAGGCGGTCACGTTGGACGCGGTCGGGGTGCCGGGTGTGGACGGCGGGGTCGTGTCGACCGGGGTGCCGCCGTAGGTCAGGCCGAAGCCGTACGCGAACAGCGGGGTCTTGCCGTCGCCGTCGTTGATCGGCTGCTGGCTCGCGCTGCTCATCCAGGTCACCGGCAGCTTGCCGGTCGGCTGGACGGCGCCGAACAGCACGTCGGCGACGCCCTGCCCTTCGGTGCCGGGCAGCCAGGCGGCGACCAGCGCGTTCCAGTTCGGCAGCTGCGCCGCGATGTCCAGCGGGCGGCCGGAGACGAGCACGACCACCACCGGCACGCCGGAGTTGCGCAGCGTGGTGAGGGTGTTGAGGTCGGTGCTGTCCAGGCCCATGCTGTTGGGGCGGTCGCCCTGGCCTTCGGCGTACGGCTGCTCGCCGACGACCGCGATCGCCACCCGGTAGGAGCCGTCGATGCCGCTGCCGTTGCTGTTGTAGGTGACGGTCGTGCCGGAGCCGACGGTGTTGCGGATGCCCTGCAGGATCGTGGTGCCGGGGGTGGTGTTGCCGGACGCGCCCTGCCAGGAGACGGTCCAGCCGCCGCTCTGCAGGCCGATGTTGTCGGCGTGCCGGCCCGCGACGAAGATCTTGCCGCCGGCGGCCGGGATCGGCAGCACGTTGCCGCTGTTCTTCAGCACGACCTGCGACTTGGCGACGGCCTGGCGGGCCAGGGCGCGGTGCGCGGTGCCGCCGACCGACGACAGGTAGGAGCGGTCGGCCAGCGGCCGCTCGAACAGGCCCAGTTCGAACTTCTTGGTCAGGATGCGGCGCACCGCGTCGTCGACGCGCGCGTTGCTGACCCGGCCCGCGTTGACCTCGGTACGGAGCAGGTCGATGAAGCTCTTCCAGGCGGTGGGCACCATCACCATGTCGATGCCCGCGTTGACCGCGCTGCGCACGTCGGTGGCGCTCATGCCGGTGGCGCCGTCGATCTGGTCGATGCCGTTCCAGTCGGACACGACGATGCCGGAGAAGCCCAGCTCGCCCTTGAGCACGGTGGTGATGAGGAACTGGTTGCCGTGCAGCTTGGCGCCATTCCAGCTGCTGTAGGAGATCATGACCGAGCCGACGCCGCGCTGGATCGCGGCCTGGAACGGCGGCAGGTGGATCGCGCGCAGCTCCGCTTCGGACAGCTGGGTGTTGCCCTGGTCGGTACCGTTGGCGGTGCCGCCGTCGCCGAGGTAGTGCTTGGCGGTCGCGAGCACGGAGGCCGGGCCGCCCAGGGCGGTGCCCTGCAGCCCGGTGACGATGGTCGCCATCGAGCCGACCAGGTCCGGCTTCTCACCGAAGGACTCGTAGGTGCGGCCCCAGCGGTCGTTGCGGGCCACGCACAGGCAGGGCGCGAAGTTCCAGTCGACGCCGGTGGCGGTGACCTCCTCGGCGACCGCCCGGCCGATGTTCTGGGCCAGCGCCGGATCGCGGGTCGCGCCGAGGCCGATGTTGTGCGGGAAGATCGTCGCGCCGACCACGTTGTTGTGGCCGTGCACGGCGTCGGCGCCGTACAGCAGCGGGATCTTCAGGGGTGTGGCCAGCGCGGCGTTCTGGAAGCCGTCGGTCATGTCCGCCCACGAGGCGGCGTTGTTGGACGCGGGCGCGGAGCCGCCGCCGGACAGCAGCGAGCCGAGCCGGTACTGGGTGATCTCGCTGCTGGTGACCGAGGCCCGCTCGGCCTGGGTCATCTGGCCCAGCTTCTCGTCCAGCGTCAGCCGCGACAGCAGGTCGGCGACGCGGGTGGCCACGGGCAGGGCCGGGTCCTGGTAGGGGAAGTCGGCGGCGATCGCGGGCGGGGCCACCGCGAGGGTGGCGGCCACCAGGACCGCGGGCACGGCCAGGCGTAGGAGCTTCATGATCCTTTTCCCGTCTGGAGGGGTGGAGACGGGGCGGGACAGGGTGGGGACCGGTCCCGCCGTCACGGTCCGCCCGCGCCCGCGGCCCTGATCGGCGGCCGCGGCGTGGGGGCGGTGAGGCAGGGGGCGCAGGCGCTCGCGGCAGCGGCACTGCGGCCGCGGCCGGAAACGCCCGGCGGTGCCCGGTCTCGCCGTTGGGAGCGCTCCCGCGCCCGAGCCTACGGGACATTCACCGACTTGAAAAGAAGCCGCAATGCCGTGCCGGGTGACCGGCGCCCAGGCCAGGGCCTGCATTCCGGGGGTACGACAGCAGGCGACATGGCACGATTCCGGTGAGAAGGCATCCGGCCGCCGCGCGACGGTGCGGGCGACGCGCACGAGAACGACGCCCGGCCGGTGATCGGACGAGGCAACCTCGCCTGACTGTCCTGATCGGGAGGTCGTGTGCGCAGCGTCGAGTCGCAGCCGGTGCTGACAGGAATCACCGAGGCCGCCGTCTTCCTGATCGTGACCGTGCGCGACGGGGCCGAGGACGATGTCCGGGACGTGCTCGGCGACGTGTCGAGCCTGGCGCGGGCCGTCGGGTTCCGGGTGCCGGACGGCCAACTCCAGTGCGTGGTCGGCATCGGCTCGCTGCTGTGGGACCGGCTGTTCGGCGACCCGCGCCCGGCCGGCCTGCACCCGTTCCGCGAGATCGCCGGCCCGCGGCACGTCGCCGTCGCCACTCCCGGCGACCTCCTGTTCCACCTGCGGGCCCGCCGGATGGACCTGTGTTTCGAGCTGGCCAAGCAGTTCATGGCCCGGCTGGCCGGCCGGGTCGACGTGGTCGACGAAACGCACGGCTTCAAGTACTTCGACGAGCGCGACCTGCTCGGGTTCGTCGACGGCACGGAGAACCCGACCGGCAACGCGGCCGCCGCGGCGGCCTTGATCGGCGACGAGGATCCCGATTTCCTCGGCGGCAGCTACGTGATCGTGCAGAAGTACCTGCACGACATGGCCGCCTGGAACGCGATCTCGGTGGCCGAGCAGGAGCGGGTGATCGGCCGGACCAAGCTGGACGACATCGAGTTCCCCGACGAGGCCAAGCCCGCCGACTCGCACCTGACCCTGAACACGATCACCGACGCCGACGGCACCGAGCATAAGATCGTGCGCGACAACATGCCGTTCGGCTCGGCCGGCGAGGGCGAGTTCGGCACCTACTTCATCGGGTACGCGGGCCGGCCCGAGATCACCGAACTGATGCTGGAGAACATGTTCGTCGGCAAGCCGCCCGGCACCACCGACCGCATCCTCGACTTCTCCACCGCGGTGTCGGGCAGCCTGTTCTTCGTGCCGTCGGCGGACCTGCTCGACGACCTGCCGCCGCCGGCCGGGTCCGGCGCCGTACCGACGGCCGAACCGGCGCAGGCAGAGCCGGTGGCGGCCGCGCCGGTGGAACTCGGGCCGGTGGGTGCGCCGGGCGCCCTGGCCGTCACGACGGGCGCGACGGCGACGCCGGTATCGGCGGAGATCGGGCCCGGCGACTCTTCGCTGGGTATCGGCAGCTTGAAGGAGAGCCGGGCATGAACAACCTGCATCGCGAACTCGCCCCCATCTCGGACGAGGCGTGGGAGAACCTGGAGGCCGAAGCACGCCGCACCTTCACCCGGCACGTGGCGGCCCGCCGGGTCGTCGACGTGATCGGCCCGGCGGGCCTGGACCAGGCCGCCGTCGGCACCGGTCACCTGCACTCGGCCGCCGACTCCGGCGGGGCGGTCCAGGCGAGGGTGCGGGAGGCCCGCCCGCTGGTCGAGTTCCGGGCGCCGTTCACGGTGAGCCGGCAGGCGGTCGACGACGTCGCCCGCGGGGCCAAGGACCCGGACTGGCAGCCGGTCAAGGACGCCGCCAAGCAGATCGCCTTCGCCGAGGACGGCATGGTCTTCGACGGCTTCGCCGAGGCGGGCGTGGTCGGCATCCGGCTGGCGGCGTCCAACCCGCCGATAGCCCTGCCCGGCGACGCCGCCGCCTACCCCGATGCGGTCGCGCAGGCCATGACCGAGCTGCGCCTGGCCGGGGTCGCGGGGCCGTACACGCTGCTGCTCAGCGCCGATGCGTACACCGCGGTGGCGGAGACGACCGACCACGGCTACCCGATCCGCGAGCACCTGTCCCGGGTGCTGGGCAAGGAGAGCCACATCATCTGGGCGCCAGCCCTGACCGGCGGGCTGCTGCTGTCGACCCGCGGCGGCGACTACGAGTTGCACCTGGGCCAGGACCTGTCGATCGGCTACCTGTCCCACGACGCGTCGGAGGTGCAGCTGTACTTCCAGGAGTCGCTGACCTTCTTCGTGCAGACCACCGAGGCCGGGGTCGAGCTCACCGCCGGATGACCGCCGGACTGCCCGCATTCGGGCGTGCCGAGGGCACCTGACGTGGCACGATTCCGGTGAGGAGGCGTGCGGTGACGCTCCTTCCCGACCCGCCCGTGAGGGGATGAGGATGATGCTCTCCGGCAAACGCGCCCTGGTGTTCGCCGCCGACGAGCGGCTCGCCGAAACGGTGGCCCGCCACCTGGGCAAGCAGGGCGCACAGGTGTGGGTCAGCGGCCTGGACACCGAGGCCGTCGAGGCACTCGCGGAGAAGATCCACGCCGATGGCGGCGAGGCGCATCCGGCCACCGTCGACCCCAGCGACCCGCACCATGTACGCGAATACGTCACCGCCGTCGCCGCGAAGGGCCCGCTCGACGTGTGCTTCAACGGCTTCGAGCTGCCCGCGCACGCCGCCGGAGTCGGCGTGCCCTACCGCGACCTGGATCCCACCGTGCTCGCCGAGGCCCTCGGCGAGGTGATCGGCGCGCAGTTCCTGACCGCGCGGGAGGCCGCCCGGGTGATGGTCCCGGCCGGGCGCGGCTCGATCATCACGGTCGCGTCGACCAACGGCAGCAGCGGCCGCCCGCACACCGGCGCGCTCGGCGCGGTGGCCGGCGCGCTGGAAGCCCTGGCCCGCAGCATGGCCACCGAGTACGGCCCGTCCGGCGTACGGGTCAACCACGTGCGGGCCACCCGGCTGTCGAGCGGCCCGATGTACTACGAGAACGCCCTGGGCCGGCCGGTGACCGTGGACGAGGTCGCTGCGGCCGTGGCCTGGCTGTCGTCCGACGCGTCCGGCGGCGTCACCGGACAGGTGATCGAGGTCAGCGGTGGGGAGCACGGGCTCAGCGAGGCCGTGGCCGCCCGCGGGCCGAGGAGGGAGCGCCATGTCGAACTCGATCTACCATGACGAATACGGCACCATCAGCCGCGACGACGGCCGCGGCCTGCTGGAGCTGACCTGGTCCCCGGCGACCGACCACATCAGTGACGCCGAGTTCAAGGCGCTGATGGCCCGCTTCGCGCAGACCGCCGAGCAGCTGCCCACCCGCTACGTCGTGGTCGACGCCCGCCACCTGCACCACCGGCCGGACGCCGACTTCGACAGCTGGTGCGACCAGAACGTCATCCCCTGCTACAACCGCGCCGGGGTGGCCAAACTCGCGTACCTGATGCGGCCCGCCGAGGCCGCGGAGGCCGAGCCGGCGCCCGAGGGCCCGGCGACGTTCCCGACCGCGTACTTCGATTCGATGGAGTCGGTGCAGGATTGGCTCAAGACCGGCTGAGAACGATGGCGTGACAGTGCAACAGAGCGCCTCCGCCCGGCGTAGATACCGGGTGGAGGTGGCGACTGGTGCCGGATCATTCGTTCGACGACTTCGTCCATGCCGCCCTGCCCGCGCTCGGCCGGTACGCGTACGCCCTGACCGGCGAGCGCGCGGCCGGTGAGGACCTGATCCAGGACACCCTGGTCAAGGTCGCCGGAGCGTGGCGGCGGGTGCACCGCGACGGCAGTCCGCTGGCGTATGCGCGCACGACGATGCTCAACACGTACCTGAGCGCGTGGCGGATCCGCCGCAGGCGGCCGGCCAGCGTGCCGCTGGAGGACGACTGGCCCGGCCCTGACGCGTACGGCCCGGTCGATGTGCGTGATCAGCTGCGCCGCGCGCTGGACGCGCTGCCGCGGGCCCAGCGGGCGGTGCTGGTGCTCGGTTTTCTCGACGATCTGTCCGATGAGGAGATCGCCCTGATGCTGGACCGCCGCCCGGCCACGGTGCGCTCGCTGCGCCACCGCGGCCTGGCGGCGCTGCGCCGGCAGCTCGACGGCGACCAGGTGGAGGGCGGTCCGTATGCACGACGTTGAGCGACTCCTGCGCGAGGAACTGAACCGGCGGTCGGAGCTGCCCGCTCCTTCGGCAGCCGCGGTCGTCACCGCGGTGCACGGCCTGCGCCACCGCCGCCGGGTCACCGCGGTCGCGGCGTTGTGCGCGGTCACGGTGCTGGCCACGCTGGCCGGAACGATCTCCGCGTTGCGGCCCTCGGCTTCCGCACCACCGGCGGTTCCGTCCCCGCCGCCCGTCGGCGAGGTGTGGCTGACCCTGCCGCCGGACGTCCGCTTCGCCGACGCCGACCATGGATTCGCCCTGGCCCGGTCGTGCTCGGCGAACCTGTGCCAGCTCTACCTCGCGGCGAGCGCGGACGGCGGCGCGACCTGGCAGCGGCACCCCGTGCCGGGCGAGACGTTTCCCGAGGAGCAGCGCGCAGGGCAGGTCCACCTGCGCGTGCTCGGCGCCACCAAGGTCGCGCTGGACGCGTTCGACGGCACCCGGCGCAGGTTCACCGCCGACGGCGGCCGGACCTGGACCAGTCCGCGCGTGGAGCCGCAGGGCACGGTGGCGGAGATCCCCGACGGCGGGCTCGCCGAGGTCCGGTCGAACACCGGGCGGCCCATCGACATCGTGGTGCTCCGCCCGGACGGCACCTCGGCGCTGCTCGCCACCCCGCCTCTGACCAAGCCGCTGACCTCGATGTGGACGAACGTGCTGCGCGGCGACGACGGCAGCGCCTGGGTGTACGGCGGCGACGACACCAGGACCTGGTTGTGGGTCAGCCGGGACCGGGGCCGCACCTGGCGGGACGTGCCGCTGCCCGGCGACGCCGCGGGGCCGGGCGCGGGCCAGGGTCCGCACCTGGAGTACGGCCGGATCGTGTATGTCGTGGAGACGTTCCCGAAGCGCCGGGTGTGGCGCAGCACCGACGACGGCGCGCACTGGGCGGACATCAGCCGGGACCTGCCACCGGACCCGGGCGGAGACGCCGGGCTGGGTGCGGTGGTCTGCTTCGACGGCACCCTGCTGGTGTACGAGCCGATGACGGGCGCCGTCTACCGGGCCATGCCGTCCGAGGCCAGGTTGGGCCGGGTGGGCGACGCGCCGCTCTGGCAGCGGGCCGGCGGCCGCTACCTGCGGGGCGCCGGGCCGAAGGGGTCCGACGGGCCCTACGAGCATTCCCCCGACGGGCTGACCTGGACCCCGCTGACGCTGTAGCCGGGCACCGATCAAGGCTCCGTTCACGCCGCTCACCCGGCGAGGACGGAGCCTTGGTCTTGTCCGGGGGCGGCCGCACCCTAACAGAGGACGATCACCACTTCCAGACCTTTCGTTCATACCACTTGAACACTAAGAATTAGTGCGAACCGGACACACCGGCGGGAAGACTCCCGCCGGTTCGTACTACCAGAGGTGGGTGATGGTGGTGTCTGTGGATTCCTCCGCGGAAGTCGAGAGTGGACAGGCACGGTCGAGTCTGGCCACGGCGGCGGCCCGCAATCTGGCGACGACGACGAAGTCGGCGCCGCAGATGCAGGAGATCTCGTCCCGGTGGCTGCTGCGCATGCTGCCGTGGGTGCAGGTCAAGGGCGGCACGTACCGGGTCAACCGGCGGCTGAGCTACGCGGTCGGCGACGGACGGGTCAGCTTCACCACGATCGGCGCGCAGGTCAAGGTGGTGCCACCGGAGCTGTGCGAGCTGCCGCTGCTGCGCGACTTCGAGGACCTCGGCGTGCTCGGCGCGCTGGCCGACCGCTTCACGCAGGCCGAGTACGCGCCCGGCGACGTGATCGTGGAGGCCGGCCAGCCAGCCGACAAGGTGCACCTGATCGCCCACGGCAAGGTCAACAAGCTGGGCACCGGCAAGTACGGCGACCGGATCGTGCTCGGCGTACTGGCCGACGGGGAGTACTTCGGCGACCAGTCGCTGGTCAAGCTCGGCAGCACCTGGGACGTCACCGTCAAGGCGGTGACCAGCTGCATCGTGATGTCGCTGAGCCGTGGCGCGTTCGACGAGGTCGTCGGGCAGTCCGAGCAGCTGCGCGACCACGTCCGGCGCCACCAGGCCAACCCGGTACCGCCGCAGAACAAACACGGCGAGGCCGCGATCGAGATCTCGGCGGGCCACATCGGCGAGGCGCAGCTGCCCGGCACGTTCGTCGACTACGAGCTGACCCCCCGGGAGTACGAGCTCAGCGTCGCGCAGACCGTGCTCCAGGTGCACACCCGGGTCGCCGACCTCTACAACGAGCCGATGAACCAGATCGAGCAGCAGTTGCGGCTCACCATCGAGGCGCTCAAGGAACGCCAGGAGCACGAGCTGATCAACCACCGGGAGTTCGGGCTGCTCCACAACGCCGACCTCAAACAGCGGATACACACCCGCACCGGGCCGCCGACCCCCGACGACCTGGACGAGCTGCTCAGCCGGCGGCGCAGCTCGCACCTGTTCCTCGCCCACCCGCAGGCCATCGCCGCCTTCGGCCGCGAGTGCACCCGCCGGGGCATCTACCCGCAGGGCGTGGAGATCAACGGGAGCACGGTGCCCGCCTGGCGCGGCGTGCCGCTGCTGCCCTGCAACAAGATCCCGGTGAGCCCGACCCGGACCACCTCGATCCTCGTGATGCGTCTCGGCGAGCAGGAGCAGGGCGTCATCGGCCTGCACCAGACCGGCCTGCCCGACGAGTACCAGCCGAGCCTGTCGGTGCGCTTCATGGGCATCAACGACAAGGCGATCCTGTCGTACCTGGTCAGCGCCTACTACTCCGCCGCGGTGCTGGTCCCCGACGCGCTCGGGGTGCTGGAGAACGTGGAACTCGGCCACTGATTCCG
The DNA here is from genome assembly GCF_007483665.1 of Catellatospora sichuanensis. Taxonomy (GTDB): domain Bacteria; phylum Actinomycetota; class Actinomycetes; order Mycobacteriales; family Micromonosporaceae; genus Catellatospora; species Catellatospora sichuanensis. The sequence continues at coordinate 42,001 of NZ_VIQO01000033.1, forward strand.
CCGCCGGGCACCTTGCCGGCGTGTGCGCACGTTGGACAGGGTGCCCGGCGTCTTGTCGTTAGCCCTTCGGGAGAGGTGGTACCACCATGAGCACTGTGGAGATGGCACGCGGTCAGTCCGCACGGGACGTGCTGGCGTGGAGCCGCACCCTCGTCGACCCCGCGTTAAGAACCGCGGTCGGCACGCTGCGGCCCTCGATGCGCCGCATTTCGGGGTATCACTTCGGCTGGTGGGACGCCGACGGCACGCCCGCCACCGGGGACGCCGGCAAGGCGATCCGCCCGGCGCTGGCACTCGTGGCGGCCGAGTCGGTGGGCGGCGACGCCGCCCACGCGGTGCCCGCGGCGGTCGCGGTGGAGTTGATCCACAACTTCTCGCTGCTGCACGACGACATCATGGACGGCGACGTCACCCGGCGGCACCGGCCCACCGCGTGGACGGTGTTCGGGCAGGCCCCCGCCATCCTGGCCGGTGACGCGCTGCTCGCCCTGGGCTTCGACGTGCTCGCCGGATGCGGGCACCCGGCCGTGCCCGAGGCGGGCCGCCTGCTCAACACCGCGGTCCAGGAGCTGCTCGACGGGCAGAGCGCGGACCTGGAGTTCGAGGAGCGCGACGACGTACGCCTCGCCGAGTGCCTGTCCATGGCCGAGTCGAAGACGGCCGCGCTGCTGGGCGGGGCGTGCGCCCTCGGCGCCCTGCTCGGCGGCGGAACGTCCGAGCAGGTCGCGGCGCTGACCGAGTTCGGCCGCCGGATGGGGCTGGCCTTCCAGTTCGTCGACGACCTGCTCGGCATCTGGGGCGACCCGGCGGTCACCGGCAAGCCGGTGCACTCCGACCTGGCCAGCCGCAAGAAGTCGCTGCCGGTCGTCGCCGCGCTCACCTCCGGCACCCCCGCCGGGCACGAGCTGGGCCTGCTCTACCAGCGCCAAGGCCCACTCGACGGACCGGAGCTGACCCACGCCGCCGAGCTGGTCGACGCGGCAGGTGCCCGCGCCTGGGCCCGCGCCCGAGCGGACGCCCTGCTGGCCCAGGCGCTACGCCGGCTGCACAGCGCCGACCTGGCCCTGGCCCCCGCCTCCCAGCTACACGCCCTGGCCCGCCTCGCCACCCACCGCCAACGCTGACCCGCCCCACCCCCGCCTTGCGTAGACGCTGGCCCTTGCGTAGACGCTGGCCCTTGCGTAGACGCTGGCCTATGTCATCGAATTCGATCTACTTATTGTCGATGACATAGGCCAGCGTCGATGACAGCGGCGGGCGTGGACGCGAATCGGACCGCCCGGCCGCGGCTCGGTTCGGCCGGGTCAGGAGAGCAGGGTGGAGAGTTTGGTGACCGTGTTCCAGTTGCGGGCGGTGGCGACGGTTACGCCTAGGCGCTTCTGGAAGAGCAGGTGGGTCAGTTTGGTCTCGGCGGAGCCGGCGGGCAGCCACATGTGCACCTCGCGCTCCCCCGCAGCGACCTGCTCGCCGGGCTTGGCCAGCGCCTCGACCTCGGCCAGTTTGGCGGGGTCGACCGGGCCGGACAGGAACACCACGAAGTGGCGGGACGGGTTGTCGGCCACCTTGCCGAGCGGGTCGTGCGCGATGATCCGGGCCAGGTCGGCCCCGTCACGGACCAGGCAGCCGACGGACATACCCAGCTCGGCCTCGATGGCCCGCTCCAACTGCTTGGCAAGCGCCTGCTGGTCCGACGACGCGCTGCCGAAGACCACGTTGCCGCTCTGCAGCAGCGTCTTCACGTCCTCGTGGCCCAGGCCCTCGACCAGTTTGCGCAGGTCGGCCATGGCGATCTTCTTGTTGCCGCCGACGTTGATCCCGCGCAGCAGTCCCGCGTATCGCTTCACGACGCGCCCTTCTGACAGGTGGCACACCAGTACGAGTTGCGCCCGGCCAGCGCGCCGCGGCTGACCACGGTGCCGCAGACCAGGCAGGGCTGGTCCGGGCGGCGGTACACGTAGACCTCGCCGCCGTGCCGGTCCACCCGCGGCGGCCGGCCCATCGCCTCGGGTTCGTGCTCGGGGCGTACGGTGTCGATCCGGCCGCTGAGCACGGCCTTGCCCATCAGGTCGACCAGGTCGGCCCACAGCTCCCGCCAGCCGTCGGGAGTGAGCGTGCGACCGGGCGCGGTCGGCGCGAGTCCGGCCCGGAAAAGCGCCTCCAGCACGAAGATGAGGCCGGTGCCGGCCACGATCGACTGATCGAGCAGCAGCGCGGCCAGCGCGTTGTTGCTGCGCCGGATGCGTTCGTACGCCTGCTCCGGCTTGGCGTCGGCACGCAGCGGGTCGGCGCCCAGGCGGGCGCGCAGCGCGTCGACCTCCGGCGGGTCGAGCAGTTCGCAGGCGGTCGGGCCGCGCAGGTCGAGCCAGTGCCGGGTGTTGGCCATCCGCAGCCGGATCTGCCCGACCGGCAGCGGGACGGGCAGGTCGCCGTCGGCGAACTTGCCGTAGAGCCCCAGGTGCACGTGCAGGGTGACGTCGCCGTAGTGGTGCAGCAGGTGCTTGCCGTACGCCTCGGTGTCGAGCAGCACCGCGCCGCTGATCCGGGCCGCGCCTTCCGCGAACCTGCCCTGCGGGCTGGTGACGGCGACCGGCTCCCCCGCGAACAGTTCACGGTGCCGGTCGGCGAGCCGGCGTACGGTGTGTCCCTCGGGCATCGGTACACGATAGTCGGCGGGCCGCGCCCGCCGCGACAGCGCGCGGCGCGGTGTCGGCCTGGGGTCAGCCGAGCAGGTGCGCCCGCATGCGCGTGTACGCGTCGCGGATGTGCGCACGGTCGGCCTCACTCAGGTGGTCGAACATGTGCGCGCGCACCGCGCTGACGTGGCCGGGAGCGGCCTCGGCGAGCTTGGCCGCGCCCGCCTCGGTGAGCTCGGCGTGCATGCCGCGCCGGTCGTCGTCGCACTCGACCCGGCGCACCCAGCCCGCGTCCTCGAGCCGGGTCACCGCGCGGGTCACCCCGCTGCGGGAGGTGAAGCTGGCGTCGGCGAGGTCACGCATGCGCAGGCGGTGCCCCGGTGCCTCGGACAGGAGGACGAGCAGCTCATAATCGGCGAAAGAGACCCCGGAGTCCGTTTCGAGCTGCCGGTCGAGCGCGTGGATCAGCAGCCGGGTGCCCTCCAGGTATGCCCGCCACGTCGCCTGCTCGTCATCGTCCAGCCACCGCGTCTCTGCCATGCCTGCAGTCTACCGGGAATAGTTGACCACGCAACAATGTCGTGTATGCTGTAGTCGTTGACAAAGCAACGACCCGATCGAAAGGCAACGGCCGTGAAGACCTCCACCGCCAAGCCCCGCCGCGAGCTCATCGACGTCCGGTACGCCGACGAGCGGGCCAAGACCCGCATCGGCTGGCTGGACTCCAAGCACTCGTTCTCGTTCGGTCGCCACTACGACCCGCGCAACACCCACCACGGGCTGCTGCTGGTCAACAACGACGACATCGTCACGCCCGGCTTCGGCTTCGAGACGCACCCGCACCGCGACATGGAGATCGTGACCTGGGTGCTGCGCGGCTCGCTGGTGCACCAGGACTCCACCGGCCACTCCGGCGTCATCTACCCGGGCCTGGCCCAGCGGATGAGCGCGGGCACCGGCATCATGCACTCGGAGAAGAACGACTCCTGGCGGCTGCAGGGCGACAAGCACGCCGACCCGGTGCACTTCATCCAGATGTGGGTGGTGCCGGACACCGACAGCATCACGCCCGGCTACGAACAGCTCGAGATCGACGACGAGCTGCTGCGCGGCGGCCTGGTGACGGTGGCCTCCGGCATGAAGCAGCACGCCGGTGCCTCCGCGATCCGGATCAAGAACCGGCACGCGGCGCTGCACGTCGCACGCCTGGAGGCGGGCGACAGCGTCGAGCTGCCGAACGCGCCGTACCTGCACCTGTTCGTGGCGCGCGGCGCCGTGACCATGGAGCAGGCGAGCACCCTGGCCCAGGGCGACGCGGTGCGGCTGACCGGCAGCGGCGGCCAGCGCATCACCGCGAGCGCGCCGGCCGAAGTGATGGTCTGGGAGATGCACGCCACCATCGCCGGCTGACGGCCCCACAGCCCCGGACCCCCGACCTGCGCCCTAACGCGGCCGGGGGTCCGGCCCCACGCCGGGCCCGCCGTGATCGGCGACCGCCGGGCCGCCGTGGCAGCGGCGGCCGACGGAGTCCGGCCGAGACCGAGGGCGATGGGAAATGCGCTGGCCGCGGGCGTCGCGGCCGGGGCACGATGGCCGGGTGCCGCCGACCGTCACCATCGCCCTCACCTCCCCGCACACCACCGCGGCCCGCGGCGCGCTGCGCGCCTACTTCACCGACATCGTCGGCCGCTACCACGGCCGTGCGGCCTGTTCGACCGAGATCGACCAGGTGCTCGCCGACACCGACGCCCTCGAACCACCGCACGGCCTGCTCTGGCTCGCCGGCCAGGAGACGGCGGTGCTCGGCTGCGCCGGGCTGCGATTCGTGCCCGGTGGCATCGGCGAGGTGACCCGGGTGTGGGTCAGTCCTGCGGCGCGCCGCCGCGGCGTGGCGTCGGCGCTGCTGGCGACTGTGGAGGCGGCCGCCCGCGAGCACGGGCTGTCGCTGCTGCGCCTGGACACCCGCGACGATCTGGTCGAGGCCCGCGCCCTGTACGCCCGCTGCGGCTTCACCGAGGTGCCCGCGTTCAACGACGACGTCTACGCCCGGCACTGGTTCGCAAAAACGCTCGGATGACCGACGTATCAACCCACGCGCGCTGACTGGACCTGGACGACCTCCTGCCCGGGCATCGCGCGGCGAGGCACGTCGCCCGTCCGGCCAACTCGCCGCACATGACACTTGAGCATTTGCTCAAATAATCCTACAGTTTCCTTGAGCAGATGCTCAAAATCGAAGGAGCTGTCGAGATGCTGCCGCGCTTACAGAGCGAGATCCAACGTCGCCTGCTGGTGAACTACCGCGCCGACCCCGACCTGGTCGCCCGGCTGCTGCCCGAGCCGTTCCGGCCGCAGCTGGTGCGTGGCGCGGCCGTGGCCGGCATCTGCCTGATCCGGCTGGGCGACACCCGACTGCCCGGCCTGCCTCGCGCCGCCGGCCTGCGCGCCACCGAGAACGGCGCGCACCGTCTCGCCGTCGAGTGGAACAGCCCCGACGGGGTCCGCACCGGTGTCTTCATCCCCCGCCGCGACAGCCACTCCCGCGCCACCGTGGCACTCGGCGGACGGCTCTACCCCGGTCGGCACCACCGCTCGGTCTTCACCGCCACCGAGACCGACATCGACCTGCGGGTGTCGTTCCGCTCCACCGACGACGAGGCGTACGTCGACGTCCACGCCCGCATCACCGACCACCTCAGCGGCAGCACCCTGTTCACCGACCTCGACGAGGCCTCGCGGTTCTTCCGCACCGGAGCCGACGGCTACTCCCCGTCCCGCCGCCCCGGCGTCCACGAGGGCCTGCGCCTGGTCTCCTCGCGATGGGACGTCGAGCCTGCTCAAGTGCTGCACGCCCGCTCATCGTTCTACGACGACCGCAGCCTGTTCCCGGCCGGCTCCGTCGAGCTGGACGGGGCGCTGGTCATGCGCCGCATTCCGGTCACCTGGCAGGCCCTGCCCCCACTCACCGCGCCCGTCCGCGAACCCGCCGCGGCACGCTGAAGATCTGTTTTCGTGGGCGCTGGATGCTGCCATGGCGACGTCCAGCGTCCACAAGAACGGATCTTGCCGCCCTTGGCGAACGATAGGGTTCCGGGCGTCCGGACACGGGACGACGGAGGAGACGGGAACCATGACCGACCTGGGCGAGCTGCAGCAACGGGCCCTGCGGGTGAGCGACCTCTACGACGAGCTGAACCAGCGCGGACGCGGTCGCACGTGGACCCGCGAAGAGCTGATGCTCGGCTTCGTCGGCGACGTCGGCGACCTGGCGAAGCTGGTGATGGCCGCCGAGGGCGCCCGGCATATGCCCGGCGGCCGCGACGCGCTCGCCCACGAGCTGGCCGACTGCCTGTGGTCGGTGCTGGTGCTGGCCCGCAAGTACGACTTCGATCTCGCCGCGGAGTTCGGCCGAACAATGGACCAGCTCGAACAGCACGTCACCGCCATGATCGCCGAGCTGCCCGCCACCGAAGCCTGACCGGCGCCGAGGGCTTTGTCCGGGCTGACACGCCCACCGCGCCCCGCCGCGCGTGCCGCCGCAGCCCAGAGGCCACCCCCCGTTAAGCAGGTGCCCTTCCTCTACCTATAGCGATGTGAAGGTGCCCTTCCTTCGTCAGAGGGTGTGGTGGCCGGGGGTGAGGGGGATTTCGCGGTCGGGGAGGGAGAGGGTGATCGGGCCGTCGGTTTCGACGGTGAGGGTGGTGTCGTCGGCGATGACGGTGACGCGGGTGTCGCCGACGCGGAGGTTGCGGATGCCGGTGCGGCCGGGCAGGTGGCGGCGGTAGCGGACGGTGCGGGTGAGGGCGTCCACGCGGAAGCCGAGGACGTGCTCGATGAGCATGGAGATCGGGGCGAGGGCGGACCAGCCGCAGAAGTCGGGGCGTACGGGAGTGCGGTCGTCCTTGGCCGTCGACGGGGCCGGGCGGGTGGGTGAGTAGGCCTCCCAGATGGTCGCGGGCGAGTACTCGGACCAGGTGCGGGCCATGTGGCGGATCAGGTCGCGGGACGCGCGGTGGGCCAGGTCCTCGTGGCCGGAGTCGGCCAGCGCGCGGGCGCTCGCGTAGGCGACCGGGACCCACACGCCGCCGCGCCAGTACATGCCGTCGGGGCGGAACTCGGGGTCGTCGCGGGCCACCGACGGCCAGGGCACCGGTCCCCCGAAGCACTTCGGGTCGGCCAGCGCCGCCGCCAGCGCGTCGGCCTGGGTCGCGTCGCAGGCGCCGGCCAGCAGCGGCCAGTACACCGCGGGCGTGCGGACCCGGTGGAAGTTGTACGGCTCCTCGGCGAACCGGTCGAAGTAGCAGCCGTGCTCAGCCGACCAGAAGTCGTTCACCAGCGCGACGAGCCGCGCGTGGTGCGCGTCGTACTCGTCGGCCAGCACCGTCTCGCCGATGAGCCGGGCCAGCGTGGCGATGGACCGGGCGGACAGGGCCTGCTGGGCCGCGACGTCGAACCACAGGATGTCACCGGACGTGCCGTGCTCGCCCTGGATCGGCGCGCGCGGCGTGTTGTCCATGCCGCTGGTCACGCCCTCCCAGAGGTAGCCGCGCGGCACGCGCTCCACGGTGGTCGCGATGTTGCTGTGCGGGAAGCGGCTGCCCGCCGGGGTGCCCTCCATGAACGCGAAGTGCTGCTGCAGGTAGGCCTTGTCGCGCAGCAGCCACCGGACCCGGTCGAGGTCGCCGGTGTGGCGGACGTACTCCTCCTCGGACCAGGCGAACAGCGGCGGGTTGTCCGGGTGGTGGATCTTCAGGGAGGTGGGTTCGGCGTCGTACATCGGGCGGTAGAAGTTGTCGAAGCTCTCCACCCCCGGGAACAGGTCGGGGGCGTACTTGCAGAAGTGCGCCATGAAGCAGGTGTCCCAGATCCAGATCGTGTCCGGATCGAAGCCCTCGTCCATGTACGGCGAGCGCGGCGCGCCCTCGCGCGTGACCACGTGGTCGTAGGCCAGCTCCCAGGCGGCCCAGTACAGGTCGACGAGTTCGGGTTCGGCGTCGAGGACCGGCTCGGGCAGCGCGGCCCGGTCCAGCGGGCGGCCGACGGCGACTGGCTGGGGCAGGTTCATTTGATCTCCGCGATGGCGACGCCCTTGTCGATGTACTTCTGCCCGAGGGCGTACAGGACGACGGGTGGGATGAGCGAGATGACGATGGCCGCCATGAGCATGGGCAGCGACGAGCCGAACGGCGAGGTGAAGTAGAGCAGGCCCAGCGGCAGGGTGCGGTTCTCCTCGCCGGTGAGGTAGATCAGCGGGCCGAACAGCTCGCGCCAGCTGCCCAGGAACGTGAACACCGCGACCACGATGATGACCGGTTTGGACTGCGGCAGGATGATGTGCCACCAGGTGCGCAGGGTGCCGCAGCCGTCGATGCGGGCGGCCTCGTCGACCTCGCGCGGCAGGCTCAGGAAGAACTGCCGGAACAGGAAGATCTCGAACGCGGCGCCGAACAGCTTCGGGATCAGCAGCGGGTAGAAGGTGTCGATCCAGCCGATCTCGCGGTAGAAGCGGTACAGCGAGATGGTCATGACCTGGCCGGGCAGCATCATGGTCGCGAGCACGACCATGAACAGCGCGTTGCGGCCGGGGAAGCGGAAGCGGGAGAAGCCGTACGCCACGAACGACGACGACAGGATGTTGACCACCACGGCGTACACGGCGAGCCACAGGCTGTTGCCGATGTAGTGCAGGAACTCGTACTTGAAGATGACGTCGGTGAAGTTCTCCCAGCGGAACGGGCTCGGGATCCACTCGAACGGCACCGCGAAGTACTGGTTGGTGTCCTTGAGCGACTGCGACACCAGCCATACGAACGGGAACAGCAGCAGCAGGCAGAACAGGCTCAGCGCGGTGATCCGCGCGGTCAGCTCCCAGCGTGCCCGGCTGTTGCGGCGGCGGCGCACGGTGGCGGTGCGCGCGGCCGGGGCGGCGGGCGGCACGTCGCCGCTGCGCGGCTTGTCCAACACGTCTTGCATGGCAATCCTCCGGTGGGTGGGCCGCGGTCAGTTCTGGTCGGCGTCGCCGTACGCGGTGAAGCGCCGGGCCAGCCAGAGCACCAGGCCGGTCAGCACCAGGGTCGCGGCGAACATGATGAACGCCAGCGCCGACGCGTAGCCCATGTCCTGGTAGACGAAGCCCTTGACGTACAGGTAGGTCACGAACGTGCCGAGGCTGTTCTCGTAGCCCAGCGGGTTGCCGGTGGCGACGCCGCCGCTGTTGGCGAAGGCGAGCGGGGTCTCGAAGACCTGGATGTGCCCGATCAGCGCCATGACGGTGTTGAACACGATGACCGGCGACAGCAGCGGCAGGGTGACCTTGCGAAACATCTGCCACGGCCCGGCCCCGTCGACCCGGGCGGCCTCGAAGTAGCTGGCCGGAATGCCCTTGAGCCCGGCCAGGAAGATCAGCATGGTGCCGCCGGCGAACCACACGTTGACCAGGATCAGCGCGACCAGCGCCAGCCAGGGCTTCTCCGAGTCGCCGAGCCAGTTCACCGGCTCGGTGCCGAACAGGCTCAGGAACATGTTCGCCAGGCCCACCTCACCGCCCCGGAACACCTGCTTGAACAGGTATGCGGTGGCGATGCCGACGAGCAGGCTGGGCACGTAGATCAGGGTGCGGAAGACGTGGTTGCCGCGGAAGTCCTTGAACAGCAGCAGGGCCAGCACCAGGCCGAGGCAGATCGAGATGACCGTCGAGCCGATCACGTAGATCAGCATGTTGCCGGCGATGGTGGCGAACACCGGGTCGTCGGTGAGGATCTTCTCGTAGTTGTCGGTGCCCACGAACCGGATCGTGCGGAACACGTTGGCCTTGGACAGGCTGGTCATGAACGCGGCGATGAGCGGCGCGACGCCGAACATCAGGAAGCCCAGCAGCCACGGGCTGATGTAGAGGTAGCCCTGCACGCCCTCGCGCCGCCACCAGCGCCGCTTCAAGCGCGGCCGCTGCTCGGCCGAAACCATGCTCATGATGTACGCCTCCGGTCGGAACCTGTGGAACGGCAGTGAACGGGCGAAACGCCGTCCGGCAGCCCCCGTGGCGGCCGGTCGGGCCGGTGCGGCCCCGCGTGAACCTGCGGGGCCGCACCGGCGGGTCACGCTACTGCGACAGCAGCGCGTTGCCCTTCTTCTCGATCTCGCCGGCGGCCTGCTCGGGGGTGAGCTTGCCGCGGCCGAGGTCGTCGATGATCAGGCCGACGTCCTTGCCCAGCTCCTCCTTGACGGTCAGCAGACCGGGGCGGAAGGCCGGCACGGAGGCCAGCAGGGTCGGGCCGAACTCCTTGGGGGTGATGAAGTCCGGCAGCTTCTTGAGCGCCTCGACGTCGACCGGCACGTCGCTGAACTTCGCGAACTCGACCTGGTTCTCGGTCTTGAGCATCCACTTGAGGAACTGCCAGGCCTCCTTCGGGTGCTCGCTCTCCGCGGAGATCGCGTACCCGTTGGCGCCGGAGTAGAGGACCAGGCTGTCGCCGACCTTCGGCAGCGGGAAGACGCCGATGTTCGGGGACTTGGCGGCGATGTCGGCGAAGTTCCAGGGACCGACCCGGGCCATGGCGACCTTGCCGGTACGCAGGCTGTCCAGGTCACCGTTGAGCCACTGGTTCTCGCGCTGCTCGTCGATCGGCGGCACGATCTTGTCGGTGAACAGGCTGGCGTAGTCGGCCAGGCCCGCGATGCCCTGCGGGCTGTTCACGGTGACCTTCGTCGGGCTGACGAAGTTGTCGTACATAGAGCCGCCGCGCATCGCGATCAGCGACTCCCAGAAGTTGATGCTGCCCGGGTGCAGGGCGTACTGGGTGACCTTGCCGGCACCGTTGACCTTGGTGAGCTTCTTCGCCATCTCCTTGAAGGCGTCGAAGGTCATCGGTACGGACGGGTCGGGCGTGGCCACGCCGGCGGCCTTGAAAAGGTCCTTGTTGTAGCCGACCAGCGGCACGGAGATGCCGACGGGCATCGCGTACTGCTTGTCCTTCCAGCCGAACACGCCGACCGGGCCGGGCTGGGCACCGGCGATGGCGCCGGAGTAGTCGTCCATCTTCTTGAGGTCGGCGAAGACCTCGTTGTCGAAGTACGACGCCGCGAAGCAGGAGCACAGGCCGACCACGTCGTAGGCGTTGCCGCCGGCGGTGGTGGTCTTCACCTTGTCCCAGTAGGCGTCCCAGGGCAGGAACTCAGACTTGATCTTGATGTTGGGGTTGGCCGCCTCGAAGCCGTCGAGCCACTTGCGGTAGAGCGCGTCCTTCTCGGGGGTGTTGCTCCACCAGCCCCAGCTGATGGTGACCGGGCCGCTTTCGGCCTCGGGTTCGTCGGCACTGCCGCAGGCCGCCGTGACGAGCGACGCGGCCAGCAGCAGCGCGCTCAGGACGACGCCGGGCCTCCGGCGGGACTTCCTGGATCGAGCATGCTCCATAGTGAACTCCTGTGAGGTGCGATGCGCGTGGAGAGGTGCGGAAGCGTTGCGTCCGGCCGGCTCGTGCGGGCCCCCGGAGTGCGAACCCCCGGCGGTCCTGTCGCGACCCATCAAGACGCGATGGCGAACTAAATCGAAACAGTGACCGGGACCATAGCCCGCCCTCGCAAGTACGTCAACACCGTGTTACGCCGGAAACTTTTGCGCCATGTCCTCAGAGGAGCATTACCGCAGATGAGCCTGTATCCCATCCTGTGTCAGCGATCAGCCCCAGCCCGCCTCGGATCGACCGGGGTCTTCCGCACGACGGAGCGCGCTGCTACTGTCCCGGTCCGTAACAAAATCGGTTTAGTAGCAACGACCAGGGAGCTGCCCATGCGGAACGGAGGACGGCCGTGAAGCGCCCGACCATCGCCGACATCGCCGGCCGCGCGGGTGTATCCCGGTCTGCGGTCTCGTTCGCACTCAACGACCAGCCCGGCGTCTCCGAGGAGACCCGCCAGCGGGTCCTGGCGGTGGCGTCCGAACTGGGCTGGCGACCGCACAGCGCGGCCCGCGCCCTGCGCGGCGGCCGGGCCGGCGCGATCGGCCTGGCCCTGCAACGGCCCGCGCGGCTGCTCGGGGCCGAGCCGTTCACCATGGAGCTGATCAGCGGCCTGGAGTCCGAACTGTCGGCCCGCTCCTGCGGGCTCAACCTGCAGGTCGTCGAGGACACCGAGGCCGAGATCGCCACCTACCGCCGGTGGTGGGCCGAGCACCGGGTCGACGGCGTCATCGTGCTCAACCTGCGCGACGACGACCCCCGTGTCGGTGTGCTGGAAGACCTGCACCTGCCCGCGGTCGTCATCGGCGGGCCCGCCGGCACCGGAACGCTGCCGAGCATCTGGTCGCAGGACGCGTCCGGCATGACCGACGTCATCGAATACCTGGCCGCACTCGGCCACCGGCGGCTGGCCCACGTGTCCGGCGATCCGAACATGCGCCACATCGTCGACCGCGCCGACGCGCTGCGGGAGGTGTGCCGCCTGCGCGGCCTGCCCGAGCCGCTGACGGTGCGCGCCGACTACTCCGACGAGGACAGCGCGCAGGCCACCCGGCGGTTGCTGGCCGCACCGGACCGGCCGACCGCGATCATCTACCACACCGACCTGACCGCGGTGACCGGACTCGAAGTGGCGCTGGAGATGGGCCTGTCCGTGCCGGACGAGCTGTCCCTGGTCGCGTTCAACGACTCCCGGCTGTGCCGCCTGGTCAACCCGAAGCTCACCGCACTGGCCCACGACATCCCGGGCCGGGGCGCGCAGGCGGCGCGCATGCTCTTCGCCGCCATCGAGGGCGGGCCGGGAGCCGACTCCCAGCCCGCCGAGCCCTACCGGTTGCTGCCCCGCGGCAGCACCGGCGTGTACCGCACGCGCTGAACCGCCCGACAGGGCCCTCACCCGCAAGGAGAGCCGCCGATGACCGCCCCCACGGAGACCGCGCCCGACCGCCGTTTCGCACCGCCGGAGTTCCCCGCGGGATTCCGCTGGGGCGCGGCCACCGCGGCGTTCCAGGTCGAGGGCGCCCTGGACGTCGACGGGCGTACGCCGTCGGTCTGGGACACCTTCACCGCCGTCCCCGGGCGGGTGGACAACGGCGACCGGGCCGACCTGGCCGTCGACCACTACCGCCGCTACCGCGACGACGTGGCGCTGATGGCGCAGCTCGGCCTGAACACCTACCGCTTCTCGGTGTCGTGGCCCCGGGTGCAGCCCGACGGGCGCGGCGCGGCCAACGGCAAGGGGCTGGACTTCTACTCCCGGCTGGTGGACGAACTGCTGGCCAAAGGGATCGAGCCGATGCTGACCCTCTACCACTGGGACCACCCGCAGGTGCTGCAGGACGCGGGCGGCTGGGCGAACCGGGACATGACCGAACGCTTCGCCGACTACACCGCGCTGGTCGCGGCACGGCTCGGCGACCGGGTGCCGCTGTGGGTCACCCTGAACGAGCCGTGGTGCACCGCGTTCCTGGGGCACGCCTCCGGCATCCACGCCCCCGGCATCGCCGACGACGCCACCACCCTGACCGTGGCCCACCACCTCAACCTGGCCCACGGCCTGGGCGTGCAGGCACTGCGGGCGGCCCTGCCACGCACCGCGCAGGTATCCGTCGCGCTCAACCCGGCCCCGGTGCGCACACCCGTGGACACCCCGGAGAACCGGGACGCGGTGCGCCGTGCCGACGCGCTGCGCAACCGCATCTTCCTCGACCCGCTGCTGCGCGGGGAGTATCCCGCCGACCTGATCGCCGACACCGCGCACGTCACCGACTGGGGCTTCGTGCACGACGGGGACCTGGCCACCGTCACCGCGCCGATCGACCTGCTGGGCGTGAACTACTACACGCCGCTGTACGTCGCCGCGGGTCCCGGCCCCGCCGACCCGTACAACCGCTGGGTCGGCAGCGACGGCCTCGTCCACATCGCACCCGCCGACGGCCCGTCCACCATCCACGGCGTCGTCGACGCGGGCGCCCTGCGCGAGCTGCTCAACCGCATCCGCCACGATTACGGCCCGGTGCCGATCGTCATCGCCGAGAACGGGGTGGCCTCCCCTGACCAGGTGGGCCCCGACGGCCGGGTCGACGACGCGGGACGGGTCGCCTACCTGCACGCGCACCTGGCCGCGCTGCACGACGCCATCACCGACGGCGTGGACGTGCGCGGCTACGTGATGTGGTCCCTGATCGACAACTTCGAGTGGGTGTACGGCTACAGCCAGCGCTTCGGCCTCATCCACGTCGACCGGGACACCCAGCACCGCACCATCAAGAACAGCGGCCACTGGTTCCGGCAGGTCATCGCCGCGAACGCCATCCCACCCCTGGACCCGCCCGCAGCCGGCTGACGGGCGTAGCAAGGAGCGGACCCGGGGACGCCTGCGTCCGTATTGGTTCAAAAATGCGCATTAATCGAAGCACGTCGCGTTCGGGGCGCCCGGCCCCGGATGCGGCGCTCCCCCCAGAGCACCAGGAGAGACACAGGTAGGAGACCTGCATGAAAGCTCTTCGGCTCAACCGGCTCACCATCCCGTTCGTGATTGCGATGGTCCTCGCCGTGGTGTTACCACTGATGGTCGGCAACAAGGCGAACGCCGCCCCCGGCTTCGTCACCACGTCGGGCACGAAGTTCATGCTCGACGGCAAGCCCTTCTACGTCGCGGGCACCAACAGCCACTACCTCGGCTGGGGCACGCGCGGCGAGGTCGACTCGATGCTCGGCTACGCCGACGCGAGCAACTACAACGTCGTACGCGGCATCCTGCACTCGGTCACCGGGTCGCTGGACGGCACCACCAAGCCGCACATCTGGAACCCCGCCAGCACCGGTGACGCGTCCAACATGGGTATGCACGGGACGTACCTGATCTACTGGGACACCGCCACCAACACGTACGCCTTCAACCCGAGCACCACCAACGGGCTCGGCCGCTGGGACTACGTCATCGCCAGGGCCGCGCAGCTCGGCCTGAAGCTGAACATCGCGATGATGGACTTCTGGCAGTGGGCGGGCGGCACCCAGCAGATCAACTCGTGGTACATCCCGGGCTACAACGGGTCGAGCCACGCGCAGCGCTACACGTTCTTCTACAGCGACCCCCGCACCAAGCAGCTGTACAAGGACTGGGTCAGCTTCGTACTCAACCGCACCAACAGCATCACGGGCGTGAAGTACAAGGACGACCCGACCATCTTCGCCTGGGACCTGATGAACGAGCCCGAGGTCAGCTCGGTGTCCCTGGCGCAGGGCTGGTACCAGGAGATGGCGTCCTACATCAAGGCGCAGGGCGCCCAGCAGCTGGTCACCACCGGCAGCGAGGGCTTCTACGGCGGGCAGGCGGGCTCCGACCCGAACACCGAGGCCGCCAACGTGCCGGCGATCGACTTCCAGACCTGGCACACCTACCCGACGTACCACAACGTCTCCCCCGCGCAGGTCAACAACCTGATCAACCAGCACTGCGCGACTGCGGTGGCCAGCGGCAAACCTGTGCTCATGCAGGAGTTCGCCTACCCGGCACGCAGCGCGGCGGAGAAGGTCACCCGGTCGAACATCTACAGCGGCTGGGCCGACACGATCTACAACAACAACGACTGCGCCGGCTGGCTGTCCTGGCGGGTCGAGGGCAAGGTCGTGCCCCCGGCGACCAGGCCGCACCCGCAGGACGACAACGTCAACCCGGCCACGTTCATCTGGCCGCCCGACAACGGCGAGGGCTTCTCCATCTACGGCGAGCCCGACACGTCCAAGGTGCAGTACGACCCGGCGTACCAGATGTTCGCGACCCAGGCCGCACGCCTGATCGCGAAGAACGGCGGCGTCCTGCCGTCGTCGCCGCCGCCGGCCTCTCCCTCTCCCCCGGCCTCGCCGTCGCCGTCGGCCAGCCCGTCGCCACAGCCCCCGGGCACCGTCAACGTCGACGACTCGGTCCAGGGCACCGGGCAGAACCAGTGGAACTACAGCGGCTGGAACCACTGCACCGCCTGCAACGAGACCGCCCCGGCGGTCTACTACAACGCCAGCCAGAGCTGGAGCCTCAACGCCGGTGAGACCGCGACGCTGGCCTTCAACGGCACCCGGGTCGTCTACCGGGCCGTGACGGGCTCACACCACGGCATCGCCGCGGTGTCGATCGACGGCGGCACCGAGGTGAACGTCGACCTCTACGCCACGACCAAGACCGGCGACGTGGCGGTCTGGACCAGCCCGGTGCTGTCCGCGGGCAACCACACGCTGCGGATCCGCAACACCGGCACCAAGAACGCCAGCGCCGCCGGCACGGTCGTCACCCTTGACCGGGCCGTCGTCACCGGCGGGTCCACCACCTCCCCGTCGCCGTCCGCGCCGCCGGCCTCGCCGTCGCCGCAGCCGTCGACCAGCCCGCCGGCCACCGGTTTCGTCAAGGGCATCAACCTCAACGGGCCCGCGGTCGTCGTCGAGGGCAACCAGTGGGTCAGCCAGACCCAGGCCCAGTCCACCGGTTTCACCGTCTCCGGTGGCACGGCCCACACCAACACCGTCACGCCCAGCCCGCTGCCCGACGCCGCCACCGTGGACATGCTCCACACCGGGCTGCTCGGCACGGACCTGGGCACCATCACCATGAGCCAGACCGTGGCCAACGGCACCTACCAGGTGTACGTCTGGGAGATGGAGTCGGTGCAGGGCAACACCCGCCGGTTCAACGTCACCCTGGAAGGCATCCTCAAGGCCAGCAACCTCGGTGACCTGGCGCTGGGCCACTGGCGTGAGAACGGCGCGTACACCGTCACGGTGTCCGACGGCGTCCTCAACGTCAACGTGACCGGCGCGTACGGCAAGCCCGCCATCATGGGCCTGGCCATCTACCGCATCTGACCCCTCCCCGCCGGCCTGCTCCCGCAGGCCGGCGCCTACCCAGGATCGCCGTCTCGTATCGAAACCTGAGGTCCGACCTCGTTTTCGCCACGAGACGGCGATCTTTCTGGTCACCGGGGCGGGTCAGCCGCGCTCTCGCCGCGCGGTGCGGCAGAGGCCGCCAGCCATCGTCCGATGGCGGCGAAGTCCGCGCCGGTGAGGCCTCGGCCAGGGTCGACACGGTGCAGCAGCGCCCGGCCGCCGTGGTTCTCGGCCACCCACACCCGGTCCCGGTCGGTGAGCTCGTCGTCGACCCAGACGAACGCGCGTCCGGCGGCCCATTCGACCAGGCCACGGGTCTTCCAGTGCAGGCGCTCGTCCGGCTCGTCCTCGTCCGGCCAGTGCACGACCGGCAGGTCGGGCAGCCCGAGCCGTGGTGCGATCACCTCGTTGGCGTCGGCCATCCACGTCGTGGCCCAGACCAGGTCGCACGGCAGCGCCGACAGCAGACGGCCGTGCTCGGGATCCAGCCGGGCGAGCAGGGGGTGTGCATCGTCGTGCGGTGGCTCCGAGCGCGCGGGCTGCGGCGTGCTGCCGCCGAACGGGATCAGCGGTCCGTCGACGTCGAGGAACAGCAGCGGTCGGTCCACGGAACCCGGCATCAGCGCAGGATAACCGCTGTGGCGACCGAAGCGGTCGGCACCGGTGCGCGGTCGGTCTCCGTGCTGCGTCCCGCCCCGCGGACCGGCCCCCGGTCCGACGCAGCGCGGACCATTTCGGCCGCGCAGATCCGGAACGAGGACGTCGAGCCGGTATGCGGCATTAGGCTGAATGTGGTCCGCGACATCGGGAAATGCGTGGCATGGCGGGATGTGATGGGTCGCCACCTCAGCAAGGATGTCATCGATGACGTGACCGAGGTCGCGGCCGGCTGCGACTCGGTGGCACGCGCCTGCAACGCCGCGGTGTCCGTGCTGCACGGGCACACCGGCGCCGCGGTGGACGTCCTGCTGCTCAGCCCCGGCCAGCTCTCGGTCGTCGCGTTCAGCGGCGCCTGGCAGGCCCCCGCCGCGGTGCCGAGCCACTACGGCGTCGTGGGCCATGTGCTGGCCACCGGCAGGCCGGCGGCGATCGACGACGCCTCGATCGCGTATGCGGGCCTGCACACCGGACGCCCCGTCGGCTCCGTGGTCTGCGCCCCGCTCAGCGAGCCGTCCGACCTGCCCATCGGCGTGCTCAACATCGAGTTCGACCACGTCGTCACCGACCCCGTGCTGTGGGCGGACGAGCTCGCCGAGGTCGGCCGGCGGCTCCGGCAGCGCATCGACGAGCTCGGCGGCCCGCCCGCCGAATCGCGGGAGGAGCTGCTGCTACGGCATACGCTCGGCTTCGCCACCGCACACAGCGGCGTGCAGCTGGCCGGGATGGCCTGCCGCGCCGCGATCGAACTCACCGGCCTCGGCAGCGCGACGGTCCTGACGCGGCGCATCACGCCGCCGGGCCAGGCACAGCACCCGCTCCGGCAGACCGCCGCCCACACCGCCGCCGGGGCATGCGACCTCCCCGCGCAGGTCACCGAGCTGCCGACCCACCTGCTGTCGGCCCTGGTTGACGCGGTCTGCCGGCACGGGGCCTCGCGCACCCTGGGCGACCCGTCCGGGGAGGACGTCCGGGGCTTCGAACCTCTCGTGCAGGCCGGGGTGCGGACGCTGCTCGCCTTCCCGGTGCGGGGAACGGCGCCCGACCCGCGGCTGGAAGTGGCGATGCTGGTCATGGACGAGCTGGAGGTGCGCGTCGACCCGGGCACCGTCACCGTGCTGGAACTGCTCATGGCCAACGCCGCCGAGTGCTACGACCGCCTCGGGGCGCTGCACCAGATGCAGGCGCTGGCCGAGACGGATCCGCTGACCGGCCTGCGCCACGTCGGCCCGTTCACCGAGCAGCTCGCCGCGGCCCGGATCGGGCGCACCGCGCTGCTCGTCATCGACGTGGACAACTTCAAGCAGATCAACGACCGGCTCGGCCACGCCGCCGGCGACAAGGTGCTCGTCGACCTCGCCACCGGGATGCGCGAGTGCCTGCGAAAGGGCGACGAGCTGTTCCGGGTCGGCGGCGACGAGTTCGTCGCGATCGTCGACGTCCCCGACGACGCCGAGGCCGTGCGTGTCGCCGACCGGCTCGTCGCCGCGGCCCGCGACAACGGCAGCGCGGTCAGCGTCGGCGTCGCGTTGCGCCGGCCCGCCGAGCCCGCCGAAGCCACCCTGCGCCGCGCCGACCTGGCCATGTACAGCGCCAAGCAGGACACCCAGTACGCGGTGTGCTCGGCGGAGTGACCGCCGCCGCCCGAGTCCGCACCCGAGCGCGGGCCGACCGTGGAGACTGGATTCATGGCCGACGTCCCGTCCCCGACGCTGTATCACCGGTGGCTGGGCTGGCACGCCCCGGCGCTGCGGCGCGCTGCCGTGGTGGCGTGCCTCGGCATCGTCACGGGGGCCGCACTGGCCATGATCACATCCTGGGAGCTGGCCGCGATCGGCGGCTGGAACGTGATGGCACTGACCTTCCTGGTCGCGACCTGGCCGATGATCATCAGGGCGAACGGCGCCACCACCCGCAAGCTCGCCGTACGCGAGGACGAGAGCCGTGGCTCCGCCACGCTGCTGCTGCTCGCGGCGAGCGTGGCCAGCCTGACCGGTGTCTTCGTCGCGTTGCGGCTGGCCGGGCTGTCCAGCGGCTCGCTACGGGGACTGTTCGTCGCGGTCGCGGGGTCGACGGTCGTCGTCTCGTGGGTCGTGGTCAACACCGTGTTCACACTGCGCTACGCGCACCTGTACTTCCGCTCGCCGGGTGGCGCGATCCAGTTCGGAGCGCAGCAGCAGGAGCAGCCCGACTACCGCGACTTCGCGTACGTGGCCTTCACCATCGGGATGACGTACCAGGTGTCGGACACGACGTTGCGCGACCGGCGGGTACGGCGGACCGTGCTGGTGCATGCGCTGGTGGCGTACCTGTTCGGGGTGGTGATCGTCGCGGGGGCGATCAATCTCATCGCCGGGCTGGTCCGCTA
Source organism: Catellatospora sichuanensis (assembly GCF_007483665.1). GTDB lineage: Bacteria > Actinomycetota > Actinomycetes > Mycobacteriales > Micromonosporaceae > Catellatospora > Catellatospora sichuanensis. Next base: position 61,488 of record NZ_VIQO01000033.1, read on the forward strand.
GCCGAAGCAGCTCGAGCAGCAGGCAAGCCGCCAAGATACGCCCCGTACCCGGACCTGCTGTCTCCCCGGAGTGCTGGTGCGCTATTCGGGCAAACGATGCGCTTTGGGATGGTATGTATGAAACGTGATGATCATCGAGGCGGGCAGAGCCCGTCCACACCATGTTCACAGCGCCCGGTGTCCCAACGGACGATCCAGGCCGGGCGCCGGACGTAGCCGGGTCGTCTGGACCGGCCTGGTCGCCGGACTGATCCTGTGGCCCGGCATTGCGGCGGCCGCCAGCCCGCTTGCGCCGGGGAGCACTCCCCAACGGTGGATCGCCGCGGTGGCGGCATCCGGTCATGGCGGTGCCGCCGGCCCCGCCGCGGGCGGCGACCACGGTGATGGTCGCGGCTGCGACCTCGACCCGCGGCCGGGGCATCCGTCCGGGCAGCCAGCCGCGGCCGGGGCCGCCCGGACACGGGCCAGTCAGGATCCGCCGGCTGCCGCACCGGGACGGCTGCTGCCGCCGACCGCCACGCGCGTGCAGGCCGGGCGCGTCTCCTACTGCCGGTACGACGGCATCTTCGAGGGACGGACGTCCACCGGCGCGTTCCGGGTGCCGTACCGGCTGTCGACCAGCGGGCACCCCCGCCACGGCGACGGGACCGTCATCGTGGAGCCTTCGCACTTCGCCATCGGGCTCGGGCTTCTCGAGCAGCGCCTGCAACCCGACCTGATCTTCGGCAACGGGTTCACCCATGCGGGGATCGGCTGGAGCACCGCATCGTTCGGGCCGGGCGCGGACCTGCGCATCCTCGATCCGACCGTGCCCGGAGTGTTCATCGAAGGCGGGTTCGTCGAGGAGAACGGGCGCACCGACCACGAGATCATCGCCGAGTTCGCCCGTACCCTCGCGGTCGACGATCAGGCGCGCGCCGTCCTGGGCTCCATCAAGCGGAGGTACCTGGCCGGGCTCTCCGACTCCACCATCCCCGTGCTCGACCTCGTCACGACCGGCCGCGCCACGGGAGTGTCCGATCTGGCCCTGGCGGTGACCACCGAGTTCACCGACCCGCAACTCGCGCTGCAGGCCGGCGCATACCCGGGCAAGGTCATCATCGTCAACTCCGAGATCGACGTCTCCGGCAACCTCATCGACAGGGGTGTCGTCCCCGGCCAGTACCGCTTCTACGCCGTGGCCGGCACGCCGCACATCCCTGACGACCTCGACGTGTCCGATGAACTCGACCGGACGACACCCGCGTCGTACGTGCCGGCGCTGCGGGCGCACTTCCTGCAGGCTGACCGGTGGGTGCGGCACGGCACGCCGCCGCCGGCGAGCTACCACCTGCAGAAGGACGGCAGCGAGGTGGTCCGCGACGCAAGCGGCAACGCGTTGGTCCTGGACACCCAGAACCGGCCCGTGCCACGGCTGCCGTTCCTCGAACTGGGCGAGGCCCGGTTCGTCGGCGACTTCATCGGCGGCTACGACAACGTGAGGTCCATCGCGGAGATCGGGTTCAGCTCGCACCGCGCATACCTCGACGCGTTCGCGCAACGGCTAGCCGACTACGCCGCGGCCGGGTACATCACCAAGAAGGACGCCGCCGACATGCGCGCCCGTGCGGCGCTGTGCGCGCCGTCGACGTTCACGCAGACCTACCGCGACCACTACGACAACTTCGTCACGATCACGCGCTGCCCATACGGCGACGGACGCTGATCGACGTCTCGGGGTCATGAGCTGCGGTCGACCGCAGCTCATGACCCCGACGGCAGCGCCTACAGGTAGTACGTCTGATCATTGACCGATCTGTCAGCCCCAGATCGCGGTGGCCCACTCCGGGTGGTCGATGAACGGGTTCCGGTTGCGCTGCCAGCTGTCGTAGATGACCTGGTTGCGGCGCTTCTCGAAGGCGTCCGGCGGGTCCTGCAGGTTCCACTGCAGCAGCACTGACAGCTTGCCGATGTAGGGCACCGACCCGTTGCTGGTGGAGTTGTTCAGCTCCAGGTTGGGCCAGCCGTCCTCGCCCTCGTACCGGATGGCCATGTACATCAGCATCCGTGCGACGTCGCCCTTGACCGCGTTGCGCGGCTCCCACGAGTCGGTGTCGGTGTAGTTGCCCGGCGCCTCGCCGACGGACGAGCCGCCCAGGTCGAAGTCCTTGTTGCCACGCGTCGAGTTGACCGTCACGTCCTCGGGGCGCAGGTGGTGCAGGTCGGTGCCGGGGCCGGTGGCGGTGCCGAAGTCACCGTGCGACTGCGCCCAGACGTGCTCGCGGTTCCAGTCATTGACCCCGCCGCCGTTGGTGGTCTTGCTCTGCGAGCGCCCGCTGTAGATCAGGATGACGTTGGCCGAATTGTTGGGATCCTGGTCGGTCGCCTTCAACCCCTCCCACACCTGCGCGTAAGTGATCTTCGTCTGCACCTTGATGATGCTGTGCAGCGCGGTCCGCAGCGCAGGGCCGGTCTTGCCGAGCGCACTCGCGTAGTACGTGGGGTCGTATGGTCCGCTCGACGAGCTGGGCGCGGGCGATGGCGTCGAGCCGCCGCCGAGGCTCATCGCGGTCGGGTCCTTGAGCCCGCCGTGTGAGAAGTACGCCGTCAGCGTGCCGGTGACGGTCACCTGCCGCCCCATCAGCCCGGGGTTGCTCTGCAACCCGAAGGTGCTGCGGTATGCCGCGGTGACCTGCACGTACAGCATGCGCGAGGTGCTCGACTCGGCCGCCGAATCGGCGATGGCGATCGCGGTGTCACCGGTGAACCCGGACTTGATCACCGTGTTCGTCGCGGTCGGCTGGCCGACGATGTAGCCGGCGACCGTGGCGGACCGGCCGTCCTGAGCGGACAGTGCTGCGGCGACCGTCAGCGGGGCCGCCGCCGAAGCTGACATGGTGGCGACGCCGGTGGCGACCGCGACCGCGGCGGCCAGCGCCACGGCGAGCCGCTTGCCGCCGACGGCAGTCAGCTTCGATGCATTCATGGCCAGAATGCTATGGGTCGCGGCGCGCGGACAGAAGAGGCGTGCTGTCGCATCGCGACAGTTCACTCTCCCGGAGCGCGTCCGCCCTGCCCAGCACGGTATTCCAGTTTGGTCATAACACCACGACCGGACCCTGCGGTATGGCGTCCGCCCGCTAGGGCAAGTGCTGGCTCCAACTGCCGTTGACCACGTCCAACGTCAGCCCATAGGGCATGAGATCGGGCAACCGGTCCGCCAGGCGCCAGCGGGTGTCCGTGGCCGCGAGCGCCAGCTCGACACACCCGCCCGCCTGCACGTGCGCGACCTTGCCCACCCAGCTGCCGCCGATTCGCAGCAGCTCGGCGGCGAGCGCCGTCGGAGGTTGCGGCACCGTGAGAACGGCGTCCGCCTCCGTCCCCTCCGGGTCCGCGGCCTCGATCAGCGCCGCGCCGGCCTGACATGCGAGCAGTCTGGCCAACAGCAGCGGCGGGAGGTCGGCCGACGTCGCCTCCAGGCTGAGGTAGCAGTCGTCGTGTCCGCTGAACCAGAGGCCCGCACCCGTCAGCGCCGGCAAAATCGGCGCCTTCCCGACATCGTGGGTGTTGACGGCCAGCGCCAGCTCCTCGACCTCGGCCGACGTCAGCGGCCCGGCCACATCCAGGACCTCGATGTCGTACGGATACCAGCCGTCGAGGAACCGCGGCATCCGCGACCACGGCATCACCAGCAGATCGTCGGACCGGTACCGGGAGGCCGCCCACCGGATGTCGTGCACCTCGGCGGTCACGCCCTGCTCCCCGGCGATCCGCCCGAGCGGCAGATCCTCGTCGTCACCGTCCCGCCAGTCGTTCGTGCCCACGTTCAGCACGACGGCTTGGCCTCGGGCAAACGCCGCCAGCAGGTCCACGAGCTCGGAGATGCTCGCGGCGGTCGCGTCGACGCAGTGCACGCCGCCCGTGGACGTGGCGTGGAAAGACAGCGGGAACGGGAGCGTGCCCTCCCGGCTCCACACGCCGTTGGCCCGGAACGCCGCACTCCGGTCCACCCGGACCGTGCCGCCCGTCTGGTCATTCATTGGCGAACACGTGCGGGAACCGCACCCACCTGCCGTCGTTCTGCTGCCAGGACTGGGTGCCGAGGGGCAGGTCGCCGAGCGCCACGACGTGCGGCTGCCGCTCGACCACGTGCCGCAGGTGGACCAGGACCGCGTCCCCGTCCTCGGTGCTGCCGCCGTCGAGGAACTGCCAGTCGCCGTCCGTGTCGTGCACGACGCCCGTCACCGTCGCCTCCCCGGCCATGACGCGTTTCGTCGTGTACACCATGTCGTCCGGACAGCCGCCGCTGAACAGCCACGGCTCCCTGTCGCGCAACCGCCGCCACGGTCCGTCCGGATGCTCGTCGTACGGCAGCCACAGCTGCGGCTGGACGTCGCGGCAGTGCTCGTCGACGCCGTCGTCCCAGGGGAATCTGTGCTGCTTGTCCGGCCACACCAACTGCAGGAACGCCAGCGGTGGCTGCTGGTAGAAGTCGAGCGCCTGCCCGAACAGGTCGCCGTACCAGCTGTTGTGGATGTACCTGACGGCCACCGGGTAGTTGTTGATCACGTCGTCGACCCGGTCGCCGGGGTGGAACTCGCGGCCGTCCTTGACGAGGTCACCGGCCGCGTTGATCAGCTGCATGCAGGTCTGCGCACGCAGGCCGAAGACGGCGAGCTCCAGGCTGCGGTGCGTGTGCCAGAGGCCGATCGAGTATCCCCATGCCGGCAGGGGCTCCTCTTCCCGGACGCCGACCACGTGCCAGCCGTGGGCGCTCACGTCACGGGTGATGCGGGCTTGGCGCTCGCTCGTCTGCGCGGGCGGGTCGCAGACGTGGCAGTGGCACGGAAGGTCGCGCAGGTCGCGGGGCATCGGTGCAGTGTAGGCGGGGCATCGGCGGGGCGGGCACCGAGCTAGGCGACCTTCAACTGCTCGTCGCCGAAGTCGGCGATCAGCTTCAGGGTGCCGCCCAGCGCGGCCACGTACCGATTCAGGACCTCACGAGTCGAAACGTCACCGCTCTCGATCTGCGAGACCCGCGCCGTCGACACGCCCATGCGCTCGGCCACCTGTTCCTGCGTCAGGCCGCGACGCCTGCGCATCTCGGCCAACCGCCAGCCGCGCACCTCGTCGAGCATCGCGCCCATGGCCGCGTCGAAGGCGTCCCGCCCGCCGGCCGACTCCACCGCGCGCTCGAGATGATCGGTGTCGCGCCAACGCCTAGCTTCTGTCATCACGGCTCTCCTGTTCACGTTCCTTCAGGTAGGTCGCATAGGAAGATTCGGCATCAGGTATCGCCGATCGATACCACCCGGCCCATTCGCCGGACTTGTCACCTGCGATGAGCAGGATGGCCGAGCGCCATGGGTCGAACACGAACAAAATCCGAATCTCCGACCGGCCGGCCGAGGGCGGTCGCAACTCCTTCATGTTGGCGATCCTCGACGACGTCACCGTATCGACCAGTGGGCGCCCTTCTGCCGGACCGTTGCGTTCCAGCACGAGAATGGCCTGATTCACGAGACGATGGCTCTCCCGGTCACTCGAATATAGATCATCCAGAAATCCTTCGACCTGCAAGGTCATCAGAATCTCCCACTGCATACGCCCTCCCCAGGGTTAAGGAAATTCTAAACCCCGGTTGCTGTCGCGTCCAGGCGACCGAGCGTCGGCGTACGAGGTGAAGGGCGGCTCCGAAACTGGTGGTGGTGGCCGGTGGGTTGCCGTACCTTGCCGCGGTGACGGATTTCCCCGGCAGGTTCAGGCGCCGCACCCGCTTGCGCAGGCGGCTGCCCTGGTTGATGGTCAACCTGGGAGTCGCCGGGAAGCCGAACGACGACTGCGGTGACCACGAGTGGTACAACTCCGACAACGTGGTCGAGCACTGCTACCACTGCGCGGCCGGACAGCGCCCCTACGATGCCGCGCACTTTCACGATCCGGCTACCGGCTGAAGCCGCACTCCGAATACCCGGTGTCTGCGGGTACGCGAAGCCGGAGACCTCTATTTTGACACCATTAGCCAGGTGCGCCTCGACACCTGGTCCCGAGGGCGCATCGGGCTGCTCGGCGACGCCGCGTCCTCGGTGTCGCCGTTCGGCGAGGGGTCGAGCCTGGCGATGGCGGGGGGCGTACACGCTCGCGCGGACGCCGGCCGAGCACCGCGACCACCCCGAGCAGGGCCTGAAGGCCTACGAGTACGAGCATCGCAAGCTCACCGCGCCCAAGCAGAAAGGGTTTGCGACGGCCGCGACGCTCATGGTGCCGGCCACCCGGTTCGGCGTGACCCTGCGCGACAACGGCGCCCGGCTGATCGCGCAGTCCGGAGTCTCCTATGAGGCGCTGGCACGGTCGGTGTGCCACATCGCCGCGGAGAACGGGGACCACAGCCTCAGGGCCGACAAGTCGTCGGTGGCGCACTGGGTCGCCGGGACACGTCCCCAGCCGCGCACTGCCGGCTACCTCGCCGAAGCGCTGTCGCGGCGGCTCGCGCGTCCACTCACGGCGGCGGATCTCGGGCTACGCTCAGGCGATGAACCGATCTACGACCCGGCAGCCCTGCCCGGCGATCCGGTCGCAGCCGTCGCGCAACTCGGGCGGGCGGACGTGGACCGCCGCATGCTGATCTCGGGCGCCGCGTACTCGGTCGCCGCGCTCGTGCTGCCGTTGCAGCAGCCGGAGATCGCCGCACGCCCTGACGCTGCACGCACCCGTCCGGCTGTCGCGGTCGGGCAGGGCGAGATCGACGCGGCACGGCAGATGACGGTCGCATTCAACACCGCCGACGAACGCCTCGGAGGGGGTCACGCCCGAAGCGCCGTCGTCGAGTACCTGACAACCGATGTGACGGCCTACCTGCGCAGCTCGTTCGCCACCGAGGCCCTGCGCAAGTCGATGTTCGGCGCAGCCGCGCAGCTTTCGTACCTGGCCGGTTGGAAAGCCCACGACCTAGGGCTCTCGGGCCTGGCGCAGCGCTACTACCTGTACTCCTAACAGTTGGCGTCCGAGGCCGACCCGCATGCGCACGCCGCGTACGGGCTGCGCATCCTCGCCCACCAAGCGATGGACCTCGGACTGCGGGAACACTGCGTGGACCTGGCCGATGCAGCACTCGACCGGGTGAAAGATCGCGTCGACCCCGACACCGAGAGTCTGTTCCGGCTGACCGCCGCCCGCGCTCACGCCGCCGACGGCAGCAGCCGCGAAGCACGCTCGGCGCTGTCGACGGCCGAGCGGCTGCTCGACCGCAGCCTCGGCGACGCCACTCCGGAGTGGGCGTCACTGGGCGGACCCGCCGAAGCACGCCTGGCCAACCAGTCGGGCAAGGCACTGCAGGCGATGGGCGACCTGAAAGCCGCCGAGGAGCAGCTACGACGCTCGGCCCGGTGCTGGAACCCAGCCACCCACCCGCGCATCCACGCCCTCACCCTGGCCGACCTCGCCGAAACCCAATGCGCCCAAGGCAAGGTCGAAGCCGCCTGCCAGACATGGAACACCGCCTTGGACGGCATGACCGGCATCCACTCCGCCCGCACCCGCGATGCGATCACCTCCATGCGAGTCAACCTCGCCATCTATCGCCGACGCGGACTCACCGCAGCCCAGCGGCTGGAGACCCGTGCCGCCAGCCTCCGCTGAACAGGCTCCGCCCGAGTTCCGACAAAGACGGTGCCGGTGCTATAACCCCAGCGGCGCTGCACCGCATAAGTAGGATGGCCCGATGCAGATCACGCACGAGCCCACCGGATACCAGTGTCCGTTCTGCAATCTTCTGGCAGGCCAGGGCGATGGGATCAATGCCCCTGAGGACATCGTGCGGCGCACCGAGTACGCGGCGGCCCTGATCGCGCCACGTTGGTGGCCAAACAACCTCGGGCATGTGCTCGTCGTCCCGACAGGCCACCACGAGAATCTCTATTCCATTCCAGCCGACGCCTACCGCGCCGTAGGTGATCTCGTGTGCGAGGTGGCTATCGCGATCCGGGAGACCTACGACTGCGAGGGCGTCTCCACCCGGCAGCACAACGAACCTGCCGGATATCAGGACGTTTGGCATCTGCACGTGCACGTGTTCCCCCGCTATGAGGGAGACGAACTCTACCAATCGCGGGCACTGGCCGGCTGGGCGTCGTTTGAGGAGCGTCAGGTCTACGCCAAGCGGCTGACTGCATTCTTCGGTCAGCTGACCGCCGCGTAGTGCCGGCTGGAGGCGTGATCTACCCCAAGAAGCAGGACACCCCGCGCGCGCTACCGGGTCGGGAGCTGAGTCAGCAGAGGGTCAGGGAACCGGCTGACTGCAGTCCGGTCCGAGCGCTTCCAATCGGTAGGAAGCACACCCAGATCCAGCCGCGTTGACGGCCCGGCACCAGCTCCTCATCGACAACCGCGACCAAACTCGCCCGAGCTGCTCCGCTGGTCTGCAGAGCTTCCGGATCTGTTCAGATCAGTGCATCAGCGCCCAGGCATGTTCGGCGTCAAGATCTACGCCGAGACGACCTCGTTCGTGACCGGCTGCGACGCCGGCACCGGGTGGATGCTGCTCGAAGGCTTCCGAGAGTGGCTTCAGGTCCGCCTCGATGAGCGTAGTTCGTTCGCTTGGCCGGCGTTGGTTCTACAGCTCGCCTCGGGCTCCGCGCTCCAATCGATCCGACACCTGCCGGCGGAAGCCGAAGTCGCCGCTCATGACGAGCTGTTCGACCTGCTCGACCAGTTCCTTGTCCTCAGGGAGCAGCATGACGGCCTCCGCCAAATCTTCGCTGAGTACGCGGACCGTCAGGCGGATTGGGATGCACAGCTGATGGCTGACTTGGACGCAGACACCATCCCGTAGCGTGCCCGATCCGTGCCCGTTGCCGAGGGAAAGCGGCGGGAACGGCGGGTGCCATCAGCCATGGCCGCACGCCCGTTGAGCTGCGCAGGAAGATCAGGCGGCAGGCCGATCGCGACGGGATCCGGCTTTCCGAGCTGATGCCACTGGCTGCGCCTTCACGCATCCACGCCGACGCCGCGGGCGACGAGGTTACGCCGTAGCAGAGCGCGTCCCAGCCCAGCCGCGTAGGCCATGCCGACCGCAAGGAACGGCAACGCGATCCACCGGCCGTCCACCACGAGGGTGAAGGCTACAGGGCCGGCGCACCCAAAAATCCCGAGCGGCCATGCCCAGAACGGGGTCTTGTCGATCGACTTCATGCCACGGTTATACGGGAGTGCGCGCATCGAATCTAGGCCATGTGGCGGGCCGTCCACGGGCCATGAGCCCGGGTGAAGGAGAGGGCACCCAGGCCGCTCGGGACCACGTTCATCCAGGCGAACCGAGGTCAAGCGCGTTGATCTGCCCGATTCCCGAGCTGACGGCCAGTCAGCCGTTGGTCACCTCGACCTGGTCCTCACGCACCCGGAACTCGTCCAGCCCGTCACCGGTCTCGACACCATCGATGGCGGTCGAGACGATCAGTACGGCGCGTCCGTCCTCAAGCAGTTCCCTACGAAGCACATGACAGCGGACCATAGCCGGCACGGGCAACGTCGTGCTCGACGTCGGCACGTCTCCGGCGAAGAAGATCGGAAGCTTGCCCTCGAAGATCCTCGGCACACCGTCCGCGTCGACCAGGCGCACACGTACCCATCCCGGCCAGTCTTCCTCGATCAGTTCGATGGCTTCGACATTCAGTGAAGACCAGGTCTGCGCACTCGCGTTCATGCGGTGCATGATGCCGGAATCCCGGGCCATCAGCGGGCCATTAAGCGGTGCCGTGGATGGGCACGAGCAGGAATCAGCGGGCGCGCGGTCAGGAGTAGGCCGCGCCTTGCTGGTCCGGGCGGGTCTGCACATCCCTCGTGATTCGAGCCCGGTGCGAACTTCTTCCCGCGTCCACGGGTCCGGGCTGTAGCGACGTGCAGGACGTGGTCTCATACACGCTGTGAACCTCACCGCGGCCGAATTCCGCGAGCGGCTCAGCGGGTTGCGGTCCGCGGACGGCTCGCTGCCCATGCGCGAGATCTTCAAACTCGCCAAGGAGTACGCCCACCTGCCACCGACCGAGATCGAGAAACTCCTCGACGGGGCGACCCACGAGGAGCGGGTCGGCGCGGTCAGCGTCATGGGCCACCAGGCGCAGCGCAAGCAGACCACGCCGGACCGCCTGCGCGAGTTGTACGAGCTCTACCTGCGCCGCACCGACCGGATCGCGACCTGGGACCTGGTGGACGTGAGCGCCCACCACGTCGTCGGCCGCCACCTGTTCGACAAGCCCCGCGACGTGCTCTACGGGCTGGCCCGGTCGCCGCTGCCGCAGGAGCGCCGGATCGCGATCTTCTGCACGCTGCACTTTCTGCGCCACGGGCAGGTCGACGACACCTTCGCGCTCGCCGAGATCCTGGCGGACGACGACCATCTGATGCTCGCCTCGACCACCGGAGGCATGCTGCGTGAGGCCGGCAAGACCGACCGCGCCCGGCTGCTGTACTACCTCGACCGGTACGCCGCTACGGCGCCGCGCGTCCTGCTGCGCGCGGCGATCGAGCACCTGGAGCCCGAGCAGCGACGCCACTACCTGGCCTTCGGTCGCTGAGCCGCGACGAAGTGGCCTGCGAAAGAGCGGCTCGGACCTGGCTGGCTTTGGCGCGCTCGCATCACCTCAGGTCGACAGCGACCGGATGAGGCCTCGTGCGCCGATGATCTCGATACCCACGAGGAAGCCGTCCCCGTCGAAGTCCAGGACGACGTCGCCTCTGCCCTTCCTCTCCACGACGACGTTCTCCCGCACGCCACCGGCCGGTACGGGAAGCAGCGACACGTAGGCGGCGTCCGCGTGGGCGTCATGGTCGAGTTCGAGCGCTCGGGCGCCCAGGTGAGGAATGGTCACGAACCCGTCGGTCCAGTGATCCTCGTCCAGCTCGTATGGCGTGACCAGGAAGCAGTCCGGCTCGTCGACGAACCCCGGAAGTCGACGTGCCCGCTCGATACGCTCTCGAGCACGCTGGTCGGATGAGTAGACGCCGAGAAGCGTGATTTCGTCGCCGCTCTGCTCATCCCAGATCAACTCGCCACCTTCGGTGTGCACGACCGTGCCATCAAGGTTCCTGGCGTGTCTGACGTGATGGAGGAGGCATACCCGCATGGCGCAGGACGCTAGTCCACGGCGCGGTCAGAGGACGGGTCTGCTGCACCGATAGGTGACAGGCGTAGTCACGCGGACTCACCGCTGCTCAACGCCTGGAGGCCCGCGCCGCCAACCTGAACTGAACATGCCACACGCGCCGACCAACGCCACGCGAATCAGGCCGCCTCCCTGGCTGATGCGGTAGTCGGCAGGGCGGCCTCACCGCGCTGACGACGACCCGCCGCTCCTGGGAGACGCCGCACCCCCGTTATGGATCTTCATTAAGCCGCATTCCGTGGTACGGCTGGGCCGGACGCTGGAAGCAGGCGCCAGAGGCCCGGCTGGCAACGGTACGGACGTGCTCGAATCCGAGCGCGGCGTAGTAGGCGTGCAGATCAGTGTTGGTGGTCCAGGCGTCGAGACGTAGCCAAAGGACTCCGGCATCGTAGGCACGGCCAGCGGCCCAGTCGAGTAGCTCGGAGCCCAGCCCGGCACCGGAGTGCGCAAGGGGAACCATCATCTTCGACGCGTAGAGTGCGTTGGCGGGATCGTCGGCGGGGTGCCAGAGGGTGTCGGCATCCGGTGTGCGGTCGGACTTCCACAACCCTTCGAGATCGGTGTGTGCGGTCAGCGTTATCGACGCCGCCGCATTGTCACCCTCGCAGGCCAGCCAGGTCTGCCCGGCTTGGATAGCAGCGGCGACGGCCCAGCGCGGCCATGGTGTCTGCCACTGGGCCTTGCCGCGTCCAGCCAGCCAGGCCGCGCGCTGGGTGCGCCAGTCGAGGATGGTGTCGATGTCAGCCACCCTCGCGCGCCGAATGTTCATCGACGGAACCGGGTGATCTTCTCGATGTCGCCGTGGGCCGAGACGAGCCGGACCTTGTCCGCGGCGAACGCAGCGGCGGAGATGCGCAGCGGCCGGTCGGCGGTGTAGCCGGTCAGCACGTTGTGCAGCACAGGCGTGCCTGCCGCGACGGGGATCTGCAGCAGGGCGGCTTCGACGGGCGTGGGCATGCGGGCACTGGTGGTGGTCAGGGCGGCAACCTGGTGGTAGCCACGCTCCCTGAGGAGTTTGGTCGTGCCCTGGGCGATGTTGTGCGGGCTGAACAGTTCCGGGACCTTCTCACACAGCCACTGCGGGTACCACGAGTCCTGGATCGAGTGCGGCACGCTGTCGACGAAACGCAGGCAGCGACGCACCGCAGCCGCACTGCCCGTCTCGACGTGCAGCAGAGCGGCGAAGTCGGCCGGCATCGGCTCCACGCGAGTGGAGAACTCCTGGCTGGGCTCGTGGCCCTGCTCGCGCACGGTGCGGAAGAACAGGTCGGCCTCCGACGTGGTGCTCATCGGCTGGTCGTCGCGCCACGCGTACGCCTCGATCATCACCTGTTCGCGGACGAACACCCCGCCACCGCGGCCAGGGCGGCGCTCGACCAGCCCCGCTGCCTGGAGCACGTCGGTAGCGTCGCGCACGGTCGGCCGGGACACGCCGTATGCGGCCTGGAGCTCCTCCTCGGTGGGCAGTTTCGCGCCGGGCGGCAGGCCTCCGTCATCGATCTGACGGCGTAGTTGTTCGGCAATGCGCTGGTACTTCGGCTGGCCTGGCACGTCGACCTACCCCTCACGCGAAAACGTCCTAACCAATCTAGCGCCAACGCTTGACTCACCAAAGAGGACGATGAAAAGGTAATTACCAATCTGATGTCACAGTGTGTCGATCATCGGTCGACGAGGAGTCGTCATGAGCAACCCCGTGGACCTTGCCCACGAAATGCAGACAGTCCTTCGTGCCCTTGAACAAGCCCGGCTGCTCGTCGCTGGACTGGACCAGGCGGACACGGCTCGCAAGCTTGCGAGCAGGGTCGCGTACTCGCCGCTGCGGACCATGCTCGAACACGCCGAGCGGGCCGCTGCACGCGTCATCGCCCATCTCGGCGCGCAGACGCCGTCTCCTCTGGACCAGCCCTGCGTGGGCAGGGATGGCGGACCGCTGTAGGAGCCGGTGCCGGGACGGCCCATGGCTCGCATCCCACACCGTCCCGGCACCCCACATCTCGGGAAGGCAGGCACCACATGTTCGTCCTGGACACCATCGCCGGACTCATCGTCGGCCTCCTGGCCGGGGTGCTGTCCCGTCCATGCCGGTCCCGCGAACCCGACGGCGTTCCCATCACCTGGTGCGGCAACTGCGGCCAGCCGACCGCCGCCCTGTGCTACGAGCACAAGCAGCAGGCCGCGAAGGTACGCCACGACAGTTGAACGGAGAGACCCGATGTCGATGCACTTGCCGATCCGGCCCGATCCTACTCAACCGGAGAGCTGCACCCGGAAGCTCGCACCCGACAACACGGGCACCGACCGGCTTGCCCCGACCTCGGCCGCGATCGCGACATCCTGCGGGTACCCGTTCCCGATCAGCTCACGGCCGCTGGCGCAGTCGTGCAGTGCAGCGGGCAACCGGCCGGCCACCCGCTGGTACGCGGCAGCAGCGGCCTCCGCCTCCGGCGACAGTGCACCGAACCCGTGCGCGTCCAGCGCGTCCACGAACGCCCCGGCACCCCAGAAGTCCTCCACCGCCGGCCGCAGCGACTCGTCGGCACGCCACCGTTCGCCCGCCGCCACCACGGCCACCACCGTGTCCGGCTCGCCGGACAGCCGGGAGGCGGTCCACGCCGCGGCCGCAGCGGCATTGCGCAGCGATACCCCGATGACGGTCGCGCCTGCCTCGGCGAGGCGTTGCGCGATCGTCGAGCCGTTCGGCGACGGCAGCACCAGCCTGCTCACCCCGGACGCCGCCCGGATGGTCACCGGCGACAGGCTCACCGGATGCTCCGCGTCAACCTGGGAGCGCCCGACAGCCAGCACCGCGTCATGCCGGCGGGCGTACTCCTGAGCACTCGCATCGCGCCACCGGTAGGGGAAGACCTCGATTCCCTGGTCGGCGGCGACGGCGAGCGCAGTGGTGAACGACAGCACGTCGACGACCGCCACGACACTCGCGCCCGCGCCGACCACATCAGCGCCGCTCGGCCCCCAGTCGAAGCGCACGCGATGACCGGCCTGCGAATACGGGTTGATCATCAGCTGATTCTGCCGCAGCGCGAAGCCGTCTCAGGCATTGGGTGTCGGCTCAACCGGTCGTGCCGCGTTCGGCCGGGCGGCCGACGAGGGCGGCGAAGTCGGCCTCGTTGCGTTCGGCGAGCCGGGTGTAGACCAGGCCGGCCCCGGCCAGGAACGGAAACGACAGGACGCCGAGCAGCAGCCAGGGCAGCGGCATGCCGGCCACGGCCACGTGGGTGCCGGCAGGCCACAGGGTGAACAGCAGCGGCATCCCGCCGAGCGCGACCGCGACGACGGCGGCCAGCCGCAGGGCGAGGCCGAGCTGCACGCGCATCAGTTCACGCACCAGCGCGTCGCCCATCGGTGTCTGCTCGACCAGCTCGTCGTGCGCCCCCGGACGCGGCCGGACCCGGCGGTGTGCGGCGAGGTCGACCCGTACTCGATCACTCACGTCGGCCACGCTACAGCCGCGATGTTTCGGATTTGCGCTGCGTCTCCGGGGTGTGCAGGGTTTCCGGCGCGTGCAGCCGCAGCAGCATGGCGCCGACGGCCCCGGGCACGCGCCTTCGGGTGGCCAGTGACACCGACACCATGACCGCGAACGCCAGCGGCACCGTCCACGCGGCGGGCTGGGCCAGCAGGTCCGCCGTGAGGCCCGGCGAGGGCGGCACGAAGATCGTCCACAGTACGGCGACGACGGCGCTGCCGCCGCCGGCCAGGATGCCCGCGGCCGCGCCCGCGGCGGTCAGTCCCCGCCACCAGATGCCGAGCACCAGCATCGGGCAGAAACTCGACGCGGCCACGGCGAAGGCCAGCCCCACCACCTGCGACACGTTCAGCCCGTGCACGGCCAGGGCGAGCCCCATCGGCACCGCGCCCGCGAACAGCGCCGCCGTGCGGAACAGCGGCAGCGGCCCCCACGACGACAGGCGTCCCCGGCCGAGCACGTCGTTGGCGAGCACCCCGGCGACGCTGGTGAGCAGGCCGTTCGAGGTGGACAGGAAGGCGGCGAAGGCGCCCGCGGCGACCAGCGCGCCGAGCACGTCAGCGGCCAGGCCGGGCCCGAGTGCGGCCGCGGGCAGCAGCAGCACCACGGTGTCGTTGCGTCCGGTGGCCAGTTCCGGGGTGTAGACCCGGCCGAGCACCCCGTACACGGTCGGGAAGAGGTAGAACAGGCCGACCAGGCCGAGCACGATGGTGGTGGTGCGCCGGGCCGAGCCTCCGTCGGGATTGGTGTAGAAGCGGGCCAGCACGTGCGGCAGGCCCATGGTGCCCAGGAACGTCGCCAGGATCAGCGAGTACGTCGCGACCAGGCCACCGGCCGGGGCCAGCCACGCGTCGTCGACGGGTATCGCGGGCCGCCCGTCGTCGTTCCAGCGGGCCAGCAGGAAGAACGCGGGCACCGCGATCGCGAACAGTTTCAGCCAGTACTGGAACGCCTGCACGTAGGTGGCCGAGCGCATGCCGCCGAACGCGACGTTGCCGGTGACCACCGCGCCGACCAGCACCACGCCGACCCAGCTCGGCGCGCCGGTGACGATGCGGAACGTGAGGCCCGCGCCCTGCAGCTGCGGCAGCAGGTAGAACCAGCCGATGAACAGCACGAACGCGGTGGCCAGCCGCCTGAGCCTGGGCGAGGCGAGCCGGGCCTCGCAGAAGTCGGGCAGGGTGAACGCGCCCGAACGGCGCAGCGGCGCGGCCACGAACAGCAGCAGCGCCAGGTAACCGGCGGCGAATCCGACCGGGTACCAGAGCATCTGCGCGCCGTACGCCAGGATCAGCCCGGCCACCCCGAGGAAGCTCGCCGCCGACAGGTACTCCCCGCCGATCGCGGCGGCGTTCTGCGTCGGGCTGACCATCCGCGACGCGACCAGCAGGTCGGACGTGCCACGTACGAGCCGTATCCCCCACGCGCCGATGGCGACCGTCGCCACGGTGACGGTCGCGATCGCGAGCAGGGCGTAGGCATTCACGGCCGCTGGATCGTACCCGAACTCACTCCCCGGGTCAGCAGCTCAGTCGGCGGCATCGGGAATTACGCCAGGCCGGCTTCGATTCGGGAACGGAGCCAGCGCAGCGACGCCTCGCCCTGGGCGCGCTGGAAGGCGCGGACCGTCGGCAGTCCGGGCGGGGCGGGGTTACGGCAGGCGTCGAGGAAGTAGCCGGTCATCCCGGCGAGCAGGGCGGTCAGGTCCGCCGATCGCGCACCGAGCGGGTGGGCGTGCTCGGCCAGCAGCGCGTCCACGTCGTGGCCGCCGAACAGGTTCACGTTCACCATGATCATCGCAGTGTCCAGCCAGGCCGGGCCGACACAGGCCCACGGCCAGTCGACCACGGTGACCCTGCCGTCCGGCCCGACGAGCAGGTTGTCTGCGCGCAGGTCGGTATGCACGACGGTGTCACCCGCCAGCGCGGCCACCCCCGCGGCACCCAGCGCGACCAGCTCGGGCAGGCGCGCGGCGGCCCACGGGTCGAGGTCGCCGGGCGTATCGGCGGCCAGCCGCTCCCACCCGGACAGATCCCTGCCGATGGAGGCGGCCACCGTCGGCAGCTCCGGCATCGGGCACGGCGTCGTGCCCACCGCGAGCGCGCCCAGTGTGGCGAGCACGGCGTCGAGTTCGGACCGGATCCACGGCGTCGTCGGGTGACGGCCCTCGACATCCTCCAGCACCAGGGCGATCCACTCGCCGTCGTCGTGGCAGCCGAGCAGCCGCGGCGCGGGCACGTCCGGCGGCAGTGCGCCGCTGACCACCGCCTCCTGGCGGTGCAGCTGCACGGTGCGCTCGTTCTGTGCAGGGCTGACGGCCTTGACGAAGGCACGACGGCCCGCGGCGGTGCGGACCCGGTCGGCGGTGCCCGGCGAGAAGCCGCCCTGCTGCGAAACCGCTTCCACGACCCGGTCGCCGAGAATCGTCTCCACTTGCGTGCGGACGTGCTCCGGCACGTCCGCCTACCCGATGCGTACCCCGCTAGCCACTGCCATCGCAGGATCCTCGCACCGACCCGACCTGCACCGCAGCCCGTTATTCCCCCGTCGGGGGACGGCTGCGCGAGGCGCACTGATCATCGGACTTGTCAGGCGACCGGCCGTATCGCGGCTCGAGATACGCACAGCTGCCTGGCAGGTCCGATGGTCTCGCGGGAACCGGTGGGGTGGAGTGCGGCGGCGGGGCGTGGCACGATCGCAGCCATGTACCCAGCGCTGGGCGCCGCCGCCGTGGCGGCCGTCATCGCCGCGACCGCGGTGGTGATGATGCGCGGCCGGCGCAGGGTCGTCACGCCGGAGGAGCGCGCCACGTACCAGGTGCTGCACCTGGCGACGCTGGCCAGCGAGCCGCTGCGGCAGGGCCTGCGGGACGAGACCGCGGCGGCGGCGCTGAAGCATCTGCGCACCCTGGTCGGCGCGGCCGGGCTGGCGCTGGCCGACGGTACCGGTTTCCTGGCCCACGACGGGGCGGGCGGCCACCACCGCGAGGCGCTGCTGGCCGCGGCGCAGCGGGCGCTGTCCAGCGGGCGGCCGGTGCTGCTGCGGCCGCAGGAGCTGACGTGCGTGCGGCTGGACTGCCCGGTGCGCGGTGCGGTCGCGGCACCGGTGTCCAAACCCGACGGGGGTACGGGCGCCGCGCTGGTCGCCGTGACCGAGGCGCGACCGACACCCGGCCTGGTCCGGGTGGTGCTGGAGACCGCGCACTGGGTCGGGTTGCAGCTGGAGCTGGCCGAGTTGCAGGAGGAGCGGGCCCGGTCGGCGCGCGCCGAGGTGCGGGCGCTGCGGGCGCAGATCAGCCCCCATTTCGTCTACAACGCGCTGACCGCGATCGCCTCGTTCGTGCGCACCGACCCCGAGCGGGCCCGGGAGCTGATCCTGGAGTTCGCCGAGTTCACCCGGTACTCGTTCCGGGCGCACGGGGAGTTCACCACGCTCGCCGAGGAGCTGCGCTCGATCGACCGCTACCTGACCATCGAACGTGCCCGGTTCGGCGAGCGGCTGCAGGTGCGGCTGCGGGTCGCGCCCGAGGTGCTGCCGGTGGAGGTGCCGTTCCTGTGCCTGCAGCCGCTGGTGGAGAACGCGGTGCGGCACGGGCTGCACCCGAAGCCCGGGGTGGGCACGATCCGGATCATCGCCGCGGACGCGGGCGCGGACTGCGAGATCATCGTGGAGGACGACGGCGTGGGCATGGATCCTGCGGTGCTGCTGGACGGTGACGGCACGGCCGACGGCGACGGCGGGCAGCACGTCGGGCTGAGCAATGTGGACGACCGGCTGCGGGCGGTGTTCGGCGACGCGTACGGCCTGGTCGTGGAGACGGCGCCGCAGGCCGGCACGCGGGTGAGCCTGCGCATCCCCAAGTTCCGCGGTGGCGCGGTCATGAGCGAGCCGGCCACGAGCGCGCGCCCCGCCGCCGGGCGCGACGGGAGGCGGGCATGACCGGCCGTCCAGCCGTGCCGCCGCGGCTGCGGGTGCTGGCCGTCGACGACGAGCCCCCGGCCCTGGACGAGCTGCTCTACCTGCTGCGCAACGACCCGCGGGTGGAGTACGTGCACAGTGCCGCCGACGCCGCCGAGGCGCTGCGGGTGCTGCACGAGAACGACGTGGACGTGGCGTTCCTCGACATCCGCATGCCGGGCCTGGACGGCATGGACCTGGCCCGGGTGCTGCAGCGCTTCGCCCGCTCCCCCGCCGTCGTCTTCGTCACCGCGTACGACGACCGGGCCGCGGACGCCTTCGACCTGGGCGTCGTCGACTACGTACGCAAGCCCGTGCGCGCCGAGCGCATCGCCGAGTCGCTGCGCCGGGTGCTGTCGGAGCGCGCCGCCGTCGAGGACCGGCCCGCGACCCCGCCCGAGGCGAGCCCGGCCGGCGGGGATCCGATGATCCCGGTGGAGCTGGGCGGCGTGGTGCGGCTGCTGCCGCGCTCGACGGTGTGCTGGGTGGAGGCGCAGGGCGACTACGCCCGCCTGCACACCACCGACGGCTCGCACCTGGTGCGCGTGTCTCTGACGCAGCTCGAGGAGCGCTGGACCGACGCCGGTTTCCTGCGCATCCACCGCTCCTACCTGGTCCGCCTGGACCTGGTCACCGAGCTGCGGCTGACCGGCTCCGGATACGTCGTCACCATCGGCGGCCACCAGCTCCCGGTCGCCCGCCGCCACACCCGCGTCCTCAAGGACCGCCTCATCCGCCCGGCCAAGCAGCACTGGGGCTGACGGGGTCGAACTCCCTCGTGCAGTCCCTGCCGCGACCGGGAGTCAGGTGACCCGACAACGCCTGGATACCGGCTGTGGTGGTGCGCGTCTCAGGAGGGATTGCCCTGCTGGAGGATCCGGACAGGGTTGCCGAACGGGTCGCGGATGCCCATGTCGGTGCCGTAGAAGTGCTCGGTCGGCTCCTGGGTGAAATCGGTGAAGCCGCCCGCCTTGAGGTTCTCGTACAGTCCCCGCACGTCGTCGGTGCTGAGGACGAGGCCGGTCAGCGCCCCCTTCGTGATCAGCTCTCGAAGCTGCGCGGCCGTCGCTTCGTCGTGCAGTGGCGCACCCGGCTGCTCCAGGGCGATCTCGGTGCCCTCGGCGCCGGGGACGCGGACGGTCAGCCAGCGGTAGGAACCCTGCTGGACGTCATTGCCCTTCTCGAGGCCGAGCTTGTCGACGTAGAAATCCAGCGCCTCGTCCTTGTCGAGCACATAGATGGACGCGACGTTCAGCTTCGTGATCATATTCGGTTCCCCTCGGTGCGGTGATCGACGTTTCGCCAGGCTAGGCGAAAGGAGTCGGCCTCGGCTTATCCAGAACTGCTCGATCAGGCCGCGGCCGAGGCAGCTGCCGCCCGAGGTCGGGTGTTGGCCATCAGGGCACAGTTGGGCACGCCCACCGGTCCGTGGCCGCTGCGGTATTCCGACGGCGTCTGCCCGACGATCTCCCGGAACGTGCGGCTGAAGGTCCCCAGGCTGGCGAAGCCGACATCGAAGCAGACGTCGGTGACGCTGCGACCGGTCTCCCGCAGCAGGGACATCGAGCGCTCCACACGTCGCCGCTGCAGGTAGCGGTGCGGCGTCTCGCCGAACGTGTTGCGAAAGCAGCGGCTGAAGTGCGCCGGCGAGAGGTGGGCCACGGCCGCGACGGCACGAACGTCGAGGGGCTGGGCGTAGGCGCGGTCCATCGCATCGCGGGCCCGGAGCAGGCGCCGGTTCAGCTCCTCGACCTCTCGGCTCACCCCGCAATGCTATAAGGCCTGGTCCGGGGGCACTGGAGCCGGCACGAACGGCTACGGGAGGCGGCTCATGCAGGACGGGGCCGCCGCGCCGTTCTCGACGCCGGTCGGGGTGGGAGCGCTGCCGTTCGGCGCGCCGGCATGCGCCGCTGGGCGCGTACGGGCGACCGCTCGGCGCGAACGCCGCGCATGTCCGCTTCGGCCGGTTCACAGATCGACACACCGGTCCCTAGCCTGCGGGCAACCGCACTGTGGCGCGCCGCACACTCCCGGCGGCGCGCCAAGTCGCACCCTCCCCAAACCGAGGCTGGTGATATATGAGCACCGACGCTCCGGACCGCTACGAGCGCATCGCGGAAAGCCCCGAGTTCGCCGGGCTGCGCCGCTCGCTGCGGCGCTTCGTGTTCCCGATGACGATCGCGTTCTTCAGCTGGTACGCCCTGTACGTGATCCTGTCGGCGTACGCGCGCGACTTCATGGGCACGATCCTGTTCGGCAACATCAACGTGGCGCTCGTCTTCGGCCTGCTGCAGTTCGTGACGACGTTCCTCATCGCCTGGCTGTACGCCCGCTACGCCGACCGCAAGCTCGACCCGGTCGCCGAGGACCTCAACACGCGCATCCAGGCCGGCGAGTTCGACGCCGACCCGCAGCCCGAGGAGGTCAAGGCATGAACGAGCGCAGCGAGCGAATCATGTTGTCGGCCACTCGTGCCGCCGACGAGCGAAGCGAGGAGAAGGCATGAGCGCCCGTACCCTGACCATCGTCCTGTTCGTGGTCTTCGTGCTGTTCACGCTGGCCATCACGATCTGGGCCAGCCGGCAGACGAAGACGGCGACCGACTTCTACGCCGGTGGCCGGTCGTTCTCCGGCTTCTCCAACGGCATGGCGATCGGCGGCGACTACATGTCGGCGGCGAGCTTCCTCGGCATCGCCGGCATCATCGCGCTGTCGGGCTACGACGGCTTCCTGTACTCGATCGGCTTCCTGGTCGCCTGGCTCGTGGCCCTGCTGCTGGTCGCGGAGCTGCTGCGCAACTCGGGCAAGTACACGATGGCCGACGTACTGGCGTTCCGGATGCGCCAGACGCCGGTGCGCGTGGCCGCCTCGATCTCCACCATCGTGGTGTCGATCTTCTACCTGCTGGCCCAGATGGTCGGCGCGGGCGCGCTGGTGGCGCTGCTGCTGGGCATCAAACCCGGGGCGCACTTCCTGGGCATGGACGCCGACACCGCGAAGATCGCCACGATCATCTTCATCGGCATCCTGATGATCGTGTACGTGACCGTGGGCGGCATGAAGGGCACCACGTACGTCCAGATCGTCAAGGCGTTCCTGCTGATGGTCGGCGCCGCGGTGATGACGATCCTGGTGCTGGCGGCGTTCAAGTTCGACCTGTCCGGGCTGCTCGGCGAGGCCGCGGCGAAGTCCGGCAAGGGTGCGGCGTTCCTGGAACCCGGCCTGCGCTACGGCAAGGAAGTGGCCGGGGACGCGACGCAGACCTTCTACAACAAGATGGACCTGCTGTCGCTGGGCATCGCGCTGGTGCTGGGCACCGCCGGCCTGCCGCACATCCTGATCCGCTTCTACACGGTGCCCAACTCCAAGGCCGCGCGTAAGAGCGTGCTGTGGGCGATCGGCATCATCGGCACCTTCTACCTGATGACCCTCGCGCTGGGCTTCGGCGCGGCGGCGCTGGTCGGCGGCGAGGCGATCACCGCGCAGGACAAGGGCGGCAACACGGCGGCGCCGCAGCTGGCCCAGGTGCTCGGCGAGAAGTTCCTCGGCGGCGCGAACGGCGGCGCGGCGATGCTGGCGATCATCGCGGCGGTCGCGTTCGCCACCATCCTGGCCGTCGTCGCCGGTCTGACGCTGGCCTCGTCCAGCTCGCTGGCGCACGACATCTACGCCAGCGTCATCCGCAAGGGCCAGGTCAGCGAGGGCAGTGAGGTGCGGGTGGCCCGCATCTCGGCGTTCGCCATCGGCGCGGTCGCGATCGTGCTGGCCATCTTCGCGCAGAGCCTCAACGTGGCGTTCCTCGTCGCGCTGGCCTTCGCGGTGGCGGCCTCGGGCAACCTGCCCGCGATCCTGTACTCCCTGTTCTGGAAGCGGTTCACCACCGCGGGCGCGACCGCGGCCATCTACGGCGGCCTGATCACCGCCGTGGTGCTGGTGTTCTTCTCGCCGGTCGTGTCCGGTAGCCCGACCGCGATGTTCCCGAACTCGGACTGGCAGTGGTTCCCGCTGTCGAACCCGGGCATCATCTCGATCCCGGTCGGCTTCCTCTGCGGCTGGCTGGGCACCATCATGTCCCGCGAGCCCGCGGACCCGCAGAAGTACGCCGAGCTCGAGGTGCGTTCGCTGACCGGCGTCGGCGCGCACTGACCCGCGCGCATCACGAGGGGCGCCCCAGCCGGGGCGCCCCTTTCCCGTGCGTCAGCCGCGCGTCGGCGGCGCCGCCGTGATGGTGGAGACGAAATGCGCCAGCTTCTCGTTCGACAGGTGCTGGGCCAGGTCCGCCTCGCTGATCATGCCGATGATCTGGTGGTCCTCGATCACCGGTACGCGGCGGATCTTGTGCTGCTCCATCAACTTGAGCACCTCGTCCTCGTCGGCCTTGGCGTCGACCCAGATCGGCGTGCCCTTGGCCATCTCCTTGCAGGTCGTCGTGTTCGGGTCGCCGCCCGCCGCGATGCACTTGATGACGATGTCGCGGTCGGTGATGATGCCCCGCAGCTTGTCGTCGCTACCGCAGACCGGCAGCGAGCCGACGCCCATGTCGCGCATCAGCTGGGCCGCGCGAGCCAGTGTCTCGTTCTCGGGCACGCACTGCGCGCCCAGGTGCATGATCTGCTTAGCCGTGGTCATGATCTACCCCCTGTAGCCAGTCCCCTGGGGCCATCGTGCGCCCCAGCCTCGGGACGGCGCTGCCTAATCGACAGACATGATCGCGGGATGGCGCGGATCGTTGACCGTCACGACCACGTCGGCGAACGCCTGCGGGGCCACCTCTGCGGCATAGCGGGCGTACGCGGGCAGGGTCCAGGCCAGCTCGGGCGGGGTGTGCCGGGCCAGCGCCGCCGGAGACATCACCAGGTGCGCGGCCAGCTCGAACGGCAGCCCGGAGCCGAGCAGCAGGTCCCCGCTGAGCAGCAGGACCGCGCCCGGCGGCAGGGTGAGGTAGCCGGCCCGGGTGGCCCGGTCGCGGGTCGCGTCCCACAGGGTCGGCAGCACCCGTCCGGTGCCGCCCGGCCCCAGCGGGTCGAGCACCTCCCGCCGCAGCCCGGCCTCGTCGAACCAGCCCTCGTAGTAGGCGTCGGGGTCGGTGCGGCCGAACTCCAGCCGCACCGACTTCGGG
This sequence comes from Catellatospora sichuanensis, assembly GCF_007483665.1. GTDB lineage: Bacteria > Actinomycetota > Actinomycetes > Mycobacteriales > Micromonosporaceae > Catellatospora > Catellatospora sichuanensis. Next base: position 85,192 of record NZ_VIQO01000033.1, read on the forward strand.
CGCAGGAAGTCGGCAGTCCGCACGTGCAGCACCTCGTGCCCGAGCGCGCGGAGCGGGACGACCAGTGCTTCTGCCAGCCGGTCCGGCCCGGTCGCGGGTGCGCCGTCCAGCGCCACCCGGGTCCACCCGTCCGGTTCCGAGACCTTGGCGATCCGCTCGGCCAGCTCGCTCACCAGGCCCTCAGGCGTCACCGGCCGCACACGCATCCGCCCACCCTACCGACGGCCACTGTGGAGCATGGGACGATCACCGGCATGGAGATCACGCGCGAGGTCGTCCCCGTGTACGCAGGCGAGACGCCCCCGGACTCCTGGGAGGCGGCGCTGTTCCTGGCCGGGCCGACCCCCCGCTCACCCGACGTGGCGTCCTGGCGGCCGGAGGCCCTGCGCCTGCTGGCACAGCTGTGGACGGGCCCTGGGCGGCTGGTGGTGTTCGCGCCTGAGCGGCCCGAGGGCGGCATGCCGCACGGCTGGCTGCACCAGGTGCAGTGGGAGGACTCCTGCCTGCACCTGTCCGACACGGTGCTGTTCTGGGTGCCGCGCGACCTGGCCACACTGCCCGGATTCACCACGAACGTCGAGTGGGGGCGCTGGGAGTCCAGCGGCCGGGTGGTGCTCGGCGCACCCGCCGACGCCCCCGGCATGCGCTACCTGTCCCACTACGCGCAGCTGCACGGCGCGCCCGTCGCCGACACCCTCGACGAAGCCCTGGCCGCGGCGCTGGCGCAGCTGCGCGGCGGGGCCCACCGCGCGGGCGCGCACCGTGAGCTGCCGCTGGCCCTGTGGCGCGATGCAGGCGTGCGGACCTGGCTGGCCGGGCAGGAGGCGGCCGGCAACCGGCTGCGCTCGGCGCAGGTGGCGTGGACGTGGCCGGGCGTGGACGGGCGGCCGTTCTGGTGGGCGGCGCACGTCGGTGTCGAGGTTGCGGCGGAGGGTCGGGTCAAGGACAACGAGGTGGTGATCGGCCGCCCGGACGTCAGCGCGGTGGTCGCCTACCTGCCCGCCGACAGCATGTCCGAGACCCGGATCGTGCTGGTGCGCGAGTTCCGCTCCAGCGCGGTCACGAGTGACGGTCACGTGCACGAGTTGCCGGGCGGGTCGCAGCCGGGCGCGGCGGATCCGCGGCAGGTCGCGCTGGCGGAGCTGGCCGAGGAGACGGGCCTGCGGGTGGACGCGGCGCGGCTGCGCTCGCACGGTGTACGCCAGCCCGCGGCGACGGTGTCGGCGCACCGGGTGCACCTGTTCAGCGTGGAGCTGACCGGGGCCGAGCTGGCGGCGCTGGAGGCGGGCCCGCAGCGGCACGGCGTGGCCGCCGACGGCGAGCACACGGCGCTGGAGTTCACCACCTACGGGCGGCTGCTGGCCGACCCGGACGTCGACTGGACCACGGTCGGGCTGGTCACCGTGGCCCTGTCGGACCGCTGACCCGAACGGGGACTCGGCCGTGGCAGGCCCAAGGCCTCGCAGACCGGGAACGGCGGCTCGGGCCGAGGCCGCGTTGTCCGCGTCCGGGTCCGGCGGGTCACCCGGTCGGGCCGTCCGCGGCGGGAATCAGTGCCGACAGCACCAGCCTGGCCGTCTCGGCGTCAGGGGCGACCAGGAACGGCAGCGGGTTGCCGCCGCCGATGCGGAAGGGGCTGCCGTCGGCGGCCATGGCCACGCCGCCGGCCTCGGCGTGCAGCAGCAGCCCGGCCGCGTGGTCCCAGGGCAGCTCCCAGGTGAGCACCATCGCCGTGCGCCGCCCGCTGGCGAGCTGGATGTACTCCAGCCCCGAGGTGTCGAAGAAGGACAGCGCCACCCCGTGCCGGCTGAGCCGGTGGAAGCCGGCGCGCTGCGCGGGCTTCCACCAGATCGGCGGGGAGACGCTGACGTCGAGGTGGCGCAGCACGGGCTCGACGGGCCGCACCCGCACCCGCTGCCCGTCCACGTACGCCCCGCCGCCCGCGGTGGCCACCGCCATCAGGTCCATCACCGGCGCGTACGTCCACGACGCCAGGAGCCGCCCGCGGTGGGCCAGGGCCACCAGCGTGGTGAACCGGGGGCTGCCGCTGACGAAGTTGTGCGTGCCGTCGATCGGGTCCACGATCCACACCGGGGCGTCGCCGTCGATCGTGGCCAGCAGCGCCGGGTCGTCCGCGACGCCCTCCTCGCCCACCATGACCGAGCCGGGGACCAGCGCGGTCAGGTGCTTGGCCAGTTCCTCCTCGGCGGCGCGGTCGGCGACGGTGACCAGGTCCGTCTCCGAGGACTTGTGCGCGATGTCGGCCGCGGACAGCCGGCCGAACCTGGGCAGGATCTGCTCCTCGGCGACGCGCCGCACCGCGCGCTCGACCTCGGCCACCTCTGTCGCGTCAAGCATGGGCCCACCCTGCCATCCGGGTCGGCCCGGCCGCCGCCCGGCCCCGGCGCGCAGACCGCGGTCTGCGCGCTGCGCTCACAACGAACGCACAGGTTGGCCGTTCGGAGGAGTCGCTCTTTCAAGGTCACGATCGTTATTACGGCGTGATCTTCCAGGTGCCCCGACGCTCGGCCGCGATGGCGGCGCTCTCCCGCAGGTCGGTGGACCTGCTCCTGCCGCGTGCCGGACGCGCGGGCGGTCCGGCGCAACGGTGGGCGCGTTCGGCGGTGCGCTGGCATCTGACCAGCCGTTACGACACCACCGAGCTGCGGCTCGTGCCTACCGCGCACGGGCCCGTGCTGGCCCGGCCGCTGGCCGAGGCGACGCCGCTGGCCGCGCGCCGGCTCGCCCTGGAGACGGTGCTGACGGTGCTGCGCGACGCCGGCGTCGATCACTTCTGCGTGCGCGGATACGACGACAAGGCGTCCGCGGTGGCCATCGGGTCGGGCGGGCGGCGCGAGGCGTGGGCGGCGCTGCGCCGCGAGGCCCTGCGGCGGCCGCTGTTCGTCGCCGCGGTGACCGACCAGGGCGTGCAGACCCCGATGCCCGCCACCTCGAACCACGCCTGGCGCACGCTGGCCGGACACCGGGTGATCAGGCTGATCCAGTACGTCTGCGACCCGTCGGGGGCGCTGCTGCTGGGCGAGGCGCACGGCTGCGACCTGGAGGTGTGGTCACGCACCCCGGAGGGGCCGCTGCACGCGCCCCGGCCCAACCGCGTCGCCGACCGGGTCACCGCCACCGGCCCGTCGCTCCTGCTCGACGAGGCCGACTTCACCCGGATGACGTCGGCGCACGTTCCGGGGCAGCCGCAGCGCCCGACCCGGCCGGAGTTCGCGGGCACCCTGCTGGACGACATCACCTTCCCGGTCGACGTGGTCTACACCTGGGTCGACGACAGCGACCCGGCCTGGCAGGCCCGCCGCGACGCCGCGCTGGGCGAGCAGGACCGGCCGCTGACGGCCCAGGCGGCCGGGGAGTCGCGGTTCGCCAACCACGACGAGCTGCGCTACTCGATGCGCTCGCTGCACCTGTACGCGCCGTGGGTGCGCCGGATCTGGCTGGTCACCGACGATCAGGTGCCGGCCTGGCTGGACATCTGCCACGACCGGGTGCGGGTGGTCAGCCACAAGGAGCTGTTCGGCGACCACGGCAGGCTGCCGACGTTCAACTCGCACGCGATCGAGAGCCGGCTGCATCACCTCGACGGGCTGAGCGAGCAGTTCGTCTACTTCAACGACGACGTGTTCGTCGGCCGGCCGGTCAACGCGCTGAAGTTCTTCCAGCCCAACGGCCTGTCCAAGCTGTTCCCGTCGCGCGGGAAGGTCGACCCGGGCCCCGCGGACGCGGCCGACCTGGCGCCCACCGTGGCGGGCAAGAACAACCGCGCGCTCATCGCGCGCGACTTCGGCCGGCACCTGACCTACAAGATGAAGCACGTGCCGCACGCACTGCGCCGCGACGTGCTGGCCGAGATGTCCGAAAGGTACGCCGAGGAGCTGGAGCGCACCGCGGGCAACCGGTTCCGGGACCCGACCGACGTCTCGCTGGTGTCCTCGGCGTACCACTACTACGCGCTGGCCACCGGCCGGGCCGCCATCGACCGCATCACCAGCACGTACGTGAGCCTGGCCGCGTCGGACGCGAAGCGGCAGCTGGCGCAGGTGCTGGCCCGGCGCGCCCACGACGTCTTCTGCGTCAACGACGAGGACGGCACACCAGAGCAGCGGCAGGGCCAGCACCAGTTGCTGCACGACTTCCTGACGGCCTACTACCCGGTGGCGGCGCCGTGGGAGCTGCCGGAGCCGCCGGCCGCGCGACAGGACGGTTGACCTTGCACCGGCGCACGGCGCTCAGCGCCCTGCTGCTGGCCGGCGGCGGGGTGATCGGTCTGGGCCTGACCCGGCCCTGGGAACGGGTCTGGTCGGCGGGCGCACCGCCGCGCCCGGCCGCGTTCCTCAACATCTGCGCACACCCCGACGACGACCTGTACTTCCTCAACCCGGACGTGATGCAGGCGCTGGACAGCGGAAACGCTGTGACCAGCGTCTACCTCACCGCGGGCGAGGCCAACGGGATCAACGCGCCGCTCGGCGCCGGCCGCAAGCCGAAACCCGACTTCGAGGGGTACGCCGCGGCGCGGCAGTACGGCATCCGGTCGGCATACGCGGCGATGGCGACCGGGAACTCCGACAGCGCGTGGCGGCGCGAGGTCCGCCACGTCGGCGACGCGGTGTTCGAAACCGCGACGCTGGCCGCCGCCCCGCACGTCACGCTGGCGTTCCTGAACCTGCGGGCGCCGCTGAGCGGGGGCGGCGCGAACCGGCTGGAGTGGCTGTGGGACGGCCGCCGCGACGCGCAGCCCTACCTGCGGCCCACCGACAGCCCGCTGCCCGCGGCCGGGGAGCTGACCCGCGACGAGGTGCTCGCCATCCTGGCCTCGCTGCTGGACACGGCCGAGCCGACGGTGGTGCGCACCCTGGACCCGGCGCCGGAGCACCTGAACTACGCCGAGGGCGACGTCGACTACTCCGACCACACCGACCACCTGTACGCGGCATGGTTCGCGTTCGAGGCGGTGCGCCGCCACCGGCGGGCCGGCGAGGCGGTGCAGGTGCAGAGCTACCGCGGCTACTTCAACAAGTACTGGCCGCGCAACCTCAGCCCGGCCGTGTACGAGCGCAAATTCTCCTATCTGGACGTCTACGGCTGGGCCGACGAGCACCCCTGCGCGGTGCCCTACGGCTGCGGCGACCTGCAGGTGGGCACACGGGCGCGGGCCAAGCGCTACGGCCGCAGCCAGACCCACCGGCACCCGGGCGGCACCACGTGGCTGATCCCGTACGCCGACGGGCTGGCCGCCTTCGCGGTGTTCGGCGGGACGGCGCTGATGTGGCGGCGCGGCGCGGATCCCGGCGGCTGGTCCGCGCCGGAGCCCGTGGGCGGCGAGAACCTGCTCCCCCACCTGTGCGCGGTGCCCGCCCCGGACGGCCGGGTGCACCTGTTCGGCGTACGCCAGGACCTGGCCGTCGCCGGCCCGCGCCTGGCCGTGGTGCACGGCGAGCAGGCCGCCCCCGGCGGCCCGGTCACCTGGGCGGAGCTGGGCAACCCGGACGCGGGCGGCGACCCGGTGCGGGCCCGGGAGGTCGGCATGCCGGTCGCGGTGGCCGACGTCGGCGGCGGCCTGAGCGTGTTCACGCGCGATTTCGACCGCGGGGCCGCGTTGCGCACCCGGACCGCCGACGGGCGCTGGGGTCCGTGGATCCGCCTGGGCGGCAGAGGCATCCGTGACGCGCTGGTCGCGGTGACGGACGGCCCGCGCACCGAGCTGTACGCGGTGACCGACGACGAGCTGCTGTGCTGGCGGCGGGACAGCCCGGCGGGCCGCTTCGGCGAGCCGGAGGTGCTGCTGCGGGGGGTGATGGACGGCGCGTTGTCGGCGGCCCGCACCGCCACCGGCGCGGACGGCCCGGTGCTGGTCGGGCACGCCGACGGGGCGACGCTCACCGTGCTGCAGGGCGGTGCCGGAATCACCGTGCCCGCCGGAGGGGGCACCGGCGCGGTGGCCGGGCTGCTCCGCGACGGCCGCCTGCAACTGCTGCGCCGCGACGACACGGGCCGGGTCGGCATCACCGACGCGCACCGGCCCGGGGAGGCGGCGGCCTGGTCGGCCTCGGGGACGCTGTTCACCGGCGCACCCGCGGTCGCGGTGGACGCGCGGGGGCGGGCGTGGGCCGCGACCGTCGGCGCGGACGGCCGGCTGTGGACGTGTGCCCTGGACGGCACCGCGAAGGAAACCCGCTGGCAGAGCGCGCCTGCCCCGAGCACGCTGCGGGCTGCACAGGCATGAACGTCACCGGGTCGGGGCAGGATGCAGGCATGGACGGTTATCTGACCCTGGACGACCCGCCGGCCGCCTACGACACGATCACCGCCGAGGTCGGTGCGCTGGCGGGCACGGTCCCGCCGCAGCGGATGGACGACCCGACCCCGTGCGCGGACTGGACGGTCCGGCGGCTGCTGCGCCACCTGGCGTTCATCCACGACCGCTACGCCACCCTGGCCGAGGGCGCGCCACCGCCCGACGAGGAGCCGGACTACCCCGACCCGGTGGCCGCGTTCGGCGAACACGCGGCGCGGGCCCGTGTCGCGTTCCGCCGGCCGGGTTACCTGACCGAGGTCGCGCCGACGCCGATCGGGCCGCAGCCGGGCGCGGTCACCGTGCAGCACGTCGTCAACGAGCTCACCGTGCACGGCTGGGATCTGGCCCGCGCGCTGGGCGCGAGCACGGACCTGTCGCCCGAGCTCGCCCGCCGCGCGCTGGCGAGCTGGCGGTCCTTTCTGGACGACATGCCGCGCACCGGCGACCCGTTCGGGCCCGAACGACCGGCTCCGGCGGGCGCGACCGAGGCCGACCGGCTGGCCGCGTACCTGGGGCGCGACGCAGGCTGACCTTCGTTACCGGCGGGTATGCCGAGATTGTCCATTCTGCCCCAAGGGCCGCCGACGCTCTTCTAGCGTGGGCCGTGGGTGTCAGCAGGGCGCTGAGGCCCAGGCCCGAGGAGGCACGGCAGCATGGCGAAGAACAACCGACCCGACCGCGACCCGCGCGCAGCCCGTAACGAGGACGCCCCGCACGCGGGCGGCCAGCAGCACCAGCAGCACCAGCAGGCGGCCGGCGGCATCAACTCGCATTCCATGAACCACGCCGAGGACGAGCATGAACATGCGGCGGCCACCGCGACCATGCCACAGAAGAAGGAGCAGGCGGGCGGTTCGCCCACCTCCATGAAGTCCAAGAAGGGCAACCAGCCCAAGCACAACCAGCCCAAGCGCTGAAGTTGCCCTCGGTGGCGGGCCGCGACACGTTCGCGGCCCGCCACCGGCGTGCCCGCGGCCGCCAGCCGTCCGGGCCCTCCCACATCACTTCGCACCAGGTCGGGCCGCCTGACGGCAAGCTGCCACGCGGTCAGCTCGCCCATGGAGTGGCCCATCACCAGCGCCGGACCCAGGTCCAGCCAACGGTCATGTGCAGCCGGGTCCCGTATGCGCCCTCGATCTCCAAGACGCCTCCTCCATGTACTTCGTTTCGTGGTGCAGGTGGGCCCATACCTCGAAACGAGGCAAGGCAAAATGGGCGGTGTGATCGAACTCGCCATCCTGGGTTTCCTGGCCGAGCAGCCGCTGCACGGATACGAGCTGCGCACCCGGATCGCCCAGCTCGCCGGGCACGCCCGGCCGATCAGCGACGGCAGCCTCTACCCCGCGATCACCCGGCTGGAGAAGGCCGGGCTGCTGGTCCGCCGCCGCGAGGCGGGCAGCGCCGCGGCCCAGCGGCACACCCTCGAACTCACCGACGCCGGGCGCGCGGATCTGCTGCGGCGCTTGGCCGAACCCGGCGAACTGGACATCACCGACGGCACCCGGTTCAACGTGCTGCTCGCCTTCCTCGGGCGGCTCGGCAACCCGGCCACGCAGGGCCGCGTGCTGCAGCGCAGGCTGGACTTCCTGGAGACCCCGGCGAGTTTCTTCTACGCCGACGACCGGCCCCAGCGCGCCGACGAGCAGGCCGACCTGTTCCGCCGCGGCATGCTCACCGTGGCGCGCGCCACCAGCCGCGCGGAGAAGGCGTGGCTACGCGAGGCGCTGGCCGAGCTGGCGACGTGAGACGATTTACGGACCATGACGCTCACTGATCACCTCCCCCGCGACACCGATCCCGACTCCCTCTTCGACGCCTTCTCCGGCTGGGTGGCCGAACAGGGCATCACGCTGTACCCGGCGCAACAGGACGCGCTGATCGAGATCGTCTCCGGGGCGAACCTGATCCTGAGCACGCCGACCGGCTCCGGCAAGAGCCTGGTCGCGCTCGGTGCGCACTTCGCCGCGATGGCCGAGAACCGGCGCACCTTCTACACCGCGCCGATCAAGGCGCTGGTGTCGGAGAAGTTCTTCGCGCTGTGCGCGGCGCTGGGCCCGGAGAACGTGGGCATGATGACCGGCGACGCGGCGGTCAACCCGGACGCGCCCGTCATCTGCTGCACCGCGGAGATCCTGGCCAACCTGGCGCTGCGCGACGGCGCGGACGCCGACGTCGGCCAGGTCGTCATGGACGAGTTCCACTTCTACAGCGAGCCCGACCGGGGCTGGGCCTGGCAGGTGCCGCTGATCGAGCTGCCCGACGCGCAGTTCGTGCTCATGTCGGCCACCCTGGGCGATGTCACCCGGTTCGTCGACGACCTGTCCCGGCGCACCGGCCGGCCCACCGCCGTGGTCAGCTCCGGCGAGCGGCCCGTCCCGCTGTTCCACTCGTACGTCACCACGCCGCTGCACGAGACCATCGAGGAGCTGCTGTCCACCAAGCAGGCCCCGGTGTACATCGTGCACTTCACCCAGGCCGCGGCGCTGGAGCAGGCCAGCGCGCTGATGAGCATCAACATGTGCACGCGCGCGGAGAAGGACGCCATCGCCGAGCTGATCGGCACCTTCCGGTTCACTGCGGGCTTCGGCAAGACGCTGTCGCGCCTGGTGCGCCACGGCATCGGCGTGCACCACGCGGGCATGCTGCCCAAGTACCGCCGCCTGGTCGAGCAGCTGGCCCAGGCCGGCCTGCTGAAGGTCATCTGCGGCACGGACACCCTGGGCGTCGGCATCAACCTGCCCATCCGCACGGTGCTGTTCACCGGCCTGAACAAGTTCGACGGGCAGCGCATGCGGCTGCTCAAGGCACGCGAGTTCCACCAGATCGCGGGGCGCGCGGGCCGGGCCGGATACGACACCCTCGGCACCGTCATCGTGCAGGCCCCCGAGCACGTGGTCGAGAACGAGAAGGCCGCCGCGAAGGCCGCGGGCGACCCGAAGAAGCTCAAGAAGCTGGTGCGCAAGAAGCCGCCGGAGGGTTTCATCGGCTGGGCGCAGCCCACCTTCGAGCGCCTGGTCTCCGCCGAGCCTGAGCCGCTGACCTCCAGCTTCAACGTCAGCCACGCCATGGTGCTCAACGTGATCGAGCGCGGCGGCAACGCCTTCGCCAACATGCGCCACCTGCTCACCGACAACCACGAGACGCCGACCGCGCGCCGCAAGCACATCCGCCGCGCCATCATGATCTACCGGGCGCTGCGCACGGCGGGCATCGTGGAGCAGACCGAGGACGGCCGCATCCGGGTCACCGACGTGCTGCAGCTCGGCTTCGCGCTCAACCAGCCGCTGTCGCCGTTCGCCGTCGCCGCGATCGAGCTGCTCGGCATGGACGACCCCGGGTACGCCATGGACGTGGTGTCGATCATCGAGGCGGTGCTGGAGGACCCGCGGCAGATCCTCTACGCGCAGCAGGACCGGGCCAAGGGCGAGGCCGTCGCGCAGATGAAGGCCGACGGCATCGAGTACGAGGAGCGCATGGCGCTGCTCGAGAACGTGACCTGGCCCAAGCCCATGGAGGAGCTGCTCGAGGTCGCCTTCGAGTCATATCGCAAGGGCCACCCGTGGGTCGACGACCAGCGGCTGTCCCCGAAGGCCGTGGTCCGGGACATGTTCGAAAAGGGCATGACCTTCACCGAGTACGTCAGCTTCTACGGGCTGACCCGGTCCGAGGGACTGGTGCTGCGCTACCTCGCCGACGCGTACCGGACGCTGCGCCAGACCGTGCCCGAGGACAGCAAGACCGAGGAGCTGCACGATGTCATCGAGTGGCTCGGCGAGCTGGTCCGCCAGGTCGACTCCAGCCTGCTCGACGAGTGGGAGCAGCTGAGCAACCCCGGCGACGCCCCGGTGGAGGCCGCCCCGCCCGCGGTCACCCGCAACGTGCGGGCGTTCCGGGTCCAGGTGCGCAACGCCCTGTTCCGCCGGGTCGAGCTGGCCGCCCGTCGGCGCTGGGAGGCGCTCGGCGAGCTGGACGCCGCCGACGGCTGGGACAGCGAGGCGTGGCGCGACGCGCTGGAGCCGTACTACGAGCTCTACGACGAGATCGGCATCGGGCCGGACGCCCGCGGCCCCGCCCGGATCATCATCGAGCAGGGCAAGGACGTCTGGAAGGTGCGACAGATCCTGGACGACCCCGACGGCCACCACGACTGGGGCATCTCCGCCGAAGTCGACCTCGCCGCCTCCGACGAACACGGCCAGGCCATCCTCACCATCACCGACGTCGGCCAACTCGGCGCCTGACCCCTCTTTTCGCAACTCTTGAAGAGTCGCGGCCACCGGCACCCGCCGAGGCCGCGACTCTTCAAGAGTTGCGCCATGCGCGGGCGGGCGGCGGGGGTCAGGCGGAGCGGGAGGTGAGGAGGCGGGAGGTGGCGGTGACGTTGGAGAGGAGGCTGGAGCCGACCAGGACGCCGAGGGAGACCGCGACGACGGTCAGGAATGCGGTGACCAGGTTGGACCGGCCGGTGCCGGACAGCTCGACGAGGCCGGTCACGCCGGTGACCCCGACCAGGCTGAGCGCGCCGGGCACCAGCAGCCAGAACGACGGCAGGAAGACGACCTGGGCGGGCGGGCCGTGCAGCCGCTGCACCGCGTTGGCCAGCGGCACGATCACCAGGCCGCCCGCGAAGGCCGCGAACAGGCCGCCGGCCCACAGCCCGGCGAGGAACTGTCCGGCGTACGCGAGCACGAGCGTGACCAGCAGCCACGGCAGCGACCGGGGCGGGGCGGAGCTGTTGAGGTAGATGCCGACGCCGAACACCAGCACCCCGACCCACGGCGCCCACACGCCCAGCGGCTCGGTCTGCGCGATGCCCTGGGCGGGCCCGGCGATCTGCATCCCGGCGTAGATGCCGAAGGTGAGCAGCAGCAGCACGTACACGCTGGAGACCAGGCGGCTCGCGCCGCTGATGATGGACCGGGTGACCATCTCCTGCGCGCCCAGCGTCAGCGCCGCCCCGGGCAGGAACGTGGCCAGCGGCGGGATCAGCAGGCTGGCCGGATCCGCGCCCAGCTCCGGGCTGTACCGGTAGGCCAGCACCGTCACCGCCATCGCCGCCGCGACCGGCAGCGCCAGGGACAGCACCTGCACCCGGTCGGCGATCAGGCGCAGCACGCCGACCAGCAGTCCCAGCAGCGCGAGCCCGACCAGCGCCCGCTCGTCGCGGACGAACAGCAGGCCGATGCCGACGGTGAGCACGCCGTGGCCGAGCACCGTGATCACCGCGCCGAAGCGGGGCGGCGCGTCGAGGATCTCCTGGACCCGTTCGATGCCCTCCGCGGGCGGGATCGGGTCGGCCTTGACCTGCTCGAACAGTGTGTACAGCCGGGCCACCTGGTCCAGGCGCAGCGGCGGCCCGTCGGCGTTGGCGAAGTCGACGGTGACGCCGCCCTCCCCGCCGGCCCGGACGAACACGCCGGTCGGCACGACGAGGAACTCGACGTCGCCCACGCCGTAGGCGTCCGCGATCGCGACCAGCTCGTCCGGGATGCGGTTGGCCGTCTCCCCGGCGAGGCACAGGGCGACCCCGCACTTGCGGAGGAATGCGAGCAGGTTGTCGGGCGGCATGGTCACTGCGGCAGTATGGATCACCGCGGCGCGGCGGAGAAGGCCCGTTGCGGACCGTGGGACGGGGGCCGAGGACATGCAGGTGGTACGCGACGGAGTGCGGCTGGAATGCCACGACTCGGGCGGCGACGGCCCGGCGATCGTGCTGCTGCACGGCCTGGCGGGCCACGCCGGGGAGTTCGCCGACCTGCAACGGGCGCTGCCGGCCGGGCTGCGGTGCGTGGCGGTCGACCAGCGTGCGCACGTGCCCGGCGAGCCGGTGCCCGCGGACCTGTCGCGGGCGGCCTACGCGCGGGACGTCGCGTTCGTGATCGAACAGCTGGGACCGGGGAAGGCGGTGCTCGTCGGGCAGTCCCTGGGCGGGCACACCGCGATGCTGGCCGCGGCGGCGCGGCCCGACCTGGTCCGCGGGCTCGTCATGATCGAGGCCGGGCCGGAGGCGGACGGGCCGGAGCTGCCCGCGGAGATCGGTGGCTGGCTGGACTCGTGGCCGGTCCCGTTCAGCTCCCGGGCGCAGGCCGCGGAGTTCTTCGGCGGCGGGCCGGTCGGCGCGGGCTGGGCCGCGGGCCTGGTCGAGCGTGACGGCGGCCTGTGGCCGAGGTTCGCCCGCGACGCCATGGTCGACTCGATCGCCACGCTGGTCGGCGCGCCCGCGTGGACCGAGTGGGACAGCCTCACCGTTCCGGTGCTGGTGGTGCGCGGCGAGCGCGGCATCATGACCGACGCCGAGGTGGCGCGGATGACCGAGCGCCCGGACACGGGTCTGGTCACCGTGCTCGACGCAGGCCATGACGTGCACCTTGACCAGCCGGTGGCGACGGCGGCGGCGATCAGCGCCTACCTGGACAGCCGGGTGCCCGCCGCGTAACCCACGCCCGATGGCTTGAGCCCGGTCCGGGTCCCGACCAGGACAGCGGGCGCCAACCGGCCCCGCGGACGCCACTCGGGTGGCGCAGCCCGGACGATGTCGTGCAGCAGTCGGCCGTTGACAGCGGCCGGACCCGGCCCTAGAGTCATTCTCAGCTTGAGTTAATCTCATTTCGAGAAGGACATGACATGGTCACCGAGCGCGAGTTCCTCGACGACTACGACCCACGGGCCTACCCGGCGGTCGCGGTCACGGTCGACGTCGTCACGCTCACCATCCGCGACGGCGTGCTCCACGTGCTGCTGGTCGAGCGCGGCGAGCAACCCTTCGCCGGCTGCCTCGCGCTGCCGGGCGGTTTCGTCCGCGAGGAGACGCTCGACGAAGCGGCACTGCGCGAGCTCGCCGAGGAGACTGGGATCCTTCCCCGCGTCCACCTGGAACAACTCGCCACCTTCGGCGGCCCCGGCCGCGATCCGCGCATGCGGGTGGTGTCGGTCGCCTACCTCGCCTTCGCGCCGCGCCTGCCCGATCCCACCGTCGGCGGCGACGCAGCCGCGGCCCGCTGGGTCCCGGTCGACGACGCGACCGACCTCGCGTTCGACCACGACGCGATCCTCGCCGCCGGGCTCGAACGCGCACGCGCCAAGCTCGAATACACGCCGCTGGCGACCGCGTTCGTCGGCGAGGAGTTCACGATCGCGCAGCTGCGCGGCGTCTACACGGCGGTCTGGGGTGAGGAGCCGCACGCGGGCAACTTCCACCGCAAGGTGCTGTCCGTGCCGGGCTTCATCGAAGCAACCGGCTCCACCACCCAGCGCGGCGGCGAGCGCGGCGGCCCCCGGTCCAAGCTCTACCGGGCAGGCGACGCCCGCATCCTGCACCCGGCACTACTGCGGCCCTCCTCGGAGGAACGGCGATGAGCGAGCGCAGCGAGCGAATCATGTGGCACGGGTCAGCTCAGGCACGTGACGAGCGCAGCGAGGAGCGGGCATGAGCGACTTCGACGACGCGGTCACCCGCGTGACGGCAGCGCGCTCCCCCGGTGACCTGTTCGGTGACGGCGACAGCGGGCACGCATACCGCACCCTTGCCAAGATCCTGCACCCGGACGCGGCGCCGACCGGCGCCACCGCGACCGCGACGCAGGTCTTCGCCCGGCTGGCGGGCCTGTGGGCCGCGCACCGCGGCGGCACCACCATGACCACGCGTCGCGGCACCTACCGCATCGGGCCGCCGGCCTACGCGGGCGACATCGCCGACCTGTACCTGGTCGACGGCGGCGCCGCACTGCTGAAGCTGCCCCGGCACCCCGCCGACAGCGACCTGATGCGCCGGGAGGTACACGCCCTGACCCGGCTGCGCAGCCACGGTGAGGCACGCCATGGCGCGTACGCCCCGAGACTGATCGAGTCGTTCACACACCGCGACCCCGCGAGCGGCGCTCAGCGCACCGCCACGATCCTCGCCCACCAGGACGGGTTCGTGACCCTGGCGCGGGTGAAGCAGTCCTACCCGGACGGCGTCGACCCGCGGGATGCGGCCTGGATGTGGCGGCGGCTGCTCGTCGCCGTCGGCTACGCCCACCGCGCCGGTGTCGTCCACGGCGCCGTCGTCCCCGATCACGTACTGATCCACCCGGGCGAGCACGGCCTCGTCCTCGTCGACTGGTGCTACAGCGTCACCGAACCCGGTCAGACGGTCCCGGCGCTCGCCACCGAGTACCGCGACCTCTACCCGCCGGAAGTCCCCGGCAAGCGCCCCGCCGGCGAGGCGACCGACATCCACCTCGCCACCCGGTGCATGACCTGGCTCATGGGCGACCGGACACCGCCGGCGCTGGCCCGGTTCGCGCACGGCTGCACCCTGCCCAACCCGAACGCCCGCCCGCACGACGCGTGGCGGCTGCTCGCCGAACTCGACGAGCTGCTGGACACGCTCTACGGGCCCCGCACCTTCCGGCCCTTCACCCTCTAAGGAGCAGATCATGGGAAGCGGACGATGGTCCACCGACGTCTACGCCGCCGCGGCCGGCTACCGCGCGGCGACCGGCGCCAGCGCCTTCGCCTACAGCGACTCCGGCGCGCGTACCGTGCACGACGCACTCGACCCGCACGGCGTCCCGGTGCGGGAGAGCCGCGACAGCGATCAGCACCCGCGGTCGACCCCGATCGCGATCCTCTTCGACGTCACCGGGTCGATGGGCTCGGTGCCGCGCGTACTGCAGACCAAACTGCCGGAACTGTTCGGCCTGCTGATCCGCAAGGGCTACTGCACCGACCCGCAGATCCTCTTCGGCGCGATCGGTGACGCCACCTGCGATCGGGCGCCGCTGCAGATCGGGCAGTTCGAGTCCGACAACCGCATGGACGACGACCTCGGCCGGATCCTGCTCGAAGGCGGCGGAGGCGGACAGCGCACCGAGTCCTACGAGCTCGCCATGTACTTCATGGCCCGCCACACCGAGCTCGACACCGTCGCGCGGGGACGGCGCGGCTACCTGTTCATCATCGGCGACGAGATGGCCTACCAGCGGGTCAAGCCCGACGAGGTGCGCCGCGTCATCGGCGACACGATCGCCGAACCGATCAGCACCGAGGCGATCGTCGCCGAGCTGCAGCGCAGCTACGACGTGTACTTCATCATGCCCGCGCAGGCCAGCTACACCGGCGACGCCGAGATCCTCGGACACTGGCGCAAGCTACTCGGCCAGAACGTCATCGAACTCGACGACCTCGACGCCGTCTGCGAGACCATCGCCCTCACCATCGGGCTCGGCGAGGACGCCACCGACCTGGACTCCGGGCTGGTCGACCTCGCCGAGGCGGGGTCGGCCGCCGGCCCGACCGTCGGCAAGGCGCTCGCCCCGCTCGGCAACACCCGCGGCGTACTGGTCCGCTCGGCGCTGCCGGCCGGTTTCGGCGACGGCCGAGCCACCCCGGTGACCCGGCTGTGACCGAACCCCGCCACGTCATCGTCGTCGACCTCGGCTACGGCGACGCAGGCAAGGGCACGATCGTGGACTGGCTCTGCGCGACCCGACCGGTCAGCACCGTGATCCGGTTCAACGGGGGCGCGCAGGCCGCCCACAACGTGGTGACGCCCGACGGGCGTCACCACACGTTCGCCCAGTTCGGCTCCGGCACCCTGCACGGGGTCCGCACCCACCTGTCCCGGTTCATGATGGTCGACCCGCTGGCTCTCGCCGCCGAAGCCGGGCACCTGGCCGAACTGGGCGTGGCGGCGCCGTTCGAGCTGCTCACCATCGACCGCCGGGCGCTGCTGACGACGCCCTGGCACCGGGCCGCCAACCAGGCCCGGGAAGCCGCACGCGGCGACGACCGGCACGGGTCCTGCGGCATGGGCGTCGGCGAGACCGCGGCGTTCGCGCTCGCCCACCCCGACCTCGCCGTCCGCGCCGGTGACACCGAGTCCCCGGCCACGCTCGCGCGTAAGCTGCGCGCGGTCCGAGACGCGCTCACCGCCGAACTCGGCCCCCTCGACGCGCCACCCGTCGCCACCGTGGCCGAAGCATTCCGATGGTTCGGGACCGCGGTCCGGTTCGTCTCCACATCCCGGCACGCGCTGCGCGGGCCCTGCGTCTTCGAAGGCGCCCAGGGCGTCCTGCTGGACGAATGGCGCGGCTTTCACCCCTACACGACCTGGTCCACGACCACGTTCGACAACGCCGAGACCCTGCTGGCCGAAGCCGGCGACGGTGACGCCCTGCGCCTCGGCGTCGTGCGCACCTACACGACCCGCCACGGCGCCGGACCCCTGGTCACCGAGGACCCGCGGCTCACGGCGGCGCTACCGGAACGGCACAACGCCCACGGCCCGTGGCAGGGCGCGTGGCGGGCCGGGCACTTCGACGCCGTCGCCCACCGCTACGCGGTCGACGTGTGCGGCGGCGTCGACGCCCTCGCCGTCACCCACCTCGACGTCGCCGCACACCACGACCTGAAGATGTGCCTGTCATACGA
Source organism: Catellatospora sichuanensis (assembly GCF_007483665.1). Lineage (GTDB taxonomy): Bacteria > Actinomycetota > Actinomycetes > Mycobacteriales > Micromonosporaceae > Catellatospora > Catellatospora sichuanensis. The sequence continues at coordinate 101,927 of NZ_VIQO01000033.1, forward strand.
GCAGCTCGACCGGATCGTGCCCGGCGCGCGCGGCGATCTGGCATACCAGGAGAAGCTCACCCAGACCCTGACCACCGCCACCCCGGTCTACACCGGACTCGCCGACATAGGCGAGGTGCTCGGCACTCCGATCGCGGTCACCTCGCACGGCCCGACGTGGCGAGACAAGCGCCGATGTCGCACACCCGTCCGGCCAGGGGCCAGCTGACCTGTTCGGCCTAGGACGTGAGGCCGATGGCCCAACCGCGCGATGCTCGTCACAGTAAATGAATGCTGCGGATGCTTCGCCGAATCGGCCAGTACATGTTCTGCCTGATGTTCGTCGGCATCGGGCTCGTCGTGTCCGTCGTGTTCGATCGCGACGACGAGCGCTGGTGGGCGGGTCCCGGCTTCGTGGGCGTGGGTGTGCTTCTCATCGTGGTGTTCTCGATGGTCAACCGCTGGCGCGATCGGCGCAACGCGATCCTCAAGCATGGGGTCGATGGCCGTGGCCTGGTCACCGAGGTGAATCCCACCGCCCAGTGGGAGAGCAACGACGTGCGCTACTTCCGCATGACCATGACGATCGAGGTGCCGGGCTGGGCGCCGTATACGGCAACCGCGCGGCAGCCGTACCACCGGACGCGCTGGGACCGCATCCGCCCGGGCATCGTGGTGCCCGTCCGGGTCCACCCGCAGGATCCCCGCCGCGTCATGGTGGCGGCCGACGCGCTGAACAACCCGAGCCTGAAGCCCGAACCGAACTGAGAGTCGGCACGGGTCACCTGGGGCATCCCGCGAGCGGTGCAAGCAGGATGCCCCTGTCGCCGGCGCTCAGTCCAGGGTCAGGCCGGACGGCAGTCCGGTGACGGTCGGCCGGCCCGTGCCGTCGACCGCCACGGTGACCGGCTTGCCGCCGATACGGAGGCCGCGGGCGGTGACGGCACCCAGGGGCGCGCCCGCCAGCGGTCGGACGCTCACCCGGCCGGCCGGCACGTCCGGGCGTACGCCGAGCATCGCGTGCAGCACCGCGACCACCGCGGTCGCCGACCACGCCTGGGGCCGGCAGGCCGCCGGGTACGGCACGGGCCGGCGTGACGTGCTGCGGGCGTCGCCGGAGTGCAGTTCCGGCAGCCGGTAGTCGAACGCCTCCGCGGCGGCGAGCAGGCCCTCGGCCAGCTGCGCCGCGACCTCGGCGTGACCGTCGGCGGCCAGGCCGCTGATCGCGATGGCCGTGTCGTGCGCCCATACCGTGCCGCAGTGGTACGACAGCGGGCTGTACCCGTGCTCGTCGGCGGCCATGGTGCGCAGCCCGAACGCGTCGGCGTTGCCCGGCGCGGCCAGCAGCGCGGCCACGGACGCGGACTCCGCTTCGGACAGGATGCCGGTGCCCAGCAGATGACCGATGTTGCTGGTCAGTGAGTTGACGGGCCGCTTGTACCGGTCGAGCGCGAGCGCGGGGTGCGCGCCCTGCGGCCCGTCGACCCAGTATGCCGCACGGAACCGCTCGGCCAGCCGGCCCGCATGGTCGCGCCAACGCTCGGCGCCGGCCAGGCCGTACGCGTCGAGCAGTGCCGCGCCGTGCACGGCCGCCTGGTAGGCGTAGCCCTGCACCTCGACCAGCGCGATCGGCGCGCCGGCCTGGCGCCCGTCCCGGAAGCGCACGGCGTCGCCGGAGTCCTTCCAGCCCTGGTTGGCCAGCCCGTGGCCATGGGTGTCGACGTACTCGACGAAGCCGTCGCCGTCGGGGTCGGCGTACTTGTCCAGCCAGCCGAGCGCGGCTTCCAGGTGTGGCAACAGCTCGGCGACCCGGTCGTCGGGCATGCCCCAGCGCCACGCGTCGTGCAGCAGGCTGATCCACAGCAGGGTCGCGTCGACGGTGCCGTAGTAGACGTCGGGCAGGTCCAGTTCGCCGACGGCGCCGCTGAAGTGGAACGGGCGGCGGCGCAGCTCGTGCATGATCTTGCCGGGTTCCTCGCAGGTGGCGGGGTCGAGTGCCCGGCCCTGGCGGCGGGCCAGCGCGCGCAGCGTGCCGGCGGCCAGTCCGGTGCCCAGCGGCAGCATCATCCGGGCCGCCCAGATGCTGTCCCGCCCGAACAGGGTGAGGAACCACGGCACCCCGGCCGCCAGGAAGGTGTCGTCCGGCTGCGCGGTCTCGGCCAAGCGCAGGGTCTGCAGGTCGTCCAGCGACTGGTCGAGCAGCCGGGTGAGCCGGTGGTCGGCGGCGGAGACCTGCGGGCGGGCCCAGTCCGCGGCGTGGCGGGGCGTGGCCACGATCGAGCGCGGGTCGCGGACCTCGGCGTGCCAGCGGTGGCTGACCTGCTCACGCGGGCCGAGGGCGACCTGCCAGCGCAGGCCCGCGGCGATGCCGTCGATCAGCTCGGCGCCGGGGGCGGTGACGCGGACCTCGGTCTCGCCGTCGCGCCACCGCAGCGCGCCGTCGTGTTCGCCCGCGGAGTGGTCCAGGCGTCCGCCGCCGGACTTCACCTCCTCGATCGGCGCGAAGTCGCAGCCCAGAGCGATGCTGAGAGTGAACATGACGGGGACCGCGGCGGTCGAGGTGACCGTGAGGTGTTCGTCCATACCGGATGGTCCGGCGGTCCGCAGGCGCTCGACACGCACGGTCGGGTCGGGGCCCGGGTCGCCGAGCCACCGCACGAGAGCGGTGAACCGCGTCGCGCCCGGCCCGTCGGGCTGGAACGCCACCTGTTCCGGCTCGCGCCCGTCGATCAGCAGGTGCGCCCGGGACAGCACCCGGCTGTCTGCGTAGAACAGGCCTTGCACACCAGCCTCCCGGATCTGCCCATCGGTGCCACTCAACGCGCTCGCGGGAGCGAAGACGGTGCTGACCAGGTCGTGCAGCAGGGGTTGCAGGGGCCGGGCTTCGGATGGGTTGGACTGGTTGAGCAAGGGGTAACTCCTTGATGCCGAACCGTCTCTTGACAGTCGGTTCGTCGGGATGCAAAGTGATCATGCTTCCGGCAGTTGAACGTTCAAATTATGCGGTCTCGTTTTTAGAACGATCAAGAGGGGCAAGGGCGGCGAGAATGGCTGACAGGGTGACAATCACCACAGTTGCTCGTCATGCCCAGGTTTCCGTACAGACCGTATCCAATGTGCTCAATTCACCGCATCTGGTCCGGCCCGAGACCCGGCAGCGGGTGCAGGACGCCATCGACGCCCTGGGCTACCGCGCCAACCAGGCCGCCCGCCAGATGCGCACCGGCCGCTCCCGGCTGATCGCGGCCCGCATCGAGCCCGCACAGGACGGCATCAACGGTTCGATCCTGGACCGCTTCCTGCACGGACTCGCCGAGGCCGCCGCCCCCGCCCGCTACCGCGTGCTGCTCTACACCGCAGCCGACGACGCCGCGGAGATCGCCACCTACGAGGACATGCTCAGCGCGTACGACATCGACGCGTTCGTGCTCACCAGCACGCACCATGCCGACACCCGCACCACCTGGCTCGCCGAACGCGGCGTGCCGTTCGTGACGTTCGGCCGACCATGGGACGCCCCGGGCAGCCATCCGTGGGTCGACGTGGACGGCGCCGCCGGCACCGCCGAGGCCACCCGGCACCTGCTGCGCGCCGGGCACCGCCGGATCGGCTTCATCGGCTGGCCACCCGGTTCCGGCGTCGGCGACGACCGCCGCTCCGGCTGGGCCGCCGCGCTGGCCGAGGCCGGCATCGACTGCCACGGCCTCGACGCCGTCACCGCCGACGGGGTGGCCGAGGGCGTGGCCGCAGCACGCGACCTGCTCACCCGTGCCGAGCCGGTCACCGCGATCGTGTGCTGCAGCGACTCGCTCGCCCTGGGCGCCCTGCACGCCACCGGCGGCGCCGAACCGGCCGTGCCGGGCCCGCCCGCGCCCGGCCGGATCGCCGTCATCGGCTTCGACGACACCCCCGTCGCGCAGGCCGTCGGGCTCACCAGCATCGCGCAACCGCTCGGCGAAGCGGCCACGCACTGCCTGCGGCTGCTGGCCACACAGCTCGACGCGCCCGGCAGCCGCCCACCGGGAGACGGGCAGATCCTGCTCACCCCGGCCCTGGTGCCCCGCCGCACCGCCTGACCACACCCCGCACCCTGTCCCGTCCCCACCCCGATGAACAGGAGACAAAAGAAAATGTTCCACGGCAGACTCCGCAAGACCGCCATCGCGGTCGCGGCGGCCGGTGCGCTGGCGGTCACCTCCGCCTGCGGCAGCGGCTTCGACGACGGCGCCACCCCCCAGCAGAGCAGCGGCCCGGCTGCCCTGCAGGTGCTCATCGGATCCTCCGGCGACGCCGAGACCAAGGCCGTCAACGACGCCGCCGCCAAGTGGGCCACCGCCACCGGCAACACGGCGACCGTCACCCCCGCCCAGGACCTGAGCCAGCAGCTCGGCCAGGCCTTCGCCGGCGACTCCCCGCCCGACGTGTTCTACGTCGACGCCTCCCGCTTCGCCGACTACGCCAGCGTCGGCGCGCTGGAGCCGTACGGCGACAAGCTCGCCAACAAGGGCGACTTCTACGACAGCCTCAAGCAGACCTTCACCTACGACGGCAAGTTCTACTGCGCGCCGAAAGACTTCTCGACGCTCGCCCTGCAGGTCAACACCGACCTGTGGACCAAGGCCGGGCTGACCGACGCGGACCTGCCCACCACCTGGGAGCAGCTGCAGGCCACCGCCGAGAAGATCAAGGCCAAGGGCCTCACCCCGCTGGTCGTCGGCGACACCCGCGACCGGATCGGCGCCTTCCTGGTGCAGGCCGGCGGCTGGCTGATCAGCACCGACGGCAAGCAGGCCACCGCGGACAGCCCGGAGAACCTGCAGGCGCTGACGTACTTCCAGGGCCTGCAGAAGAAGGGCCTGGCCGTCTTCCCCAAGCAGGTCGACGCGGGCTGGGGCGGCGAGGCCTTCGGCAAGGGCAAGGCCGTCATGACGATCGAGGGCAACTGGATCAAGGGCGCCATGTCCAACGACTTCCCGAACGTCAAGTACACGGTGCACGAACTGCCCGCCGGCCCGAAGGGCAAGGGCACCCTGTCGTTCACCAACTGCTGGGGCATCTCCGCCAAGAGCAAGTTCAAGGACCAGGCGATCAAGTTCGTCGAGGCCATGACCAGCGTCGACCAGCAGCTCGCGTACGCCAAGGCGTTCGGCGTCATGCCGTCGCTGAAGACCGCGAAAGACGGCTACTCCCAGCAGTTCCCGGCCGACGGACCGTTCGTGACCGGCGCCGACTACGCCCACGGCCCGGTGAACGCCCCGAAGATGGACAGCGTCCTGTCCGACTTCGACACCCAGCTGCAGAAGCTCGCCACCGGTGACCCGAAGGCGGTCCTGGAGCGGGTGCAGAAGAACATCGCCGCCGCGCTCGGCAGCTGATCCCGACCGGTGCAGGGTGCGCGGCCGCGACCGCGGCCGCGCACCCCGACTTCGCAGAAGGCAGGTGACTCGTGTCCGGCAGCAGGCGCCGCGGCGGCATCCGCGGCAACGAGGCGGTGGCGGGCTGGCTGTTCGTCGCCCCGGTGGTGGTGATCCTCGGCCTGTTCCTCCTGCTGCCCATCCTGATGGCGCTGTGGGTCAGCCTCAGCGGCTGGAACGGCCAGGGCAGCCCCTTCCGCGCCGACGTGCCGTTCGTGGGCGCGGACAACTACACCCGCCTGTTCACCCAGGACGGGCTGGCCCGCGAGAACTTCATGACCAGCATCCGCAACAACGCGTACTACGTGCTGCTGGTCGTGCCCGCACAGACGGTCCTGGCGCTGGGCCTGGCGCTGGTCGTCAACCGGCGGGTGCTGCGCGGCAGGTCGTTCTTCCGCACCGCGTTCTACTTCCCGTCGGTGACCAGCTCCGTGGCGATCAGCGTCATGTTCCTGTTCCTGTTCGCCAACACCGGCGCGGTCAACTCGCTGCTGAGCGTGTTCGGCCTCGACGGCCCGCAGTGGTTCGCCGACCCGCGCGGGCTGCTGCACCTGAGCCTGTCCGGACTCGGCCTGGTGGACCTCGCCCACCCGCCCGCGGCGTTGACCGACGGCGGGCTGCTGGGCCTGTCCTGGTGGGAGTGGCTTTCCGGGCCGAGCGTGGCCATGAGCACCATCATCATCCTCGTGGTCTGGACGACCAGCGGCACCTTCATGCTGATGTTCCTCGCCGCGCTGCAGGACGTGCCGGTGCAGCTGGAGGAGGCCAGCCTGATCGACGGGGCCGGACCCTGGCAGCGGCTGCGCTATGTGACCCTGCCGCTGCTCAAGCCGACGATGTTCCTCGTCATCACGCTCGGCCTCATCAGTACCTGGCAGGTGTTCGACCAGATCTACGTGATGAGCCAGGGCAACCCGGCCAAGACCACGCTGACCCCCGCCTACCTGTCCTACCGCACCGCGTTCAAGGACTTCGAGTACGGCAGCGGCGCGGCGATCTCGTTCGTGCTGTTCCTGCTCATCGTGGTGCTGACGCTGGTGCAGCGCTGGGTCATGCGTGACCGCGACCGCGTGCCGCGCACCCGCGCGCGCCTGCTCCCGACCCGTACGCGGAGGTCCTGATCATGTCCGTGGCGGCCGACCGACCGCGCTCCCCCGCCCGCCGCGACGGCGGCCGCACCCTGGCGAGCCACTTCGTCGGGTACGCGGTGCTGATCTTCTTCGCGCTGGTGTTCCTCTACCCGTTCGTGATCCAGCTGGCCAACGCGTTCAAGTCCGAGCCGGACGCGGCGGCCAACCCGCTGGCGCCGCTGCCGGACCCGGTGACCACCGCCGCGTTCACGCGGATCTTCGAGGGCACCGGCTTCCCCCGGTGGGTGGGCAACTCGCTCGTCGTCACCACCGTCGTCACCGCCGGCCGGGTGTTCCTGGACTCGCTCGCCGGGTATGCCCTGGCCCGGCTGCATTTCCGCGGCCGCGCGGCGGTCACCGGCGCGGTCGTCGCGGTCATGGCGGTGCCCGGCGTCGTGCTGCTGATCCCGAAGTTCCTGGTGCTCAACCAGCTCGGCATCTACAACAGCTACACCGCGCTGATCCTGCCCGTCATCGTGGACGCGGCCGGCGTGTTCATCATGCGGCAGTTCTTCGTCTCCGTGCCGGTCAGCGTCGAGGAGGCGGCCCGCATCGACGGGGCGGGCGTGTTCCGCACGTTCTGGTCGGTGGTGCTGCCGATGGCGCGCCCCGCGCTGATCACGCTGACCATCCTGTCGTTCCAGGGCTCGTGGAACGAGTTCCCGCACACCCTGGTCGCGGTGCAGAGCCCCGAGCTGTTCACGTTGCCGCGCGGCGTCGCCGACCTGGTGAGCGGGTCGCTGGGCGCGGGCAGCCAGTACCCGCTCAAGCTCGGCGCCGCCCTGCTGGCGACCATCCCGGTCGCCGTCATCTTCCTGGTGTTCCAGCGCCACTTCGTCCGCGGCGCCGCCGAGGGCGCCAGCAAGGAGTAGACCCCGGCGGCGGCGGGAACCGCACCCCTTCTTCCCCCGCCGCCGGCCTTCGCCACCCCGGTAGGCGGAACGTGTACCAGCCGGCTGTCCCGAAGCCGACAATGTACCCATGACGGACGAGCATGCGATGCAGCGTGAACTGGAGCAGGTCGACGTGATGATCGCCGAGTTGCGCAGCCAGGCCGAGCAGATCCGGAAGGAGGTCGGCAACCGTGAGGACGGGCCCGGCGACCCCGGCGACACCACGCTGCTGATCAGTAGCGCGGAGGAGCAGGAGGCGCTGGTCGCGGTGCTGGAGGACCGCCGCGGCAAACTCCGCGAACGACTCGGCCTGGGTGCGCAGGGTTAGCTTCCCCGCGGCGACACCTCGCCCCGAACGACCGCAGGGGCGCTCAGGCCACGTTGACCGGGCGGAACTGCACGCTCACCCGTGGCCCCACGTGGCGGGCCGTCTTCGGGATGCAGTGCTCCCAGGTCCGCTGGCAGGAGCCGCCCATCACGACCAGGTCGCCGTGGCCGAGCGGGAAGCGGATGCTCTGCTCACCGCCGCCGCGCGGGCGCAGCAGCAGCGGCCGGGGCTCGCCGAAGGACACGATGGCGACCATGGTGTCGGTGTGCGAACCGCGGCCGATGGTGTCGCCGTGCCAGGCCACGCTGTCGCGGCCGTCGCGGTAGAGGCACATGCCCGCGGACACGAACGGCTCGCCCAGTTCGGGGGCGTAATACTCGGTGAGCGCGGCGCGGGCCTGGGTGAGCACCGGGTGCGGCAGCGTCTCGTCGGGGCCGTACCAGCGCAGCAGCCGGGGCACGTCGACCTCGCGCTCGTACATCTCCCGCCGCTCGGCCCGCCAGTCGACCTGCTCCAGCAGCGCCTCGAGCACGTCTTCGGAGCCGTGCACCCAGCCGGTCAGGTGGTCGACCCAGGCCCCGCGGGTGAGCGGATGCCGGTTCACCGCCCCGGCCAGCGGGCCCAGGGTCGCCCGCTCATCAAGATCAAAGATTGACGGTTGGTGTACGTGCGCCATGACCAGGGATTCTATACCCGCTTCGAACACGGGTACCAATCCACGGGATTCGCTACCCTGACTGGGTGGCCGACCGGACGGCAGGGCATGATGACTGCCGAAGCGCTCCCAGAGGGCATATCCAATCACGACTGTTGTATGTGGTGTCGAACCGCCTGTCGGGGATGGACGAGGATAGTATGCCGCCCGGGAGCGCAACTGAAAGTCGACTGAGGGTGTCGTATGAGGCCGCTGGGAACCACCGACCCGCACTCCGTAGCAACCTACCGGCTGGTCGGCGTACTCGGCGGCGGCGGCATGGGACGCGTCTACCTGGGACAGTCACCGGCCGGGCGATACGTCGCGATCAAGGTGATCCGCCCGGAGCTGGCCGCCGACCCGATGTTCCGCCGCCGGTTCGGCCGTGAGGTGGCCGCGGCGCGCCTGGTGAACCCGCTGTTCACCGCCGCGGTCGTCGACGCCGACACCGAGGCCGAGTCGCCCTGGCTCGCCACCACCTACATCGAGGGACCCAGCGTGGAGCAGCGGGTGCGCTCCAGCGGCCCGCTGTCGGTCACCGCCGTGCTCACCCTCGCCACCGGCCTTGCCGAGGCGCTGGCCTCCATCCACCGCGCCGGGCTGGTGCACCGCGACCTCAAGCCGGCCAACATCCTGCTCGACGACACCGGCCCGCACATCATCGACTTCGGCATCGCGCTGTCCTCCGACGCCGAGCGCATGACCACCGGCGTCAACGTCGGCACCCCGTCGTACATGGCTCCCGAGCGCATCCAGGGTGAGGACGCCGGATCGCCGGGCGACATCTTCTCCCTCGGCGCCACCCTGTACTTCGCCGCCACCGGACGCACCCTGATCAGCGGCGGCAGCATGTTCGAGCAGATCAACCAGGTGACCCAGGGCCGGTTCGACCTGGCCGCGCTGCCGATCCAGCTGCGCCCTTTCGTCGTGCGCTGCATCAGCCTGCGCCCGCAGGACCGCCCCACCGCCAAGGAGCTGTCCCGGATCCTCATCGGCACCGGCGTGTCGACCCCGACGCCCGGCTGGTTCCAGCCGCTGATCGCGCTGCCCGGCGGCGAGCCGCAGACCTTCGAGCCGCCCGCGCCGACCTGGGGCACCCCGAAGGTGTGGCAGCGGCGGCCGGTCCTGGCCGGCGCGGTGCTGGGCGCGCTCGGGCTGGCCGCGGGCGGCGCTTGGGCGGTCACCCGCGGCGGCGCGGACCCCGGCGCGCCGGACGGATCGGACCCGGCAACCGCGGGGCCGGGCGGCTCGCCGCCACCGACCGGGCCGCTGCGGCCGGGGGCGCTGCGCTGGCAGACCAACTCGCGGACCGCGCCGGGTCCGTTCCACCTCGTGGCCGCCGAGGACGGGCGGCTGATCGGCACGGACGGGCCGCGGGTGTTCGCCATCGACCCGCCCGGTCCGGGCCAGAACCAGGCCTGGAGCGTACGGATCGACGCCGAGCCGGTCATCGTCCGCGACTGGGGGCCGGCCGTGCTGGTCAGCACGGACAGCCGGCTGTGGCGGGTGGAGAACGAGACCGGCAACCTGGGCTTCAAGGGCATCGACGCGGGCGGGACGGTCGGCGAGGTCGCGCTCGCCCCGGACCGGGCCTTCGTCGGGCTGCCCGCCTCGGTGCGCGCGTTCAACCGGGTCGGCGCGCCGGTGTGGCGCAAGGACGTGACGGAGTCGCCGCTGGTGGCCGACATGTCCTGGCTGGTCACCCGGCAGGAGCGCAACGGCACGGTGACGGTCACGCTGCGCGACGCGGCCACCGGCGATCAGAAGTGGCAGGCGTCGTACAAGCTCGCACCCCCGCCACCGGACGCCGGTCGGGGTGGGCCCGGCGGGCCCGGCGGTCCGGGCGGTCCCGGCGGCGGCCCGCCCGAGGACGCCTGGGAGGCCGTCGAAGCCCGGCTGGGCCCCGCGCACCTGCTGCTGCGCGAGGGCGGCGAACTGCGGGTGATCCGGCTGTCCGACGGCGAGATCATGTGGCACAAGCTGTGGCAGAAGCCGGTGGCCGGGGTCGAACTGATCGGCGACACGGTGGTGATGGCCGCCGACCGCATCTACGGGTTCCGCACCGACACCGGCGTGGAGCGCTGGAACATCTCCGCACGCGGTGGCCGGCTGGCCGCCTCGCCGGACGGCAAGCTCTGCTACGTGGTGGCCCAGCAGCGTTTCGCCGCGATCGATCTCGCGATCGGCGACGCCGCCTGGTCCGAGCCGCTGCCCGCGGACGCACGCGAGGAGAACGTCAGCCGCCTGGTGGTGCGGCATCCGACCGCGTACGTCCTGCTGCGGCCCCCTCCCTTCAAGGACGGCGACACGCCCGACGTGCTCGCGATCTCGCTCGTCTCCGGGCCGCGATAGCGGCGGGCGGCGCGACGCCGCCCGCCGCGTGGCTCAGCGGTCGGCGGGCTGCTCGTTCTCGTGGCGGACGGCCTGCGCGGGCACCCGGCCGGCGACCAGCGCGTCACGGATCTCGGTGAGCAGCCGGATGTCCTCGGTCACCGGCGCGGGCTCGGGCTCCTTGCCCTTGTTGCGCCGCTCGGCCAGCTTGTTCATCGGCAGCACGACCAGGAAGTAGAGCACCGCAGCGGTCATCACGAACGTGATCACCGCACTCAGGAAGCCACCGAAGTCCAGTTTGCCCGACCCCAGCTCGACCGAGAGGCCGTCGGCCTTGCCCGGGGCGCCGATGAAGTCGATCACGGGGGTCAGGAACGAGGCCGTGAAGCTGGTGACCAGACCGGTGAACGCCGCGCCGATGACCACACCGACGGCCAGGTCGACGACGTTGCCGCGCATGATGAAGTTCTTGAAGCCGCTAAACATGTCCCACACCGTATCCGAGTGCCCGGCCCGACCCGCGGGTCCGACACAGTGATGTAACGCCTATCCAGCCAACACGTTCACCGCACCGCGGAACAGCGGCGGAACCGCGACGCAGATCGGCACCACCGCGCCGCGCACCGGCCGGGCCGCAGTCAGCAGCACCAGCCCGCGGGTGAGCAGGCGGTAGGTGCGGGTGCGCCGCCGCCACTGCGCCTCGTACCCGGCGAGGTCGCCGCTGACCAGCGCGGACACCGCCGCCTCGGCCTGGTTCAGGGCCAGGCTGACCCCCTCGCCGGTGAGCGCGTCCTCGTATCCGGCGGCGTCGCCGACCAGCAGCACCCGGCCCCGGACCCGGGCCGCGACCGTGCGGCGCAATGGGCCCGCACCACGCACGGGCCCGTCCGGCGCCGCGCCGCCGAGTCGCGCCTTCAGTTCCGGGAAACCGTCGAGCAGCGTCTCGTAGCCAAGCCCGGACCGGCGGTGCAGGATCGCGACCCCGACCAGGTCGGGCGCGACCGGGGTGACGTAGGCCTCGGCGTGCGCCGACCACCACACCTCGACCAGGTCCGACCACGGCGCGACGGGGTAGTGCCGCCGCTGCCCGAAACGCGCCGGGGCACCGGCCGCCGAGGCGATGCCCGCTTCCCGGCGTACCCGGGAGTGCAGGCCGTCGGCGCCGACCAGCCAGCGCGCGCGTACCCCCGCAGCTTCCACGCCGTGGTCGTCCTGCCGCAGTCCGGCGACGCGCCCGGCCACCCAGGCGATCCCGGCCTGTGCCGCGCGCTCGCGCAGCGCGGCCTGCAGGGTGGTGCGGCGCACCCCGCGGCCCGGACCGGCCGCGAAGCGGGCGTGGGCCGAGCGCTGTCCCGCGCGGTAGGCGATGCCGTGGAAGGGCACCCCCGCCGGGTCGACGCCGAGAGCCAGCAGCCGGGCCAGCCCACCGGGCATCAACCCCTCGCCGCAGGCCTTGTCGATCGGGTCGGCGCGCGGCTCGGCAACCACCACCGACATCCCCGCCTGCCGCGCCAGCAGTGCGGTCGCCAGCCCCGCCGGCCCGGCACCCGCGACCAGCAGATCGGCGTCGAAGCTCACGCGGTGGCCTCGGCCAGTGCGGCGTCCTCCACCCGGATGCGCACGGCCAGCAGGGCGAAGTTGAGCAGGGTGAAGGTCAGCGCGGTGAGCCAGGCGCTGTGCACCAGTGGCAGGGCGAAGCCCTCCACCACGACGGCCAGGTAGTTGGGGTGTTTGAGCCAGCGGTACGGCCCGCGGTCCACCAGCGGCAGCCCCGGCACCACGATGACCAGGGTGTTCCACCGACGGCCCAGGGTCGTCACGCACCACCAGCGCAGCGCCTGGCTCGCGACGACCAGGGCCAGCATGGTCCAGCCGAGAGCGGGCAGGAACGGCCGGTCCAGCAGCCACACCTCGGCCAGGCATCCGGCCAGCAGCGCGGTGTGCAGGGCCACCATGTACGGGTAGTGGCCGCGGCCGTACTCGCGTCCGCCGTTGGCCAGGGCCCAGGCCGCGTGGCGCTTCGACACCACCAGTTCCACCAGGCGTTCGGCGGCCACCGCCAGGATCAGCAGGGTGTACGCGAGCACGCTCACCACCTCAGCAGGACGAGTTCGGAGCAGAACCCCGGTCCCATGGCGATCATGAGTCCGGGTTGGTCTTCGCGTGGCGGGCCGCTCATCGCCTCGTGCAGCACGTCCAGCACCGACACCGACGACAGGTTGCCCCGGCCGGCCAGCGACCGCCGGGTCGGCAGCAGCGCCTCCGGCGGCAGGTCGAGAACCTTCTCGATGGTGTCGATGACCTTCGGCCCGCCGGGGTGGCAGATCCACGTCGCGACGTCGAGGGAGTCGACGTCATGGTCGGTCAGGAAGCCGCGCACGTCGCCGCCGAGGAAACGCTCGGCTATCGGGGCGACCTCGTTGGACAGCACGATCTGGAAGCCGCTGGACCCGATGCGCCAGCCCATCACCTGCTCGGTGTCCGGGTAGAGGCGGCTGCGGGTGGCCAGCACCCGCGGCCGGCCCGGCTGTGCGGTGGCCCGCCGCCCGCCGACCATGACCACCGCGGCCGCGCCGTCGCCGAACAGGCTGGACGCGACCAGGTTGGCGTGCGTGGTGTCCTGCTGCTGCACGGTCAGCGAGCACAGCTCGACCGCCAGCAGCACCGCCACCTGGTCGGGAAAGCCCCGCAGGTAGTCGTGCAGCCGGGCCACACCGGCCGCGCCGGCCACGCAGCCCAGGCCGAACAGCGGCAGCCGCTTCACGTCGGGACGCAGGCCGACCCGCGCCGCCAGCCGGGCGTCCAGCGACGGCACGGCCAAGCCGGTGACGCTCGTGGTCGCGATGAGATCGACCTCGTCGGGGCGCACCCCGGCCGCGTCCAGCGCCTCGCGCAGCGCGGCCTCGCCCAACTCCTGCGCCACCTCGATGAACGCGTCGTTGGCCTGGGTGAAGCCGGTCAGCCCGGCGTACCGGTCCAGCGGCAGCGCCAGGTGGCGCGTCTGCACGCCGGTCGTCCGTCCGAAGCGGGCGAACACCTCGCGTCCGGGATGCTCGCCGGGCAGGCACATCGCGGTGAACTCGGCGACGATCTCCTCCTGGCGGTAGCGATGCGCCGGAAAGGCCAGCCGCACCGCCGACACCTGCGGCGCCGACTCATCGATGTGAATCATGTACCGACAGTACCGTCCGCAGGTCCGCTTGCCCACGAACGCCGCGTGGACCGGGCGGGCACAAAGGACCGCGCGTCGCCTGCGGGTCATGATCGCCGTTTCGGCTCGGAAGTTGTGGCCAGTCCGGAGGTTCTGACACCGAACAACGACCATGGCGGCGGGGCGCCGACGACGAAGCTCCGCCGGCCCTGGTCGGGCGGGCGGAGCTTCGTGAGTGGATCAGCGGTCAGCCGTGGGTCTTGCCGCGGCCGCCGGGGCCCTTCTCCTTGCGGGGCTTGACCGAGATGTCGATCGGGCTGCCCTCGAAGCCGAACTCCTCGCGCAGCTTGCGCTCCACGAACCGGATGTAGCCCGGGTCCAGCGGCTGCGTCGTGAACAGCACGAACTTCGGCGGAGAGATGCTCGGCTGGGTCGCGAACAGGATGCGCGGGGCGCGGCCGCCGCGCACCGGGTGCGGGGTCGCCTGCACCAGCGCGGTCAGCCACTGGTTGAGCTGCCCGGTCGAGATGCGCTTCTCCCAGCTGGCCAGCGCCTGGCGCAGCGCCGGGGCGAGCTTCTCGACGGCACGGCCGGTCAGCGCGGAGATGTTGACGCGCAGCGCCCACGGGATGCGCTTGAGCTCCCGGTCGATCTCCTTGTCCAGGTAGTGCCGCCGGTCGGCGTCGACCAGGTCCCATTTGTTGAAGGCGAGCACCACGCCGCGGCCGGCCTCCGACACCATCGACAGCAGGCGCTGGTCCTGCTCGCTGATGACCTCGCTGGAGTCCAGCAGCACGACGGTGACCTCGGAGGTCTCGATCGCGGCGGCGGTGCGCAGCGAGGCGAAGTACTCCGTGCCGCTGGCCTTGCCGACGCGCTTGCGCAGGCCCGCGGTGTCGACGAACTGCCACGTCTCGCCGCCGATGACGACCAGCGAGTCGACCGGGTCGACCGTGGTGCCGGCGACCGGGTCGACGACCGAGCGCTCCTCCCGGGCGAGCCGGTTGAGCAGGCTGGACTTGCCGACGTTGGGGCGGCCGACCAGCGCCACGCGGCGCGGGCCGCGCGGGCCGGGCACGTGGTCCTCCAGCGGCGCCTGCTTCGGGAACGCGGCGAGCACCGCGTCGAGCAGGTCGCCCGAGCCGCGGCCGTGCAGCGCCGACACGGGCCACGGCTGGCCCAGGCCGAGCGACCACAGCGCGTGGACCTCGTACTCCATGTTCTGGTTGTCGGCCTTGTTCGCCACCAGCAGCACCGGCTTGGAGCTGCGGCGCAGCATCTTCACCGCGGCCGCGTCCTCGTCGGTCGCGCCGATGGACGAGTCGACCACGAACAGCACCACGTCGGCGGCGGCGATGGCGGCCTCGGCCTGCGCGGCGATGGCCGCGGCCCGGTCCTTGGCGTCGGGTTCCCAGCCGCCGGTGTCGACGACGGTGAACTTGCGGCCCGACCAGTTGGCGTCGTACGCCACCCGGTCACGGGTCACGCCGGGGATGTCCTCGACCACCGCCTGGCGGCGGCCGATGATGCGGTTGACGAGGGTGGACTTGCCCACGTTGGGGCGGCCCACCACCGCCAGGACCGGCTGCGGCGTGATGACCGGCGTGACCGGAGGAGCCTCCGGCAGCGGCTGCTCCACTACCTCCAGCTCGGTCCACTCTGTGTTGCTCATGCTGCCTTCCTTGTTGTCAGCAGCCGGTGCAGCTCGCTGACAACCTCATCGATGCCCAGCTCGGTCGAGTCGAGCACCACCGCGTCGGCGGCCTGCTGCAACGGGTTGACCTTGCGGGTGGAGTCCAGGTGATCACGACGGGCCAGGGCGGCCTCGGTCGCAGCGTGGTCGCCGGCGGTCTCGGCGCTGCGCCGGCGCGCCCGCTCGGCGGAGGAAGCGGTCAGGAAGACCTTGAGGTCGGCGTCGGGGGCGACCACGGTGCCGATGTCGCGGCCCTCGACCACGATCCGGGCGGACTCCTCGATGATCGCGCGCTGGCGGGCGGTGAGCACCTGCCGGACGAACGGCACGGCGGAGACCGCCGACACTGCCGCGGTGACCTCGCCGCCGCGGATCGGGCCGTCCACGTTCTCGCCGTTCACGCTGATCGACGGCCGCTCGGGGTCGGTCGTGATGATCAGCTCGCAGTCGACGGCCACCTTGGCGATGCCGTCGGGGTCGGTGAGGTCCACCCCGGCCTGCAGCACGGCCCAGGTCAGCGCCCGATACATGGCGCCGGTGTCGAGGTAGCGTGCGTCCAGGCGCCGAGCCAACCGGCGCGACACCGTCGACTTGCCCGAGCCCGAGGGCCCGTCCACCGCGACCACGCAGCGCAGTTCAGCCACGACCCATCCTCCGCCTCTAGGTTTGATGCTCCCATTCTGCCCGGTCCGTCCGGACACCGATCAGGCAGAGGGTCCGAAGGCGGTGTAGAACACGTCCCGCAGGCCACAACCGGCCCATGGGTCACACGGTGACCTGCGCCAACCGGGCCTGCTCGGCGGCGTCGACGCCCTGGGTGGTGACCACCGCGGTGACGATGCCCTCGCTGAGCTCGATCGTGTGGTGAGCCGCGTCACGCCACAGCGTCAGCAGCATCACCGCGCCGTCGGCGTACCGCGACGCGAACGCCCTGCCCAGCTCGTCGTCGCCCCACGGCCGATCCTGCCCGGCCTGCTCGATCGGGCCGCCGGACAGCGCGCGCTCCCGCCCCAGGGACTGCCCGGCCAGGTTCAGCCGCCGGGCCGCCGCCAGCGCGGCCGACGGGTCGAGGTCGATCCCATGCCTGCTCATCGCTGCTCCTCGTAGCCCATCATGTCGTCGTGGCGGCGCAGCAACGCGCCCAGGTCGCCGCCGCGTAGCAGCTCGGGCACCCCGGTCTCGGCGGGCACGACCCGCGCCACCAGCTCCGCGGTCGCCTCCGCGGCGGCCTGCTCGGCGCGGCGGGTGGTCTTGGTGATCAGCTCGGCGAGCCGGTCCGGCCGGTGCGCCGCGTACGCCCGCTCGTGCAGGCGCAGCCGCAGCAACTGCCCGCGCGCGCCGACCACGACGGCGACCATGCCGTCGGCGGAGGCGACGGAGACCTCCAGCCCCGCCAGCTCCCGCTGCAGCTCCCCCACGTTGTCGCGCAGGTGGGTGTAGCGGGCGTGGACCTCGTCGAAACGTGCCCGCAGCGCCGCGTTGGCGTCCCGGTCAGCGGGCGACACGCTGGGCTCTGAGCAGGCGGCGGGAGAACTGGTCGGCGCGCCGGGTCGTCTCCGGCAGCCGGAAACGCGGCGACAGCTTCAACGTGAGCGCGGTGGCCGTGTCGAGGTCTATGCGGTGCCCGACGGAGACGAAGACCGGCTTGACCTTCGGCTGGGTGCGCACCACCCGGCCCAGCACCTCGCCGTCCTCGGTCAGCGGCGACCAGTCGCCCCGGTTCGTCCCCGGCCGGGCGTGTGCGGCCGTGAACGGCGTCTTGGCCACTCCGAAGGTGGGCAGGCCGGTGAGCACGCCGACGTGGCAGGCCAGCCCGAAACGGCGCGGGTGGGCCAACCCGTAGCCGTCGCACACCAGCACGTCCGGGATGGTGCCCCGCATTCGCTCCAGCGCGTCGACCAGGAGGGGCATCTCCCGGAACGCCAGCAGGCCCGGCACGTACGGGAAGGCCACGTCGCCGGCCACGGAGATCGCATGAACGACAGCCAGCGTCTCCAGGTCCAGTACGACGACGGCGGCCACGGCCCGGCCGGTCTCATCGTCGTACGACACGTCCAGCCCGGCCACGGTCCGCACGGCGAGCGGCGGCCCGGTCGGCTCGACCCGCTCGCGCAGGGCCAGCTGCTGGCGCAGCGCCTCGGCCTCGTCGGCCGGCCATGGATCGTGCGTCACCTTCATCGATCAGCCCACCCGTCGCTCAGCCCAGCCGTGCCATGGCGTTGCGCACCACGCGCGCGGTGTCCGTGCCGAGCGGGCTGGGCAGCTCGTCCGGGGCGAACCAGCCGAGCTCGTGCGACTCCTCGCTGACCTGCGCCACCGCGTCCACGGGCGCGTGCACCAGGAAGATCACGTCGTAGTGCCGGTTGGGCCTGCCCGCACAGTTCACGTGGTGCACGTCCACGTCGACCGGCACCGGGTCGACGACGAGCCCCGCGATGCCGCTCTCCTCGGTGGCCTCGCGCAGGGCGGCCGCGGCGAGGTCGCCGTCCTCGGCTTCGAGGTGCCCGCCGAGCTGGCACCAGATGTCGTGCCTGCCGTGCAGGCACAGCAGGATGCGGGAGCGGTCGTGCGAGACGATGATCGCGCTGGCCGTGACGTGCCCGTCGAGGTGCGGCTTGCCCATCACCTGCGGGCCGTGCGCCAGCAGCGCCATCGTCTGCGTCCAGTCGGCCTCCGCGTCGGCGGGCGGGCGCCAGTCGGTCAGCAGTCGTACGGCGTCGGTATGCAGGGTCTGCGTCACCCGGCCGATGCTAGTGCCCGGCGCACGCATGCGGGCTCGGGCCTGTGGACAACTTCGTCGATCAGGCTTTGACCAGCACGTCGTCACGGATCTCGCGGAGCAGCCGGGCGCTGTCGTCCATGGACCGGCCGCCGTAGAACAGGCCGAGGCCGAGGCTGCCGTGATCGATCCAGGCGCAGACCACCACCGGCGCGTCGCTCTGCTTGTCGCGGCCGTTGCCGCAGCGCAGCTCCCCACCGCGCGCTCCGGCGGCGTAGCTGCGCACTCCCGTGGGCCGGTCCCTGCCCGCCCCGGCGAGCGCGCCGTCCAGTTCGCCGGCCGGGTCGAGGATGAACCGGGTGGCCACGACCAGCACCACCGGGGTGTCCTTGTGCTTGGGCTCGTCGAGCTTGGCGACCTCCGCGCCGGTCACGTCCTGCTCGCGGTGGATCTGCGCGATCAGCTCGTTGGCCGCGGCGCGGACCTGGGGACTGTCGTCGCGGCGCAGGCCCGCGATCGTCGTGCCCAGCTCGGCGCGCACCGGATACTGCGCCCGGATCGGCGCGGTGACCACGGCGAGCACCCCGCAGCAGCCCAGGCTCAGCACGGTCAGCGTGCCGAGCACCCACGGCCAGCGCCGGCGGCGGGGCCGCTCCACGTAGACGACCTGCGGCTGCGCCGGGGCGAGGCGCTGCTCGGCCGGGACCGACGCGAGGCGCTGCGGGATCGAAGCCATGCCGAGGGTGTGCGTGTGGCCGTCGCGACCCGCCCACGGATCGACGGGCGGGGGCAGGGGTGGCGTGGGGGCGTCGCTCACCCGCGGCACTGTACCGAGCCGCTCCCACCGCCGCACCCGAAGCACGAGGGCGGCTCACAAAACCCCTGGTCAGAAACAATCTTGAGAACAAGTCCTAGCAATTCGGGCTAAATCAGCACCACCCTGGGAGAAATCTGATAGCACCCCCTTTTACCTGGGCTAATGCCTTCCTAATATCGGCCAATGCCCCCGCATACCCCCCGTGATCAGCAAGAACGACGCACCGCCCAGGCCGCAGGCTCCCCCGCCTCCGGTCGGCACCGCCGTGACGACGGCTGGCAGGCCCGGCACCGCCGTCAGCAGTCGCCGGCGCAGCGCCTGCTCGCACCCCTGCTCACGACCGCCGCACTCGCCGGAGTCGGGGCCGTGGCCATCCTGTCCGGCAACGCCCGCCCGGTCGTCGTCGAGCCGCCGACCGCCGCCGGACTGCTGCCCGGCAACGCCGTGGCCGCGCCGGCCCTCGTCGCCGCCAGCGACGTGACCAGCAGCGCGCTGCTGCACCGGATGCCGCAGCTGCGCGCTCCCAAGGCGAGCGCCCCGGCGGTCAAGCCGAAGCCCAAGCCGAAACCCAAGCCCAAGCCGAAACCCAAGCCGGTGGTACGGGTCGTGAAGCTGGTCGCCGGCATGGACCGCCAGCAGATGGACAACGCCGCCGCGATCGTCAAGAAGGCCCAGTCCATGGGCCTGTCCAAGTGGGCGATGATCGTCGGCGTGGCCACCGCCATGCAGGAGAGCCGCCTCTACAACGTGGCCAGCCACGTCGTGCCCGAGTCGCTGAACTACCCGCACCAGGGCACCGGCTCGGACCACGACTCCATCGGCCTGTTCCAGCAGCGCGCCAGCGGCAGCTGGGGCTCGGTCAAGGAGATCATGCAGCCGCAGTACGCGGCCGGCGCGTTCTTCGGCCGGCTCGTGGAGATCGACGGCTGGGAGGACCTGCCGCTGACCCGCGCCGCGCAGAAGGTGCAGATCTCGGCTTTCCCCGACGCGTACGCCAAGCACGAGGACAACGCGACCGAGATCGTCAACGCGCTGCTGAACTGAGTCCGCGCCGGTCGCGGCGGCCTACCGGGTCGCCGCGACGACGCCGTCGGCACGCAGGCGGCCCGGCGTGCGCCCGGTGGCCAGGTTGGCCAGCGCCTCGTCGACGCGCGCGCCGAGGTACCAGTCGCCGCCCTGGTCCAGCACGAAGAAGCGGCTCCGCGCGTCCACGACCAGGATGTTGAAGGCCGTCTCGGTGCCGATCGGGCACACCGGCACGCCCAGCCGCCGCTCGAACGCCGCCAGCTCCGGCACCGGGCAGAACTCGTCCGGCAGGCTCAGCGTGAACTGTTGCGCCAGGCAGTCCTCGCCCGCCACGGTGGCCCGCGTGGACAGCTGCGGGTAACGCACGAAGACGTCGCGCGCGGCGGCGGCGGCCGCCTCGTCGTGCCACGCGCCGTAGGCGTCGCGCGCCTCGGCGAGCAGCCGGTCCACCTGCGCGGGGTCCAGCCCGCCACCGGTCCAGCCCCCCTCGGTGAGCACCGCCGCCACGCGCGGCGGGAACCGGTCGGGATCGGGCGCAGCACCGGCCGCCGCCGGATCGCGCAGCTCGGTCCAGTCCACCGCCGCCAGGTCGCCGCCGAGTGCCTGCCAGGCGAGATGGCACGTGACGCAGCACGGCAGGTCCGGGCCCAGCCCGAGCGGCCGGTCCGACATCGTCGGATAGCCGGTCGGCCGCCGCTCGGCCAGCGCCGACCACATGGCCGCCGGATCCGTCGACCCGGTGCGCTCCCACTCGGTGAACAGCCGCGACAGCAGCACCAGCTCGGCATGGCGGGCCGCCCCGCGCACCAGCCGGCCCGCCGGCTGGGCGGCCAGCCAGCCCGCCACCGCCGGATGGTGCACCGGTTCGGCGTCGCCCCGCGCGGAAAGTGCCAGGAAGCTGACGTTCTGCTTGGTCAGCGCCATGGCGATCCGCGCCGGGCCGGGCAGCGCCAGGGCCGCCTCGGCCCGGCTCGGCCGTGGTGGGGCAGCGACGAGCGTCGCCGAACCGGGCCGATAGCGCGCCGCCACCTGCTCGGTCGACCAGGCCGGGTAGTAGGCGAGCAGGCCGCTGTGCCGGTCGAGCACGACCGCGACGCCCGAACCGAGCGGCGGCGGCTGCGCATCCGTCACCGGCGGCACGATCCAGACGCACCAGCCGTGCGCGAACTCCTCGACCAGGCCGCGGTACGGCTTGCCGTCGCGCAGGGTCGCCTCCACGGCGAAGCGTTCCGCCAGCCGCAGCGCATCGTCGATCGTAGCCACGAAGCCCTCCCCAGGGTGGTGTGCTAATAGGCCACGGTAGCGGTTGTGACCGATGTCTGGCGCATGTGGACGGTGCTGGCTATGGTGTCGCCAGTCACCTGGGGAGGGACTGTCACCATGCCACTTCTACCTTCACCGATCCCGCATCCGCTGAGCTACTTCGATGCGCCCGGCTGGATGTGCACCACCCTGGAATGGGTGGTGGGCGTCGACTGGCCCGAAGGCGACGAGGCCGCCATGCGCGAGCTCGCCGACGACTGGTATGCCGCGTCGTCGCGGATGGGACCGCTGCTCGACGAGGCCGACGACGCCGTGCTCGCCGCGGTGG
Organism: Catellatospora sichuanensis; assembly: GCF_007483665.1. Taxonomy (GTDB): domain Bacteria; phylum Actinomycetota; class Actinomycetes; order Mycobacteriales; family Micromonosporaceae; genus Catellatospora; species Catellatospora sichuanensis. The sequence continues at coordinate 123,693 of NZ_VIQO01000033.1, forward strand.
CCGCCGCGGGCGGCCCGGACGGCCAGGTCGCGAGTGCCATCCTGCGGCTGTGGTCGCAGCTCGGCCGCGCGCACGGCACCGGCGGCGAGGAAGCCGCCCTGGCCATGGTCGTCGACCTGCTGGACGACTTCGGCGCGCAGGTCGACGACGGCGCCAACCAGATCGAGGGCGTGAAGATCGAGTTCTATGTGGAACTCGGCCTGCTGCTCATCGAGCTGATCGCGCTGGCCGCCGCCGCGGCCGTCACCCTCGGCGCGTCGATGGCCGGCGCCGCGCCCGCGATGTACGCCACCCGCTTCGCGATCCAGCGCCTGCTCCGCCGCGCAGCCAAGGAGCTGCTGGAACGGGCCGCGAAGAACGGCCTCAAGGACCGGTTGAAGGACCGGCTCGGCGACGCGGTCAAGGACCGGATCAGATCCAAGGTGGTACGCCATCTCGGCGAGCAGGCGCTCGAGGAGGGCCTGCAGGAGGGGCTCACCTCGCTGGGCGTCCAGGCGTACCAGGTGAGCGAGGGCAACCGCGGCGGCCTGAACGCGGGCGAGCTGGCGCTCGACACCGGGCTCGGCGCGCTGGCCGGCGGCGTCGGCGGCGTCACCGGGCTCGGCCGGACCCGCGCGACGACCGCCTTCGGCCGGTTCGGCGAGCACGCGCTGCGCGGCGCGAGCGGCGAGATGCTCGGCGAGGTCACCGTCGGCGTGGTCACCGGTCAGGGCGTCAGCCTGCAGTCACTGGGCATGGCCGCGACCTCCGCCACGTTCGGCTCGGCCGTCGGCGACACCCGGGTCGCCGTCGACGGACGGCTGCTCGGGGCGGAGCTGAGCCTGTCCGCCGCGCTCGACGCGCACGGGCAGCCGGGCGTGACGGCCCTGTCGACCGCCGTGTCGCTCGGTTCGTTCGGCGACTCCGGCGACGCGGCCCCGGCCGCCCTGTTCGCGGGCCCCGCGGGTGAAACCGCGGCCGCCGCGATCGGCCTCGGCGGGACCGGCGCGGCCGTGGACCTGACCGGCGACCACGCGAGCGGCCCAGGCGTCGCGTTCGGAGGCGAGATCCCGGGCAGCACGGCCGCCGGCCACGGTCCTCACCTGGCCGGAGCACCGGCCGACCCGGCAGGCCTGTTCGACGGGGATGCCGGATCGCCCGAGGATCGCGCACCCGCGATTGCGGACCTCGGACACGATCGCGATCACCTCGGCGACCGTCCAGCCGCGCCCCACGCGGGGCTGGCCGCCGACGGGGTGGCGGTGCTCGATCCGGCGACCGGCACGATCCCGTCCGCTCCGGGCCCGGCCGCGGCGGGCCCGCCGACCGGCGCGGCCGCACCGCCGGTCGGGTCGCTCGCCGGGCCGGCTGCCGCCACGGGCGGCAGCGTCACCGGGGGTTTCCCGCCCGGCTTCGTCTCCCCGGTCATTCCGCCTTCGCCGAGTTCCGGCCACCCTGGCGGCGCGAGCGGTCCGGCGCGGCCGGGCGGCGTGCCGCCGACGATCCGCGTCCCGCAGACTGGCGACCTCCCTCAGACCGGTGGCGTGCCGCAGACACACGGGGTGCCACCGGTCGCAGCGGCGGAATCGGCCGACGAGGTCGACGTCGCCGCGGTGGCCGCGGCCGCGGTCGCCTCGCTGGGCGGCCCGAACCAGGGCCCGGTCCGGCCACGTGCCGCAGAACCGGGCACGGGCGACCGTTCGGCGTTCGTGGCCAGGGTCCCGGAAAGCCGGGCCGAACGCGAGGCCTACGAGAGCCACACCGCGTTCGGGCGCACCCATGCGATGCGCCTGCGGTTCGACCCGCGCAGCTCCACGCTGCTGAACCGGCTGCGCCGCCTGCTCCAGGACGCGTTCGATGCCGGGCCGGGCGCGCACGACCCCGGGCGGGCCGCCTACGAGCAGAGCCTGGCCCCGCTGGAGGCGCGCCTGCGCACCCTGCAGCACGGCCCGATCGACGGCCCGCGGCGGTACGAGATCGGCGACGAGTCGTTCACCGAGTTCCAGCGGCTGCGCTACGGGGAGGACGAGCGGGACCGGTTCCGCGTCGCCGACGGCGCGATCAACGAGCCGGACGACCGCTCCCGGGCGACCGGCCTCGACGACCCCCGGCCGGTCGAGACCAGCCGCCGCTACGGGCTGCCCGGCGGGCACCGCCGCCCGCTGGCCCTGCACCAGCAGGACGTCGAGCTGGTCGTGGAGCGCGACGCCGACGGGAGGCCGCGCCGGTTCAGCGACCTGTTCGGCGAGTGGCCGCGCCGCACCAACGACGGCGGCCCCAAGGCCGACCCCACCCGTGCGATCAACTGCACCGACGTGGTGCTGTCGGTCATCGACACGTGGCTGCACGGCAGGCCGCGGGTCGCGGCCCCGCGCACCGTCGACCGGTTCACCCCCGACCTGCTGCCGCTGGGCGGCGAACCCGGCGGCGCGGCCCGCATCGAGGACGCCGTCGGCGCCCGCTTCCAGCAGCTCATGGCCGACCACCGGACCAGCTCCTACGACGAGGCGTGGCAGCCGCGGCAGGAGGCGTTCGGCACCCTGGAGTCGGCGCTGTCCGCCCAGGGGCACGGCGCCGTCGCGGTGCTGCTGCTGGAGCGCCCGAGCGGAGCCGCGCACGCCGTCACCGTGCACAACCAGCACGGCCGGATCGTGTACGTCGACGCCCAGGACAACGAGCACCCCGTGTCGACATACCGGCCCGGCGGCGCGGTCCGGATGGACGCGCTGCTGCTGAGCGCCGACGCCCTGCCGGTCGATCTCGGCCTGCCACCGGGCCACTGGTCGAGACCGGACACCGCCGTCGAGGACCCGGGCACCAGCCACGTCGAGGCCTCCGGGCACCAGCGCCCCTCCGACGTGTTCGCCACCCCCACACAGGTCACGACCTGGGACGCGCTCGCCGGCGGCCGGCTCGACACGCTGGTCGGCGAGCTGAAGGCCCGCGACGACCTGAGCCTCGACCAGAAGCTGCGACACCTGCGCGAGGAGCTGTTCCCCGCGGTCGCGCCGCCGCCCTCACCCGTGGGCGGCGACCTGGACACCAAGAACCTCCGCGTCTACGAATGGCAGAGCGGCGAGCTTTTCGTGCACGCCGCGGCGCTGATGCTGGACGACACGGCCACCATCGAGATCGCGTACGAGCCCCACCAGCTGTTCACCCAGTACCGCGACGACGTGTCCGATCCGTACCTGTCCCACGCCGGCCCGGTGCCCGAGGGCATGACCCGCGACCTCGCCGACAAGACCGTGCTCTGGCGGGCATTGTCCGGCCGGTCCACCGACGGCGTCGACCCGGCCGAGTTGGCGGCCGACGCGATCGACCTGCAGGTACGGCCGCTGCGCGGCGCGCTGACCATGCGCGAACGACTCATCACGGAATTCGGTGTCGACCCGGCCCGGGTCCGCCTGTGCCACGACGACCAGCCGCGACACGTCCACTACGCGACCAGCAAGTTCCGCCGCGCACATCTGGTGGCGCTGCCGCAGGTGCGCCGCGACGGGCGGCAGGCCCGCGCCACGATGGTCGCCGCGATGCGCGGGCACGGCGAGCGGGGCGCCCGGCGTGACGCCCGGGCCCGCGCGCTGGCCGACCTGGTGCGCGCCCGGCATGAGCCCGACGGGCAGCCCCGCGGCTACGCGCTGCTGTGGGTGCGCCAGTCCCGGGTGCCGATGGGCGCGTTCATGGACACCAAACCCGAGCTGCTGCGCCAGACCGTCGCCCTGCTCCGCGAGTCCGACCCGGACCGGCGCATCCTGCTGATCGGCGACGACCTGTTCGACGGCCGCCCAGAGCTGAAGGCCGCGTTCGAGGCCGAAGGCGTGCTCGACGGCGTCGACACCGAGACGCTGCGCCACTTCTGGTCCGCCGACCGCCACGGCGGGCAGGCCCTCGGCCAGGGCGAACAGGCGCTGTTCCTGCACCACCTGGACAGCGCGCGCGACATCGTGCAGATCGGCATGGAGAGCGGTGCGCTGGAGATCGCCGTCGCGCTCGGCGTGCCCACGGTGTATTTCCAGGGCCGCGAGCACGTCGGCGACAAGGGCGTGCGCTGGCAGCTCTACTGGGACACCTGGGAGTACGGCGACCGCCGCGAGCTGCTCGACGAGGACGGGCAGCCGTTGCTGTTCCCGTCCGGGCGCCCCCGGACGGAGTTCGAGGCGCACACCGGTCCGCTGCGGGCACCGCTGGCGACCATCCACCGGGTCGAGTTCGGCCCGGACCTGCCCGACCCCGAGGACCGGCTCACCCCACCCGTCGCCGTGCACCACCCCGCGACGGTGTCGGCGGTGTCGGACCGGATCGCGCAGCTGGCAGGCCGTGAACTGGACGGGTGGCCGCAGCGGCTGGGCCGGGACCGGGCGCTGCCCGACGGCTGGACACCGTGGGACGGGACGGCTTGGGCCGACAGCCGCTACTGCGCCGACCAGGCTGATCGGTGGCTGCGTACGGTGCCGGGCGACATCGAGTCCGCCGCGCACAAGTGGAACGCCGTGCAGCGGGCCCTGTCGGGCGTGCTGCGACCGGAGACGGCTGCCGCCTATCGGGAGGCGGGCCTGCACACCGACGCGGCGGCAGGCGCGGCCACGGCGGCCCGGCTGTCGCAGGCGTACGCCGCCGAACCGGACACCCGGCCGCGGGCCGTCACCGAGCACGTGCGGCAGTTGCTGGCCGAGACGGAGCCGCGGCGGCAGGCGTGCGAGGAGCTCCGCCTCCTCCAGCTCGACGAGCAGGAGGTCGGCTCGCTGCGGCGAGCGATCGAGCAGGCCGTGACCGCCCGCGCTGAGCTCAGGCGGATGGAGCGCGACGAGACCGTCCCTGCCCACGGCCTGCCACACGGCCTGGACCGGCCGGAGGAGGACATGGCGACTGATCCGGACAGCGGACCCGGCCGGGCGCGGGCGGTGCTCGACCGGGCGAAGGCGGTGCGCGCCGACGGCGGTGCGGTGATCCCGCAGGCGGTGGCCGACCTGATCGACGGCGCTCAGGTGCTGCCGAACGGCGCGGACGGGCAGCCGGCGGTGGCCGACTTCGCCGCAGCCGCTCTCGGCAGGCCGGTACGCCTCGCCGAGATCACCGGATCGACGGGTGCGAAGGGCCTGTCCGGTGCGCCGGTCATGCTGGTGCAGGACGAGGACGGCCGCAACGTCGGCGTGGTGAAGGCGTTCCCCGACGCCGAGGAGTTCGCCCGCGAGCTGTCCGCTCTGCAGCGGCTGCGGACCCGCGAGTTCACCTGGTTCGGCACCCCCGCGGCGCTGGGCATCGCGGCGACGCCGCAACGCCACGGGGTGGTCGTGTCCGCGCTGGCCCCCGGCAAGGCGATCGACGACCTGATCACAGACGTGGGCCGGTCGACCGGTGCGGAGTGGGCACCCGCCTTCACCCAACTCGAATGGTCCGTCGTCGGGGTGGGTGCCGCGCTCGCCGACCTGCACACCTCCGCCGAGGGCTCGGGCAGGCCGGTGGCACGGGAGTTCCTGGACCGCCACGTCGCGGTGGTGCGCAAGTGGACCGGCCAGGTGGTGGACACGATGCGGACGCTGCCGGACCGCGGCTGGGACCTCGAAGAGTTGACGAGGCGGGTCGAGCAGACCATCGCCGAGGCGCGCGACGTTCGCGGCTGGGCGGCGCTGGCACACGGCGACGCCCACCCCGGCAACTTCTTCTGGCATCCCGAACGCGGCCTGACCGTCATCGACCTGCCGATGCTGCACCACGCCATGGACGGCGACGGAAACCCGATCGGCGCACCGGAGCGCGACCTCGCGTATTTCGAGATCAAGCTGACGGACTTCGGCATGACCCTCGGGCTCAAGCCTGAGGAGCTGGCCCACCTGCGGTTGGCGTTCCGCAACGGCTACCGCGACGCGGGCGGCCCGGATCCGGACCCTCGCCTCATGGCACTGTTCGGGGTACGCGGAGCGATCCACGTGCTCAAGGAGGTGCCATACCGGATGAGGAACGACCGGCGCTACCGTCGCACCTCCCTGTCGGACCTGATCGAAGCTCGACTCGGCCTGCTCAGGGAGGCGTTGAAGTGGAATCCGTAAACGCCGTGTCAGACACATCACCGCTTTGGTCGGTCGAGCTTCCCGCCCACGACGGGACGCTGCGCACCGAGGACGTCGGCGGCTGCCTCATCATCGCCGAGGCCGCGGCCACCCTCATCAGCCCTGATGGGCAGATCCGCTGGTCGCAAGAGCTCGGCGAGCACGGCGACTGGTATCCGCTCGTCCGGGACGGGCGAATGCACCGGATCGAAGACGATCGCATCGTGACCCGGGAACTCGCCACCGGCGAAGTCGTTGCTTCGTTCGACGGGGGACCACGGGCACACCGGCTGAAGTTCGACCCGTGGGGTGGGTTCGTCTACCGTCACCTGGTCCAGCAGGATCAGCGCGAGGTGCGCCGGGTCGGCCTGGACGGCGAGCTCCACTGGGCCGTGCCGCTGCCCGATCGCATGGACGGCTACCGTCTTCGTGCCTTCGGCGACCTCGTGGTGTTCGACGTCAACAAGCTGCTGTACGCCTACGACCATGACGCGGAGCTGCAGTGGGCAGCTTGGGCCTGGGCGGGCGTCAGGCTCGACCAGCCGGCGGACGAGCATCATCGCATCAAGGGCCTGTGGGATTACGACACGGACCGCCTGCTGGCCCGCTTCGACTGGTACGACGGGGGCGGCTACTACCTCGTGGACTCCTTCGGCGGCTCGCACCAGTTCATCACGACACGGCAGGTCAGCGAGCCCCTGGCGGTGCTGCCCGGCATCGACGGCGGCCCCACCCGCCTGGCCGTGCGCGGGCCCAGCCGGCAGGAGCAGATGATCTACACGTACCCGCTCTGGATGATCGAGGGCGACCGGGCCGTCTGGACGCACGACATGAACGTCGCCCCGGTCACGCTCACCGCGGGCGCCGGGGGCTCGCTGATCGTTTCGGCATCGCCCGATCAGCGACGCTGGGACACCTACCACTGGCTCAAACCGCTGTGGCACGAAACCTACGTGCGTTGCCTGAACCCCGACGGCACGACCCGGTGGACCTGGTACGCCCCGGGCGTGATCACCCAGCATCCGAAGTCGGGCGCAGACGGCACGGTCTACGTGGGCGCGGCCGGGAGGTTGTACGCCCTGCCGGCCTGACCGCACGTCCGGCGGCGGTCCTCGGCGTTGGCGGTCCACGCTACGGCGAGCAAGCAAGCCGCCGTGCCATTACGGGCAGGGAGCGAGAAGGGGCAAGGCGGCCTCGGCTCGACCACCGACGACGGTGTCCACGAGGTGGACACAGGTGCCGCCGCTACCTCGAACTCGGCTATTTTCGGACGTCGAGATTCGACGGATGGCAGTCAATACTCGGAACGGGGACGCGATGACGAACGCGGTGGACGCGACGGAGTTCAGCAGGCGCTGGGCGGAGGCGTGGAACTCGCGCGACCTGGAGGCGGTGCTCGCGCACTTCCACGACGAGGTCGTGTTCTCCTCGCCGCTCGCGGCGCAGTTCTTCCCGGAGACCGGCGGCGTGATACGCGGCAAGGACGCGCTGCGGACGTACTGGGGCGAGGGCCTGAAGCGGCTGCCCGACCTGCACTTCACTGTCGAGGCCGTGTACGCCGGCGTCGGGACCGTCGTGATCAACTTCCGCAACCAGCGGGGCGGCCTGGCCAACGAGGTGCTCGTGTTCGACGGCGACCTCGTCCGCGAGGGCCACGGCACCTACCTGCAGGAGGCCTGATTCCCTGCCGGGGCTCAGATGACGCGGGTGATCCCTTCGGCCTCGACCCTGGCTTCGAGGGTGTCGGGGTCGAGGTTGGCGCACAGCACCACCGACGCGCCCGCCGCCAGCGGCGTCAGCAGCCACATCACCGGCTGCTCGTGCTTGGCCACGTCCACCAGCAGCTTGTCGCCCGCACGCAGGCCCAGTTGGTCGGCGACGCCCTGGGCCAGTCCGCCCCACTGCCGGTAGGTCGTGCCGTCGGGGCTCGCCGCGTCGGTGCTGCCGATCGACCCGTACGCGGGCAGGCTCGCGGGATGGCGGCCCGCCTCCGCGACGTAGTCCCGGTAGCCGTCCGGCACCTCGTCGAGCGCCGCGCCGCCCGGTGCCAGGCCGAGCACGTAGCGGTGCCGTGCCTCCGGCACCTGCTCCAGCCAGCTGTCCAGCCGCTTGCTGCTGATGAACAGCACGTCCAGCGGATCGTTCTCGCCCACCCCGACCGGCACCAGACCCGCGGTCGCCCACGGGCGGAACGACACGGCGGCCCCGATCGACCAGGCGCCCAGCAGCACTGCAGCGGTCTGCCAGTGCGGCGGGAGAAGCACCGCGACCCGCGATCCGGCGCCGAGCCCGCAGTCCTCGCGCAGCAGCGCGGCCGTCCGTGCGGCCAGGCCGCCGAGGTCGGCCGCGGTGAGCTCGGTCCGCTCGCCGGTGGCGTCGTCGCAGTACGTCAGCAGCGGCCGGCCGGCACCGGCCACCGCGTCCCCACCGAGCAGGGCGGGCAGGTCGGTGACCGTGGTGGGCTGCATCGGGCGGCTCCTCGCAGGCGTGTGATGGGGGTGCGGCAACCATACCGATCGGCACGGCGGGTCGGCCCGCACGGCGCGGCGTGGGTCAGTCCTCGTACACCTCGGGGACCTCGCGGATGGTGTCCTCCTGCGCACCGCGGCCCTTGCGGTCCGTGATCTTGAACAGGGCGGCCACCTCGCCGGCGTTGAGGCGGCGGTGGCGGCCCGCCTTCAGGTCGCCGAGCTTGATCGGGCCGATGGCGGTGCGCACCAGGCGCTGCACGGGGAAGCCGACGTGCTCGAACATGCGCCGCACGATGCGGTTGCGGCCCTCGTGGATGACGATCTCGATCAGCGCCTGCTTGTCGATGGCCTGGATGAGCCGGTAGTCGTCCAGCCGGGCCGGGCCGTCCTCCAGCTGTACCCCGGCCATCAGCTCGCGGCCGACCACCCGCGGCAGCGGGCCCACGACCTCGACCAGGTAGGTCTTGGGCACCTCGTACGACGGGTGCATCAGCTTGTGTGCCAGGGTGCCGTCGTTGGTGAGCAGCAGCAGGCCCTCGGAGTCTGCGTCGAGCCGGCCCACGTGGTACACCCGGGTCGAGATGTTGCCGAGGTAGTCGGCGACCGCTTCGCGGCCCTTGTCGTCGGCCATCGTCGAGACCACGCCACGGGGCTTGTTCATGGCCAGGTAGACCAGGGTCGCGTCGGTGACGATGCGCTGGCCGTCGACGTGGATGATGTCGGCGATCGGGTCGGCCTTGTCGCCGAGCTTGGCGACCTTGCCGTTGACGGTGACCCGCCGTGCCGCGATCAGGTCCTCGCTGGCCCGGCGTGAGGCGACACCGGCCTGGGCCAGGACCTTCTGCAGCCTCTCAGCGCCGTCAGTGCGTACTTCAGCGCTGCTCATCAGCGATCTCCTCGACGTTGTCAGGTAGGAAGGGAGCCAGCGGCGGAAGCTGGTCGACGGAGTCGAGGCCCAGCTTCTCCAGGAACAGGCTCGTGGTGCGGTAGAGGTAGGCGCCCGACTCGGGCTCGGTGCCGCACTCTTCGATCATGCCCCGGGTGACCAGGGTACGGATGACGCCGTCGCAGTTGACGCCGCGGATCGCGGAGATCCGCGAGCGGGTCACCGGCTGCTTGTACGCGACCACCGCAAGCGTCTCCAAGGACGCCTGGGTCAGCCGCAACTGCTGCCCGTCCAGCACGAACCGCTCCACGTAGGGCGCGTACTCGGCCCGGGTGTAGAGCCGCCAGCCGCCCGCGGCGCGGCGCAGGTCGAAGCCGCGGTGCTGGCGGGTGTAGGAGGCCGACAGGTCGATCAGCGTGCCCGCGATCAGCTCGGCGGGCACCTCCAGCACCTCAGCGAGGGTCAGCTCGCTGACCGGCTCGTCGACGACCAGCAGGATCGCCTCCAGGGTCGGCACGAGATCCGCCTCGGCGAGGCCGGGCGGCGGGGTGGCGAGCTTGGATCCGGCGTACGCAACCGCGGCCTCGCCGCTGTCGTCCGGCCCGTCCACGTCGAAGCCCGGTGCGGTCGGTTCGTCCAGGCCGAGCGCCGCGGCGAGGTCGTCGACGGCGATGATCTCCGCCACGTCCTCGTCGTCCGGCTCGTGCTGCGCCTGCCCAGCCGGGTCGTCCACGAGCGTGACCGGCACGTCGGCGGGTGCTGCCGAGCGGCCGTCGAACGCGGACACGTCATCCGCAGCGTCCGCCGCCTCGGGTCGCGTCGTCTCAGGTGCCGTCGCTTCAGGTGCTGTGGCCTCGGGTTCCGGAGCGTTCTCGACCGCGGCGAGCGCCTCAGCGGCATCGTGGGCCTCAGCCGCTTCCTGCGCCTCAGCGGCGTCCTGCGCCTCAGCGGCGTCGAGCACCTCGGCCTCCGAGGGGGCTGTCGGCTCAGCCGCCGCCCCGGGCTCGTCGACCGGTTCCCCGGATTCGGCGGGGTCCAGCGCCTTGGCCTCGACTCCGGACTGGTCCTCGGCGGTGTCCAGGGGACCGGCCAGGTCATCCGGTCCGCAGTCGAGACTGCTGTCCTCGTCCGCCGGTTCCGCCGTCGCCGATGCGTCGTCCGCGGGCTCGGCCGCCACCGGCTCGACAGGCTCGACGAGCGGCTCAGCCGTGACATCGAGCCGCGCGTCATCGGGCAGCGGCACCCCGCCCGCTGGTCCTTCGACCAGCGAACTCTCCGGCTCGGCGTTAAGAAGGTGCCCTTCCTCTACGGAATCCGTTAAGAAGGTGCCCTTGCTTTCTTCGGGGGTGCGGGCCCACGGGGGGACCCAGGCTGCGGCTTGTTGTTCGAGGGACTCGTTGTCACTCATTGGTTTCTGCTCCCCCACCCTTGCCGGGCTGTTGCACCGCGGGCGCGGCGTCGTCCGGCGCCTCCGGTGTACCCGGGTCGATCAGTTCCGTAGCCGGGTCGGCCGGGTCCTCGTCGGGCTCGTCGCCGTCGGGCTCGTCGCCGTCGGGCTCGTCGCCGTCGGACAGCACCGGGGCCTCGGCGGCGAGTGCCTGTTTCGCCTCGTCGTCGCCGTCGTAGTCGTCGACCGCGAGGTCGCCTGCGGCCGTCTCGCCGCCGGTCCAGTGCACCGTCAGCTCACCCAGCGCCAGTTCCTGGTCGAAGCCGACCAGGCCTTCGCGATACAGCTCCAGCAGGGCGAGGAAGCGGGCGACCACCTCCAGGGTGTTCTCGCAGTCCTCGGTGAGCTGGCGGAAGGTGGCGCTGCCCAGTTCGAACAGGCGGTTGCGCAGCAGCTCGGCGTGTTCGCGGACACTGACCCGGACCTGGTGGATGTGCGCGACGGAGACCAGCGGCGGGGCCGCCTTGGGGGTGAACGCCTTGAGCGCGAGCTTGGCCAGCCGGTCCACCCCGATGCCCAGGATCAGATCCGGCAGCGCCTCGGCGTACTGCGCCTCCAGCGCGACCGCCCGCGGCCAGCGGCGCCCGCCGGTGGCCTCCAGGTCGGCGATGAACGCGGCGGCCTGCTTGAACGCGCGGTACTGCAGCAGCCGGGCGAAGAGCAGGTCCCGGGCCTCCAGCAGGGCGAGGTCCTCCTCGTTCTCCACCTGGGCGGCCGGCAGCAGCCGGGCGGCCTTGAGGTCGAGCAGGGTGGCCGCGATGACCAGGAACTCACTGGCCTCGTCGAGGTCCCAGTCCTTGCCCATGGCCCGGATGTGGGCGATGAAGTCGTCGGTCACCCGGTGCAGCGCGACCTCGGTGACATCGAGCTTGTGCTTGCCGATGAGCTGCAGCAGCAGGTCGAACGGGCCTTCGAAGTTGGTGAGCCGCACGGTGAAGCGGCCTGAACCGGACGGTTCAGCCGACTGCTCTCCGGCCGGGTCGGCCGTCACCACGGGATCGCTCACGTCGCAAGTATCCCAGCAGGTCAGTTCGCGGGTGCAGGCCGGTGGGCCTGGGTCACCGGCGGGCGGCCTCGGCGGCGATGACCTCGCGCGCGAGCTGCCGGTAGTTGCGGGCGCCCGACGAGGCGGGATCCAGCGAGGTGATGGGCGCCCCGGCCACGGTCGACTCCGGGAACTTGACCGTCTTGGTGATCACGGTCTGGTACACCTTGTCGCCGAACGCCTCGACGACGCGCTGCAGCACCTGGCGGCAGTGCGTGGTGCGGCTGTCGTACATGGTGGCCAGGATGCCCTCGAGCTCAAGGTCGAAGTTGAGCCGCTCGCGCACCTTGTCGATGGTGTCCAGCAGCAGCGCCACACCGCGCAGGCTGAAGAATTCGCACTCCAGCGGGATGAGCACGCCGTGGGCGACGGTCAGCGCGTTGATGGCCAGCAGGCCCAGCGACGGCTGGCAGTCGATGAGGATGTAGTCGTACTCCTTGCGCACCGTCTTCAGCACGCGGGCCAGCGCCATCTCGCGGGCGACCTCGTTGACGAGCTGGATCTCGGCGGCCGACAGGTCGATGTTGGCGGGCAGCAGGTGCAGCCCGGCGACGTCGGTCTTGATGATGACGTCCTCGGCGGTGACGTCGTCCTGCATGAGCAGGTTGTAGATGGACAGGTCGAGGTTGTGCGGGTTGACGCCGAGGCCGACGGAGAGCGCGCCCTGCGGGTCGAAGTCGACGAGCAGCACCTTGCGGCCGTACTCGGCCAGGGCCGCGCCCAGGTTGATGGTCGTCGTGGTCTTGCCCACGCCGCCCTTCTGGTTCGCCATCGCGATGATCCGGGAGGGACCGTGCCGATCGGTCGGCATCGGCTCAGGGATCTCCTTGCGGGCGGTGTAGGCGGACGGATCCGCCGGACCCAGGTCAGCACCGAGGTCCATGCGGGACTGTTCCGCCCGCAGCGTCGAGGTCCATGCCTCCGCGCGCCCGTTGCCTGCCATCTCCGCTACGCCCTTCCCGACGACTTCCGTCCGGCCGGATGAGGCACCGTCGTGAGTGGGCCATCAGCTGCCCGACCGGCCGCATGCGTGTCGTCGTCGTCCGACTGTACGTCACCGACCACGCCGGTGCGCCGCCACGGCTCGGCGTGTCTTCACGATCCGGGCCGAACCCGGCAGTCGCAGGCTGTGAACAGCATGATGCCGGTGGCGCGGGTGCGCCACCGGCATCAGGAAAACACTGCTCAGAGCAGCGAGTCGACGTCCACGGCGGTGAGGCCGTGCGCCTCGGCCACCGGGCCGTAGGTGATCTCGCCGGCGTGGGTGTTCAGGCCCAGCTTCAGGGCGGGGTCGCGGCGCAGCGCCTCCTGCCAGCCGTAGTTGGCCAGCTCGACGGCGTACGGCAGGGTCACGTTGGTCAGCGCGTAGGTGCTGGTGTGCGGAACTGCGCCGGGCATGTTCGCCACGCAGTAGAAGACCGACTCGTGCACCTTGTACACCGGGTTGGCGTGGGTGGTCGGGTGCGAGTCCTCGAAGCAGCCGCCCTGGTCGATCGAGATGTCGACGAGCACGCTGCCCGGCTTCATCCGGCTCACCAGTTCGTTGCTGACCAGCGTCGGGGCCTTCGCGCCCGGCACCAGCACGGCGCCGATGACCAGGTCGGCCTCCAGCACGGCGCGCTCGAGCTCGAACGCGTTCGACATGACGGTGCGCACCTGGCCGTTGAACAGCTGGTCGACCTCGCGCAGCTTCTTGATGTTCTTGTCCAGCACGGTGACCTCGAAGGCCAGGCCGTGGGCGATGGTGGCGGCGTTCATGCCGGACACGCCCGCGCCGATCACGACGGCCTTCGCCGGGCGCACGCCGGGCACGCCGCCGGGCAGCACGCCCCGGCCGCCCGCGAAGCGCATCAGGTGGTACGCACCGACCTGCGGGGCGAGCCGGCCGGCCACCTCGCTCATCGGGGCCAGCAGCGGCAGGGCGCGGTCGGCGGTCTCCACCGTCTCGTACGCGACGGCGGTGACCTTCTGCGTCATCAGCGCGTCGGTGCACTCCTTGGACGCGGCCAGGTGCAGGTAGGTGAAGAGCACCTGCCCCTCGCGCATGCGGTGGTACTCCTCGGCGATGGGCTCCTTGACCTTGAGGATCAGCTCGGCGTCGGCCCACACCTCGTCCGCGGTGGACAGGATGGCCGCGCCGGCCGCGACGTACTCCTCGTCGGTGATGGAGGAGCCCAGACCGGCGCCGGTCTCGATGACGACGTCGTGTCCGTTGCGAACGAACTCGTGTACGCCCGCCGGGGTGATCGCCACCCGGTACTCGTGGTTCTTGACCTCGCGGGGGATACCGACCTTCACGACTGCACCTTCCTCGAACCTGCGCTTGCGGGAGGGCCCGACGGCGCCGTTGCCGCAGGTCTACCCCCCGCGGCGGCAGTCTAGGCCCGGAAAACGGGCCAAAGTGGTTGACAGGATGCAAGCTGATGACTCGTCGGCCTGACATGGTGTCAACACGGCACGCTGCCGCCCTGCGGTAGCTCCAAGGATAGTGCTGAATCGGATAATTGCCGCTTACCGCCTGCCCCTCATCGGGGCGGGAGCGGGGCGTCGGCGGGGCGCAGGCCCTGAAAGCCCGTGTCGCGGGCGCGGGCGGCGGCGAGCAGGCCGCCGACGGCGGGGCCGTTGCTGATGCGGCCGTCGAAGACCATGGCCAGGGCGTCGTCGAGCGGGACGAGGTCGACCTTCATGTCGGCCTCCTCATCAGTGCGGGCATGCCGCTCGTGCGCGGGGACCTCGACCAGGTCGCGGGCCAGGAAGACGCGGATCATCTCGTCGGAGCAGCCCGGCGTGGTGAACATGTCCACCAGCAGGTCGACGCGGCCCGCGGTCAGGTCTGCCTCCTCGGCCAGCTCGCGCAGCGCGGCGGCGGCCAGGCCCTCGCCCTGCACGTCGATCAGGCCGGCGGGCAGCTCCCACAGATAGCGGCCCACCGGGTGCCGGTACTGGCGGACCAGCACCACCCGCCCGGCGTCGTCGAGGGCCACCACGCCCACCGCGCCTACGTGGCGCACCACGTCCCGCGCAGCGACCTCTCCGCCCGGCATCGTCACCTGATCGGTGACGACCCGGAAGATGCGCCCGTTGAACCGCTCGGTGCTGCCGACGACCTCGTACACACGGTCTCCTCGTCCAGAAACGACGCTGGTCGTGGGACGGGCGTCCCACGACCAGCGTCGTCGATCAGTATCCGGCCGGCGTCAGCGCTTGGCCGCCACCGGTTCGGCCGCCTCGGTCACGCCGGGCAGCTGGTCGGCCTGAGCATAGGCGATCGCCGCTCCCACCAGGCCCGAGAACAGCGGGTGCGGGTGCGTCGGGCGGCTCTTGAGCTCCGGGTGCGCCTGGGTGGCCACGAAGTACGGGTGCAGCTCGCGGTCCAGCTCGACGAACTCCACCAGCCGGCCGTCCGGCGAGGTGCCGGAGATGTGCAGGCCGGCCTTGGTCAGCGCGGGCCGGTAGGCGTTGTTGACCTCGTACCGGTGCCGGTGCCGCTCGCTGACCTCGGTCGCGCCGTACACCTCGGCCACGATCGAGCCGGGCGTCAGCTTCGCCGGGTACGCCCCGAGCCGCATGGTGCCGCCCAGGTCGCCCTTGCCCGCGACGATGTCCTCCTGGTCGGCCATCGTCGAGATGATCGGATCGGAGGTCTGCTCGTCGAACTCCAGCGAGCTGGCCTTGGTCACCCCGGCCACGTGCCGGGCCACCTCGATGGCCATGCACTGCAGGCCCAGGCACAGGCCCAGGGTCGGGATGCGGTTCTCGCGGGCGTACCGCACCGCGCCGATCTTGCCCTCGATGCCGCGTACGCCGAAGCCGCCCGGGATGACCACGCCGTCGACGTGCGCGAGTGCCTTGGCCGCGCCCTCGGCGGTCTGGCAGTCGTCGCTGGGCACCCACTGCAGCTTCACCTTGGCCCGGTGGCCGAAGCCCGCGGCCCGGATCGCCTCGGACACCGACAGGTACGCGTCCGGCAGGTCGATGTACTTGCCGACCAGCGCGATGGTGACCTCGTGCACCGGATGGTGCACCCGCTCCAGCAGGTCGTCCCAGGTGGACCAGTCCACGTCACGGAACGACAGGCCCAGCCGGCGCACCACGTAGGCGTCCAGGCCTTCGCGGTGCAGCACCTTCGGGATGTCGTAGATGCTCGGCGCGTCCGGGGCGGACACCACCGCCTCGGCGTCGACATCGCAGTACAGGGCCAGCTTGCTCTTCATGCCCGCCGGGATCTCCCGGTCGGAGCGGCAGACCAGCGCGTCCGGCTGGATGCCGATGTTGCGCAGGGCGGCCACCGAGTGCTGGGTCGGCTTCGTCTTCAGCTCGCCCGACGGCGCCAGGTACGGCACCAGCGAGACGTGCAAATAGAAGCAGTTGTCCCGGCCCACGTCGTGGCGGATCTGCCGGATCGACTCCAGGAACGGCAGCGACTCGATGTCGCCGACCGTGCCGCCGACCTCGGTGATCACCACGTCCGGGGTGCGGCCGTGCTCGTCCGGCTCGGCCATGGCCCGGATCCGGGACTTGATCTCGTTGGTGATGTGCGGGATGACCTGGACGGTGTCGCCCAGGTACTCGCCGCGACGCTCCTTGGCGATCACCGCCGAGTAGATCTGGCCCGTGGTGACGTTGGCCTTGGCCGACAGGTCACGGTTGAGGAATCGCTCGTAGTGCCCCACGTCGAGGTCGGTCTCGGCGCCGTCCTCGGTCACGAAGACCTCGCCGTGCTGGAACGGGTTCATCGTTCCAGGGTCGACGTTGAGATAGGGGTCGAGCTTCTGCATGACCACCCGCAGACCGCGAGCGGTGAGAAGAGTCCCGAGGCTGGAGGCTGTCAGCCCCTTGCCGAGTGAGGAGGCGACGCCTCCCGTAACGAAAATATGCTTGGTCGTCCGCGCTGCTACCACGGGGTTTCACCCTAACACGGGTCCGGCGTTCATCCGCGGGCTACGGGCCCGAAACCGCCTCGGGGGTGTCGTCGGTCACCGCGACGGGGGCCGGTGGTTGCTCCGCCACCGGGTTGCCCTCGCTCATCGGCGGGTTCGGCGACTCCTCGGCGATCCGGGTGCGGTCGGCGGCGTGGCCGAGGACCCGCATCGCCCCCAGCGTGAGGATCGGGATCGCGGTGGCGGCCGCGGCGCCCATCACGTTGAGCGCCGCGCCGCCCAGCAGCCCGCCCACGATCGAGGCGAGCCAGAGACCGGCCACCGCCGCGCGGATGGCCGGGTAGATGCCGTACAGCCGCTTCAAGCCGCCCCACGGGCGCATCAGCACCACCCACAGGAACACCGCCGAGACCAGCGCGAGCACGGTGAGCGGGCTGGTGAACAGGGCGATCCGGTTGGCGTCGCCGAGCCGGCTCAGGGTCGGCCCGGAGGTGCCGTCGGACAACTGGGTGAGGAAGCGGCCGAGGCTGCCCTGCTGGTCCACCGGCTGGCGCACGTCGACCAATGCGAACACGACGGTCGCGGCCAGCCCGGCGAGCATGGCCAGGGCGAGCCGCTTGAAGGTGAGCCAGCCGCCGGGGCACAGCGCCGCGGTCAGGCACACGCCCGCGGTCAGCGCGACGGCGCCGCCCGCGTCGGCGCCCAGCGCCGGGATGCCGACCAGCAGCACGCCCGCCGCGCCGATCGCGCCGACCAGCAGCGGGCGGTTGCGCTGCGGCACCAGCTGGGCCAGCGTGCCCGCGGTGAGCAGCACCCCCGCGAAGAACACGCCCATGCCGACCATGCCGATGCCCGCGTACCGGGTGCCCTCCAGCACCGAGTAGCCGGCCACGCCGTTGAGCTGGAGCCGAGCCCCGGTCAACAGGTCGATGCCGACCACGGCGGCGGCGATCGCGGCCACCACGCCGACCGGCCCGAGGGTGCGCTTGCGGTACACGGGCAGCCGGACCGTGACGAACGTGAGCAGCAGGGTGATACCGGCCGTGACCAGGCCGAAGATCAGACCGCGGCGGCCGAACCGCCACCATGGCACCACGCCGGCGATCAGCGCGGCGGGCAGCGCCAGCGAGGCGCCGGTCAACAGCACCTCCAGCAGGCTCACCAGCCGCTGCGGAGGCGGGGTGGGTCCCGTCGGCCCGGCATGGCGGTAACTGCGCCGCAGCAGCGGCACCACGGCCGTGAACAGGCCGATCTGCACCAGCGCCAGCAGCCAGAAGAACGACGCCGACACGGTGCGGGAGGCTGCGGCGCGCCGGTCGGCGTCGGTGCCCGCCGCGGTCGCCTGGCCCAGGTCCGCCGGACGCCCGTCGGCCAGCACGGCCGGATGCCCGACCATGATCCGCTTGGGTACGTCCCGGCCGAGCAGGTGGAGCGCGGTCGGCGCGAGGTCGACCAGCTGCAGGTAGCCGGCGCGGCCGGTGGTGGCCGAGGTCAGGTAGCCGCCCTCCCAGCCCTTGCCGTCGGCGATCACCGCGTGCAGCCGGGAGCTGGCCTCGGTGTCGGCGACCCCGGCGACGAGCAGCGTGGAGTTCTTCGGGCGAGCCGCGAGCAGCTGCCCGAGCTGCTTGTCCACGGCGGCCGCCTGGCGCAGCCGCTGCGCCGGGGTGCGCCCGTCGATCGCGCCCAGGTCGACGATGGTGAGCAGGCACTCGTTGAGCGCCTTCGTCGCCTCGGGCGCGGCCGGCAGCTTGGGGTGATACCGGTCGACCCGGCCGTACGAGCGGGCCGCCGCGACCGCCGCCCCCGGGCCGACCGCCGCGGTGCAGCGCACCGACTGGGCCAGCGCCCCCGGCACGGTTCCGTACGGCAGCTCGCGCTGGCGCTCCACGACCGCCTCCTGGTCGGGCAGGTAGGCCCCGATCGCGTCCGGGCGCTCGATCGCGACGTCCAGCTTCTGGCACAGCTGGGGCGCGTCGGGGTCCGGCTGGGTGGCGCCGTCGGCGGGCTTCTCGCCGACGCCGGTGCGCTCGGCGTAGTTGCCCGCGCCCAGCGTCAGCCAGCCGTCGGCCGGGCAGGTGGGCGTGTGCGCCGACCGGGTCGACAGCGAACCGATCGAGCCGCGCTCGGCCAGCTTCCACAGGTTCGGGGTCCGGTCGGCGTCGATGTCGTCCCAGCGCAGCCCGGCCGCACCCGCGATGAGCACGTAATCGGCCTCGTCGTCCTCGGTGGTGGGCCCCGCGGCGGCCGCGGCCGACGGGAACAGCGTCCCGGCCAGCGGCAGGACGAGACCGAGCAGCGCCAGCAGGGTCAGTAGGAGGGCCGTGGACAGGGGTGCCGGCCGGCGGAGCATCAGACCTGCTCCGTACGGATCTCGGCGACCAGCTCCGCGTACACGGCGCGCACGCCGTCGATGCTGGCCTGCTCGTCGGGCCAGGTGGCGGCCTGGGACAGCCCGCGCTCGGCCAGCCGCGACCGCGCGGCCCCGTCGCCGAGCAGCTTGCGCACCGCGCTGTCCAGCCCGTCCGGGTCGCTCGGCTCGATCAGGTGTGCGCCGTCGCCGACCAGCTCGGGGATGCCGCCGACGGCGGTCGCCACCAGGGGCAGCCCGCCGGTCAGCGCCTCCTGGGCGAACAGCTGGCGCGCCTCCCAGACGCTGGTCACCACGGCGAGGTCGGCGGCGGCGATCAGGTCCCCGATGTCGGTGCGGTGCCCGAGCAGGGTCACCGGGGCACGCAGCTGCGAGATCTGGGCGGCGAGGTCGAGGTAGGCCGGGCCCTCGCCGGCGATGAGCACCCGCGGCACCGGGGACATGTCCCGCCAGCGGGCGGCGACGGAGACCAGCATGTCGTACGCCTTCTGCGGGTGCAGGCGGCCCACGGACAGCACCAGCGGCACCCCGTCGGTCAGGCCCAGCCCGGCGCGCACCGCGGCCCGGCTGCGCCGGGTGCGCCGCAGCCGGGGGGCGGCCACCGGGGCCATGCGCGCGTCCCTCGCGCCGACCGCGTGGGCGCGCGTGACCAGGTCGCTGGAGGCGCCGAGGGTGACCGCGGAGGAGCGCGCCACGATCCGCTCCACCAGGGTGTGCACCCGGCCGCGCAGGCCGGCGCGCAGGGGTGCGTTGTGCCAGGTCGTCACGAGCGGGCAGGTGGGGCGGGACAGCGCGGCGGCCAGACCGGCCCGCAGCCCGTGCGCGTGCACCACGTCGGGGCGCGACGTCGCCAGGAACTGGCGCAGCGTGCGTACCGCCCGCATGTCACTGGGATGCAGCTCGGCGGGGATCTCAACCGGGTGGAAACTCGCGCCGCGGTCGGTGAAGCGGAAGTGCTCCTCGGTCGAGGCGGGACCGCAGACGGTCACGTCGCACCCGGCCCGCGTCAGCCCTTCGGCCAGCCCGGCCACGTGCTGCCCGATGCCGCCCGTACTGGAGGCGAGCAGCAGCACGACGCTGCCGGTCCATTCCGTCCCCGTGGTCAACGGTCCTCCTGCCCTCGCCCGCCGCGCCCGCCCGGTCATCCGCGCCTTCGGCTCACCCGCTCGAGCAGCGGACGCAGGTCCGGCAGGTCGAGCAGGGCACACACGAGCAGGAAGACTACAAGCGACACGCCACCGGACAGCATGCCCTGTCCGACCAGACCCATGATGCCTGGGGTCCCGGAGACGACCGCCCGTCCCGCCTCGACACCGGCCACGGCGCCCGCCATACCGGCCGCACAAGCGGCCAGTGCGGCACGGACCATGCCGGTCAGGGCGTTACCGCCCGTTCGGGCACGGACCGCCACCGCCAGCAGCACCGCCATCACGAGCATGCCGATGGAGTTCGCCGCGCCCAGCGCCGCCGCCCGCTGCGAGTCCGGCAGCGCCCCGGACAGGACCACCGCGCTGACGAGCGTGACCGCCCACCCGCCGCTGACCCCGAGCGCGGCGAGCCGGTTCGCGCCCATCGCGTACAGGGTGCGCTGGTGCAGTGCGGCCAGCCCGTAGCCGAGCAGGCCCGGCGCGAACGCGAGCACGGCCGCGGTCAGCTCCGCGGTGCCGTCGCCCTCGGTCAGGAACGCCGCCGCGGGCGCGGCCACCGCGGCCAGCCCGGCCGCGCCGAGCCCGCTGAGCAGCAGCACCGCCCGGCTGGTACGGGCCACGGTGAGCCGCAGCGCGGCATGGTCGGCGGTGGCGTACGCGGTCGCGATCGCCGGGTAGGCGGCCGTCGCGGCGGGCACTGCGAGCACGGCCCAGGGCAGCAGGTAGAGGGTCATCGCAAAGTTGTAGAGCGTGACGACGGACGCCGTGTCGGGCGACGAGGCGGGCACCTGACCGGCCAGGATGATCGCGACCAGCAGCGCGACCTGCTGCGCCACGACCGTGGCCACACCCGCCAGCGCCAGCCCGGTCATCCGCCGTCGCTGCTCGGGCTCCACCCGGAACACCGGCCGCAGCCGCAGGCCCAGCCGGCCGACCGGAATGATCAGGCACAGTGTGAGCACGACCACGCCGAGGGTGGTGCCGACCGACAGGATCGCCAGCTCGCTCCCGCTCACCGAGCCCGGCGCCGGATCGGTGCCGGCCGCGGCGGCGAACAGCAGGTACGCACCGATCACGGTGAGGCTCGACAGCAGCGGGGCCAGCACCGGCCAGGCGAACCGGCGGTGCGCGTGCAGCACGCCGGTGAGCACGATGCCGATGCCGTAGAGCGGCACCTGGGGCGCGAACACCCGCAGCATCGACACACCGGCGTCGTGCAGCTCCGGGGACGCCTTGGACTGCAGCAGGGTGACCACCGGGTCGGCCGCGAGCCACAACAGCGCCGCCAGCGGGATCAGGGCCACCAGCGCCCACGTGAGCAGCGCGGATACGGTGCGGCGCACCTGGGCGCGGTCACCCGCCGCCAGCGGCCCGGCCAGCAGCGGCACCACCAGGCCGGCCAGCGCCCCGCCGGCCACGATCTCGAAGATGATGTTGGGGATGGTGTTGACGGACAGGTACATGCCGCTGAGCCCGCCGTCGCCGACGGTCTTCGCGAACACCAGGGTGCGGCCGAAGCCGGCCACCCGGCTCAGCACGGTCAGCAGCGCGATCAGCGTCGCGGCGCCCGCGATGCGGGCCGCTGCCGGGCCGGTGCCCGAGGGGGCCGCGGCCTTGTCGTCAGCGGTCACGGTCATGAAGCGGTACGGCGCGGCGCCCGTGCTCGTGGCCTCGGCTTCTCCGCGGCCGGCCCGGCCGGGGAAACGTCCGTGGCGTGGTCGGCATCCACGGCGGCCCCGGCATCGCCCGGCCCACCCCCGGCAGCCACCTCACCTCGTGCGCTGCTCGCCTGCTTCGCGCTCTTGCCGGCGGGCCGCTTCACGACCGGCTCGGCTGCCTCGTCGACGACCTGGGCCGCACCGGGCACCGCCGGTTCCGCAACGTGGCCCGGACCCGACGTGGGCAGTTGTGCGGCTGGAACCTGACCCGGCTCCGGCGGCACGCCGGTCCGGCTGACGGCCGGAGGCGCGATGACGGCCTCTTCCGTGACGGCGCTCGGCGCGGCCTTGGCGGCGGGAAGGCGGCCCCAGGCGTCGATCTCGCGCAGCACCGGGGTGCGCTCGATGACCTTGGTGAAGCTGACCTTCTCGCTGGCCGCCGTCAGCGCGGCGATGCCGGCGAGCATGGCGGCGCGGCCGAACAGCCCGGTGCGGGCGGTCGCGCTGACCCCGAGCAGCGCGCCGAGCGCGTTCGCGCCGGAGTCGCCGAGCATGATCTCTTCGCCGAGGTCGGCGGGCAGCAGGCCGACGCTCGCGCCGACCGGACCGGCGGCCAGGCCGCCCGCCCGGGTGGCGGTCAGCGGGACGCCGACCAGCACACCGGCCTTGAGCGCGCGGCCAGGGCGCAGGTCGAGCAGGTTCATCAGGTTCGCGCTGCCGGCGATCACACCGGCGCCCAGGGCCACCTCGGCAGCCCGGCCGAACCTGCCCCGTTCCCGGCGGTTGGGCAGTAGCGCCGCGGCGACGAACGCGCCCGCGCCCACCCCGGCGATCTTCACCAGGCCGCTGGTGACCCGGCCCTCGCGCAGCGCCCGCAGGTGTCCACGGAAGCCCTTGTCGGCCTTCTGGTCGGGGCGTGCGCCCACGACGTCGTCGTACAGGCCCACCGCGCCGCTGGACAGGCCCGCGGCCAGCGCGGCGGCGGCGGTGCGCGGGTCGCCCGCGCCGAGAGCGCTGGTGACGCTCGCCGAGACCGCCAGCGCGGGGCCGCCGGCCAGGGTGAGCGTGCGTCCGCGGAAGTTCGTCCGCTCCAACTCCTTGGCCCGGGGCTGGTCGCGCACCATACGCAGGGCGGCCCGGGCGCCGTAAGCGCCCAGGCCGATCAGTGCCGCTCTGGCGAGTAAGCCCACGTCAGCTCACTTCTGCTGCTGCGGCAGCAGCGCGCTGGCGTTGGGGCCGACGCCGTAGTGGCCCGCCTTGCTGTCGGAGAACTGCTCGTGCAGCGCCAGCGCGACGGCGACCTGGCCCTGCACCGTCTCCGCGTTGTCCACGGTCGAGATGGTCTTGGCGAGCGTGGCGTCGTCGCGTACCTCGATCATGAGGTTGCCCTCGCCGCCGAGCACGCCACCGACCACCGCCACGCCTGCGTGGTCGAACTGCACCGCAGTGGTGACCACGGAGGCGTTCTTGCCCGCCGCCTGGCTGTCGGTGTACGGCGAGCCGCTCACCAGCACGACCGCCTCGGCCGGGCCGGACACGGCCCCGCTGGTGGTCAGGTAGCCGAGCTTGCTGTACGACGTGAGCACCGCGGCGCGGTCCGGCGCGGGCACGGCCGGGCTGCGGTCCAGCAGCACTGCGGCCAGCAGCGCGCTGGAGGACTCGACACCGTCGCTGTTGGCCGGGATCGCGGTGGTCGGCACGCTGGCCGGCTCCGCCTTGTTCTCCAGGTCGAGCAGCTCGACGCTGTGGTCCGGGTTGAAGAACTTGTCGGTCAGCTC
This sequence comes from Catellatospora sichuanensis, assembly GCF_007483665.1. Lineage (GTDB taxonomy): Bacteria > Actinomycetota > Actinomycetes > Mycobacteriales > Micromonosporaceae > Catellatospora > Catellatospora sichuanensis. Next base: position 147,403 of record NZ_VIQO01000033.1, read on the forward strand.
GACCGTGCCGGCGATCTTGGCACCGGCGGTCTTGAGGATGTTCTCGACGCCCTCGACCTGGTCGCGACCCGAGGGCAGCACCAGCAGCAGCACCCGACGGTTGGTGAGCTTGCCGTTCAGCATGATCGGCGCGGCCTCGGTGACGAACTGCTCCTCGCGGTTGGCCTGGTCACGCAGACCGGTGACCTGGTCGCGCAGCTGCGAGTTGGTCGCGCGCAGCGCGTTGACGTTCTTCTCCAGGGCGTCGGCCGCCGGGCCGTTGAGCGCGGCAGTCCCCACGACCAGCCCGATCGCCAGGGCCAGGAATACCGCCGTCATGGACACCACGTGGTACCTAAAGTTGATCACGTCAGAGCCTCTTGATCGTCCGGGTCCTAGAACAGCCGCTGCAGGTGGAACATCACGTCGTCCCACCACTCCGCGGCCAGCGACAGGTAGGCCTTGCCGACCGTGGACACGGCGACAGCCGCGGCCATCGCCGCGATGGCGGACAATACCAGCAAAAGCAACGAGGAACCTGAAATGCTCTGCCGGTAGAGCCGGCTCACACCCTTGGCGTCGACCAGCTTGCCGCCCACCCGCAGCCGGGTGAGGAACGTCGAAGCCATACCCCCGCGGCCCTTGTCCAAAAACTCGACCAGCGTCGCGTGTGTGCCGACCGCCACGATCAGGGTCGCGCCCTTCTCGTCGGCCAGCAGCATCGCGATGTCCTCGCTGGTCGCCGCCGCCGGGAAGGTGATCCCGGACACACCGAGCTGGTGCACCCGGTCCAGACCCGGCGCCCGGCCGTCGGGATAGGCGTGCACGACCACCTCGGCGCCGCACCGCAGCACGTCGTCGGTGACCGAGTCCATGTCACCGATGATCATGTCGGGCGTGTAGCCCGCCTCGACCAGCGCGTCCGCACCGCCGTCCACCCCGATCAGCACCGGCTTGAACTCGCGGATGTACGGCCGGAGCACGTCCAGATCGGCCTTGTAGTCGTAACCGCGTACCACGATCAGGCAGTGCCGGCCGGAGATCTGAGTCTTGATATCGGGCACGCCGACACCGTCGAGCAGCAGCTCCCGCTCCTGCTTGAGGTACTCCATGGTGTTCGCGGCGAACGCCTCCAGCTGCACCGACAGGCCCTCGCGGGCGTCGAGCATGGCCTTGGAGATGGAGTCGCCGTCCTGGCGCACCCCGTGCGCCACCGGCTCACCGCGTACGAAGACGGTGTTGCCTTCGACCCGGACCGAATCACCCTCGCGGATCTGCTGGAACACCCCCTCGCCGAGATCGTCGAGCAGGGTGATGCCGGCCTCGACCAGCACCTGGGGACCGAGGTTGGGGTAGCGGCCCGAGATGGAGGGCTTGGCGTTGAGCACCGCCGCCACCCCCACGGCCACCAGGGAGTCGGCCGCGACCCGGTCGATGTCGACGTGATCGATCACGGCGATCTCGCCCGGGCGCAGTCGACCGACCAGACGTTTGGTCCGGCGATCGAGCCGTGCGGTGCCGGTCAGGATCCCCGGTTCGGCGGGCCGGGTCCGGCGCAAGGTGGGAAGACGCATCGCAGCCATCCTGGCATGTCAGTCCGGTATTGGCGCGTACGACACCCGTTGATCGGCCCAGACGGGCTGAATTGTGATGTCCGAAACCTCGCGCGACATCAACGGTAACCGCAACGGCACGCGACCGCCGACCCGAAGATCGCCACCTACAGTGAGCCTCGTGATCTACGTCATGCTCGCCGGAGCCATCCTCGCCGAAGTCGTCGCCACCGTGTGCCTGCGCGCCTCCGCGGGCTTCACCAAGCCGATCCCCTCCGTGGTGGTGGTCGTGGGCTACGTCACCGCGTTCGTACTCCTGAGCCAGGTGCTCAAGCGCGGCATGGCCCTCGGGCTGGCGTACGGCATCTGGGCGGGCATCGGCGTGGCCCTGGTCGCCCTGGCCGGCGTGGTCTTCTTCCAGGACCGGTTCAGCTGGCTCCAGGTCGTGGGGCTGGTCCTCGTCGCGGCCGGCGTGGTCGCCCTGGAACTCGGTCAGCAGCACTGACCCGCCCCTCGCCTACCGCCCCGGGCGGCGCGCTCCCTGCCCCGCCTTTGCATTGACAGTGGCCTATCACATCGACTCTGATCTCGAAATAGTCGATGTGATAGGCCACCGTCAATGCCAGAACGGGTGCGCCAGAACGCGCTGAGGGCGGTGCGCGCCACGGGTGTGGTGCGCACCGCCCTCAGCGGTGGTACGGGGTCAGGCGGCGCGTTCGCGGGCCGCCACGGCCATCAGCTCCTCCGCGTGGGCGATGCCCAGATCGGAGTCGGGCAGGCCGGCCAGCATGCGGGCAAGTTCACGGGCCCGCTCGGTCTCCTCGACGACGCGTACGCCGCTCGTGGTGATCGCGCCGCCGGTGTCCTTGGCCACCACCAGGTGGCGGTCGGCGAACGCGGCGACCTGCGGCAGGTGCGTGACGACCAGCACCTGGTGGTTGCGGGCCAGCCGGGCCAGCCGGCGTCCGATCTCCACCGCGGCGCGGCCGCCGACACCCGAGTCCACCTCGTCGAAGACCAGCGTGGGCGGGCCGCCGACACCGGCGAACACGACCTCGATGGCGAGCATCACCCGGGACAGCTCGCCGCCGGACGCGCCCTTCTGCAACGGCAGCGCGGGCGCACCGGGATGCGCCAGCAGGCGCAGCTCGATGTCGTCGGCCCCGTCGGGGGTGATCCCGGACTCGACCCCGTCGACCACGAGGCTGATGTCACCGGCCGGGCGCGGCACGACCAGCACCGAGATGCGGGCGTGCGGCATGGCCAGGCCGGCCAGCTCCACGGTGACCTTGTCGGCGAACCGCCCGGCGGCGTCCAGCCGGGCCGCGCGCAGCTTCGCGGCGAGCTCGGCGACCTCACCGGCGAGCCGGTTCATCTCGCGCTCCAGCTCGTCGAGCAGCTCGTCGGAGGTGTCCAGCGCGGCCAGGCGGGCCTTGGCGTTGTCGGCCCAGGCGATGACGCCGTCGATGTCGTCGGCGTACTTGCGGGTCAGTGAGCGCAGCGCGGCGCGGCGCTCGTAGATCTGCTGCAGCCGGGCCGGGTCGGCGTCCAGACTGGCCAGGTACGTCGACAGCTCCACGGACACGTCGCCGAGCAGCGACGCGGCCTCCTCCAGGCGGGCGGCGTACTCCCCCAGCTTCGCGTCCACGGTGGACTGCGACTCCAGGGTGCGCCGGGCGGTGCCGACCAGGCTGGTCGCGTCCTCGCTGTCGGTCTCGCCGCCGCCCGCGATCGCCTGGTGCGCGATGTGCGCGGCGGTGCGCAGACCCTCGGCGTGCTCCAGGCGCTGGGCCTCGGCGCGCAGCTCCTCGTCCTCGCCGGCCTGCGGGTCCACCCGCGTGATCTCGTCGAGGCCGAGCCGCAGCAGGTCGGCCTCCTGGGCCCGGGTGCGCGCGTTGGCCCGCCGGTCGGCGAGGTCCTCGGCCACGGCCCGCCAGCGGCCGAACAACTCCTTGAACTCCACCAGCAGCTTCTCGTGCTCCGGGCCGGCGAACCGGTCCAGCGCACCGCGCTGCTCCGACGGCCGCAGCAGGCGCAGCTGGTCGGACTGCCCGTGCACCGCGACGACCTGCTCACCGACGTCGCTGAGCAGCGACACCGGCACGGTCCGCCCGCCCACGTGGGCCTTGGAGCGGCCCTCGACGGTGACGGTGCGGCTCATCAGCAGCGTGCCGTCGTCGTCGGACTCGGCTCCCGCCTCGGCGACGCGGGCGGCCACGGCACTGGCCGCGCTGCCCGACAGCCGCAGCCGGCCCTCGACCGTGGCCCGGCCCGGCTCGGCCCGCACCCGGCCGGCGTCGGCACGCCCGCCGAACAGCAGCCCCAGCCCGGTGACGACCATGGTCTTGCCGGCACCGGTCTCACCGGTGATGACATTCATGCCACGGGTCAGCGGGAGGGTGGTGTCCTCGATCACGCCGAGACCGGTGATACGCAACTCTTCCAGCACAGCAGATGACAGTAGCCCGCCCCTCCGACAGTGTCACGCCGGGCCGCCGTGCCAGGTGCCGCCGAGGGCGGATCCCGCACCGCGAACGGCCCGGTGGGAGCGCTGCGCCGCAGCGCGCGCCACATTCGCGGGTACGCCGTCAGTGGCCGGTCGCGTGCCGCTGGCCGTGCGCGCGCCAGCCCTCCACGGGCAGCCCGAACTTGGCCACCAGCCGGTCGGTGAACGGCTGCGGCCGCAGCCGCGCCACGCGGACGGGCAGCGCGCCCCGCCGCACCGTGACCTGCGCCCCCGGCGGCAGCCCGAACACCCGGCGGCCGTCGCAGCTCATCAGCGCATGCTCGGTGTACGGGTCGATGGTGATCTGGATCGTCGAGTCCGGCGCGGTGACCAGCGGGCGGCTGAACAGCGCGTGCGCGCTGATCGGCACCAGCAGCAGCGCCTCCACCCGCGGCCACACCACGGGCCCGCCGGCCGAGAAGGCGTACGCCGTCGAACCGGTCGGGGTGGCGCACACCACACCGTCGCAGCCGTAGCGCGACAGCGGGCGACCGTCCACATCGACCAGCAGTTCGAGCATGCGCTCGCGGCTGCCCTTCTCGACGCTGACCTCGTTGAGCGCCCAGGACTCGGCGATCACCTCGCCGGCCAGCTCCGCGGTGACGTCGATGGTGAGCCGCTCCTCGACGCTGTACTCGCGCGCGACCACGTCGCGCACGGCCGTGTCCAGGTCGGCGATCTCGGCTTCGGCCAGGAAGCCGACCTTGCCGAGGTTGATGCCCAGCAGCGGGGCCCCCTCCGGGCGGGCCAGCTCCGCCGCGCGCAGCAGGGTGCCGTCACCGCCCAGCGCGAACACGATCTCCGCGCCCTGGGCGGCGCACGCGCCCGAGATCGGCGTCACCCCGGACAGGTCCAGGTCCTCGGCCTCCTCGGCCACCACCCGCACGCTGAACCCCGCCGCGATCAGGTCCCGCGCCACGGTGCGGGCGTGATCGGTGGAGTCCTTCCGGCCGGTATGGGTGACCAGCAGCGCCACGCGCTCCGTCATGCAGTCAGTCCTCTGGGTCGGGTGCGATCGGCACCCCAGCCTCCACCACGGCGCGGATGTCGTCCACCGCGGGGGCGGGTGCGTCACGCCGGAACCATACGAAGAACTCCACATTGCCTGACGGTCCGGGCAGCGGGCTCGCCGTCACCCCGGCCACGCCCAGCCCGACCGTGCCCGCGGCGGCGGCCACGTCCAGCACCGCCTCGGCCCGCAGCGCCGGATCGCGCACCACGCCGCCGGTGCCGACCCGCTCCTTGCCGACCTCGAACTGCGGCTTCACCATCAGCACCAGGTCACCGTCGGTGCACGCGGTCAGCGCGGGCAGCACCAGCCGCAGCGAGATGAACGACAGGTCGGCCACGGTCAGCCCGACCACGCCACCGATCGTCTCCGGCGTGAGCGTGCGCACGTTGGTGCGCTCGTACACCTTCACCCGCTCGTCGGTGCGCAGCGACCAGGCCAGCTGGCCATAGCCCACGTCCACGGCGACGACCTCGGCCGCACCGTTGCGCAGCAGCACGTCGGTGAAGCCACCGGTGGAGGCGCCCGCATCCAAGCAGCGGCGGCCGGCCACGGCCAACCCGAGCGGTGTGAACGCGGCCAGCGCCCCGGCCAGTTTGTGCCCGCCCCGAGAGACGTAGTCGTCGCCGGTGGACTCGCCGACGACGCGTACCGCGTCGGCCGGGTCGACCATGGCCGCGGCCTTGTGCGCCACGGTGCCCCGGACCTCGACCCGGCCCGCGGCGATGAGCTCGCCGGCCTGCTCGCGGGAGCGGGCCAGCCCCCGACGGACCAGCTCCGCGTCCAGGCGGGTACGACGTGCCATGTGCGTCAGGCCTCGATCGCGGTCAGGACTTCCCGCAACGTCCGGTGCGCCGCCTCATACGCCGCCAGCTGCTCGGACAGCGGCAGCTCGGCGGCGTTGGCCACGGCCCGGACCGCGGCGTCCACCGCGTGGTGGCCGGTCGGCCCGGGCATGAGCGTCGCCGGTGTCGGCATCGGACGCGGCGTCGGCACCGACGGCGAGAACGACAGCGGCAGCTGCGGTGAGGTCACGCGGTGGCCGCCTTGCCGGAGGGGGCCTTCTTGGCCGCGGTCTTCCTGGCGGGAGCCTTCTTCGCGGCCAACGGCACGTCCGGGGCGGAGCTGAACGCGACCGGAGCCACCGGCTCGGGGCTGCCGGACATCGCCTTCCCGGCAGCGTCCATCCCGGCGACGGCCTTGCCGGCCACGGTCTTCGCGGTCTTCTTCGCCACCACCTTGGCCGGCTTGCGGGCCGCCGCGGCGCCCTTGATCGGGGCTTCCAGGACGGGTTCGGCCTTCGCCGCGGGCGCCTTCTTCGCCGGCGCGGCCTTCACCACGGGCGCGGCCTTCTTGACCCGCTTGGCGACCGCCGCCGGCGTGGTCGTGACCGGCTCGGCCTTCACCGGCTCGGCCTTCACGGCGGGCTCGGCCTTCACGGGAGCGGCAGCCGTCTCCGCCGGAGCGGGCTTGGCTGCGACCGCCTTCTTCGCCACGGCCTTCTTCGCCACCGGGACGGCGGCGATCGGCGACGAGCCGTTCGTGGTTGACGCGGGCCGGTCGGCCTTCGCCACGCGCAGCTCGCCTTCGAGGTCCTCGATGCGGGCGGTCAGCGTGGCGACCTCCTCCGCGGTGGCCAGGCCGACCCGGCCGAGCGCACGGTCCAGCTCCAGGCGCACGATGCGCGTGATCGCCTCACGGTTCTGCAGCCCGGTGGTGACCAGTTCCTCCGCCATGGTCTGCAGCTGGGCCGCGGTCGCGCCGCTCTTGCCGAGCAGCTCCTTGGCCGCCTTCTTGACGGTCTTCTCCGCCTTCTTCTTCGACGCCTCGGTCAGCCCGAAGGCCAGCTCGAGGTACGCCTTAACCACGTCCTGCATCGGTTCGCCCGACTTGCTCGCCACAGCGGTCACCACCTCTCCTGCCGACTGATGCCCGGTTTGGGACACCGCAAGCGTCCCGTACCGTTCCGCGGACCAACGCTACAGTGCCGGGACCGCGGGTGCCGTGAAGAGGCCCCCCAGATCAGCCGACACGTACGTCGGACGCAGCGGACCGCTCGCCGCGGCCGCCTCGACGGCCGTGGAGACCCCCGTGAGCACCAGCAGGCTGTCCATTCCGGCGCGATGCGCACCGGCGATGTCGGTGTCCAGCCGGTCGCCGACCACCAGCACGCGGCGCGCGGACGCCTGCGCCGCCGCAGTCGCGAACAGGCCCGGCTCGGGCTTGCCCACCACCACGTCGGGCTCCCGCTCCAGTGCGGTCGCCAGCATCGCGACCAGGGAGCCGTTGCCCGGCAACGGCCCGCGCAGCGTCGGCAGGGTCCGGTCCGTGTTCGTAGCCACCCACCAGGCCCCGGCCCGGATCGCCACGCACGCCTCCGCCAGCTGCTTCCAGCCGAGGTCCGGGCCGAAGCCCTGGACGACCGCCCGAGGGTTGTCGTCGGCGCTGTCGACCGGCCGCAGCCCGACGTCGGTCACCTCGCCCCGCAGCGCGGGCGCGCCCAGCACGAGCACCGGCGCGCCGGGCTCCAGCCGCTGCGCCAGCAGCGCAGCGGCTGCCCCGGCCGAGGTCAGCACCTCCTGCGGCTGGGCCGCGATGCCCATGCCGCGCAGCAGCGCCGCCACCTCGGCCGCACGGCGCGAGGCGTTGTTCGTGGCGAAGCGCACGGTCATACCCTGATCCCTGAGGCGCGCCAACGCATCGACCGCCCCGGGAATGGGGCGGTCGATGAGGTAAAGCACGCCGTCGAGATCGAATATGACCAGGTCATAGTTCTCGACGAGCGATGTCACTTGTCTGCTTCCGCCTTCGTGGCAGGGGCATCGGCGTCGGCGGCCGTGGGCTTCTCGTCGAAGTCCTCGAGGTCGTCGTCGTCCTCGACGGCGCCGGCGTCGCGGCCTTCGTCTTCGTCTTCGTCGAGGTCGTCGTCCTCGTCGTCCTCGTCGTCGTCATCCTCGTCGAGGTCGTCGTCGTCCTCGTCGTCGAGGTCGTCCTCGTCATCGGCGTCGGCGTCGGCGTCGGCGTCGGCGTCCTCGGTCGAGGCGGCACGGGGACGGTCGGCGGGCTCGTCGTCGGTCTCGGACTCGTCCTCGATCTCGACGCCGTCCAGCTCGAGCAGCCGCTCGGCCGCATCGGTCACCGCGTCGGTGTCGGCGGCGGCCGCCTTCGCGAACCACTCCCGAGCCTCCTCGGTACGCCCCGACGCCAGCAGCGAATCGGCGTACGCGTACCGCAGACGCGGCGACCAGTCCTCGGTGGACTCCATGGTCAGCTCGCGCACCTGCAGCATCGCCGCAGCCGCCTCGTGCTGGCCCATGTCACCCCGGGCACCCGCGGCCACGATCAGCAGCTCGAGGGCCTCGCCCTGGCTCAGCTTGTCGCGCTCGACGCCGCGGAACAGGTCGATCGCCTTCTCCGGCCGGCCCAGCGCGCGCTCGCAGTCGGCCAGCACGGCCAGGTGCGTCTGCCGCCCGGTCATCCGGTGGTACGTGCGGATCTCCGCGATCGCGCTCGCCCAGTCACCCGTCTGGTACGCGGCCAGGCCGACCGCCTCGCGGACCACCGCGATGCGCGACGCCAGCCGCCGAGCGGCCAGCGCGTGCTCCAGCGCCTTCTCCGGGTCGTCGTCGATCAGCTGACCGGTCGCGACGAGGTGTCGTGCAACGGTGTCCGCCACCGGCTTGGCCAGGGAGAGGAGCTCGGCGCGCACCTCGTTGTCGAGGTCGGCCGGCGTGATGTCGTCGGGCAGTTCGGGGCCGGGGCGACCCGTACCCGCGAACTCGCGGGCCTCAGTGCCCTCACGGCCCTCGGCGGACCGCTCGCGGTCGCCGCCACGGAAGCCGCCCTCACGACGCTCGCCACCGGCACGGTCCCGGTCACCGCCGCGGAAGCCGCCCTCACGGGCGGCGCCGCGGTCGTCGCCGCCACTGCGGAAACCACCCTCACGGCTGCTGCCCGCACGGTCGCCGCCACTGCGGAAGCCGCCCTCGCGGCTGCCACCGGCACGGTCGACACCACCGGCGAACCCGGCACGGTCGCCACCACCGGAACGGAAACCACCCTCACGGCTGCCGCCGGTGCGGTCGCCACCGGCGGGACGGTCACCACGGAAGCCGCCCTCACGACGGTCGCCACCGGCACGGTCCCGGTCACCGCCGCGGAAGCCGCCCTCACGGCTGCCACCCGGGCGATCGCCGAATCCGCCACTGCGGTAGCCACCGCGGTCGTCGGACGGACGTCGGAAGCCGCCTTCACGGCTGCCACCGGCACGGTCGCCACCACTGCGGAACCCGCCCTCACGGCTGCCACCGGCACGGTCGCCACCACTGCGGAAGCCACCGCGGTCGTCGCCACCGGCACGATCCCGGTCACCGCCGCTGCGGAAGCCACCCTCACGGCTGCCGCCGGGACGGTCGCCGTAGCTCGGACGGTCACCGCCGCTGCGGAACCCGCCCTCACGGCTGCCGCCGGGACGGTCGCCGTAGCTCGGACGGTCACCACCACTGCGGAAGCCACCCTCACGGCTACCGCCCGCACGGTCGCCACCACTGCGGAAACCACCCTCACGGCTACCACCCGCACGGTCGCCACCACTGCGGAAACCACCCTCACGGCTACCACCCGCACGGTCGCCACCACTACGGAAGCCACCCTCACGGCTACCACCCGCACGGTCGCCACCACTGCGGAAACCACCCTCACGGCTACCGCCGGGACGGTCGCCGTAGCTCGGACGGTCGCCACCGCTACGGAAGCCGCCCTCGCGGCGCTCACCGCCACCGAAACGCTCACGGTCCCCGCCACTGCGGAAACCACCTTCACGGCTGCCGCCACTGCGGTCGCCGTAGCTCGGACGGTCGCCACCACGGGAGAACCCGCCGCGGTCGCCGCCGGCACGGTCGCCACCACTGCGGAAGCCACCCTCACGGCTGCCGCCGGCACGGTCGCCGTAGCTCGGACGGTCGCCACCACTGCGGAAGCCACCGCGGTCGCCGCCGCCGGCACGGTCCCGGTCACCACCACGGAACCCGCCCCGGTCACCACCGGTACGGTCACCGGCACTGCGGAAGCCGCCCTCACGGCGCTCACCGCCACCGAAACGCTCACGGTCCCCGCCACTGCGGAAACCACCTTCACGGCTGCCGCCACTGCGGTCGCCGTAGCTCGGACGGTCGCCACCACGGGAGAACCCACCACGATCAGCGCCACCGCCCGAACGGAAACCACCCTCACGGCTGCCGCCGGGACGGTCGCCGTAGCTCGGACGGTCGCCGCCACTACGGAAGCCACCGCGGTCGCCGCCGCCGGCACGGTCCCGGTCACCACCACGGAACCCGCCCCGGTCACCACCGGTACGGTCACCGGCACTGCGGAAGCCGCCCTCACGACGGTCGCCGCCGGCGCGGGAAGCGCCGCGGTCGTCACCGTCACGCCGGGGCGCGCCGCGCTCACCGGTGCTGCGCGGCTTCTCGTAACCGCCGTCGAAACCACGGGCGCGGTCGCCGTCGCGCCGGAAACCTTCACGCTTGCCGTGAGAACGGTCGTACCCGCCCCTCTCGGAGCGAGACCCGCCGCCACCGCGGCCGGTCTGGCCGGACGAGTCCTGTCCGGGCTTGTCGTTGGAACTCGAGTTCACGGGTACATCCTTCCTGATGCTGCCGGAAATCGGCGGCACAACGCACACGAGGGCCTACCCCTGGCGGGGAGGCCCTCGTATGGAACGTTTGTCCGGCGGCGTCCTACTCTCCCACAACGTCCCCGTTGCAGTACCATCGGCGCTGGAGGGCTTAGCTTCCGGGTTCGGAATGTTACCGGGCGTTTCCCCTCCGCCATGGCCGCCGTAACTCTA
>NZ_VIQO01000034.1 GCF_007483665.1 Catellatospora sichuanensis
CCCACCGACACCAAACCCCCCGGTCGAGATAGGACATCCAGCGTAACGAGCACCACCGACAACAACCGCCATCACCACGCCAGCCCGCACCAAGGCCAGCCAGACACCCACAAACTCAGGCTCGCTTAGCAAGACCGAACGACAGTTCGCACCCTAGCGCGCAGAGTCCAAGCACGACGGTCCCTCGCCCGTGACCTCCGCGCCTTTGGGGTGGCCGCGACCGCCTCCGCAGCAGCAGGCGACGGTCAGCCGCCCGTGATCCGCGGAGCGACCGCTCCGCGGATCACGAATGATCAGTAAAGGCGTCCGGGCCGCGGTGCCGGCTCGGGCCGCCACTCCGACGGGCCGGTTCCGGGCGTACGCGCCAGCCGCAGCCACAGGAACGGCTGCAACTCGCCGCTCGGGGTGTAGTGGTGCTCGCGCTCGACCTGCACCACCTGGAAGCCGGGGAACTGCACGGCCAGGCTCTCCTGGTGGAAACGAGCCACCGGCAGGCCCGAGCACGTCTCGGGGCCGGCCTCGGAGAACACGCCGATGACGACCTGGCCGCCGGGCGCGACGGCGGCGTCGAGCACGCGGCGGTAGCGGTCGCGGTCGGCCGGGTCGGTGAGGAAGTGGAACACCGCGCGGTCGTGCCACACGTCGTAGTGCCGCAGCGGCGCCCACGTGAGCAGGTCGCGGTTCATCCAGTGCGCGGCACCGGAGCGCGCGCCGACCCGCTGCCGGGCGACCTCGAGCGCGGACGGGGCGATGTCCAGCACGGTCACGTCGGTGTAGCCGCGCTCGAGCAGCGCGTCCACGAGGGTGGAGGCGCCGGCTCCGACGTCGATGACGGAGCGGCCGGGGCCGGCCGACTCGATGAGCCGCAACGACATGGCGGACTCGGCCTGGTACCAGCTGACCTGGTGCGAGGCGGTGCGATGGTAGACGGACTGCCAGTGCTCGGCAGGACCGGAGGGGCGTGACACACGATCAGATTGCCACCGCCGTGGGATGAGACGATCACGGACCACCAGGTGATCATGGACGCCGATGTGTTATGAGCGTGCGGCACCAGGGTCGTTACAGCAGACCCGCCAGCGTCGCCACGGCCGCGGCCAGTTCGTCGGGGGACTGCGCGGCGTAGCCGAGCACCAGGCCGGGCGGGCCCGTGGTGCCGAGGCGCAGGTCGGACAGGGCCAGCGGACCCAGCCCGGCGGCGCGGGCCCGGGCGACCAGCGTGCGGTCGTCGACGCCGGCCGGGAGCTCGGCCACCAGGTGCAGGCCCGCGGCGATGCCGGAGACGCGGACCTGCGGGAGGTGCCGTCGCAGTGCCGCGACCAGCGCGTCGCGGCGGGTCCGCTGAGCCCTGCGGGCGCGCCGCAGGTGCCGGTCGTAGCCGCCGCTGCCGAGGAGTTCGGCGAAGGCGAGCTGCTCCAGGGCCGAACCGCCCATGTCCGCGTCGCACTTGGCCCGGCGCACCGCGGCCAGCCAGGCCGGCGGCGGGACCAGCCAGCCCCGCCGCAGGCCCGGCGCGAGTGCCTTGCTGGCCGAGCCGACCAGCGCGACCACCTCCGGGGCGAGCCCCTGCAGGCAGCCGACCGGCTCGCGGTCGTAGCGGAACTCGGCGTCGTAGTCGTCCTCGATGATCAGGCCGCCGGTTCGCCGTGCCCAGGCGATCAGGTCGGCCCGGCGCTCCGGGGCCAGCACGGCGCCGACCGGGAACTGGTGCGCGGGCGTCACGAACACCGCCTGCACGTCACCCAGCGCGGACACCACCAGCCCTCGGTCGTCGACGGGCACCGGCCGCAGGCGCAGCCCGTGCGCGAGCAGGTGGTCGCGGATGCCCGCGCTGCCCGGATCCTCGACGCCGACCACGTCCATGCCGCGTGCCGCCAGCACCCGGCCGAGCAGGCTCAGGGCCTGGGCCGCGCCGGTGGTGACCACGACCGCGTCCGCGCCGACCCGGGCCGCGCGGACCCGGCCGAGGTAGCTCGCGAGCTCGGCGCGCAGCCGTGGCACGCCGGCCGGGTCGGTGTAGTCCAGATCGGAGTCCAGGGCCGAGGTCAGCGCCCGCTCGTACGCCCGCCGCCATGCAGCCCGCGGGAACATGCCCAGGTCCGGCACGCCGGGGCGCAGGGCTGCGACACCGGACGGCGCGGGCGTGGCCGACGGGTGTCCGTGGTCGGTCGCCGCGGCGGCGGCCGGCGCGACGACGGTGCCGGAGCCGCGGCGGCTCACCAGCCGGCCCTCGGCCACGAGCTGCTCGTAGGCGCTCACCACGAGCCCGCGGGACACGCCGAGGTCGGCCGCGAGGTCCCGGCTGGACGGCAGCCGGGTGCCGGGCGGGATGCGCTGCTGGGCGATGGCGTCCCGCAGCGCCCCGGTCAGCCGCTCGCCGACACCGGGGCGGGCCCGGTCCAGGTCGACCAGCGCTTCGCGTACCGCCAATTGGTCCTCGATTCGGTGCGGCAAGTGGCCCTGTATGGGATACCAATCCGAACCTTAGCGTCAGGACGTGAACCGTGACAGCCTCGCCGGTGCGGCCCTGTGCACCTTTGGCATGATCATCCTCGGCGGCTCGTTCAGCCTGAGCCGGCTCCTGCTTGACTACCCGATGCTCACCGGCCAGACCATGCGGTACGCGCTGGCCGCCATCCTGCTGGCCGCGCTGTTGCGGCTGTTCCCACGACTGCGGGGCGTGCCCGTGCGCCCTTGCCGCCGCGACCTGCTGGTGCTGGCCGGGGTCGCCCTGTTCGGCCTCGCGCTGTTCAACACGCTGCTGCTGACCGCGCTCGAACACGCCGACCCGGCCGTCGTCGGCACCGTGGTCGGGGCCGCGCCGCTCGGCCTTGCGCTCACCGGGCCGCTGCTGCGCCGCGAGCGCCCCGCCGCCCGACTCGTGGTGGCGGCGCTGATCGTCGTCGGGGGCACCACGCTGGTCCACGGCACCGGCGTGGCGGACACCGTCGGCACCCTCGCCGCCCTGGGCACGCTCGTCTGCGAGGTGATGTTCTCGCTGCTCGCCGCGGACGTGCTGCCCCGGCTCGGGGCGGTGCGGGTGTCGGCGTGGAGCTGCGCGCTGGCGGTGCCGATGCTGGTCGTCGCGACTCTGGCCACCGGCGAGGTGGGCCGGCTGCGCCCGCCGACCGCGACCGAGACGCTGACGCTGCTCTACCTGGCCGTGATGATGACCGTGGTGGCGTTCGTGGCGTGGTTCACCGGGATGGGCAAACTCGGCGTCGAACGGGCGGGCATGTTCACCGGCGTCGTGCCCGCGGCCACCCTGGTCGCCGCCTCCCTCCAGGACCACACCCTGCCCGGCCTCACCCAGGTCCTGGGCGTACTCGTTGTCGCGAACGGACTGGTCCTCGGCGCGACAACGAACAGCACAACCAGTGCGGGCCGGCGCTGGCGCCTATCGGGGGTCCACCGGCTCGCCAAACGGCTCGATGGATGAATCCCAACCGTTCCAACCCTGTTGAGTCATCTGGCCGTCAGCGTAGGTGTAGGACCAGCGCGCATCGTGTCTTGGGGTGGTGGGTCGGGGTTGGGCGGAGATCGTCGCTCGGGGTGGAGCCCGGCGGATGACGGAGCGAGCGCCGGCTCTACGTCTACGAGGGCCTACAGCTTATTGGCGTGGCAATTACGCAGCGTCGAAATTGGCGACTTGATCATTCATCCACGTTCTCGGCTTGCAGGTCGATGTGGGTTGGTCCAGTTCACGCTATGTAATGCCTGATTCGTGGTCTTGACCATTGAAGACGATCTTCCTAGGCTCCCCCCACCGTGATCTTCGACATGGGGGAGCTGTTGTGGTCGGGTCTGTGCGCCGTCGTTCGCTTGGTCGTCGACTGCCGTCGTTGTTGTCGGTGGTGCTGCTGGCCGGTCTGCTGCCTTTCATGCCGGAGCCGGCGGTGGCTGCCGGCACGGGTGGTGAGCCGCAGGCGGACCGGTCGGTGGAGGTGTCGGCGGTGAAGGGCGAGCGCGTGCAGCGTACGCAGCCGAAGCCGTGGCGGGCTGCGCCGGTGTCTTTCCCGCAGGCGGCGTCGGCGGTGGTGGATCTGCCGGTGCAGGCGTCGGGTGGGCGTCGCGGTACTGCCTTGGTGGGTGGACTGCCGGTGACGGTGTCGTCGGTGGACACGTCGTCGGAGGTGCAGTCGGGTCGGGCGTTGGCGGATGCGGCGGCGGGGCGTGGTGCGCCGGAGAAGGTGCGGGTCGAGGTTGTTGACCGTGCCGCGGCGGGTAGGGCCGGGGCTGCGGTGGCGTTGAAGCTGTCGCGCGCAGATGGGCTGTCGGGCCAGGCGCGGGTGCGGGTGGAGATCGGCTACGGCGATTTCCACGATGCGTACGGTGGCGATTGGGCCAAGCGGGTTGGTGTGGTGTTGCTGGCCGATTGCGCGGTGAGCACACCGGACAAGGACGCGTGCAAGAGCCGGACCCGGTTGGAGTCGGTCAACAACGCCTCCGCGTTGACCGTGTCGGCGGATGTCGACCTGATGGCCGCACCCGCGGCGACGGACGCTGATCCGCTGGTGGACCCGTCCCCGGTCGAGGAGGCCCCGGCGACGGTGGGCCTGCCATCGGTGCAGGTGACCGGTGAGGACACGCAGATCGCGCACCCGCCCGCCGACCCGGCCGTGCCGGAACCGGCTGCAGACGCGCCGAGTGGCAGCCCTGCGCCGGTGGCTGAGGGCGCCGGTGATGGCAGTGTGATGGTGGCGCTGGCGGCGGGTGCATCGTCTGAGACGGGCACGTTCGCGGCGACGCAGCTGTCGCAGACCGCGTCGTGGCAGGGCGGTGGCTCGGCCGGCGGCTTCTCCTGGTCGTATATGGCTCTATGACACCGTCGCCAATGGCCAGCTCACCCATTCGGTTCGTTACATCGGCGGCTACAACCAGCCCGGCACCGCTGCCTACGTTAACCGCATCGACGCCTACGACGACGCCTACCGGCCACTGACTGCCCGGACGACCATCGCAGCTACGGCCGAGAACGGTGCACTTGCCGGTGACTACACCACCACCATGACCTACAAGGACAACGGCGCGCCCGCCACGGTCGCCCTGCCCACGGTCGGGGGTTTGCCCGCAGAGACCATTACCACCACCTACACCACGCAGGGGCTGCCCACCGCAGTTAAGGGGGTAGACGACTACCTCGCCGACATCACCTACCGATGGGACGGCACCACCGCACAAACTCTGCACGGCCACGCTGGAAAGCAGTTGCGCCAGACATTTACCCACGACGAAGCCACGGGGCGACTGCTAACCACTCAGATCGACGCCGAGAACCAGACCACGACAGGAGCCTTCGACGACAAGTTCACCACGGATTACGGCTATGACGCAGTCGGCAACATTACGGCAATCGCCGGTAAGCTGAGCGGCACCCGAGACCAGGTTGAATGCTTCAAGTACGACCACCTGCGTCGCTTAACCGAAGCCTGGACCAATTCGACCTGGGACTGCTCGGCCGCCCCGATTGCTGGCGGAGCGGGAGCCGATCCATACTGGCGCCAGTGGACCTTTGACAGGGTCGGCAACCGCCTGACCCAGACGGACAGGGGAGCTTCCGGCGATACCGCCTGGACGTACACGGTCCCTGGTGCTGATACGGCCCGACCGCACTCGCTGACAAGCGTCACTGCAAACGGCCCGCTGGCCACATCGACGCGCAACTTCACCTACGACAGCGCTGGCAACACGCTGACCAGGCAGACGGTGACTGGTGTGAATCAGACCCTCGCCTGGGATCCCGAAGGACATCTCGCCACCCTCACCGAAGGAACAAACAACAGCAGCTATCTATATGACGCTGAGGGCAACCGCCTTTTCAGCCGGGCACCTGGCAAGACCACCCTTTACCTCGGCGGCACCGACCTGGAGCTACGGACCGACGGCGGGCCGGTGCTCGGCACCCGCTACTACACGGTGGGTGGAAAGGCCGTCGCTGTGCGTCGCGCGAGCGGTCTCGCGTGGACCTGCGCCGACCATAACGGTACCCAGCAGGTCCAGATCGACTCCGTCACCCTCGAGGCGGCCCACAATCGAACCTTGCCTTACGGTGAGTTCCGAGGGGCGCAGACTGCGTTCGTCGGCGGGAAGGGCTACGTAGGAGGCCAACGCGACGACACTGGCCTGACCCACCTCGGTGCCCGCGAGTATGATCCGACGCTTGGCCGCTTCATCACCGTGGACCCAGTAATGGACCTGAAGAATCCCCAGCAATGGAATGCGTATGCCTACAGTAATAGCAACCCTGTGACATACAGCGACCCGAGCGGACTCATAGCGTGTGGCGATGACGCCTGCAAGTACACGGTGAAGCCATCCCGTGACGGGCAGAGTCTAATCATTGACGACAAGCGGTCGAGTGATTTGAAGAGCCACACGCGCCAGGTCATTAAGCTTCCGAAGCTTCCGCAGAAGTCGACCCAAGGCGGCACTGACCCGTGCGCCGTGGCACCGGAATCGGAACTCTGCAAGGCGTTGGCCTTGACCGTTACTGAGATCCAGAAGAATTCAGCTGGACCAGATGTGGGTAATATCGAGTGGCAAATGGGCAACGGATGCGGGTTCATGGCATATTTCTTCGGTATGTGTGGAACGACGGCAAGTCAGATAAACGCGCTCGATGACTTTATGCATCTAGTGTGCAAAGATTGCAAATGGGATCACAAACCTACAATCCAAGCAATGTGGGGTGGATCGAAATACGCAGTAGATCCGGTCACTGGCGCCGAAATTTTCTATGACA
Source organism: Catellatospora sichuanensis (assembly GCF_007483665.1). Taxonomy (GTDB): domain Bacteria; phylum Actinomycetota; class Actinomycetes; order Mycobacteriales; family Micromonosporaceae; genus Catellatospora; species Catellatospora sichuanensis. The sequence continues at coordinate 6,743 of NZ_VIQO01000034.1, forward strand.
TTTTCTCGAATGTGCACTACGGCTATGTGGGTCGAGAAGCGGCCATTGACTCCGAAATGTTGCAGTCGGTAAACCTGCCGATCCCTAAAAATCCGGTTACAGGGCAGTCTGAAAGATCGGACGCGATCTCGACTCAAATTGGCATTGATCTGCAGAGCCGATATCGTCCCGAGCAGATTACTACACAGATTTTGTACATGAGCATCATGGGCCAGCAAGGCGCGTACCTCCAAGCAAACGAGGGAAAGATCAGGTGATGTCATGCCTCCGCGTCGTCTGAGTGCTCCGAAGAAAATGCGTAAACTGTATCTCGGTATGGTGCTAGTCCTCGCCATTATGATTGTGGTCGGCGGGGTTTTGATATTTCCTCAGAATCCGGGCGTGGACACAAAGGCACTCGTGATGTCGCCCGCTCGCAACACCGTGCTTGCCGCCCAGTCGTGGAAGTTGGAGACCTCGAACGGTTCAGACTCTGGGGTCACCGAGGTCTGGACGGCCTTGGCCCCTGGAAAGCGCAGGATTACCTATTTTCAAGAGATATATCGTGGCCGGAACGAATTAGTTGCCCGTTGGGACTATTTGTCGTCAGTCCGCCGCAACTTTGAACGGAATTATCCTTCAAAGGTTATTGGGGTAAATGGTGAGATCAAGTTCGGGGCAGATGAAAAAGATACCTTTTGCGTAGATATCGACGACACATTGAGTAAAGGAATAGATTCCTGTGCGATGTGGATCTTCTGGGCTAGGTACGGCCAATTTCGGATCTACATTTCTGTTAATGGGACACATCTGGGCCGCGAAGATTTTTTGCGTACCGTAGGCGAGGTCGATGCATGGGTTCTCGACGCATTGGAGTAGCGATTAGCCTCGGCCCTTCGGTAAGGGCTGTCCGCATCGTGGATCAAGAAAGAGGAAGTGCCCTCTGATCTGGGAAGATCTGACTTGTCTAAGGCGGGTCAACGAACTTAGCGGGGGTTGAGGTGGCCACGGTAGGCGCGCCGTGGCGCAGCGGGTGCGTTGACGGGTTGCGCCAGGATCTCCGGTTACGAGGTCTGGCCGGTGGTCGCCAGGCGCTCCACCTCGGGCAGACCGGACTCGGCGCAGCGGCGGTAGAAGCGATAGAGCAGAGCGGCGACGTCTTCGCGGTTGTGGCTGGTGCGCGCCCGAGTTGAGTGATCGGCATACTGTCGTGGTGGAGATCGACGAGTTCTGGTGGATCGTGGATCGGGCGCGTGACGATGCGGGCGTTGCGACGGGTCCGTTTGACGAGGCCGCGGTTGCCGAAGCGCTGGTCGCGCGACTGATGACGTTGTCACGCAACGAGATCCTCGACTTCGACGACCTCCTGGGCGAGGTGATCGCGCGGCTGGACACGTGGGAGGTGGCCGTCGCGTGTCAGCTCATCACCGGTTACATCTCCGACGACGCCTTCTCGTCATTCAGGGCTGGGCTCGCCGGCTTGGGGCGCCGGACCGTAGAGCAGATCTTCGCCGACCCCGACTCCCTCGCCGGTCACCCCGTCGTCATCGACATCGCCGAGGGTCGCTGTGAGCGGATGGCGCTCTTCAGCGAAGACCTGCTCTTCGCAGCATCGTCCGCGTTCGCCGGGATCAGCGGCGGCGACGAGGACGCCTTCTGGGAAGCGCTGGATGCCCGCCCTCAGTCGGCAGGGTCTGGCGAGGTTCTGCCGCCGGACTGGGAACCCGGTGCCGACGACGCCGAGCGCGCCCCCGAGCGGCTGCCGCGCCTTTGGGCGCTCCTGCCTCCCGGACGGTGGGCGTCCGAACCACGTCCCGCCAAGGCGGTGCCGCAGGCTGATCCTCACGAAGGATGCCCGCTGTGCGGTGGTGCGTTGCTGGCGCAGTCGGTCGGCTCGAGTAGCCGTCGCGAGGACGGGACGATCCTCACGCGCGAGTTTCGGGGTTGCCTGGATTGTTCGCAGGTGGTTGAGCGCACCAAACGTGGCGACGGCTGGGATGCGTGGCGTGAGACAGACCCGGTCGAACTTGATCATCTAGTGAGCGTGCGGATCCTGCTTTCAGCTGGCCTGGGGTCATGAGAGCTCAGCGAAGTTAGCGGAGGTCGAGGTGGCCGCGGCTTCGCCGAGTAGTGGCGCAGCGGGTGCGTAGCCGCTGGTTGACGGGTTGCGGAAGCCGTATGCGTCCCTGCCTACGGTCTTGATCACCCGGTTGGTGCCCTCGGAGCCGGCGTCGGTGATCCCAGTGCGGATGAACGCCAGGATCTCCGACCACCAGGTCTGCACCGTGGTGGCCAGACGCTCCAGCTCGGGCAGGCCGGACTCGGCGCACCGGCGGTAGAACCAGTAGAGCAGGTCGGCGACGTCCTCACGGTTCGGGTCGGTGCGGGCCAATGCGAGTAGGTCGAGCAGGTCCTCCTTGGCGTTCCACGCCGCCAGGATCGGCACGCCGATCCGCGCCGGTAGGCCCTTGAGCTCGCCTTCGAGCTCGGCGACCTGGTCACCGGCCATCCGGGCCGCTGAGCGGGTCAGCCGGTTGCGCAGCTCCCACTCGCGACTGCCTTTTGCGGCCGCGCCGACCGCGGACCTGCACGGTGACCCGGCGGCGGACCCCGGTCACCGTGGCGTTGGCCAGCTGCACCACATGAAAATGATCGACGACGAGTTGGGCGTGGGGCAGTGCCTGCCGGATCGCGGACTTGAACACCGTGCACATGTCGATGGCCACGAACCGGACCTGCTTGCGCCACGCCTTCGGCCTGGCCAGGAGCCAGTCGGCTACGACCTGGGCGGTGCGGCCCTCGACCTGCCCGAGCAGGCCCTGCCCGGCGGACAGGTCCACGAAGCCCACGTGCCAGCGGTCGACGACGGTCCGCCAGGACTGTGTGACCTCGTCGAACTCCCACTTCGCCCGACCCCGGCAGACCTCGTCGATGCCCAACACCTACACCGGTTGCGGCTGGTCGGGCAGCACCGCGGCGGCGTGTGTGGTGAACGCCGCGGCCACCACCGGCCACGACACGTCGTGATCTCGTGCGGACTGCACGATCGTGCGCCCACCGTCGGCGACCGCCGCGCCGGCGGCCGACCGCAGCCGGGTGGTCAACCTTTTGCGGGCCGGGACGGCGGCCACGGCCTCGGTGAACGAGGCGCGCAGGCAGCCGGGCTCGTCGCAGCGCCAGCGGCGCTTGTACCAACGCAACCTGGTGGGACGCCCGCCGACCGGCAGGTCGCGCGGCCGGGTCACCCGCCGGCCCTTCGACCGGCGTGCCGGCGTGCCGCACTCCGGACACCGGACACCGGCGTGCCTGCTCATCAGCGGTGATCAGATCAACGACCGGGCCGAGCGGCCCGTCGGCGACCCCGGTGACAGTCAGGCCGTCGAGGCCCAGCAGCCGGGTCGTAGCATCTTCCATGCCCGCGGCTCTTCACTTGTGATCGACTTGCGTAGACAACAAGATGATCACTGAGAGTCGCGGGCACCTTCACCGCAGGGGTCCACTCTGGACACCCAGTCGCGTCAGCTGACCCCCGCCAATTTCGTTGAGCCTCTAAGGCCCAGATCGCCCGTCACAGAAGGCACTCACCGGATGCAGGTTACCGCAGCACGTCCGTAGATCGTTGTCAGTGGTGGCGGGCGGGGCGTGGTCGGACAGCCGGTACGCGCCTGTTGGTTGATGTCGCCGATGCCACCGGGCTGACCAGTGCGTTCAGTGACGCGCTCGCGTTGTTGAGGCGGCGGCAGTCCGGCCATGACCCCGGCCGGGTCGCGGTCGATCTGGCGGTGATGCTGGCCGGCGGCGGGGAGGCGATCGCCGACCAGGCGGGCCTGTTCGGTGCCGTCGCTTCGGACCCGCCCGCGTGGCGGGTGCTGTCCGGCATGGACGCTGCGGCGTTGACGCAACTACGGCAGGCTCGCGCCAGCGCGCGGGAGTTGGCGTGGGCGCAGACGATCGAGACTCGCGGGTGCCTGCCGGGCTCGACCGCGGCTGGCATGCCGGTGGCGGGGCTGGTCCTCGACGTCGACGCCTCGATCGTGGTCTGCCACTCGGAGAAGCAGTCCGCGACCCGCACGTGGAAGATGACCTTCGGGTTCCACCCGCTGTTCTGCTTCCTCGACGGCACCCGCGAGGCCCTGGCCGGCCTGCTGCGCGAAGGCCGGGCCGGGTCGAACACCACAGCCGACCACGTCACCGTCCTCGACCAGGCCCTGGCGCAGATTCCCGACGCCCACCGGCACGGCACGCAGATCCTGGTACGCAGCGACTCGGCCGGCTGCACCCACGGGTTCCTGGCCTATATCCGCGGCCTGCGTGAGCAGGGCATCGACATCCGGTTCTCCGTCGGCGTGGCGATCACCGAACCGGTCCGTGAGGCGATCCGCGCCGCCACCGGCTGGATCCCCGCGTTGGACGCCGATGGTGAACCGCGCGACGGAGCCGAGATCTGCGAGATCACCGGCCGGTTGCCCGCCGAACTGCTGGCCGGCTACCCGCAGGGCACCCGGTTCATCGTGCGCCGCGAACGCCCGCACCCCGGCGCGCAACTGTCGCTGTTCGACACCATCGAAGGAATGCGCCACCAGGTCATGGCCACCGACACCCCCGTATGCGGCGGGTCGATCCAGTATCTGGAAGCCCGCCACCGCGCCCACGCCCGGGTCGAGGATCGCATCCGCACCGGCAAGGACACCGGCTTCGGTCGGTTCCCCTCCCGCGTGTTCGCAATCAGCCAGGCCTGGCTGGAACTCGCGCTGACCGGCATCGACTTACTTGCCTGGACCCAGCACCTGCTCCTGAACGGCGAGATGGCCGTCGCCGAGCCCAAGAAGCTGCGCTACCGGCTGCTGCACGTCGCCGCCCGGATCACCCGCTCGGCCAGGCGCACCCGCCTTCGCATCGCCGAGGGCTGGCCCTGGGCCACCGACCTGGTCACCGCCTTCGAGCGCCTCGCCGCACTGCCACAACCGATCACCTGAAACGCGACCCCGTAGCCCAACGAGCATTCCTGGAAGACCCCGGCCATCGCGCCGGGTCATCGGCGCCGCCCGCGACTTGCAGCATCAACCCTCGAAGATCAACCGGCCGGATCTCAACCTCGATCAACAATTAGCGAAAGACCGAGGTTAGCAGGCTCCGACCGTGCGGCAACGTGACGCTATCCGTCACACCACACCAGTCAACCTGCCATGACAATCATGGACGCCGCAGCTCACCGGCTGTCGTGATCATGTATTTGGGGTTCATATCGCCCCGGCGACCACAACTGACATTTGATCCCGGAGGTCAGCGGATTTCGAGGGTGCCGCGCATGCCGGAGGTGCCGTGGTAGAGGCAGGGCATGGGGTAGGTGCCGGGCTCGGTGACCTCGACGGTGACGGTGTCGGTGGCGGAGCCGTTGATGTTGCCGGTGCCTGTCGCGGCGGGGATGCGCAGCGCGATGTCGTGGGGGGTCAGGCCGGTGTTGCGGAACGTCAGCTCGATGCGGCCCGGTCGCGCCGTCACCACCTGCGGCGTGAGCCGGAGTTCGTCGTCGACGATGATCTCGATCCGCTGTACGCCGTCGGGGCCCTGGACCGCTGCCGCAGCGGGCGGGGCGGTGGCGGCCGCGGGCGGTGTAGCTGCCCCCTCGGCGTCGGGTCCGCCCTCCAGACCCCATAGCGCGCACCCGGACAGGGCGAAGGTGAGGACGAGCGCTGCCGGAAGGACCAGCACGCGTGGGGTGAATCGTGTGCTCATGCCGGATCGTCTCCGAAAAGGTCCTGGCCGAGGTGGTCGCCGGGCGCGACGCCGTGCGGCATCGCGAACAGGGCACTGGTCTCGTGCCTGATGAAGCGGTTGAGGGCGTCGGTGGCGGCCAGGCGCTGCTGGACGGGGATGAAACCTCGCCGCGGGTCGGCCTGCCAGGCCAGGAAGATCAGCCCGGCCGCATCGCCTTCGCTGTACGAGTAGCCGCGCCGCAGCATCGCCGCGCCGTTGTTGAACGCGGGCGTGGCCAGGCGGATGTGCGCGTCGGCGGGGATGGCCAGCGCGCCGTCGCCGGTGGTCGTGCCGAAGTTCGCGGGCGTGCGCTCCTCGCCACCGCTGAGCGGCGCGCCGGTGTCCTTGCGCCGGCCGATGACCCGCTCCTGAGCCTCCCGCGGCTGGGTGTCCCAGTCGTCGAGCAGCATCCGGATGCGGCGTACCACCAGCACGGACCCGCCGCGCAACCAGGCCGGGGCGGCCGGATCGGTGACGTAGACCTTCGCGGTGAAGTCCTCGTCGGTGGGCTGCGGGTTGTTCGTGCCGTCGAGCTGCCCCATCAGGTTGCGGCCGGTGGCGGCGGTGGGTGTGACGCCGGGGCTGTTGTTGAACCCGTCGAGCTGCCAGCGCACCCGGGCCTGCGGCGCGGCCAGCCGGGTCAGCGCGCGGGCGGCGCGGAACGCGACGAGCGCGTCGTCGGCGTGTACCAGCAGGCACAGGTCGCCGTCGCTGTGCGCGGGATCCAGCTGCTCGCCGGGGAACGTGGGCAGCGGCGTGAGTTCGGCGGGCCGGGCGGCGGCCGGCAGGCCCGCCTTGCCGAACAGACTCGGCCCGAATCCGACGGTGACCGTGAGCGAGGACGGGCCCGCGCCGGTGACCACGTCGTCGCCGGTGTCGCCCAGCGGCAGGCCCTGGCTGAGCTGCGCGGCGGCCTGGGTCCAGCGGCGCAGCAGGCCCTGCAGCCCGGCCCGGTCGACGCCGTCGGCCAGGTCGAACGCGACGATCCGCAGCCGGGCCTGCGGGCGGGCCGGGGTGGTGATGCCTGCCTGGCGCTCGCCGTGGAACGCGATCCGGGTCGCGCCGACGCCGGAAAGCGGCTCGGCCGGGGTCCCGCCGGTCGGTGCCACAGGCTCGCCGGGTGTGCCTGCGGCGATGCCGCCCGCCGCGCCGAGGATCGCCCCGACCCCGCCCGCGGCCAGGGTTCCGGCGAAGCCACGGCGGCCCACGGTGGCGGCCCCGGCCTGCTCCGGCTCCGCTGTGACGTCGAGCGTCGGGGAGGCCGCCGCTCGGGCCGCGCGGGCGCCCAGAACCACCGGAGGTGCACTCTCGTGTTCGCCCGCGATGCCGCTGTCAATGGATGTGCTGCCCGCTGACACTGGGTCGGCCGCCAAGCCTTCGGCAGCTTCGCCGGTGACGCGAGTTCCGGCCGGGCCCGGCGCGGTCCCGTCGAGGTGCTCGGCGACCTGCGGGTCGCCGTCGGCGAGGTCGCCCTGTGCGGTCGAGGTCGGGCTGCCGGTCGTCCGATGGGACGCGGGCTTGAAACGCCGCCACAGCAGCGGGCCCGCCAGCAGCAGGCCCGCGCCGAGCCCGACGACCAGGGCGACGCCTGCGCGGTTCAGGTCGGCGGGCAGCGCCGACGGGGCCGACGAGCGCCACCACACCGGCGCGTCGTCGAGCGCCATCATCGACGACAGCAGCCCGCCCACGCCCATCGCCACGAACCCGAAGAACGTCGCCCGCTTGGCGATCAGCACCGCCGCGACCAGGCCGAACGGCCAGATGAGCAGGCCGGTCATGCCGTCGCCGAGGAACGCGCTGATGCGTTCGGGCACGTTGCCCGCGGTGACCAGCGCGATGCCGGCCGCGTGCAGCACGTCCGCGGCGATCAGCGCGCCCAGCGCGGCGGCGAGCAGCGCGTGCGCGCGGCGGGTGAACACCGCGGCGACGACGAGCAGCGCGGCGACGGCGACGAGCAGGTACCAGGGGATGGGGGAGGGGCCGGGCGCCCAGTCGAGGGATCCGGTCGCGGACAGGACCGTGCCGCCGTAGTCGAGGTCGACGTGCCAGTCCGACACCCGGTGCGCGGTCGTCGGGGCGGCGGCGACGGCGGTGGGCAGGGTGCTGAGCATCCAGTGGATGCGGTGGTCGTGCCAGCGGTGCACGGTGTCGTCGGAGATCTTGCGCCACCGCGGCGCCGCGGTCGGGTCGGCGTCGGCGGGCACGGTCGTGCTCGCGAACCGGTCGGTGTTGAGGTAGGTGGCGGGCGAGCTGTCGTTGAGCCAGACGCCGTCGGGGCCGATCCGGGCGTACGGCTCGTCGCTGTAGCCGCGTACCACCACCTCGCGGGCGGTGGTGTTGCGCAGCTCCAGGCGGGAGCCGTTCTCGACCACGGCCAGGCGGACGCCGGACACGGCGGGCGACAGCGCGGACAGCGTGGTGGTGAAGTTGGTCGCGCCGACCCCGCCGACCTCGTGTGCCCAGGCCGCGCCCGTCGGGAGCAGCGCCGCCGCCAGCCCCGCGGCCACGGCCAGCAGCCAGTGCAGCGCACGACGCGACGCCTTCACCGAGATGTCCACAATCCTCCCCATCACCGCACCGTCGCCGAGCCCGACCGGCGGCGCGCGGGGCGCCGTCCGGCCATGGCGGCTCGGTCAGCGTTGGTCGGCGGTCGGTGGCGTCCGGTTCCCGGGTGTGCCGGACCTCTCGGCATCGGCCGCGGGCGATTGCTGGTCGTGGCGGGCCCGCGACGGGATGCGGCAGGTGAGGCGGCCCGTCAGCCGGGGCGGACGGCCAGGGCGGCCAGGGCGGCCAGCAGGCCGCGGAGGGCGGGCCAGGTCCAGCGGCCCATCAGGCTGATCTGCAGCCAGTTGCGGTCGCGCAGGTAGCCGCTCTGGTACGCGAGCAGGTAACCCGCCTGCTCCAGGCGTGCCCCGACCGCGGCGGCCGGGAGCGCGGCGGGCAGCGCGATCGTGACGATGCCCGGGGCGGCGTCCGCGCGCGAGGCGACCACGGCCAGCCCGAGGCGGCGCAGCCGGGCGTCCAGCCACGTCGAGGCGCGGGCCAGGCGCGCGTACCGGTCCGGCCAGTCGGTGACGGCCAGCGCCGTGTCCAGCGCCGCGACCAGGTTCGAGGACTGGGTGTACGCGATCCCGCCTGCCTCGGCGTAGCAGCCCAGGTCGAGGTAGCGGGGGATCAGGCCGGGCGACGGCCGGGGCAGCTCCTGCAGGAACACCATCGACAGCCCGGGGTACCCGCCGAGCGCCTTGCCGCTGGTGCCGGTGGCCAGGTACGCCCCCGACAGATCCACCGGCAGCGTGCCGACCGAGCTGATCGCGTCCACGCACAGCCGCACCCCGGCGGCGGCGCACAGCCGCGTCAGCCGGGGCAGGTCGATCAGCTGCCCGGTCGAGGTCTCGCAGTGCACCGACCACAGCCAGCCGCCCGCGGGCAGCCCGGCGACGGCCCGTTCGATCGCGGGCCAGGGCAGCGGCGCGCCCCACGCCCCGGCCAGCACCTCGTGGTCGAGGCCGGTCCGGGTGGCGTGGTCGGCCAGCCGCTCGCCGAACTCGCCGTACGCCAGCACCAGCCCCGGTCGGTCGAGCAGCCGCAGCTGGGCGGCGACGGCGTCGTTGGCGACGGTGCCCGAGCCGAGCAGCAGCTGTGCATGGCGGACGTTTACGAACGCGGCCAGGCGGCGGTGCAGCGCGTCCACGACCGCCTGGTGCTCGGGCGAGCGGTGGTAGGCGGGCGGACGGCCGAACGCGGCGGCGACCTCGGGCGCGACCGACACCGGCCCGGGTAGCAGGTTCTCGGGCTGTCCGACCGTCGTGTCCGGCCCGGTCCCGGCCCGCCCGCCGCCGGACCGGCCGGTCTCGGACAGGCCGGTCCAGGCCTGGCGGCGGCCGTCCTCGATGGTCAGGTACATCGGTTGGAACTGCGCCCCCGGCTCCCCGGTGAGCGGGCCGAACGGGACGCAGCCCATGCGCCGGTACATCTCCAGCGCGCGGGTGGTGCCCGACAGCACGGCCAGGTCGCAGCCGCGGGCCGCGAAGTGCTCGGCGATCATGGCGAGCAGCCGGGGCAGGATCGTGCCCCGGCGGTAGCGCGGGTCGACGGCCAGCAGCCGTACCTCCACCGGCCTGCGTCCGGCGGGCAGGTGCCGATCCAGCCCGGGGAGCTTGCCGTCCAGCGAGAACGGCCGCGCGGTGCGCCCGCAGACCATCCCGACCACCTCGTCGCCGTCCAGGCAGACGGCGTACGTGTTCTCCGCGTGGAACCGGTCGACCAGCAGGCCCTGCAGGTTGGTCGCGTGCTGGGGGATCTCCCCGGCGAACGTTCGGTGGTTGAGCCGGTGGATGCCCTGCTCCTCGGTCGCGGAATCGGCGAACTTGTATGTCAGAGCGTCCGGCATCCGGGCAGGATACAGCCCGCGGCCGCCGAGGTGTCTGCGTTGCGCCATGCTCGTTTCGGGACGCTTGAGCGTCCCGAAACGAGCGTCCGCCGACACAGACGTCCCGCCCGGCCGACGATGGTGCCTGCGGTCTCCGGGCTGCCCGTATCATCGCGACGGTGACCGACACCGCAACACCGACCCGCCTCCCGGACCGGCTCGCCATGGTTCTGGTCTTCTTCGCCAGCGGAGTCGTACTGGTGCTGGAGACCGTGTCACTGCGCCTGGTCGCGCCCTACCTCGGGCTGAGCCTGCAGGTGACCAGCGCCGTCATCGGCGTGTCACTCGGCGCGATCGCCTACGGCGCGTGGCTGGGCGGCTGGCATGCCGACCGCCGTGACCCGCGGCGCGTGCTGGCCCCGCTGCTCGGCCTGTCGGCGCTGGCCGTGGCGGGCACCCTGCCGGTGGTCCGCTGGCTCGGCGAGGCGCTGCGCGGCACCTCGGTCGGCGTGGTGCTCGCGCTGACCGCGGTGACCGTGTTCGTGCCGATCATGCTGCTGTCCGCGGTGCCGCCCATGGTGGTCAAGCTCCAGCTCGGCAGCCTGGCGCAGACCGGGCAGGTGGTCGGGCGGCTGTCCAGTGTGGGCACGCTCGGTGCGGTGACGGCCACCCTGGTCACGGGATTCGTCCTGGTCGCGGCGCTGCCCACCAGCGTGATCATGATCGGGGCGGCGGTGCTGCTCGCGCTGGCCGGGCTCGCGCTGGGGGCATACCTGCACCGCACCCGCGATCGCTCGGGCAAGGCGTCCACCACGCACATCCGGGTGGCCGCGGCGGCGCTGCTGGCCGTCGGCACCGGCCTGTCGGTGCTCGCGCCCGACCCGTGTGACGTCGAGACGGCGTATCACTGCGCACAGGTCACCGCGGACCCGCTGCGGCCGGGCGGCCGGGTGCTGTACCTCAACTCCGCCGAGCACTCCTACGTGGACCTGACCGACCCGACCCGGCTGGAGTACGCGTACACCCAATGGATCGGCGTGGTCGCCGACCTCACCGCGCCGACCGGTGCCGCGATCGACGCGGTGCACCTCGGCGGCGGCGGCTTCACGGTGCCCCGCTATCTCGCCGCGACCCGGCCCGGCAGCCGCAGCACGGTGTTCGAGATCGACGGCGGGCTGGTCGACCTGGCCGAGCGCACGCTCGGCCTGCGCCCCGGTCCCGACCTGCGGGTCGTGGTCGGTGACGCCCGGATGCTGCTCGGCGACCTGCCCGACGATTCCGCCGACCTGGTCGTGGGCGACGCGTTCGGTGATCTGTCAGTGCCGTGGCACCTCACCACCCGCGAGATGATGGCGCAGGTCCGCCGGGTGACCGGCGGGGACGGCGTGTACGTGCAGAACGTCATCGACGGCCCGCCGACCCGCTTCGTCCGCGCCGAGATGGCCACGGTCGCGGCGGTCTTCCCGCACGTGGCGCTGATCGCGCCGCGCAGCGCGCTCGACGGCCGCGAGGGGGCCAACTTCCTCGTCGTCGCGTCGGCCCGTCCGCTGCCCCTGCAGGCGATCGCCGTCCGGCTGGCGATGCTGCAGGAGCCCGTTCCGATGATCTCCGGCGCCGAGCTCGCCGCGTTCACCGGTGACGCGGCCGTGCTCACCGACGACTACGCGCCGGTCGACCAGATGATGGTCCGCCTGTCCTGACGGCGGGCAGACGGCGCGACGCCGCGGCTCAGGCGTGAGTCTCGTGCTCGTGGCCGAGATGGCCGGGCGGCTCGAGCTGGAACGTGGAGTGCTCCACGTCGAAGTGCCCGCTGATGCACAGCTGGAGCGCGTCGAGCAGCTGCGGCGCGTGTCCGTCCTGGAAGCACCCGGCCTCGACCACGACGTGTGCGGTCAGCACCGGCAGGCCCGAGGTGACCGTGTAGACGTGCAGGTCGTGTACGCCGACCACGTGGTCCAGGCCGGTGATGTGGGCGCGGATCTCGTTCACGTCGATGCCGGCCGGCACGGCCTGCAGCAGCACGTCGGCGGCCGCGCGCAGCAGTTTCAGCGCCCGCGGCAGGATGATCAGCCCGATGAGGATGGACACGATCGCGTCGGCCTGGGTGTAACCGGTCCACGCGATGATCGCAGCCGCGACCAGGACTCCCACCGACGTCGCGGTGTCCGTGGCGACCTCCAGGAACGCGCCGCGCATGTTGAGGCTCGCGTCGCGGACCCGGTACAGGATCGCGATGCCGATGGCGTTGCCGACCAGGCCGAGCGCGGCGAACAGGGCCATCCCGCCGGGGTGCACCTCGGCGGGCACGAACAGCCGGCGTACGCCCTCGATGAGCACGTAGACGCCCATGCCCGCGAGGACCAGGCCGTTGACCGCGGCGGCGAGCACCTCCGCGCGGGCCCAGCCCCAGGTGCGCCGCTCGGTCGGCGGCCGGGCCGCCAGCACGGCCGCGCCCAGCGCCAGCGCGACCCCGCCCGCGTCGGCCAGCACGTGGCCCGCGTCGGCCAGCAGCGCGAGGCTGCCGGTGACCACCGCGCCGACGACCTCGATCACGAAGATGACGAGGGAGATGGCCAGCACCGCGACGAGCGCCCGGCGGTGCCGGCCGGTCGCGGTGACCGCGTGGCTGTGCCCGTGGCCGTCTCCCGAGCCCATGGCTCACACGCTAGTCGCCGCCGCGGGAGAACCCGCTGAGCCGGCCGACTTCCAGGTGGGATATGTCGCCACCGGAGTCCATCGCGGCCTCCAGCAGCATCGCCAGCGAGCTGCCGTACACCGGTACGTCGGCGGCGGCGTCGAGCACGCGGCCCGGGTCGCGGGGGTGCGGCTCGCCTGCCGGCTCGATGCGGCAGACCGCCCAGTGCATGGTGAAGTCCTGGATGACCGCCAGGAGGGCGCGCCCGTCGGCCAGCTCGCCGACCTTGACCATCTGCCCGGCGGCCTGATCCCACACCTGGACGTGCTCGGCAAGCGGCAGGAACCGCAGGGCGCCGCCGCACAGCGAGGCCGAACCCACCCGGCTGTACAGCGCGACCAGCTCCTCGCTGGCGTCGTCGAAGCTGAGCGGCACCGGCGGAGTCGTCTCGTGGTCGCGGACGACGCGGTCGAGCACGTCGTCGATCTGGATGGTCGCGGGCGCGAGGTGCCACCCGGCGACCGGGCGCAGCGCGCCGTCGTCGTCCTGGGCGATGCCGACGAGTCCCGCGCGCAGGGCTACCGCGCGGTTCTCGCCGGTGGTTTGGTCGTTGATGTTGACCACCGTCGTTGCGAGCGTGGCCGGCACGGAGCTGCTCCGGATGCCGGGTCCGTCGTAGAACATGGCGCCGGGTTCGCGGACCGGGTGCCCGCCGGGTTCGTCGATCGGCAGGTCCAGCATGGGATTCGGGTAGTCGACCTGGCCCGAGCCGGCCAGGTATGGGTAGAACCGGGTGGCCCAGCCGGTGATCACGTCCCCGCCGTACGAGTCGACCGGGTTGTAGACGCGCTGCCAGAACGCCGTGTCGACGTCGCCGGACGCGGCGCGCACGAACTGGTCGAGGATCGGCCGGAGCGAGCGGCACCAGGTCTCCAGGCCGAGCTCGGCGATCGTTTCGACTCGGTCCCGGATCCGCCGCCAGTCCTCTGTGGTGCCGGTCAGCGTGATCGACGGGATGCCGCAGACGCAGATCAGCCAGTACGCGAAGTACGGCGAGTAGGCGTCGAGCATGATGATCCGGCCGACCACCCGTTCCACGTCGGTGCTGGTGGAGAAGTCGCACTCGAACAGGTCCGCGCCGGTGACCTCGGTGCCGAGCTGCTTGGACAGCTGGTCGACGATGTCGCGCCACGACTGCGCGTCGGTCGGCGGCGCGCCGTCGTGGAACACGGTGAGCCTCCGCTTGCCGGTGTGGCCGACGAGCCGCGGCCGCAGCTCCTCGGCATGCAGCCGGACGTGCTGGGCGACGCCCTGCGCGATGGTGATCCACACCGCGTCGGGGGACAGCATCAGCGGCCGGTGGTCCATGAACGCCCGCCCGATCGCGCCGAGCAGCGGATGCACGCCATCGGGTGTCAGGATCCCGTTGTCAGCGGCCAGCACCGGCAGGGCCGGGTCGCCGCCGACCGCCAGCGCCTCGGGGGTCAGCTCGCCGAGCGGCACCGTCGGCAGCGGCTCGGCGGCGGGCGTGACGTCGTCGACCGGAAAGGTGACCATATCGGGTGACTGTAGCGGCGGGTCGACGTCCCAGGTCTCCCTGGACCACTGTCACTCCTTGCTGCCGCCCTCGGCTGCCCCGCGGACGAAGTAGCGCTGGAAGACGACGAAGATGATCGCGACCGGGATGGTGGCCAGCAGGGCCGCGCCGAGCTTCAGCGGATACTGGGTGCCCGCCCCGAGCGAGCCGCTGACCAGGTTCGCGATGCCGCGGGGCAGGGTGAACAGCTGCGGGCTCTGCACCGCGACCACCGTGTGCGGGAACTCGTTCCAGGACGCCTGGAACGACAGGATGGTCAGGGTGATCAGGGCGGGCCGGGCCATCGGCAGGATGATCGACCAGTAGGTCCGGAACACGCCCGCGCCGTCCATGCGCGCCGCCTCCTCCAGGCTGGGCGGCACGGACAGGAAGAACTGCCGCATGATGAACACCCCCGCGGCGTCGACCAGCAGCGGCAACACGAGCGCGGTGTACGTGTTGTAGATGCCGAGCTGGTTGAGCACCAGGAACTTCGGGATGAGCAGCACCACGCCCGGCACCGCCATCACCGCCACGATCATTACGGTGACCGCGCCCCGGCCCCGGAAGCTCAGCCGGGCCAGGGCGTATCCGGCCAGCGAGTCCAGGAACACCCGTCCGACCGTGATGAGCAGGGTCACGAGGATCGAGTTGCCGATCCACAGCGGGAACGCGGTGCTGTCGAAGATCTTCGTGAACGCTGCGGTGGTGAACGGATCGGGCACCGGTGACAGGGGATGCGCGGCGGCGTCGGCCTCGGTCTTGAAGGAGTTGGCGGTCTGGATCACGAACGGGTACAGGAACACCAGCGCGAAGAAGACGAGCACGGCGTAGCCGAGGAAGGTGCCCACGAGCGTGCGCAACCCGCCGCGGCGCGCGGGCCGGCCGGGCGCGGTCACGAGGTGCTCCCGCGGCGCGGCCACCATCGGCGGCGTGGCCGGACCTCGTCGCGGTCCCGCATGATCCAGCGTTGGAGCAGCGTCATCACCACGATGATCAGGAACAGGACGAAGGAGATCGCCGCGCCGACGCCGTACTCGAAGTCGGTGAACGCGGTGCGGTAGGACAGGTAGGCGGGGGTGAGCGTGGTGTTGGCGGGCTTGCCCTGGCTCATCACGTAGACCTGGTCGAAGACCTGCCACGTGCCGATCAGGCCCAGGGTGACGACCAGGAACAGGGCCGGTTTGAGCATCGGCAGGGTGACGTGGCGCAGCCGCTGCCAGGCGTTCGCGCCGTCGATCAGGCTCGCCTCCTCGACCTGCACCGGCACGTCCTGCAGCGCCGCGAGGAAGATCAGCATGAAGGTGCCGCTGGTGGTCCAGACGACCAGCATGATGATCGTGGACATGGCGACGCTGGGCCCGGCCAGCCACTCCCACCAGGACAGTCCGAACGGGCCGCCGCCGGTCAGCGCGGCCGGCGGGTCGGCGACGTCGACCAGGCCGAGCCCGCCGAGCGCGAGGTGCAGCAGCCCGCGCGGGTCGGCGAACCAGGCCGGGCCGCTGATGCCGATCATGGCGAGCAGTGCGTTGACCGCCCCGGAGTTGGCGAACAGGAACAGGAACACCACGCTGATCGCCACCGAGCTGGTGACCGACGGGAAGTAGAACGCGGTGCGGAAGAACGACGTGCCCTTCAGGAAGCGCTGGTTGACGACCAGGGCCAGGGCCAGCGCCAGCAGGGTCTGTGCGGGCACCGCGACGGCGACGTAGTACAGGTTGTTGCGGATGCTGATCATGAAGTTTTCGCGGGTCAGCCCGTCGGCCAGGAACAGGTCGGCGTAGTTCTGCGCGCCGACGAACGGCACCCCGGGGGCGAACGGGCTGCCCTGCCCGTTCCAGCCGCTGACGCTGACCCACAGCGCCATGCCGATCGGCAGCACCAGGAACAGGCCCAGGATCAGCACCGCGGGTGCGACGAACAGCCATCCCGCGGTGGCCTCGTTGCCGCGGATGCCGCCGCGGCGGCGCGCGGCCGGTTCAGCCACGCAGCGCCGCCGTCATGTTGCGCTGCAGCCGCCGGAGGATCGCCTGCGGATCGGCGACGGCAAGGCGCTGCAGTTGGGTGTCGAAGTCGGACAGGACGTTGCCCATCTTCGGGGCGTTGACCGGGCCCTGGGCGTGGTCCGCGCTGTCCAGGAACGCGCGGTCGGCTGGGAAGGCCTGCAGGTAGCGGTCGCGGGCGGTGGTCACCGAGGGCATCACGCCGTACGCGGAGGCGAAGGCGAGCTGCTGGTCGACGGCCGTCATCGCCTCGACGAACGCGACGGCCTGGGCCCGGTACGGGGTCCGGGCGGAGATGCCCCAGCAGGTCGTGAACGACAGCGTGCCCTCGCCCGCGGGCCCGGCCGGCAGCTCGTGCACGGTGTACCGGACGCCGGGATAGTCCCCGGCCAGCGCACCCTTGATCCAGTTGCCTTCGATCGTCATCGCGGCCAGGCCCCGGCCGAACGCCTCCCCGGCCCAGCCCGTGTCGAGTGCGCTCGGATAGCGGGCGAGCCTGGCACGCAGCAGCTGCTGCACGTACTGCAACGCGGTGAGGTTCTCGGGGCTGTCGGCGGTGGCCCTGGCGCCGTCGGGGCTGATCAGCCAGCCGCCGGCCTGCACCAGGAACGCGCCGATCCGTTCCACGGTGTCGCCGACCACCAGCGGCGTGATGCCTTTGGCCGCGATGCGCTCGGCGACCGCCGTCAGCTGGGTCCAGTCGCGGGGCACGTCGGCGGCCGTGAGCCCCGCCCGTGCCCAGAGCTCCTCGTTGACCTGCAGCGCCAGGGTGGCGAAGTCCTTCGGCGCGCAGTAGAACCGGCCCTGGTAGGTGAACGCCTGCCGCAGCGTGCCGTAGAACTCGCCCGCCGCGGGCAGCGCTTCGGCGTACGGTTCGAGCGCGCCGACGCTGGCGAAGTCGGCGAAGCGCGCCGCGTCGACGTAGAACACGTCGGGCGGCGACGAGCCCGCGAACGCCTGCCCGAGCTGCTGGTCCAGGTCCTGGGCGGGGATCACCGTCACCGAGTTGCCGCTGGCCGCCGACCAGGCCGCGGCGGCGTCGGTGACGGCCTTGGTCTCGGCGGCCCCGGAGGAGCCGATGAGGACCTGCAGCGCCGCGGGGCCGGTGCGCTGGGGGACCGGGCCGGGCTCGGCGCCGCACGCGGCCGACACGAGCAGGCACGCTGCGGCGAAGGCACGCAGCCCCACTCGTCCCATGACACCATCCTTTTGCCCGTTTGCGCCGGACTTAAGGTTAGTGTGTGATCATGGTTGCTCGGGTTCACCGGCGACCGGCGTGTGCCGTGCCGCCAGACCCATGTGTGCGGCACCGCACTGAACTGCGGATATGTCAGGTCTACCGCCGATCCGGGTCAGGCTCGCGCGCCTGCGGACACCGGAACCGGTTCCGGGCGTGGCACGGTGGCGAACACGTTCGCCCGGAACCACGACGGCACGGCACGGCGCAGGTCCTGCGGTCCCTCGATCTCCATGTCGCCGCGGCGCAGCCCGTCGGCCCAGGACAGCTCGCCGAGCCAGACCCGGGTCAGGCCGCGCAGGCTCGCGGTCACGGTCACCGACACGTCGTGGCCCGGATCGAAGTCGCAGACGTCGACGTCCTCCGGAGTGATCACCAGCCACCAGTCGCGCAGCGGGCGCGCCACGTCGTGGAAGGCGAACTGCAGCACCGTGCGCCCGCTCGGCACCACGGCACGATCGACGTGGCGGTGCATGTCCCACAGCAGCAGCTTCGGGTCCAGGTCCTGGTCGCCGAGCTCGCCGATCCAGCGCACGCCCCACGCCCCCAGCGCCATGACGATCGGCTCCAGCTCCCGCCCGGCCGGGGTCAGCGTGTACTGCACCTCGGTGTCGGTCGGCCGCCGCTCGACCACCCCGGCGGCCGCCAGCTGCTGCAGTCGCTTGGACAGCAGGGTCGGCGACATGCGGGGCAGGCCGCGGCGCAGCTCGTTGAAGTGTCGGCTACCCGCCACCAGCTCCCGGACGACGAGCATCGTCCAGCGCTCGTCGAGCAGCTCCATGGCCTTGGCCACCGGGCAGAACTGGCGGTAAGAGGCTCCCATACCCGGAACCGTAGAGCTTGGACACCGGGCCGGTACAGATCCTGTACTGGTCGGACATCGGTCACCTTCCTAGCGTGAAGGCACCACTACACGAACAGGAGCAACACCATGACGGCACCGACCGACGCGGACAGCGCGCTCAAGTCCAAGCACCGCGCGATGTGGGCGCTGGGGGACTACCCGGCGGTGGCCGCCGAGGTCATCCCCGAGCTGGGCGCCGTACTGGCCGAGGCGAGCGGCGCGGCACCCGGGCGGCGCGTGCTCGACGTCGCGGCCGGGTCCGGTAACGCGGCGATCCCCGCAGCGCTGGCCGGGGCCGACGTCGTCGCCAGCGACCTGACGCCGGAGCTGTTCGACGTCGGCCGCAAGGTCGCCGAGCAGCGCGGCGCGAAGCTGAGCTGGGAGCAGGCCGACGCGGAGGCGCTGCCGTTCGCCGCGGGCGCGTTCGACGTCGTCATGTCCTGCGTCGGCGTCATGTTCGCCCCGCATCACCAGCCCGCCGCCGACGAACTGGTTCGGGTGTGCCGTCCCGGCGGCACCATCGCACTGATCAACTGGACCCCGCAGGGCTTCATCGGCCAGATGTTCGCCGTCATGAAGCCGTACGCCGCGCCCCCGCCGCCCGGGGCGTCGCCGCCCCCGCTGTGGGGCACCGAGGAGCACGTCACCACGCTGTTCGGCGACCGGGTCACCGGCGTCACCGCGACGCGCCGCACGGTCCGCGTGGACCGCTTCGCCACGGCCGAGGCGTTCCGGGACTACTTCAAGGCCAACTACGGGCCCACCATCGCCACCTACCGCAACATCGCCGACCAGCCGGAGCGGGTCGCGGCGCTGGACGACGAGCTCGCCGCGCTGGGCCGCCGCCACGACCTCGGCGGCGGCGCGATGGACTGGGAGTATCTGCTGTACACCGCGCACCGGACGGCCTGACGCACACGGCATGGCGCGCCCGGCCGGGCGCGCCATGTTCGTGGACTAGCCTGGAACGATCGCCGATACGCCGCGCCGGAGCAGGACGGCAGCGGCCGACGAAGGCGGAGACGGCATGAGCGAGCTGGGCGAGCGAACCAGCGGGCACGGAACTCCTGCGCGCGACGAGCGCAGCGAGGAGCACGCATGAGCGCACGGCTGCAGGAACTCGGCTGGCGGCAGACGCCGATGGGCGTGATCAGCCTGCGCCGCCGGTGGGATCCGATGTTCCGGACCGATGTCTACGAGGTCAAACTCGACGACGACTTCCTCATGTCGAGCCTGTTCACCGTCGCCGAGGAGGCCGTTGCCGACCTGGCCCTGGCGGAGCTGGACGGCACCGGCTTCGACGTGGCCGTCGGCGGGCTCGGCCTCGGTTACACGGCACTCACCGTGCTCGCCGACGAGCGGGTGAACTCGCTGCTGGTGATCGACGCGCTGTCCGACGTCATCGCCTGGCACGAGCAGGGCCTGATCCCGGCGGGCACGACCCTGACCGCAGACCCGCGCTGCCGCCTGGCCGAAGGCGACTTCTTCGCCCGCTGCGCGTCCCCGGACGGGCTCGACCCGCACCGGCCCGGCCGGCGTTTCCATGCGATCGTCGTCGACATCGACCACTCGCCGAGTCACCTGCTGCACCCGAGCCACGCCGGCTTCTACGAGCCGGCGGGCCTGCGCCGGCTGGCCGAGCACCTGCACCCCGGCGGCGTCTTCACGCTGTGGTCCAACGACCCGCCGGAGGAGCAGTTCACCGCGCGCCTGTCCGGGGTGTTCCGCGACGTGCGGGCCGAGGTGGTCAGCTTCCCCAACCCGCTGCAGGACCGCGAGTCCACCAACACGGTCTACGTGGCCAGGCGGCGCTGAGCCCGCGGCGGGCGGCGGTTGACGGCGTCCGGGGCGGCGCTTACGGTACGGCGGACAACTGCATACCTCGCCGACAGAACCACGGCGGGAGAGGCCCGGCGCGACCGGGCCGCCGAAGGAGCAACTCTCCCCGGAATCTCTCAGGCCCACGTACCGCCGTGGCGAGGCGAACTCTGGAAAGTCAGGACGAAGCCGTCCTGCGCCCAAGGTGCAAGCCGCCAGCGCGGTGAAGCTCTCAGGCTCCGATGACAGAGGGGGAGGCCATCCACCACCGGTGCCGCCTGTGCGGCACCCGGACCAGGGAGCCTCCCGTGAGCGCCGTCGCGTCGTCGACCGCTGCCCACCCCTGTCCCGAACGGGACACGGCCGGGCACGACCAACCTTCCCCCGGACCAACCCCGCTGCACGACGTGCACCGCGGGCTCGGCGCCGTCCTCAACCGGTTTCGCCCGCCGGGCCATGCGGCTGGAGGCCGGGCATGAGCACCGTCCCCGAGAACCTGCGCTACACCCGGGACCATGAGTGGCTGTCCGACGAGGACGTGCCCGCCGTCGGCATCACCGCGTTCGCCGGCGAGGCGCTCGGCGACATCGTCTACCTGGAGCTGCCTCCGGTCGGCACGTCCGTCACGGCGGGGGAGCCGTGCGGCGAGGTCGAGTCGACGAAGTCGGTCAGCGAGCTGTACGCCCCGGCCGACGGTGAGATCGTCGCGGTGAACCCGGCCGCCGCCGCCGACCCGTCCCTGCTCAACTCCGACCCGTACGGGCAGGGCTGGCTGTTCCGGCTGCGGCTGACCGGCGCCACGGAGCTGCTCGGCGCGGCGGAGTACGCCGCGCTCATCGGGGCGGAGGGACACCGGTGACGACGCTGGACTCCCCGCTGGCCGAGTTCGACCCCGAGGTGCACGCGGCGCTGCGCGCCGAGCTGGGCCGCCAGCGCGACACCCTGGAGATGATCGCGAGCGAGAACTTCGCGCCGCTGGCCGTGCTGCAGGCGCAGGGTTCCGTGCTGACCAACAAGTACGCCGAGGGTTACCCGGGGCGGCGCTACTACGGCGGCTGCGAGCACGTCGACGTGGTGGAGCGGCTGGCGATCGAGCGGGTGAAGGCGCTGTTCGGCGCGGCGTACGCCAACGTGCAGCCGCATTCGGGTGCGCAGGCCAACGCGGCGGCCATGATGGCGCTGATCCAGCCCGGCGACACGATCCTCGGCCTGGACCTGGCGCACGGCGGCCACCTGACCCACGGCATGCGGATCAACTTCTCCGGGCGGCTGTACCGGGCGATCGCCTATCACGTGTCGGCTGAGGACGGCCGGGTCGACCTCGCCGAGGTGGAGCGGCTCGCCCTCGAACACCGGCCCGCACTGATCATCGCGGGCTGGTCGGCGTACCCGAGGCAGCTCGACTTCGCCGCCTTCCGCAAGATCGCGGACCTGGTGGGCGCACGGCTCATGGTGGACATGGCGCACTTCGCCGGCCTGGTCGCGGCGGGCCTGCACCCGAACCCGGTGCCGTACGCCGACGTGGTCACCACGACGACGCACAAGACCCTGGGCGGCCCGCGTGGGGGAGTGGTGCTCACCGACCACTCCGACGTCGCCCGGAAGGTGAACAGCGCGGTGTTCCCCGGCCAGCAGGGCGGCCCGCTGGAGCACGTCATCGCCGCGAAGGCGGTCGGCTTCAAGATGGCCGCGGGACCGGAGTTCGCGCAGCGCCAGCGGCGTACGCTCGACGGCGCGCGCCTGCTGGCGCAGCGGCTGTCCGCACCCGACGTCGCCGCGGCCGGGGTGTCCGTGCTGACCGGCGGCACCGACGTGCACCTGGTCCTGGTGGACCTGCGGTCGTCCGAGCTGGACGGGCGGCAGGCCGAGGACCGGCTGCACGGTGTCGGCATCACCGTGAACCGCAACGCCGTGCCGGGCGACCCCCGCCCACCGATGATCACCTCCGGGCTGCGTATCGGCACCGCCGCGCTGGCCGCCCGCGGGTTCGCCGAGGCCGACTTCGCCGAGGTCGCCGACCTCGTCGCGCAGGCGCTGCTGCCGACGTTCGACGACGACGCCGCGGCCGCCCTGCGGGCCAGGGTCGCCGCGCTCACCGCCGCGCACCCGCTGTATCCGGCGCTGTGACCAACCGCGCCATGTCCCGACGCCGCCACCATCCGGGCGACGTCGGGACATGGCGCCCATGTGTTCAAGATGATCTATGTAGAAGTCTTTCGTTACTTCATTGATGTTGGTTGAATAGTTTCACTCTCATTCCTCGACACCCCCTGACGGAGAGATAGTGAGACTTCCCCTCGCCCTGCGCGCTGCTGTCGCCGGGCTCGCCACCGCCACCCTCGTCGTGCTCGGCCCCGCCGGGCCGGCGTCCGCGGCGACGACCATCGTGGACAACGCCACCGCCGGCGGGTTCACCGCCAGCGCCAACTGGGGCACCTCGGCCTGGTCCGCGCAGCGCTACGGCGCCGACTACCGCTTCGCCAGCCCGGACACCACCGCCAGCGACGCTGCCTGGTTCACCGCCACGGTCGCGGCGGCCGGCCCGCACACGGTCGAAGTCTGGTATCCCGCCGACGCCGGCTACAACAACGCCACCCCGTTCGTCGTCGCCGCCAGCGGCGGCAACCAGACGGTCGTGGTGAACCAGCGCGCCAACGGCGGCCGCTGGGTCAGCCTTGGCACGTTCAACCTGGCCGCGGGCACGCGCAGCGTGGTCGGGGTGAGCCGGTGGACCAACGGCACCGGCTACGTCGTCGCCGACGCGATCCGGCTGACGTCGACCACCGGCGCTCCGGCGTTCGCCCTGCCGCTGGCCAAGAGCGCGCTGCCGCGCAGCGAGTACGACGATCCGCACCACGACTACCCGGCCATCGACCTGCCGGTAGGCACGGGCACCCCGGCCTACGCCGTGCGCGGCGGCACGGTCGTGATCATCGACGACAGTTCGTGCGGCCGCGGCGTCAACCTGACGGGAGCCGACGGCAACGTCTACACGTACTGCCACTTCTCGTCGTGGTCGGTGGCCAACGGTGCCACCGTCGTGGCCGGACAGCAGGTCGGCCTCACCGGTAACACGGGCAACTCGACCGGGCCCCACCTGCACTTCGGCATCCGCACCGGCAGCACCCGCCGGTGCCCGCAGAACTTCCTGCTGGCGCTCTACGACGGGGTCACCCCGCCCGCCGCGACCAGCCTGCCGACCACCGGCTGCTTCTACACCAGCCTGACCTCGGCCACCGTCCAGCCGCTCGGCTGACCGCCCGGCCGGTGGAGCGCCCGCCCGCGGGCGCGCCACCGGCACCGGGTCAGAAGAAGCGCAGATAGAGGTACGGCACGCAGATCGCCACGGTGATCACGGTGACGATCAGGCCGTACTTGGTGAACTGCCAGAAGGAGATCGGCTTGCCGGCGCGTTCGGCGATGCCGAGCACGACCACGTTGGCGGACGCGCCGATCGCGGTGGCGTTGCCGCCGAGATCGGCGCCGAGGGCCAGGGCCCACCACAGCACGTTGCCCTGCGGCGTGCCGTCTGCCTCGACCAGGTCGGCGACGATCGGGCTCATCGTGGCGACGTACGGGATGTTGTCCACGATCGCCGACAGCACCGCCGACGCCCACAGCAGCAGCATGGTCGCGCCCCACAGCCTGCCCTCGACCGCCTCGACGGCCGCCGCCGAGACGGCGGCGATCACTCCGGTGTTGACCAGCGCGCCGACCATGATGAACAACCCCGCGAAGAAGATCAGGGTGTGCCACTCGACGTCCCTGGCGATCTCGTCCGGGTCGAGGCGGGAGGCGGCCAGCAGCAGCAGGCCGCCGACGATCGCGACCACCGCGGGCTCCAGGTGCAGGACCGAGTGCAGCACGAACGCGGCCAGCACCACGGCGAGGAAGACCAGGCTGATCGCCAGCAGGCGCGGGTTGCGGATCGCGTCGCGCTCCCGCATCGCCATCACTGAGGCGATCTTGGCATTGTCGCTGCGGAACGCGTCGCGGAACAGCCAGCGGCACAGCCCGAGGAACACCACCAGCAGGATCACCACGATCGGGGCCAGCACGTTCAGGAAGTCGTTGAAGGTCAGGCCGGACCGGCTCGCGATGATGATGTTGGGCGGGTCGCCGATCAGGGTGGCGGTGCCGCCGATGTTGGACGCCATCACCTCGGCGATCAGGAACGGCGCGGCAGGCAGGCCGAGCCGGTCGCACACGAACAGCGTCACCGGCGCCACCAGCAGCACGGTGGTCACGTTGTCCAGCCCGGCGGAGGCGACCGCGGTGAGGACCACGAGCAGGACCATCACCGGGTACGGACGGCCGCGGGCGCGTTTGACGGCCCAGATCGCCACGAACTCGAACAGCCCGGTGCGCCGCAGCACCGCCACGATCAGCATCATGCCGATGAGCAGCATGATCACGTTCCAGTCGATGCCGGATTCCTCGGAGAAGAACGCGTGCTCGGCATCGGTAGCGCCGATCAGGAGCATCACCACCGCGCCGCCCAGCGCCGCCGCGACCCGGTGCACCCACTCCGTCGCGATGAACACGTAGGCGATCGCGAACACCGCCAGCGCGAGCCAGGCCTGCCCGCTCACGCCGGCACCACGCGGTCCAGCAGGCCGTGCAGCGTCACCGCACCGAGCAGCCTGCCGCGGTCGACCACGGCGACCAGCGGGCTGCGGGTGCGCGCCATCAGCGCGGCGATCTCCAGTGCCGTCGCGTCCGGCGCCACCACGGGCAGCTCGTGCGGCTGCGGTGGCAGCAGCTCGCGCACCGTGCGGCCGCCCAGCTCGCGGACGAACACGTCGGCGGCGGCCTCGTCCACCAGGTGGGTCAGGTTCGGGTCGTCCTGGAAGTACGAGGGCACCGCCAGGCGCAGCACCTGGGTGCCCGGCAGCACCGCGAACGGTGCGCCCGCGTCGTCGACCACGATCAGGCCGGGCAGGTCGGCGTCGGCCAGGATGCGGGTGGTGTCCAGCGCGGGGGTGGACAGCGTGACCGTGGGATAGGACACCACGAGATCGGATGCGCGCATGGCCGGGGCTCCTGTTCTGGCGGTCGACGAATGTCGATGCCGACCAGACTTCCCGGCGCTCCTCGGGCCAGCGTAGCCGATCTTCGGGACGCGGTCCACGGAACGAAGCCGAGCGCCGTACCGGCCCGGTTGCGCCTGGCCGGGCGGCGGCGAACGCTCCGTCAGGCCGATGGCACCCCGAGCGGGCCGGGTCTATAGTCGACAGCTGTCCATTCGCGACGGTCAGTGGAGGTTCGGACATGGTGATCATGGCGCCGCCCGTGACGGGCCCCGATCTGCCGCCGCGCCGCCCCCGGCGCGCCGCGGCCCTGTTCTCGCACCTCGGCTGGGAAGCGGTCCTGTTCGTGCTGGTCGCCATCGCGGCACTGGTCGTCGGCGCGCAGAGCGACGGCGACGCCTTCGGCCGCGGACTGTGGATGTCGCTGGCCACGGTCGGCCTGCTCGCCAGCGGCTTCGCCCTCTCGCTGCGCACCGGTAACCCGAACCTCGCCGTCGGGGCGCTGTCGGCGCTGGCCGGGGTCGTCTACGCCAAGCTCGTCGAGGCCGACTGGCCGGGTGTGCTCGCCGGGCTCACCGCGGTAGCGATCGTCGCGCTGTTCTGCCTCGTCCTCGGTGTGGTCACCGGGCTCACCTCGGCTCCCGCCTGGGCTGTGTCGCTCGGCGGCCTCGCCGTGGCGCAGGGTGTCGCGCTGGGCCTGGCCGACTCCCGCGGTGTCATCCTGCGCGACGGCCCGGACTCCGCATGGGCGGCGTGGGCCTGGGCGGGCGTGTTCGTGCTCGGCTCCATCTCCGGCGGAATCGCCTTCCTCATCAAGCGCGGGCGGCGCGCGGTCACCGTGCCCCGGGTCGACGGCGAGGTTCCGCGATTCGAGGTGAAACGGCTGCTCGGCGCGGTGGCCGGGTTCGCCGGGTCCGGCATGCTGGCCGCGGTCAGCGGCATCGCGCTGGTGGGCCACCTCGGCGGCGCCTTCCCCGGCACCGGCGACCGGATGCTGCTCGCGGTGGCCGCAGTGCTGCTCGGCGGCGTGAGCGTCTTCACCTACCGCGGCGGCGTGGCGGGCACGGTGCTGGCCACCGCGCTGCTCGTGCTGACCGACTTCGCGCTGCGCCTGGCCGACGCGCCGAGCTGGCTGGCCTTCACCCTGCCCGCAGGCGTGGCGATCCTGCTCGGGGTCGCCGTCGGCTGGGTGCTGGACAAGATCGCCGGTCCTGAGCTGCCCCGCTAGGGGCCCACGCGACCGCAGGTCCTGTGCCACTATGTGTCCGTGACCGAGGCGGGCGGGGTTCCGGCACGGTTCGGCGACCTGTGGGCCGCCGACCGGGCGCGGCAGAACGCGGCGTTCGACGCTTTCATGGACGAGACCGGGCAGCCGGTCCCATGGGCGCACGAGGTCTGGGGCGAAGTGGTCGCTCAGCTCGGCCATGCCGACAACCACAACCGTGCCGTCGCGGCACAGCTGCTGTGCAACCTCGCCGCGGGCGACCCGTCGGAGCGCATCGTCGACGACCTGCCCGCGCTGATCGAGGTCACCCGCGACCCGCGGTTCGTCACCGCGCGGCACTGCCTGCTGTCACTGTGGCGCATCGGGCTGGCCGGGCCGGTCGAGCGGGCCGCGGTCGTCGCGGCGCTGGAGGGCCGCTACCGCGACTGTGCGGCCGAGAAGAACGCGACGCTGATCCGCAACGACATCGTCGCGAGCCTGCGCCGACTGTGCGACGCCACCGGCGACGCCGGGATCGAGTCCACGGCGCGCCGGCTCATCGACCTGGAGACGGACCCGAAGTACCGGCGC
The DNA here is from genome assembly GCF_007483665.1 of Catellatospora sichuanensis. GTDB lineage: Bacteria > Actinomycetota > Actinomycetes > Mycobacteriales > Micromonosporaceae > Catellatospora > Catellatospora sichuanensis. Next base: position 33,789 of record NZ_VIQO01000034.1, read on the forward strand.
AAGTACCTCGGGCACTGGAAGCCGGACAGGGCGGGGGCCGCCCGGGCCGCGCAGAGCTGACGCCCGCGCTCCCGGGCCGCGACCGCCGCCCGCGCTACATCAGGCACATTCGACGCACACGTCCTTGCCTGCCGCCGCCCGCTGGTTGCGGTGGCGGACCAGGAAGCACTTCGTGCAGCGGAACTCGTCCGCCTGCTGGGCCACGACCGGCACGGTCAGCTCTTCGTCGAGCTGTTCGCCGCCGGGCAGGTCGTAGGACTCGCTCTCCTCGACGTCCACCGCCGAAGCGTTGGGCGCATCCCGTCGGGCCCGCAGTTCCTCGAGGCTGTCTTCCTCGACGGCGGGCGTGCGGGGCGTGTCGTAGTCGGTGATTGCCATGGTCTTCTCCCCCCTCGTGACGCACCGTTGGAACACCGTCACTGTGTTGCCTATTCCAGTCCCGCCGATGTTGTTCCGCATCACATCTCGGCAGCGGCGGGGTGTTGCAGGTTCAACGCCGGGGCCGTCGTTTCGGTTCGCGGCTGCGAGGGTCTTTCTTACGGCCCTCGCCGGCCCTTTCGACGGCTACGAGATCCCCTGGTGGTGGAGGTGCGCGACCACCCGCAGCGCCCCGTCGCCGCGGTGCAGCAGGTGGCGGAGACGAGCTTGATCCCGCTCCCGCCGGTGCGCGCGGCCCACCACCACGTGCGGGCGAGAGTGTAGCCCCCGCCGGGGTGCTCGATCGTGAACCTGTCGAAGATCGGCGCGCCGACACGCGTCCGCGTGCCCGTCTCGACCGGGCGGCGCGGCGTCGGGAGGGTTTCACGGATCACCGGTCCGGTCTGGCGGAATTGTTGCCGACCAGCAAATCCTGGGGCAGCGGCCGGGTCGGCCGGACCTGCCCCGAGCGTACTCGGCGCATGACCGGGCGAGGGCCGGTGATCTCGGCCACGGTGACCCCGACGGTGAACATGCGGCGAGGTTAGCCGGTCCAAGCGGACATCATTCTGTGAAACGCTCATTCACTCCAGTACCGGGCAGGCCGCGTCCGGTCACGGCACGGCCGAACGGCATCCGGATGCTGCCGCCCGCCGCCACCGTGGCGCTGGTGGCGGCGGGCGGCGACGGTCACGGGGCCGGCTCTCCCGAGGGCGCCGTCAGGGTGACACCGGTCGCGACCGGCACGCCGAGGTTAGGGGTGCCGTCGGCGTTCCAGGTGATCTTCTGTACCCGGGTGGACCGGTTCATGTCGCAGCCGCCGCTGGTCGAGCTGTTCGCGTGGTACACGATCCAGTCCTCGGTCCCGTCGGGCGACTTGAAGAAGCCGTTGTGGCCCGGCCCGTACACGCTGTTGGCGTTGGAGCGCTGGAAGACCGGGTTGGGCGACTTCGTCCACGACGACGACAGCAGCGGGTCGCCGCTGCCGTTGTAGGTGAGCATGCCCAGCTTGTAGTCCGGGGTGGAGCAGTGGCTGGCCGAGTAGATGATGAAGGTCCTGCCGTTGCGCTGCAGGACCTCACCGCCCTCGGCGACCGCCCCGCCGACCGTCTCCCAGCTCAGCGTCGGCGTGGTCAGGATGCGACGGGTGCCGCTGGCGGTCCACGGGTTGCTCAGCGGCCGGATGAAGAGCGGCTGGGAGCCGTTGTAGAACGTGCCCAGCAGGTACAGCTGGCCGTTGAGCTGCAGGATGCCCGGGTCCAGCTCCCAGGTGTTGTTGGCCGTCGGGTCGAGCAGGCTCGCCTTGAAGCTGTACGGGCCCATCGGGTCGGTCCCCGCGCTCTCCAGCACGTGGATGCGCTGGGTGCCCAGGTTGTAGGGCTCCTGCCCGGCGGTGTAGTAGAAGTACCACCGCAGCCCGTTGGGGCCGTTGAGCAGGTGGAACTCGGGCGCCCACATGGTGCCCGCGCCGTTGGGGTTGGTCAGGTTGAACAGCACCTGGTCGGTGGCGGTGGCCAGGCCGCGCATGGTGGTCGCCCGGCGCATGGTGATGGTGCGGTTCCAGGTCGTCGTGGCCAGGTAGTAGTAGCCGTTGTAGTACTGCAGCCACGGGTCCGGGCCCTGCGCCTTGATCGGGTTGGTGAACGTGTTCGTGCTGCCGCCCGAGGTGACCGTCCAGCTGAACGTCGTGCTGCCGCTGACGCCGCCGCTGGTCGCGGTGGCGGTGACGGTGTACGACGCCACGGTGGTCGGGGTGCCGCTGATGACGCCGGTCGAGCCGTTGATGCTCAGCCCGGCGGGCAGGCCGCTCGCCGTCCAGGTGTAGCCGCCGGAGCCGCCCGACGCCTGCAGCGCCAGCGAGGTGGCGGTGTTGACGGCGGTGGAGCGGCTGCCGGGGTTGGTGACCGTGACGCCGGTGCTGTCGGTGACGTACGACGGCAGGCGCCACACCCGGCTCGTCGCGGTGCTGCACGGCAGCTGCACGAGTCCGGTGTTGGCCGCGTTCGACCCGCCACTGGGGACGATGCACTTGCCGGAGCCGACCGACACGACGTTGAAGGTCTTGTCGGTGCCGCCGACCGTCACCGGGGTCAGCCGCCACCGCTGGTTGGGGTTGGTGTGGCAGGGCCACTGGATGATGGTGGCGTTGTCGGCGGTGGAGGCGCCGTTGACGTCGACGCACTTGCCTGACGTCGACGTCGCGATGGTGTAGGTGTCCGTGGTGCCCGACACCGGCGTGAAGGTGAACCGCTGGTACGTGGCGGAGTTGCAGGCCTGCTGGGTGAGCTGCACCAGGTTGGCGGTGTTGCCGCCGGGCAGGGCCGCGCAGTTGCCGCCGTTCTGATTGACGGCCGTGGTGCTGAACGTGACGATCGCGGCGGCGGGCTGCGGGACGAACAGCGTCGCGGCCACGATGGCGGGCACGGTGAGCAGGGACAGTAGTCGGGAGCGTGTCATGTTCGCGTCCTCCGGGTAAGGGCGGTCTCGGCGAGACGCCGCCATGGGCCGCCGCGGTGCACGCCGTCTCCCGGCCGGCGGGACGCGCCGTAGGGGAGCCGTGCCTACCCGGTCACCGCGGGGGCTGGTCGGTGCCTCACCTGTTCAGGGCTGTCGGTGGTGGCGGACGCCCGCCACCGCGGGTGCTGAGGTCGGGGTCCGCGCTCCTCTCGCCGGGTGGCGGCCCACAGGCCGGGGATGCCGGTGCATCGACAGGTGCCACGATGACGGACGAAAACCTTTTCGGCAACGGCGCGCGCGTGTCCCACCGCCACGGTGCCGCAACGACAGCGCCGTCGGCGGTGGAGGGTCCACTCCCGACGGCGCGCGCTGCGAAAAGGTTTCGCGGGGTCAGGCCGCCGCGGTCCGGATGCGCAGTGACTCGTACGTCGGCACCAGGACCCGCCGGGCGGGCGTCCGGGACACCACCTGCCACGGCCGCCCGTCGGCGATGAGCGTCTCCAGCAGGCGGGTCAGCTGCACCCTGGCCACCGCCGCGCCCAGGCAGAGATGCCGTCCCGCGCCGAACCACAACTGGCGGGTCTCGGGCACGTACTCACGGGTGACATCGAACGGCCCGGCCTTGTTGTCGGCCACGTAGGTCAGCATCATCACCCGGCCGTCCCGGTGCAGACGCCGCCCGGCGATCTCGGTGTCCCGGGCGATGTGCCGTCCGATCACCGGCGCGGGCGTGGTGACCCGCAGCCCCTCCCGCACCGCGTTGGCGGTCAGCGCCGGGTCGGCCAGCAGCCGGTGCTGCTGCCCCGTGTCGTGCAGCAGCGCCACGGTGCGGGTCAGCGAGGACGCACCGGTCTCGGTGCCCGCGATCACCAGCAGCGTGGTCAGCCCCTTCGCCAGGTCGAGCCCGAGATCCAGGCCGCGGCAGCGGCCAAGGATGGTGTCCGGGCCGCCGGTGCGGTACGCCCGCTCGACGCCGCCGGTGATCGCGTCGACCAGCCCGCGCGCCTTGGCGAGCACCTCGGACGCGAGCGCCGTGGACACCTGCGTGCCCAGCGCCAGCGCGGCCAGCCGCTCCGCGGACGCGAACAGCGCCAGCGCCGCGTCGTCATCGGAAACGGCCACCCCGAGCAGATCGGCGACGGTGTATGCCGACGTCGTGCGGACCACCGCGGCCAGGTCCACCTCCTCACCGGCCGCCAGGCGGGCGCGCAGCAAGGCGTGATGCGGGCCCTGCACCCGGTCGACCAGCGACCGGGCGCTGTCCTCGGTGAACATGTCCCGGGCCAGCGAGCGCAGCTCGGTATGGCGCGCCCCGGCGAAGAACGACGCGAACTCGGCCCCGAACAGCTGACCCCACAGGTCACCCACCCCGCCTTCGCCGACCATGCTGAACGCCGGGTCGTTGAGGATGCGCCGGGCCAGCACCGAATCGGTGACGACCCAGCCGAGCCGGGGGAGCCGCGCGATCGGTCCGAGCAACCGGCCGACCGTCAGCAATGTCCACAGTGCCGGGTTGCCCGCCCGGAGCAGCCGTGCCTCGTGCCTGCGGGCCTGTGCGTGTTCGGACACCAGACCGTGATGCATTTCGCCCTCCGACTGCCGTGCACAGATGGTATGCCATGCCGGACCGCCGCCGGGCGGCCCAGCCGTGCAGCAACTTTCGACTAGTGGGGATATTCCTATCTGGACGCGTGTGTAGGGTTGGCCATTGTGCGCAGTGTTGGTCGGATCGGGGAGTTCGTGGACCGCATCGGCTGGTTGGCGAATACTGTCCGCGGTTGGGGGGCCGGTAGCCAGATCGCTTCTGACTGCGCTGCGTCGGGGCGGCAGTGTCTGGTCTACTGCGACGCATACGCGACGTGGCGGCAGGCGGCCGCGGCGTGAAGGCTACGCGGATCGCGCACTCGCACCGACTTAACCCGGGCAAGTACCGTGCCCTGGCGGAGCAGGCCCGCCGGTTGGGTCGGGTGCGTTGTCTGGTGTGGCAGCGCCACGGGTCGGTGGGCGGTGCGGGCCTTTCCGGCCGGCTGGTCCGTGACCGGTGGCTGGCCGAGGGCACCCACCGCGGGTTCGGGGTGCTGGCCAATGCGTGGAAGGAGACGGTCCGCGACGCGATGGCCGACATCGCCGCGAACCGGGCCGCCGCGAAGGTGAAGGTTCGCCGCGCGATCGGCCGGCACACCAGTGATCCGGCCGAACGGCGCCGGCTGTTCACGGCGCTGAAGGCCGAATTGTGGGCCGCTGATGCGTACCTGGCCCGGCAGATGCGCCGCCACTGGCGACGCGGCCGCAACCGCACCCACGACCAGATCGTGGTGCGCGCCGACCAGCACAACACCCGGGCCGACGCCCGCGGTCGACTGTGGCTGGCCGTCCCCGGCCTGCAGCAGCGGGCGATGGTGAAGATCCCGCTGCGCACCACTTTCGCGCCGACCGGCACGCTGCGGCTGATCCTGCGCGAGGACCGGGTCGAGATTCATTACCAGATCGACGCGGCCACGATGAACACCAGCCGGCGCCCGTGCGGATCGGCCACCATCGGCGTGGACAAGGGCTACACCGAGGTGCTCACCGACGCCGACGGTGAACATCACGGCACGGGCCTAGGCACACTGCTCACTACCGAGTCCGACAGGCGTAAGGACAAAGGCCGCCGCCGGGCCAGGTTGCGTTCGATCGCCAACCACGCCGCAGCGCGCGGCGAGAAGGCCAAGGCCGACCGCATTCTCAGGAACAACCTGGGCACGGTCAAGAAGAACCGCCGCGACAAGGCCTGGCGGGCTAGGGTGCGCACCGAGACGTTCGCCGCCGTGCACCGGGTGGTCGACAAGGCCGCCACCGTCGTGGCCGAGGACCTCACTAAGACCTTCGCCGTGCGCAAACCGCTCGGCAGGAACGTGAACAGACGCTTGGCGGCGTGGACCAAAGGGGTCACCGCCGAGGCACTGAAAAGCGTGTCGGAGCGCAGAGGTTCTGCGCTCGTTTCCGTCAACGCCGCCTACACCTCACAAGCATGTCACCGTTGCAGCGGCCTGGGCCGCCGCAACGGGGACCGGCTTCACTGCACCTGGTGCAGGGTCGTGTGGCAGGCAGACGTGAACGCCGCGATCAACATCCAGGCAAGAGCCGGCGACTCCGACATCGCCCTGCACACCCCTCACCACCGGGTAAAGCAGATCTTGCTGGAACGGGCCGATCGCCACCGGACCAGACTGCCGGTCCAGGACTCCAGCTACCATCCGGCGGCGGAGAGCGAAACATCCGACCTGCTCAGCTATGAGCAATAAATCGGAAGCAGGTGGGATGAGAGCCAGGATCGTCGGGGTGGAGGCGCACCTGCCCCCCGTGCGCGTCAGCAGCGCACAGGTGGAACGCCGGATCGCCGAGCACAGCCAGGGGTTCGTCCCGCATCCCACGATCGTGGCGCGCCTGACCGGCATCCGGCACCGGCACTACGCCGCCGACGACGTGCAGGCCTCCGACCTGGCGGTGACCGCTGCGGAGAAGCTGCTGGCCGGGCACGGCCTGGCCGCGACCGACGTCGACCTGATCATCTTCGGGTCGGCCTCGCAGGACCTGATCGAGCCCGCCACCGCGCACATCGTGGCCGCCAAACTCGGCGCGAACTGCGCGGTGTTCGACGTGAAGAACGCCTGCAACAGCTTCCTCAACGCGGTACAGCTGGCCGAGGCGCTGATCGTCACCGGCCAGCACCGGCGCGTGCTGGTCTGCTCCGGCGAGGTGCCGTCCCGGGCGATCCGCTGGCAGGTGCGCGACCGCGCCCAGTTCATCGACGCGTTCGCCGGCTACACCCTGTCCGACGGCGGCGCCGCGATGCTGCTGGAGCCCGCCTCGTCCGGCGGCGTGTTCCACCGGCGTTTCGCCGCCGACTCCACCGCCTGGGACGTGGGCACACTGCCCGCGGGCGGGACCATGCACCCGCGCGATCCGGACGCGACGTTCTTCAGCGGCGACGGGCGGCGGCTGCGCGACGTGTTCGTGCGCAACGGCGCCCGGCTGTTCCTGGAGGCGCTCGGCGACACCGGGCTGAGCTGGGACGACTTCGCCGTCGTGTGCGTGCACCAGGTCGCGCTGCCCTACCTGGAGCAGCTGCGGGCCGGGCTGGACATCCCGGCGGACCGGCTCGTGGTCACCCTGCCCGAGCACGGCAACCTGGCCAGCGTCACGTTGCCGCTGCAGCTGGCCACCGCCATCCAGGACGGCCGCTGCGGGCCCGGCGACCGGGTCGCCCTGATCGGCCTGGCCGGCGGGGTCAGCCTCGGCGTGATGTTCGTGGAGCTGTGATGGGTCACCGGCTCTGGGTCGTCATCCCGGCATACGACGAGCAGCGGTCCATCGGCGCGACGCTGCATCGGCTGACCGAGCAGAGCGACGGAGCGTTCACGGTGGTCGTGGTCGACAACGGCAGCACCGACGCGACCGCCTCGATCGCCGCCGGGTTCGCGGACCGGCTGGACCTGTACGTGATCAGTGAGCCGGTGAAGGGCACCGGAGCGGCGGCGGACACCGGCATGCGATACGCCATCGCGAACGGCGCGACGCTGCTGGCCCGCACCGACGCCGACTGCCTGCCCGCGCCCGGCTGGATCGCCGCGGTGCGCCGCGGCTTCGACGACGGGCTGCGTTTGCTCAGCGGCCCGCTGCGCCCTCGCGCCGACGAGTTTCCGCTGCGCTGGTGGGAACGACGGTTGCTGCCCGCGGTGGTGTCGCTGGCGGCGACGTTCGGCCGGTTCCGGCCCGGCAACCGCGACGCGGCGTATGTCGGCCCGTACGTGATGATGCCCGGCTGCAACCTGGCCATCACCGCCGAGCTCTACGAGGCGGCGGGCGGCTTCCCGCGCACCCGCATCGAGGACGTCCACGAGGACCGGGCGCTGGTCAACCGGGTGCGCAGGCTCACCAGCGACTACGGCCTGCGCCGCGACGTGCTGGTGCACGGCTCGGTCCGGCGGCTGCGCGCGTACGGCCTCGTCGGCACCCTGGCCTGGTATGCCGACCACCGCTACACCCCGGACCGGGTGGACATCCGGTGAAGCCGGGCACCTGGGAGCGCCGGCTCTACCGGCGTGCGCACCCGTTCGCGTACCCGCTGCTGCGGCTGCTGGCCCGGCGCGGACCGGTGGTGCGGGTGCCGGGCCTGGGCGTCGTCGTCAACGACGCGGGACTGGCCCGCGGGGTGCTGCTGGACGGCGAGACGTTCCGCAAGGACGGACCGGGCTCGTCCGGTGACCTGTGGACCCCGATCCTCGGCCCGTCGGTGCTGCTCAACATGGAGGGTCCCGCGCACCGGGCGCTGCGCGGCAGGCTCGCGGAGCTGTTCACCCCGGGCTACGCCGACCGGCTGTGCGCCGAGGTGCTGGCCGGGCCGCTGGCGGCGCTGGCCGACCGGCTCGGCCGCGGCGAGCCGGTGGACCTGGTCGACACCATGCGGGTGATGGCGGGCGCGGTGATCTGCGCGGTGGTCGGGCTGGAGTCGCGTTCGGAGGACGACCACCGGTCGATGTTCCATCGGGGCGAGCAGATCGTGTCGATGGTGACGCTGCGCACCCGCACGCTGGCCCCGGCGCAGGCCCGGCGCGCCCGCGAAGTCCTCGCCCCGGTCGGCGAGGTCGCCGCGCGCGCCTACCGGGCCGGGGACGAGACCACCGTGATGGGCCGGATGCGGGCGCTGGGCATCTCCGAGGCCGAGGCGCGCGGCGCGGCGGGCGCGTTCTTCCTCACCGGCACCGAGACCGTGGCGACCCTGGTGCCGCGCCTGATCGCGCTGCTGCACGACGCCGGGCAGCTGGACCGGGTCGCGGCCGATCCGGCGCTGCTGGACCCCGCCGTCGACGAGGCGATGCGGGTGAGCACGCCGACCCCGGTGATGCTGCGCAGCGTGCACGCCGAGACGGCGATCGGTGCGGTGGCGGTCCGGCCGGGGGACCGGGTGCTGCTGGCGACGCACAACTGCTGCCAGGCGTACGGGCCGTTCGACCTGGACCGGCCGCACCCGCCGGAACTGCGGCGGCTGTGGTTCGGCGCCGGTCCGCACTTCTGCATCGGGTATCCCCTCGCGATGGCCGAGATCCGCGTGGTGGCCCGTACCGTGCTGGCCGCCGCACCGCTGCGGATCCTGCGCCGGAGCGCGGCCCGTGGCGTGCTGATCCCGACCTACCGGGAACTGGTGATCAGCCGATGAGCCTGGTGGAGAAGGTGCTCGCGCAGGCGTCCCGGACCCCGTCGGCGGTGGCGCTGGTCGCGGGCGACGGCGCGGAGCTGAGCTACGGCGAGCTGCGCCGGCGGGTGCTGTCGGTGCGCCACGGGCTGCGTGAGAACGGGCTGCGGCCCGGGGACGGGGTGCTCTTCTCGGTGCGCCCGTCGCCCGAGTCGCTGGTGCTGGCCATCGCCGTGGTCGCGGCCGGTGGCTGCGTGATCTTCGCCGACCCGGGCGCAGGGCCGGAGATGTTCACCGCCCGCATGCGGCTGGCCCGGCCGCGCTGGTCGGCCGCCGAGTCGCTGCTGTACGCGGCGAGCCGGCTGCGCCCAGTGCGCGCGTACGCCCGCCGCCGGGGCCTGCTGCTGCCGAACCTGTCCACGCTGGACGTGGCCCACCACGTCTACACCGGACGCTGGCTGCCCGGCGTGCCGTCCGGCGCACTGGCGCTGAACCGGCTGCTCACGACACTGCCGGCCGAGCCGGACTCGTTCACTGACCCGGACGCCGCCGCCGCGGTCATCTTCACCTCCGGCACCACCGCGCGGCCCCGCGCCGTGGTGCACACCGGGGAGTCGCTGTCCGCCGCGCTCGGGCTGCTGCGCGAGCGGGTGCCGCTCGGCCCCGGCGACGTCGTGCACACCGACCAGCTCATGCTCGGCCTGCCCACGCTCGCCTCCGGAGCGCGCTGGTCCCTGCCGCCGCTGACCGGCTCCGCGGCCCTGTTCCTGGCCCAGCTGCGACAGCGGCAGGCCACCCACACGTACTGCGTGCCGGTCCGGCTGGCCGAGATCCTCGACGCCGCCGACGGCCCGCTGCCGCCCAGCCTGCGGCACATCCTGCTCGGTTCCGCGCCCGCACCCGCCGGGGTGCTGCGCCGGGCCGTCGCGGCGGCACCGCAGGCGGAGGTGCTGTCCGTGTACGCGATGACCGAGATGCTGCCCGTCGCGCTCGCCACCGCGGCCGACAAGATCGCCCATGCCGAGAGCGGCGATACCGGCGACCTGCTCGGCGCGCCGCTGACCGGGGTCCGGGTCAGCCTCGCCGACGACGGCGAGCTGCTGCTGGCCGGGCCGAACCGCAGCCCCGGCTACCTCGGCGAGCCGCCGGCACCCTGGCTGCCGACCGGGGACCTGGCCCGGCTCGACGCGTCGGGCCGCCTGGTGCTGCTCGGCCGGAAGAAGGACATGCTCATCCGCGGCTCGTTCAACCTCTATCCCGGACTCTACGAACCCGCGATCACCGCGCTGCCGGGCGTCGCCGAGGCCGCGTACGTCGGGGTGCCCGATCCGGACCACGGCGACGAGCGGGTGGTGCTGGCCGTCGTCGCCGCCGATGCGGCCGAGTCCGCCGCGCTGCCCGCCCGGCTGCGGCGTGAGCTGCCTGGGATCGTCGACCACGACGCGCTGCCCGACGACGTCCTCGTGCTGCCGCGCCTGCCCCGTTCCGGCCGCGGACAGAAGGTCGACCGGGAGGCGCTGCGCGATCTGGTGACCCCGCCCGGCCCGGTGCCCCGGTGAGGATCGCGGTGACCGGCGCGTCCGGCTTCGTCGGCGGCGCCGTGTGCCGTGCGCTGACCCGCGCGGGGCACGACCTCGTCGGCTTCGGCCGCCGCGCGGAGCCCCCGCCCGGTCACGTCGGTGCGGCCGCGTACCGGCGGTGGGACCTCGCCGACGGCCCGCTGGCCGACCCGCCCGAGGTGGACGCCGTGGTGCACTGCGCGGGCACCGTCACCGACTGGGGACCGCGCAGGGAGTTCTTCGCCGTCAACGTCGACGGGACCCGGCACGCGCTGGCCACCTGGCCGTTGGCGCGGTTCGTGCACGTCAGCACCGCGAGCGTGTACGACCCCCGGCAGCCGACGGTCATGGCGGCCGAGGACCGCGCCCCGGTGGGCCGTTACCTCAACGCCTACGGCGAGTCCAAGGCGGCGGCTGAGCGCTTCGTGCTCGACGTGGCGGCGGACCGTCCTGCGATCGTGCTGCGCCCGCACGCCGTCTACGGCCCCGGTGACACCACGCTGCTGCCCCGGGTGCTGGCCGCGGTGCGCGGCCGCCGTCTGCCGGCGGTGGGCGACGGGCGGCAGCTGATCAGCCTCACCTCGGTCGGCAACCTGGTGCAGGCGTGCACGCTCGCGGCCTGCGGGCCGGTGGAGCGGGGCGTCTTCAACATCACCGACGCGGCACCGGTGGTGCTCGACGACGCGCTGCGCGCCATCCTGGCGGCCCGTGGCATCACCGCCCGGCCGGTGTACCTGCCCCTGGCGGCGGTGTGGCCGCTCGCGACCGCTGTCGAAGGGCTGTACCGGCTGGCCCGCTCCCCGCGACCACCCCGGCTGACCCGTTATGCGATCAGCCATCTGGCCGTCGAGCGGACGCTGGACATCACCGCCGCCCGGGAGGCGCTCGGCTACCACCCCGACCCGACGTCGTTCGCCGGGGCGGCGGGCTGGTAGCCGGATTCGCGGGTCGCAGGGCGGGTCAGGCCACCCAGCCGCCGAACGGCAGGTGGCCGCCGCGCCAGGCGGTGGTGGTGCCGATCCAGGACTCCAGAGTCATCAGGTCGGGGTGCAGGTCGAACAGGGCGTCGGGTTTGGGCACCGCGGGGCGGGAGTCGATCCACGCGAACATCCGGGCCAGTTCGGGGTCGAAGGCGCGCAGGTTCTCCGCGGGCAGCCGGGCGAACCGGCCGGGCAGACCCGCGGCGCGGCCGAACGCGGCTGCGATCTCGGGCCCGGTGCGCACGTCCCCGGCGATCTCCAAGGTGACGCCGACCAGACGGTCGGGGCGCTCGAAGGCGACCGCGGCGAACTCGCCGACGTCGTGTGCCGCGATCATGGGTAGCGGCGTCAGCGGGTGCAGCGCGAGTGGCATGATCACCTCGCCCTGCGCGATCGCGGGGCGGGTCAGCGTTGCGAAGTTCTCCATGAACGACACCGGGCGCAGCACCGTCGCGGGCACGCCCAAGGCACGGATGCGGGTCTCGATCGCGGCCTTGCTGTCGTAGTAGGAGATGTCGGTGCCGCTGTCGGCCCCGAAGACCGAGCTGTAGACCAGGTGCCCGATCCCGGTCCGGACCGCCTGCTCGGCGACCGAGAAGCCGCGCCGCCGCTCCGCGGCCACGCCTTCGGGGGTGACCAGCGGCCCGTTCAACGTGGGCAGCGCGAGGAACACCCCGTGTGCGCCGCTCATGGCCGCGGCCAGCGACCCGGGGTCGTCGAGGTCCCCGGTCACGAGCCAGGCCCCGGCCGCTTCCAGCCGCCGTGCGGCGGCCGTGCCGGGGTCGCGTACGAAGGCCCGCACGTTCCAGCCGCGCACCAGCAGTGCCCGCACCGCCGCGCGGCCCTGCTGCCCGGTCGCCCCGATCACCAGTACGGCCCTGAAGTCCGTGGTCATGTCGCCCCCCTGTGGTCCGGTTCGAGAGCGCGGTCCGGGCGCCCCACTAGCTTTGACGCCCAGCTCCCCGCGAAGGTGGGGGCGCGGAGCGGGGAACTGCGGCGGAGACGGCGAATGGCACATCCGAGGCCTTCGGCGCGCCCGGCCGCCGCAGACCGGGGGCATAACGTCGCCGCACCCGGGTATCGGGGCCGGCATGACGGAGACTGTGCAGACCCGCGGAGACGGCCACGACGAGATCCTCGCCATCGACACCAACGGCGACGGGCAGCCCGACCTGTGGGCGATCGACACCGACGGCGACGGCAAGGCCGACCTGTTCCAGTCGGACACCGACGGCGACGGCCAGGTCGACGTCACCATGGTCGACCTCACCCAGGACGGCGAGATGGACATCATCGTCGACGGCGACGGCGGCCACCCGGTGGAGTGACCGGTAGGTTGGCCGGATGCGTTTCATCGTCTACGGAGCCGGCGCGGTCGGCGGCGTGCTCGGCGCGTACCTGCACCTGTCCGGCCAGTCCGTGGTCCTGGTCGCGCGCGGCGCGCACCTGGCCGCGATCCGCGAGCACGGGCTGACCCTGCAGGACGGCGCCGGTTCCCGCACCATGGCCGTGCCGGCCGTCGCCGCGCCGGCCGAGATCGAGTGGCGCGACGGCGACGTCGTGCTACTCGCGGTCAAGGGCCAGGACACCGAGCTCGCACTGCGTGGCCTCGCTGCGTGCGCGCCGGCCGCCACGGCCGTCGTCTGCCTGCAGAACGGCGTCGACAACGAGCGCCAGGCCCTGCGCGCCTTCGAGCACGTGTACGGCGTCTGCGTCATGTCGCCCACCACGCACCTGACCCCCGGCGTGGTCCGCGCCGACTGCCATCCGGTGCCGGGTCTGCTCGACATCGGCCGCTTCCCGTCCGGCGTGGACGGCAGCGCGGAAGCTGTCGCCGCCGCGTTCCGCAAGGCCGGGTACCGGAGCGAGCCGCGCCCCGACATCATGCGCTGGAAGTACGGCAAGCTGCTGCGCAACGTCGGCAACGCGGTCGACGCCGTGTGCGGGCGGGCCGAGGGCGCCCGGGAGATCGTCGGGCGGATCCGTGCCGAGGCGGCGGCGGTGCTCGACGCGGCCGGGATCGCGTACACCCCGGAGGACGAGGACGACGAGCGCCGGGCCGACATCCTGAAGGCCGCGGTCGCCGACTCGCGCGGCGGCGGCTCGTCGTGGCAGAGCCTGGCCCGGGGCACCGGCCACATCGAGGCCGATCACCTCAGTGGCGAGATCGTGCTGCTGGCCCGGCTGCACGGGCTGGCCGCGCCGTTCAACGAGAACGCGCGCCGCTGGGCCAACCGGTTCGCCCGCGAGGGCCGCGCCCCGGCGTCCCTGGCCCCGGCGGAGTGGCTGGCCACGCTGCCCGCGGACGCCTGAGCACGCCACCCGCGCGACCTGCCGTCGATATACCTGATTACTCCCGGTATCAGTGCATATGCTGACTGGCGGCTGCACGGACGGGGGCACGGTATGGAGTTCGGTGTCGGTTACTTCCCGACCCACGACGGCATGAGTCCGGGCGAGGTGGCCCGGCTGGTCGAGGACCGCGGTCAGAACGCGCTGTTCTTCGCCGAGCACAGCCACATCCCCGCCAGCCGGGAGAGCCCCTACCCGTTCGGCGAGATGCCGCCCAAGTACTGGCACTGCTACGACCTGTTCGTCGCGCTGACGGCGGCCGCCGCGGCGACCTCGCGGCTGCGCGTCGGCAGCGGCATCTGCCTGGTCATCCAGCGCGACCCGATCCATACCGCGAAGGCCGTGGCCAGCGTCGACCACCTGTCCGGCGGCCGCTTCGAGTTCGGGGTGGGCGCGGGCTGGAACCGCGAGGAGATGCGCAACCACGGCACCGACCCGAAGAAGCGCATGGCGATCCTGGCCGAGCGCGTCGAGGCGATGAAGGAGATCTGGTCCCGGCACGAGGCCAGCTACTCCGGTGAGCACGTGAACTTCGACCGGATCTGGTCGTATCCGAAACCCGCGCAGTGGCCGCACCCGCCGATCCTGGTCGGCGGCACGGGCCCGACCGTGCTCGACCGGGTGCTGGCCTTCGCCGACGGCTGGATGCCGAACTGGGGCGAGGACGCCGCCGTGCTGGACCGCATCGCCCAGCTCCGCGACCGGGCCGAGCGTCCGGTCCAGGTGCAGCTGATGTCCGTGCCGGCCGACCCGGCCGTGCTGGAGCGCCTGGCCGAGGCGGGGGTGCACCGGGCCATGCACTGGCTGCCGTCCGGTCCCGAGGCGGTCGTCCAGCGGGCGCTGGAGCAGTGGGAGCACGCGATCGGCACGTACACCAGGGGATGACCACGGCCCGGGAGCGGTTCGTGTCGGCCCGGGTCGCCCGGCTCGCGACGGTCGGCCCGTCCGGCGCGCCGCACCTGGTGCCGGTGGTGTTCGCGCTGGCCGGGGATACCGTCTACAGCGCGGTGGACCGCAAGCCCAAACGCACCCTCGCCCTGCGCCGGCTGGCCAACGTCGCCGCCGACCCGCGCGTGTGCCTGCTCGCCGACCACTACGACGACGACTGGTCGGCGCTGTGGTGGGTGCGCGCCGACGGGACCGCCCGTGTGCTGACCGCCGACGACCCGGAGGGTGTCATGGCGCTCGCGCTGCTGGCCGAGCGCTACCCGCAGTACACGGCGCAGCCGCCGCCGGGTCCGGTGCTGGCCGTCGACGTGGCGCACTGGACCGAGTGGACCGCGGCCGCCCGCTGAGTCCACTGCGGCTGCACCGCCCTGATGGTTCAGTGCGTCCCCGGGCTGTCGAACGCCATGGCGCGAGTATTCGCCTCCGGCGGGTGTCGCGTTTCGGGACGCTTTGGCGTCCCGAACCGCGACAGGCCGGAGCGCATACCGGACGCTCGACCAGTAGCGCCGTTCGGATCCGCGGCGGGCGAGGTTCGCGCGACGATGGTCGAGGTGAGTGCTCTGGCCCCGGCGTCGCGCCGGTGGCCTCGCGGAAGGGGAGCGTCATGCCGCAGGACCCGGACGAGAAACGCAGCCGCCGGCGTAAGCATGTGACCTCCGGGGTTCGCGAGCATGACCGCAGGGTCGGCGAGGCGGAGGCGAAGGCGAGCCGGGTGCCCGGCACCGAGGAGATCCTGGCGATGGAGGCCAAGCGGGCGCGCGCCCGGGCGAAGAAGGAGATCAACTCCGGCCGGATGCTGTCCATGCCGCCCGCGCCCGCGGCCGGCACGCTCAGCCGCGACGAGCTCTACGAGGAGGCGCGGCGGCGCAACATCAAGGGCCGGTCGTCGATGACCAAGGCGCAGCTGGAGAACGCGCTGCGCCGGTGACACACCACCAGCCCTTGGCTGACCTGGGCAAACGCTCGAACGACGACGTACGCTGCGGTAGGCGCGACACGTATACACACGATGTATACCTGTGGTGTACAGTCCTCGGCATGTCGATCGGTCACTCATTCCTCGGCCTGCTGGAAGGCCGGCCCCGACACGGGTACGACCTCAAGCGCGCCTACGACGAGCGCTTCTCACCCGGCCGCCCCCTGCACCACGGCCAGGTCTACGCCACACTGTCCCGCCTGCTCAAGAACGGACTGGTCGTCGTCGACGGCCTCGAACCGGGGGAGGGCCCCGAGCGAAAGCGCTACGCGGTCACCGACGCGGGCATCACCGACGTGCAGTCCTGGCTCAGCCAGCCCGAGAAGCCCGAGCCCTACCTGCAGAGCGTGCTCTACACCAAGGTCGTCCTCGCGTTGATGACCGGCCGTCCCGCCGACGAGATCCTCGACGTGCAGCGGACCGAGCACCTGCGCCTGATGCGCGAGGTGACCCGCCGCAAGACCGGCGGCGACCTCGCCGAGCAGCTGATCTGCGACCACGCCCTGTTCCACCTCGAAGCCGACCTGCGCTGGCTCGAACTGACCGCGGCCCGGCTCAACGAGCTGGCCGCCCGCGTCCGCCCGTGACCGGGCACCACCCCCGCAAGGAGAACCACTCCATGACCGAGCCCCTGCTGGTCGGCACCGACCTGTTCAAGATGTACGGCACCACCCCCGCCCTGCGCGGCTCCTCCCTCACCGTCCGGGCCGGGGAGATCGTCGCCGTGATGGGCTCCTCCGGCTCCGGCAAGTCGACGCTGCTGCACTGCCTCGCCGGGATCGTGCGCCCCGACGACGGCACCGTCGTGTACGCCGGCCGCCAGATCTCCGCGATGTCCGACGTCGAGCGCAGCGCCCTGCGCCGCCGCGACTTCGGGTTCGTCTTCCAGTTCGGCCAGCTCGTGCCGGAGCTGACCTGCGTCGAGAACGTCGCGCTGCCGCTGCGGTTGGACGGGGTGCGGCGCAAAGAGGCCGAGCGCCGCTCCCGCGAGTGGCTCGACCGGCTGGAGGTCGGCGACGTGGCGGGCAAGCTGCCCGGCCAGATCTCCGGCGGCCAGGGCCAGCGCATTGCCGTGGCCCGCGCCCTGGTCACCGAACCCAAGGTGGTCTTCGCCGACGAGCCGACCGGCGCCCTGGACTCCCTCAACGGCGAGAAGGTCATGCAGCTGCTCGGTCAGGCCGCCCGCGACACCGGCGCGGCCGTGGTGCTGGTGACGCACGAGCCCCGCGTCGCCGCGTACGCCGACCGGGAGGTCGTGGTCCGCGACGGCGCCTCGCTGGATCTGGAGCGTGTCGCGTGAGCCCGTCCTGGCTGCGGGAGCTGCTGCTCGGGGCACGTATGGCGCTGGCCGGCGGCCGCTCCGGGCTGGCCCGCGCCACGCTGACCGCCGTCGGCGTCGGCCTCGGCGTGGCGATGCTGCTCGCCGCCGTCAGCATCCCGCACATGATGCAGGCGCGCAGCGACCGCGGCGCGGCCCGCGCCGACCAGAACTACGGCACCCAGGTGGCGCGCACCGACCGGAGCACCCTGGTCGGAGTCGCCGACATGCAGTACCGCGACACCTCGTTCCGCGGTCGGCTCGTGCAGGCTGAGGGCTCCCAGCCGGTGCTCCCGCCAGGCCTGAGCGCGCTTCCGCGACCGGGCGAGATGGCCGTGTCCCCGGCGCTCGCCCGGCTGCTGGTGAGCCCGGAAGGAGCGCTGCTGCGCGAGCGGCTGCACTATCCGACAACCGCCCTCATCGCCGACGAAGGCCTGCAAGGCCCCGGCGAACTGGCCTTCTACCTGGGCACGGACACGCTCACCGCGGACACCTCCGGCGTGAGCCGGCGCAACGCCTTCGGCGACGAGAACACCTCCGAGGGCCTGGACCCGGTGCTGCTGCTCCTGGTCGTGATCATCTTCGTGGTGCTGCTGCTGCCGGTCGCCATGTTCGTCGCATCGGCGATCCGCTTCGGCGGCGACAGCCGTGACCGGCGGCTGGCCGGAGTGCGCCTGGTCGGGGCCGACACCGGCATGGCCCGGCGCATCGCCGCCGGCGAGGCCATGCTCAGCGCGCTGCTCGGCATCGCCGCCGGGGCGGTGATGTTCCTGGCGGGGCGCTCGTTCGTGGGCTCGGTCGAGCTGATGGGCATCAGCGTCTACCCGTCCGACGTCCAGCCCGACCCGGTGCTGGCAGCGCTGATCGTGCTGGCCGTGCCCGCGGCCGCGGTCGTGGTCACCATGCTGTCGCTGCGCCGCGTCTTGATCGAACCCCTGGGCGTGGTACGCCGCGGCGCAGACACCCCGCGGCGGCTCTGGTGGCGCCTGCTCATGCCCGCGCTCGGCGTGCTCCTGCTGCTGCCGCTGGTCGGCAGCGTCAGCAAGGAGAGCGAAGGGTTCAGCGAGTGGCAGGTCATCGGCGGGGTGTGCCTCATCCTGCTCGGTGTCGCCACCCTGCTGCCCTGGCTGGTGCAGTCGGTCGTCCGGCGGATCCATGGCGGACCCGTGGCCTGGCAGCTCGCCGTCCGGCGGCTCCAGCTCGACGGCAGCATGTCGGCGCGCGCCGTGACCGGGGTCGCCGTCGCGGTCGCCGGGGCGATCGGCCTGCAGATGATGTTCGCCGCGGTCGAGGCCAACTACCAGCGCTTCAGCGGCCAGGACTCGACTCGCGCACAGATCTCCATCGCCGCCCGGATGCCGCACGGCTGGTCGGACGCGGCCGGGTTCGCCGCCCGGCTCGCGGCGACGCCCGGCGTCACCTCGGTGACGCCCCGCAGCGTGCTGAGCCTGAACCTGCCCGCCTCGCCAAGCGGCGAGCAGGCGTCTGCGCCGCTGACCATCGGCGAATGCGCCGTGCTGCGCCGGCTCGCCGAGCTGGGGGACTGCGCCGACGGTGACGTGTTCCTGGTGGACAACCCGGACGTGCCGGTTCCCGCACCCGGCGCGACGGTCACGCTGAACGAGGAAGGCGAAGGCGCCACCTGGACGATCCCGTCCGGTGCACGCACCGTGCGGCCCCTGTCCGACCCGCTGAACGGGGACACCGTGGGCCTGCTGGCGACGCCCGCTGCGCTGCCCGTGGCGATCCGCGACCGGCCGGACCTGCAGCTGCAGGCACTGGTCACCGTCGACGCGGCCGCCACCGACACGGTCGACCGGGTGACCAACACCCGCTGGGAGCTCGACCCGCTCGGCACGACCTGGGAACTGAACCCGACGGTCGTCGACAACAAGTTCGCCCAGATCCGGCGCGGCCTGTTCGCCGGGGCCGCGGCGACCCTGCTGCTGATCGGCGCGAGCCTGCTCGTGGTCGTGCTGGAGCAGCTGCGCGACCGCCGCAGGCTGCTGGCCGTCCTGGTCGCGTTCGGCACCCGGCGCCGGACCATGAGCTGGGCGATCCTGTGGCAGACCGCGGTGCCGGTGGTGCTCGGCCTGGTGCTGGCCTGCGCCGCGGGGGTGGGCCTCGGCGCGGTGCTGCTGCGCATCATCGGGGCACCGGTGGCGATCGACTGGGCCGGCATCGGCGTGGTGTCCGCGCTGGCCGGAGGCGTCATCCTGCTGGTCACAGGGTTGAGCCTGCCGGTGCTGTGGCGGCTCATGCGGGCCGAGGGCCTGCGCACCGAGTGATCGGATCGGGCTGTTCCGCGCCGGATCACCGGAGCGGAACAGCCCCTTCTCGGAAGCGTGCGATCAGCTGGGGGACGGGCCGCCGTCGAGCCCGAAGGCCGCGAGCGGAGTCACCCGGGTGCGTCCTTCGTGGTCCGGCTCGGTCGGAGAGGACGAGAGTGCGTTCGCGTCCACGCCGTTGTAGACGTGCAGGCCGCTGTCCCCGGTGGCGATCCACAAGCCGCTGGTGACCCAGCCTGCGATGTCCAGCATCGGCGGGCCAGGGGTGAACCAATCGCCGCCTTCGCTCAGGAAGTAGGGGCTTTCGGTCACCGCGAAGCCGGTCACCGTGCGGCCGACCACCGCGGCGACCGCATCAGGCGCCGAGGGCCGCCACTGGTGCGGCCGCCCGCCGACCTTCGGTGCCACCGCCAGGTCGAGGGTGTTCCAGGTGATCGACAGGGCATCCCACTTGGCCCACTCCAGCTCCAGCTGGATTTCGCCCTCGAACACCAGCACCAGCGGGATGTCCTCGAACCACCGGTCCCTGACCGGGTCCCAGCCGGTCCAGCCCGCCGTCACCCGCCGGCCGATCAGGTCGAGCAGCCGCGACCGCTGGCGATCCAGCTGCACCGGCGCCGCAACGTAGTCGGAGCGCCAACCGGACATCGCCTCGTCCCACGGCAGGGACCCCCCGTCACGCATGCGGGGATCGTACGGTGTCAGTGGCGGGTGACCGTCAGGCTGGACACCCCGGCCACGGCGTCGATGTCATAACGGTCGGCGGCGGAGTCCCATCCGGCCGGAGCGAAGACCGTGCCACCGGCGATGCCGGACCTGCGTGAGTCGTCGACCGTGACGTTCGCCGCGCCGCCCCCGGCCGTGACCCGCACCGGCACGCCGTCCGGCGCCCGTACCGTGAAATCGCTCGCCCCGCCCGCCATCCGCACCGTCACCGGACCTTCCGGACGGGGCAGGATCGCCTCGATGCGGTTCGAGCCTGCGGTGAAGTCCAGCCCGGCCACCCGGCCGCCGCCCAGGTCCACCAGCGTCTCCGTCGCGCCGCCGGAGAAGCGCAGATCCCAGCGCACCCGCTGGTCGAGCAGGATCTCCACGGCCCCGGCCCCGTTCTCTCCGGTGCCGCGCAGGTGCAGCTGATGGCGCCCGCCGGACTCGACGACGTCGGGCGCGATGCCCGAGTGGTCCGGGGTGCTGATCCGATAGAGGTCGCCGCCGAGGTCGGCGGCGTGCACGGTGACCGTGGTCGCACCGCTGACGACGGTAAGCGCGGCGCCGTCGCGGTCACCCCGCGCGGCGGAGACCACGTGCGCCCGAACGAGCCCGTCGCGACCGCGCTCGGGGTCGTCGTCGTGCCAGGGGGCGCAGCCGGTCGCCAGCAGGGTCAGGGTCAGTCCGGCCAGGACGGTGGGTGTTCTCATGATCGGCCGATACCCGGCTGCGCATGCGGCTACACGGCGACATGGCCGGGGTTTGCCTGCCGTGCGCCGCGAGCGCCGCGGGCGATGGCAGCATGAAGGCATGACGCACCTGCCCACCCCTTACGTGTCTGTCGATGTCGACGTGCTGGACCGCAACATCGCCCGGATGGCGGCGTTCACCCGCGAGCGCGATCTCGCGCTGCGCCCGCACGCCAAGACGCACAAGTGCCTGGAGATAGCGCGACGGCAGCTCGCGGCGGGGGCGACCGGGCTCACCGTGGCGACGGTCGCCGAGGCCGAGGTGTTCGCCGCGGCCGGCTGCGAGGACCTGTTCATCGCGTACCCGCTGTGGGTCGACCTGGCGCGCGGCGCGCGGCTGCGCGATGTCGCCGCACGAGCCGCCGTCCGTGTCGGCGTGGACTCCGCCGAGAGCGCCCAGGCGCTGGCCCGGCACGCCGGGCGCGACATCGAGGTGATGGTCGAGGTCGACAGCGGTCACCGCCGCAGCGGCGTGCGCCCCGCCGACGCCGCCGCGGTCGCGCTCGCCGCGGACAAGGCAGGCCTGCGGGTACGCGGCGTGTTCACGTTCCCGGGCCACGGCTACGGCCCGGCGCTGGCCGAGGGCGTCGCCGCCCAGGAGGCGGTCGCGCTGGTCGACGCCGCGGACGCGATGCGGGCGGCCGGATTCGACGCCGACGTGGTCAGCGGCGGGTCGACGCCCACGGCGGCGTGGAGCCACGTCACGGCGCTCAACGAGATCCGCCCGGGGGTGTACGCCTTCAACGACGCCCAGCAGGTCGAACTCGGCGTGTGCGACCTCGCGGACGTGGCGCTCGCCGTGGTGGCGACGGTGGTCAGCCGGTCCGCCGACCACGTGATCCTCGACGCGGGCGGCAAGGTGCTCGGCGCGGACCGCTCCGCCTGGGCGACCGGGCACGGGCGGCTGCCCGACCTGCCCGACGCGCGCATCACCGCGCTGTCCGAACACCACGCGACGGTGACCGTGCCGCCGGGCGCGGAGCTGCCCGAACGCGGCACGACCCTGCGCGTGGTGCCGAACCACGTGTGCGCCACGGTCAACCTCGCCGACGAGCTGATCGTCGTCTCCGGTGGCGCGGTCGTCGACCGGTGGGCGGTCGCCGCACGGGGGGCCAACACGTAACCCCTGTTCGAGGTCCCCGGCCGGCAGGTCACCTGCCTGGCCGGGGGTGACCGGTCCGCTCCGGCCGGGTGGTGCGGCCGTGCGGGGCCGGACGAGCGTTCTGCTCGTCCGGCCCCTTTTTGCGCCGGGCGCTGAAGAAATTCTTTCTTGAAATCGATTACATGGGTTGATAGTTTCACCGTGTTCGATCGACGTTGGTGGATCACGTGCGTGCCATGGCGGACGCCGTGGCCCTGATCGTCCGCCACCTGGCGGCGACGCGTCGCACCACTCCACACCCCTGAGGACGTGATCGTGCACCCCCCATCGGCACGTTTGCTGGCCCGCGCCCTGGTCGGGCTGATCGCCCTGGCCTCGGTCGCCGTCGCCCCTGCCGCGGCCTGGGCCGCGCCCAACTTCAAGGCACCGTTCCCCTGCGGGCAGCGCTGGACCTACAGCCACCACAGCGCCGAGGTCCGCCAGGCTCTCGACTTCGTACGCGCCGACGGCGGCGTCACCGGCGGCACCCCCGTCGTGGCGTCCGCGGCCGGTACGGCGTACCGGTTCTCGCAGCCCAGCGGGGCCGGCAACTACATCGCGATCGAGCACGGCGGCGGCTGGAAGACCTACTACTTCCACCTCACCTCCTACTCCGTGCCCGACGGCGCGTACGTGCAGCAGGGCCAGCAGATCGGGATCACCGGCAGCACCGGCAACTCCTCCGGCCCGCACATCCACTACGAGCAGCTGCTCAACGGCGTCGGCCAGGTCATCGCCATCAACGGGGTGTCGCTGGCCCCGTACCCCGGCTCCTACAACCAGCGCTACCTGACCAGCGACAACTGCGGCAGCACGCCGCCGGGTCCGAAGCTGTACGGCGGCTCGCCGACGGACTTCAGCGGCGACGGCAAGGACGACATCGTGGCGTTCACCCATGGCTCGCTGGCCGACGTGTACGTGTCGACCTCGACCGGTGCGGCGTTCGCGGGCACGTCGGTGAAGTGGAACGACTTCTTCGGCCTGTCCGGCGAGACGACGCTGACCGGTGACTTCAACGGCGACGGCAGGGACGACGTGGTCGCGTTCACCCACGGCACCGCCGGCACCGCGGCCGGCGACGTCTACGTGGCCCTGTCCACCGGCACCGGCTTCCTCGGCGGCGCGAAGTGGCACGACTGGTTCGCGCCCGGCGGCGAGATACCGGTGGTGGGCGACTTCAACGGTGATGGCAAGGACGACATCGCCACCTTCACCCACGACGCCGCCGGTGACGTGTACGTGGCGCTGTCGAACGGTTCGTCGTTCGGCGCGGGGGTCAAGTGGCACGAGTTCTTCGCCCCGGCGGGGGAGTTCCCGGCGGCCGGTGACGTGAACGGTGACGGCAAGGACGACATCATCACGTTCACGCAGGGCCCGGCATCGGCGTCCGACGTGATCGTGGGCCTGTCCAACGGCACCTCGTTCGGGCCGGGACTGAAGTGGCACGACCTGTTCGCGGTCGGGTCCGAGCAGCCGCGCGTCGGTGACGTCGACGGCGACGGCAAGGACGACATCGTCACGTTCACCTGCAACGCCGACGCGGACGTCTACGCCGCCGTCTCCAACGGCTCCGCTTTCGTCGGCACGACGGTGAAGTGGAACGACTTCTTCTGCACCGCCGGGGAGTTCCCGTACCTCGGTGATTTCGACGGTGACGGCAGGGACGACATCATCGTGTTCACCAAGGGCTCGCTCAACGACGTGTACGTGGGCCTGTCCACCGGCACCGGTTTCCTGGGCGGGGCGAAGTGGCACGACTTCTTCGGCCTGACCGGCGAGACCACGCTCTAGCCACCTGCGACGACGAGGGCGCCCCACCGCAGGGGGCGCCCTCGTTCCTGTTCAGGACAGGACTGGCCCCGGCCGGGGCAGGTCCGCGCCGGTGGCGAAGTTGTCGTGCCACTTCCAGCCGTTCTGGACGAACCTGCCACCGTCCGACAGCGACACGTACACGTCGGCCGCGCTGCCGCCCGTGTACGTCACCACGTCGGCCCGGCCGTCGCCGTCGAAGTCGCCCACGCCGGGCGTCTCCGCGCCGATCGCGAAGTTGTCGTGCCACTTCCAGCCCGTCTGCACGAACCGCCCGCCGTCGGACCGCGACACGTACACGTCCGCCGTGCTCCCACGGCTGAAGGCGACCACGTCGTCGCGCCCGTCGCCGTCGACGTCGGCCAGTGCAGGCAGGTCGGTGCCTGCGGCCAGCTGGTCGTGCCACTTCCAGGCGTTCTGGACGAACCGGGTGCCGTCCGACAGCGCCACGAACACGTCGGCCGCGCTGCCGCCGGTGAACGTGACGATGTCGTCACGGCCGTCGCCGTCGACGTCGCCCAGTGCCGGGGTCTCGGTGCCGAACGCGAAGGTGTCGTGCCACTTGATCCCCGGCCCGAACCCGGTGCCGGTGGACAGGGCCACGTACACGTCGCCGGTCCCGCCCCGGGTGAACGTGACGATGTCGGCGCGTCCGTCGCCGTCGACGTCACCGACGGCCGGGACCTCCGTGCCGACGGCGAAGAAGTCGTGCCACTTCACGCCCGGACCGAACGACGAGCCGCCGGACAGCGCGACGTACACGTCGGCGGCGTCGCCGCGGGTGAAGGTGATGACGTCGGCGCGGCCGTCGCCGTTCACGTCGCCGGTCAGCGGCACCTCACTGTTGATCGCGAAGAAGTCGTGCCACTTCGTGTTCGCGCCGAACGCCGAACCGCTCGACACCGCGGCGTACACGTCGGCGGTGTCGGCGCGGGTGAACCGGAGGGCGTCGTCGCGGCCGTCGCCGTCGACGTCGCCGGCGCCGCGGACCCGGGTCGTCGCCGACACCACGCCCGACGCGGGTCCGGCGTTGCCCGCCGCGTCCACCGCGACCACGCGGTAGTGCCAGGTCTGCCGCGCGGGCAGCGGCCCGTGCCGGAAGCCGGTGGCGGAGACCGTGCCGACCAGGTTGCCGGGCACGATCGGCACATCGGAGGTGCGGGCGGCGTACACCCGGTAGCCGGCCACGCCGACGTCGTCGGTCGCGGCGGTCCAGCTCAGGCTGAGCGCGTGGGTGCGCCCGCCACCGAGCCCGAGCCCGGTGACCTGCCCCGGCGCGACCGTGTCGGCGAACGGGGTGACCAGGCTGAGCGCGTCGTAGCGGGCCGCCGTCCAGCTCGGGGACCCGGCGACCGGGGTCAGCGTGACGTTGATCGTCGACTTGCCCGCGGTGAACGCGGCGGGCAGCGTGAACTCGTCGGCCAGCCAGCGGTGGGTGCTGTTGCCCAGTGGCTGCAGCCAGGTCCCGGCGGACACCCCGTCGACCGTCACCGCCGCCTGCTGGCCGGGGGACTGCTGGTCGGCGCTGCGGCGCAGGCGTACCCCATGGTTGCCCGCGGCGACCGCGAGCCGGAAGCCGACCTGCCCACCGCCTGCCCGGACCTGCCCGGTCACCGTGCTCGGGTCGTCGCCCTCGAAGGCCGAGGTCAGCGGATACTGCGTGGCCCCGCTGTCCGACCAGGCGTGCGCGGCCCGGCTGGCCGCGTCGCCCGCGACCACCGTGTCGGTACGCCGGGCGGCGGCGGTGGGCTGGGTGTACAGGTATGCCGTGGAGCCGTAGTCGGCGGGCATGTCGTTGCCGGGCCCGTGCTCGATGCCGAACCGCAGCGCCGTGGTGTACGCCACCGCGTCGCCGATCAGCAGCCGGTACGCGCCGTCGCACTCGTCGGCGCAGCCGCCGGAGCGGAACTGGTGCGCCGGATTGCCGGTGAACACGCCGCTGTACTCGCCGCGGTTGAAGTACCAGCCGGACTCGTAGAAGTCCTCGGTGCCGGTGCCGTGCCACCACGGGCTCGGCGACCCGTCGACGTGGATCCGCTCGTCGCCCTCCAGGTAGTTACGGGTGTTGCCGCCGGTGATGTGCCCGCGCATGGTCTGCGTGACGCCGACGAGGCGGCCCCGGCCGGACTGGTCGGCGAGCGTCCAATCCTGGCCCATGACGACCTCGCCGCGCGCGGACCGGGCGGTGAAGTAGCCCGCGTCGCCGGTGGCCGCGAGCAGGTCGGTCCACCACGCGCCCGGCGCGGAGGTCACCTCGACACCTACGCCGTTCACGGCCTGCCCGGTGGAGTTGACCAGCTCGACATTCGCGGTGCTGCGTAGCGGCATCGGCCACCAGGAGCTGTACCAGCCGCCCGGCGCGGCGTCCATGGCGAACATGAGCGCTCGCACCTGACGCTCGGCCAGGCCCGAGCCGAAGAACTCGCCGATCGGGGAGTCCACGGTGCGCCGCCCGTCGAAGGTGATCCGCAGCCGCAGTCCGGCCAGCACCGCCGGGGTGGCCGAGGCGTCGGGCATCCGCAGCCGCAGCGCGGTGATCAGCCGGGGCCCGGTCAGGTTCGCCGCGGCGACCTGCCCGCCCGCGGGAACCGACACGGTGGCGCTGGTGGTGGCCGACCCGGCCTGGGCCGGTTTCGGATCGCGCGTGCCCGCGGCGCGCAGCATCGTGATGACGTCATCGGCCTTGTCCGCGGCGCTGAACGTGGTGATGCCGTCGGCGTCGGCGAACTTACGGTAGGACACGTGGTGGAAGAGCGGATTGTGCTGGGTCGTGATCCGCATCGAGGTCCGGTACGGCATCGGCACCTTCACGGTCACCCCGCCCGAGGTCTGGTCGGCATTGGTGACGAGGGGGTAGCTGAACGGTGCGCCGAGGTTGCCGTCGACCAGGTTCTGCAACCCGGTGTCGACGACGGTCACCCCGTCGAGTTCGATGCGGATCCAGCCCGTCGCGGTGACGTTGCCCTCGTCGCGGGTGAACCAGATCGACTGGACCTCGCCGGGCCCGCGGTCCTCGGCGATGACGCAGCCGCCGGACTGGCGCAGGCAGGAGTATGCCCCGCTGAAGCCGTCGTCGTTGGACCCGTCCCGGCCGAAGCTGGAGAACTGGGCGGTGCGCGTACCGGCGGCCAGGTGCGGCAGCAGGTCGAGCCGCCGGTAGAGGTCCCACCCCACAGGACCCTTGTCCGCGACGGCCGCCAGACCTGTCGTGATGGCGCGGGGACTGGCCGGCGCGGCTCCGGCGGTGCTGGTCAGGACGAGCGCGACGGCCGCCGCCACGATGAGGGCACGCAGGTGAGGTGGGCGCATGGCGGGAACGTATATTCGACACCCGTGAATGTCAATAAGTGTCGAACTATGTAGAGAAGACTGAGAAAACCTTCACGCACCCGATTTCGCCGCGGTCCGCATCTGCCAGACCCGGGTGGCCACGGCGATCACGGCGAGCCAGGTGAGGCCGAGCGCCCAGCCGCCGAGCACGTCGCTCGGGTAGTGCACGCCGAGATAGACACGCGACAGACCGACCAGGACGGTGCCCGCCGCCGCGGCGACCCACACCGTCGCCCACACCGTGCGATTGCTCGTCAGCATGCACACCAGCCAGGCCAGCAGCGCGAAGCCGACCAGCGAGCTGGCGCTGTGCCCGGACGGGAACGAGTACCCGGCCGCGGTGACCACCTGGTCGGGCGGGTTGGGCCGGTCCCGGCCGATGATCTCCTTGATGGCGTACACGATCAGCTGCAGCAGGCCGAGCGTAAGCACTGCCAGGACCAGCGGATACCACGAGCGCCTGCGCCACCCGACAACCGCCACGGCGACCACGGCCGCGAGCACGAGCGCGACCGCGCTGCCCAGGTCGGTGATCGCGATCTGGAGCCGGGTGAGGCCCGCAGTGCGGTGCCCGGCCAGCCACTCGACGGCCGGCCGGTCGATGACGGTCAGGTCGTCTTCGTCGACCACCGCGTCGAGCACCTCCACGAACACCGACGCCAGCGTGAACACCAGCGCGGCCCCGATGGCCAGTAGCACGATCTCGGCCGCGACCCGGGTGGTCAGCCAGGAGAACGCGGCCCGCCCGTGCCGGTCCGATGCGCGCGTCCAGCGTCGCCCGGCGAGGTACCCGGCCGCCGGACGCACCGCACACACGACCGCGTACGCGGCCACCACGAGCACCGTCGCCACGGCCAGTCCGAGCAGCACGCTTCCGGTCATACCCCACTCCTCTCCGCCGGAAGCCATTCGATCAGAACCGGCTGGACGAAGTCTGGCAACGGGCCGCGCGGCGATCGCACACCGGCGTCACTCGTGATCCACTCCGGCCGCCCGACCGGCGGCGGCCTGTAGGGACTGTGTACCGCCGGTGTAGCGGGCGTGCCTAGCCTCGCCCGCAGACATCGCGTCAGGCGAGCCCCGGGTCCTGGGCTCGCCGCACAGTGGGGAGGGCCGGATGGTCACCAGGAGACGTCTGACGGGTGCCGCGCTCGCGTGTGCGCTGGCCGGTCCGGTCGCGGGGTGGGCGGGACAGGCGTCGGCCGCGCTGCCCGCGGTCGACATGGAGGCCGTCGTCAAGGCCGCGCAGATCGACCCGCGCCGGGCCGACTCGGCGATCACGCCCGGCAGCCGCGACAGCGTGCTGCTCGTGGAGAGTGCGCTGCAGGCCAAGGGGCTGCTTGCGGCGTCGTACGTCGACGGGCACTTCGGCACGAAGACCATCGACGCGTACGCGGCCTGGCAGCGGTCCCTGGGCTACACCGGGCTCGACGCCACCGGCCTGCCCGGCCCGACCTCGCTAGCGAAACTCGGCGAGCAGCGCTTCACCGTGGTGCGCCCGCTGTCGCCCGGGGCCGAGGTCACCTTCCGGGGCGTGCCGATGAACGCGCGTACCAAGGCGATGCTGCTCGAAGCCGAACGGCTGCTCGGCAGGCAGTTCGCCGTCACGCAGGGTTCGTACAGCCCCGGCGAGGATCCGACGTCCGCGGGCACCCACGACGGCGGCGGCGCACTCGACCTCGCCGTGGACGGACTGACCTCCACCCAGCGCACGTCCGCCGTCCGCCGGCTGCGCCAGGTGGGCTTCGCCGCCTGGCTGCGCACCCCGTCCCAGGGGAACTGGCCGTATCACGTCCACGCGATCGCGCTCGCCGACACCGACCTGTCCACCCCGGCGCGCAACCAGGCCGGCGACTACTACCTCGGCCTCAACGGGCTGGCCAACCGTGGCCCCGACGACGGCCCCGTGGTCGACCCGAAGGTCACCTGGGAGCAGTACCAGCGGGCGTGACCGGGATCTGCACGTTCAGCTGAGCCGCCGCGGCCATGAGCTGCTCGTGGTGCTTGGCGATGACCGGCAGCGCGTCCTTGGCGAGCTGCACGACCGCCGGGTCCTGACCATTGGCGATCTCGGCCTGCGTCGCCGCCATCGCCGCCTCATGCGCCTTGAGCTGCGCCGGCACCCACGCCTGGTCGAACGGCGCACGGCTCAGTTGGTACATCTGCTGTATCACGGCCTGCTGCTCGGTGTTGGGTGCGTTGGGCAGCGCGACTCCCTGCTGCTGCGCCACGGACATCAGCGCGTCGTCGAGCTTCTGGTGATCGTCCTTGAACTCCGCGCCGAGCCGCACGACGACCGGCGAGGCGCCCTGATGGGTCGCCGCGAGATTGCTGGTCGTGATCTCCGCGAGGTTCGCCTGGTGCGCGGCGGCCAGGTATGCGTTGTCCTGTGGTGCTCGCGTGGCAGTAGGCGCTGCGGCGACCGGCCCTGCCGCGGTGGACAGCACGACGGCCAGGGCCGCGGCCAGCACATTGATGTTTCGCACGAAGCTCATGGCCGTACCCCCGTCGGCCGGGCACCGCGGTGGAAGCGGTGCTGCGCTTGACGGCCGTCCGACGGCGGGCGTATTCCGGCCGTGGTCCGGCCCCGTTTCGCCTGCCTTCTCCTCACCCGGCGAGTGGCGCCGCCGCCCGCATCCACGGGCGGCAGGCCTTTGTCGAGTTCCCCGCTTCGGCTCGGCCCAAAACCATGTTCCCAGGTTTTTCCTGCTCGTAGGCGTGATATCGACGTGGCGGCCCCGGTTTGCGCCCGGAGCCGCCACGCTCGCCGTCAGCGCCGCTTCAGGGCGAAGACACCCCAGCCCAGGTACGGCCGCTGGTAGCGGACGTAGTCCAGCGGAGCCCGGTCGAGCTCCGCCCGGAACTCGCCGGCCAGCTCGTCGTCGGGGTTGGCGTCGAGCCACTGCCGCACGGTGAACCACTGGGCGGCGACGTACCGGTCCCAGCTGTCCCCGTCGGCCAGCACCATCTCGACCAGGTCCCAGCCGAGGTCGCGGAACTGCGCGACCAGACCGGGCAGGTCCCGGAAGTCCTCCTTGGCGGAGGCGTGGCAACCCTCGACGGTCGCCTGGTCCGGCGGATCCGCCCGCCAGAACGGCTCACCGATCAGCAGCAGCCCACCGGGTCGCAGGCTGCGTTCGAGCAGTTCGATCGTTCCGGCGACACCGCCGCCGAGCCAGGTCGCACCGACGCAGGCCGCGACGTCGACTCCGGTGGGCTCGACGTGCCCGCCGGCGTCGGCGTGCACGAACGTCAGCCGGTCGGCGACGCCCAGCTCGACGGCCCGCCTGCGGGCGTTGCCGAGGAAGTGGGTGCTGATGTCGACGCCGGTGCCGGTGACACCGTGGTCACGGGCCCACAGGCAGAGCATCTCGCCGCTGCCGCAGGCCAGGTCGAGCACGGTCGTGCCGGCCCGCAGGCCGATCGCCCGCCCGAGGACGGCGAACTTCTCCTCGGTGTACGGGTCGTGGATGCGGTGGTGCTGCTCGCGGATGACGAAACTACGTGGAAGATCCACTTCGGAGGTTCTCCAAATCGGGGTTACGGGTGGTCAGGAGCTCGGAACCAGCGACCGTGACCCGCATTAAATGCACCTCCATATGACGTGAACGACGGACGACCCAGGTCGGGTCGGCCGCGGCGGCCGAGCCTACGCGACGGCGCGGATTCCCGTCGACCGCCCCAGTCTTCGGCGGTGGCGTCGGCGGTCCCGAGGACGACCTCTGCCAGCGCGGTGAGGGTGGCGCTGCCGGACTCGAGGTAGCCGTCATGGCCGCGTACGCCGCCGGTCGGCAGCAGCCGCGCGCCGAACCCGACGGTGCCGGGACGGGTTCCGTGACCCAGGCCGAGCACGCGTACGCCGGGGACGCGGCGGATCCAGTCGGTGGCCGCCTCCGCCGCCCACACCCGCGCCCCGGTGCCCAGGTCGCCGACATGGTCGTGGCCCATGCCGGGGCTGCCGATCGCGACCAGGTCGCCGACCTGCGCGGGCAGCTTGCTCGCGGCCAGGCCCAGCACGGTCGAGCCGTAGCTGTGCCCGATCAGCGTGATGGCGGGTGCCGGGCGCTCGTGCACCAGCCGTCCGACGAACCGGGTCAGCGCCGCGGCACCGGCCGCGGCCCGGGACTCGGTGGCCACGTCGAGGCCCCAGCCGTTTGGCGGGTCGTATCCCAGCCAGGCCACCACCGCCACCCGTGCGTGTGGGGACCGCCGTTGCAGCTCCGCGGACAGCTGCCGGGCCTGCACCGCCGGGGCCCGCCGTGCGACGCCGCCGAGCCCGCGGTCGAAGTCGGCCAGGTTGGTGCCGACCCCGGGCACCAGCACCGCGACCCGGTCCGCCGTGGACAGATCGCCCAGGATCTCGACGGCGAAACCGTCGCCGCTCGGATCGAACAGCAGGAAGCGGCGGCCATCGGCAGCCCACCCGGCGAACGGCTCGCCCGCCGCGGTCATCGCGGCTGCGGCTTGTGCATAGTCGGCGGCGACGGGAAGCGGCGCGGCGGCGGGTGCGGCGAACAGGCCCAGCGCGAGTGCGCTGACCGTGCCGACGGAGAGGAATCTCGAACGCATGAGCGCCACCGTGCGTGGCGGGCCACCGTGCAGGCGTCGCCCTGCGGAGCCATTCGTGCGGTGCTACCGGGGTGCTACTCCCCGGCGGCGACCAGACCCGACTCGTACGCCAGCACCACGGCCTGCGCCCGGTCGCGCAGCCCCAGCTTGCCGAGCACCCGGCTGACGTGGGTCTTTACCGTCTGCTCGGCGAGCACCAGCAACTCGGCGATCTCCTGGTTGGACAGCCCGCGGGCGATCAGCCGCAGCACCTCGGTCTCCCGCGCGGTCAGCGCGTTGAGCGACACCGGCCGGGGCCGGTCGGCCCGCGGCCGCGACGCGAACTCCGCGATCAGCCGCCGGGTCACCGAGGGCGCGAGCAGCGCCTCCCCGCCCGCCACCACACGTACGGCGTGAATCAGGTCGGCGGCGGGGGCATCCTTGAGCAGGAAGCCGCTCGCCCCGGCGCGCAGCGCCTCGTACACGTAATCGTCGAGGTCGAACGTGGTCAGGATGATCACCTTCGGGCGCTCGCCGCCCGCGAGCCGACGGGTGGCCTCCAGGCCGTCCATCACCGGCATACGCACGTCCATCAGCACCACGTCCGGGTCGAGGCGGCGGGCCGCGGCCACGCCCTCGGCCCCGTCCGCGGCGTCGCCGAGCACCACCAGGTCGGGCTGCGCGGCCAGCAGCGCGCCGAAGCCCTGCCGCACCATGGCCTGGTCGTCGACGATCAAGACCTTGATCAATGAACTCCTCCGTCCGGCAGCAGCGCCGTCACCGCGAACCCGCCGTCGCCGGTCGCCTCCGTGCTCAGCTCGCCGTCCAGGATCGCCACCCGTTCGCGCATCCCGACCAGGCCGTGTCCCGCCCCGGGCGGCCGGGCCGGGCGTCCGGTCGCCCGCCCGTTGCGCACCTGCACCCGCAGGCCCGACTCGTCGGCGGAAAGCGACACGTCTACTCGCGAACCAGGCGCGTAGCGGGCCGCGTTGGCGAGCGCCTCCTGCACGATGCGATACGCCGTCAGCGCCGCGGCCTCGCCGACCGGCCGCAGCGGCAGCTCCATGGCCAGGTGCGCGTCGACACCGGCCGCCTGCGCGTCGTCGACCAGCGGGCCGAGTTCGGCCAGGCCGGGCTGGGGCGCGGTGAGGGCCGGGTCGTCGGCCTGGCGCAGCACCGACAGCAGGCGGCGCATGTCGTCCAGCGCGGTGCGCGCCGACGCGGCGATCTCGGTGAACTCCTCCCTGGCGGGCCCGGTCAGTTCGGCGACGCGATACGGGGCCGTCTCCGCGCGTACCGCGATCATCGACATGGAATGCGCGACCACGTCGTGCATCTCGCGGGCGATGCGGGTGCGTTCCTGCAGCACCGCGCGGCGGGCCTGTTCCAGCTCGCTGCGCTCGGCCTGCTCGGCCAGCGCCCGCTGGCTGCGCCGCCGCCGCCGCACCTGGTCGCCGACCAGCATGATCGCGGCCAGCAGCACGGTCACGCCCCAGGCATTGCCGGCGTTGGGCACGTACACCCACACCGGCAGCAGGCTGAACAGCCAGCACCAGGCGCTGACCCCGGCGTCGGCGCGCAGCGCGACGAACCACAGCACCGCCAGGAACGCCAGGATCTGCACCGGATTCCACGCCCACGACTCCGTCGTGACGTATCCGACGGTGCCGACCAGCAGCGCGGCGAAGCCGATCCGCCAGGCCAGCAGCGGCCGGTAGGCCATCAGCGCGGCGGGCGCGGTCCCGGCCGCGGCCAGCAGGATCGACCAGCCGCCGGAGAGGTGACGGTTGTCGGTGAGGTATTCGTAGGCGGCGCTGGTGAGCCCGATCAGCGCCAGCAGCAGCACCGGGACCAGGAACGGCCGGATTCGCGGCCACCGCCGGCTGGTCGACGCCGCGGGCGGATAGTCCGCCCCCAGGAACAGCCGGCGCAGGTCGCCCAGCACCTGTCCGCCCGGCCGACGCGTCACGCTCTCCACCGGCCGAAGCCTACGGCGCGGCCAGGGTGGCCGTCGTCATACCCGGGAGCCATCCGCAGGTCGTACCGGGGTAGCGGGTAGCCGGTCGGCGGCTGTTCACCCGGCGTTGTCCTGATCAACTCCAGCCGGTCAGCCGTGCTCGGTACCAAGACCACGTCCACCCTTGGTTTGGAGCACCGATGTCATTCCCCACCCGGGCGATCGCGGGAGCCGGGGCCGCCGGCCTCGCCGCGACGCTCCTGCTCAGCGGCCCCACGCAGGCCGCCGACTCGCCGCAGACGTTCAGCCGCATAGCGACCTTCCCCGTCTACCTGAACACGTCGGCCGCCGACGCCGCGTCGGCCGAGATCTCCGCCGTCAGCGCCGACGGCCAGACCGTGATCTACACCGACGCCTCCGGCCACCGGATCGGCTTCGTGAACATCACCGACCCGGCCGCCCCGGCTCCCGCCGGCGTGCTCGGCCTGCCCGGCTCGCCGACCTCGGTCGCCGTCCTCGGTCAGTACGCCCTGGTCGCGGTCAGCACCGGCGCGGACTTCACCCACCCCGACGGCGAGCTGCTCGTCGTCGACGTGGCGACCCGTGCCGTGAAGCGCAGCATCGACCTGGGCGGCCAGCCCGACTCGGTCGCGGTGTCGCCCGACGGCAAGTACGTCGCGATCGCCATCGAGAACGAGCGCGACGAGGATGTCGACGACGGCGAGATCCCGCAGGCGCCCGCCGGTCGGCTGTCGGTCGTGGACATCAAGCCTGCCGTTGCCGACTGGGCGCTGCGCACCGTCGCGCTGACCGGCCTCGCCGAGGTCGCACCGACCGACCCGGAGCCTGAGTACGTCTCGATCAACAGCGCCGGCAAGGCCGTGGTCTCCCTGCAGGAGAACAACCACCTGGCCATCGTGGACCTGGCCACCGGCAAGGTCGACAAGCACTTCAGCGCCGGGCAGGTCGCCGTCTCCGCGGTCGACACCGCAGACGACGACCGGATCTCGCTGACCGGCAGCATCAACGCCCGCCGCGAACCTGACGGCGTGGTGTGGCTCGGCACCGACCGGTTCGCCACCGCCAACGAGGGCGACTACGAGGGCGGCTCGCGCGGCTGGACCGTCTTCGACACCAGCGGCAAGGTCGTCTTCGACGCGGGCGACAGCCTGGAGCACCTGGCCGTCACCCACGGCAGCTACCCCGACAAGCGCAGCGACGCCAAGGGCGTGGAGCCGGAGAACGTCGCCACGGGCGTGTTCGGCGGCAAGCCGTACCTGTTCGTCAACGCCGAGCGCGGCAACTTCACCGCCGTGTACGAGGTCGGCGACCCGGCCCGCCCGAAGTTCGTTCAGCTCATCCCGACCGCGAACGAGCCCGAGGGCGTCATCGCGGTGCCGTCGCGCGGCCTCGTCGTGATCTCCAGCGAGCTGGACGACCCGGGCAACGGGCTGCGCGGGGCGGTCACCATCGCGCAGTTCGGGCAGGCTCCGGCGTACCCGTCGCTGGTTTCGGCGAAGTCCGGCGACCTGCCGATCGCCTGGGGCGCACTGTCCGGCCTCACCCCGGCCGCGGGCGAGCCCGCCAAGCTGTGGGGCGTCAGCGACAGCGTGTACGCGCCGACTCGCCTGTTCGCCATCGACACCGCGGCCACCCCGGCCGTGATCACCAAGGACCTGACCGTCACCAAGGACGGCAAGGGGGTCGCGCTGGACGCGGAGGGCCTGGCCACCCGGCCCGGCGGCGGCTTCTGGCTGGCCGTCGAGGGCGCCAAGGGCCCGGAGAACAAGCTGGTCCGCATCGACGCCGCGGGCGCCGTGCAGCAGGAGGTGCCGCTGCCGGCCGACGTCACCGCCAAGCTCGGCAGCAACGGCCTGGAGGGTGTCGCGGTCACCGGCTCCGGCGCGACCGAGACCGTATGGGTCGCCGTGCAGCGTGAGCTGACCGACGAGAAGGGCGCCGCCCGCATCGGCCGCTACCGGGTCACCGAGGGCGACTGGGCGTGGCTGGGCTACCCGCTCGACGCCGCGCCCACCGGTGCGTGGGTCGGCCTGTCCGAGCTGGTGGCGCTCGACGCGGACACGTTCGCGGTGATCGAGCGCGACAACCAGCGCGGTGAGCTGGCCAAACTCAAGAAGGTGTACACCTTCGACGTGCCCGCCACGCTCGGCGCCGGGGTCAACCCGGTGACCAAGAAGCTCGCCGTCGACGTGCTGCCCGCGCTGCGGGCCGGCCGCGGCTGGACCCAGGACAAGCTGGAGGGCCTGACCGTCGGCGGGGACGGGAACGTGTACGCCGTCACCGACAACGACGGCATCGACGACGCCACCGGCGAGACCGTGTTCCTGCGGCTCGGCAAGGCGAACGCGGTGTTCCCGGGCGTGTTCCCGCCCGCGGACGGCGGCGAAGGCGGCGGCCTGCCCGTCACCGGCGCCAAGGTCACCACGATCGTCGCGGCCGGCATTCTGGTGCTGGCCCTGGGCGCGGGCCTGTTCCGGCTGGCCCGTCGGCGTCGCCCGGCGGTCTGAGTGAGCCGAGGGGGTTGCGGCGTCTGACGGTCCGCAACCCCCTCACCGGCGATCAGGAGTGGTCCGGGCATACCGGGCCGGGTTCGCCGACCACTGAGGTCAGTGGCGCTCAGGAGTCCCGCAGCATCGCGTCGGCCACCCCCGGAGCGACCCGGCGGATCACGCGGAACGGCCGCGCCCGCCCCACGGCGATCACCGGCACGCGGCGCGCGATCCCGTGCAGGATCTGCCGCGCGGCCTGGTCGGCGGGCATCGCGCCGTCGTTTCGCCCGGCCGTCATCGGCGTGGCGACCAGCGGCATCAGAGCCTCCTGCACGGTCACCCCGGCGTCCGCGTCGTCCCACTGGTAGCGCAGCGCCCGGAGGAACACGCCGAGCCCGGCCTTGCCGGCGCAGTACACCGGCGCGCTCTTTTTCGGGGAGTAGGCCAGTGCCGAGGTGAGCGCAGTGAAGACGCCGCGCGACCGGCGCAGGTGCGGCCAGGCCGCGCCGGCCAGCACGACCGGTCCGACGAGGTTGGTGTGCACTTCGTTGAGCACATCCGCGCTGTCGGTGGCGGCCCAGCCTCCGGTGAAGGACTGGCGGTGCTGTACTGCGGCGTTGGCGACGACGACGTCGAGCCCGCCGAGGGTGGCGGCGGCGTCGGCGACGAGCGCGGCGGTGCGGCCGGGGTCGGCCAGGTCGGTGACCCAGCCGGTGACGCCGGGGTGCCGGGTGGCCTCGGTGAGCCGGTCGGGGTCGCGGCCGCAGGTTGCGACGAGCGCGCCCTGCTCGGCGAGCAGGCGGACCAGGTGCGCGCCGATGCCGCTGGTGCCTCCGGTGACGAGGACGCGTCTGCGGTGGAAGGTCATACCGGAAGACTGGCCGAAGGCGCGGCCGGATCGCTTGTACGATTCCGCCATGCAGGTCCGGGTTCCCGCGCACGAGCGGACCGTGCACCCCGACCTGGCCAGGGCGGCGCTGCTCGGCGCACGTCGGCACGGCCCGAGCCCGGCTGCCGATGCGGTGGCCCGGTGGCAGGCGGCGGCCGAGCCGGTGCCGGAACGGCTGCACCACGCTCTGCTGGCGGAACTGACCGGCCATGGCTGGCAGGCGCTGCGCGGGGCGGCCGAGCACCTGCTGGACCGCCCGCGCGAGGGCGACATCGCGGAGGTCATCGAGCGCGGCTCGGTGTCCGAGCTCGCTGCTCGGCTGCCTGAACTGCAGTTGCGCTTCCACGTGGGCCACACCACGGACCTGAGACTGGAGCCCGGCCGGCTCGTCGTGTCGCACCGAGCGCTGCTGGGCGGCGTGCCGAACCCGGCGGAGAGCCTGTTCACCGCGGCGATCCACGAGGTGGTGCTGGGCGCGTGCGCGGGCCGGCGACCGGCGGTGACGGTGCGGTTCGCCGACGGCAGCACCGTGACCGGTGCCCGGCCGGGGGAGCGGAGCCTGACCGGGCGGGGGAAGGTCGAAGGGTGGACTATCGACCTGTCGACGACGCAGGAGGCAGCCGTATCGCCGGTGGCCGCCGTACGCGACATGATCGCGGCGGACCCGGCGCGGCGCTGGCGGCTGGACGCGGCGGCCGCGCGGTCGGGCGTGTCCACCCGGAGCCTGCAGCGGATGCTGGCCGAGCAGGGCACGGGCTTCCGGGCGGTGGTGTCTGGCACCCGGCTGGGCGTGGCCCGCGGCCTGGTCCAGCGCACCGACCTGGGGCTTGCGGAGATCGCGGCGGCCTGCGGGTTCACCGATCATGCGCACCTGACCCGGTGCTTCACGGCCCGGCACGGGGTGCCCCCGTCCGCCATGCGCGCACAGGTCACTGCACACGGAGTGTGATCAGATCGTCTCTCCTGGTCGACGGATCGATGGTGTGGGATCACAGCGGGCGCCGATTTCTTGGCAATAGGCCCTCTGAACTGGCAATCTTGCCGCCGTGCAGGCAGAGCAGCTGGCCGACTTCACCTGGGCCTTCGACGTCGTTCACCCGGACGCCGAGCGGCGGCGGGCCGCGATCGAGCGCGAGCGGGGCTACCAGGACGACTGGGCCCGCCTGCACTCCTGGTCGCGCATCGTGCGCCCCCGCTCGGGTGACACCGCCGAGCGGCCGGACCCGCGACTGGTCGCCGAGCACGACCAGACCGAGGCCGCCAAACGCGACGTACACGCCCGGATGTTCGCCGCCCCGATCTGGCACTACCTGGCTGCGCAGACCGCCGGGGAGCGCGCGCCGTTCGTCCGGTTCGCCGTGCTCTACCTGCGCTGGGAGACCGACTACCCGCAAGAGTGGGCCGAGCACGCCCGGAGCTGGCAGGCCAAGCGGCACATCCTGCGGGCGCTGGCCGCCGACGGACCGACCGTGGAGGCCCACGGCGATCTGCTCGGACTGGTGGCGGCCGCGATCGGGCGCGAGCACCGGTGCGAGGACCTCGGCTACCTCAAGATCGCCCGCACGCTGCACGAGCCCTCGCTGCGCGTGATCATCGAGTCGGCCGAGCGGAGCCTCGACGGCCTGGTCCGGCTGCGTGCCGGCTACCTGCGCTGGTCCCTGGACAACCCGGCCGCCCCGGTCACCCCCGCGTCCTGGCGGCGCTGGCTGCGCAGCTGACCCACGACTGCCAGCCAGGCGAGCTGCCCCGTCACCGTCACCGTCAGCGCGAGGCCGAACGCGGCGGCGGCGCCCCACCTGTCGAGCAGTACGGCGACCACGAAACAGAAGACCGCGAAGCCGACCAGCCCGGCCAGCACGCCGCGCAGGGTGCGCACCGTCTCCGCCGAACCGTGCCGGGCCAGCACGAAGGCCGCCACCACGCTGGTCGCGATCGGGAACGGGGCCAGCACCCCGGTCATCGCCGGCCCGAGCGCGCTCGACAACGTGGTCACCAGCACCACCAGGCTCGCGGTCGCGACGGCCCGGCCGGGCAGATCCCACCACGGCCAGGCGGTCGCCGGGCGTCCGCCGGGCTCGGCCGCCTCCGGCGGCAGCGTGCGGGACCCGGCGCCGATCGCGGCCAGCGCCAGCAGAAGGCCGCACCAGGCAGGCACCCTCACCTGCGCGACAGCCACATCCGCGAGCAGGCAGGCCGCCCAGGCGACCGCAAGCGCGCCGACCCAGCGCATACTTCGCGAGCACCAGGCGAACACGACCGCGAACAGCGCGAGCGTCACCAGGCCCAGCAGTGCGGACGACGCCGCCGCGGCCCCGAACGCCGTGCCGTGCTCCAGGCAGGTGATCAGCAGGATCGGGCCCGCCACGATCGGCAGCGTCACCAGCACCCCCGTGACCTGCGCCCCCCACCGCCGCCCGGCCAGCGACGAGCCGACGACCAGTGCGGGAGCGAGCAAGAGCTTCAGGAGCAGCGTCACCGGCACAATCTAGCCGCACCCGAAACCTTTCGGACCATGGGGGCATCCCGCAGCGGAGCATCTGAACTGCTTGGACAAATGCTCGAAGCCGTTGCGCGGCAATGTGTACGACATCTTGCCGAAATGGTTTTCGTAGGACATCGTCGATGCGCCGGACACGTCGCTCTCACCGCCCCGTCCTGAGAAAGGCGAAACATGTCCGCACTGTCCCGCCGTACCGTGCTGCGTGCAGGCGCCGTCGGCGCCGCGGCCGCGGCTGTCGCCGGCAGCCTGCCCGCGGCACCCGCCCACGCCGCCCGCACCGACATCGGTGTGTCGGTCTACCCGTTCCCGCTCGGCGCGGTCACGCTGCTGTCCGGTCCGTTCCTGGCCAACACCGGCCGCACCCAGAGCTACCTGAGCTTCCTCGACGCCGACCGGCTGCTGCACATGTTCCGGCTCACCTACGGCCTCAGCTCATCGGCGACCGCGTGCGGCGGCTGGGAGTCGCCCACCACCGAGCTGCGCGGGCACTCGATGGGCCACGTGCTCACCGGCCTGGCTCAGGCGTACGCCAGCACGGGCACGGCGAGCTTCAAGACCAAGGGCGACTACCTCGTGGCGCAGCTGGCGATCTGCCAGGCCCGCGCGACGACGGCCGGCTACAACGCCGGCTACCTGTCGGCGTTCCCGGAGAGCTTCATCGACCGCGTCGAGGCCCGCCAGCAGGTATGGGCTCCGTACTACACGCTCCACAAGATCATGGCTGGGCTGCTGGACATGCACCTGCTCGCCGGGAACGCGCAGGCGCTGACCGTGCTCACCGCGATGGCGTCGTGGGTGAAGTTCCGCAACGACCGGCTCACCCAGACCCAGCGGCAGAACATGCTCGACACCGAGTTCGGCGGCATGAACGAGGTACTGACCAACCTGTACCAGCTCAGCTCGAACACCGCGCACCTCACCGCCGCGCAGCACTTCGACCACGCCGAGGTCTTCGACCCCCTGGCCGCCAACACCGACGCGCTGAACAACTACCACGCCAACACGCAGATCCCCAAGGCCATCGGGGCGATCCGCGAGTACCACGCCACCGGCACCACCCGCTACCTCGACATCGCCCGCAACTTCTGGGACATCGTGGTCAGCCGCCACACGTACGCCATCGGCGCCAACTCCAACGGCGAATACTTCAAGGCCCCGAACCGGATCGCCAGCGAACTCTCCGACAGCACCGCCGAGTGCTGCAACACCTACAACATGCTCAAGCTGAGCCGGCAGCTGTTCTTCACCAACCCGGCCCGCGCCGACTACATGGACTACTACGAGAAGGCGCTCTACA
Organism: Catellatospora sichuanensis; assembly: GCF_007483665.1. GTDB lineage: Bacteria > Actinomycetota > Actinomycetes > Mycobacteriales > Micromonosporaceae > Catellatospora > Catellatospora sichuanensis. The sequence continues at coordinate 74,700 of NZ_VIQO01000034.1, forward strand.
ACCACCTGCTCGGCGCGCAGGACCCGAACTCCTCGCACGGCTTCCACAGCTACTACATCCCGCTGCGGGCCGGCGGCATCAAGACCTACAGCAACGACTACAACAGCTTCTCCTGCTGCCACGGCACAGGCATGGAGACCAACACCAAGCTCGGCGACACCATCTACTTCCACTCCGGCGACAACCTGTACGTCAACCTGTTCATCGCCTCGCAGCTGAACTGGGCCGCCAAGGGCGTCACGGTCCGGCAGGACACCACGTTCCCGGAGGCGCCGTCCAGCAAGCTGACCATCACCGCGGGCTCGGGCACGTTCGCGATGCGCATCCGGGTGCCCGCCTGGGCCACCGGCGCGACGATCCGGGTCAACGGCACGGTGCAGAGCGGGGTCACCCCGGGGTCGTACGCCGTCGTCAACCGCACCTGGGCCACCGGCGACGTCGTCGACGTCGCGCTGCCGATGGCGCTGGTGCGCGAGGCCACCCCGGACAGCGCCACCACGCAGGCGGTCAAGTACGGCCCGATCGTGCTGGCCGGGGCGTACGGCAGCACCAACCTGTCCGCCCTGCCCACCCTCACCGCGTCGTCGATCACCGCGACGGCGACACCGCTGCAGTTCACCGCGTCGGCATCCACCGGATCGGTGACCCTGTTGCCGTTCTACAAGGTCCACGGCCAGCGCTACACCGTCTACTGGAACGTCACCACGACCAACCCGCTGCCCGCGTTCGTGGCGCACTACCTGTTCAACGAGTCCTCGGGCACCGCCGCGGCCGACGCCACCGGCAACGGAAGGACCGCGACGACGGCCGGGGGAGCGACCTGGGTCGCCGGTCGCACCGGCAACGCGGTCAACCTCAGCGGCAGTTCGCAGTATGTGTCGCTGCCGTCGGGCATCCTCGCCGGGGCGAGCGCGTTCAGCATCGCGACCTGGGTACGCCTGGACGCGGTCACGAACTGGGCGCGCCTGTTCGACTTCGGCACCGGCACCACGGCGAACATGTTCCTGGTCCCGAGCAGCAGCTCCGGCACGGCCCGGTTCGCCATCACGACGTCGGGGTCCGGCGGCGAGCAGCGCATCAACGCCCCGTCCGCGCTGCCCACGGGCGTGTGGACGCACGTCGCGGTCACCGTCGGCGCAGGCGTCGGCATCCTGTACGTCAACGGGGCCGAGGTGGCCCGCAACGCGGCGATGACACTGACCCCGGCGTCGCTGGGCAGCACCACGCAGAACTGGATCGGGCGGTCGCAGTACAGCGACCCGTACCTGGACGGAGCCGTGGACTCGTTCCGCGTCTACAGCCGGGTGCTGACGGCGTCCGAGGTCAGCGGCTTCCACTCGTCGGGTCAGTGAACCGCGCGGGCCGGGGGAGGCATGACGTGCCCCCGGCCCGCACCCTGACCTGTGGAACTGAAGATCTGTCAGCGGTCCCACGTAACGTGATGTCCTATGCGGACCCCCTCCATCCGCGACGACCACCCGCGCCGTGACGAACCCGGCCGCTCGCCGACGTCGCCCGCGCGCCCGGTGCACCTGTGTGGGACCTGGCTCGCGGTCAGCACCGGCGACCAGGCCGCCGTGCTGACCGCGCTGGACCTGTCCGATCCGGTGCCGGTCACCATGCGGCAGGGGGAGTCCGCGTGGAACCGCGACCACCACTCGTGGGACACCGACCGCCACCGCCGTCACGCCAGGATGTACGTCAGCCCGGTGCTCGACGGCTGGACCCTGGTGTTCGGCGAGCTGCCCGGCACGGCGCACCTCGCCGAGGGATCGTGGGCGCGCGACGTGCAGGACCTGTGCACGCGGCTCAGCGCCCGGTTCGGCGCGGCCCACCTCTACGGCATGAGCTGCGGCGATCCGTGGACCATGTGGTGCCTGGCCGAGGCGGGAACGGTGCAGCGCTACTACGAGACCGGGAGGGTCGAGCGAATCGGGTCCCACCCGGCCGAGGACGGCTACCGGCTGCCCGACGAGGACGAGGACCTGCCGCCGGAGGCGTTCGCCGGGATCGATCCGGCCGACGTCGACGCCGTCATGGCCCGCCGGGCCGAACTGTACGAGCGGCAAACGCTGCCGGAGGTCTGCTACGCCACCGACATCGCCGCACTGACGTCGGTCGACCCCAGCACGTTCGGCGCGCACACCCGCTTGTCCGGGCAGGGTGTGCTGGCGCTGACCGCCCTCGGTCGCGCCCCGGCCCCGTGATCGGCCGCACGCCGTCCGCGTGGCCGACTGGGCCGGGCCGCCCGGTCCGTGTACCGTCTCCGCCCGTGATCACGTCCGACGAGGTGCTGGCGCAGCTGGACCGCGCCGCGAAGGGGTTCGACTTCCCGGACCTTGAGCACGGCTACTACCACGCGATCGACGGCCGCCTGCACGCGTTCCGCGACGAGAAGCGCTGGGCCCTGGTGATCGAGCTCGTCGGCTACAACCCGCGCGCCGGCAACGTCATCGACGTGCTGCACTGCTTCGGCAACTGCCTGACCGAGGGAGCGCCCGGCTACGGGCACGGCGACTTCCTGGCCCGGGTCGACAACATGTACCAGCTGGAGGACCACGATCGGCCCGAGCAACTGCGCGGCGGCCGCCCGCCGGTCGTGGTCCGCGGGCAGGTGCTGGAGGTCGACGCGACCGAGGGCGAGCCGCTGGAGGACGTGTTCCGGCGGCTCGTGCCCGAGCACCGCGACCTGCTGCTGGCCGACGACGACGAGCTGCGCCACCGGCTGCCCGCCGACCTGCCGCGGATCATGTTGCTGGAGGAGTGGTGGCACCGCGACCCGGGCCGCCACGACCAGCTGCCCAGCGAGACCGAGACGTTTGCGCAGCTGGCGCAGGTGTTCGCCACCGGCGACCTGACGGCCTACCGGCCCACGCACGCGCCGAACACGCACTGGTCGTGCTGGCCGGAGTCCGGCTGGCTCTGACGCCGTTCCGGCAGCCGTCGTCGTCCGGTGATCGGATGATTCGACCGGGATCTCGATTGCGAATTTGTTCAGCGGCGATACAAAATGCGGCACGTGATCCGCAAACCCGGCCCATGGCCGTCGCTCCTGCTGCTCAGTTCGGCCGTCTTCATCTCGGTGACCACCGAGCTCACGCCGACCGGCCTGCTGCTCGGCATGAGCCGTGACATGGCGGTGTCGGAGTCCCAGTTGGGGCTGCTGGTCACCGGGTACGCGTTGATGGTGGCGCTGTTCGCGGCCCCGCTGGGCACGCTGACCGCCCGCATGCCGCGCAAGGCGCTGCTGGTCGCGTCGCTGGCCGCGTACACCGCCAGCAACGCGGTCATGGTGGTGGCCCCGAACTATCCCGTGGCGTTCGCCGCGCGGCTGCTCGGCGGGATCACGCACGGGCTGTTCTGGGCGGTGGTCAGCGGCTTCGCGGCCCGGCTGGTCACCCCCGACCGGATCGGGCGGGCGGTCACCGTCGTCTCCGCGGGCGGCAGCATGGCGGTGCTGATCGGCCTGCCCGCCGGTACCAGCCTCGGCACCGCGGTCGGGTGGCGGGCCACCTTCGCCGCGCTGACCGGAGTCGCGGTCGTGCTGACACTGCTGGCGTGGTGGCTGCTGCCCGAGGTGCCCGGCAGCACCGCCGTGGTGCGCGCCCGGATGCGCGACGTGCTGCGGGTGCCGGACTTCTCGCCGATCGTCGCCATGACCGCGGTGACCATGCTGGGTACCTACATGATGATCACGTACACCGCTCCGCTGCTGCATCGCGCCGGAATCAGCGAGACCGGGATCGCACCGGTGCTGCTGGCCAACGGAATCGCCGGCACACTCATGCTGCCGATCGCCGGCTGGGTCGCCGACCGTCGGCTGCGGGCGGGCATCGTCACGGCGGTCGGCGTGCTGCTCGGTGGGCTGGTGCTGCTCTGGCTGAACGGCACCGCGGCCTGGGCGGCGGTGACCGCGGTGATCGTGTTCGGGTGCGGCATGGGCCTGCTGCCGATCTTCATGCAGGCCGCCACGCTGCGGGTCGCGCCCGACCACACCGAGCAGGCCTCCGGCATCAACGCCAGCGCGTACAACGTGGGGGTCGCCGCCGGGGCGCTGACGGGCGCGTTCGCGCTGGACGCATGGGGGCTGGCCGCGATCCCGCCGCTCGGGGCGCTGCTGGTCGCCGCAGGCATGGCGGTCTACCTGGCCGGCACCGCGCCCGCCCGAGTCCAGCCGGAACGGACGTAGCCGCCGCCTAACCGGGCCCGCGAACTCGTCGCCCTGTACCAGCGCATGTCCTCGGCGACCCTGTTCGACGGCGCCTGGCGGCTGTCCCCGGCCTACTGGCACCGCCAGGGGAGTCTCGACGGGGGCCTCACCGTGACACCGGTCTTCGACCTGCCCGACGGGCGCAGCATCTGCTGGGTGCACCGGTGGCGGGAGCAGGTGAGCCACTGGGCGGTGTGCCGCGTCGCGGAGGTGATCACCGAGGCCGGCCACGGGATCAGCGTCCGCAACCACGAGTTCGCCGACGACCCGGCCGAGGTCTGGCTGTACGGCACGAGCCTGGCGACGCTGCTCGAAGTCGCCCTCGACAACGGCGGTGACATCGTCTCCCTGCGCAGCGGCCGGCTCGCCGACCTGCTCCATTCGCGACCGGCCGGCGAGTCGTGAGGACTCCGGGCCACCAGCGGCGACTCGTCGTGTGGTCGCAGATGACGAGGTCAAGCGGCTTGTAACAGGTCGGCGACGAGATGGATGCCCTCATGGATGGCGTCCGTGGTGAGGTTGCCGAAGCCGAGCACGAGTTGCGGTGCGCGGGTTCGCGACGTCATGCGGTAGCTGCTCATGCCGTGGAGGCCGACGGATCGACGTCGGGCTGCCGCGACGATGACCTGTTCGTCGGCGTCGGGCGGCAGCTGGGCGACGGCGTGGAAGCCGGCGGCCAGACCCAGCAGCTCGATGCCGGGGGCGTGCGTCCGCAGCGCTTCCACCAGGGCTGCGCGGCGCGCGGCGTAGCGGCGGCGCATGTGGCGCAGGTGCCGGTCGTACGTGCCGCTTCGCAGCAGCTCGGCGAGGGCGAGTTGGTCGATGACGGGTGAACCGCGGTCGGCGAGCTGTTTGTGCCTGGCGACCGCGGCCGACAGGTGCGGGGGTGTCAGCGCCCAGCCGAGCCGCAGGGCGGGTGCGAGTGACTTGCTGACCGAGCCGAGCAGCGCCACGTGGTCCGGTGCGAGGCCTTGGACGGCGCCGACCGGCTCGCGGTCGTACCGGAACTCCGCGTCGTAGTCGTCCTCGATGATGGTCGCGTTTCGGGCTGCCGCCCAGGCGACGAGGGCGTGTCGTCGTTCAGGGGTCAGCACGACGCCGGTGGGGGACTGGTGCGCGGGGGTGAGGATCACGGCACGCGCGTCGGTCGCCGCGAGCGCCTCGACGTCGATGCCCTGGTCGTCGACGGGTATGGCGATGACGTCCAGCCCTACCGTCTTCCCGATCGGGTAGTGGTCGGGATCGCCGGGATCCTCCACGGCCACTGTCCGGACACCGTCGTCGGCGAGTGCGCGCAGGAGCAGTTGCAGCCCTTGCGCGTACCCGGCGCAGACGACCGTCTGGCTGGGGTGCGCAGCGGCGCCCCGGACCCGTCGTAGATAGGCGGCGAGCACCTCACGCAGCATTTGTGCGCCGTAAGGGTCGGCGTAGCCGAGCACTTCGGTCGGCGCCTGTTGGCAGGCGCGGCGTACCGCGCGGCCCCAGTCTTCGCGGGGAAAGCTGGACAGGTCGGGCACGGCGGGCCGGAAGTCGATGCGAACCGGTTCGGGGTCGGTGGTCCACACCGAACGGTTCCGTGACGGGCCGGCGGTGACTGCCACGCGGGTGGCCGAGCCGGGCGAGGTGACCAGGTAGCCCTCGGCTCGCAGCTGTGCGTAGCACTCGGTGACCAGGCCGCGGGAGAGGCCGAGGTCGGCGGCCAGCACGCGGGACGAGGGCAGCCGTTCCCCGCTGCCCAGCCGACCGGTTCGGACGGCCTCCCGAAGCGCGCGTTCGAGCTGGTCGCGCAGCGGCTCCGGACTGCTGCGGTCGATGGGCAGCGGCAGGTCCGGTCCGGAACCGGTCCATTCAACGGGCATGAAACTGGACCTTACTGCTAAACCAGAGGGAACCTACTGTTCCTGCATGGCTCATCCTTCGCCGGCCGAGCAGGCGACCACGATCGTCCCGCCGCTGCTGACCCCGCCCATGGTGCGGCTGTTGGTGGCGTCGCTCGGCGCACTCGGTAGTTTCTACCTGCTGATTCCGGTCGTGCCGGCCTTCGTCGCCGGGACCGGCGGCGGCGGGATGGGCGCGGGCCTGTGCACCGGGGTCCTGATGCTCGGCACGGTGTTGGCCGAGTTGGCCGCACCGTCCCTCATCACCAGGCACGGCTACCGGACCGTGGTAGCGCTGGCTCTGCTGCTGCTCGGAGCGCCCGCTGCCCTGCTTCCGGCGTCGTCGTGGCCGCCCGTGGTGCTCGGGGTGTGCCTGCTACGGGGTGCCGGGGCCGGGATGGTGTTTGTCGCCGGCGCCGCCCTGGTGGCCGAACTCGCGCCGGACGTTCGCCGCGCCGAGGTGCTCGGTGTCTATGGCGCGGCAGTCGGAATCCCCTCGATCGTGTGCCTGCCGTCCGGGGTGTGGCTGGGCACGCACGTCGGTTTCGCACCCGTCTTCCTCACCGCCGCGGCTTTGGCGTTGCTGTCGCTGTGGGCCGTGCGGGGTCTGCCCGCCCGATCGGCCCGAGTCGAGCCGTCGCCGGTCAAGGTATCGCGGCGCGCCGGCGAGGTGGGCGGTTCGGCCCGGCCGGCAGTGGTCTTCGCCGCCGTCGCCCTGGTGGCCGGGGTGCTGTTGACGTTCCTTCCGCTCAGTCTCGCTGCTGCTCCTGGCCTGGCGGCGGTGGCGCTGCTGGTACAGGCGTGCATCACACCGCTGGCCCGCTGGGCGGCCGGCCGGTATGGCGACAGGTACGGAGGCAGCCTGCTCCTGCCCGCGGTCGTGGCGGTCGTAGCCGGGACCGCCGGGCTCGCCTGCGCGCACGGTCCGTTGGCGGTGATCGCCGGCGTCACCCTGTTCGGCGCCGGATTCGGCGCGGCGCAGAACGTGACGCTGGCCCTGATGTTCGCCGACGTGTCGGGGCCCGGTTATGCGCGAGCGAGCATGCTGTGGAATCTCGCCTACGACGCCGGCATGGGGGTGGGAGCCGTCGGTTTCGGGCTGTTGGTCGCTTCGACCGGTTACCCGGCCGGATTCGCGCTGACCGCCGCCGTTCTGCTTCCCGTCCTCGTGCCCGCGTGGCGCGAGCGGCGACGCTTCCCCGCCCACCCGGCATGACCCGGCAACGAACCTTGAAGAGGACACGGCACTAGAATCGGCGGATGGTGCGACATCTGCTGGTGCCGGGACGCGGCATTCCCCGACCGGAGCACTGGCAGCAGCGCTGGGCCGACGCGAACCCCGAATACCGGTGGGCGCCTCACCCGCCCGGCCCGCCGTTCACCGTGCATGAGCGGGTGGCCGCGCTGCACGAGGCCATCATTGCCGACACGGTGCCGGCGGTCCTGATAGCGCACAGCGCCGGGTGCATCACCACGGTCACCTGGGCCGCTCGCCACGTCGGCCCGGTGCGCGCCGCGCTGCTGGTCACGCCGCCCTACATCGACCCACTGTGGTCACCGGGCCCCGACCGCCCGGGCGATTCCGTCTTCGGGACCGTGCCCCGCGAGCCGCTGCCGTTCCGCACGATCCTGGTTGCCAGCCACACCGATCCCTACACGACGTTCGCACAGTTCGAGCAGTACGCCGCGGACTGGGGCGCGGAGCTGTACGACGCGGGCGACGCCGGCCACATCGAGACGGCCGACGGCTACGGCCCCTGGCCGGACGGCGAGCGGCTGGTCGCCGCCCTCGGTACGGGGCCGGGCGCAGCCGGTACCGTGGCTTCGTGACGATCATCTTTGTGCCGTACCACCTCGACGAACGACTGCCCGATCACGACTTCCCGCTGCCGGACGGCCACACCGTCAGGACGGTGACCGAGCAGCTTCCCGACGGGGACGTCTGGGCCCGGCTCGGCCACCTCTACGAGCCGGTGGCGTGGCAGGTCGCCCATTGCGTGCAGTCCGGCGAGACGCCGACGGTCGTGTCCGGTGACTGCACCGTGTCCCTGGGCACGATGGCGGGCCTGCAGCAGGCGGGCGTGGACGCCGGCATCGTCTGGTTCGACGCGCACGGAGACGTGCAGACGCTGGAGACGACCGCGTCGGGCTATGCGGGCGGCATGCCGCTGCGGATCCTCGTCGGCTACCGGCCCGAGCTGATCTCCCAGCGGCTGGGCCTGCGCCCACTGGCGGAGGACCGGGCGCTGCTCGTGGACGCCCGTGACCTGGACCAGCCGGAGGCCGACTACCTGGCCACCGCGGCCGTACGCCGGTGCGGCGTCGACGACCTGGACGCGGCGATGCTGCCGCCCGGCCCGCTGGTGCTCCACGTCGACCTGGACGTGATCGATGCCGGAGAGCTGCCGGACCTGCGTTTCCCGGTGTCCGGCGGCCCGACGGCGTCGGCGGTGGTGGCGGCGGCGCGGCGCGTGCTGGACACCGGCCGCGTCGCCGCCGTCGACATCGCCTGCACCTGGCACCCCGGTCGGCTGGACCCGCACGGCGTCCGCGCCGGCCTGCTGTCCGCGCTGACCGCGAGCTAGCAGCCGGGAACCGGAGCGGCGAACAGGCTCCGGTGCGAGTCCGGGGCTGCCGCTCGCTCGGGACGGGAGGCAGCCCCTGGACTCGTCAGCCCTCGACGGCCGCCGCGTCGGACGGCACTGAATCACCCTGCGGGCGGTGGCGATGCCACGGGGTGAAGACGACGATGCCCGCGCAGGCGATCAGTCCGACCACGATCACGCTCGCGGCGAGCGGGTTGGCGATCTGGTTGGCCAGCGGATACATGAGGTCGGCGGCGAGCAGCATGCTGTCGGTGTCCGGATCCGGCACCATGCTCAGCACGTTGTCGACCGTGTTCGCCGCGCACGCGTACAGGGCGGGGATTCCGAAGAGGAGGACCAGCATCCGGTCCTCACGCGGGGTGCGCGTGAAGCGGTGGGTCAGCCACGTCATCACCGGCCAGGACACGACCAGCCCGAGGACGAACCCGGCGATCGCCGCGCTGAGCACCCCACCGGGCTCCACCCGATGAACGGCGATGACCACCGCTGACCGCCCATCGCTTTCGCGGTCCTCTGACAGTCGCAGCAGGAGGCCGTCGCGGGACGCCCAGAACATGCCGCAGGCGCAGTCGTCCGGCTGGGCGAAGGCGCCGGTCTGCCAGCCGTCGTCTGCCAGACGCCGGTGCGCCTCGGTCAGGACGCCATGCGCCGCGTCGACCTTCGGGTAGATGCGGGTGTGGCCGCCCGGCACCGGTCTCACCCCGGGCAGGTCCTCCGCCGCGAGAGTCTGGAACTGTCCCCACGCCTTGTACGTGTAGGCCATGTGGAGGGGATCCGTCTCGCCGAAACTGACCCGTCCGGGCGGTCGGCCGACGAGGCTGTCGCTCCGTGTGATGGTCTCGGGATTGTCGAGTGCGGGCTGCTCAGCCGCTGGAGATCCCCAGGCGGCATAGGCGCCGACGCCGCTGAGTACGACGGCCGTCCAGAGCGCGGCGACGCCTGCCGCGATCTTGCCGGCCAGTCCGGGTGGCACCAGCCGCAACCTGAGCCCCGACAGGATCAGATGGGTCGTCTCGCCGAGGGTCGCCCGAACCTGTCCCGGCTTGGCCGCGTCCAGCAGCGTGGTGAGGATCTCCAGCCCTCGTTCGTGCCGGTAGAAGCGAGGATAGGCCAGCAGCAGGCGGCGGTAGGAGCGTTCGAGTTCGGCCTGCTCAGGCATGCTGCACCCCCACGCCGAAGCCGAACGCCTCGCGCAGGCGGGTCGCGGCGACGCTCGCGTCCGACCGCATGCGCTCCACCGCGGCCTCCAGGGCTGCGCGGCCGTCATCGGACAGCACGTAGTAGCGGCGCAACCGCCCGGCGACGGCCTCCTCCCGGTCCACCACGATCAGGCCGGTGGAGGTGAGCCGGTCCAGCGCGGCGTACAGCGTGCCGGCCTTCAGGATGATCCGCCCACTGGACAGCTGCTCGACGGCCTGCATGACGCCGTATCCGTGCAATGGGGAGCGGATCAGGGCCGTCAGGATGAAGAACGTGGGTTCCTGCATCGTCATGCCAGCAATATAGACGATCTGTATATACAGTCAATCTGTATAGGGCCGGGCGACGGGCACCCGGCCCTGCCCGCCCGCGCGGGCCGCAGCGCGTGGCAGGTCGGCGTGGTCCGGTTCAGCCCCCGGCTACCGCCGTATGCGAGGCAAGTGCGTCCACCCGCAGGTGGCGCCGGCGCCACGGTGTGAACACGGTGAAGTTGACGCAGACGGCGAAACCGACCGCGATCACGCTCGCCGCGAGCGGGTTGGCGATCTGGTTGGCCAGCGGATACATGAGGTCGACGGCGAGCAGCACGTCGTCGACGTTCATGAACGGTGCCGTCCTCCACACGTTGTCGAGCGTGTTCGCGAAGCAGGCGAGCAGGGCCGCAACGCCGAACAGGGCGACCACCGGCCGGTCGCCGTTCGCGAGGCGTGCACAGCGGTGGGCCAGCGAGGTCATCACCGGCCAGGCCGCGAGCAGTCCGACGGCGAACCCGGCGATCGCACCGGCCAGCACGCCACGGGGCTCGACGGGGTAGACGTCCACGTCAACCGCCGACCGCCGATTGCCGGATGGTGCCTCTGCCATGCGCAGCACGAGTCCGTCGCGGTTGGCCCAGAACACGTTGCAACCGCAGAATTCCGGTTTCGTGATGGCGCCGGTGTGCCAGCCGTCGGCCCGCAGGCGACCGTACGCGGCGTCCAGGACGCCACGGGTCGCGTCGACCTCCAGATAGGTGCGGTGGCGGCCGGAAGGCGCCGGCTTCACCCCGGGCAGTGACTCTCCGCGGAGATCCTGGAGCCGTCCCGTGGCCCAGTTGGAGTCGGCGACGTCGAGCGGGTCGCCGACGGTGGCCTCGATCCAGGTGGGCGGCTGGCCGACGAGCGTGTCGGCGAGGGCCGCGAGTTTGGGATCGTCGAGGGCGCGCGGGTCGGCCGACGAGGAGTCCCAGGCGGCGTACGCGCCTACGCCGCCGAGCACGACGGCCAGCCACAGCGTCGCGATGCCCGCCGCGACCGCGGCGGCCGGGCCCGGCGGCACGAGGCGGAATCGCAGTCCGGACAGGATCAGGTGCGCTGCCTCGCCGGGCGTTGCCCGGACCTGTCCCGGCTTCGCCGCGTCCAGCAGGGTGGTGAGGATCTCCAGCTCGCGCTCGCGGCGGTAGAAACGGGGGTAGGCGCGCAGCAGGCGGCGGAAGGAACGTTCGAGCTGGTCCTGCTCAGCCATGCTGCACTGCCACGCTGAAGGCCTCCTGCAGGCGGGTCGTGGCGCCGGTCGCGTCGGACCGCATCCGCTCCACCGCGGTTTGCCGCGCGGTCAGGATGAAGAACGTGGGTTCCTGCATCGTCATGCCAGCAATATAGACGGTCTGTATATACAGTCAATCTGTATAGAGTGCCGATCAGGCCGGGTGCACCACGGCGCGCGGCAGATCGGCGCGGTCCGGTTCGGGCAGCCAGTCGCGGGCCGGGTCGAAGCGGACCGTACCCGGTCCGGGCAGCAGCTTGAGCAGCCGGGGGAGCAGCGGGTGCGGGTTGTCGGCGCGCCAGACGACCGACCAGGGCAGGTATGGCGTGGGGCGCAGCGGGACCCGCACGACGTCGCCGGGCAGCTGCCACCACGCACCCAGCGGAGTGACCCGCCGCGGGTGGCGACGCAGCTCGGCGATCGTGTGCTCCACACCCAGATTGAGCGCGGTGCCCGTGATCGGCACGTCCAGGGCCGCCGCGTACGCGCGCAGCAGCCCCGTCAGCTCCGGCGGCCGGTCCTCGAACGGCATCCACAGACCGTATTCGCGCAGCTCCGACCCGCCGAGCACGGTGTTGTCGGCGAGCGGGTGCCCGGCGAGCATGCCGACGGCGATCGGCTCCAGGCACACCAGCCGCCGCCGCAGCCCGGCGGGCCACGGGCGGCCCAGGTCGTGCGGCCGTCCCCAGGCGACGTCGAGGTCGCCGCGGGCCACCGCGTCCAGCGCCGACCCGAGGCTGCGCCGCATGCTCAGCTCCAGCAACAGGTCCGGATACGCCGACACCAGCTCGCCGAGCAGCCCGAGCGGCCGGTGCACCGGACCCCACACGTCCACCCGCAGCGGCAGCGGCTCCCCGCGCGCCGACCGGGCCGCGGTCGCGGCGAGCACCAGCAGCTCCCGCGCGTACGGCAGGAACCTCGCCCCGGCCCCGGTCAGCTCGACGGGTCCGCGTCCGCGCACGAACAGGGCGGTGCCGAGCGTCTCCTCGAGCCGGCGCACGCGTTTGGACAGCGCCTGCTGAGTGAGGTAGAGCGCCGCGGCGGCGCGTCCGAAGTGCAACTCGTCGGCGGCGCGCACGAACGCCCTGACTTGAGCGAGATCCAGATCCACGCGGCACAGCCTGGTCCGACAACCAACGGTTGTCCAATCGGTCGGCATGGTTGTTCGACGGCGGCCGTACGGGCGGGCTTGACTGGTCGACATGACGCTCACAGGAACCGCGGCCGGAGTGCCGTACGTCGCCCTGCCTCCCGCCGACCCGACCCCGGACGCCCCGCTGGTCGTGGCGTGGCACCTGCTCGACCCGCCGCGCAGCGAGGTGGCCATGGCCGCCGCCCTGCCGCTGTCCGGCCTGAACGCCTGGCGCGTGTACCTGGGTCTGCCGATGACCGGCGACCGGATGCTGCCCGGCGGCCCGGAGGCGCTCATGAAGCTCGCCATGGAGGACGCGGTGATGAACGTGTTCGAGCCGGTGACCCGGCAGGCGGTGGCGGAGTTCCCGGCCGTGCTGGCCGAGCTGCGCTCGCTGCTGAACGCGCACGGCCCGCTCAGCGTGGTGGGCGGGTCGATCGGTTCGATGACGGCGCTGCGCCTGCTCACCGAGACGGCCGTGGAGGTCGACCGGGTGGCGCTGGTCAGCCCCGCGGTCCAGTTGTCGGCCCTGGTCGACGCGAACTCGCGGATGTTCGGCATGCCGTACGCCTGGACCGACGAGAGCCGTGCCGTCGCGGACCGGCTGGACTTCGTGGCCCGCGCCGCGGAGATCGAGCGCCCGCTGCTGATGGTGATCGGCGACGAGGACGACCGGGAAGGGTTCCGCGACCCGGCCGAGCGGATGTGGGCCGCACTGCCGGAAGGATCGTCGCTGGTCGCGATCCCCGGTATGGGCCATGCTCTGGCCGAGGAGCCCGGCATCGAAGCCGCCCCGCAGACCGAGCACGCCGCGCAGGTCGACGCCATCGTCACCGACTGGCTGTCCCGGTAGCCGTCGCGCCGGGCGCGGCCGGGCCCGATCCGGAAGCCCGTCCGCGCCCGGCGGTGGCTTACGACTTCGTCGCCGGCAGTGAGCGCTCCACCCACTGCAGCAGCGCGTCCGGCGGGACCGCGCCGAGCTGCCGGGCCACCACCTCGCCGCCGTTCAGCAGGAGCAGCAGCGGGATCGACTGGGCCTGGTAACGCGCCGCCGTCTCCGGCGAGTCGTCCACATTGACCTTGACGACCTTCAACCTCCCCGCGTACGCCGACGCGGCCTTCTCCACGCCGGGCGCGACCATGCGGCAGGGCCCGCACCACGGCGCCCACAGGTCCAGCAGCACCGGCAGCGACGAGCGCACGACCACGGCGTCGAAGTCGTGGTCGGTCGCTTCGGTCAGCCACGGCAGCATGCCGCGGCAGCTCCCGCAGCGGGCGACCCCGGCCGCGGCGGCGCGCAGCCGGTTGCGCTTGCCGCAGTGCGGGCAGGCGACCAGGTCGGCCCGGGTGTCCTGCTGGGGTACCTGTGCCATCATCGAACTCCCGTTCCCGCGCCCGCCTCCGCCAGCTGCGAAGCCGGTGCCGCGTCGAAGGTTACCGCCAATTCGCCGTCCCGCACGCCGACGTGGATCACCGCGTCTTCGCGCAGGTCACCAGCGATGATGGCGCGGCCGATCCGGGTCTCGACCTCGTGGGCGATGTAGCGGCGCAGCGGCCGCGCGCCGTAGACGGGGTCGAAGCCGTGCTCGGCGATGAGCTTGCGGGCGTCCTCGGTGAGGTCGAGGCTGATCCGGCGTTCGCCGAGCCGCTGGCGCAGGTCCTCGAACTGCAGGTCGACGATCTTCTCGATCTGCGGCAGCGTCAGCCGGTGGAACAGCACGATGTCGTCGACGCGATTGAGGAACTCGGGCCGGAAGTGCCCGCGCAGCTCGCCCAGCACCTTCGCACGGGCCTGCTCGGAGATGTCGGCATCGGACCCTTCCAGCAGGTATTCGGCGCCGATGTTGGAGGTCATGATGATGACCGTGTTGCGGAAGTCGACGGTGCGGCCCTGCGAATCGGTGATCCGGCCGTCGTCGAGCACCTGCAGCAGCGTGTTGAACACGTCGGCGTGCGCCTTCTCGATCTCGTCGAACAGCACCACGGAGTACGGCTTGCGGCGTACCGCCTCGGTGAGCTGACCGCCCTCCTCGTAGCCGACGTATCCGGGCGGCGCGCCGACGAGCCGGCTGACGGTATGGCGTTCCTGGTACTCGCTCATGTCGAGGCGCACGATGTTGTCCTCGGAGTCGAACAGGGCCGCCGCGAGGGCCTTGGCCAGCTCGGTCTTTCCGACGCCGGTGGGGCCGAGGAAGATGAACGAGCCGATCGGGCGGCGCGGGTCCTTGATGCCCGACCGGGCGCGGATGATGGCGTCGGCGACGACCTGGACGGCCTCGTCCTGGCCGATCACGCGCTCGTGCAGGATCTCGTCGAGGCGCAGCAGCTTCTGGCGTTCGCCCTCCTGCAGCCGGGACACCGGGATGCCGGTCCACGCGGACACGATCTCGGCGATCTCGTCCTCGGTGACGGTCTCGCGGAGCAGGCCGGGCTGGCCCTGCTGCCGGTCGGCGAGCTTCTGCTCCTCGGCGGCCAGGCGGCGTTCGAGGTCCGCGATGCGGCCGTAGCGCAGTTCGGCGGCCCGGTTGAGGTCGTACGCCCGCTCGGCCTCCTCGACCTCGTGGCGCAACCGTTCGAGCTCTTCGCGTACGTCCTGCACGCGGCGGATGGCCTGGCGTTCGCTCTCCCACTGGGCGTGTTTGGCGTCTGCTTCGGCGCGCAGGTCGGCCAGTTCACGGCGGAGCTGGTCGAGCCGGGCCAGGCTCGACGCATCGGTCTCCTTGGCGAGCGCGGCCTCCTCGATCTCCAGGCGCATGACCCGGCGGGTGATCTCGTCGAGTTCCGCGGGCATGGAGTCGATCTCGGTGCGCAGCCGCGCGCAGGCCTCGTCGACGAGGTCGATGGCCTTGTCGGGCAGGAACCGGTCGGTGATGTAGCGGTGGGACAGGGTCGCCGCGGCCACCAGCGCCGAGTCCTGGATCTTCACGCCGTGGAACACTTCGAGGCGTTCGCGCAGCCCGCGCAGGATGGAGATGGTGTCCTCGACCGACGGTTCGTCGACGAACACCTGCTGGAAGCGCCGGGCCAGCGCGGCGTCCTTCTCGATCTGCTTGCGGTACTCGTCGACGGTGGTCGCGCCGATCATGTGCAGTTCGCCGCGCGCCAGCATCGGCTTGAGCATGTTGCCCGCGTCCATCGCGCCCTCCACGCCGCCGCCCGCCCCGACGACGGTGTGCAGTTCGTCGACGAACAGCAGGATGCGTCCCTCGGCGGCGCGGACCTCGTTGAGCACGGCCTTGAGCCGCTCCTCGAACTCGCCGCGGTACTTGGCCCCGGCGATCAGGGAGCCCATGTCGAGGGCGAAGACGGTCTTGTCGCGCAGCCCTTCCGGGACGTCGCCGCGCACGATGCGCTGGGCGAGCCCCTCCACGATCGCGGTCTTGCCCACGCCGGGGTCGCCGATGAGCACCGGGTTGTTCTTCGTCTTGCGGGACAGGATCTGGATCACCCGCCGGATCTCGGCGTCGCGGCCGATGACCGGGTCGAGGCGGTTCGCGCGGGCGTCGGCGACCAGGTCCTGCCCGTACTTCTCCAGCGCCTCGTAGGTCACCTCGGGCATCGCGGAGGTGACCCGCTGGTTGCCGCGGATCTGGGTCAGCGCGGCCAGGAACGCCTCCCGGGTGACCCCGTTCTCCTTGAGCCGGCGGCCCGCCGCGGACGCCGAGCCCTCGTCGGCCAGGGCCAGCAGCAGGTGCTCGGTGGACACGTACTCGTCCTTGAGCCGCTTGGCCTCGCGTTCGGCGGTGTCGAGCACCCGCGACAGGCGCTGCGTGACGTACACCTGACCGGGCTGCGCGCCCGGCCCGCTGACCTTGGGCCGGCGCTGCAGGTCCTGCTCGACCTCGCCGCGCAGCCGGTTCGGGTCGGCGCCGGTCTGCGCGATCAGCCGGGGCACGATCCCGTCGGGCTGGTCGAGCAGCGCCAGCAGCAGGTGCTCGCCGTCGACCTCGGTGTGCCCCATCCGCAGCGCGATCGTCTGCGCGTCATGCAGCGCCTCCTGCGACTTCTGCGTCAGCTTGTTCATGTCCACGGCGCTCGCTCCTTCGCAGTGCGGTCTGCAGCTCCTCGACGCGGTCGAGCAGGTCCATGACCAGGCCGATCGCGGTGTAGTTCAGGGACAGGTCGGCGTGCAGCCGCTGCACCCGCGCCACCCGGTGCAGCTCGGTGGGGGAGAACCACAGGCCGCCGCCCGCGTCGCGGTTCGCGTCGAGCAGGCCGAGCGCGACGTAGCGCTGCACCAGCACCGGGTGCAGGCCCGCCCGCCGGGCGAAGTGGTCGAGGCTGAGCCGGGTCGGGACGGCGAGCGCGTACACCTTCATCGGGCGCTCCTCGGGTCGAAGGTGGACGCCTTGGCCAGCTCCTCGTAGAGCTCGCGCTCGCGGTCGCTCAAACTGCCCGGGACCGCGATGCGCACCTCGGCGTAGAGGTCGCCGTGCTCGCCGCGGTGGTGCGGCATGCCCTGCCCGCGCAGGCGCAGGCGCTTGCCGCTGGACGTGCCCGGCGGCACGGTCACCTTCGTCTGCCCGCCGGGTGTCACCAGCTCCACGGTCGCGCCGAGCGCCGCCTCGGACGGGCTCACCGGCAGCGCCACGTGGATGTGGCGGCCGTCGAGCCGGTAGCGCTGGTGCGGTTCCAGCCGCACCACCAGGTACAGGTCACCGGCGGGGGCGTTGCCGCGGCCCCGGCCGCCCTGCCCGGCCAGCCGGATGCGCTGCCCGTCGACGACCCCGGCCGGGATGTTCACGTCGTAGCTGCGCGGACCCTCCGCACCGGAGAGCGTGATGGAGCGCTTGCCGCCCTGGTACGCCTCCTCGACGCTGAGCGGCAGCTCCGCCTCCTGGTCCGCGCCCGGGATCGGGCCCGCGCCCCGTCCCGCGCCCCGGCCGCCGCCGCGGAACATACCGCCGAGCAGGTCCTCGAGATCGACGTCGCCGCCCTCGTACGACCACGAGAACGGCTCCCCGCCGTCCCGGCCGCGGAAGCCGCCGCCCGGGAACCCGCCGCCGGGAAAGCCGCCCTGACCCGCACCGCGACCGCGGAAACCACCCGCGCCCGCGCCGGCCATCTCCTCGTACCCCTCGGGGACCTTGCGGAAGTCCTCGCCGAAGCGGTCGTAGCGGGCGCGCTGTTTCGGGTCGTGCAGCACGTGGTACGCCTCGTTGATCTCCTTGAACATGTCCTCGGCGTCCGGGCTCTTGTTGACGTCCGGGTGGTACTTGCGGGCCAGCTTGCGGAACGCCTGCTGGATCTCGTCGGCGGACGCGCTCCGGGAGACCCCGAGCACCTCGTAGAAGTCGCGGGCCACGGCTCACCCCTGGGTGTTGCCGGCGACGACGACCGTGGCCGGGCGCAGCTGCCGGTCGACCTCGCCGTAGCCGGGCCGGATCACCTGCAGCACCGTCCCGTCGGGCTCGCCGGTGTTCGGGACCACGCTGACCGCCTCGTGCCACACCGGGTCGAACGGCACGCCGGTGTCCTCGCGGCGCGGGAAACCGAGCGTGGACAGCGTGTTCACGGCCTGGTCGCGCACCGCCCGGACCCCGTCGACGACCGCGGCCGGGTCGCTGCCGGCGTGCGCGAGGGCGAGATCGAGGTTGTCGATGACAGGCAGGAACACCGCGGCGGTACGGGCCCGTTCCTGCTCGCGTTCGGCGGCGAGCTGGCGCTCGTACCGCTT
Source organism: Catellatospora sichuanensis (assembly GCF_007483665.1). Taxonomy (GTDB): domain Bacteria; phylum Actinomycetota; class Actinomycetes; order Mycobacteriales; family Micromonosporaceae; genus Catellatospora; species Catellatospora sichuanensis. The sequence continues at coordinate 92,926 of NZ_VIQO01000034.1, forward strand.
GCGCATGTTGTCGAGGTCGGCCAGCGCCCGCCGCAACCGGGCCTCCAGCTCGGCGGCCGACGGTCCGGCGGCGGGTGTGGGCGCCTCGATGTCGGGCGCCTCGGCCGACGGCTCCCCGGCATGGCCGGTCGAGACCGCGACCTCGTCCGGGTCCATGGCGACCGGGCCGGGCGGGTCCAGCCCGTGCTTGGGCACGTGGTCCCGGACGGACTGGTCCTCCGGCTCGGTGTCGGCCTGCGGGCCGGTGCCGCTGTGCGGGTGGTGTGCCATCGCGGCCCTCAGCTCGGCGAGAACTCGGCGTCGATGACGTCGTCGTCGCCCTGGCTCTGACCGGTGCGCGCGCCCGCGGTCGGGCCGCCCTGCCCGCCCTGACCCGCGTCGCCGCCGGGCGGCGGTCCACTGGGCCGGGCCATCAGGCCCTGCGCCACCTGCTGCAGATCGCCGATCAGCGAACGCAACCGGTCGACGGGCGCGTTCTCCTTGATGGCCTGGCGGGCGTCGCCGACGAGCAGATCCGCGCGGGCCTTCTCGTGCGCGGGCGCGGCCTCGCCGAGCTCGCCCAGCCGCTGCTCGACCTGGTAGGTCAGCGACTCGAGCTCGTTACGGGTGTCGATGAGCTGGCGGGTGCGGGTGTCCTCCTCCCGGTGGGACTCGGCGTCGGCGACCATGCGGTCGACGTCGCCGCGATCGAGGTTGCCGCTGTCGGTGATGGTGATGGCCTGCTCGACGCCGGTGTCCTTGTCCTTGGCGGAGACGTTGAGGATGCCGTTGGCGTCGACGTCGAAGGTGACGTCGATCTGCGGGACGCCGCGCGCGGCCGGCCGGATGTTCTCCAGCCGGAACTTGCCCAGCGTGCGGTTGTCACCGGCGAGTTCGCGCTCGCCCTGCAGGACATGGATGTCCACGGCGGGCTGGTTGTCCTCGGCGGTGGAGAACGTCTCCGCCCGGCGCGCGGGAATCGTGGTGTTGCGTTCGATGACCTTGGTCATCCGTCCGCCCAGGGTCTCCAGGCCCAGCGACAGCGGGATGACGTCGAGCAGCAGCACGTCCGGTCCCTCACCGGTGAGCACCCCGGCCTGGATCGCGGCGCCCAGCGCCACGACCTCGTCCGGGTTGACGCTCATGTTCGGGTCCTTGCCGCCGGTCAGGCGGCGGACCAGGGCCTGCACGGCGGGGATGCGGGTGGACCCGCCGACGAGGATGACCTCGTCGAGGTCGTTGGCGGTGACCTTCGCGTCGGCCATGGCCTGCTCGACCGGGCCCAGGCAGCGCTGCACGAGGTCCTTGGTCAGGTCCTCGAACTTCGACCGGGTGATGGTGGTGGTGAGGTGCTTCGGGCCGGACGCGTCGGCGGTGACGAACGGCAGGCTGACCTGCGTCTGGGTGACCGACGACAGCTCGACCTTGGCCTTCTCGGCGGCCTCGAACAGCCGCTGCAGGGCCTGTGGGTCGGTGCGCAGGTCGATGCCGTTGTCGTTCTTGAACTCGTCGGCCAGGTGGTCGACCAGGCGGCGGTCGAAGTCGTCGCCGCCGAGGTGGGAGTCGCCCGCGGTGGCGCGTACCTCGACCACGCCGTCGCCGACGTCCAGAATGCTCACGTCGAACGTGCCGCCGCCGAGGTCGAACACGAGGACCGTCTCGTGGCCCTTCTTGTCCAGGCCGTAGGCCAGCGCGGCCGCGGTCGGCTCGTTGATGATGCGCAGCACGTCGAGACCGGCGATGCGGCCGGCGTCCTTGGTCGCGGTGCGCTGGGCGTCGTTGAAGTACGCGGGCACCGTGATGACGGCCTGGGTGACCTTCTCGCCGAGGAACTTCGACGCGTCGTCCACGAGCTTGCGCAGCACCTGGGCGCTGATCTCCTCGGGGGAGTACATCTTGCCCTTGACGTCGAAGCGGACCAGCCCCTCCGGGCCGGGCACGACGTCGAACGCGACCGCCTTGGCCTCCTGGCTGATCTCGTCGAAGTGCCGGCCGATGAACCGTTTCGCGGAGTAGATGGTGCCCTTCGGGTTCAGGATCGCCTGCCTGCGGGCCAGCTGCCCGACCAGGCGCTCGCCCGCGTCGGTGAACGCGACCACCGACGGCGTGGTACGCGCACCCTCCGCGTTCTGGATCACCGTCGGCTGGCCGCCCTCGAACACCGCGATCACCGAGTTCGTGGTCCCCAGATCGATACCCACTGCCTTGGCCATGGCGCAGCTCCACATCCGCTGTCTGCCCGGTGCGTGCGGCCTGCGCGTGGCGAACCGTCGGCGGGCCGCCCATCAGCGGACACGCGGAGCGCACGTCCGGTATTTGCACATAAATCGGACTCACATAATCTATCGGACCGTCACGGCCGAGGTGCCGTTACCGCCCGACGGCCTGATCGAACATGTGTTCGTCTAGCCGGGTCCCTGTCGCCGGGCAGTGCTCGCCTCAGCTGTCGATGTCCCTGGCGCCGGAGGCCCTGAGCAGCCACTCCAGCGATCCCGAGGCGAACGGGTGGCCCCCGACCTGGACGTCTACCCAGCCTGCGGCAGGCCCGTCGAGCCCGGCGTCCCACCACTGCCAGCTGCGGGACTCGCCGTCGCCCTCCGGATCGAACCAGTGCAGCCACCCCGACAGCGTCCAGGCTGAGGTGCTCTCGTACTCGCGCTGCTCCTGCGGCGTCATCGCACTCCACCGCGTCAGCTCGGCGTCGGCCGCGGCCGGGTCCCGCTTCGGCACGCACGCCGACACGAACCGGTCGGGCAGCCGTTCCCGCCACTGCGCCAGGTCCGGCCAGACGAGGCCGGGGCCCAGTACGGTCGCGAGCACGTCCCGGGCCAGTGAGATCACCGAACGGGGGTCGTCGGCAGTGAAGGTGAACCGTTGCAGGAACTCCTCGCTCACCTCGCCGGGGAGCGGCCCTTCGAGCACCCGGCGCAGTTCCGCCTGCCGATCCATCCGTGCCGTCCCTCCGCCGCCCGCTGAGGCGACCCTAGCCCAGGCGGTCGTCGGATTCCCGATCGGATGACGGCGCGCCCCACCGCGGTGCCCGTCCCGGCCACGCGCTGGTTACCATTCCGGCGTGCGTGACATCGCGGTGTTCAGCGGTAGTGCCCATCCCGAACTCGCGGCCGAGATCTGTGCCCACCTGGAGGTGCCGTTGCACCCGGTGCGGGTGTCGCGCTTCGCCAACGACTGCCTCGAGGTGCAGCTCGGCGCGAACTGCCGCGACCGTGACGTCTACCTGGTGCAGCCGCTCGTGCCGCCCGTGCAGGAACACCTGGTCGAGCTGCTGCTGATGCTCGACGCGGCCCGGGGCGCATCGGCGGGGCGGATCACCGTGGTGATGCCGCACTACGCGTATGCCCGCTCGGACAAGAAGGACGCCCCGCGCATCTCCATCGGCGGACGGCTGGTCGCCGACCTGCTACGCACCGCCGGAGCCGACCGGGTGCTGGCGATGACGCTGCACTCGCCGCAGATCCACGGGTTCTTCAGCATGCCGGTCGACCACCTGCATGCGCTGCGCGAGCTGGCCGGCCACTTCCGGCAGTACGACCTGGCCGACACCGTCGTCGTCTCACCCGACCTCGGCAACGCCAAGGAGGCGGCCGCGTTCGCCCGCCTGCTCGGCACGCCGGTGGCCGCCGGGGCGAAGCAGCGCTACAGCGACGACCGGGTGCAGATCAGCGCGGTCATCGGCGACGTGGCGGACAAGCACGTCATCGTGCTCGACGACGAGATCGCCAAGGGCAGTACCGTGATCGAGCTCATGGAGCACCTGCGCGGCCTGCACGTACGCTCCATCCGCCTGGCCTGCACCCATGGCCTGTTCTCCGACAACGCCCTCAAGCGCCTCAGCGATCAGGACGGCGTGCTGGAGATCGTCTGCACCAACACGGTGCCGATCGCAGCCGAAAAGCACGTACCGAAACTGAAAGTGCTCTCCGTCGCCCCGGCACTGGCCGAAGCGATGCGCCGCATCCACAACGGCGAGTCCGTCAGCGCCCTGTTCTCCTGACCCACCCCAAGATCGCGACGATCTTGCGCGAACTGTTGCCGATACGCCCGAATAGCCCGTGTCGCACCCACAGTTCCCGCAGGATCGTCCCTCAGACGGGGAGGGACAGTACGTGCTGGAGCAGGGCGACCAGGACGGTGCGGGAGGAGGTGCGGTCGCGGGCGTCGCACAGCAGGACGGGGGTGCCGGGATCGAGGTTCAGGGCGAGCTGGACGTCGGCGGGGGTGAAGCGGTCGCCGCCGTCGAAGCAGTTCACGGCCACCACGAACGGTGTTTCGCGCTCCTCGAAGTAGTCGATGCAGGCGAAGCTCTCCTTCAGCCGCCGGGTGTCGGCCAGCACCACGGCGCCGATCGCGCCCGAGGCCAGCTCGTCCCAAAGGAATGAGAAGCGGTCCTGGCCGGGCGTGCCGAACAGGTACAGCACGAGGTCGCGGCTGATGGTGATGCGGCCGAAGTCCATCGCGACGGTGGTGTGGGTCTTGGCCTCCACTCCGGACAGGTCGTCGACCCCGATCCCGGCGTCGGTGAGCACCTCCTCGGTGCGCAGCGGGCGGATCTCGCTGACCGCGCCGACCATCGTGGTCTTGCCGACGCCGAAGTGCCCCGCGATCAGGATCTTCACCGCGGTGGGCAGTACGACCGGTGCCGCGTCAGAGCGTACGGAGTCCATGGATGACCGCCTCGAGTACGGGTCGGCTCGCCACACCGCGGGCCGGGGTCGGGGAACGGGTGACGATGAGCCGCTGCGCCAGCAGGTCGCCGAGCAGCACCATGACCGTGCCCGCGGGCAGGTCCAGCTCGGCGGCCAGCTCGGCGACCGAGACGGGCTCCTGGCTGTGCCGGATGATCTGCGCGGACTCCGGGTGCAGACCGTCGTCGTGTTCGGGCGGCCGGGTGGCCAGCACGATCGAGATGAGGTCGAACGCGCCGCGCACGGGGGTGGTCCGGCCGGACGTCATCGCGTACGGCCGCACCACCGGTACGGCGTCGGGCCACTGCTCATGTGGCGCCTCCACCAGGTCAGCCCTGCGCCGCGGCGGGCTGGCGGACGGGGGTGGTGATGTACTGGCCCACCCGGACCACCAGCATCTCCATCTCGTACGCCGCCACGCCCACGTCGATGTCGCTGCCGCACACCACGGCCAGGCAGGCGCCGTTGCCGGCCGACGTGACGAACAGGTAACCCGTGCCGAACTCGATCATGGTGCGGCGCACCACGCTGTCGCCGAAGTGCCGGCCGGCGCCCCGGGCGAGACTGCTCATCCCGGCCGCGGCCGCCGCCAGGTGCTCGGCGTCGGCCTTGACGAGCCCCGCCGAGGTGGCGATGAGCAGCCCGTCCGTGGACAGGATGATGGCGTACCTGGCCTCCACGACCCGGTGGACCAGGTCGTCCACGAGCCAGGCGAGGTCGACGGTCGCTGCGGTCTTCTCCGTCACGATGCTGGTCCTTCCGGATGTGCTGCGGTCGGGGACTGTCCGGTCAGCTCGGCGTGCGCACGGCCCTGCCGCGCGGCGTCGGCGTACGCCGCCAGGAACCGGCTGACCTCCTGCGGCTCGCGGCCGTTCGGGTACGCCGGGCCGGTCTGGCCGCCACCGCCTGTCTGTTCGGCCTCGGCCAGGTCGCGCGGGCGCGGCACGACCCGCTTGGGCCGCTTCTCGCGCCACGGCAATCCGGCGGGAGTCAACCTGGTGTCGTCGCCGGCGGCGGCCTCTGCCGCGCCCGGCGACGGGTCCGTCCCGGCGGGCTGCCCGGCCGGACGGCGGCCGTTCGGGCTGAGCGCGGCCGCGGCCGCGACGGTGGCCAGCAGCCGCTCGCGGGGCCGGTCGCCGACCTCCGGCGCGGTCCGGGCGATCAGCTCGGTCGGGATCACCACCGCTGCGGTCACCCCGTCGTGCGGCGAGCGGCGCAGCTGCACCACGAGCTGGTAGCGCTGCGCCAGCCGGCCGACCACGTAGAAGCCCAGCCGGGCCGCGCCGGCGAGCTGGAACTCCGGCGGATCGGCCAGCTGCAGGTTCGCCTCCTGCAGGTCCGGGTCGGTCATGCCCAGGCCGCGGTCGGCGATCTCCACCAGGTATCCGCCGGGCACGGCGCGGCCGGTCACGTCGACGTCGGTGTGCGGCGGTGAGAACGACACGGCGTTCTCCATCAGCTCCGCCAGCAGGTGGATGACGTCACCTGCGGCGTGACCCGCGAGCGCGGCCGGCTCTGCGGCTCGCAGCCGCACCCGCGGGTAGTCCTCGACCTCGGCCAGCGCACCGCGCAGCACGTCCACCATCGGCACGGCGGCGCGGTAGGTGCGGCTGGCCGGCACACCGGACAGCACCACCAGGTTCTCCGCGTTGCGCCGCATGCGGGTGGCCAGGTGGTCGATCTGGAACAGCTTGGCCAGCTCCTCGTCGGTGGCGGCCTGCCGCTCCATCAGGTCGATCATCTTCAGCTGCCGGTGCACGAGCGTCTGGATGCGGTGCGCCAGGCTGAGGAACACGTCGCGTACGCCGCGGCGCAGCTCGGCCTGATCGACGGTGGCCTGGATCGCGGTCTGCTGCACCACGTCGAACGCGCGGCCCACCTGCCCGATGTCGTCGTCGCCGAACGCCAGCGGGGGCGCCGCCTTGGCGACGTCGACCTCCTCGCCCACCCGCAGCCGCTCCACGACCCGCGGCAGCCGCACGTGCGCCAGGTCCAGCGCGGCGGCGCGCAGCTGCGCCAGCTGTGCCTGCAGCGAGCGCAGCGACCGGATGGTGAACCGGATCGACAGCACCACGGCGATGAGCCCGAGACCGGCAGCCAGCACCAGCTGCACCATGATGCCGATCGCAGCCGGGCGGAACCGGACCACCGTCTGGTCGGCCAGGTCGAGCACCAGCGTGCGCAGCGCGTCGATGGCGCCGGTCACCGCGGCCCGCCACGTGGCTGCGTCGGCGAGCGGGGCAGCGCCGGGCGGAGCCCGCATCACCTGGTTCTCCAGCGCCTGCAGGGCCAGCATCTCGGGGCTGTTCAGCAGCCGTAAGTACTGCCCCTTGTCGGGCTGCGGCAGCCGCTCGGCGACCTGCGTCGACAGGTACTTCTGCGCCCCGACCAGCTCGGTGAACGCGGCCCGGTCGGCCTCGGTGAACCGGCCCTCGCCGAGGACGCCGGACAGCACCGCGTCCTCGCGGGAGACCATCTCCTGGGAGTGGGTCAGCAGCACCAGCGTCGAGGTGTGGAAGATGACGTCCGAGTCGTCCCAGGCGGTGTACGTGCCGTACACGTCGAAGCCGAGCTGGGTCAGGCCGGTGAAGTAGGTGTTCGCCCGCACCCGGTCCAGGCTGCCGCGGTCGAGTTCGGTGCGCCGGTCGGGCAGGCCGTCGAGCGCGGCGAGCAGGTCGGCCAGCCGGGCGTCGCTGGCCTCGCTGGTGGACCACTGTGCGACGGGGCCCTCCAGGGCGCCGCGCAGCTTGCTCACGGCCTGGTCGGTGCCGGCGCGGGCGGCGTCCAGCGCGGCCCGGTCGGCGGCCACGCCGGACGCGGCGAACGTGACCGACTCGCGGCGCTCGGCCTGGATCGCCGCGATCAGCGCCTCGGTCGGCTTGGCGACCTGCTGCTCCAGCGCGGCCAGCCAGACCAGGCTGAGCCCCTGCCCCACGGTGACGTACGCGGCGAACGTCCACAGCGCCACGAGCGACGCGAGGACGGCGAAGATCTTGTTGCGCAGGCCGGGGTTGCGGGGCGGTCGGGGGTCGGAATCGTTCATGGCACCCGCTCGGGAGAGGACGCTGTGGGGGTGGCGGTGGTGCTCGCGTCCCGTGGTGGACGGGGCGCGACGGGGTGTTCGGCTGACGTCGCGACCCGTTGTAACAACGCGGTCTACGCCCTGGTCGCACACCGCGTGCGACGCTCCCGAAGCTCGGCCGTGAGGCCGATTCGCACTCGCCCGATCCGGGTGCGCACACGGCCGGACGGCCGCCCCGCTGTCACGGGACGGCCGTCCGGTGGTGCTGTCACCAGCCGGTTCGCCCGGCTCCGTACGGGTAGAGCGGGTTGCCGTACGTGGTCGGCACCGGCTGCCCGGCGTCGATCCGCGCCCGGATCTCGTTGCGCTGGGCCGCGGTCGCGCCCAGGTCGTAGGGCAGGTCCCAGGCCTCGGTGGCGTCGGCGAGCACGTCGCTCCCACCGGGCCGCAGCACGTCGGTCAGCGCCCGGGGCAGCTGCCACGGCAGCCTGCCGCTCGGCGCGTAGTCGCCGAACAGCAGCGACGCCAGCGCCGGGCCCATCTCCTCGCCGCCGCGATAGGTGACCACGGTCGCCCCGGCCAGGCCGTCCCATTCGGTGATCACGTACGGCCTCGGCATCACCAGCACGACCACGACCGGGATGTTCTGGTTGCGGAAGTTCTGGATCACCGCGAGCTGGTCGGCGGGCAGGTACGGCTGCTCCTTCACCCAGTTGGTGCCGTGGGTGTAGGAGCCCTCGCCGACGGCGACGACCGCCACCTTCGGCGCGGGCCCGGTGTCCTGGTAGACGTTCACCCCCGCGGTCGCGGCACGGGCCCGGATCGCGTCGATGATGTTCTTCGACCCGTACTCCTGGTGGAAGTAGCTGGTCCAGATGCAGCAGGCCAGCGCGTCCGTCGCGCGCGGACCGGCGACGACGATGTTGTCGCCCGCGTTGAGCCGCAGCGGCAGCACGCCGTTGTTCTTCAGCAGCGTCATCGCCTCCCGCGAGGCCTGGTTGGCCAGCGCGGTGTACGCGGGCTGGTGCATCCGGTACGGCCCGTTGACCGGGTCCCCGTACGGCGCCTCGAACACGCCGAGCTGGAACTTCAGCCGCAGGATGCGCCGGACCGCGTCGTCGATGCGGGCCGCGGGGACCCCGGCGGTGAAGGTGCCGATGGAGTAGCCGGGCGCGCCCGGGTCGGCCCCGCCCATCACGTCCGAGCCGGCCTTTGCTGCGCCGACCCAGGAGCCCGAGGGCAGCCAGTCGGTCGTGATCAGACCGGTGAACCCGAGGTTGTTGCGCAGGTACGCCAGAATCGGCGCGCTGTCGCCCGCTCCCGGGCCGCCCGGGTCGAGCAGCGAGCTGCCCGCGTACCCCGGCATGATGTTGACCGCCCCGGCCTCCATCGCCGCCCGGAACGGGATCATGTGGTACTTGATGGTGACCGCGTCGTACACGATCAGCGCCTCGCCGCCCGCGCCCTCGCCCGGCCAGTGCTTGACCGTGGCGAGCACCGACGCCGGGTTGAGCTCCGGGCCGCCCTGCAGACCGGCCACCAGGGCTCGCACCTGCGCCGCGGCGACGTCGGCGTTCTCGCCGTTGCCCTCCTGGATGCGCGGGTAGAGCACCTTCGTGCCGACCTCGGCCAGCGGCCCGAGCACGCCCCGGGTGCCGACCTCGAGCTGCTCGCGCCGCTGCATGTCGCCCAGCTTGTACGCCAGCGGGTAGTTCCTGGTCGCAGCGAGGGCGCTCTGCGTCGGGTAGGTGGTCTTGTAGCCGTGGATGGTGTCGCCCGCCGACACGAACGGGATGCCCAGCCGCGTCGACGCCGACGAGGTCAGGAACCCGTGCAGGTCCGGTCCCTCGGCGGGGCCGAAGTGCCAGCCCGACCGGTTGAACGTCTGGGCGTTGTAGAACATCTGGTACGCCTTCTCCTCCAGCGTCATGCGCCCGAGGAGATCGGTGACCCGTGTCTCGACCGGCTGCCGCCAGTCCTCGTACGGTTCGATCGCGCCGTTCTTGTTGAGGTCCCGGCTGCCGTTGACGACGTTGACGCCGTCGACGACGTTCTCCAGCACCGGCAGGTACACGCTGAACCGGCGGATGTTCGACACGGCGATCGTGCCGCCGGAGCCGTTGACCGCCACCGCGTACCACTTGTAGGTCCACCGGTCCGGCAGGTCCCAGGTCGGGGTGTAGGTCGTGCCGGTCGGCTCGGCGACCTTGGTGTACAGGTCGATGAGGTTGCCGGGCTGGGTGAAGTCGTAGTCGGTGCGGCTGATGTTGATCCAGACCTGGTAGCGGGCCGCACCGCCGACCGTGTTCCAGCTCAGCGCCGGGCGGCGGGTGGCGGTGACCATCGCCGCGTCGGCCGGGCCGGTCAGCGCGAACTGCCCGGTGGTCGCCGGGGGACGGGTCGGGCCGGACAGCATCGGCGGGGTGGTCGCCGACGTGCTGACGGTGCCGAACACCTGCAGCTCCCACAGCGAGTAGCCGTAGCCGGTGGCTCGTGCGGTGCCGTAGAGGCGCAGGTAGCGACCGCTGCCGCTGATGTTCAGCGTCTCGGTACCGCCGTTGCCGGTGGTGGTCGAGTGGATCGTGGTCCAGTTCGCCGCGTCGTTGGACGTCTCGATCCGGTAGCCGCGCGCGAACGCGGACTCCCAGTTCAGCACGACCCTGGAGATCGTCGCGGCGCCGCCGAAGTCGATCCGGATCCATTGCGGGTCGCTGAACTGGCTGGACCAGCGGGTGGTGGTGCGGCCGTCGAGCGCGGCGGCGGGCGCGTTGCCGCCCTCGTACGACGATGCTTCGACCTTCTTGAACTCGGAGATCGGCGTACCGCCCGGGTTCGGCGGGGGACTGGGGCTCGTGCTGGGACTCGGGCTGGGGGTGCCGCCGATGGTGCCGAAGACCTGGAACTCCCACAGCGAGTAGCCGTAGCCGTTGGCGCGCACGGTGCCGTACATCCGCACGTAGCGCCCGCTGCCGGTGACGGCGAGGGTCTGCGTGCCGCCGGTGCCCGTGGTGGTCGAGTAGATGTTGGTCCAGGTGTTGCCGTCCGGCGACACCTGAATCTGGAAGCCGGTCGCGTACGCCGCCTCCCAGACGAGCTTCACCTGGTCGATCGCGGCGGTCGCGCCGAGGTCGACGCGGATCCACTGCGGATCGCTGAACTGGCTGGACCAGCGGGTGCCGGCATCGCCGTCGACGGCGGCCGTGGCCGGGGTGCCCGCGCCCTCGATCGATGAGGCGAGGACCGGCTTGCCCTGGGAGATCAGCGGCCCGGCGGCCTGTGCGGGCACCCCGGTCAGGGACTGTGCGAGCAGTGCGAGCGCGACGGCGACGGCCGCCGCCAGGCCCGCTCGGCTGCGCCACGGCAGCCTGACGGTAGATCTGAGCGACATGGGCTGCTCCTGATGGAGACGGGACGGGACAGGCCCAGCCGGGTGGGGGACGGCCACGGTCGGCGGGACCTGTTGGAGAGCGCTCTCCGAACAGAGTCATCGAAACGAGCCGATTAGTCAACCGTTGTCGTGGCTCAGCGGACGTAGGCCGCAGCGAGGGCGCTTCCGGCGGCCGAGGTCGTGGGCGCGACCCCGACCGCCGAAGCGGGATCAGGCGGCGACGGCCTCGCGCCTGCGGGCGAGGTATTCGCCGACACCCACGTGCAGGGCGAGGTTGAGGATCGCCGGGAACGCGACGAGGAACTCGAACACGCCCGGGGAGGCGTGCTCGGTGAACTGGGCGGTGAGGATGCTCCACGGAGCACCGCCGAGCAGCACCGGAATGCTGAGCAGCACGGTGCCGAAGCCGGAGCCGCCGCTGGGATCCCCCGAGCCGACCACCACGAACACCGCGACCAGCGGGATCACCAGAAGGGCGTGTACGAGTACGGCCAAACGTCGTACCGAGACAGTCATTCGGAGGAGGTTAGCGGGGTCCGGGCCGGGGCGAAACCCTCTCTACCCACTGCAATCGGTACATCACTCGCTGCCGTCATCCCGCCATACATGGCGACAATGCAACCCGTTCGGGTGGCGGCACGCCCCGGAACGTCGGATGCCACCCATATGGTGGGGCCGTATCAGCCGAACGATGGGGGTTGCACCATGTCCGTATCCGCCAAGACCGTCACCGGCGAGCGCGCCGACCTGCTGGAGACGCTGGGCAAGCACCGCTTCTTCCTGCGCTACACCGCGCAGGGGCTCAGCGACGAGCAGGCCGCGGCCACCCCGACCGCCAGCGCACTCAGCGTCGGCGGCCTGGTCAAGCACGTGACCGCGATGGAGAAGCAGTGGATGGGCTTCGCGGTCGGCGGGGCCGCCGGGATGGGCGCCGACGACAACGGCGAGGTCGACTGGGCCGACGGGTTCAAGATGACCGCCGGCGAGACGGTCGAGGGGCTGCTCAAGGCATACGAGGAGGTGGCCCGGCACACCGACGGGCTGCTGACCACCCTCGACCTCGACGCGGCGCACCCGCTCCCGGAGGCGCCGTGGTTCGAGCCGGGCGCGCGCTGGTCGGTGCGGCGGGTGGCGCTGCACCTGATCGCCGAGACGTCGCAGCACGCGGGGCACGCCGACATCATCCGCGAAACGATCGACGGCCAGCGCACCATGGGGTGACCGTGGCCCTGGTGGCCCGTGTGACCAGCACTCGCGTGCCTTTATCCGGTGGTTCACCCGCCCGAAACGGCAGGTGCGCAGCGTTGAGGGCTCACCCACGGAAAGGGGAAGCCCATGTCGACGATCGAGGACGCGGCGCAGGCGGCGAAACCGGTGGTGGCCGGGTACGACACCGCGGGCGGTGCCGCGCTGGGCATGGCCGCCGACCAGGCTGCGGCACAGCACACCGGGCTGCGCGTGCTGGTGCGGCGGGGGATGCCGGTGTGGACCAGCCACCTGGCGATGGGAGTGTGCCCGCCCGCGGCCTTCGAGGACCAGGACCCGGCGGCCGGGCTCGCCCGGGAGGCCGTCGGGCGGCTGCGCCACGACCACCCCGGCACCATGGTCACCCTGCACGGCACCGCCCGCTCGCTGCCGCGGGCGATGCTGCGTGAGGCGGCCGGCGCGGCCATGCTGGTGACCGGCCGCGATCCCGGCCACCCGGGCGCCACGAGCCGGCTGGCCGGGCGGGCCGGCTGCCCGGTGCTCAGCGTGCCCGGCGGGGCCGTCACCGCGCCTGACGCGCCCGTGCTGCTCGTGGGCGCCGACGCCCCGGGTGATGCGGCCGAGTTCGCCATGGCGGAGGCGTCGGCCCGCGGGGTGCCCGTGCTCGCTTGCGACCTGGGGCCGGCCACCGGGGAGTTCGCCGACGCCGTCGTGCGGGCCGCGGACCGCCACCCGTCGGTCGAGGTGTACCAGCAGGGACGGGCCGGCCTGACCCGGACCCCGGCCGGGCTCGCGGTGCTGCGCACACCCGCGCGGCGGCGGGACGCGGCGTGGCCGCTGCTGACCGCCCTGCTGCGTGACGCGCCATACCCGGTCGCCACCGTCCCGGCCACGCGCTGAGTGCGGACCGGCCGGGCAGTGCCGCCCGACCGGTCCACCTGGCCCTCACGGTGTCGCGTCGCCCCGGCGAACCAGGACGCGACCGAGGGAACGCCTGACTTACCGACTTGGTGGGGCCCACAACCAGGTCTGCGCGCTGAGCTCGGCGCGGGTCTGTTCCGGCCACCGCGCGCCGCCGAAGACGAGCAGCCGGTTGCCCGCCGCGACGACGGTGTGGCCGGTGACCTCGTCCTTCGTCAGCGGCGGGAGCACGCTCCACCTGCCGGTCGCGGCGTTCAGGACCGGGCCGGAGCTGCTCGCGTACACCGCAGAGGTCGCGTTGAAGGCGCTGCCGCCCCATTCGGCCGGCGGTGGATCGGGCAGCGCCGACCATGTTCCGGTGGCCGGGTCGAGGACCCCGCCGTTGTGGTAGGTGCGTCCCCAGTTGCCGACCTGGCCGCCGTCCGCGCCACCGAGCGACGGGTTGACCAGCCTGCGGCCGTCGACCAGCCAGGGGCCGGTGGACAGCTGCTGCGAATCCGGCAGCCGCCGCCACGTGCCGCGGGCCGGGTCGAGCAACGCCGCGCGGGCCACGGCGGGCTTGTCCGCGCCCGGGTTCGGCACCAGTTCGCGGTCGAACAGGACCAGCTCCCGGCCCGTCCACACCATGGTCCGGTCGAAGCCCGCGCCCAGCGGGTCGGCGGGCAGTTCGGCCCAGCGCCCGGTGTCCGGCCGGTAGCGGTAGTCGGGACCTGCCGCCGTCTCTTCGCTGCCCCGCATCGCCACGAGCATGTTCCCCGCCGCGACCAGGACCGACTCGGCCGCCGGGGGCAGTGCGGCACGCTCCCACCGGTCGGCCGCGATGTCGTACGCGAGCAGCACCTCGTCCTCGCCGGTGCTGCGCCCCCGCACGTACGCGGTGCCGCCGACGACGACGCCGTGCATCCAGCGCAGCGCCACCGGCATTTCGGCGAGGCCGCGCCAGCGGCCCGTGTCCGGGTCCACGGCCGCGGCCTCGCGCAGCGGGCTGGGGTCTCCCGCGCAGTCGGCGCCCGGCGGGCACGGCTCGTCGATGCCGCCGATCAGCAGCACCTCGCGGCCGGTCCACAGGCCGAGTGCCTGGGCGCGCGGGCTCAACGGCGACCCGGGAAGCGCCCGCCACCCCGGCCCGGCCGCGGGCGAGCCCTCCTGCTGCGACGGTGGCGCCGCGCAGGCGGCCAGGGCCAGCACGGCGGCCAGCACGACGGCGGTCGTGGCACGAGTCATGCGCGGTTGGACCGTCCGGTGCGGCCGAAGGTTCCCGTTTCCGGCAGGGATCGGGTGGGTGACGGGACTTGCCTCTTCGCCTCGGCTGAACGGCGGTCCCGTCTTCGGGAGCGGGTCAGCGCGATCGATGCCGGTCGCGTAACCTGCCGCGGATGGACGTGCAGTCGTCGGACGCCGCGCAGACCCGGCGCGGTCGGCACCTCATCGCGTGGTTCCAGTACACGATCGTCGCAGTGTTCCTGCTCGGCGCGGTGTCGCCGCTGCTCGCCGCGGCGGTCGGCACCGGGGACTGGGCCGGTCTGGCCGGCCCGAGCCGGGATCGCTACGGCGACCCGAAGGACTGGAACCCGCCCGTCGGCCCGGACTCGGTGTGGAACCCGCTGGCCTGGCTCGTCGAGATCTCCCGGTGGATCGTGATGACGTCGCTGATCGTCCTGCTCGGCTTCACGGGCGCGCTGATCGGCTTCGCCCAGCTGGCCGGCCAGCGCGGGAACCTGAGCCGCGGCGCGTCGGCGAACCTGCTCGCCGGCACGCTGCTGTGCGCGGGGATCGCCGTGCTCCTGCTGACACCGTACGGCGGCCAGCTGCGCAACTGGCTGCTCGACTAGGCGCGGACGCCGTCCTGATCGACTGGTGCGGCCGCCGGTCCCGCCGTGGTCGTCCACCACGGACGGGACCGGTGCCGCCGCCTCGCGCCCCCGTTCATTTCGCGAGGAGGTCTGCCAGCCCCGCCGGGTAGAGCGGCGTGATGTCGCCGAAGCCGCTCAGCGGACGCCACAGCACGGGCGTCCCGGCGTCGTCGAGGATCTCGCCGACGTGGTCGCGTTCGTACAGTGAGCGGTCGGCCAGGTCGCAGGCGAATACGAACACGATCTCGTGGCCTGCCCGGTCGTACGCCTGGAACAGGTTCTCCAGCACGCCGAGCAGCCGTACTCCGGTCAGCTCGACGGCCAGCTCCTCACGCATCTCCCGATGCAGGGCCTGCGCCGCGGTCTCGCCGAACTCGATTCCGCCGCCGAGCGGCCGGTAGAAGGTCTGGTCGCGGGTCCGGTCATGGCCCCGGAACACGAGCACGTCGTCACCGCGCCGGGGCACGGCGAGGGCGATGTTTCTGATGGAGGTCATGCCCGGAACCTAGACGGCCGACCGCTGCGCGGTCAGCTGCATTACCGCGTCGGCGGCGTTGCCCGGACCGTCCACGGTGGCGTAGATGTCACGGATACGCCGCGCAGCCGCCCGGTATGACGGGTCCGTCAGCATCCGCGCCGTCTCGCGAGCCAACCGCGGCGTGCCGGCCTGGTGGGGCGCGATCGCCGACGCCGCACCGACCTTCTGGACCAGGGCGACGTTGAGGTCCTGCTCCGCGTGCAGCGGTATGCCGAGCAGCGGGGTGCCGCAGGCCATCGCCGTCTGCACGCTGCCCTGTCCGCCCGCGGTAACCGCGAGGTCGACGCGCGGCATGACCAGGTGGCTGGGCAGCACGCCGCCGACGCAGGTGCGCTCGTCGGCGAGGTCGCCGAGGTCGTGCACGGTGCCCGCGACGAGCAGGCGCACCCTGAGCGGCCGCAGGGCCTGCACGATGCGCCGGACGAAACGCGGCGAGGTCGAGGTGACCGCGACGTACACGGTGGGGCCGGGGTGGTCGAGGAAGTCCGCGACGTGGTCGGGCAGGCCGATGTCGAGGTGGGCGAACAGCGGGCCGCTGTAGCGCAGCCGGGTCGACGGGCGCAGGTGCCGGCCGCGGGGCCGCCACGCCGCCAGCTCGGCGGCGGGCACGCCGAACACCTCCGGCACCTCGGGCACCAGGGCCAGGTCGCCCAGGACCAGCGCGCCGAGGCTGGGCACCCCCTCGATCCCGAGGCGCGCCGCGACCCGGTTGAACCCGCCGCAGTAGAAGCGGGTGCGGGGCAGGATCCGGTTGGCGATCACCCGTCCGGCCCGGCCGGGCAGGTGACGGGCGGCGCGCCAGGTCGGCGCGGGCACCAGGCCGCGCTCGAACGCGGCGGGGACCCAGCAGCAGGCGTGCTCGGTCACCAGCGCGGCACCGGCCAGGCGCGTGGACAGCATCGTGGTCAGGGTGTATCCGGTCACGACGGTCCGCACCCCGTGCGCGCGCCAGTATGCCCCCTCGGCGCGGACGTAGGTCTCCAGCTCGTCGTCGGGGTAGATGCTCTGCCGGGGATCGCCGAGCCCGGTCGCGTTCGCGACGACCTGGGCCGAGCGGGCCGGACTCATGTGCGGTCCGACCACGTCGTAGGGGATGCCCGCGGCGTGCAGCAGCGTCTCGTAGGTGCCGCCGTGGGTGACCATGCGTACGCTCGCGCCCCGCTGCGCCAGCGCCCGGTAGATTTCGATCATCCGGGAGGTCTCGGACAGGTAACCACAGTGCGGCATGAGCGCGATCTGGTGTTCGACGGCCATAGTTAGGTAATATATTGCGCATGTCCACACGCGACAAGTCCCCGTTCCTCGACGACGACCTGACCCCACCCGTCCGCGCTTTCCGTGCCACCCTCTACCTGGCCCAACGGCTGCGATACCTGATGGACGAGCGGTTGCGCGCCGACGGCCTGACCACCCAGCAGGCGGCCCTGCTGACCCTGGTCGGCGCCCTCGGCACACCCTCGCTGAAACAGGCCGCCGCGGGTCTGGGCAGCACCCACCAGAACGTCGCCCAACTCGTGCAGGCCCTGCAACGCAAAGGCATGCTGGAGGTGCGCGACGACCCTGCCGACGGCCGCCGCAAGCTGCTGGCGGTCACCGCGGCCAGCCGGTCCTACTGGGCCGCCCGCGACGACGGCGACCACGCCGCGGTCGCGACCTGGTTCACCGCCCTGTCGGCGGCCGAACTCGACACCTTCGCCGCGCTCGCCGACCGCCTGGTGTCCGCCCTGGACCAGCGCCCCGACCGGACCTCGCGGAGCAGCGCCGAGGCGACCGCCGCCCGCGCCGAGCCCGCGCCCCGGCCGAGGGGCTGACCCGTCCCGTGCCTACCGCGTGCCCGAGCGCGCGGCGTGCACGGCCAACTGCACCCGGTTGGCACTGCCCGTCTTCGTCATCAGGTTCGCCACATGCGTCTTGACCGTGGTCACCCCGAGGTGCAGCCGTGCCGCGATCTCCGGGTTGGACAGGCCCTGGCCGACCAGCGCGAGCACCTCGCGCTCACGTTCGGTGACGCCCGGCAGGGCGGGCACGGCCACCGGTGCCTGCTGGTGGCGTACCGCCTGCTCGACCAGGCGGCGCAGCACCGCCGGGCTGAACGGGCTGTCGCCGGCGGCCGCGCGGCGCACCCCGTCCAGCAGCTCGTCCGGGCTCGCGTCCTTGACCAGGAACCCGCACGCGCCCGCGGCCAGCGCCGGATACAGGTGATCGTCGTCGTCGAACGTGGTCAGCACGAGCACCCGGGCCGACGGGCGCTGCGCCAGGATCCGCGACGTCGCCGCCGTGCCGTCGACTCCCGGCATGCGCAGGTCCATCAGCACCACGTCGGGGTGCAGCTGCTCGGCCAGCCGCACCGCGGCCGCACCGTCCGCGGCCTCACCCACGACCTGCATGTCCGGCACCGACTCGCACAGCATGCGCAACCCGGCCCGGACCAGCTGCTGGTCGTCGACGAGCAGCACCCGGATCACGCGGCGGCCCTCGGCAGCGACGCGGACAGCAGCCACCCCGCGTCCACCGGCCCGGCCTGCAACCTGCCGCCCAGCACCTCGACCCGCTCCCGCAGACCCACCAGCCCGTGCCCGCCACCGGGCAGGCCCGGCGACACGGGACCGCCGAAATCACGCAGGTCGAAGGCCACCTCGTCACCGCCGAGGCGGATGGACAGCCGCGCCCGGGCGGCCGTGCCCGCATGCCTGGCCACGTTCGCCAGTCCCTCCTGGGTGAGGCGCAGCAAGGCCAGCGCCGTACGCGAGTCCAGCCGGATCACCTCGGGGTCGATGTCGGCCTGCACGTTCAGGCCGATGCCGTTGCTGCGCTCCACGGCGGCCTGCAGCGCCACCGGCAGACCCTGCGGGTCGACGAAGAACACCTGCTGCGCGGTGCCCGGATCGCGCAGCACCGTGACCAGCTTGCGCAGGTCGGCCAGGGCGCTCGAACCGGTCGCGTGCACGTCGTCCAGCACCTGGCGCACCCGCGGGTCGTCCACCCGCAGTACGTCGCGCGCCACCGCCACCCGCAGCACGATCGAGGCGACGTGGTGGGCCACCAGGTCGTGCAGCTCGCGGGCGATGCTGGTGCGCTCGTCCGCCCGCACCTGCGTCTGCTCCTGCGCGGCGCGGGCGGCGGCCTGCCGGTTGAGCTCGCCCAGCGCCCGCACGTGCAGGCCCAGCAGCAGCGGCGCGGCCACCGCGGCGGCGGCGCCGTACGCGACGGTCTGCGGGCGGCCGGCGAACTCGTTCTGGTCGGAGACGACGTGCGCGGCCAGGCCGAGCCCGAGCCCGGTCCACACCCGCCAGCCGCCGCGGCGCGCGCCCAGTTCGAACATCGCCCAGGCCAGTCCCACCGTCGGCACCGTGTCGTTGTCACCGCCGACGAAGGAGCCCAGCCCGAGCAGCAGCGACACCCAGACGACGGACGCGAACGGCCACCGCACCCCGATGTACGCGAACAGCAGCACGCCGATCGCGAGAGCCAGGTCGACGACGCTCACCGACCGGCCCTCGGGCGTCAGCGTGAGGTAGCCGATGCCGCTGAGGACCACGAGGGTGAGGCGGACCGCGGTGTACCGCTCCTCGAAAAGCCGCCCCACCCACAGCATGGCGGCCATCCTAACCGGACACCGGCACCCGCGGCCGCCACGCGACCAGCCCGGCGGCCGCGGTGGCCGCGAGCAGCCCGCCCGCCGCGGCCAGCGTGAGCGCATCCGGCGCGAGCAGCGGCTGACCGCGCAGGGCCTGCCAGGTGACCAGGACGAGCAGCCCGGCGTAGGCGAACGAGAACACGAACACCAGGCGGGTACGCCGCACCACGTCCGTGACCAGCGCCGGCAGCAGCATCGCGAACAGCAGCAGTGCCTGCAGTCCGTGCATGCCGACGAAGTGCCCGATGCGCAGGTCACCGCCCGTGGTGCTCCAGCCCGTCAGCGGCATGCCCGGACCGCCGTCGCTCACCCCGACCGCATGTGCGCCCATCAGCGTGTCCACACCCTGCTCGTCGAGCGCCAGCTGCTCCCCGGTGGGCACCACCATGGTGAACCCCTGCAGCAGGCCGAGCAGGAGCAGCAGCATGCCCAGCCGGACCGCCCAGGTGCTCGCCCGGTCGGGCATGCCGTCGCGCCACAGCAGCACGGTCAGCACGACGGTCGCCACCCACAGCACCACGATCGTCGCGCCCATGGCCCGCCACAGGACCTCGTCCAGCGGCGTCGCCTCGTTGAAGTGGCTGGCGCGGCCGCGCGCGGCCTGGAACACGATGATGCCGACCTCCAGCACGGACATGAACACGATGACGTACGCCGACCATCGCGCGACCCGCTGCCCACGCCGCAGGTGGCCGAGAAGCCAGGCAAGAGTCAGCCCGTAGACGACGAACGAGACGGCGAACTTGGCCGGTTTCAGCCAGACGGGCTGCCCGCCGACGGTGCGGTCGTCGAGGACCAGGCCCACCACGGCGACCAGGAGCAGGGCCACCATCACCGCGGACAGCCAGGTGAGGGCGCGGCTGCCGTGCAGTGCCGCGCGTAGCGGAGCGATGGTACGCGAGAGAGGATTCATGGCCTCGACGCTCGCGGACGCAGCCCCGCCGCGACTCCTGCCGTGAGGCCGGATCGCCCTCCTGCCACCGGCCGGGCCTCCTCCGACAGCAGGAGGCCGACCGGCCCCGGCCGGCGTCGGGGTGATCAGCCCGTCAGGTGGTCGCCTCGGCCTGGGCGGGGACCGTCAGTTTGGCGGTGAGCTGGGTGAGGGTGCCCGCCAGCTGTCCGACCTGGCCGGTCAGCTCGTCGACGCGCGCCCGCAGCGCCGCGGCCTCGGCTACGGCCGCGTCCCGCTGGACCGTCAGCACGGTCACGTCGGTCTGCCGCTGCTGCGCCAGCGTCTCCGCGGCCGACCGGGCGGCCTCCGCGGTCGCGGCCGCGTTCCGTGCCGTGGCCAGCTCGGCCCGCAGTGCGGTGAGCTGTTCCGCCTGCTCGTGCCGTACCGCCTCGGCCGCGGTCCGGGCAGCTGCGGCGTGTTGCTGTGCGCGGAGCAGTTCGGCCTTCGACGCTTCGGCCTCGCGCCCGGCCTCCTCCGCGGCCGCGCGGGCCAGGTCGAACGCGGCCTGCACCTGGTCGGCCGCGGCGCGGGTGGCGTCGCGGTCGCGGTAGGCCTCGACGCGCAGCGCTTCCGCGGCGGAGTGTTCGCGCCGGGCGGTGTCGCGTTCGGCGGTCGCCGCGACAGCGGCTTGGGTGGACTCGGCGGCTGCCCTGGCGGCCTGTTCGGCGAGGTCTCGCTGCTCGGCGACGCGAGCCTCGGCGGCCGCGACCGATGCCTGGGCGGCGTCGCGGGCTTCCCGGACGGCCGTCTCGGCGCGTTGCTCGGCCTCGCGCACCGCGACTTCGGACTCGGTCTTCACCCGAATGACCGCCTCGGCGGCCTCCCGGGCGGCCCGGGCAGCACGTTCGGCCTCGTGGCGGGCCTCGTCCCGTTCGGTGTGCGCGCCCGCGACCTGGTGTGCCGCCTCGGCCCGGACCTCGGCGAGCTGCCGTTCGACGCCGGTGGGGGAGAGCTCGGCCTCCAGCGCCTCGGCGAGCGTCTCGGCGACCTGTTCCAGCTTCTCGACGACCTCGTACGCCTTGGCGACCTGCCCGGCCAGGCCGGGGGAGTTGCGGTGGCGCAGCCGGCTGTTGCGGGCGGCGGACTGGCAGGCGCCGTCGTTGTCACGGCAGTAGCGGAACGGCCGCCCCGCGGCGGCGCGCTGCGCGACCGGCTTGCCGCAGTACGCGCAGGGCCGGGTCGTCTCATCGGGGTGCGGTGTGGACATCAACTGCGCAGCGTAGTCGCTGGCGGCCGAGCCCGGTAGCACGTCCGTTCGCCGGCGACGGGGTGGCACGGTCCGCCGGACGCCCATACGCTGAGCCCCGCACCAGAACGGGGAGGACATGAGCATCCGGTACGACGATGTGCTTGCTGGGCTGCGGCAGGCCTACGACGGCGGTGCCGCCGCGCGAGACACTCTGGAGAAGGAGCCGTGGACGGTCGCCGAACGGGCGGCGTTCGAAGCACGGCTGCGGGAGGAAGGCCGGCACAGCCTGCTGGAGGTCGGGGCCGGAACCGGGCAGGACAGCCGGTTCTTCATGGACGCCGGCTACGAGGTCGTCGCCGTCGACCTGTCGCCGGAGATGGTGGCGCGCTGCCGGGCAAAGGGCGTGGACGCCCGGGTGGCCGACTTCCTCGACCTGGGCCTGCCGGGAGAGTCCGTCGACGCGGTGTACGCGCTGAACTGCCTGCTGCACGTGCCCGACGCCGACCTGCCGACGGTGCTGGACAACATCCGCGGCGTGCTGCGTCCCGGCGGCCTGTTCTATGTCGGGGTGTGGGGCGGCCGGCACCACGAGGGCGAGCTCGACACCGACCAGCACGAGCCGCGGCGGTTCTTCGCCTGGCGCACCGACGAGGCGCTGCTGGCGTCCGCGCGAAGGTCCTTCGAGGTCGAGGATTTCCACGTGGTCGCCGTCGGCGAGTTCAAGTTCCAGTCGCTCACCCTCCGCCGACCGCGGTGAGCGGCGCACGGGGACTGCCTACCGCGGCTCACCCGGCCAGGAGCGTCCTGTTCGGGCGATTTGCACTTGTTGCGTGATCCTGGCGCTGTGCCTCCTCGGGCCGACGACAGCGAAGGCCGCCCGGGGAGCCGCCGCCGTGACCGCGGCCGCGTCCCGCCTGGTGACGGTGGTTATAACGCCGGGTCGGCGACCGGTCGGGGCTGGTAGCCTTCGGCCGTGCCCGGGACCATTCTGTTCGATCTGTTCCATACGCTGCTCGACGGTGCTGATGCGGAGCGGGACCGGGTCGTGGCGCGAATGGGTGAGATCGTCGGCGTGGAGCCGACCGCGCTGGTGCTGGCGTATCACGTCACGTGGCGCGACCGGCTCGTGCGGTGGTCCGCGGAGGAGACGGTGCGGCTGCTGGCCCGGCGGCTGGGTGGCGACCCGTCGCCGGAGCAGGTGGCGCGCGCGGCCGCGCTGCGGCTGGAGCTGGCGTCCTGGCTGCTGAATTCGGCGCCGGCGAGCACGCTGGTGGCGCTGGACGGCTTGCGTGCGGCGGGTTGGCGGCTGGGGCTGGTCAGCAATGCGACGGCCGAGGTCGCCGAGGCATGGCCGAGTTCGGGGTTGTCGCGGCGGTTCGACGTGGCGGTGTTCTCGTGCGTGGCCGGGGTGGCCAAGCCGGAGCCGGGGATCTACCAGGCGGCCGCGGCGGCGCTGGGGGTCGCGCCGCAGCGGTGCGTGTTCGTCGGCGACGGCGCGGACGGCGAGCTGGCGGGAGCCGCCGCGGTGGGTGCGGCCGTGGTGCGTACGGCGGAGTTCGTCGACCGGTCCAGCGTGTGGGCGGGTCCGGTGGTGGGTTCGCTGGCGGAGCTTTCCGGCCTGCTGGGTGAGATGCCCGTCGGTCGGGGCGTCCTGCAGCGCGGGGCGAGCGCGGCGTAGAGCCGTCCGCGCGTCGCGACGCCGTCGGATCGGACGGCGGTGGGCGGCGGGGGGTTCGTACAGGTCATGCCGTCGGCTGCGCGCGCATGTGGACCGGTGCGGGTACGGGGTGCAGGACCCGGGGTGAGCGCTGGCGGTGGGCGACCGCGAAGGACAGCAGGCCCATGGCGATCGCGACGAACGCGGCGATGGCGTAGAGGTGTGACAGCGGGGTGCCGGCGTCGACGAGCGGGCCGGCGCCGAAGGCGGCGATGCCGTAGCCGAGCTGGTAGGCGGCGATGACACCGCCGGCGACGGCGGCGGAGAAGCCGGTGAGTTCGCCCTGGCCGAAGCTGATGGTGAGCGGGAGCAGGGCGGAGCAGCACAGCCCGGCGGCACCGAAGGCGAGCACACCTTGGACGGCGTGGCCGTGGGGCAGGGTGGCGATGATGCCGAACACCCCGGCGAGGGCGAACGGCAGCAGGTGGAAGGTGGCGCGGGCGGGCAGCCACCGGGTGATCGCGGCGAACAGGAGCCGACCGAGGGTGACCATGGCCCAGAACGCGGTGAGGGCGAGGGCGGCGGTGGTGGCGGACGCGCCGACGCTGGTGGTCATGTCGAGTTGGGCCCAGTTGCCGTTGATGGTCTCGCAGATGCCGTAGAGCAGCGCGAAGGCGGCGTAGAGCCAGAACCGGGCGGGCATGTGGCCGCGGGCGGCGGTGGCGGCGGCGCGCGCGCCGGTGTGCATGGGCAGCCGGAGGCTGACCCCGAGCAGGGCGATGAGCAGCAGCGTGGACAGCACCGGCAGGCCCCACCAGAAGCCGAGGCCGACGAAGATGGCGACGAAGACGGGTGCGAGGGCGGTGCCGAGGCCCAGCAGCGCGTTGAGGATGAGGACGGCTTTGTCGACGCCGGTGGGGTGGAACGCGGCGGCGAGGGAGTTGAGCGCGGGCACGGCGAGGCCGAAGCCCGCGCCGAGGAACGCGGTGGCGGCGAGCAGCAGCGGATAGGCGAGGTTCTGCTGGTGCATGACGGCGGCGCTGGCCAGTAGCAGGATCATGGAGGCCAGCGAGCAGGCGAGGCCCGCGAGGTAGACGGCGTGGGTGCCGTGGCGCCGGGCGAGGCCGGCACCGGCGAGGGCGGCGGCGATGGCGGCGATGACCTGTGGGGCGAACATGGCGCCGTATTGGGTGCTGCTGAGGCCGTAGTGGGCGGGGTCGGTGAGGATCGTGCTGGCGGCGGGGATGGTGACCAGCACGATGCCCTGTACGACGCCGGCGAGGTCGACGACGGTGGTCTGGGTGCGGGTGGCCATCAGGTTTCGCGCCGGTTGACGAGGGTCTGCAGGGTGGACAGCTGGGGCCGGAGTTTACGGAGGCGGTCGTCGGCGCGGACCTGGACGCGGCCGCGGCCGTAGGCGTCGCGGTGTCCCCAGCGGCCGGGCACGTCGAGCAGGGCGAGGTGGCCGATGCCGACGGGCAGGGCGGGGTCGACGACGAGATGTTCGTCGACGGCCTGCAGTCCGAGCATGGTGCCGAGCAGCAGCAGGGGTGTGCCGGTGGACCAGGCCTGCGGGCTGCAGGCGGTGGGGTACGGGACGGGGTATTTGGTGACGGCGCGGTCGTAGCCGCAGAAGGCTTCGGGCAGGCGGCCGTTGAAGAATTCGGCGGCGTCGAGGATGCCGGCGGCGACGCGGGCGGCTTCGTTCTTGTAGCCGTAGCGGCGCAGGCCCCAGGCGATGAAGGAGTTGTCGAAGGGCCAGACGGTGCCGACGTGGTAGCCGACGGGGTTGTAGCGCTGCTCGCCTTCGGCCAGGGTGCGGATGCCCCAGCCGGAGTACAGGCGGGGGCCGAGCAGGTGTTCGACGATGTGGTGGGCGCGGCGGCGTTCGACGATGCCGGACCAGAGCAGGTGGCCGATGTTGGAGGACAGGGCGTCGACCTGGGTGCCGTCGGCGTCGAGGGCGAGGGCATAGTATTTGCGGTCTTCGATCCAGAAGTCGCGGTTGAAGCGGCGTTTGAGGTCGGCGGCCTGTTCGTCGAGGCTGTCGGCGAGGGTGGGGTCGTTCCAGATGGTGCGGGCGAGGCGGGCGGCGCGTTTCTTGGCGTCGTAGGTATAGCCCTGCAGCTCGCAGGTGGCGCGGGGGAAGCCGGGCAGGCGGCCGTCGGAGTAGGAGATGGAGTCCCAGGAGTCCTTCCAGCACTGGTTCTCCAGGCCGGTGTCGGGGTTGCGGGTCTGGTACCAGACGTAGCCGTCGCCGCGCAGGTCGGCGTACTGGTCGAGCCAGGTGAGGGCGGCGCGGGACTCGTACTCGAGGTCGCGGACCAGGCGGGTGTCGCCGCTCCAGCGTTCGTATTCGTCGAGCAGGATGAGGAACAGGGCGGTGCTGTCGGCGGAGCCGTAGTAGGGGGAGTGGGGTCGTTCCTCGAAGGCGGTGAGTTCGCCGTAGCGCATCTCGTGGAGGATCTTGCCGGGGTCCTCGTCGCGGAAGTCGTCGACGCGGCTGCCCTGGCGGGCGCCGAGTTCGGCCAGCGTGGTGGCGGCCAGGGACGGTGCGTAGGGCAGGGCTTGCAGGCTGGTGAGGATGCTGTCGCGGCCGAACATGGTCATGAACCAGGGCAGGCCGGCGGCGGGCAGGCAGCGTTCGCCGGAGGTCATCGGGGCGAAACGCAGGGCGGCGAGGTCGGTGAGGCTGCGCCGGTAGGTGTGTTTGAGGGGTTCCCAGTCGCATTCGAGTTTGGGTGCGCCGGAGAGCCACTCGTCGAGGTCCTCCTCCATGTCCTTGCGGGTGTGCCCGGATTCGGTGCGGGCGGTGACGCGCTGGTTGGCGGCCCAGCCCCACAGCGAGCAGCTGACGTGCAGTTCGGTGTTCCAGGTGCCGTGCGCGCCGAGGTGGACGGTGAAGGTGATGCCGTGTTCGTCGAGGTGGGCGGAGGGGGCGTCGGCGGACTCGCCGTGCTCGTCGACGTGGGTGGAGGCGGCGGTGGTGATGAGGGTCTCGCGGCGGTAGGTCTGGCGTTCGTAGCCCAGCAGCAGGAGGTTGTCGTCGACGCGGGTGTAGTACTTGCCCTTCTTCTTGAGGTGGTCCTTGACCTCGAACAGGTCGGCGAAGTCGGAGGCGGCGTCGAGCCGGAGGGTGAGCGTGACGGGGGTGGCGCTGTGGTTGAGGATGGTGAGTTCCTCGCGGAATCCGTCGACGACTTCGCGGCGGCGGATGATGGACAGCGTGGCGTCGACGTAGACGGTGCCGGTGCCGGGGACGAGGAAGAACCGGGTTTCGAAGTAGTGCAGGTCGTCGGTGGACAGCGGGTTGAGGCGGTGGCCGTCGAGGGTGAGGACCCAGCGGGACAGGTAGCGGGTGTCCCAGGAGAACAGGCCGTTGGGCTCGGTGGGCGAGGCGTCGATGTCGCCGGCGGTGTCGCTGACGACGAAGGTGTTGCCGTCGAGGGTGCTGACAGAGCCGGTGGTGGTCATTTCGGGTGCCTCCGGGTTGCCGGTTCGGGCAGCGGCGGCCGCCCGGGGAACAGCCGTTGCAGCATGACGATGAGGTGGAGTTCGCCTTCGACGTCGATCTGGCCGCGCAGGACGGCGGCCATGGTGTTGACGCGACCGGTGACCATGCCGTCGAACAGGGTCTTGGCGACGTGCACGACGCAGTCGGCGTGTTCGGCGCCGCGGCTGACGTCGATGTGGCCGCGGTCGATGGTGACCCGCCAGTGTTCGGCGTGGCCGTTGCCGCCGAGGTCGAAACGGATCGTGCCGCTGGTGGCGCGCAGCAGCGGGTAGCGGCCGTGTTCGGCGAGGCTGTGGAAGTAGTCGGCGGTGGGGTCGTTCACCGGGGCGCTCCCGGGGTCGCGGCGGCGGGTGCCGCGTAGCTGACGCCGAGGCGCCCGGCGAGGTGCTCACCGACGCGCAGGGCGTTGGCCATGGCGGTGAGTGCCGGGTTGACCGCGCCGATGCTGGGGAAGAAGCTGGTGTCGACGACGTACAGGTTGTCGAGTTCATGGGCTTTGCAGTGGGCGTCGAGCACCGACATGGCGGGGTCCGCCCCGAAGCGGCAGGTGCCGGCCTGGTGGGCGACCCCGGCGATGGGAATGTCGGTCTTCATGTACGCGAACCGGTGGATCAGGTGGTCCTCGTGCAGTTGCATCGTGGACAGCATCGACTTGAGCTGGTGGTAGAGCCGCTTGGCGGCGGTGGGGTTGCTCGGGGTGTAGTCGAGCACGATGTGGCCGTCGCGGCTGACGGTGACCCGGTTGTCGGGCCGGGGCAGGTCCTCGGTGGACAGCCAGAAGTCGACGGCGTGCCGGGCGACGTCGGCCAGCGCCCAGCTCGGGGCGAGTTTCGTGGCCAGCGGCTTCTCGCCGCGGTACATGTCGGCCTCGGATTTGCCGATCATCTGGATGTTGCCCATGGGGTAGTCGAAGTCGGGCCCGCGGAAGTAGAAGTCGTTGAGGCCGAGGGTCTTCTGGAACCGGGTCTCGTTGGGTTCGCGTGACAGCGCGAGCACGGCCTGCGACAGGTGGAACATGTAGTTGCGCCCGACCTGGTCGGAGCCGTTGGCCAGGCCGTGCGGGTGCAGGTCGTTGGCGGACATGAGCAGCAGCTTCGCCGAGTTCGCCGCGCCGCAGGACACCACGACGATGTCGGCGGAGTAGCGCTCCTGGTGGCCTTCGTGGTCGACGACGACCTGCGTGACGGCCGTGCCGGCGGCGTTGGTCTCCAGGCGTGTGACGTGGGCGTGGGTCAGCAGGGTGACGTTGGGGGCCTGTAGGGCGGGCCGCACGGCCAGGGTCTCGGCGTCGGACTTGGCGTGCAGCGGGCAGGGGAAACCGTCGCAGTGCTGGCAGCGTACGCAGATGCTGTAGGGCATGTTCTGCTCGTTGAGCCGGACCCCGACGGGCGCGTGGAACGGGCGGTAGCCGGCGTTGGCGAGGTCGTCGGACAGCTGCTGGATGCGCGGCTCGTGGTGCAGCGCCGGGTACGGGTACGGCCCGGACGCGGGCGGCTCGGTGGGGTCCTCGCCGCGGTTGCCGTGAACCTCGTAGAGCTGCTCGGCCATCGTGTAGTACGGCTCCATCTCCTCATAGGAGATGGGCCACGCGGGGGAGACGCCGTCGTGGTGCTGGAGCTGGCCGAAGTCCTCGCGTCGCAGCCGGTAGAGGGCCGCTCCGTAGAGCTTGGTGGCGCCGCCGACGAAGTAGTGGACCTGCGGCTGGAAAGCCGAGCCGTGGCGGTCGTACCAGGTGTCCTTGGAGATGTAGCGGTTGTCGATGAAGACTTCGGCGGTGTCCCAGTTCTCGGGTTCGCGGGGCAGCCAGTCGCCGCGTTCGAGCAGCAGGATGCGCTTGCCGGACGGGGCGAGGTAGCGGGCGAGGGTGCCGCCGCCGGCGCCGGTTCCGATGATGATCACGTCGTAGGCGTCCATCAGAGTTCTCCCAACCGCTCCGCGAGAATGATCATCCCGGCGGCTCCGACGAGCGCCAGGTGTGAGAAGGCCTGCGGGAAGCTGCCCAGGTGGCGGCCGGTCATGGCATCTTTCCGGGCGGGTCGGTGTCGACGATCCACGGGCCGCGCCAGCCGTGTCCGGCGACGAGCTGCTCCGCGCCGGCGGGCCCCCACGTGCCGGGGGCGTACGGCTCGATCGGGGAGGGCTTGTCCAGCAGCGGCTGCAGGATGCGCCAGGTCTCCTCGACGCCGTCCTGGCGGGTGAACCGGTTGGCGTCGCCGAGCAGGGCTGCGTGCAGCAGCACCTCGTACGGGGTGGGGCCTTCGCCGCCCTCGGTCGCGAACTCCATGTCCATGGTGATCGGTTCGGCGCCGTCGGCGTCGGCGCGGCGGGCGTCCAGGCGCAGCCGGGTGCCGGTGGTCGGGTCGAGTTTGATGACGAACTGGTCCGGTTCGGGGGTGCGGTCGCCGAACGCGGCCAGGCCGAGGCGCGGCGGGCGTTTGAACACGATCCGGAACTCGGTCTGCGTGGCGGGCAGGCACTTGCCGGTGCGGATGAAGAACGGCACGCCCGACCAGCGCCAGTTGTCGATCTCGAGTTTGAGGGCGGCGTACGTTTCGGTGGTCGAGCCGGGTTTGACGCCGTCGATGTGCTGATACCCGTCGTACTGGCCGCGCACGTAGTTCGCCGGGTCGGCGTCGGCGACCGCGCTCCACAACGCCACCTGCGCGTTCTTGAGCGCGTCCGGGTGCCGGCCGGCCGGGGGTTCCATGGCCCCGCCGGCCAGGACCTGCATCAGGTGGTTGACGACGACGTCGCGCAGCGCGCCGACCGGGTCGTAGAAGTGGCCGCGGTCCGCGACGCCGAAGTCCTCGGCCATGGTGATCTGCACGCTGTCGACGTAGGAGCGGTTCCACACCGGTTCCAGCATCGTGTTCGCGAACCGCAGGTACACCAGCTCCTCGGTGCCCATCTTGCCGAGGAAGTGGTCGATGCGGAACAGCTGCGACTCGTCGAGGTACTGGTGCAGCTGCTCGGCCAGGGCCCGCGCCGAGGCCAGGTCGTGGCCGAACGGCTTCTCGACCACGACCCGCCCGCCGCGCACCGCCCCGGCTTCGGACAGGCCCTTGACGACGGTCGCGAACAGCGACGGTGGAATCTCCAGGTACGACACCGGTGTCTTCGCGTCGCCGACGGCGGCGGCGACGCGCTGGTACAGCCCGGCGTCGGTGAAGTCGCCGGACAGGTACGACAGCCGGGCCGCGAACCGTTCGAACACGGCGTCGTCGATCTGCTCGCCGGTGCCGACGATGCACTCGCGGGCGTGTTCGCGCAGCTTGTCGACGGTCCAGTCGTCGCCGGCGACGCCGATGATCGGGCAGGTGAGCAGGCCGCGCCGGTCGAGGCGGTAGAGCGACCGGAACGTCATGACCTTGGCCAGGTCGCCGGTGATGCCGAAGACGACGAACACGTCCGCGGGCGCGGGCGTCGCGGGTGCGGTCATGATGCGTTCCTGTGGGTGCTGCGCTCGCTCACGCCGCTCATCTTTCCAATATCGTGATTTAGCCGGGCGGTTACCGCCAAACACACATTTCTGGTGCATGCACGTTGCGAGCATGGGTGGGTGGACCGCCTGCAGCCGCTCACCCTCGCGCTGGCCATGATCGCGAGCCTGCTGGCCGGCCCGGACGCCGCCCAGCCGACGGTCGGGCCGACCCCCGCACCTGCCCCGGCCCCGTCCCCGCTGCCGCAGGGCGACCAGCCGGTACGGCTCGACCCGGCCGACTTCACCACCCGCGTCGACAACCCGTACCTGCCGCTGGCCGTCGGTGGCCGGTGGAGCTACCTCACCGCGGGTCCCGACGGCGACATCCGTACCGAGGTCACCGTGGGTCCCGGCCGCGACGTGGCGGGCATCGCCACGGTCGCGGTGCGCGCACTGACCACCGACGCCGGCGGCGGTCTCATCCGCGACCTGACCGGCTGGTACGCCCAGGACAGCACCGGCAACGTGTGGCTGCTCGGCGAGTCCGCCCGCGACTACGTCGAGGGCACCCTCACCGGCGTCGACGGCTGGCAGGCCGGGACCGAGGGGGCGCAGCCCGGCATCGCCATGGCGGCCCGGCCGGTGGCCGGGCAGCGGTGGCGGATCGGGTACAGCCGCGGGCGGGCCGAGGACTCCGCCCGGGTGCTGGCCGTCGGCGAGCAGCTCAGCGTGCCCGCCGGGACGTACCAGGACGTGATCGAGGTCGAACAGACCTCGCCGCTGCTGCGCGGCGTGCGACTGCACCGCTTCTACGCCCCGCAGGTGGGGCTGGTGCGGTCGGAGACCGGAGCCGCCGACCGCACCGACCTGGTGGCCTACCGCGAGCCCTAGGCCGCGGCCCGGACCCGGGCCATGGTCCGGAAATCGTTGGGAAGCTGCTGCATGACGTGGTCGAACGTCTCGTCGCCCAGATCCTCGCGCAGGGCCGTCAGCACACCGCGCACCCCCGCCTCGGTGTCGCGGTCGTTGAGCCCGGTGCGCTCACGCACTCGCCGCAGCAACTCCGGCAGGTCGAAGCACTGGATGCGGTCGTTGGGCGGCAGCGAGTCACGCAGGCCCTCGTGCAGGTGCTTGGCCAGATGCCGGTTCTCGCCGTTGCTCAGCCGCGCGGCCAGGCACTCCAGCGTGGCGCGCGTGGTGTCGGCGGCCTCCTCCACGGTCAGCCCCGAAAGCTCGGCGACCTTGCGAAAGAACTGCTTGTCTCCCATACGTTCCCTCCCGTACTCGATCCACACGGTCGGGGGTGATCCATCAACACCCTAAGCCCCCATGCCCTCTACACCACCCTTTACACCGTTTCACCCCACCTCTTTCGAGCCTGGGCGGTGCGGTCGGGCCGTCAGCGGCGGCGGAACGGGCCGCGGTCGCGATCACGCCGCCGGTCGCGGGCGTGACCATCCGGACCGCGTACCCGGCCGCGCAGCAGCTCCAGCCCGTTCACCGGGTCACGCAGGGAGGCCACGCCGGACGGCGACGCGCACGAGCCGGGTGCCGTCGAACTCCAGGGTGGCCCCGTGCAGGTGACCGAACGCCGGTCCCCAGGCCGCGTGGTCGGCGTCGGGAGTGCAGGCGACCAGCGCCGGTTCCAGGGTGCCGCCGTGCCCGACGACCAGCGCCGTCCCCCCGTCGGGCACCTGTTCCAGGGCGGCCAGCCACAGCGCCCGGTTGGCGAGCGCGGCCGCGGCGAGCCCTCGGCCTCGGGCGATCAGCCCGGCGTAGGTGACGAAAGGCCGCTCCCAGCGCCACTGGTCGTGGTGGTCGACCTCGCCGGGCACGTATCCCGACGGCATCTCGGCGGTGTCGTCGACGGCGAAGCCCATCGCCACCGCCGTCTCCAACGCCCGCGGCGACGGGCTGGTCAGCACGTAGCCGACCGGGCCCAGCGTCGCCCCGCACGCACGCGCCGCGGCGACCCCGTCGTGGGACAGGTGCGAGCCGCGGCCGCGAGCCCCGTCCTTCTTGGTGTACGAGTGGCGGCGTACCTCGAGCCGACGCATCCGGCCAGCGTAGGCGAACCGCCCCGCGCACGCAGTCCGCGGCGGGCGCACCGGTTCGGTGAAACAGACAATGAGCTGCGGCGATCGATGGCATTCTGAGATGTCCACTCCATGCCGGTCGTCGGCGCGGCAGGTCCTGCGGCGGCCGGGCGGCGGCCGGAGGCGTCCCGTGAAAACCACCCGAAGCACCGCACCAGCCCCAACGACGCAGGATGAGTACACCGTCGACGTGTTCACCGTCGTCAACGGCGCGCCGGTGCAGTGGCGCATCGACACCCGCACGACTCTGCTCGAGGCGCTGCGTGACTCCTCCGGGCTCACCGGCACCAAACGTGGTTGCGACCAGGGCGCCTGCGGCGCGTGCACGGTCCACGTCGACGGCGCGCGGGTGCTCTCGTGCCTGATGCTCGCCGCACAGGCCGACGGCCGGCAGGTCACCACCGTGGAAGGCCTCGTCGGCGAGGAGGGGCAGCTGCACCCGATGCAGGAGGCGTTCGTGCGCCACGACGCGTTCCAGTGCGGCTTCTGCACCCCGGGTCAGCTGATGTCCGCGGTCTGCCTGCTGCGTGAGGGCCGGGCGGGCAGCGACGCCGAGATCCGCGAATACATGTCGGGCAACCTGTGCCGCTGCGGCGCGTACGACAACATCGTCGCCGCGGTGCGCGAGGCCGCCGGGGGAGGTGCGTGATGCGGGCCTTCGTCTACGACTGTCCCGACGCCGTCGACGAGGCCGTAGCCTCTGTCGCCGCCGACCCGCAGGCTGCGTTCCTGGCCGGCGGCACCACCCAGCTGGACCTGATGAAGGACGGCGTGTGGACACCCGACCGCCTCGTCGACATCAGCCGCCTGCCGCTGCGCGGCATCCTGGTGGAGAGCCAGCAGCTCAAGGTCGGCGCGCTGACCACCATGGAGCAGCTGGCCGCCGAACCCGTCGTCGCGCAGCGCCTGATGTTCGTACGCGAAGCCCTGCTGGCCGGGGCGACCGTGCAGCTGCGCAACATGGCCACCATCGGCGGCAACCTGCTGCAGCGCACCCGCTGCCGGTACTTCCGCGACCCGACGGTGTCCGCCTGCAACCGGCGCAGCCCCGACTCGGGCTGCGCGGCCGTCGACGGCGTCGCCCGCATGCACGCCGTGCTCGGCGTCGACGAGCGCTGCATCGCGCTGCACGCCTCCGACGTGGCTGTGCCACTGCTCGCCGTCGACAGCACGGTGCTGGTCAGCGGGCCGACCGGACAGCGGCGCGTCCCGCTGAGCGAGTTCTGGGTGCGGGCCGACGAGGGCCCCTCCATCGAGAACGTGCTCGGCCACGGCGACCTGATCACCGAGATCGACGTCCCGCTGCTGCCGAACGGCTGGCGGTCGGGCTACCTGAAGGTCCGCGACCGGGCCTCCTACGAGTTCGCGCTCACCTCGGCCGCGGTCGCACTGCAGATGGACGGCGACATGATCGCCGACCTCCGCATCGCGCTCGGCGGGGTCGGCTCCGTGCCCTGGCGGGCCCGGGAGGCCGAGGAGATGCTGCGCGGCACCCACGTCGACCCGGTGCGTTTCGAACAGGCCGGCCGGGCCGTGATGGCGTCCGCCTTCACCGTGCCCGGCACCGCGTTCAAGGTCGACCTCGCGGTTCGCACCCTCAGCCGCCAGCTGCTGACGATGACGGAGGCGACACCATGACCGCCATCCAGTCCCGTCCCGGCGCGCCGTGGGTCGGCCAGGGCATCGACCGCGTCGACGGCCCGCACAAGGTCACCGGCACCGCGCCCTACGCCAGCGACGTCACCATGGCCGGCATGCTGCACGCCGTGGTGGTGACCTCGACCATCGCCGCGGGCACCATTACGAAGATCGACACCAGTGCGCTGCTGACCCTGCCCGGAGTGCGGGCCGTGTTCACCCACGAGAACTTCCCGCGGCTGAACACCCCGCCCGTGATCCCGTTCGGCGACACCCCGGTCGCGCCGCTGCAGGACGGCCGGATTGCGTTCCACGGCCAGGAGATCGCGCTCGTCGTCGCCGACACCCCGCAACAGGCCACCGAAGCCGCCAGGCTCGTCGAGGTCGTCTACGCGCCCGAGCCGGCGCTCCTCGACCCCGCCGACGGCCGACCCGAACCGCTGTCCTACCTGCCCGACACCCACCGCGGCGACACAGAGGCCGGCTGGGCGATCGCCGACGTGCGCGTCGGCGCGTCCTACCGCACCGCGGAGAACACCAACAATCCGCTCGGCCTGATGGGCTGCGTCGCCGCCTGGGACGGCGACCACCTGGAGATGCACGACACCACACAGTGGCCGATCGCGCTGCGGCAGACCCTGGCCGCCGTGTTCGGGGTGCCCGAATCGGGGGTACGCGTGCACGTGCCCTACCTCGGCGGCGGGTTCGGCGCCGGGCTCAACCAGTGGGCGTACAAGCTGCTGGCCGCGGGCGCGGCTCGGGCGCTGGGCCGTCCGGTCAAGCTCATGCTGACCCGGCCGCAGATGTTCCGGCTGGTCGGGCACCGTCCCGACAGCGAGCACCAGGTGCGCCTCGGCGCGGCCCGCGACGGCACCCTCACCATGATCGAGCACCGGGCGACGTCGCTGTCGTCGCTGGACCACCCGGCGGTCGGGCTGCTCACCGCAGGCACGCCCCAGGTGTACGCGTGCCCGAACGTCGCCACCGTCGAACGCACCGTCCGCCTCAACCGCCGCTACCCGGCGTCGATGCGGGCCCCCGGCGAGGCCGAGGGCAACTGGGCGCTGGAGACCGCCCTGGACGAACTCGCGTACGAACTCGGCATGGATCCGCTCGAGCTGCGGCTGCGCAACGTGTCCAGCGTCGTGCACCCGCCCAGCGGGCTGCCCTGGTCCAGCAACGCGCTGGTCGAGTGCTGCAAGGTCGGCGCCGAGGTGTTCGGCTGGTCGCGGCGGGACCCGCGGCCGTCGTCGATGCGTGAGGACGGACTGCTGATCGGCTGGGGCATGGCCGCCGCGTTCTACGGCGCATACCTGGCCATGTCCCGCGCCCGCGTCACCGTCTACGCCGACGGCACCGCCGCCGTACGGGCCGCCGCCACCGACATCGGCACCGGCACGTACACGGTCATCACGCAGCTCGCCGCGGACCTGCTGGGCCTGTCGCCGCACCAGGTCGACTTCCAGCTCGGTGACAGCGACCTGCCGGCCGCCGCGCAGTCCGGCGGCTCCGGGCTGGCCTCGTCGCTGTCCAACGCCGTCATCGACGCCGTCACGCATCTGCACGGTGAGCTGCTCGACCTGGTCGGCGAAGGCTCACCGCTGTACGGCCTCAGGCCCGACGACGTGGTGTGCCGCGACGGCGCGCTGTGCCGTCGCGACGACCCGGCGACCCAGGAGTCGATCGCCGACCTGCTCGCCGGGCAGGGGCTGCTGGAGGCGTCCGGCGACGGGCGGGTGCGGCTGCCCGACCCGGCCACCGCGGGCATGTGCCACGCGGGCGGGTTCGGGGCCCGGTACGTCGAGGTCGCGATCGACCCGATGATCGGCAGGTTGCGGGTGCGCCGCGTCGTCAGCGTGACCGACGCCGGGCGCGTGCTCAACCCGAAACTGGCCCGCAGCCAGATTCTCGGCGCGACCGTCGGGGGCATCGGCATGGCGCTGTTCGAGGAGACCCTGACCGACCCGGACACCGGCCGGGTCGCCAACGGCACCTTCGGCGACTACCTGCTGGCCGTCAGCGCCGACGTGCCCGACGTCGAGGTGATCTTCGTGGGGGAACCGGACCGGTTCACCCCGGCGGGCACCAAGGGCGTCGGCGAGATCGGCCTGGTCGGCGTCCCGGCCGCGATAGGCAATGCCGTCTTCCATGCCACCGGCCGCCGCCTGCGCAGCCTGCCCATCACCGTCGACCAGCTCGTGATGTGACACCCGGCGTTTAACGGATGAGGCCGGGCGGGTAATCGACGAAATATGACAACCAAGACCAATACCACGTGGCGCGCGTACGAGGTCGAGGGTGAACTGAGCACCGCCGAGAAGAACCGCCTGCCCGAGTCGGTGTTCGCGTTCCCGGACGCGCGCAAGCTGCCGCTGACCGACGCCGACCACGTGCGCAACGCGCTGGCCCGCTTCGACCAGGTAAAGGACGTCAACGACGACGAGCGCGACCTCGCGTTCGCCAACCTGCTGGCCGCCGCGAAGCACTACGGCGTCGACGTCGCCGAGACCGGCTGGCGCCAACTCGGCCGCAAACCGCACACCCCGAACCCGGCGCACTGAGCCGCCTGTTTCGCAGCGCCCGGCGGCACGCGGTCAGCCTGCCGACGCCGACTTCGAACAGGCCGCAGACGACTTGCCGGAGTTCGTCGCCAGGCACTGACTGTGACCCTGACCCGCGGTTGCAGCCGGTCGCATGTGGACGGTCGCGCGAGTTCGCCCCGTTCTGGCATGATCGGCCGCATGTCGCAGCCCCTTCCCCCTGGTTCGATCATGCCGTTCACCGCGTATCCGATGCCCGTGCCCGTGCCGGCGGGCCACGGTGTGCTGATCGTGAGCTTCAACCGCGGCCCGTACGTCATCTCCGCGGCGTCCACGTCCAAGCTCAAGGTCGACGGGCGGCAGGTGCCGTTCGGCGGCGAGGGCACCTACTACGTAGTCGTGCCGGCCGGGCCGCACGAGGTGAAGGTGACCGACCCGTTCGGCATGCCGATGATCAAGACGAAGCTGACCGTGCACCCTGGTGCGGGACACCAGCTCGCGTTCCGGTTCGGCGGGTGGCGCAACCGGGTCCACGACGGGCAGGGCGCCGACGTCACCACGTTCGGCATGTGGTCGAACTACGCCATCATGCTCGTCCTGTTCCCCACCATCTTCGTGCTGTGCTGTGGGGGCGTCGCCCTGGTCTCCGCGCTGGGCTCGACGTCTTAGGCGCGGACCACGCCGACCGAGCTGCGCGACCACTCGTCTTCGCGCCGTCCCGTCGTGGCTTGTTGCCATGACGGGACGGCGCAGGCTGCCGCGCTCGCGGCAGTGCGCCGCGCTGGCGCCGGTCAGACCGCCGTCGGGACGCCGGTCAGACCGCGGTCAGCAGGTCCGCCAGGTCGGGCAGGTCGACCGCGGCCTCGCCGAGCGGCTGCAGCGGCGTGACGGTGGCGTATCCGTCGGCCAGCAGCGCCATGTCGGTTCCGGGCTCCAGATGAGCGCCGGAGTCCTCCAGTGCGGTGCGCACGAAGCCGCTGCCGCGCTCGGCGATGCGCATCTGCACCTGGCCGAACCGGCCGAACCGGGCCCGGCACAGCCCGCGCACCTGGTCGGCGGGCAGATCGGGCACGTTCAGGTTGAGCACCGTGGACTGCGGTAGCCCGTCCAGCAGCGACAGCAGTGCGACCGCGTACACGGCGGCGGTGTCCCAGTGCCGGTCGTCGTCGGTCAGGTCCCCGTCGGCGAGGTCGAGGGAGACGGCCAGGCCGTGGCAGCCGTAGGCGGCCCCGGTCAGCGCCGCGCCGACGGTGCCGGAGTGCAGCACCGCGGGGCCGGCGTTCGCGCCGCGGTTGATGCCCGACAGCACCACCTCGGGCGGGTCCCCGAACGCGCCCCGGGTCGCGATCAGCGCCGCCATCGCCGGGGTCCCGGTGACGGCGTACGCGGGCACCCCGTCGAGTTCGGGGAGCTTGCGTTCCTCCACGATGATGCGGCCGTCCTGGGCGACGGCGCTGATCGCGGCGCTGGCGCCGCTGGAGTCGCGGGCCGGGGCCGCCACCACCACGTCGAAGCCCGCCTTGGCTGCCGCGAGCGCGAGCCGGTGCAGGCCGGGGGCCTCGATGCCGTCGTCGTTGGTGATCAGGACCCGGGTCATGAATGCTTCACCTTCTCTGCGAGCTGTTCAGGGGACGTGTGGCCACCGCCGCGTTGGCCGCCGCCGGAGCCCGGCGGGGGAGCGCCCTCGTTGGCGCCGGGCAGCTCGGTCAGCTTGACCCTGGTGGTGAACTGGGCGATCACGTCGGCGCGGCCGGTGCCCAGGCCATGGCGGGTGACGTTGAGCGCGCCGGCGGCGGCGCCGGTGCGCACGGCCACGTCGAGGTCGCGGCCGAGCGCCAGCATCGCGGCGACCCCGGCGGTCATCGAGTCGCCCGCGCCGCGGTGGTCGGCGGGTTCCAAGCGGGGCAGCTCGACCTGGCGCACCTCGTCGTCGATGAGCACGAGTGCGGGGTGCTCGGCGCGACTGAGCACGACCGTGGCCGCGCCCTCGTCGCGCAGTCGGTGCATGGCCGCGACCAGGCCCGGAATGGTCTCCTCGGTGGCCCGGCCGTCGCGCAGGACCTCCTCGTGGGACACCTTGAGCACGTCGACGCCGCCCTCCAGGACGGCGGTCAGGTAGTCGCCCGACAGGTCCGCGACGACCTTTGTGCCGTTGCGGCGCAGGTCTCCGGCGAGCCGCCGGTACACGTCGGGCGGCAGCACCTGCGGGTCGGCGACGCCGGCCAGCATCGCGACCTCGGCGCGCAGGCCCTCGGCGAGCGCGACGTTGTAGAGCTCGTCCTGGTCGTGGCGGCTCAGCGGCTGTCCGGGTGCCTGGGCGATCTCGGTGCGCACGCCGTCGCGGCGGTCGTGCACGTACGCGCCGTTGCGGGCGGACACGTCGATCGCGCCGACCTCCAGGCCCTCGTCGAGGATGAGGTTGCGCACCACGCGGCCGGTCTCGTCGCCGAACGCGGAGCACAGCACGACCCGTACGCCCAAGGATTTGATCATGCGGGCGACCCAGACGCCCTGCCCGCCGGCGTGCAGGTGGATCTCCTCCTCATCGCCGACCTGCTCGATGGTGACGGTGAGCTGCGGGGACGGTGAGAACACCATGACTGATTCCGGCATGATCAGCGCTTACCCCGGCGGCCCGGAACTCAATCCTGTGCCGCCGGGTCGTCGATCAGGTGTGCGAGGGGGTGAACGCCTGCCCGGCCCGGCGCAGCAGCGGCACCAGGTCACGCGGCGAGCCGACGATGACGTCCATCATGGCGGCGACCTGGTCGCCGGTCTCGGGGTTGGACACCCCGACCCGGAACACCTCGAAGCCCCGGTCGGCCTTGGCCCGGTCGGCCAGCGCGGTGAGTGCGGGCAGGTCGCCCAGGTCGTCGCCGAAGTACCAGACGCAGTCGAGGTCGCGGGTGGCGCTGCGCATCACGCCGCCCTTGTCGCGCCGGATCGGCGGCTTGAGTTCGAGCACCATGCGGCCGGGCAGCGGCGCCAGGCCGTATTCGGCGGCCCGGTCGCCACCCCAGCGTTCGACCTGGGGGCGCAGGTGCGGGGCGGTGCGGTAGTGCAGGGCGACCGACAGCCGCTTGTCCTCGACCAGGATGTCGGGGTCCAGTTCGGCGACGGCGCGTTTGGCGACGTCGGCGACCGCGGAGATCCATGGCACGACCTCCGGGTCGGTCCACAGGGTGCCTTGCTCGTCAAGCGACTCCATGCCGTAGAGGCCGTACAGGCGCACCGGCAGGCCGCCGAAGTGCTTGCGCAGGAACTCGACGGGGCGTCCGGACACGACCGCGACGGTGCGGATGTGCTCGGCGATCTCGGCGACGGCCGCGACGACGCCCGGCACCGGCTCGACGCCGGCCGGGTCGTCGCGGATCTCGGACAGGGTTCCGTCGAAGTCGAAGAAGAAACCGCAGTTTTGACGTCTTTCGGCTGCTATACGTAGTGCGTCGGTGACGCTCTGCGATTCGATCACTTGCCTACTCTAGGCCACCGGTGACCGCGGGATCACGTGAAGTACACGATCATTCGTGTCCAGCCGGTGTAGGGTGTGCGACTCGGTCACGTCCGGGGTCTCCCACTTGCCGATCAGCCGGTCGATGACCGCGTTCGGCACCGGCGCCGGACGGGCCGCGTTGCGCGCCCGCAGCACCGGACCCGGCGCCTCCAGCGCGACCAGCTCCACCCGCGCCCCGTACGCCGCCGCCAGCCCGATACAGATCTCGCGGTGCTGCCGTGACACGTTCGTCGCGTTCCACACGAACGACCGCCCCGCCCGCAGGTGCCCGCGCGCCAGCTCGTGCGCCGCCCCGGCGACCGCCCGCTGGTCACCGGCCGGGTCCACGCCCGACTGCGCCCGGATCGCGTCCAGGCTGACCACCGGCAGCTCGGGCCGGTACGCGGCGAGCCAGGTGTCCTTGCCCGCCCCGGGCAGCCCGGACAGCACCGTCACGGTCAGCCGGGTGTCGTCGAAGGCCGCGTACCGCGGGTCGCGACCCGGCGTGCGGAAGTACATGAACCGTGCGTGGTCCGACGCGAACTCCCACGGCCGGTCCAGCACCCCCAGGTCCGCGCAGTACTCCCGGAACAGGTCGATGTTCTCCAGCACCGTGTCCGCGTCCGCGCAGACCCGGCCCAGGATGTCGGCGGTGGCCAGCAGCGCCAGGTCGTCGTTGCGCGCCGTCAGCGACACCCGCAGCGCGATCTGCTCCAGATCCGGGCGTTCGAGGGCCCAGAACGGCACCTGGTGGTGGCGCACCAGCGCCGTCACGTGCTCGCGCCAGTCGATCGGCGTGCCCAGCTCCCACAGCACCCGCCGGGCGGTCAGCTCGCCCCGCCGGGAGTGTCCGTGCGCGGTGACCCGCTCGCCGTCGTGCCGGGTGCAGTCGGGTTTGGCCACGTCGTGCAGCAGCACCGCGGCGAACAACCGCACCTGCTCGGCCCGCGGCCGCTCCCGCCACTGCGGCAGTGCCGCCAGCGCCTGCGCCGCCATCCGGGTGTGCGTGAGCACGTCACCCTCGGCATGGTGCACCGGGTCCTGCGGCACCCCGGCCAGTCGGCGCACCCAGGCGAACTCCCGCTCGACCGCCGCCCAGTCCAGCGCCCAGCCCGGCCCGGCCGGGCACAGCCGCTCAAAGGCCTGCATAGAGCACCTCCGGGTCGGCCAGGCGGTTGGCCACGATGGGCCGGTCCGCCCAGTGCGAGCCGGAGTCCAGCACCGCGGTCAGGAAACTGTGCCGCACCCACTTGTAGCGTTCCACCACCCGGCCGCCCTCCTCGACCTTGAGGTAGAGCCCTTCCATCTCGTCGGCCCGGTCGCTCTCCGCGGCGGCCCGCGCCGGGTCCACCCCGGCCTCCGCGGCGGCGTCGGCCAGACCGTCCCGCCAGCCGGGCGTACGGCACACCGACGGCCCCACCAGCCCCGTCAGCTGCTCCAGCCGGTCGAACGGGCCCGCGGCCAGCACCGGCACGCTGTGCACCGGCAGCCCGTCCAGCAGCTCCCGCCGCCGCGGCGTGTCCAGGAACTCGCCGGTCGCCGTGTCCAGCACGTCGAACTCGCAGAAGTAGTGCGGCAGCGCGTCGTAGAAGACGGTGTGCTTGGCGTACATCCACTCGCCGTAGCAGACGAAGCGGTCGCCCAGCCGCTCCCACAGCAGCGGCGCGACCGTCGCCGCCCACGACTTGAACACCGCGAACTGCCGCTCCCGCGGCCCGCCCGACAGGTGATGCCCACGCGACTGCAGCCGCAGCCCGCCGTCGGCGGTGAAGCTGATGCCGGCGTTCGCGCCGTCCAGCTTCTCCTCGGCGACCACGTGCCGTCCGCGGATACGCGCGAACGGCACCTGGGCCATGTCCTCGTCACCCGGCTGCAGGCGCGATCCCGCCAGGTGCGGCGTCCGCGGATATTTCACGATCACGTCGTATGTTGTAGCCGTCCCCCACCCGCGCAGGCCAATGGATTACCGATGCGATGGCCCTATCAGAGAATGCGCGCTAGTCTATTGGGCATGGGTGAGACCAAGAGCTTCTACCTGGCCGACGACGTCGTCGCGTACCTCAAGACGCACGAGAACGCCTCCGCCGAGGTGAACCGCCTGGTCCGGCGCAAGATTGCCCAGGACGCGGAGGCGGAGGCATACCAGCGCCACCACGGCGTGCCGCTGACCGAGGACCGCCGCCGCCGTGCCCGCCTGTGGGCCCGTGAGCAGCTCGACGACGCCGCCCGGCGCGCCGAGCACGGCAGCGCCGACCGTGACGAGTTGCGCCGCCGCATGGGCTGGGCGGCGTGACCGAATCCGGCGACGGCGAGATCGGCGTCCCCCCGATCCGCCTCATCCTCGACGCCTCGGCGATCTGCGCGTTCGGCGCGCACGAGACCGTGGGCGAGATCATCGGCGAGTTCGACGACGAGGGCGAGCTGTTCGCCGTCACCTCGGCGTCCCTCGCCGAGGCGCTGGCCCGCGGCGCGGACGCGCACCTGGTCGACGTGCTGCGCACCAACGACAACTGCGTCGTGGTCGAGTCCACCGCCGACTGGCGCAGCCTGGGCAGGTTCATGGACCTCACCCGTCCCGGGCCGGACCGCCTGCACGAGCTCGCCGATTCGGACCTGACCATGCTCGCGGTGCGCACCGACGCCTACATCCTCACCGACCGCCCCGAGCGCTACACCGCGATCGTCGACTCGGTCACCACCATCCAGCTGGAAAAACCCTGGTCCTGACAGCCCTGCCCGCACCGTCGGGATAGTCCTGTCGGAAGTCGCCCGGAACCGGTATCGCGGCGAGGATTAAAGGCCGCGCAAGTGGGTAGTCGCCCGCCATGACGGCGACCGGAATCCTGAGCGCAATCCTTATCGGAATCGTGATCGGCACCCTCGGCCGGCTGGTTCTCCCCGGCCGCCAGAACATCGGAGTCATTGCCACCTTCGTGGTGGGCATCGTGGCCGCGCTGCTGGGCACCTGGGTCTCCCGCCAGATGGGCTGGGAGACCATGTGGCCGGCCCGCCTGGACTGGAACTGGGCCGGCTGGCACTTCACCTGGAGCTGGTCCGAGCTGCTGGTGCAGGTGGTCTGCGCGGTCATCGGCATCATCATCGCCATGGCCCTCACCCGCACCTTCATAGCCGACGAAGGCGGCCGCCCCGTACGCCGCCGCCGCCGCAACACCACCACCTGAGACCCTCCGTGGGGGTAGGGAAAGGAAGGGCACCTTCACATCGCTATGTGTTGTAGAAGGTGCCCTTCCTAACGCTTGCGGGTCTTCGACGTGCCGGTGAAGCGGCCGCCGCGGTTACGTTTGGCGGGTTCGGCGCGCGGTCCGGGGACCCTGGTGCCCGCGGGCCGTCCACGGCTCTGCCGCCCCGGCGGCATCACCCCGAACCACTGCCCGACGGCGAACGCGAGCACGACGACGTACCCCGTCGCCCACGCCGCGTCCAGGTGGTCCCCGCGCCCGAGCGCCGGACCGGCGAGCAGCGCCACCACCATGACGACGACCACCAGCAGCCGCCACCACGACAGGTCGCCGGCCGCGGACGTGCCGCCGAGCGGAGTCAGCGTCACCCCCCAGGGACGGCGGCGCAGCGTGAAGCTCGACGGCCAGATCCGGCCGTGGCCGTCGACGTCCAGCACCGCGACACCCGCGCGGCGGTGCACCAGCACCCGGTGCTCGCCGGTCAGCTCACGCAGCCACCGTTCCCACACGACCCGCTGGTGCAGCTGCGGGGCGTCGCCACGGCGCAGCACCGCCCATACCGCATAGCCCGCCGGGGTGGTGTCGAAGTCGTCGTCCCGGCCGATCGCGTCGGCGACCCTGACCGCCCGGCCGCGCTGGCTCACCTGCGTGCCCTGCGCCAGGTGCAGGGTCAGCCGGGCGGGCCACGGGGGCGCGCCGGCTGCCAGCATCCACTGCCCGAGCCGGACCGCCCACGCCAGCGCCAGCAGCAGCCCGAGGGGCACCAGCAGCGCGGCGTACCCGACGGGCCCGGTCCGGTACAGGAACGGCGCGGCGGCGGACAGTCCGAGCAGCGCCACGACGGTGGCCGCGACACGGCGGGGGGCGGGGACCGGTCTGATCACGACCCGCACCCTAGGCGCGCGCGTCAAGGCACCCGTACTCAGGTCCGCGAGGCGACCAGGTCGCGGCGCAGCAGCAGGCCGACGGCCAGCACCGGCAGGCCCAGCAGCAGCCACAGCGGCCGCCCCGCCCACCACGCCCAGGACTCGACCTCGCCGACCCGCTCGACGCTGTAGCCCTCGGTGCCGAGCACGTACGCGTCGATCTGCCGGGACTGCGCGCGCGGCTCCATCTCCTGATAGAAGAGGGTGAGCCGGCCGCGTTCGTCGCGCTCGCCCGCCCGCCACGTCGCGCCCTCGCAGTAGAAGTCGGCCCGCGGCCCGCGCCGCCAGATGGTCCCGTGGCGGCAGTCCGCGTCCATGACGGTCACCTGGACGCGCTCGCCGTACAGGCCGATGTAGTCGGCGGGCGCGAACTGGCGCATCGC
Source organism: Catellatospora sichuanensis (assembly GCF_007483665.1). Classification (GTDB taxonomy): domain Bacteria; phylum Actinomycetota; class Actinomycetes; order Mycobacteriales; family Micromonosporaceae; genus Catellatospora; species Catellatospora sichuanensis. Next base: position 137,182 of record NZ_VIQO01000034.1, read on the forward strand.
GATCCCGGACACGCCCCAGCTGACGCCGGTCGCACCGGCCGCGATGACCAGGGCCAGCACGATCGCGCCGACGCGACGCGGCCGCCGCGCATCGCGGGGGGCGGCGTCGAGCAGCGCGTACCCGAACGCGATCGCCGGGACGGCGATGTTGACCATGGTCAGGCCCACCCCGGCCAGCGAGTTGGTGCACAGCACGAGCACCAGCCCGGCCGCGCCCAGCGTCCCGACCAGCATGCCCAGCCCGGCGATCGAGCTGGCGGCGACGTCGGTCGCCGTGTTGTCTTCCTCGGCCCGCCCGGCCCCCGCCCGGCCGTTCTGCTTCGCCATCGCTGTCCCTTCGACGGCAACACTCTAGAGCCGACCGGCCGATGAACAAGTCGCGAGTGGACGGTACGGCCTCAGAGCCAGTCGACGCCCTGGCCGTGCGGCATGGTGAAGGCGACCGGGCGACCGGCCACGGCCAGGGTGAACCGGCCCGGCGGGGCCTGGCGCGGCAGTTGCGCGGCGACCTGCGGGACGACGCGGGGCGCCTCGTTGCTCAGCCACACCGTGCCCGGCCGCTGCCGCGTCAGCTCGGCCATCTGTGCCGCGAACCGGTCCACGCCCGCCGCGTCGAGGTAGGCCAGCACGGCGGTGTGGAACACGACCAGGGTCGCCTCGGTGGGGGCCTGCTCGGCCAGCTGCGCCAGGGACTCGTTGAGGTCGCCGCGGACCAGCAGCGGCGGGTCGGCGGCGGCGATCGTGGCGGCGGCGGCCAGGCGCTCCATCCGCTCGGTGTGCTCGGGCCAGATGAGGCTCTGCAGCCAGCGCACATCGTCGGGGTCGGTGACGTCGAGCGGGTTCAGGTCGATGCCGGCGCGCCAGACGACCTGCGGCAACCGGTCGGGCACCGGCACCGGGCCGTCGACGGCGCACTCCAGCAGCGGCGCACCGGCGGGGCCGAACGGCTTGCGGTCGCCGTAGCGGTACCGGTAGCGGTCCGGGTACAGGCACAGCCCCGCGGACGCGCCGACCTCGATCAGCGCGAGCGGCTGCGGCAGCGCGGCGAGCACGGGCAGCAGCACCGCGCACCGGGCGGCCTCGTTGGTCTGCGTGCTGCGGGCCAGCATCTGCTCGCGTACCGCCGCCCAGTGCGTGACCAGCCAGTCGCGGAACTCCGTGTGGTCGCCGACCGGCCCGCCGAGCAGCCGGACCGCGCCCAGCAGCAGGTTCGGCTGGCGCTTGGCCAGCGGCAGCGCGCCGACGAGGCCGAGCACCTCGGCATCGGCGGCGATCCCGAGGCACAGCCGCTCGTAGGACGGCGAGCGCCCGGCGGCCTCCCTGAGCGCGAAGTCGCGGTAGGTGTGGGCCAGGTCCTCATCGGTGCGGGGAATGCCGTGCATGCCGGTACCGTAGGCCGCCTGCCCGGCCGCGCGCATCGTGATCAAGATGACATGCGGTGGTACGCGAGCAACTTGGCCAGCAGCGTGGTCAGCTGTGTGCGCTCCGCGGCGCTCAGTGGCGTGAGCAGCTGCTCCTGCACGGTGGCGAGCTGTTCGTCGAGTGTGGCGAGTTGCCGGCGTCCGGTGGCGGTGAGGGTGACGACATTGCGGCGGCGGTCGTCCAGGTCGGGGGCGCGTTCCACGAGGCCGCGGGCGGCCAGCTCGTTGATGGCGGCGACCAGGTCGGACAGGTGGATGCCGCTGCGCCGGCCGAGGGCGGCCTGGCTGGCGGGGCCGTACTCGTCGAGCGTGGCCAGCACCCTGAAGTGGTAGCCGCGGGCGTCGACGCTGGCCAAACCGTCGGTGACCAGGCGCCCCGCGTACGCCGCGGTCTGCGTCAGCAGCCAGCTCGGCAGCCCGGTCAGGCGGGTGGGCGCGGTGTCGTCGTCGGTCACCTGATCACCCTAACAATCGTTGGTACCCCCAACGAAAGTCACCCGAAACGGCACGCCCGGCGCAAGGCGGCGGGCTTGCTCGGGGTGGGTGCGTCAGCTGGCGGAGACGGCGGCGGTGGAGGAGGACGCGATGCCGCCGGTGATGGCGGCCATGACGGCCATGTTCATCGCGTAGATCACCTTGCCGACGGCCGGCGCCGCCCATTCACCCTCGGCCAGCTCCATGACCCGGTGGCGCATGTCGTCATGGTTGACCTCGGGGAAGTAGTGGCGGTCCAGCATCATGGTGTGGCTCAGCGCGAGCAGGCTGACCGAGTCGCGGTCGGGTTCGGCGATCCGGTTGACCATGTTGCGGATGCGGTCCACCCGGTCCTTCTTGACCGCCTGGTCGACCAGCGGGTAGCGGGGCCGGTGGAACACGCCCACCACCCGGTGGTCCTCGCGCCGCAGCACGCCCTTCGCGACCAGGTTGTCCAGCAGGCGCTGGCGGTGGTGCGGGGATGCCAGATGGTAGATCCACCAGTCGGGCGCGTGGCCCTTGGCGTCTTCGCCGATCTCCGCGAGAGCGGCGTCCTGCGACGGGTCGCCCGTGGGCGTGTGGTCCACGATTTCCACGTGCCCGCGGCGGATCGCGATGCGCCCGAGGTTGGCCAGGCTGAGCAGGACCGCGCCTTCGATGCCGCAGTCGAGGTGGTTGATGGGCACCAGCGGCCTGCCGGTCGCGTCGTCATAACTGAGCAGGACCAGCTGCTCGGCCAGCGAGAGCTCCATAAGTCGAGTTTAGGGGCTTTGGCCTCATATGGGACGGCTACCGGGTGCACTAGGCTGCGGCCATGCGCGAGCACCGCTACGAACTGACCGTCGAGTGGACCGGCAACGAAGGCACCGGGACCGACAGCTACCGCACCTACCGGCGCACCAACGAGGTCAGCGCGCCCGGCCTGCCGACCCTGCCGGGCTCCTCGGACCCGGCGTTCCGCGGCGAGCCCGACCGGTGGAACCCCGAGCAGCTGCTGCTGGCGTCGCTGTCGCAGTGCCACCTGCTGTGGTATCTGCACCTGTGCGCGGTCAACGGCGTCGTCGTCACCGGGTACACCGATCTGCCGCAGGCGACGATGACGGAGGACGACGGCGGCGGCCGGTTCACCGAGGCGGTGCTGCGGCCCCGGGTGACCGTCGCCGACGCGTCGATGACCGAGCAGGCGCTCGCGCTGCACCATGACGCCCACAAGGCCTGCTTCATCGCCAACTCGGTGAACTTCCCGGTGCGCCACGAGCCGGTGATCGTGACGTCCGCCCAGGGCTGAACGTCATCAGCCGAGCAGGGAGCCTTCGCGCAGCCTGCGTGCCCATTGCCGGACCTGGGCCCGGCCGCGCAGCCGGACCACCGCGACCTGCTCGCCACGCTGCTCCAGCAGCGCCGCCACCCGCCCGGCGGGCTTGCCGTGGGAACGCCACGCCCAGCGGATGACGTGCTCGGGATCGGTGAAGATCGTGCGCAGCGGCCCCTCGATGTTGCCGTTCCACAACTCCTCGCGCAGCCACCTGCGGCGCACCGTGCGCCTGGTGACCTGCCACATGACCAGCGGGCGCGGGTGGTCCAACCAGACGACCGTGTCGGCCCGGCCGGACAGCAGATTCCCCAGCTTGTCGCTGTACTGCCACTCGGTCACCCAGCGCGGCTGCGCGGCGAACACGCCGACCTCGTCGGCAAACGCCGCCCGCGGCACCCAGTCCGGCCCGTGGTGCAGCGCGTCCAGCTCGACCCGCGGCAGCGTGAAAGCCGCGGCGATCTCCTTGCTCAACGTGGTCTTCCCGGCCCCGGACGCACCCGTGACCAGGACGCGCCGCGGCTCCCACGGCAGCAGGTCATCGACGGTCAACATCGGCACCGCGAGATTCTAACCCGCAAGATCCCTCACTGCGGTCCCGCCATGATCCCGACGATCTTGCGCGAACTGTTGCACTTATGCCCGGAACGAGTGTGTCGTCCCCATCGTTCGCGCAAGATCGTCGGGGGAGTGGGTCAGCGGACCTCGAGGAGGTCTACGACGAAGACGAGGGTGTCGCCGGGCTTGATGACGCCGCCGGCGCCGCGGTTGCCGTAGGCGAGCTTGGCCGGGATGATCAGCTGGCGGCGGCCGCCTACCTTCATGCCGGCTACGCCGAGGTCCCAGCCCTGGATGACGCGTCCGCCGCCGAGCGGGAACGTGAACGGGGAGCCGCGGTTCCAGGAGGCGTCGAACTCCTCGCCGCCGTCGAAGGTCACGCCCACGTAGTGCACGACGACCTGGCGGCCGGGTACGGCCTCGTCGCCGTCGCCGACGATCAGGTCCGTGATCACCAGGTCGGTCGGGGCCTCGCCCCCGGGGAACTCCACAGTCGGTTTGCTCAAGGTCATAAGGGTCATCCTAGGCGGGGCGCGGAGGACGTTGTCAGCGCAGCGCCGCGGTCGAGCCGCGCACCACGAGTTCCGGGCGGAACATGTACTCGCTGTGCGGGGCCGCGTACCCGCCGATCTCGTCGAGCAGGGCGCGCACCGCGGCCTGGGCCATCGCGCGCACCGGCTGGCGCAGCGTGGTCAACGGCGGATCGGTGTACGCCATCAGCAGCGAGTCGTCGAACCCGACCACCGACACGTCCTGCGGCACGGACAGCCCGTTGGCGCGCACGGCCCGGATCGCGCCGAGCGCCATCAGGTCCGACCCGCACAGCATCGCCGTCACGCCGCGCTCCAGCAGCCGCAGCGCCGCCCCGTGGCCGCCCTCGACCCCGAACGGCGCGATCTCGATCAGCTCCTCGAGGTCGCCGTCGTACAGCCCGGCCATGGCCGCCTGGTAGCCGGCCACCTTGCGCCGGGTCGGCGTGTACCGCCGGGGCCCGCAGACCAGCCCGATCCGCCGGTGCCCCAGCGAGGCCAGATGCGCGACGGCCAGCTCGGCCGCCCCGTGCTCGTCGCACGACACGAACGGCGCGGCCACCCCCGGCAGGAACCCGTTGACCAGCACGAACGGCACGCCGTCGGTGGTCAGTCGGTGGTAGCGGGCCGGGTCGCCGTCGGCGGCGGCGGCGTGCATGCCGGACATGAACACGATCCCGGCGACGTCGCGCTCGCGCATCATGTCGACGTACTCGTCCTCGCTGACCGTGCCCGGGGTCTGCGTGCAGAGCATGGACGTGTAGCCCTGCTGGGCCAGGGTCGACTCGGCGATCTGCGCGAACGCCGGGAAGATCGGGTTGTCCAGCTCGGGCAGGATCAGCCCGACCAGGCCCGCGCCGGTGCGGTGCAGGTGGCCGGGCCGCTCGTAGCCGAGCACGTCCAGCGCGGTGAGCACGGCCTGCCGGGTGCTGGCCGACGCGCCCGGCCGGTCGTTGAGCACCCGGGACACGGTCGCCTGGCTGACCTGCGCCTGCGCGGCGATGTCGGCCAGGCGCGCCCGTGTCTGCGTACCCACCTCAGCCCTTCGTTCCACCGGCGGTCAGGCCGGACACCAGGTGGCGCTGGGCGTAGAGGAAGACCAGCCCGGCGGGGACCGTGACGAGCACCGCGGCGGCGGTCAGGTACTCCCACTGGGCGTTGAACTGCGGCACGAACTGCTGCATACCGTAGGCGAGGGTGAACCGGTCGTCGGTCTGGATGAACGCCGTCGCGTACGCGACCTCACCCCACGCCGTCAGGAACGTGTAGAACGCCGTCACCGCGATACCGGGCCGGGCCAGCGGCATGATGACCCGCCAGAACGTCTGGAACGGCCCGCACCCGTCGATCGACGCGGCCTCGTCCAGCGACGTCGGGATCGAATCGAAGTAACCCTTGAGCATCCACGAGCAGAACGGCACCGCGATCGTCAGGTACGCGATGACCAGCGACGCGTGGGTGTTGATCAGCCCGAGCGTGGCCATGATCTTGTAGATCGGCACGATCAGCACGGCGACCGGGAACATCTGCGTCACCAGGAACACCATCATCAGCTTGCGCCGGCCGGGAAAGTTGAACCGCGACAGCGCGTACCCGGTGGTCGCCGACATCAGGATGCCGATCGTCATCGTGCACAGCGCGATGATCACCGAGTTGAGCATCCAGGTGGGGAAGTTCGTCTCGAACAGCACGTACTCGTAGTTGCCCAAGGTCGGTTCCTTGACCAGCGACAGCTCGCTGCTCTGCACCCACTGCTTGGGCTTGAACGACGACAGCACCACCCACGCGATCGGGAACACCGCGATCAGCGACGCGCCGATCAGCGTCGCGTGCAGGCCGAGCGAGGCCAGCGGGCTGCGCTTGGCCCGGCTGTGCTTGTTCACCTGCGGGGTGTGCGTGGACTGCCCGGCCGTCGTGCCGGGGGCCATGGTCATCGTCATGTCACCACACCTCGCCTTGCTTGCGCAGCGCCCGCCGGTAGAACACGGAGAAGACGAGCAGGATGGACAGGATCAGCACGCCGTACGTCGAGGACAGCGAGTAGTTGCGGATGCCCTCGAACGCCGACCGGAACGCGCCGGTCACCAGGATCTCGGTCTGCCCGGCCGGTTCGCCGCCGGTCACCAGGAAGATGATCGGGAACATGTTGAACGTCCAGATGAAGCCCAGCAGCAGCACCGTCATGCTGACCGAGCGCAGGCCCGGCAGGGTGATGTTGACGAAGCGCTGCCACGGGGTCGCGCCGTCGATCTCGGCGGCCTCGTACTGCTCGCCCGGGATGGTCTGCATACCGCCGAGCAGGGTCACCATCATGAACGGCACGCCCAGCCAGATGTTGGCGACGATCGCGGTGAGCAGCGCGGTCCGCCAGTCGGCGAACCAGGCGACGCGGTCCAGGCCGACGGACTCGAACACGGAGTTGATCAGGCCGAAGTTCTCGTTGAACATGAACCGCCACGCGAACGCGGACACGAACGCGGGCACCGCCCACGGCAGGATCAGCAGCACCCGGTAGATCCCGCGGCCGCGCATCGGCCGGTTGAGCAGCACGGCCAGGCCCAAGCCCAGGCCGTAGTGGAACACCACGCAGGTGACGGTCCAGAGGAGCGTGACGCCGAACTGCTGCCAGAACTCGCCGACCTTGCCGGTGAGGATGTTGACGTAGTTGTCGACGCCGACGATCTCCCATGCGTTCGGGTTCGGCTTGCACACCTCGGTGCCGGTGATCGACTTGCTGCAGATCTCGGCGAGCTGGTTCGCCTCGGTCAGGTTCGTGAACGACAGCAGGATGCCGCGGCCGAGCGGGTAGAAGATCAGGACCCCGAGCACGAGCACGACGGGGGCGACCATCACCCAGGCGTACCAGTGCTTGTCCCAGCTGCGCCGCAGCCGGCCGGGTCGTCGGGTCTCACGCGGCGGGGGGCTGGTCCGGGCCGGCGTGGCGGTGTCTGTGCTCACGGGCGTGCTCCGAGTGGGGTGAAGAGGGGGCGCGGGGGAAGGCCCCGAGGCCGGCCCCCGTGCGGGGACCGGCCTCGGGTGAGGGTCAGGACGCCGTGTAGGCGGTGACGACCTCGGTCTTGTACTTGTTCGCGACCCCGTCGAGGGAGGTCTTCGGGTCCTTGCCCTGGATCAGGACCTCGGTGGCCATCGTGTCGAGCGGGCCGAAGAACTGGCCGCCCTCGGGGATCCACGGGCGGGCCACGGCGGCGGACACGACCGGCTGGAACGCGGCGATGATCGCGTTGTTCTTCACCTTGTCGATGTCGTACGCCGACTTGCGGGTCGGCAGCACGCCCAGCTTGTCGGCCAGGAACGCCTGCGACTGCGCGGAGGACATGAACTTCACGAACGCGATCGCCGCGGCGGCCTTGTCCTGCGCCATGCCGGAGTACAGCACGTAGTTGTGGCCACCGACCGGCGCGCCGGCCTTCGCCGAGCCCGCCGGAACCGCGGCGACGCCGAGGTTGTCGATCCCGCCGAAGGCGGGGGCGTTGCGGAGGTTGTTGACCTCCCACGGGCCGTTGATGATCATGGCGACCTTCTGCTCCTTGAACAGGGTCATCATGGTGCCGTAGGAGTCGTTGGCCGGCGGCTTGACCGCGGCGCCCGACTTGACCAGGTCAGCAGCAACCTGGATACCCGCGACGTTGGCCGCGGAGTTCACGGTGATCTTCTTGGCGGCGGTGTCGACCAGGTCGCCGCCCTCGCCGTAGATGAACGGCAGCAGGAAGTAGCCACCGGCGTTGATGAACAGGCCATCCTTGCCGGTCTTGGCCTTGATCGCAGCCGCGGCGGTCTTCACGTCGGCCCAGGTCTTGGGGGCCTCGGCGATGCCGGCCTTGGCGAAGATCTCCTTGTTGTACATGAGCGCCAGCGAGTCGGTGACCTGCGGCACGCCATAGGTCTTGCCGTCGAACTTGTTCGCCGACATCGGGGTGGCGAAGTAGTCCGACTCGTCGGCCAGCAGCTCGCTGCCGTCGAGGTTGTACAGGTAGCCCAGGGACGCGAACTCCGGCACCCACGCCACCTCGGCGCGCAGGATGTCCGGGGCGCCGGACTTGGCCGCGGCGGCGGTCTTGAACTTGTTCTGCGCCTCGCCGAACGGGACCGACTGGTAGTTGATCTTCACGTTCGGGTAGGTCTTGTTGAACTCGGTGATGAGCTCCTTGAACGCCGGGCCCTCGTTGGCGGGGTCCGACGTGTCCCACCACGTCAGCTCGGCCGACAGGGCCGCGGGGTCGGTCTTGGTGGGTGCCTCGGTCGCGTCGTTGCCACAGGCCGTCACCGCAAGTGCGATGGCAGCGGAGGCAAGAACGGCGATCCCTCTGGCGGTGCGACGCATTATTCGCTCCTCGGGGGTTTGCCTGTCCTTCCAGCGCGCGACGTTAGCAAGAAGTTTCTGATTCAGAAAGTCCTTGCGCCTTTTCCCGCAACCCCGTTACCAAATGGCGTCCACAAACCCGGCAAACCATCACGATGTGCATGCGTGACGCCGTTCACAGCTCTTGATCTACTGAAATCAATTGGCAGACTTTGCTAACAGTTTCAGCAGCTCGGAAACCGGGTGTCCCCGGGCCCGCCGAAGGTGACACAGTGCACCCATGCGCGACCCCGGCCACGACGACCTCCGGCAGGCCCTGCAAGCCCTGCAAGCCGCCCTCGCCCCGCACACCGCCGCCGACTGGGACGTCCCGGCCGGCACGCTCGACTGGACCTGCCGCGACACCGCCGCACACATCGCCCACGACCTCACCGCGTACGCGGGCCAGCTGGCCGCCGCCCCCGACGACGCCTACCTGCCCTGCGACCTGACCGTGCGGCCGCAGGCCACCACCGCCCAGCTGCTGCAGATCATCACCGCCGCGGGCGGGCTGCTCGCCACCGCGCTCGCCGCCGCCGACCCGGACCTGCGGGCCTGGCACTGGGGACCCTGCGACCCCAGCGGCTTCGCCGCCATGGGCATGGCCGAGACCCTGCTGCACACCCACGACATCACCCGCGCCCTCGACCCGGCCTGGCGGCCGCCCGCCGACCTGGCCACGCTGATCCTGCACCGGCTGTTCCCCGACGCCCCCGACGGCGAACCCGCCGCCGTGCTGCTGTGGTGCACCGGCCGCGGCGAACTGCCCGGCCATGCCCACCGCACCGGCTGGACATGGCGCGCCGCCCGCGACTGATGGAAGAACTTGCACCCCCATGAACTTCCCCACAGATAGCTGACCGCCACCGCGTCCGCGCCCTAGGGTCGCGTCATGAGTGCCGACGACGTGAAGGCGCTGCTGCACGAGCGCGGCGCGGCGATCATCGACCATCCCGGCGGAACCCTCTACACCCATCTGGTACGCGTGCACGACCGGCTCGCCGCGCACGGCCTGCCCACGGGGACCGCGCTCGCGGGCCTGGCCCACGCCGCGTACGGCACCGACGGCTTCGACACCGCCCTGCTCACCCTCGACGAGCGCGACCTGCTGCGCTCAGCCGCCGGGCCCGACGCCGAACGGATCGTGCACCGCTACGCCGCGACCCTGCGCAAGGCGACCTGGCGACCGCTCGCTCAGACCCGGCAGCTGCACAGCCGCTTCGACGGCACGGTCGAGACCCTGACTGCCGCCGAGCTGCGCCCCCTGGTCGACGTCAGCATCGTCAACGAGCTCGACCTGTGCGAGCAGAACCCCGACGTCGCCATCCGCTACGGCGACTACTTCCGCACCCTGTTCGCGTCCTGGGCCGACCTGGCATCACCACAGGTCGTCGCCGACGCCCGCGCGGTACTGACGTTCTGACCGCCCAGCGGGTCAAGGCCGGCCGCGGTGGCGTTCCCACTCGTGCGCCAGGATCGACATCACCGTCGCGTCCACCCAGCCGTCCCCGTCGCGCAGCACGTCCCGCAGTACACCCTCGGCGACGAAACCGACCTTCTCGTACACCCGGCGCGCCCGCGGATTGAACGCGAACACCTCCAGTTCGATCCGGTGCAGGCCGAGCCGCTCGAAGCCGTACCCGACGAACAGCCGGATCGCCTCCGTGCCCAGGCCACGATCCCGCCCCGCGGGGCCGATCATCACCCGGAAGTTGCAGCTGAGGTTGGCCGCGTTCCACTCGTTGAACACCACCTCGCCGACGCACGCGTCGCCGGCCCGGTCCACGACAGCCAGGTCCAGCCGGTCCGGCTGAGCGTTGCGAGTGCCGTACCAGCGGCGCAGGATCTTCTCCTGCTCGGCCTCGTTTTCCTCGTCGACGCCGCTGCCGGTCAGCCGGATCACCTCCGGGTCGCGTAGCGCGGCACGGATGCCGTCCAGGTCCGCGTCGGCGAACGGGCGCAGCACGACCTTCTCGCCGGTGAGGGTCGGCTTGACGGTGAAATCGGCGGTCTGTCGGTCGATCACCCCGCGATGATGGCGAGCCGCGGCCCGCAGCGCAAACGGTAAACCCACACCCGCCTCCGGCAGAACCACTCAACGCGGCTTCCGCCACCAGCGCGCCTCATCGGCCAGGGTCACCACCCGCCGTCGACCGAGCCGGCCTTCGATCGTGGCGATCGGCGCCCGTCACAGTACGCCGATGCCCCGCCACCAGCGCGGCCCTCGTCCACGTGCAGGCACGAGCGAACGCCACCCAGCACGCCGATTTGTCCGCGCCGATCCGACACCACCCGCACGGTCACCTCTCCGAGGCGAACGCTATCGGACACGCCATGTCCGGTAGGGCGGCTGAAGTCCGGCCCGACGGCATGGGGCATGCTGGAGGGCGAGTTTCGCGACTGGCGGCACGAGGATGGGAACGACCATCGGGAAGCGAAGCCGCGGAAGCCGACCGCCTGGGTGACCGCGTGAAGGAGCCGCATGTCCGCGCCCGCGACCACCACCGCCCGTCTGCTGCCCGGTAAACCTGTCGCCGACGAGGTTCTCACCGACGTCGCCACCCGCTCCGCCGCGCTGCGCGCCCGTGGCATCACCCCGAGCCTGGCCACCCTGCTCGTCGGCGACGACGACGCCAGCGCGGGCTACATCCGCATCAAACAGCAGCAGGCTGCCGCGCTGGGCTTCGCGTCCCCGCACGAACACCTGCCCGCCACGGCCACCCAGGCCGACGTGCACCGCGTCATCACGGCCTGGAACGACGACCCGGCCGTGCACGGCATGCTCGTGCAGTACCCCATCCCCGGCCACCTCGACTACAACGCCGCCCTGCAGGCCATGGACCCTGACAAGGACGTCGACGGCATGCACCCCATGAACATGGGCCGCCTCGCCCTCGGCATGCCCGGCCCGCTGCCCTGCACACCTGCCGGCATCGAAGCGCTGCTCGCCCACTACGACATCCCCGTCGCAGGCCGGGAGGTCGTCATCCTCGGCCGCGGCGCGACCCTCGGCCGCCCCCTGGCGATGCTGCTGGCGCAGAAGCGCCCCACCGCCGACGCCGCCGTCACCGTCGTGCACACCGGCGTCAAGGACTGGGCCCGCTACACCCGCCGCGCCGACATCCTCATCGCCGCCGCGGGCGTGCCCGGCATCATCCAGCCCGAACACGTCAAGCCCGGCGCCGTCGTGGTCGGCGGCGGCGTGCGCTACGAAGGCCGCCGCATCCTGCCCGACGTCGACGAGTCCTGCGCCGCCGTCGCCGGGGCGATCACCCCGCGTGTCGGCGGCGTCGGCCCCACTACCGTCGCGATGCTGTTCCGCAACGTCGTCGCCGCCGCCGAACGCGCCAACCCGTGACCCACGCGAGGGCCGCGGTCGCTGCACTGCACCGGTACCCGGTCAAGTCGCTGCTCGGTGAGCGGCTCGACAGCGCCGATGTGTCGGGGTCCGGCATGGTCGGTGACCGCGCCCTCGCGCTGCTCGACACCGCCACCGGCCGCGTCGCCAGCGCCAAACACCCTCGGCTCTGGCAGCGGCTGCTCACCCTCACCGCCGCCACCGATCCCCGCGGCGTACGCATCACGGGGCCGGGCGTTGACGTGCACAGCACCGACTCGTCCGCGGCGAAGACCTTGTCAGCACTGCTCGGCCGTGACGTCGAGCTCGTCGACACCCCACCGGAAAAGGCGCAACTCGACCGTGTCGATCCCGATGCCGTGCTGCGCGACGGCATCACAGCTACCCTGCCGCTGCTTACCAGCACTTTTGCGGCTGCGGCGCCGGGCACGTTCTTCGATTTCGCGCCCCTGCACCTCATCACCACCGCGACCCTGCGCCGCATCTCCGCGCTGCACCCCGCGGGCGCCGCCGACCCCCGCCGCTACCGGCCCAACGTCGTCGTCGACACCCCCGGCGACGGCTTCATTGAGGACGGCTGGGTTGGCCGTGAGCTGCGCGTCGGCGACGAGCTCGTGCTACGCGTCATCGTCGCCACGCCACGCTGTGCGATTCCGACTCTCGCGCACGGCGACCTGCCCCGTGATCCTGACGCTTTGCGTGTGCTCGCCCGGCACCACCGTGTTGTGCCGCTTTCTGTGCTGGGTGCCCAGCCGTGTGCGGGCGTCTACGCTCAGATCCTGCATCCTGGCCGTATCCGGCCCGGCGACCCCGTCGGTGACGCCTGACGCGCCATCTGTTGTTGCCCCGCCGCGTCGGCTGGCTCAGGGTTGTGGGTCCTACACAGGGTCGGCGACTGTTGCCGTGGGTTGTCCGATCACGATGCCTGTGTGGCCGAGGTTATGGGTGAACGCGACATTGTGCCCATGCCGTCGCGGGGGTTGTGGTCGTCGGGGATTGTGTTGAGGGTGTGTTGGGTTGTGGGTAGGCGCATGGCGTGGGCTGCGTCGGTGTCGATGATGATGACGCCTTCGTCGGTGAATCGGTCGGCGAGTTGGTTTAGTAC
>NZ_ML660191.1:0-68735 GCF_007483665.1 Catellatospora sichuanensis
AGGTAGACCTCCTTGTCCGCGGGGTCGACCGCGCGGTGCAGGCCCTGACCCTGCTGCGAGAACGGGAACTCCGCCTCGACGACGAGCGTGTTCTGCTCGGCGAGCTGCGGCAGCACCAGACCGGTCTCGGCGGTCCAGGCGCTGGTGTCCAGTGCGGTGCCGTTCAGCTCGGCTCGCAGGATCTTGCTCGCGGCGACCTCGACGAAGGTGCCCGCCCCCGGGGTCGCGGCGGTGAACTTCACCGTCGTCACGCTGCGGAAGGTGCCGTCGCCGGGATTGCCCGCCCCGTCGGTGAGGTCCAGCGAGATGTCGTACGAGTTGACGTCCACCAGCCGGGCGCGTCCACCGGCACGTAGCTGGGTAAGCGGCATGATCGATCCTCGTCGGGTTCACAGTGGGATTGGGGCGACCGGGACGATCTTCGCTAGGTCGTCTTGAACGCGGGTGCTCGCGCCGAGTACAAGCGAGACCGCTTGTGTCGGCGCCATGTATGTTGCGGCTGCGCGGTGTACGTCGTCGACGGTGGCATCTGTCAATCGCTGCGCGTGCTCGCGCAGGTAGGGGAGGCGCAACCCGGATCCGGCGAACTTGATCGCCAGCCCCGCGATGCCCGCCTGAGTCGACATGCCCAGCAGCAGCGAGCCGAGGGCATACTGGCGAGCCTGCTCCAGTTCCTCTTTGCGGGGTGGAATGGTGGCGAGCCGTCCCAGTTCATACAGGGTCTCGACTAGCACAGGAGCAGTGACCTCGGTCGCCATCTCAGCCGTCAGCAGCATCAAGGAGCCGGCTGGGTTGTGTTCGATGGATGAATGAGGGCTGTAGGCGTACCCCATGGTCTCGCGAATGTTCTCCACCCAACGGGAAGGGAAGTACCCACCGAAAATGAGGTTTGCCAGTTGCAGCGGTGCGTTGTCCGGGCTGTCGCGGGTCGCGGCTGGCAACGCCATACGCAGCGACGACTGGACTGCGTTCGGCCGGTCGACAAGAGTCAGCGGGCCAGGAATTAGTGGTGGCGTTGGGGGCAGGATGCCAGCGGGACCGCGGCCGGACCACGAACTCAGCCGCCGCACGGCGGCGTCGACCGCGTGATCGGGATCGAAGTCGCCGACCAGCACGAGGGTCGCGCCGTGCGGCCGCACGCGCTTGGCGTGTAGCCGTCGGAGCTGGTCGACGTGGACCTCACGCACCTTGGCTGCATCCGGTGTTGGAATCGCATAGGGATGGGTGCCGTAAATCTGGCGATGAAGGGCGGCGCGCGCAAGAAAGCTTGGCTGACTTCGGGCTATGCGGATGCGTTCGGCGAGCCGCTCGCGTTCGCGGGCGACCTCGGTGAGTGGGTAGGCCGCGCTGTTGAGCACCTCGGCGAGTAGCTCGAGCATCCGATCCAGACCCGAGAACAGGCAGTTTCCGCTGATCTGTAGGCGATCGGGGTCGAGGCTCGCGCCCAGGGTGCCGCCGACAGTCTGCAACTCAGTGGCGATTTCGCCAATGGACCTCTTATCAGACCCGGCGAACAGGGTCTGCGTCAGTACGGACCCTACGGCAAGATCATCACCAGCGAAAGGCATATGCAGGCGTAGCTCGACCAACGGAACGGTACGTCGAGCGATAGCGATCACGGTCAGACCGTTGGACAAGATGCGCTCGGCTTGCGGCAGGATCCTGAGGGGGCGGCTAGGGGCTAGATCCGGAAGGCGTCTCATGTCGATGTCCTGGGCTTCCTGCTGAATCTCACCGGCTGATCTGCGGACGCACCGCGATGGAGGCTCGGCTGTGGGGAGGAAACAGAGCGGCGGCGCTTTGTACGTCCTCGACCGTAACGGCACCAATCAGTTGGGGAAGATCGTTGATAAGTCCGGGGTTGGCCCGCTGCAGCTCCAGCACCCCCATACGCACCGCGCGACTAATGACGGCATCAGTGCTGCGCAGCAGGTTGGTGGCGATTCGATTGCTGATACGAGTCAGCTCACTGTTGGTCAGGCCATCCATCGCGAGCCGCGTGAGCTCCTCGTCGATGACGTTCAGCACCTCCTCCGCCGACTCGTCCGGGTTGAGGTATGCCTGCAACACCAGGGCGGTGGGGTGCCGTACGTCGAACGGGTCACCCATGAAGCCCAGGTAGCCGCCGACGCTGGAGACCATGCGCTCCTTGCGGACCAGTCGCCGGACCAGCCGGGAGGCCTCCCCGTCGGTCAGGACCTCTGCCAGCACCACGCAGGCCAGGTATTGGCCGAACTGCCCGATGGGGTCGGGAACCCGCCAGGCCGCAGCGACGGCGGGCGCCGGCGCCAACTGGTCCACGTAGTCGGTGTGGTTTGCGTTTGTCGGATCCGGCTCGGCAAATAGCGACCGTGCAGCTGCCGGCCGGGCCGGTATCGCGCCGAAGTGTTTTTCCACCAGAGTCTGGGCCTCGTCGGTGTCGAAGTCCCCGGCGATGCTCAGCACAGCGTTTCCCGACGCATAGAAGCGCTGGAAGAACTCGGTGGCGTCCTCGACAGTGGCCGCCTCCAGGTCTGCGAACGATCCGTAGCCGTCATGCGCATTGGGAAACGTGTCGAAGAGAACTGGCGGCAGTTTCAACCAGGGAAAACCACCGTAGGGGCGGTTTAGGACATTGACTCTGATCTCCTCCTTGACCACGTCGATCTGATTGCGCAGGTTCTCCTCGGTCAGCAGCGGGGCACCCATGCGGTCGGCTTCCAGAAACATCATGCGTTCGAGCGCATTGCTGGGCACCGTCTGGAAATAGTCGGTGTAATCGAGGTGAGTGGATCCGTTGAAAGTTCCCCCGGCACCCTGTACGTACCGGAAGTGAGCCAATTTCTCGAGATTGGCAGAGCCTTGGAACATGAGGTGCTCGAACAGGTGCGCAAATCCGGTCCGGCCCGGAGGTTCGGAGCGGACGCCGACGTCGTACACGACCGCGACACCCACCAAGGGGACACTGGCATCGCGGTTGAGAACCACCCGCAAGCCATTGGCAAGGGTGAACCGCTCGATGTGATAGTCGGTGCGTGGGATCATGACCTGGACTCCTTGCTCATTTCGGTGATGCGGTCCAGGTCGGTGCCGCATCCGGGCGCTGAAGCGCAGCCTGGTCGATGTCAGGAGGGTGCGTTGCCCTGATCGGATCGTCAGGTCGGAGTTGCTGGGCCGCAACTCTGCCGGTCGGCAGGTGCAAGCCGGCGGATTGTCAGAGGTCGGGCCGAAGCCGAAGCCGAAAGCTCATGCCTTGTGAGCTGGGGATTGCCGCGAGATCGGGTCCACGCGCAGCTCGTTTCAATCCGGCATCGCAGCTCACGCAGAAAGCGTGGGTTTCGTGGTGACGTAGGTGCACACCCCGTTGGAACCGAATGTGGAAGCGTCGAACTCTGGCCCCACGGTCGTCACGACAGGAGATCCGTGGGGAGCGCCTGGAACAGAGATGTGGGTGATGCCATCGTTCAGGTCCGTATCGTTGGTTTTCATCGATGTTCCTCCGCGTTGTCGTGTTCTGGTCTGCTGACCTACGGTTGCGGGTCGGGTTATCCCGTTCGGATCTCGCGACTGGGTCAGTCCCAGCCGAAGCTGTCGTCGTCAGCGGGTTCGCCGTCCCAGCCGAAGCTGTCATCGCCGGTCGCAGTGACCGAAGCCGGCGCCTCGGCGACCGCGATGTCGGAGGCCCATGCCATGCCAATAGGAATGATGCCGAGAATCGCGGCAAGGACCATTGCTTGCGTGAGATTGCGCATTTGCTTCGCTCCATTTCTCGTTTCCGGTCTCATCCTGGGCTTGTGAGAAAGTTTCTACCGCGCTCCACGACGTCAAGTCCATGCGTTTGGAATGGACTGATAAGGCAAACGCCGAAATAGGCCGTCGAGCCGGGACGTGGCCGGTTCCGTCCATATGCGGCGCTGGCCTAAAGTGCCCACTTCTGCCGCCGCATTCGATCGTGCATGCTCGATCTCGGCAGCAATCGGCTGGCAAGGATCACATGGAGGAAGACATGGCCGCAGAAGAGGTCGAGAAGCTCATCGCGAAGATGGCTGCGGTGGAGCCGCCGGCGGAGGATGGCGAGAAGGACGAGTCCCTGATCCAGTGGACGATCGCGTACACGACCTACCGCAACTGAGCCGCGAAGATCACCCGAAGGAGGAGTCATGGCTGCAGAAGAGGTTGAGAAGCTCATCGCGAAGATGGCTGCGGTGGAGCCGCCGGCGGAGGATGGCGAGAAGGACGAGTCCCTGATCCAGTGGACGATCTCGTACACGACCTACCGCAACTGAGCTCCACGGTGAGGGTTGGCGACGGCGATTAAGGCCGGAACAGATATTGGAAAAACTCTGATCCTCCTGAATGGCTGTGCCAACTGAGGGCGCTCTTCCCGGGCAGACGCGTCGTGACGTATCTGCATCGGGAGGAGCGCCCTAACATGTTCGGCACGATTCGTCCCGCGGCCGAGCAGAAACGTTTTGAGCGCGCAAGTTACATGAATATACGGCTACTACTGAGACTAATGGTTGTACGGCTATCCGAGACTAGGAGACAGCGATGACGATGCAGGAACTCGATGCGGGCGTCGTTAGCGGAGTGGACACGCTCCTGGACGACTACATTCAGATCAATCCCACCGATACATTCGTCCTGGCGTACACGCCAGACAGCCGGGAGGCCGCAGCGTGGCTCGCCGTGGCACTCAAGCATCGAGGTTTCAGCGCCGCGATCGTGGCGATGAGGCCCTTGAAGGACGCCACCTTCGGCGAACGCTTCCAGCAGGCGCTGCCTGACCCGGACGCACTGGCCGGCCGCCTGGTGGTGGTGACACTCGAGCGTGACACCATGTCGCATTTCAACGTGTTCGAGTCGGTGTTGCGCCAGGTGGGCAACGACCGGTGCATGATCCTGCGCATCATCAGTGCGGGAAGGGACTTCTTCACCCGGGCGCTCAACGTGACCCCCCAGCAGCTGTCCGCTTTGAACGCCACGCTGTTGCACCGGATTCAGCCGGTCACGAAGATCAGGGTGACGTCGAAGAGTGGCACCGACCTGGCCATCCAGATCGACTCGGAGAAGTTCCAGTGGGTCAGTAACCGGGGCATGTGGCGTCCGGGCGGCTTCACCATTCTGCCAGCGGGTGAGATTGCGACCTACCCCGCCCGCGTCGACGGCGTACTCGTTGCCGATGGCGCTTTCAACGCAAACATCATCACCCCGCTCAACGCCAGCCTGGCTGCCAACCCGGTTCGCATCGAGATCGTCGACAGCAAGGCGGTGAGCTTGTCCTGCGCCGACGCCGACCTGCAGAACATGTTCCAGTTGTGCCTGGACAGTCCCAACGGCCGCAACGTTGGTGAGCTGGGGCTGGGCACCAACCACGGCATCACGGAGTTCATTGCCACCAACTCGCACATCAATGAGCGGCGCTGCGGCGTGCACCTCGGGTTCGGGCAGCACAACCAGAGCCTGACGCGGGTTCCGTACGTGGCGGACGTGCATCTGGACCTGATCACCGACGGGGCCCTGGTCTACGTCGACGACGACCCGGAGCCCATCGATCTGTCGCACGTGGTGCCACTGGACGTGCCGCACCCGGTCGACGCGCTCGACGAGGACATCACGGGTGACTGCTGTGGGCTCGGTTACGGGCAGCTGGAGGCTCTGGCAGCGTGCCCGGTACCCGGCAGTGTTGCGAGGGTGGGGCAATGACTGCAGCCACCAGCCTGGCCGACGAGTTCGCCGCGCATGGCTACGTTGTCCTACGCGGTGTCCTGAATGCCGACGAGGTCCGTACGGCTCGGGCATTGTGCAAACAGCACCTGGCCGTGGCAGGCGTTCAGGAGATGATGACCTGCGATTTCCTGGCGAATGAGTTCCTGGCCGGAATAGCACTGCGGCCTCTGGTTCTCGACACCGTCGCGCAGTTGGTAGGCCCACAGGTCGTCATGTATCCCAACTGCACCGCCCGCATGAATGTCTACGTGCCGTGGCACGTGGACACAACGTTCGTCGGGGCCGATACCGAGTACGTATGGGCGCCCGGGTTCGTGCACGTGCAGGCCGGTCTGTACCTGCAGGACAACGGACCGGCGACCGGCGGGGGCATCGACGTGATCCGCGGTTCACACCTGATGTCCTTTGACGGTTACGGCAGGATCCCCGCCGACTTCAGCGCGGCGTCTCGCACGCTGGGCCGCAGCGTCTTGCGCGAGACGGTCGATACCAGGGCGGGTGACATGATTCTTTGGCACGGTCGGCTGATGCACTCCAGTACTGAGGGACACGCGGCGCCTGAAGACGAGAAGTTCGGCGCGTTCTTCAGCTACGGACGCAAGGAATTGCAGGAAAACCACCGATTCCTGTGTCGGATCGCCCGAGACTCGGTGCGGACGATGAACGGCGTATCAGCACGCATCCCTCGGCTCACGGAGATCGCCGCGATGACTTACCCCGGCAGCTTTCCAGAGTGGTTCGTCAAGCAGGCCAGCGCTGCTGGAGTCGAGATCGTCACTCTGCTGCCGTAGATGTGAGCCTCGGAGAACACGAACCTCTCGATCGAAAGGCGAAGTGCCCATGACCGCGATAATTGCCGACAAAACCACGCCGCAGCCAGGAGGCGGACTCCGCGGCGCCAGTTTCCGCGCGCTGTGGGCCGCTGTCAGCACTTCGCAGGTGGGCTCCACCGTGACCGCAGTGCTCATCCCACTGATCGCGGTGGTCAACCTGGGCGCATCCGCCAGTGACATGGGATGGCTGGTGGCCGTGGGCATGACCCCAGCCATGCTGGTCCGGCTGCCTGTCGCCGCCTGGTCGGATGCATGGCGAGGCAGTCGGGTTGCGCTCATGGTCGTCTGCAATATCGTTCAGGCGGCCGTCATAGGGCTTATCCCGTTGCTGTGGTGGCAGAACGTACTGACCTTCCCGATTCTTATCAGCTTGGTCGGCGTCGCCTCCCTGTTGACCGGCCTCTACGCTTCGCTGTCCAGCCCCGTACTTGTCGAGGTGGTCGCCAGGGAACACCTCGTCAGCGCCAACGGAAAGATCAACGCAAGCAGGAGCGTGGCTGATGTCACTGGGCCGGCGATCGGCAGTGCCCTGCTGACGTTCCTGGCGGCGCCGCTGGTGGTGCTGATCGACTCGCTGTCCTTCCTGCTATCGGCATTGTTGCTAGGCCGGGTCCGGGTGAGGAAGGGAGCTGAGGAGGCGACGGCGCCGCAAGGCCCCGCAGCCGGGTCGCGCAGTGCGTGGCGCGACACGACCAGCCTGGCCCACCGCCTACTTCAGTGCTCTGGAGTGCAGGCGATGCTGGTGGTGGCCTTCGTCAACGGCATTGTAGACACGGTGCTGGTCCTGTTCATGGTCGACGTGCTGAAGCTGCCATCGCCCTTGATCGGGTTGCTGCTGGGCTTGGGGGCGGTCGGTGGCATCGCCGGCGGCATGTTGGTAGGCCGGGTCCTGAACCGTTATGGGCCCGGTCTGACCCTGGTAGCCGGCGTGGTGAGTACGGTGTTCTCCCTGTCACTGCTGCCGTTCGGCGTGGCCGGAGTCTTCGGCGCTGCTGGCGTCGTGGTGTTTGAACTCGCTGGCAGCTTCGGCGGGACACTCATGATTGCCACCGTGTTCGGGACTCTCCAAGGCGCCGCGCCCGATGGCAAGGTCGCGCGCGTCATGGCCCTGGCGGGCATGTCGTTGCAGGTTGCTGGGCTGGTCGGGGTTACGGTCGGCGGCGTTCTCGGCACGGTCCTGGGGTTGCGGCCCACTCTCGTGGGCGCATTGGCACTGCTGGTGCTTGCGCTCACACCTCAAATACTCCGTTGGCATGCCGCGGGCTGGAGCATCGATACAGAAAAGGAAATATCATGACGAATACATGGATGGGGCCAGATTCAAGCAAGCTACTGGAGGCATACGACCGCCATAACAAGGGCGTACTAGGTCAGCTGCGCCAGCGGTTGCTGACACGTGGGCTGTCACTGCACATGCCGACAACTCCGCAGCGTGTCGTCGATGTCGGGGGAGGCGAGGGCTACCAGGCGATCAACCTGGCGCGCCAGGGGCACGATGTGGTGCTACTCGACCCCGATCCGAAGATGTTGGCAGCTGCCGAACAGCGGCTGCAAGCGGAAGCCGAATCGGTCCGCAGCCGAGTCGAGTTGGTACTCGGCTTTGGCGAGCAGGGCGTGGACCTGCTCGGCGAGGGGCGTTTCGACCTGGTCTGCTGCCACGGCATCCTGATGTACGTCGACGACCCCGTCGCGCTGTTGAACAGTGTGGTCGCTCTCGCCCGCCCCGCTGGGCTGCTGTCCGTTCTCGGCCTGAATCGGGAAGCCTCAGCGATGCGTCCTGGCCTGGCCGGACGCTGGACAGATGCCATCGGAGCGCTGGCCACCGGCCTCGACGCCGGCGGCAACAACCTCGATAACCGGCCCGACAAACGCAGCGATGTCGAACTGCTCCTGACCGCCGCCGACGCCGCTGTGCTCGACTGGTACGGAATCAGGGTCTTCTCCGACAATCTAGGAGACACCCCTCCCGGCCTCGACTTCGAAGAACTAGCCGAACTGGAGTGGCTTGTCGGCGCCCAGGACCCTTACCGAAGCATCGCGCGGCTGTTCCACATCGTTGCCCGCCGTGGCTCCGTGGTGGGCGGACAGCACGCGAAGGTGCCTTGGACTGGATGTGCAGCACAAGGCTGATAGGAGTGGATGTGTACCTTGTAATGGTTGCAGTCGATACTCCTGGCTGGCGTGTGGACGTCGGCGAACTTCGCCGCGCGCTGCATGACAGTTCGGCGGTGACCGACAGGTTGCAGCACGCTTATCTGGACGTCGAGGACGAACAGGCGGTGTTCTCGCTCTACCTGCAGGGTGCGGACTTGCAGGACGCCACGACACTGGCGGACCAACTTTGCCGCCGAACCATGGCTGCGGTCGCCCCTTCCGGACAATGGTCGGTGTCGTCGACCCGCACACTCTGACTTCAGCTGAGGTCGTCCTCATCGATCAAGCCTCGAGCAACCGCACGCGCCCCCGCCTGGAAGCGACTCTTCGCGTCCAGGCGGGCTATCAGCTCGGAAGATATCCGTCGGGCCGTCCGTGCGGAGGTGCCCAAACGGCGAGCGATCATCTCATCGGTATGACCTTCG
Organism: Catellatospora sichuanensis; assembly: GCF_007483665.1. Taxonomy (GTDB): domain Bacteria; phylum Actinomycetota; class Actinomycetes; order Mycobacteriales; family Micromonosporaceae; genus Catellatospora; species Catellatospora sichuanensis. The sequence goes on from NZ_ML660191.1 coordinate 9,122, forward strand.
GCGAGAAGCTTGAGCACCTGCTCCTCTTGAGGTGAAAGCGCTTCACCATCACGCCGGCGCCCTGTCCCCAGTGGAGTAGCTGTCCGCCAGACGCTCTGGAACAGTGCCACTAATGCGGTGAGAAGGCCGCTTCCCGAGACCGCCAACGCCACAGCCCCGCTGCGATCGGTGTCGACCGGGACCACGGCAATCTTGCGATCCACGATGACCATACGCAGCGGGAGCGTGGGCGCCGTGCGGACCTCACTGCCCAATTCACCCAGCCACATCGCATAATCCAAGGTCGCTGAGTCGTTGCGGACGCTGTCCAGGTAGATCGTGCGAAGTCGAACCCCGCGATCGATGGCTTCAGCGTCGACCGCCCGGCTTGCGCTCAGGCTCTCCGAGGACTGGGCTCCACCAGGGGCGAACGAAGATGCTTCCCACTCGCAGGTCCCGGCAAGTTCTGTCAGCTTCCCTCGGATGGCATCGATCCCCTCCAGCCGCTCCACGCCGAGGCCAGGTGTATTCGGCTGCATCTCGGCATGCATGGTGATCAGAGTGTTGATCGCCGCCTTGCGCTCCTCATACTTTTGCTGCCGCCTAGCCAGTTCCGCCTGTTCCCGCGCCAAGAGGGCGGTCAGGCTCTCGGGGCTGACCGGGCGCAAGAGCTGTGGATCTGATACCGGAGCACGGGCAAGCGACATCTTGGCGAGTTCATCCAGTGCCTCGCGTACCTTCTCTTCCGTCATACCCAGCAGTTTCGCCACGTTGGGAAGATTGGCATCCGGCGACTTGAGTAGGGCAAGATAGACGGTCTGCGCTTCCTCGCTCAGACCCAACGCCTCGAACACGTAGATCCCCCGCCGAAACGATCTAGTGAAGCTAGAACCATATCGTCACATCGCGATGCGAGTCAATGTTTGCGGCCGCTTTGCATCGGATGTGGTAGATGCGATCCGCTTTGAGGTCCTGAACGCGGTCACGAGATCGCGCTGGCTGGCCTCGAGTCGCGATCCTCGACGAGGACAAGCTCCCGACTGCGCCCCGAGGCGCCGGAGTGCGCGTCGCCGGTGCGACGGCCTTTGCGTACCGGTGATGCCCGTGCCACCACTCAACCGGTTCTTGGCTCGCCGCATCGTCAGACGGGATTGTGCGGAGCACCGGAATGGTCATGAGGCCTGGTAACGCTAGCTGTGGCCCCTTGCGTGGACGCGGCCGAGAAAGTCGCGCATCAGCGGGACCACCTCGTCGAGGTGGGTCTCCAGCAGCCAGTGACCGCCGCCCAGCACGTGCAGCTCAGCCTCGGGCAGGTCGCGAAGGTATGCCCGTGCGGCGCCCTCCGGCATGTAGCCGTCGTGAGGTCCCCACAGGATCAACGTCGGTGGCCGGTGCTGACGGAGGTACGCAGGTACGTGCGGGCCAGTTCCGCGACGGTGGCGGCGATACGCCCGCGCAACGCCGCCGGTTCCAGCACCTCGACCTGCGCGCCCAACCGCAGGAACTGCATCTCGGCGTGGCTGTCGGTCTCGATCGGCACGCGCGCCAGGATCCAGCCGTCGGGCTGTCGCTCGCCCGCCGCCACGGCGTCGACGACGGCGTGGCCCATCAGGTGCGGCAGCAGCTCCAGCGCTTCGGGGGAGAAACGCGCCAGCGCCTCGCCCCGGACCAGCCGGGCGCGGAAGTCGGCGATGTGCTCGTGCCAGTGCGCGACCAGGTCGAACCCGTCCGGCCAGGCGAACTCCTCCGGCAGCACGGTCAGTTCGCGGATCTGGCTGACCCGGAACGTGCGCAGGCCTCGCGCGGCGCGGGCCACCAGATACCACTTGCCCGCTTTGAGGACCAGCCCGTACGGCTCCAGCCGGTGCTCGGCGGGGCCGGTCCAGTTCTCGTAGCGGACGGCCAGGGCGTGCTGGCGCCATACCGCATCGGCGAGCGCGGCGAGGTGTTCGGAGCTGTCGCGGTCGGCGTACCAGCCGGGGGTGTCGAGGTGGAAGCGCTGCCGCATGCGGGCGGTGCGCTCGCGCAGCGCGTCCGGTAGCGCGGCGGCGAGTTTGAGCTGTGCGGCGGCCACCGCCTCGGCCAGGCCCAGGTCCGCGGCGACCCCGGGCAGCTCGGCCAGCACGAGGCCGCGGGCCTCGGCGGCGGTGAGCCCGGTCAGCTGGGTGCGGTAGCCGTCGATCAGGCCGTAGCCGGTCGCGTCGCCGTAGACGGGGATGCCGGCGGTGCCCAGCGCCTGCATGTCCCGGTAGATGGTGCGGGCCGACACCTCCAGCTCGGCGGCCAGCTGGTGCGCGGTCTGCCGGCCGCGGCTCTGCAGCAGCAGGACGATGGAGAGCAGTCGGTCGGCACGCATGTCCGCCAAGTCTGCCGCCGGGCACTGACACAACGTGTCAGGGGTACGGAATTAGCGTCCTGCGCATGACGAACACAGATTTCGACTTCCTCGCCGGCACGTGGGACAGCCGCCAGCGCCGCCTGGTCAAGGCGCTGGCCGGTCAGGACGAGTGGTACGAGTTCGACGCGACCCTCGACTGCCAGGTGCTGCTCGACGGCACCGGCGTCTTCGACGTGCTCCGAGCCCCGGAGCGCGGCTTCGAGGGCCTGACGCTGCGGCTGTTCAACCCTGATGAGCAGGTGTGGCGCATCTGGTGGGCGTCGAAGATCAGCGGCGGCATGCTCGACGTGCCGGTGGTCGGCCGCTTCGAGGACGGCGTCGGCACGTTCGAGTGCGACGACGTGTGGGAGGGCACCCCGATCCGGGTCCGCTACCGCTGGACGCAGACCGACACCGAACATCCCCGCTGGGAGCAGGCCTTCTCCACCGACGACGGGGCCACCTGGGAGGTCAACTGGACGGCCGACTTCACCCGCCGCGCCTGACCCGTGCCGCCCGGTCCTTGCGGCGATGATCACCGTCCCGGGTCGGAGGCCCTGGTCTGACCAGATCTCCGACCCGGGGACGGCGGCTACTCTGGGCGCGTGCCTGCTGTCCTGTGGACCCGCCGCGCGCTCGCGTTCGACCTGCTGGTCGGGTTCGGCGTGCTCGGCCTGACCCTGCTGGAGATCCGCAACCCGCTGTCACCGCCCAGCCTCATGTGGCTCGGCGCCGTGATGTCGGCCGCGATCGTGCTGCGGCGGCGGCTGCCGCTGACCGCGCTGGCGGTGGTCTCGACCGCGGCCCTGGCGCAGGTGGTGTTCTACGCGCCGGAGAACCACCCGCTGCCGTTCGACCTGGCGGTCCTGGCGGGCATGTACGCCGTGGTCAAGTACGGCCGCAGGATGTGGCACGGCTATCTGGCCGCGGCCGTGATCGCGCTCGGCGTCGCGGTCGTGGTGGTCCGCCAAGGCGACGTGACGCGGTGGTGGGCGCTCGCGTTGTGGTACGTCGGGGTGTGCGGCGGGGTGTGGCTGATGGCGTACACGATGCGCCAGCGGCGTATCTATGTCGCCGGGCTGGAGGAGCGGGCGGCGACGCTGGAACGCGAACGCGGGCACCTGGCCCGGATCGCGGTCGCCGACGAGCGCGCCGCGATCGCCCGCGAGCTGCACGACGTGGTCGCGCACAGCCTCGCCGTCATGATCGTGCAGGCCGACGGGGGCCGCTACGCCTTCGACGCCGATCCGGGCAAAGCCCGTGAAGCGCTGGCGACGGTCGCGGCGACCGGCCGCGACGCGCTGGAGGACATGCGCCTGCTGGTCGGCGTGCTGCGCGGGGCGGGCCCGGAGGCCGAGCCGGAGTCCCGTCGGCGGGTCACCCTGGCCGAGATCGACGCCCTGGTCGACGGGGCCCGGTCGGCCGGGTTGGCGGTGACCGTCGACGCGCGCCTGCCGCAGACCGTGGCCCCCGCCGTCGAGCTGGCGGTCTACCGCATCACCCAGGAGGCGCTGACCAACGTGCTGCGTCACGCGGGCCCCGGCGCGGCGGTGACGCTGTCGCTGATAGAGCAGGGCGGTGCCGTGGCGGTGTCCGTGGACGACGACGGCGGCGCCCGCCCGCACGTGCCCGCCGCGCGCGAGGCCGGGCACGGCCTGACCGGGATGCGCGAGCGGGTGGCCGTGCACGGCGGGGTGCTGACGGCCGGGCCGCGGCCCGGGGGCGGCTGGAGCCTGCGGGCGGAGGTACCGCTGTGAGGGTCCTCATCGTCGACGACCAGCCCCTGGTCCGCGCCGGGCTGGAGATGATCCTGTCGTCGCAGCCGGACATGACCGTGGCCGGGCAGGCCGGCGACGGCGCCGAGGCGGTCCGCCTGGTCGGCGACCTCGCCGGGACGGCGGCCGCCGTCGACGTGGTGGTCATGGACATCCGGATGCCGATCATGGACGGGGTGGAGGCCACCCGGCTGCTGAGCGCCGCCGGGCCGACCCCGCGGGTGATCGTGCTGACGACGTTCGACGCCGACGCGGACGCGTTCGCGGCGCTGCAGGCGGGCGCGAGCGGGTTCCTGCTCAAGAACGCCCCGCCCGAGGAACTGCTCGCCGCCGTGCGCGCGGTCGCCGGCGGCGACGCGGTGGTCGCGCCGCGGGTGACACGGCGGCTGCTGGAGCACTTCGCCGGCCGGTTCGTTCCGCCGCCCGCGCAGGACTCCCGGGTGGCCGCGCTGACCGACCGCGAGCGCGAGGTCGTGCTCGCGGTGGCCGCGGGGCTGTCCAACGCGGAGATCGCCACGGAGCTGGTCGTGGCGGAGGCGACGGTGAAGACGCACGTGGGACGGATCCTGACGAAATTGGGCCTGCGGGACCGGGTCCAGGTCGTCGTGTTCGCCTACGAGACCGGCCTGGTGCGCCCGGGTCCGGGCGCACCAGGCGGGCGCTAGAGGTCGGCCATCGCCGCCACGATCGAGGCCTTCGCCGCGCGCCGGGCGGGCAGGACCGCGGCCGCCGCAGCCGCCGCGGCGGCGAGCGCGACGAGCCCGGCCAGCCAGTCCCACGGCACGACGACGATCGGTCCGATGGCGCCGAACTGGGCGACGACGATCAGCGGGCCGTAGATCAGCCCGAAACCGATGCCGATCACGGCGCCCACGACGCCCATCAGCAGCGCCTCGATGAGCAGGGTGCCGCGTAGCTGGGCACGGGTCAGGCCGATGGCACGCATGGTCGCCGACTCGCGGGTGCGTTCGACGACCGACAGCGAGAGCGTGTTGGCGATGCCGAACAGCGCGATGAGCACCGCGATGCCCAGCAGCCCGGCGAACAGGCCGAGCAGGGCGTTGATCTGCGTGTTCAGGTCGCTGGTCAGGTCGGCGATGCTGTTGATCTCCATCAGCGGGTAGGCCGTGGCGACCTGTTCCAGGGCGTCGCGCGAGCTGGCAGCGCTGACCTGCGGGGCGGCCTTGGCCAGGACGACGGTGTCGTCGCCGGGGCCGGCCAGGTCGGTGAACCGGTCCCAGGAGACCAGCGCGTCGATCTGCTCGATGCCGGGGATCGACAGCGGCGCGGTGCCGGCCACCGTCAGGGTCTGCGTCCGCGGGCCGACGGTGACGGTGACGGAGTCGCCGACGCGCAGGTGCTGCGTGACGCGGTTCGCACTGGAGACGACGACGGTGCCCGCGGCGAGGGTGTGCGTGCCGGTGGCCGTCGCGGGTGTGATCAGCGTGCCGTATGCCGACGGGTCGACGGCGGCGATGACCGCGCGGGCGCCGTCCAGCTGCGCCTTGCCCTCCCGCGCCTGCGCGACCCCGCTGAACTCGGGCCGGGCGCGCAACTGCTGGGCGAATCCGGCCGGGATGGCGGCCTGGCGGGCGTTGTCGTAGCGGACCCCGGCCATGGCGTAGTCGACGGGGTAGTGGCCCACCAGCTGGTCCTCGGCGGTGGCCTTGAGGCTGCCCAGCAGGACGCTGCACAGCGCTATCAGGCCGATACCGATCATCAGGGTGGCGGTGGTGGTCGCGGTGCGTCCGGGATTGCGCCGGGCGTTGGCGACGGCGACCTTCGCGGGCGTCCCGAGCGCGGCCGCCACGGGCAGGCCGACGGCGGCGGTGACCGCGCCGATGTACAGCGGGGCGGCGATCAGCACGCCGAGGAACGCCAGCACACCCCCGCCGACGATGGTGAACGTCGCGGCCTGCGAGTCGCTCATGCCCGCACCGACGACCGTGACGGCGGTCCCGGCACCCACGGCCAGCAGCGCCGCGACCGCGCGGACGATACGCCGGCCGCGACCGGTGACCCCGGCGTTGGGCAGCACCCGCAGCGCCGCCAGCGGCGAGGTGCGGGTGGCCCGCAGCGCCGGCAGCAGCGCGGCCACCACGGTCACGCCGAGCCCGATGCCGAGCCCGGCGAGCACCGGCCCGGTGCCGACCACGACCGCGTGCGCGGGCAGATTCGCGTGCACGGCGTCGTTGAGCAGCCCGAACAGCGCGTGGGCGACGCCGATGCCGAACAGGATTCCGCCCGCCGCGCCGACCGTGCCGATCAGGGCGGCCTCGGCCAGCGTCGCGGTGAACACCTGCCTGCGGGTCGCGCCCAGGCAGCGCAGCAGCGCGGTCTCCCGGATGCGCTGCGCCAGCAGGATCGCGAACGTGTTGTAGATGACGAACGCCGCCACGACCAGCGAGATCGCGCCGAAGAGGAGCAGCGCGGAGGTGAACTCCGTCGCGACGGACGTCGCCTCGTCGGCGAGGTCGGTGCGGCGCTGGTCGCCGGTGTACACCCGCGGCCCGGACCCCAGCGCGGCCTGGACCTGCCGGGCCAGGGCGTCCTGCGCGACGCCGTCGGCCGCGGTCACCGTGATCTCGTCATAGCCGTGTACCCCGGTGAGGGTGGCCAGCTGCGTCGCGGGCAGGCCGACCACGGTCGAGCCGGAGTAGGTCATCGACACCCCGAAGTCGATGAGCCCGACCAGCGTGTACGAGTGCCGGGCCCCGGCGGCGTCGACCACGACGACGGTGTCGCCGGTACGGTAACGCTGGTGCGACGCGGTGTCGGTGTCCAGCACCGCCTCGCCCGGCTGCGCGGGCACCCGGCCGTCGATGTCGAACGGCCGGGTGCGCGGATCACCATCGGTGGACACCCCGACCCCGACCCGGCTGAAGTTCGTGATCGGCCGCCCGGCGGGGTCCAGCAGCGCCAGCGGCCCGCTGGAGCGCCCGTCGGCGCCGGCCACGCCCGGCACGGCCCGTACGGCGGCCAGCTGGGCATCGGTGAGCAGGCCCGGCTGCCCGCCGGAGCCGGTCGGGGCCAGCACGGCGACGTCGACGTTCTGGGCGAGCCGGGCGAAGGTGTCGTAGAAACCGGCCCGGGCGGTGTCGCCGAAGATCAGCGTGCCGGCGACGAAGCCGACGCCGAGCACGACCGCGATCAAGGTGGCCATCATCCGCCGGGTGTGGGCGCGCAGGCCCGCCAGGACTGTCCGCAGCACCGCTCACGCTCCCAGATTCTTGAGCGCGTCGAGCACGCTGTCGGCGGTCGGGTCGGCGAGGTCCCCGGCGAGCCGGCCGTCGGCGAGCAGCACGACCCGGTCGGCGAACGCGGCGGCGTTGGGGTCGTGGGTGACCATGACGACGGTCTGGCCCAGCTCGCGCACGCTGTGCCGCAGGAAGCCGAGCACCTGCTGCCCGGCGCGGGAGTCGAGGTTGCCGGTGGGCTCGTCGGCGAAGATCACATCAGGTCGGGGCAGCATCGCCCGCGCGCACGCCACGCGCTGCTGCTGGCCGCCGGACAGCTGGCTGGGCGTGTGCCCGAGGCGGTCGGCCAGTCCGAGCACCTCGACCACCGTCGCCTCCCACGCCGGGTCGGCGCGCCGGCCGGCCAGGTCGAGCGGCAGCAGCATGTTCTGCCGGGCGGTGAGCGTCGGCAGCAGGTTGAACTGCTGGAACACGAACCCGATCCGGGTACGCCGGAGCCGGGTCAGCGACGTGTCGTCCAGGCCGGTCAGGTCGGTGGCCGCACCGGCGGCGTCGAACAGGCGCACCGTGCCGGCGGTGACCGTGTCGAGGCCGGCCGCGCAGTGCATCAGCGTCGACTTGCCGGAGCCCGACGGGCCCATGATCGCGGTGAAGCGGCCGGCGTCGAAGGTGACGCTGACGTCGTCGAGGGCGGTGACGGCGGTGTCGCCGCTGCCGTAGACCTTGGTGAGGCCGGTGACCGCCACCGCCGGGCGGGTGATCGTCGCGGATGTCATGGTTGTCGACCGTAGGCGGGTGTGCGTGGGCCCACATCCGCAGCGAGGACGTACCGCTCGTACGACCTGAGGCGTACGGGTGGGGTCAGGGCTGCAGGGCGGCGGTGACCTGACGGAGGTAGGCGAGGCCGCTGGTGGCGAGCTCGTCCTGGGTGGGAGCCAGCGGGCGCCAGATGGCGGCGGCGACCGCGATGGCCTCGTTCTCGCCGGTGAACGACTCGATGCAGATCGGGCCGCGGTATCCGGTGCCGGCCAGCGCGCCGAGCCAGCGCGGCCAGTCGAGGTGGTCGCGGCCGGGCGCGCCGCGGTCGCTGCCGGAGACCTGCACGTGCACGATGCGCGGCCCGGCCAGGGTGACCGCGGCGTACGGATCGGACTCCTCGATGTTCATGTGGTAGCTGTCGAGCATGATGCCGACGTTGCCGGGCAGGCCGTCGATCGCCTCCAGGGTCTGCGCCATGGTGTTGACGACCGAGGTCTCGTACCGGTTGAGCGCCTCGATGCCGACGGCGACGCCCCGCTCGGCGGCGTACTCGGCGACCGGCTCCAATGCCGAGCGCAGCTGCCGGTAGCAGTCCACCCGCTCGTCGGCCGACATGCGCCAGAGCCGCCCGACGGCCGCGTAGACGGGACCGCACACGCTGGGCGCGCTGAGCACGGCGGCCGCGTCGACCAGCCCGCGCAGGTAGTCCTGCGAGCTGCGTACCGTCGCGGCGTCGGTGCAGACCAGGTCGCGGCCGGGCGGGGTGACCGCGAGCACCGCGGCGGCGGCCAGGCCGTGTTCGGCGAGCAGGTCGCGGACCAGGCCGGGGGACCAGTCGCCCGGGTTCTCCACGGGGATCTCGATCGCGTCGAAGCCCCAGGCCGCGATGCGGGGGACGAGCTCACGCAGCGCGCGGTCGTCGACGGGGGAGGTCCAGATCCACGGGTTGGCGCCGACGGCGAACACAGCACACCTCTTTCGCTGGTGAAGGCGGCCGCCCCGGGAGGAGGGCGGCCGCCGCGGTGACGCAGGGAGTTACTTGCCGCCCCAGTCCTTGGGGTAGCCGGGCAGGGTGGCGCAGCCGCACATGGCGTAGTGCAGCGGCGGCATGTCCGCCTGCACGTACTGGCCCAGGTTGTCCTGGGTGATGGTGGGCTGGGGCAGCTTCCAGGGGCTGGCCACGGCCTCGCCGTTGAGGATCTTCAGCGCGGCGATGACCGGGGTGCGCCACTGGTAGGTGGGGTAGGTCGGGGCGATCGCGGTGAGCTTCTTGTCCTGCCACATCTTGAGGAAGTCCTGCTGGTCCTCGCCGACGATGGCCGGGAACGGCTTGCCCGCGTCCTCGAACGCCTCGGCCGCGGCGACGGCGGTGGCGCCGGCGTCCATCCAGATGCCGTCGATGTCGCCGAAGCGCTGGATGTAGTTGCTGACGATGGTCTTGGTCTTGGCCGCGTCGCCGTCGGTGAACTCGACGCCGACGACGTCCAGGTCGGACTTGTCGAAGACGACCTTCGCCGCGCCCCAGCGGGCTTCGAGCACGTCGACGCCGGGCAGGATGCGCAGCGCGAGGATCTTGCCCTTCGGCTTGACCTTCTCGACGAGGAACTCCGCGCCGGTCGCGCCGAACGCGTACCCGCCGATGGGGTTGATGAAGGTGACCGGGCACTTGGTGTTGACGCCGCGGTCGAACACGATGACCGGCACCTTCGCGCAGGCCTGCTCGACCGCGGGGGTCAGCGTCGCGGTGGTGTTGGGGGAGACGATCAGGGCGTCGCAGCCCTTGCCGAGCAGGTCGGTGATGTCGGAGATCTGCTTGTCGTCCTTGCTCTCCGCGTCGGCCACGGTGAACGTCTTGATCTCCGGGTGCAGCTTGACCTCGGCCTGCATGTTCTTGAAGCCGACCTGCCGCCACGGGTTGCCGACGCCTGCGTTGGAGAAGCACAGGTGGTACGGGCCGGCCTTCTTGTACTTGGCGGTCTCCACGGTCTTCGGGTCGAGCGCCTGCTCCCACGGCTTGTCCGCGGGGCCGGTGGCGGACTTGGTGCGCAGCGCCAGCTCGTTGTCGTGGTCGGCCTGGACGAAGAACTTCGACGTCTCGCCGGTGCCGGCCCCGCTGGGTCCGGCGCTCGGCGACGCGCCGGGCACGTCGCTGGTGCAGCCGACCACGCCCACCGCCACGGCGGTGCACACGGCCAGCAGGAAGGGTGTGCTTCTCCTCATGCGCGTTCCTCTCGGTTCGGTTTCAGGGCGGTTCAGGTACAGCGGTTCAGGTACGGCGGCGCAGCGTGCCGACGGCGACGGCCGCGAGGATGATCAGGCCTTGCACGGCGGAGCTGAGCGCGCCGGATACGCCGAGCAGGTTGAGCAGGGTGAGCAGGGTCTGCAGGGTGAGCGCGCCGAGCATGGCCCCGGCGACCGAGCCGCGCCCGCCGCCGAGCACCACCCCGCCCAGCACGACCGCGGTGATGGCGGTGAACTCCAGCCCTTGCCCGACCTGGAAGGACACCCCGCCGAAGCCGCCGAGCAGGATCGCCGCGACGGCCGCGGCCAGTCCGCTGGCCAGGAACGCGATGGTGCGCACCCGGGCGGTGCGGGCCCCGGTGACCCGGGCCGCGCGCGGGTTGTCGCCGACGGCGAGCAGCACCTTGCCGAAGTCCGACCGCATCGCCAGCACGGCGAGGACCGCGACACCGGCCAGGACCAGCACCGCGTACGGCAGCTGCCCCAGCACCGGCACACCGTCGATGCCGCGGCGGCCGAACAGCCGGAACTCCTCCGACAGCGCGCCGCGCGGTGAGCCGCCGGTCCAGGTGTAGACCGCGCCGACGAGCACCAGGTACATGCCGAGCGTGGTGATGAACGAGGGCACCTGCAGCAGCGTGGTGACCACGCCGTTGACCAGGCCGATCAGCAGGCCGAAGCCGAGCAGCAGCGCGATGACGGGCCAGGTCGCGTTCGGGTCGCCGTCGATGAGCCGGGCGGCGATGACGACCTCGGCGGTGACCAGTGAGCCGACGGACAGGTCGAAGTCGCCCGCGACGATGACGAAGTACTGCCCGGCGGCCAGGATGATCAGCGGGGCGGCGCGTTTGAGGAACGCGAGCAGCACGGGCGGGTCGTAGAAGTCGGGCTGGCGGATGCCGACCGCGATCAGCAGCAGTACCAGGATGATCAGCACGGGCCGGATGCTGCCCGGGCCCCAGCCGCTGCGGCCGCCGCCGCCGAGTCCGGACGGGACGGCGGGAGCGGAGCCGGTCGGTGTCGCCAGGTCGGTGCTCATGCCTGCTCCTCGCTGCGCTCGTCGGCGGAATCATCAGGCCTGCTGATTCGCTCGCTGCGCTCGCTCATGCCACCGCCGCCTTCCGCCGGTCGGAGGTGCGGCGCAGGCGCAGCGCGTACACCGCGACCGCGGCGACGATGACCACGCCGCGCACCATCTGCTTGAAGAAGGAGTCGACCTCGAGCTGGTTGAACACGCCGTCGATGACGGCCAGCAGCAGCACCCCGCCGACGGTGCCGGTGACCCCGCCCCGGCCGCCGGCCAGCACCGTGCCGCCGAGCACGACGGCGGCGATCGACTCCAGGTCGTAGCCGCCCTCCGCGCCGACCCGCGGCGCGCCCGCGCCCAGGCGACTGGCCAGGTAGAGCCCGGCGATCCCGGCGCACAGCGAGCAGATGACGTGGGTGCGGATCAGCACCCGGTCGGTGCGCACCCCGGACAGCCGGGCGACGTCGAGGTCGCCGCCGGTCGCGATCAGGTGGTGGCCGTAGCGGGTGCTGCGCAGGGTGAACCAGATGGCGGCGGCCACGGCGGCGAACAGCAGGAACGACAGCGGCACCGGGCCGAGGCGGTCGTAGCCGAGGTGCTGGAACGAGGTCGGCACGCTGCCCGCCGGTCCGGCGTACCCCTGTTCGAGGTAGCCCTTGATGAGCAGGCCGACGCCGAGCGTGGCGATGAACGCGTTGATCCGCAGCTTGGTGATGAGCAGGCCGTTGAGCAGCCCGATCGCGGCGGACACGGCCAGCACGGCGAGGATGGCCGGGAGCACCATGCCGTCGGATCCGGCCATCGTCTCGGCGGCGACCAGCGAGGTCAGACTGATCACGTACGCCACGGACAGGTCGAGCGAGCCCGCGAGGATGGCGATGGTCTGCCCGACCGCGACGATGCCGAGCCCGGCCGCCCGTTGCAGCAGGCTGATCATGCTGGACTCGGTGAACAGCGAGCCGCCGTCGAGGGCGACCAGTGTGCCGCCGACGATCAGCGCCACAGCGAGGGCCGGCCACACGCCGTTGGTCGCGTCGAGCTGCGGCAGCCGCAGTCGGCGCACCGTGTCCGTGCTCATGCCGGCACCTCCGTGCTCGTGGTGGCCCCGGTGGCCAGGCCCATCACGGCCTCCTCACTCGACCCGGCGGGCAGTTCGCCCGCGATGGCGCCGTCGCGCATGACGACGATGCGGTCGCTCATCCCGATCAGCTCGGGCAGCTCCGACGAGATCATCAGGACTGCCGCGCCGTCGGCGGCGAGTTGGCGGATCAGATCGTGGATGGCGGCTTTCGCGCCGACGTCGATACCGCGGGTGGGCTCGTCGAACAGCAGCACCCGCGGTTTCATCGCCAGCCAGCGGGCCAGGATCACCTTCTGCTGGTTGCCGCCGGACAGGTAGCGGATCTCCTGCTCGGTGCCCGCGGCGTGCACCTCGACGGCGTCCAGCAACTCGCGCACGGTGGTGGTCCGGTTCGTGCGGCCGAACCAGCGCGGCCGCACGGAACGCTGCGCCAGCAGCGCGTTGTCGAGCACCGACTGACTGAGCGCCAGGCCTTCGCCCTTGCGGTCCTCGGTGACGTACGCAATGCCCGCCCGCACGGCCTGGCGCGGTGAGCGCACCCGCACCGGCACCCCGTCGAGCAGCAGTTGCCCCGTGCGGAAGCCGTCGATGCCGAACACGGCGCGCGCCAGCGCGGAGCGGCCCGAACCCTGCAGGCCGCCGACGCCGAGCACTTCGCCCGACCTCAGTTCCAGGTCGACCGGGCGCAGTCGGCCGTTGCCCGCGGCGGACAGCTGGAGCCGGGACGCACCGGCACTGCCGGGGGCAGCGCGCTCGGGGAAGTAGTGCGACAGCTCGCGGCCGACCATGTGCCGCACCAGGGTGTCCGCGGTCGCCTCGGCGGTGTCCAGGGTGGTCACCCGGCGGCCGTCCTTGAGCACGGTGATCCGGCCGGACAGGTCGAAGACCTCGGCGAGCCGGTGCGAGACGTAGAGGATGCCGATGCCGCGCTGCTGCAGCCGCCGGACCAGCGCGTAGAGCAGCTCGACCTCGTGGTCGGCCAGGGAGGCGGTGGGCTCGTCCATGATGAGCACCCGCGCGTCCAGGGCGAGCGCCTTGACGATCTCGACGACCTGCTGCTGGGCGACGCTGAGGCGGCCGACCCTGGTCTGCGGCGCGATCGTGGCCTCGCCGATGCCCGCCAGCAGTTCGGCGGTGCGGGACTGCATGGCCCGGCGGTCGACCAGCCCGCGGCGCATCGGCTCGCGGCCGAGGAACACGTTCTCGGCGACGGTGCGCTCCGGGAGCAGGTTGAACTCCTGGTGGATGATGCCGATCCCGGCGGTCTGCGCGGCCCGCGGGTCCGGCAGCGCCACCGGCCGGCCGGACAGCTCCAGGGAGCCGGAATCGGGCTGGTACACCCCACTGGCGATCTTCATGAGGGTGGACTTGCCGGCGCCGTTCTCGCCGACCAGCGCGTGCACCTGTCCGGAGTGGAGGTCGAGGTCGACGTCGTCGAGCACGCGCACCCCGAAGAACGCCTTGCCGACGCCCCGCATCCGCAGCAGGGGCTGCTCGCTGTCTGGCTGCACCGCACCTCCTCGATCAGTTCGGGTTGAGGCCGGAGGCTTCCGCACTTTCGTTGGCGTAGCAAGAACTTTTGCTGTCCCGATCGGAAGTCTTGGCGTCGGACGTTAAACGTTGACGCTCGATCTAGCAAGCCTGTAACGAGCGGGAAATGGTCACGGTTCGGCATTGATGCATCTAGCAGGCGCGATGCGCCGAGCGATTTTGAGCTTTCCCCGAGGTGGACCGTAGTTTCGCCTGGCAGGCAACAAACTTTCTCTGATTATTTTAAAACTGGCAGAGGCAGGATATTGACGGGGCCCGCTGGCTCGGGCCATGCTCGGCTTCGCGCTCCCCGTTAACGGGACCGACACATGTCGATGCCGAATCCCTGTCCGGCATCGGAGCGCTGCACGGTCATGCGTCGCGGCGGACGCATGAGAACCCCGCCCGTCCTTTTCCACGAAGGAGACGGCATGAGCCGCCGCAGACCTGTCCTTGGCGCGTTCCTCGCGCTGGCCACCGCAATAGCCGTAAGCGTGCTCCCCACGGGCACCGCCTCGGCCGCACCGGCGTTCCGCGCGCTGGTGTTCAGCGAGACCGCCGGCTACCGGCACGGATCCATCGCCTCCGGTGTCACCATGTTCAACCAGCTGGCCGCGGCCAACAACTTCGAGGTCGTGTTCAGCGAGGACTCCACCGTGCTGAACACCGCCAACCTCAACACGTTCGACGTGCTGGTCATGTTCCAGACCTCCGGCATGATCTTCGACAACGACGCCCAGCGCACCGCCACGCAGAACTTCCTGCGCAGCGGCAAGGGCATCGTGGCCATCCACAACGCCACCGACATGGGCATCGAGTCGGCCTTCCCGTGGTGGGACGCCACCATCAACGGCGGGGCGCACATGCCGGAGCACTCGCCCGGCTCGCTGCAGGGCTACGCGCGGGTGGCCGACAAGGTGCACCCGTCGACCGTGGGCCTGCCGGACAACTGGCAGCGCACCGAGGAGTGGTACAACTTCGACGTCAACGCACGCGGCCAGGTGCACGTGCTGGTGACCGCCGACGAGCGCACCTACAACCCGGGCGGCGCGGCGATGGGCCCCGACCACCCGATCTCCTGGTGCCGCGAGGCCGAAGGCGGCAAGGTGTGGGCCACCGCGATGGGCCACGACAACGCGTCCTACAGCGAGACCAACTTCCGCAACCACATCCTGGGCGGCGTGCGCTACGCGGCGGGCAACCTGCCCGGCGACTGCGGCGGCACGGTGTGGAGCAACTTCGAGAAGGTCACCCTCGACTCCAACACCGTCGACCCGATGGCGATGGACATCGCCCCCGACGGGCGGGTCTTCTACGTCCAGCGCGGCGGCAAGGTCAACGTCTTCAAGCCCGCGCAGCAGCAGACCGTGCAGGCGGCCCAGCTGTCGGTCTACACCGGCGGTGAGGACGGACTGGTCGGCATGGCGCTCGACCCCAACTTCGCCACCAACGGATGGATCTACCTGTACTACTCGCCAGCGTCGAGCACGACCGACGTCAACCGGCTGTCCCGGTTCACCGTCAGCGGCGACACGGTGAATCTGGCCAGCGAGCAGGTCCTGCTCAACGTGCCTGCCTACCGCGACCGCACCTTCAGCGAGCCGGGACACACCGGCGGCTACGTCGCATTCGGGCCGGGCGGCAACCTGTACCTGTCCACCGGCGACGACTCCCCGCCCAACCTCGACCCGGCCTGGCAGGGCTACGCGCCGCTGGACTGGCGGGCCGGCAAGAGCTTCCTCGACGCCGCCCGCAGCGCCGGCAACACCAACGACCTGCGCGGCAAGCTGCTGCGCATCCACCCGGAGAGCAACGGCACCTACACCATCCCCAGCGGCAACCTGTTCGCGCCGGGCACCGCGCTGACCAAGCCCGAGATCTACGTGATGGGCTTCCGAAACCCGTTCCGGTTCGAGGTCGACATGCAGACCGGCTGGGTGAACCTGGCCGACTACGGCCCCGACCGCGGCGGCGCGACCACCAACCGGGGCCCCGAGGGCCTGGTCGAGCTCAACGTGATCAAGCAGGCGGGCAACTTCGGCTGGCCGTTCTGCCACGGCAACAACCAGGCCTACGCGCCGTACAACCCGACGACGGGCGTGGTCGGGGCGAAGTTCAACTGCAACGCGCCGGTCAACGACTCGCCGAACAACACCGGCCTGCGGGTGCTCCCGCCGCTGGTCCAGCCCCAGATCTGGTACGGCTACGGCGTCTCGCCGAACTTCCCGGAGATGGGCGAGGGCGGCTCGGCGCCGATGGGCGGTCCGGTCTACCGCTACAACGCGGCCAGTACCTCGGCGACGAAGTTCCCGGCGTACTACAACGGCGTGCACTTCTTCTACGAGTGGGCGCGCAACTACATCAAGGAGATCCATTTCGACGCCTCGGGCAACCTGGTGAAGATCAACCCGTTCATGCCGGGTGGTGGCTTCATCAAGCCGATGGCGATGCGCTTCGGTGCTGACGGGTCGCTGTACGTGCTCGAATGGGGTTCGGAGTTCAACGGCGGCAACAACGACTCCGGGCTCTACCGCATCGACTACGTGCACGGCGGACGCGCCCCGATCGCCAGGGCCACCGGCACCCCGACCAACGGCCTGGCCCCGCTGAACGTGGCGTTCTCCAGCGCCGGCTCCGCCGATCCGGACGCCGGTGACACCCTCACCTACGCGTGGGACTTCGACAGCAACGGCAGCACCGACTCCACCGCCGCGAACCCCACCCGGACGTACTCCACCAACGGCAACTACACCGCGAAGCTGACCGTCACCGACAACACCGGCCGGTCCTCGTTCGTCAACGTGCCGATCACGGTGGGCAACAACGCCCCGGTCGTGAACATCACGTCGCCGCCCAACGGCGGCATGCTCGACTTCGGGCAGAACGTGGCCTACAACGTCAGCGTCACCGACGCGCAGGACGGCACCATCAACTGCACGCAGGTGTTCACCAACCCGGCGCTCGGCCACGACGACCACGCCCACCCGACCACCGACCTGCCCGGCTGCTCCGGCACCGTCAACACCGGCAACCTCGGCGGCCACCCGGACGGGGCCAACCTGTTCTACCTGCTCAACTCCCGCTACCAGGACAACGGCAACGGCTCGGTGGCGCGGCTGACCGGCTATGCCAACGTGGTGCTGCAGCCCAAGCACAAGCAGGCGGAGTACTTCACGAGCCAGTCCGGCATCCGGGTCGTCGCGCAGGCCGGGGCGGAGAGCGGCAACCGCATCGGTGACGTCAGCAACAACGACTGGATCATGTTCGATCCGATGAGCGTGCAGGGCATCACCAGCGTCAGCTACCGGGTCTCGTCGCCGAGCGGCGGCGGCAGCATCGAGCTGCGCGCCGACTCCCCGACGGGCACCCTGCTGGCGACCAACCCGATCGCGGCGACCGGCGGCTGGGACACCTACGTCCAGCAGGCGTCCGCGAACGTGGCGGCGCTGTCGGGCACGCACAAGCTGTACATGGTGTTCAAGTCGAGCGCGAACAACGGCTTCGACCTCGACTCGTTCACCTTCGCCGGAGCCGGGGTGGGCACCAACCCGACCGGTGGGATCGCGGGCAAGACGTACACGATGACGGCCCAGCACAGCAGCAAGCTGGCCGACGTCAGCGGGGTGTCCACGGCGGACAACGCGACCGTGGTGCAGTGGTCGGCGACCGGGGCCAACAACCAGCGGTGGCAGGCCGTCGACGCGGGCGGCGGCTACGTCTACCTCAAGGCGGTGCACAGCGGCAAGTGCCTGGCCGCGACCGGCGGCTCGACCGCTGACGGGGCGGCGATGGTCCAGCTGACCTGCACCACGAACAACAACATGAAGTGGCAGGCGCTGACCACCTCGACCGCTGGGGTGTACCAGCTCAAGGCCGTACACAGCGGCAAGTGCCTGGACGTCAACGGCGCCTCCACGGCCGACAACGCCGCGGTCATCCAGTGGGCCTGCCACACAGGCACCAACCAGATGTGGCGGCTTACCCAGGTATGAGGCCCGCCGGCCTGGTCACACCTGGGTGACCGGGCCGGCGCCCGCGGCGGGCAGGACGACTCAGGCGTCCTGCCCGCCGCGTTTCACCGAACGAGGCCGGGTCAGCCGGTGGTCGTCATACGGGCGCGGTGCCGATCGAAATCCCTGGCGTTCTGGGGGAACAGCGCTTCCAGACGCGGCAGGTGCCAGCCGGTCTCGGCCGGCTCCGTCCACGGGTGCGCTTCGGCGGGTGTGTAGTCGTCCCTGGCCGCCCACAACCCGTCCTCGATGCCGGTGGCCCTCTCATACGCCTCGAACGCGCCGAACTCGAACGTCTCCATCATCAGGGCGTTCTCGTCGACCGTGCCCGCGGCGACACCCTGGACCGCAGGATGGTCGGCCAGCGCGTCGACGTCGGCGACGATGCGCTCGTACCACTCCCGGCCGAGGCCGACCAGCCCGGCGCGGAAGCGGCTGAACGAGTCATCGCCACAACCGCGCTGGATCAGCCAGGCCGCCTTCCAGACGCGGTCGGAGGACACTTGAAACTGCAGGCCGTCGAAGTAGTGCTGGAAGACGACGATGTCGGCGGGCGGCAGCGCCGCGAGCCGTTCGATCATCGCCTCCCCGAACTCCCAGTCCATGTCGTCCCACGAGTTCACGTGGGCGCGTTCCGACTCGATCAGTGCCCAGCACTCGTCCAGATCCACGCGCGGATTATGGCGACGGGCTATGACACCCGGGCCCTCAAGGCGTCGGGCCGGCGCTGACCACGACCGCCTCCGGCGGGCTAGGCGGCTGCCGGTGCATCAGGTGGCGCAGCGCGGTGTTGAGCACCGCGACGATCGGCACCGCCACCAGCGCTCCGATGATCCCGGCGACGGCGACCCCGGCGGCCAGTGCCAGGATCACGGCCAGCGGGTGGATCGCCACCGCCCGGCCCATGATCAGCGGCTGGAGCACGTGGCCCTCCAGCTGCTGCACCAGGATCACCGCGGCCAGCACGATCAGCGCTGTGAGCGGCCCCTGGTCCACCAGCGCGACGAGCACCGCCACCGCGCCGGACACGGTCGCCCCGATGATGGGGATGAACGAGGACAGGAACACCAGCGCCGCCAGCACGAACGCGAACTCGACCCGCAGCAGGACCAGGGCCAGACCGATGCCGACGGCGTCGATGAACGCCACGATCACCGTGGCGCGCACGTACGCCACCAGGGTCAGCCACCCGGCGTCACCGGCCTCCAGCATGGGCCGGCGCGCGCGACGCGGCAGGGCGAACGTCGCCAGATGCCACAGCCGCCCCCCGTCGCGCAGGAAGAAGAACGTCACGACGACGACCAGCATCGCGGTGATCAGCACCTCGAACCCGGCGCCCGCCGTGGCGAACACGCCGCTGGTGAGGTTCTGCCGGTTGTCGCTGACCCAGGTGCCGGCTGCGTCGAACGTGCCGTCGAGCTGGCGGGTGGACAGGTGCAACGGGCCGGTGCGCAGCCATTCCCGGACCTGCTGCAGACCGGCGGAGGCGTTCTCGGCCAGGCCGGGCATGCCGTCGACGAGCTGGGTGACCAGCAGGGTGAGGAAGCCGACGGTCAGCAGCACCCCGCCGAACAGGACGATCGCGGTGGCCAGCGAGGCGGGCAGCCGCAGCCGCTCGTGCAGTAGCCGCACCATCGGCGCGAGCAGCGCCGACAGCAGCAGCGCGATGGACAGGGGCACGAGCACCTGGGCGAGCCGCCCGGCCAGCGACAGCAGCACCCAGCCGACCCCGGCGAGCACGAGCAGCCGCCAGCCCCACGCGGCGGCGACCCGTAACCAGTACGCGACGGCGAGGTCGGGGTTCTGGTGCTGGTCGTCCGCGGTGTCCTGGACGTCCACGGTGTCGGGCAGCAGCAGCGGCGGCACGGAACGGGCCGACTCCAGCCGTTGGCGGGCGGCGCGCAGACCGGCCCGCCACCGTGCTGCCTCGGTCGACGGGGGAGCCGGGGGAGCCGGGGTGGCGGTGGGTTCGGACAGCGACATAGGGGCCTCCGGGCAGCGGTGCGGGGGATCGGCGACGGCCGCCCGGCACGAGGGGAGGGTGACCGGCTGTTCCCACGGTTACCCACCGCGACGGCCCGCAAACGGAGACCGGCTGTCCGATGGTTTCCGTTACCGGCTGTTATCTGTCGCACATCCCGGGTACCGTCGTCGGCAGGTGCCCCGGATTTCGGGCCCTGCCCCCGGCTGTTGATCCACTTGGAGCCTGCGTTGTCCGCTGCATCCGTGAACCGTCCCGACCGGCCCAACCCGCCGGCCACGCTGGTCTTCAGCGCACCGGAGGAGCCCCGGACCGACACCCGAGACGCGGCTGAGCCCCGCCCCGTCGTGCTCGACCCGTTCGCCGTGCCGGCTGCCGGCAATGCCCACGCCGGAGCCTGATCCACAGCGAGACCAGGGCAGGCCGCTCGACCGTGTGAAGGTCAGGAGCGAGCGGCCCAGAGCAGCCCACGCTCGGTGAGCGTGCGGATTTCGGGGATGTCCAGGTCGGGCAGGTGGTGCCCGACCGTCGAGACGAAGATCCGGCCCAGACCCCATTGCCTGGTGTACACCGCCGGATGGGTCACCGGTTCACCCCAGGGCTCGCCGTCCTCGACGCCGAACGTGATCGTCGCCAGCACGTCGTTGAGCGGGTCGGCGAGCATCCAGTAGCGCTCGGTGTCCAGCTCCACGCTGCTGAGTCCGGCCACGATCGGATGCCCGGCATGTTCGGGTCGCACCGTGAGGGTGTGCGGGACGAAGCTGCCCGGGTGGCAGGTGAACCAGCCGCCGGTGAGCCATTGATAGCGGCGTTCGGTGAACGCGGCGACGATGCCGCCGTGCCAGCCGGCCAGGCCGGTGCCGGCGCGGACGGCTTGATCGAGGTTGCGGGCGCGGTCCGGGGTGAGCGCGTCGCCGCCCGCGGTCCAGCAGTTGACGATCAGGTCGGTCCGGGCGAGTAGCCCGGCGTCGTCGTAGACGGCGAGGTCGTCGGCGGTGTCGACGGTGAAACCCTGGTCCTGGAGGAACGGCAGGAAGCTGTCGGTGGTGCCGACGGGGTCGTGGAACTCGGCTCCGCCCCGGACGATCAACGCGCTGCGCATGACGGCCAGCCTAGACGCGCGACCGGATAGCGTCTACATATGTGGACTAGATGCTTCATCTTGGCAGGTCATTGGAATGCTGGCTATGCTGCTCGCCATGCGACGTATCTTGATCACTGGTGGCGCCGGCAAGGTGGCGACGCTGGTGCGTACGGGCCTGGCCAGAACGGACCTCGTACTGCGCCTGCTCGACATCCGCGAGCCCGCGCCCCTGGCCGGGGTCGACGGCTCCCGCGAGGAGATCATGCTCGGCTCGGTGACCGACCCCGACGTGCTCGCCGAGGCCATGCGGGACGTCGACGCGGTGGTGCACCTGGGCGGCCAGAGCCGCGAGTCCGACGTGCGCGACGTCATCGAGTCCAACATGTACGGCACGTACCTGCTGTTCGAGGCCGCCCGCGCGGCCGGGGTCAGCCGCGTCGTGCTGGCGTCGTCGAACCACGCCGCCGGCTTCCACCCCCGTGGGGACGAGCCCGCGCCGGCCGACCTGCCCGGACGCCCCGACACGCTCTACGGGTGGAGCAAGGTCGCCATGGAGGCGTGCGGGCAGCTCTACGCCGACCGGTTCGGCTTGGACGTGATCTGCCTGCGGATCGGGCTGTGGTGCCCGACGCCGCCGAGCCTGCGCGGGCTGGCGCTGTGGATGTCGCCGGACGACGGCGTACGCCTGATCGAGGCGTGCCTGTCCGTGCCGTCGCCGGGTTTCCGCATCGTGTGGGGGATCAGCCGCAACACCCGGCGCTGGTTCTCGCTGGCCGAGGGCGAGGCGATCGGCTACTTCCCGCAGGACGACGCGGAGGTCTTCGCCGAGCAGCTGATCGCCAAGCACGGCGAGCCCGACTTCGCGTCCGACCCGGTGCTGACCCGCCTCGGCGGCCAATGGTGCGACCTCCCCCTGGGTGTCAGCTACTGAGCCCGAGGTGCGCCGGGTCCACTCGACACCACGTTCGCCTGCACTGCTCGCCGGTGTGCCGGGTGCGCTGACCGCCGCGCGGTCAGTCAGCTCCCGGAGGCGTCCACCGGCTTGCGCCAGACCGAGACGTGGCTTTCGCTGTCGGAGGTGAAGGGCTCCTGTGCCCAGTTCGCCACGCGCTGTTCGAGCACCAGGCCGGCCAGCCGGGCCATCAGGTCGCACTCGGCGGGCCAGATGTAGCGGAAGTTGCTGGAGCCGTAGCGGGCGCTGCCGTCGTCGAGCCGCCGGTAGTGGTGCGAGGTGCCCTGCTGCGTGACCATGTCGTAGGTGTCGAAGCCGACGTGCCGGTCGGTCACCGCGAACGGCACCGCCGACTGTCCCGGCGGGAACCTCCGGATGCCCGGCACCCACAACTCGATGACGAAGCGACCACCCGGCGCGAGGTGCCGCGCGGCGTTCTGGAAGCACCGCACCTGCTCGTCCTGGGTGCGCAGGTTGCCGATGCTGTTCCACACCACGTACACGAGCGAGAACTCGCCGGGGACGGTGGCGGTGGCCATGTCGCCGACGACGACCGGCAGCTCATCCGCCGACGCCTTGCGCCGTAGCTGGTCCACCATCGGCTGCGACAGCTCGATCCCGCAGACGCGTACGCCCCGGGCCGCGAGCGGGACGGCCACCCGGCCGGTGCCGATCGCGAGCTCCAACGCCGGGCCGCCACCGGCCAGCCGGGCGAGGAAGTCCACGGTGGGGTCGAGCACGTCGGGTGCGAACATCTCGGCCGAGGTGTCGTCGTACCGCGCCGCCGTGTCCTCGTCCCACAGGTCACTACTCGTCATGGGCGTGAGACTGCCCGCCCCGGCGCCCTTTTGCCATCGGTTTACGACGAGCCGGCGCGCTCAGCTGCCGTCGACGGCCAGGCCTTCTCGCTCGTCGTCCCAGGCGGCGGCGCTGATCCGCCAGCCGGCGGAGGTGCGGACGAACTGCATCGTCTTCATGCCCCGGCCGGTGAAGGGCGTGCCGTCCTGCGCGCCGGACTTGCCGTAGGCGCAGAAGTGCTGGGCGATGTCGCCGAACACGTCGGTGCGCCCCGGCAGCTCCCACTCCCGGAAGTCGGTCAATGTGTCGCCTGCGAGCAGGGCCTGCCGGGGTGCGATGAAGTCGTCGACGCCGTACCGGGTCGGCTCGCCGCCGCAGGTGCGCACGATGACCGCGCCGGGCAGGAACAGGTCGCGGAGCGCGTCGAGCCGGGCGGTGCCGTCCGGGCCGGAGGTGAAGGCGGCGAAGAACGTGTGCACGATGCCTTCGATCGCCGTCCGATCGGCGTCCTGGCGGGCGATCACCGGATGCCGTGGCGGCGCAGGGTGCCCGCGAGCGCGGTGGCGGCGCGCATGATCGCGGCGGCGACGCGTTCCACTTCGGCGTCGGTGGCAAGGTCGGCGGGCATGGAGCAGCTGATCGCGTCGGTGGCCGGGATGCGGTAGTGCACCGCGGCCGCGACGCAGGCCACGCCCTCGGTGCCCTGCTCGTGCTCGTGCGCCCAGCCCCGGTCGCGCACCCTGGTCAGCTCCTCGTGCAGGGCGTCGCGGTCGGTGATCGAGTGGCTGGTGAAGCCGATCAGCTCGTCCGGCAGGATCTTGTCGACCTCGACCGGGGTCAGCTCGGCCAGCAGCGCCTGGCCCAGCGCGGTGATGTGCGCGGGCAGCCGGCGGCCGATTCGGGAGACGACCCGCACCGCATCACGCGACTCGCGGCTGCCCAGGTAGAGGACGTGTCCGTCGTCGCGACGTGCGTAGTGCACGGTGTAGCCGATCTCGGAGCGCAGGTCTTCCAGGGCTTCGTAGACGTGGGGGAGCGCCGGGTCGCGGTCGAGGTAGGCGGTGCCCGACAGCAGGGCGTGCGGGCCGACGCCGAACAGCGAGCCGCTGTCGTCGGCCTCGACCCATTTGAGCTCGCGCAGGGTGCGGACCAGGGCATGCAGGCTGCTACGCGGGTATCCCATGATCTCCTGCAGATCGGAGATGCTCAGCCTGACGGGCGAGGCCGCCAGGGTCTCCAGGATGCGGACCGTGCGCTCGGCTGACTTCACCAGCGAGCTGTCGGGCTGGGTTGAGCTCATGGGTCCCACCGTCCACGCGAATTGTTTCGGGAGTGTTGACGGTCATAGTACCGGACGCTAACTTGTCGTTGCACCACTTGCACATAAGAGGAATCCGTCCACATATGTAGACAGGAGGCAGCGTCCGATGCTCAGTCGAAATGCGACCAAGCTCGTGGCGGCGCTGGCGGCCGTGTTCGCACTCGCGACCGCGGCCGGCTGTGGTGAAGACACCCCACCGGCGGCAGACAGCAAGGCTCCGCTGGAGATCTGGGTGCGCAAGCCCCCAGGCTCGAACACCGAGAAGACCCACCAGGCGCTGGCGGCGAAGTTCACCGAGGCCACCGGCATCCCGGCCAAGGTGACGGCCCTGTTCGAAGACTTCGAAACCAAGCTGCAGCAGGCCGCGGCCCAGAAGAAGCTGCCCGACATCGTCGTCAACGACACCGCGCAGCTGGGCACCCTGGTCAAGCAGGGCCTGGTCCGCGATGTGAACCAGGGCGACATCGCCGGCGGCGACCAGCTCACCCCGGCCTCCTGGGACGCCGCCCGGGGCGCCGACGGCAAGATCTACGCGGTGCCGTTCTCGGCGCAGTCGTTCGCGCTGTTCATCCGCAAGGACTGGCGGGAGAAGGTGGGCGCCGCCCAGCCGGCCAGCTGGGCCGAGCTGGACGCGCTCGCCACCTCCTTCACCACGAAGGACCCCGACGGCAACGGCAAGGCCGACACCTACGGCTACGTCATCCCCGGCTCCACCAAGCGCGGCTACCTGGACTGGTACTTCTCCAGCTTCCTGTGGGCCGCGGGCGCGGACTACTTCTCCGGGTCGGCGGGCAGCCTCACCCCGGCGATCGGCTCCGACAGCTCGGTGGCCGCGGTGCAGTGGCTCAAGGACCAGTTCTGCGGCGCGAAGAACGTCGTGCCCGGCGCGGTGACCTCGGAGACCACGCAGGCACACCCGCTGTTCGAGTCGGGCAAGGGCGGCATCTACTTCACCGGCCCGTACAACATGGCGCGTTTCGACAAGAACCTCGGCAAGGACAAGTACGAGGTCGTCGCGCTGCCGGCCGGGCCTGGCGGCAAGTCCGCGTCGCTGGCCGAGGGCGAGAACGTCTACCTGATGGCAGGCTCGGCCAACCCGGCGGGCCAGCAGAAGTTCGCCGAGTTCCTGATCACCGAGCAGGGCCAGACCATCGGCATGGCCGGTGACACCGACGGCAACGTGGTCCGCCTGCCCGTCAACAAGAACGTCGACCTGGCCAAGGTACGCACCGACACCCGCTGGCTGGTTTTCGACAAGGTCTACAAGGAGGCCGGCAAGTACGCGCCGGTGGTGCCCGAGTGGACCCCGTTCCGCACCGCGTCGGCGGAGAGCCTGAACGCGATCGTCGCCAACTGCTCCTCCGACCCCAAGGCCGAGCTGGCCAAGCTGGCCGCGAAGTTCGGCGAGGAACTCAAGAAGCAGAAGGCCGGCGCATGAGCAGCCGCGTGACGGGCTGGAGCGACTGATGAAGGCCACCGGTTCCGGGGCCGCGGCGACCGCCGTGCGCCCCGGCCGGCGGCCCGGGCAGTCCGCCCCGCCGCCGGCCCCCGCCAAACGCGCCGGGCGCTGCAACGTCAAAGCAGCGCTGATCCCGTGGCTGTTCCTCGCCCCGGCGCTGGTCATCTTCGCGATGTTCAAGTTCTGGCCGATGGCGCAGGCCGTGAAGATGAGCCTGTACGAGGTCCGGCCCTACCTCGGCGACCGCTGGGTGGGCCTGGACAACTACCGGCAGATGCTCACCGATGAGGACTTCCTCGCCGCGATCGGCCACACCGTGGTGCTCGCGGTCGGCCAGACCGGCGGCGCGATCGTGCTCGGCATGGGCCTGGCGCTGCTGCTGGAAGGCTCGGCCAGGCACCTGTGGGTGGTGCGCACCGCGGCCTTCCTGCCGACCGTCGCCGCGATGGCCGTCGTCGCAGAGGTGTGGCGCATCCTCTACTTCCCCGCGCCCGACGGCGCGGTCAACTCCATCCTGAGCTGGTTCGGGGCGGGGCCCTCGCAGTTCCTGAACAGCGAGGACAGCTCCCTGCTGTCGGTGATGGCGGTCGGCATCTGGCGCGGCGCGCCGTACGACATGATGATCTTCCTGGCCGGGCTGGCCGGGGTCGACCGCAACCTCTACGAGGCGGCCGCGGTCGACGGCGCGAGCGTCTTCCGCCGGATCTGGCACGTCACCTTCCCCGCGCTGCGCCCGGTCTTCGCCATCCTGTTCACCCTCGCCGCGATCCGCGGCCTGCGCGTGTTCACCGAGATCTTCCTGCTCACCAACGGCGGCCCCAACGGAGCGACCGAAGTGATGATGACGCTGATCTACAAGCTCGGTCTGGAACGCGGTGAGCTCGGTATCGCCGCCGCCGGGTCGATGCTGCTGCTGGCGGCGACGGTGCTGCTCACCGTCGTGGTCCGCGCCGTGCAGGCCCGCTCGTCGCGGCAGGTGGCGTGATGGCGTCCGGATTCGACAGCGCGCTCGGCTTCAGCGGCCGCCGCGGGCCGGTCGCCGCCGTGGCCAAGGTCGTGGTGTACACGATCGTCGTGGCGGTCTTCGCCGGGCCGCTGCTGGCGCTGATGGTCGGCGCGTTCACCCGGGTGCCCGACCCGACCTCGCTGTCGCTGACCTCGGGGGAGTTCACCTTCGACAACTTCACCCGTGCCTTCGATCGCGGCGTGCTGGGTTACCTCGCCAACTCGTTCATCGTGGTGGGCGGCGGGCTGCTGCTGCAGATCGCGGTGAGCGTATCGGCGGCCTACTCGCTGGCGCGCAAGAAGTTTCCGCTGATGAAGCTGGTGTTCCTGCTCATCCTCAGCACGATGATGCTGCCCGAGGAGGTGCTGGCCATCCCCCTGTCGCTGGTGCTGTCCGAGGTCAACCTCACCGGCTCGCTGCTCGGGATGATCGTGCCGGTCGGCGCGTGGGCGTTCTCCATCCTGGTGATGACCGAGTTCATGAAGGAGATCCCGGTCGAACTGGAGGAGGCGGCCCGCCTCGACGGGGCCGGTGACCTGCGCGTGTTCTGGTCGGTGGTGCTGCCGCTGTGCCGCCCCGCGCTCGGCGTGATCGGCATCTTCGGCTTCACCATGATCTGGGACCAGTACCTGCTCCCGCTGCTCGTCGCCACCGACGCGCAGCAGTTCACCCTCCCGCTGGCCCTGCGCACGCTGCGCTCCGACGAGGAAGTGGGCGTCGGCGTGCTGCTGGCCGCCGCACTGCTCGCGCTGCTGCCCAGCGTGCTGGCCTTCCTCGCCATGCAACGCCAGTTCATGCGCGGCCTCACCTCCGGCGCCGTCAAGGGCTGACGCCGCCACCCGTAAGTCTGGTCAGCCACTACCGAGGAGATCCACCATGCGCCTGCAGGGGCTGCTCTCGTTCCCGCTCACCCCGTTCACCGGCGACGACAAAGTGGACCTCACCGTCTTCGCCGAGCACCTCGAACGCCAGATCGCGGCCGCGCCCAGCGCGCTGTTCGTGGCCTGCGGCACCGGCGAGTTCACGGCACTGAGCGCCGACGAGTACCGCGACGTCGTCGCCACCACCGTACGGGTGGCCGACGGGCGGCTGCCGATCTTCGCGGGCTGCGGCGGGGGCCCGCAGGCCGCCCGCGAGTTCGCGCAGATCGCCGCCGAATGCGGTGCGAACGGGCTGCTGCTGCTCCCGCCGTACCTGGTCACCTCGACGCCGGCCGGGCTGGTCGAGCACGTACGCTACGTCGCTTCGGCGACCGCGCTGCCGATCACCGTGTACCAGCGGGCCAACGCCGTGCTCGACACCGCGGCCGCGGTCGCGCTGCTGGACATCCCGACCGTGGTCGGCATCAAGGACGGCCGCGGCGACGTCGACGCGATGCTGCGCCTGGTCATTGCGGTGCGCCAGTCCGGGCACCCGCGCGCGCAGGAGTTCGGGTTCCTCAACGGCCTGCCCACGGCCGAGATGTCGGTGCAGGCGTACGAGGCGATCGGGGTGGAGAGCTACTCCTCGGCGGTGCTCTGCTTCGCGCCCGACATCGCCACCGCGTTCTACCGCGCGGTCCGCGCCGGGGAGAAGGCCGCCGTGTCCCGGCTGCTGGCCGAGTTCTACCTGCCGCTGGTCGCCCTGCGGGACCGGGTCCCCGGGTATGCGGTCGCGCTGGTCAAGGCAGGGGCCCGGCTCGACGGCCTGGAGGTCGGGCCGGTGCGCCCGCCGCTCGTCGACCTGTCGCCCGAGCACCTGGCCGAGCTGAAGGCGATCATCGCCCGGGGCCGCGCCGCGCTGGCGGAGGTGGCCGCATGAACGCCGTCGACCACGGCGGGCGATCCACCCCCCTCAGGCGCCGTGGGACGCCGGCATGAGCGGGCAGTCGAGGGCCGTGGCCGGTGTCACGTTTCGGGACGCGGACACGAGCGGACGGTCGGGGGACTATGTGGTCCAGCGCGTGTCGCGTTTCGGGACGCTTGAGCGTCCCGAAACGCGACAGGCCGGAATGGACATGTGCCCGGAGCGTGGTAAGGAGCAGTCATGAGCAGGCGCGATGTACGCATCCGCGAAGTCGTGATCACGCCGGTGGCGTTCCCTGACCCGCCGATACTCAACTCGGCCGGGGTGCACCAGCCGTGGGCGCTGCGTGCGATCGTGGAGCTGAGCTGCGGCGACGGGCTGATCGGGCTGGGTGAGACCTACGGCGATGCCCCGCACCTGGAACTGCTGCGCACCGCCGCGGCGACGCTGGTCGGCCTGGACCCCTTCGATACCAACGGCCTGTGGCGGCGGGTGTGCCGCGCGCTCGGCGGCACCGACTCGCCTGACCGGCATGGACTGACCGGCGGCTCCAGCCCGCAGAAGACGGCGTTGCGGGTGTTCAGCCCGTTCGAGGTGGCGTGCCTGGACCTGCAGGGGCACCTGACCGGGCGGCCGGTGGCCGACCTGCTCGGCGGGGCGGTCCGCGACCGGGTGCCGTTCTCGGCGTACCTGTTCTACAAGTGGGACGCGCATCCGCCCGCGGACGGGCCCGCGTCGCTGGTCGGCGGGCTGCCGCCGGTCGACGACCCCTACCCGGAGGCGATCGACCCGGCCGGGATCGTCGCCCAGGCCCACCAGCTGATCGACCAGTACGGCTTCGGCTCGATCAAGCTCAAGGGCGGGGTGTTCCCGCCCGACGAGGAGATCGCCGCGATCCGGGCGCTGCGGGAGGCGTTCCCCGACCTGCCGCTGCGCCTGGACCCCAACGCCGCGTGGAGCGTCGAGACGTCGCTGCGGGTCGCCGAGGAGACCGACGGGCTGCTCGAATACCTGGAGGACCCGACCCCGGGCATCCCCGGCATGGCGGCCGTCGCGGCCAAGGCCCCGATGCCGCTGGCCACCAACATGTGCGTGGTCAGCCCCGACGACATCGCACCCGGGTTCACCCAGGGCGCGGTCGGGGTGGTGCTCGCCGACCACCACTACTGGGGCGGGCTGCGCCGCAGCGCCGAACTGGCCGCGATCTGCCGCACCTGGGGCGTCGGAGTGTCCATGCACTCCAACAGCCACCTCGGCATCAGCCTCGCCGCGATGACGCAGCTCGGCGCGGCGCTGCCGGAGCTGACGTACGCCGCGGACACGCACACGCCCTGGCAGTGCGGGGTCGACGTGCTGGAGCGCCCACTGCCGATCGTCGGCGGCGCGGTGGCGCTGCCCGACGGGCCGGGACTCGGCGTCAGCCTCGACCGCGACGCGCTCGCCCGGCTGCACGAGAACTTCCTGCGCTGCGCGATCCGCGAACGCGACGACACGTCGTACCGGCGCATCTTCGAGCCCGACTACACCAAGCGGAGGCCGCGATGGTGATCAGCGTGCACGCGTTCCCGTGGGACGTGCTCGGCGACGACGGTTTCGTCGATCGCTTCGCGCAGACCGGCGCGGACGCGGTGACCCTGGCCGTGTCGTACCACTCGACGCGGGCGGCGACGCCGCTGCACCCGACGCGGCGTTTCGTCGACGCCCGGCACGCCGCGCTCTACCGGCCCGTACGCGAGCAGGCCTGGGCGGTGCGGCGCCTCGTGCCGCAGGCGCCGGACTGGACCGGCACCGACGACGCCGCGGGCGAGGCCGCGACGGCGCTGCGCGCGGCGGGCATTGCCGTCAACGCGTGGATCGTGCTGGCGCACGACACCCGGCTCGGCCTGCTGCACCCCGACTTGACCGTGCTCAACTGCTTCGGCGAGCGATATCCGTACGCGCTGTGCCCGGCGCAGGCGGAGGTGCGCGAACACTGCGTGACGCTGGCCGGCGAGGCGCTGCGGGACCTGCCGGTCGACGGGGTGTCACTGGAGTCGTGCGGGCAGATGGGCGTGGCGCACATCGGCTGCCACGAGAAGACCGACGGGGCGTACTCCCCGCTGGTCCAGCGGCTGCTGAGCATCTGCTGCTGCACCGCCTGCGCCGCCTCGTGGGCCGCGCGAGGGCTGGACCCCGAGCAGGTCGTCGCCGCGCTGCGTGATGCCGTGCGCGCTGAGACCCCGCTGCCCGAGCAGACGGCGTCGGCGCTGCTCGCGGCCCGGCACGACGCCACGGCCGACATGCTGGCCGAGGTGCTGGCCGAGGTGCGCCGGCACGCCCCGGACGCGCCGGTTACGTTGCACGGTCACCCCGACCCGTGGGCGGTCGGGCCGTCACCGGGCCTCGCCCCGAAGGTGCTGCCTCTGGTGGACCGGGTCCTGGTGCCCTGCTGGCCGACCGACCCGGCCACGGCGGGCCTGGTGTCGGCACTGGCTGAACGTGTCATCGTGGACGCCTACGTGACCGTGCTGCCGCCGACGTCGCCCGACCGGCTGTCCGAACACGTGGCCAGGTTGCGCGAGGCCGGGGCGACCCGGCTCAGCCTGTACCACCTCGGCCTCGCCTCCGCCGCGTTCCAGCCGCTGCTGGCCGCCCTGACCAAAGAGTTCCGCTCCTGACCGCGGCCCGCGGCGACCGGAACCGACGATCCCGCCGGCCGCTCACCGCGGCCGGCGACGGCAAGGAGAACGCATGAACGTGTCCACCGCGGTGTCGCAGGCCGTCGCCGCCGCACCGCACCTGGCGTCGCTCAGCGGCGAGATGCGCCGCACCATGCTGCACGCGTGCGCGGACGCGCTCGCCGCGGCGGGCGGCGAGATCGTCGCGACCGCGTTGGAGGAGACCGGGCTGACCATGGCCCGGCTGCGCGGCGAGCTCAATCGCACCACCGGCCAGCTGCGGCTGCTCGGCGACCACGCGGCCAAGCCGTGGCGGCGGGTGTCCGCCGGGGTCGCCGCGGGAGGCGGTGACGTGGTGACCGTGCCCGTCCCGGTCGGACCGGTCGCGGTGTTCGCCGCGTCGAACTTCCCGCTCGCGTTCGGCGTGAGCGGCGGCGACACCGCGTCGGCGCTGGCCGCGGGGTGCCCGGTGGTGGTCAAGGCGCACCCGGCGCAACCGCGCACCGGCGAGCTGCTCGGGCAGATCCTCGCCCGCGCCCTGCCCGACGGCGCGTTCTCGCTGGTCGCGGGCGGGCCCGAGGTGTCCCTGGAACTGGTGCGGGCAGCGGGGATCCGGGCGGTCGGCTTCACCGGTTCGCTGACCGGCGGCCGGGCGTTGATGGACGCGGCCGCGGCCCGGCCCGACCCGATCCCGGTGTACGCCGAGATGGGTTCGCTCAACCCGGTGCTGGTGCTGCCCGGCGCGGCCGTCCCGGCGACCGTGTCGGCGCTGGCCGCGGCGGTCACCGGTTCCGCGGGACAGCTGTGCACCAAGCCGGGCCTGGTCGTGACCGGGTCGGCGGAGTTCGCGGACGAGCTGGCGAACGCGGTCGCGGCGGTGCCGGTGCACCGGATGCTGACCGCGGGAATGGCGCAGGCGCACGAGAAGTGGCAGGCGCGCGCGGCGGCGGCGCACCGGGTCGTCGCGGGTGCGGGCTCGCCCGCGCCGTTCGCGGTGGTCGTGGACGTCGACGAGCTGGCGGGGGAGCTGATCGAGGAGCACTTCGGGCCGTCCGTGGTGATCGCCGTCGGCGCCGCCGAGGACGTGCCGTCCCGGCTGGAGGGCTCGCTGACCGCGTCGGTCTTCGCCGACGAGACCGACCGGGACGCGGCCCGCTCGCTGCTGCCGGGGCTGCTGGCGCGGGCCGGACGCATCGTGTGGAACGGCGTGCCCACCGGCGTCGCGGTCTGTGACGCCATGCAGCACGGCGGGCCGTGGCCGGCGACGTCGGCGTCCTGGTCGACGTCGGTCGGCACCGAGTCGATCGAGCGTTTCCGCCGCCCGGTGGCGCTGCAGGGGCTGCCGGCCGATCTGGTGCCGTGACGGGACGTGTCGGGATGGCGTCGAGCACGGGCTTGGCAGGTTCGGGTGGCCCTACGTTGCCGAGGCATGAGACTCCGAATCGCACTCGTCGCCGCGGTCGCGGCGCTGGCATCCGTGCTCGTCGCCCCGGCCGCGGCCCACGCCGCACCGGACGACCTGGCCTGCTCCGCCGTGGGCAGCTACAGCCGCTACGTGGGCGGCACGCCGAAGACGTTCTGGCTGGTCGGATCGGTGGGCAGCTACCGCTACTGGCAGGTGGTGAACGCCGGCTCCGGCTACTACCAGAGCAGTTACGTCGTGCGGTGCAGCGGTGAGGCGATCGCCGCGTCCGCCGACCTGGCCGTGAGCGCCACCGGCGGCGACCGCTGCGGCTCCACCACGACCAGCCAGTACCGCTACGTCGGCGCGCAGGTCGCGCTCGTCGCCCACCTGCCCTACCCACTCGAGTACGACTACCGGTACTGGCACGTGTACCGGTGGGTGAACTCGGGGTTCTTCGGGTTCTGGACCTACGACCACTCCGAACTCGCCGGGTGCCCTTCGCCGTTGTGACATCGGCCTTCAGCTGCGCATACACATATATGTAAGATCCTCGGCGTCCACGTATGTGGACGCCGAGTCAATTTGTGTCTGCCTATTGACCAGCTGGATTCATGTCAGCAAACTGTTCGATCACAGGAGTCCATTGGAGACCCCCATCCCCGGAGGCACCTGATGTCTCGACGATCCGTCCCCAAGCCGATGCTGGCCGGAGTCACCGCGGCCCTGCTCACCACAGGGCTGCTCATGGCGGTGCCCGACCGCCCGGTGCCGACCCCCGTCCTCGCGCTGACCACACTCGACCTGTCCGCCGCCAACCGGCGCGCCCCGATCACCGGCCTCTACGACTGGTCCAAGGCCGGCTACCGGGGCGGCGCGAACCTGCCCGGCACCGCCGAGACCAACCCCGACGCGGCCTGCCAGATCACCCCGGCCGAGCTGGCCGCGACGTACGCCGTCACCCCGAACGACGGCGTCGACGACTCCACCGGCCTGCAGGCCGCCATCGACGCCGTACGCACCGGCTGCTCACCCGGCGCGAGCTACACCAAGCTCTCCCTGATCACCCTGCCCGCCGGCACGCTCAACGTGTCCCGCCAGCTCGCCGTCGACGCCGACTACCTGATCATCCGGGGCGCGGGCAGCGGCACCGGCGGCACGAAGCTGGTGTTCCGGCCCGACGCGAACACCCGCTACGACGCGCTCACGGCCGACGGCTCGGACTGGGACGAGGACGGCATGACCTCGGGCTCGGCCAAGGGCGGCTGGATCTGGCCCGGCCGCGGCCTGTTCCGGGTGCAGTCGCGCGGCGTGCACACCAGCTACGCGAGCGAGTACGCCGCCGCGCCGGCCAACCGCAAGGACCTCTTCGAGGGCACCGTCAACGTGCACTGGAAGGCCGGGCTCAAGCTGCGCGGAAAGACCGGCGACACCGGCTTCGCCGCCCGCACCGGTGACACCGTCGTGCACCTGGCGACCAGCGGCTCGCTGAGCGCGTTCACGGTCGGCGGGCTGGTCAACATCCGTGCTGCGAACTCGCTGAACTTCTACGCCCAGCAGGACGTGACCCCGGCCGACGGCACCCTGCAGAACATCCACATGCGCCAGCAGATCTTCACCATCACGGCCGTGAACAGCACCAACCGCACCCTGACCCTCGACAAGCCCCTGGAGTACGACGTCCCGGTCACCTCGACCTCCGACGGCAGCGCCGCGATCGACGGCACGGTGTACGACTCCAAGGCGGCCCCGCTGGTGGACCCCGTGCTCGGCGTCGGGTTCGAGAACTTCGCCCTCACCCAGGACATGCCGGGCCTGAACGCCGCCGACGCGGTGCACAACTACGGCAACATGTCCCCGGCCGACGAGATGCACGGCATCGTCTTCAAGTGGGCCGCCAACTCGTGGGTGCGCGGGATCAGCGCGCAGATGACCGGCTCGCACCCGATCGTCACCGAGGAGGCCTACCACCTGCAGATCGTCGGCAACTCCCTCGACGGGTCCTGGAACAAAGGCAAGGGCGGCAACGGATACTTCCGCGGCTCGCGCGTCTGGGACTCGCTGTATGCCGGCAACACCTCGCGCAACCTGCGCCACTTCACGTTCCAATGGTCGTCGTCGGGCAACGTCGTCATCGGCAACGACTTCGACTCCGACATCAACCTGCACGGCGGCTGGGAGCGCAACAACCTCATCGAGCTGAACACGGTGACCGTGCCGTTCCAGCACCGCTCCGCGAGCTGCACCGCCAACTGCGGTGAGGAGGGCGGCGGCGGCACCGACGCCTCGACCTGGTTCCCGATCTGGTGGGGCGCGGGCAAGAAGGCGGTCAAGTGGTCCGGCTCCACCGGCCCGCGCAACGTCTTCTTCAACAACACGATGTCCAAGCAGGTCACCGCGGGCGCGGCCTACACCGCGTACTACGCCGACCATCAGCGGATCTACCAGTTCGGCTGGAGCGGCACCGGCTGGCAGCACCTGGACCAGGCGGGCACCCGCATCCCGGACTGGGCGGGCCGCGAGCAGCTCGACTACACCGGTGGCCACGGCGTCGACGCCACCCGTACCGACCCGGCCGCGTCGCTGTTCCTCAAGTCGCTGACCGGCGCGCCCAGCCCGTCCCCGACGACCGCTTCCCCGAGCCCGTCCGCCCCGGCGTCACCGTCGCCGTCGCCGTCGCCGTCCAGGTCGTCGAGCCCGTCGCCGTCCGCCCCCGCCGGCTGTCTCACCGTCCGCACCGTGCAGCCCTCGGCCTGGGGCAGCGGCTACGGCATGGACGTGTTCATCAAGAACAACTGCGCCACGGCGACGACGAGCTGGACCGTCGAGTTCGATCTGCCCGCAGGCACCACGGTCAGCAGTTCCTGGAGCTCGACCCGCACCTCGACCGGCCAGCACCACAAGTTCGTCAACGTCGCCTACAACGGCGACATCGCCCCCGGCCAGGAGGAGTCCTTCGGTTTCAACGCCGCCGGCACCGGCCTCCCCCTGAACATCACCGCCCGCTGACCGTACGAAGCAGGGGCACCTTCTTATCGCTCTGCGTGTAAGAAGGTGCCCCTCGGGGCTGCCGGACCACCACTCGTGAGCGTTGTCAGGTGCACGCCTCGTTCGCCCGGAAGCCGTGTCGCGGCACGACCACTGGGCCGGCGCTCGCCGGGCAGCGACCAGGTCAGTGCAGGCCTAGCTGCGGGTAGAGCGCCTCCGGCGCGGGCGTCGCGCCCGGCGGCGGTGACACCGTGACCGGCGCGCCGAAGTCGCTGTAGCGCAGCGTGGCGCTCGGCGCTCCGCCGGTCGCCGGAATCAGGAAACTGACCAGCCGTCCCTGACCATCCAGCGAGGCGCGGAACGGATGGCTGCGCATGCTGTCGGGGAACTGCTGGCCCTTGGTGAGCCGGAAGCTGATCCCGTTGCCGGTGCCGACCTTGCTCAGGTCGATGGTTCCGGTGATCTCGGTGCCGGCGATCTCGGCCGTGACGACCGCGGCGATCAGCCGCGCGGAGCCGCCGGGATCGTTCTTGCCCGGGGCGAAGCCCATCTCGAAGGTCGGCGGCACCTTCACCGGGTCCAGGCTCAGCCAGCCGTCGCCGACACCAGCAACCGCCTGTGTCTTCATGAACAGGGCGTCATCGATCATGCGGATCTCGCTGTTCCTGCCGTTGGCGGAGATGACCGCCTCGCCGCGTTTGTGCAGGTTGTCCATGTGCGACCGGGTGGTGATCTGCCCACCGGCGATGTCGACGTCGGTGCGGAAGCTGGTCTGGTCGATGAACTTCGTGCCCGCGCGCAGCAACT
Organism: Catellatospora sichuanensis; assembly: GCF_007483665.1. Lineage (GTDB taxonomy): Bacteria > Actinomycetota > Actinomycetes > Mycobacteriales > Micromonosporaceae > Catellatospora > Catellatospora sichuanensis. Next base: position 45,338 of record NZ_ML660191.1, read on the forward strand.
CGATCACGGAGGCCGTCGTTGCGGCGTCGGCGCTCACGACCGGTGCGGGCGTCGGCGCGGCACCCTCCTCGCCGGTGTTCCATCTGATCGAGCAGGCCGTGGTCAGCAGTGCGCCGATGAGCGCCCCGGCCACCAGCAATCGTGATCTCATGGCCGGAGAAGGTATCGCGGGGGCGCAATCCTCGCTGTCCCGCCGCCCGCCGGCCGAGGCCGCCGACGGCGGGACGGCGGAAGGTCACCGGTCCAGAGTGATCCAGTAGCGCCGCACGCGGACGTGTCCGGCGTCGCGGACGCCTTCGAGCAGGCCGCCCTGGCTCTCGATGGTGCGGGCCGAGGCGAGGTTGTCCACCAGGCAGGGAATGAGGACGCGGTCCAGGCCCAGCACGGTGCGCGCCTCGCGGAGCATCTCGCCGAGCGCCCAGCTCGCCAGCCCGCGGCGGCGCGCGGAGGGGCGTACGCCGTAGCCGATCTGGCCGAGGTCGTCGTCGTACTTGTGCCGCAGGGCGATTCCCCCGAGCACCCGGCCGTCCTCGACGATCCACCGGCATGAGGCGTGCTTCTCGTCGGGGCAGGGCTCTCCGGCCGCATGGTCCAGCCGGCGGCGCTCGTGCACCCAGGCGGCGAACCCGTCGGGAGAATCCAGGTCGTCGCCGGGGCCGATGCCGAAGCCGTCCTCGTGGAGACCGGGTCCCCAATCGTCGCGGCACTCCTGGAACGCGACGTACATGCTGGTGGTGGGCGTTATCAGTTCAGGCATGCGGGCCACCGTAGTCATGCTCCGACCCTTCGGCGAGCCCTCCGATTCGGTTGTGGATGATGCCCACAGCTCGCCGTTGCCTCCAGGAATGCCATCCCGTTCAGGGGAGTACGAGTGTGCATCGCTGGGCGCGCGTCGGTGAACCCAGGGACCTTGAAGGGCGGTCCGATCGGAGTCGGCCCCTGGCGCGAGACTGCATCCCGGCGGCCATCGGTGTGATCTGCGCCACAGAAGGAGTCGCGGCACCCGGACAGGTGCCGCGACTCCCGGTTCTACGGAGCGTTTCCGCTGCTCTCCGCCGAGGAGCACCCGGCGGGGAGGATCAGGATCAGCGGTCGCGCAATTCCGCGGCCCGGTCGGGGGAGCCGAGGATGCACAGCAGTGAGCAGGCCGTCGCCGACGACGTGCCCGACGTGCTCGGCGGCGTTCCCGAAGGTGCGCCGGCCGCGCTGTAGTCGACACTGGCCGTGTTGGTCAGCGGCAGCAGCAGCAGGAACGTCGAGCAGTGGATCTGCTTGCTCGCCCCGGCGGCCAGGGTGAACGTCCCGCCCGCGGTGACGCAGCCCGGCGCGACCGAGTCGTTGACGGTCACCCCCACCGCGTCGACCGGGCCGGAGTTGGTCACCGTGATCCGCCAGTACGCCGTGCCGAGGATCCCGAGCAGCCCGGCCGGGCTGACCTTGCCCCATGGTCCGACGCCGCCCGGTCCGCACCGCGAGGCCCGGCTGTCCTTGCAGATCTCCTTGTTGACGGTGATGTTCGGCTGGCAGGCCTGGCCGGGGTTGATGGGCTGCTGGACGGTGTTGGAGGTGAGCGCACCCCCGGCATCGGTGCCGGTGGCGGTGTTGGACACGGAGTACACGCCACAGTCGCTGCTCAGCTTGGTCTGGAAGCAGATCTGCGGCGGGTCGCCGTCGAAGCCCGCGACGAGGTGCGGCTCGTTGCCGCCGCCGAAGTCGTCGACGTTGAGCAGCCGCAGGCTGGCGTCGATGACCAGGGCCGGGTGCGTGCTCGGCGAGATGCCGGACAGGTCGACGCTGCCGTCGGCGGCGAACGGCAGGGTCGCGATCACCGTGTTGTCCGGCTTGCTGATGGTCGCGGCGGAGTTGGCCAGGTCGATGTTGGCGATGTCGATGTCGACCAGGCGCGCGTCCTGGTAGCCGGAGATGTGCCCGGAGGCCCCGTCGCAGTAGAAGTCGGGCGTGGCCAGGGTGAGCGACGCCCCCGCGCGGAAGCAGGGCGACGCGCCGGTGATCGGGTCCATGGAGAAGAGCAGACCCGCGTCACCGAGCCCGAGGAGGCACTCGCCGGCCTCGTCGTAGTCGTAGCCGTAGTCACGGGTGTAGCCGCTGCCGCCGACGCCCGGGTGGGTACGCGGGAAGGCCATGCCGGCGCAGGCCGCGTCGGTGTTCCAGTCCCAGCAGCCGGTCGCGCCGAGGATCGGCCCGTTCCAGAACGGGAAGTAGCTGCGCAGGTGCCCGTCGGGACCGGTGATGACCTTCGGGTTGAAGGTGTACACGCCGTTGGGCATGGGCGGGAACGCGGGCGGGGTCAGGGATGCGCCCGCGATCGTGTAGCAGTGCAGCTGGTAAACCCCGTTCGCCGGGGGCACGCACACGCCCTCGTCGTCACCGGTGGTGGTGTACGTGGTGAAGATGCCGTAGGTGATCAGGCCTGCCGGACCGGCGGCCTTGGGGGTGGCCCAGCCGGTGCAGGCGCTGTTGGTGGCCGGGTCGAAGCAGGCGAGCTTCGCGCCACTGGTCGGCGAGGAGGAGATGAAGATCTTCCCGCCGGCCAGTGTGGTGGAGCCGAAGAACTGCAGGACGGTGTTGGGAGAGGAGTCGCTGTGCGGTGCGACGATCCCGGTGTACGGCTGCCCGGCGCACGGCGTCCGGGTGGACATGGTCAGGCAGAGCACCGATCCGTTGGTGGACGCGGCGTACAGGTTGCCGTTGGTGTGGGCCAGTCCGGCGATGTTGTTGCTGGCCGACGGGCTGCCGCCGGTGGGGGTGAGCGGGAAGAAGCCGCAGTTGGCGCGGGCATCCAGGTCGAGGCAGGCGACGCCGAGCGCGGCGGTGGTGTGGGCGGGGAAGTAGACGACTCCCGGCCGCTCGGGGTCGAAGACGAACTGCGGGGCCATCGGGCTGCCCAGGTCGCCGGTGCTGCCCGTGCCGAGCGGCCCGGCGGTGCTGTTCAGCGGCCGCGGCCAGGGGCCGCCCGCGCAGGGCTGGGCGGTCAGCAGGTTGATGCAGACCACCTTCGGGGCCGCCGGTACGAGGTGGTGGTAGATGTTCCACGACTCGACCGCGCCGTTGGCCGACCGGTAGAGCACCGGGGTGAACCCGTCGCCACCGGTCGCGGTGGTGGTGGGCTGCACCGGCGGCAGCAGCAGGCGGGTCAGGCTGGTGCCGCCGGGCTGCAGGTCGGGATTGGTGGCGCGGACCGCGACCGTGCCGGACGCCGGTTCGGTGGTCGAGAACGTGCTCCCGTCGGTGGACCAGGACTTGACCCAGTCCGGCGGCACCCGCAAAGAGCCGGGCACGAGCGCCTGGCCGGAGCCGATCGGGTCGGTGACCGTCACCGAGCCGCCCGCGCCGGGGTCGTCGTAGGACATGACCCAGTTGACGACGTCGCCGTGGTCGGCCGGGTTTGAGCCGGGATCGGTGACGTTCTGCACTGATTTGGCCAATGTGCCCGGTGCCAGCGGCGGCGGGTCGGCTGCCGCCATCACCGCGGGCGGCGCGAAGGTCAGGGCCAATGCGGTGGCCAGGAGCAGGATGGGCCGGGTACCGACCTGTGATCGTGGCACGGGGACGCCTCTCTCGAGGGGAGCCGTGGCGTGTGTGCGGGCGGTGGCCCGTCACGGTGCGCCAGGTAGTGGACGCCGACCGTAACCCGCTTAAATGTGTGGATTGATGAATGAGATCATGAATGGGCACCCTCTTCACCGGTTCGAGTGTCGTGCCCGGCGTGGCGCCGCCCGCACGTCGGTGATCATTGGCGGGTACGCTGCGTCACGAGGAGGCGGCGATGGTGACTCGAGTGGCGATGTGGTCGGGGCCGCGCAACGTGTCGACGGCGCTCATGCGCAGCTTCGGTGCGCGGGCGGACACGCTGGTCGTGGATGAACCGCTGTATGCGCACTACCTCGACGTCACCGGCCTGGACCACCCGGGCCGTGCCGAGGTCCTGGCGAGCCAGCCGCGGCGCTGGCAGGACGTGGCCGCGGCGCTCACCGGCCCGCTGCCGCCCGGCGTCGACGTGTACTACCAGAAGCACATGACCCACCACCTGCTGCCCGAGATCGGCCGTGGCTGGCTGGCCGAGCTGGCCAACGCGTACCTCATCCGCGACCCGGCGCACGTCGTCGCGTCGTACGCGAAGGTGCGCGGCGAGCCGACGCTGGCCGACCTCGGGTTCACGCAGCAGGCCGAGATCTTCCGGGCCTACGGCGGCCCCGTGGTCGACGCCGCGGACCTGCTCCGGGACCCGGCCGGGGTGCTGGCGAAGCTGTGCGCGGCGCTGGGCATCGGCTGGGACCCGGCGATGCTGAGCTGGCCGTCCGGCCCGCGCGACACCGACGGCGTGTGGGCGCCCCACTGGTACGCCAATGTGGAGTCGTCGACCGGCTTCGCCGCCTACGACCCGTCCCCGGCCGTGGTGCCCGACCGGCTCCGCCACCTGGTCGACGCGGCCCGGCCGTACTACGACGAGCTGCACGCCCACCGGCTGACCGCCGCCGCGGCGTGACTCAGACGACCGGGGTGCCCGAGCTGCGGGCGTGCGCGAGGTAGACGTCCGCCAGGCGCTTGGTGACCGGGCCGATCGCGCCGTCGCCGATGACGCGCCCGTCGATCTGCACCACGCCCGCGATCTCGCCCATGGTGCCGGTGCAGAACACCTCGTCGGCGGAGTACATCTCGGCCAGTGAGATGTCGCGCACCTCGACGTCGATGCCCGCCTCGGCGGCCAGGGCCAGCACGGTCTCCCGGGTGACGCCCTCGGGGCAGGCGACCGTGCGCGGGGTGGCCAGCTGCCCGCGTACCACCGCGAACAGGTGGGTGGCGTTGGTCTCGGCGACGAAGCCGCGCCCGTCGAGCATCAGCGCGTCGTCGGCTCCGGAGAGAGTGGCCTCCATCTTCGCCAGGATCGAGTTGATCAGGTTGTTGTGGTGGATCTTCGGGTCGAGCACGTCCGGGCCGGGGCGGCGCACGCTGGAGGTGGCCAGCTTCAGGCCGCCGGTGTCGTACACGGGTGCCTTGTGCTCGGCGAGCACGATCAGCGTGCAGCCGGACTGGTTGAGCCGCGGGTCCATGCCGCTGGTGACCTTCACGCCGCGGGTCAGGGTGAGCCGGACGTGTACACCGTCGGTCATCTCGTTGGCCCGCAGGGTCGCGGTCAGTGCCGCGGTGATCTCCTCGTCGGAGGGCACGGCGGCGAAGCCGAGCGCGGCGGCCGAGCGGCGCAGCCGGGCCAGGTGCGCGTCGAGGGCGAAGATCCGGCCCTGGTAGAGCCGCAAGCCTTCCCATACCGCGTCACCGCCCTGCACGACGGAGTCGAACGGGGAGATCCCCGGCTCGTCGCGGTGGCGCAGCACGCCGTTGACCCAGTACTTCAGGTCGGCGTTGCGCTGGTCGTAGCGCTGAAGCATGGCGGAATCCTCCCGGTGTCGACGCCCCAAGGAGATCATGTCGGCCGGTCGGGCGTCGAGGGGACCCACCCGCCGCCGGTGACGCAGGTCGACGCGGTGCTATCGGTATGTCGACAGTAGTCGATATTCGATTGCCGGGCAGGACGTGCGGCTCGTAGCTTTCTGGCTACACACAGCAACGTCCAGGAGAGTTCTCGATGCCTGATCTCGAAGCCCCTCAGCTCGTCGTCAACAGCCGCATGCTCTACTTCGGCTGGGTGCCCGCCGACCCCGACGCGGTTGCGGCGCTGGTGCCCGGGGGCCTGAAACCCATGGCCAACCGCCAGGTCTTCATGAACCAGTACGTGGTCGACTCCCCGGAGCAGACCTCCGGTTTCGGCGCGTACTCGCTGACCTACATCGGCCCCGACCTGGAGGACGCGTACGCGCCCGACGGCGTCACCCCCGGCCGCTGGTGGACGCACTACTTCAACTCCAGCGCGGTGGTGCGCGACTACGCCTCCGCCCGCGGCGTGCCGGCCACCGTCGGCACCACCGCCATCGAGATCCACGGCCGGAAGCTGACCGCGACCACGACCTCCGACGGCGTGCCGGTCATCCGCACCACCGTGCGAGTCGGCCCCCAGCTCGGCGAGACCGCCCGCGGCCAGCTGCGATACCTCACCGAGGTCGACGGGAGGTTCGTCGCGGGCAACTACCCGTTCATCTCCGAGCCGGTCGCCGACTTCGAGGTCGAGAAGCTGGAGTTCCTGGACAAGACCCATTCCGTGTACGCGCTGCGCCCGGCGAGCCCGCTGGAGGTCACCTGGGGCTTCTACGCCCCGAGGGCCTCGTTCGCCTACCCGGGCGGTGAGTCCATCCTGGATTGAGCCCGGCAGCTACCATGCGGCGCATGAGCGGGCCGGTGTTCATCAGTTTCAGTCGTGAACACGACGCTGCCTACGTCGGGCGGCTGGCCGCCCACCTCGTGGCAGGCGGGCTGTCCATGCGGTACGACACGCAGCCGATGACGGACGGCTGGTGGTCCACCTACACCCGGGCACAGCTCGACGGCAGCTCGGCCGTCGTCGTGGTGATGACGCCCGCCGCGTCGCACGACGGCTGGGTCGCCCGCGAGATCGACCACGCCCGGCTGCTCGGCCGGCCGATCGTGCCGCTGCTGCTGGCGGGCGAGCCGTTCCCGGCGCTGTCCGGGTACGCGCACGAGGACGTCACCGGCGGCCGCCTGCCCGGCCCGGAGCTCGTCCGGCGACTGCACAGGGCGCTCGGCAACGTCCCGCCGCAGGCGGCCGAGCCCACGGCGAGCAGCGCGTTCACCGTGCCGATCCGCGGCGGCGCGACGGGCCTCACCGTCGGCATCGAGGTGCGCGGCGCGATGTTCATGCCGCTCATCGAACGCGGTCAGGCCGTGCCGTGCGCGCGTACGGAGGTGTTCACCACCGCTGACGACGACCAGCCCGTCATCCAGGTGCGCGTCTTCCAGGGCCAGAGCCCGGCCGTCGCCGCGAACGAGTCCCTGGGCGCATACGAGCTGCTGCTCGAACCGGCCCCGGCCGGCGTGCCGCAGATCGGGGTGAGATTCGAGGTGACGGAGTCGGGGGCCTTCCGCCTCACCGCCGCGCACGCCGACGGCCGCGAGGTGCCGGTCAGGCTGCTGCCGGGCAAGGCCACCGCTTCTCACTGAACCGCGCGTGCCGACGACGGCGCACGAGCGGGTGCGACCGGCCTGATCCGGTCGCGACGGTCAGCCGTCCTGTCCGCGCAGCTGTTCGGCCAGGGCGGCCAGTCGGCGGCCGTAGGCTTCGCCGTCGCGGCGGCCCAGCGGCGTACGCTCCCAGATGTCGCGGTCGGCGTTCTCGCGGAAGTCGGCCTCCCAGTACAGGGTGCCGTCGGCCGCCCACTGCGAGTCCACGGCGAACCCGCCCGGTGCGGGCCCCAGTCCGTCGCCGACCCCGAACAGCGACTGCGCCAGCGCGGTGCGGTATTCGGTGCGGTGGTAGAGCTGTAGGAACGAGTCCTCGTCGCCGACCAGGGGCAGCAGCACGGGCAGGGTCTCCTCGCGCAGCAGGCGGCTCTGCGGATACTGCCAGGTGACGCCCTGCCAGCGGGGGAACGCGTTGACGGTGTCGAAGTCGAGCACCCGGCAGTCGTGCAGCGCGTCCATCGCGGCGACCGGCCGGTGGCCGTTGCCGGCCCGGATCCGCCAGGTCGGCCGGCGCAGCAGCCGCAGCAGCACGTCGTCGTGGTAGGACGCGACCGCGGCCAGGCTCGCCGTTTTCAGTGCCAGCAGCGCCGGGTAGTGCTGCAGGTCGGTCCAGCGTGGGTCCGGCTCGCCCTCGGGGCGGCGGCGGGCGCGCATGAGCTGCTCGATGACGCGCACCCACAGGGCGGTGTGCTGGCGGTCGCGGTCGAGGTAGACCCCGTGGGCGAGCAGCCGCATCAGGGTGTCGCAGCGGGCGCGTACGTCGTCATGGACCCGCTGCCAGGTCGCGGGATCCTGGGCGGGTGGCTCGGGCGGCATGGTGCGCAGGTAGTCGCGCAGCCGCCGGATCTCGGTGTCGAACAGGTCGGCGACCTCGATGTGCTTGACCGGGTCGGGCAGCAGCCGCTTGAGCCGGGCCACCGCCATGGCTTTGGTCAGCGGCGGGTCGGCGAGGTCGTCGAGGGCTTCGAGCCGGTTGACGAGGTCGGGGAAGAACTGCTCGGCGGCGGCGCCGGTGATGACGTGGGCGCGGTGCTGCGCCACGAGGCGCTTGGCGATCTGGCCGAGTTCGCCGCGGGACGCCCAGAACAGCGGGTAGCGCCGGGAACGGGTGCCTTCGAGGGCGGCGACCAGGCCGTGGTCCCAGTCGCCGGACCAGCCGTTGACGATAAGGCCGTATTCGTCGAGCACGCGTTCGAGCAGCCGCTGCCATGGCGCGGAGTAGGCGCTCAGCTCTTCGACGGTGTTGAGCTGGTCGGTGCGGGCGTAGTCGCCGTGCAGTTTGATGACGGTGCAGCGGGCGTGGGGGAGCGGCTCCATGCCCTCGATCGCGGCGGGGCTGGCGATGACCTGCGGGAAGATGCCCTCGGCTTCGAGTGCCTGTTCGATGAGCCGGTCGAAGTTGGTGGTGATGATGACGCGCACCGCGCCGCGGGCGACCAGCGCGGCGATGGCGCGGTGGGCGGCGCCGGGGACCTTGACGCCCTGCTGGCGCTCCTCGGCGGTGGGCTCGAAGAACGATGCGAGCAGCGCCCGCCGTGCCGCGGGGGTGCTGGCCAGCGATTCCAGCAGCGCGGAGTAGCCCAGTGGTGCGCCGTCGCCGTGTTCGGTCCACCACTTCTCGATGTCGGCGTCGGTGGGCATGGCCTCCCCGGCGGCGGCGGCGACCTTCGCGACCAGTGCGGTCACGACGCCCCAGCCGGTGGGCACGCCGGCCGCCGTGGACGTGCCGGAGCCGAGCAGCAGGGCGTACACGCCGGGTTGTGCGTGTACGGCGGTGGCCAGGCTGATCCGGGCGTCGAAGACGGGTCGGCGGGGGGCGAGGAGGTCGTCCATGGCGGCAACCATAGACATCCGTGGCGACAGAGTGGGGAGTGCGTCCGCGGGCCGACAGCGCGCAGTCGTGTCATTGCGTACGGTGGTGCGGCGATGACATCCGTTGCCATGTTCATGTTGCAATGAATTCATGGTTCGCTGTACTGTCGGCGTGCCGCGCGCGTCGGCGACACTATTTCCGCTGCTGGGGCGCACGATGTCAGCATTCCGGGCACGAGGTGGACGACGATGCATGACGACCATGGGCACCACGGGCACAACCGCGACGGGCACGCTCATGAGGGGCGCGGCCACGACGGGCACTCGCACGCAGTGAGCCGCGACGCCGACCGGCGCTGGCTGGCCATCGCGCTGTCGGTCATCGCCGCGTTCATGGCGGTCGAGGTCGTCGTCGGGGTCCTCGCGCAGTCGCTGGCCCTCATCTCCGATGCCGCGCACATGCTCACCGATGCCGCCGCGATCGTGCTCGCGCTGGTCGCCATGCGGTTCGCCGCCCGGCCCGCCGGCGGGCGCTACACGTTCGGCCTGGCCCGGGCGGAGATCCTGTCCGCGGCGGCCAACGGGCTGAGCCTGCTGCTGCTGGCGGGCTGGCTGGGCTACGAGGCGATCGCCCGGCTGGCCGAGCCCACCGAGGTCACCGGGTGGATGGTCGTCGTCACCGGCCTGCTCGGCCTCTCCGTCAACGTGCTGGCGGCGTGGGCGATCGGCAAGGCCAACCGGTCCAGCCTCAATGTCCAGGGCGCCTACCAGCATGTGCTGATGGACATGTTCGCCTCGGTCGCGGCGACGGCTGCGGGCCTGGTGGTGCTGCTGACCGGCTGGGCGCGCGCCGACGCGGTCGCCACGCTGGTCGTGGTCGTACTCATGATCAAGGGTGGCTGGACGCTGCTGTGCGAGTCCGGCCGGGTGCTGCTCAACGCCGCGCCCGCCGGGGTGCGTCCCGAGGTGATCGGGGTGGACATGCTCGCCACCGAGGGCGTCGTCGAGGTCCACGACCTGCACGTATGGACGATCGACTCCGGGCAGGCGGCGCTGTCGGCGCACGTGCTCGTCGACGAGCCCGCCGACTGCCACCTGGTGCGCCGCGAGCTGGAGCGGCTGCTGGCGGCGTCGCACGGGATCACCCACACCACCCTGCAGGTCGACCACCAGGTCCGGGAGAGCGCCGACGAGCACTGCGAGTCCGCGCACGGCCAGGTCCACCGCCGCTGAGGGTGTACACCAGGCGATTTGTTCATCCTGCGATGTACTATTCGGCCGTGGACACGATCGCCTCGCCGCCGACGTACGGGCAGGTGCTGGCCCGCTTCGGGCACGCGCTGTCCGACCCGACCCGCGCCCGGCTGCTGCTCGCCCTGCGCGACGGCCCGGCCTACCCGGCGGACCTGGCCGACCTGCTCGAGGTCAGCCGGCAGAACATGTCCAATCACCTCGCCTGCCTGCGCGGCTGCGGCCTGGTCGTCGCCGTGCCCGAAGGCCGCCGCTCGCGTTACGAGCTGGCCGACCCCCGCCTCGCCCACGCCCTCGGCGACCTGCTCGGCGTGGTGCTGGCCGTCGATCCGGCCGCCTGCCACGCCCCGGAGACCGGCGACCTGCTGCGAAGCTGACCCGTACCGCATAGACTGAAGGAGCCTCGCTGTACGCGTCCGGAGACCGTGCGGCGGGGCTTTCTCATGTCACGGATAGTGCGAACCTGCTGCACATGGCAGGTCCGGGCGGGTATTCGTAGGGAGCAGGGCCGGTGCGGCCGGGGCGCCCGCGTTTCGCCTCCGGCCGCGGCGGCCACGGGCTGACGAGGCACGGGAGGCAGCCACCATGAACACCACCGCCGGAGAGCACGACCGGTCGCCCGCGGCCGCGTACGCCCAGGCGGCCGAGGCTGCCGGCCGCGCCCCCTCGATCCACAACACCCAGCCCTGGCACTGGCAGGTCCACGCCGACCGCCTCGACCTCTACGCCGAGACGTCCCGGGCGCTGCCCGGCATCGATCCCGACGAGCGGATGCTGCTCGTCAGCTGCGGTGCCGCGCTGCACCACGCGCAGGTCGCGCTGCTGGCGCAGGGCCACACGGTCGAGGTGCGCCCGCTGCCGGACCCCGCGCAGCCGGCACACCTCGCCACCCTCACGATCAGCGGCGACGCGCCGGTGACCGCGGAGGCCGTACGCCTGGTCCAGGCGCTGCGGTTGCGGCACACCGACCGCCGCCCGACCGTCGACACCCCGGTCACCGCGGAGCAGGTCGACGAACTGCGCCGGATCGCGGGCGAGTTCGGTGTGCATCTGCACCGGCTCACCCCCGACCAGGTCAGCGAGCTCGCCGTGGCCGTGTCGCACGCCGAGGAAGCCGCAGCGGCCGAACCGGCCTGGCAGGCCGAGACCGCACGCTGGACCGGCCCCGGGCGTCCGGCCGGCGCCGGGATTCCGCCGGAGGTCCTGCCCGACAAGCGTCCCGAGACCGATGTCGGCGAGCGCGACTTCGGCGCCCGTGGCGCGCTCGCCGTCGGCGGCGGCCACGACAAGTCCTCGACCTACGTCGTGCTGTTCGGCGACGGAGACGACCGGGCGGCGTGGTTGCGCGCCGGGCAGACGCTGTCCGCGGTGTGGCTGCACGCCACCGGCCAAGGGCTGGCCGTGCTGCCGTACAGCCAGGTCATCGAGATCGACGGCACCCGGGCGATGATGCGCCGCATCCTGTCGAACCTGGGATACGCCTACATCGTGCTGCGGCTCGGCGTAGCCGATCCCGACCATGCGCTGCCCGGCCACACCCCGCGGCTGCCTTTCGACGCCACCACCACGGTCGACCCGGGCTGAGCACGCGCCGGTGCGCTCGGCAGCCCGACGTGGTCCGTGCAGGCTCAGCTTGCGGGCGCTCCGACCGATGAGTTTCGGCGGTGTCGCTCGTCTGTACTGGTGACCATCGTAGGACGTACCTACGAAACGACCCGGCATGAGACACCACGGAGGACACCATGACCACCACGCACACGACCAACGCGCTGCCCGGCCGACCGCCTGTGGCCGACCTGGCCACCTGGCAGGCCGCCCGGGACGAGCTGCTGGTCCGGGAGAAGGCCCACACCCGCGAGGGCGACGCCATCGCCGCGGCCCGCCGCCGGTTGCCGATGGTGGAGTTCGACGGGACGGTCGAGGTCGTCGGACCCGACGGCCCGGTCCCGTTCCTGGACCTGTTCCAGGGCCGCGACGAGCTCGTGGTCTACCAGCACATGTGGCACGACGGTGCGCCGCACCAGGGGCAGTGCGAGGGCTGCACCCTCGCGGCCTGGCACCTGAAGGACGCCGTCTACCTCAACGCCCGCGGTGTCTCGTTCGCCATCCTGACCACGGGCCGCTGGGACGAGGTGGCCTCCTTCGTCGATTTCATGGGCTACACCCAGCCCTGGTACTCGGTGCGCGACGTGGCCGCGCCGGTCGGCGGGGAGATGGGGAACCTGACCTGCTTCCTGCGCGACGGCGACCGCACGTTCCTCACCTACTCCACGACGGGCCGCGGCACCGAGCAGGCCAGCTCGTCCTTCGCCCTGCTCGACATGACGCCGTACGGCCGCGGCGAGGCATGGGAGGACAACCCCGAGGGCCGGCCGGAGGGCCGGAACCCGTGCTGGTACTGGCGCTCGGACGCGGACGGGAACGCCACCTGGGGCCCGACCAGCCGCCCCGTGCCGCAGTGGACGCGGCCCGGCGCGACGCCCGTGGAGACTCTCGGCCGGCACGGCCACCACTGACGGTTCATCTCGGGACGCGGCTTGCATGCGGTTCCCGGTACGGCCTGACCTGGATGACCGCAGAGATGCGCGATCCGGGATGGGTGCCGCATGCCTGCACGCTGCCCACAGCCGTTGCGCCTGGCCGAGTTCGAGGCCCTTGTTCGCCGGTTCGATGCAGGCGTGCGACCGCATCGAGACACCACCGCGCCGATCAGGTGACGAACACGGTGAACGCCGCCCGGTGCACCTGGCCGGCGACCTTGAACTCCAGGTAGAGCCGCTGCTCGCCGCGGTTGGCGAACTCGACGTGGAAGGTCAGCGTCGCGTCGGGCGCTTCGGCGGCCGCGTGCGCGTGGGTCAGCGCGAGGGTGCGCACCTCGAAGGCCGACATGTGCGCCATGGCGCCGAGGTGTGGCTCCAGGACGGGCGGTCCGGCGGCCGAGGAGACCCGGAACCGCAGCAGCTCGCCCCGTGCTGCGCGCAGGTGGGTGACCCCGTCCAGCCTGGTCAGGGTGAAGCCGTCCGCGGTCGCGGCCGGGGCGGGCGCAGGCAGCGGAGCCAGCGCGGTGTCGCCGGTGATCAGGAAGGGCAGGCCGAGCACCGTCGGGTGGCCGAGGGCGTCCTTGCCGCGCGGGACGAATTCGGCGTAGAAGCGGTAGGCGCCGCCGTCGGTGACGTCGACCTTCGTCGACCAGGTGTCGCCGACGAGTTCGGGGTGCAGGTGCCGGTAGTTGCTGGCGTCGTCGCGTACCAGGTAGAGGTGTAGTTCTCTGGTCTGGATCGTCTCGTAGGTGCGCAGTGGCAGTCCGTCGGGGCCGAGGATGCGGAAGGCGACCGGGATCGCCTTGCCACGTTTGGTGGGCAGGGTGACGGGCTGGATGAGGTAGCCGTCGTGGCTGTCGGACAGCCCGTCGCTGTGCATGAACGGGGTGGGTGACGGCGAGGCCGCGGGCGCCGCGCCGGACGGGGTGGCGGGCAGCTCGTCCAGCACGTACCCGACGGTGATCGCACCGGCGGTGACGAGCACCAGGTAGGGCAGCAATCGTCGCCATTTGCCAGCCGGCACGGCAGGTCCCTTCGGGCGAGGGGTTAGGAAGGGCACCTTCATCTACGCATAGCGATGTGAAGGTGCCCTTCCTTTCACTGGCGGGTGATGGTGACGTCGTCGACGCCGGCTTCGAGCAGGCTCGCGCCGGACAGGTCGGCGGCCTGGACGAGGATCTGGACCGATTGGCCGGCGTACGCGGAAAGGTCCCAACTGCCGGATGTCCAGGCACCGTTGCGGTTGGACGCCGCTCCGGCCTGGTTGAACAGCTGCGTGGTGCCGCCGGAGTGGACGACCGAGACCCGGAAGTAGTCGGCGCTGGAGGCGTTGCTGCCGTGCGCCAGATACCAGGACATGTTCAGCCTCAGCACGCCGGTGCCCGGCAGGGTGACCGACGGCGAGCGGACGCTGCTCACGCCGCCGTCGAGGTCGTAGGTGCCCGCCGCGGAACCGGCCAGCCGCCCGGTGACCAGGTCGTTCACGCCGCTCACCGTGGTGCCGAGCTGCTTGGTGCCGCTGGACGTGGTGGCCGCGGGGTCGCCGCGCTCCCAGGCACCCGAGGTGGCGGTGTCGGTCCCCGAGGGGTTGACGGTCCAGCCGGTGGCGGTCTCGAAGGTGTCGCTCCACACCGTGGTGACGGGCGCGCCCGGGTTGTGCTTGACCAGCACCAGGCCCTGCTCGATGCCGCTGATCGCGATGGTGCCGCTGGCGAAGAACGGGTAGACGTTCCAGGCCCCGTTGAAGCCGGTGTTGTTGGACGCGGGATAGATGTCGAAGTACGCGATCTCGCTCAGGGAGTTCGAGGCGATCCCGGTGATGTCCAGGATGCGCAGGCCCGCGCGGTAGCTGGCCTGGTAGGCCTTGGTGCCGATGATGTACAGGTTGTGGTCGGTCGCCTGGATGGTCGGCGACACGTGCACCCCGGTGTTGACCGGCGCGTTGAGGTCGGACACGTTCCAGATGAACGTCTTGGTGCCGGGCAGGTCCGAGTCGGTCTCGTCGTCCATCAGCAGCCGGGCGTGGTCGCCGGTCAGCCAGCCCTGGTGGGTGTATCCGACGCCGACGTACCCGGTGCGCGACAGCTGCACGGGCGCGGCCTTGTTGGTCACGTCGACGATGGTCAGCGTGTCCACGTTGTAGTTGAAGCAGATCTCGTGGTTGGCGTAGGCGGTGTCCGGCCCGTGGTAGACCACGCACTGGTTCTCGTGCACGTAGCCGTCGTTGCTGACGCAGCCCGCGTTGACGGGCACCTTCGGGTTCTGCACGTTGACCATGTGCACGCCGCCGCTGCAGGTGTTGGTGCCGACGGCGTAGATGAAGCCGGTCTGCTCGTTGACGGCGAGCGTGTGCGAGTTGCCGAAGCCGGTGTAGCGCGCGTCGGCGGCGAACGTCTGCGGGGTGGTGACGGTACGCAGCCGGGTGAGGTCGAAGACCTGCATGCCGTGCGAGCTGATGGAGTCCGCGCCGATGTAGGCGTGGTTGGCGTAGACCTTGATGTCACGCCAGGAACTCGACGTGCCGTTGTAGGACGGCAGGTTGCCGAGGTAGACCGGGGCGGTCGGCACCGTCACGTCGACGAAGGACGCACCGGTGCTCCGGCCGAAGATGATGTACTCCTTGCCGGTGGCGGTGTCGGTCCAGCCCCACATGCTGTTGCCGTTGCCGCCGCCGATCGAGCCCAGCGGCAGCACGCTCAGCAGGTCGACGTTGCTGCACGGGTAGGAGCCGGCGAACCCGCCGACGCACGGCGTCGCGGCGAGCGCGGCGGCCTCGGCGCGGACCGGCGCCTCGTAGTCCTGCATGATGCGCCGCACTTCCTCGCGGCCTTCGGCGCTGTTCGGGTCGTGTGCCCAGGCCGAACCGGCGGCCAGTGTCAGTGCCAGAACTCCCGCTACGAGCCCAGCTGTTCGCAAGGTCTTTCGCATGGCGCGGTCTCTCCCCTCGACGGTGGAGTTATCGTCACATGCGAATGTTTCAAGGGCAATGAAACTGTGAACGGCCGGTGGCGAGGGCCACCGGCCGTTCCGGAGAGCGCGGCTGTCAGCTGGTGGTGCCGGTGACAGATCCGCTGGTCGCCTTGGTGACGTAGTAGGTGACCGTTGCGCCGCTCCAGAAGTGGAACGTGAGCGTCACCCGGGATCCCGCGTTGACCTCCGCGAAGAACTCGGGCTTCAGCGTGATCGTGCTGCCCGCGTAGTTGGGCGCGAACGCCACGTCGAACTCCTTGAACGAGGTCCAGTTGTGCGGGCCGGCGAAGGTGCCGTCGGCGTACTTGGCCTCCATGGTGGCGAGCTGGTCGCCGCGGAACTGGGTCGGCACGGCGAAGGACGCCGCTGTGCCCGTCGCGTTGGACACGATCGGGGGGTCGTACGTGACGATGTCGATCCGCCACGGGACGCCCTGGGAGAACCTGGCGTGCAGCGTCGCGTTGACGCCGTACGCCCGGCTGCCGACCAGGCGGGTCAGCGCGGACGCGGTGAGCGTGAGCGTGCCCCCGGAGACGGTGTAGTCGGTGCCGCTCACCAGGTCGGTGGTGCCCTGGCGCAGGCCCTGGAAGGTGGTGCCGTTCAGGTTCAGGGCGAGCGTCTTGGCGGTGACCGCGGTGGCCTTGGGCACGTACACCTGGTCGGCGTACGCGGTGCCGGAGCGGGTCGTCCAGCTCGACTTGAGCTGCGCGAACAGTTCCGGGTCGCTCCACTGCAGCGAGGTGCGGCCCAGGTGCTGGCCGTTGTCCCACAGCATGGTGGTGAGCTGCTTGGCGCGGGCGTAGTAGCCGAGGTACTCGAAGAACTTCAGCTTCTCGCCCTGCTGGACGGTGCCGGTGTGCCGGTCGAAGCCGAGCAGGCCGTACTCGCCGATGATCACCGGGATGCCGCGGGCCACGAACGCGTTGTACACGCGGTCGAACTGCCCGACCAGGTCGGCCTGCGTGGTCGCGTCGAACCGGGTGCCGCCCGCGACGTTGACGCTGAACGGCCAGTAGCCGTAGAAGTGCACGGTGGCGATCAGGTTCGGGTCGTTGAGCTGCGTGAACGTGCTCACCAGCTCGTCGATGCGGGCCTGGTCGGCCGACGTGTGCAGGGTCGGCAGGACCAGCAGGCGGGTCGCGTTGTTGCCGCCCGACTGGCGCACGATCTGGCGGAACGACGTGTTGAGCTCGTGCAGCAGCTGCGCGCTCTGGGCGTCGCCGGAGCTGCCGGTGAACTGCGGCTCGTTGACGCTCTCGAAGGTCAGCTTGGCCGAGTGGTTGCGGAAGGCGGCGGCCAGCTGCGTCCAGAGCGCGTTGTACCGGTTGAGCACGTTGGTGCGGTCGGCGGGCATGTTGGCGATCCACTGCCACGAGTCGTGATGGATGTTGATCATCACGTAGAAGCCGTCCGCGAGGGCCCAGTCGACCACCTCCTTGACGCGGCTGAGCCACGCGGCGTCGATGGTGTAGTTCGGCGCGGCGCCGTGGTGCTGGCCCCAGGTCACCGGGATGCGGATGCTCTTGAAGCCTTGCGCCTTGACGGTGTCCAGCAGCGCCTCGGTGACGCGCGGGTTGCCCCAGGACGTCTCGTCGGCGCCGGTGGCGTCGAAGGAGTTGCCGAGGTTCCAACCGGGCTGCATCGCGGCCACCGCGGCCATCGGGTTGACGGCCGGCGGCCCGGACGGGGACGGCGAGGCCGACGGCGAACTGCTGGCCGAAGGGCTCACGGCCGGGCTGGACGGCGGCGGTGTGGTGCCGCCGACGCTGCCGGTGCAGGTGACGCCGTTGAGCGTGAAGGAGGTCGGCGCGGTGTTGGTGCCTGACCAGGAGCCGTTGAAACCGAACGAGACGGTGCCGTTGGTCGCGATCGCGCCGTTGTAGCCGACGTTGGTCGCCGTGACCTGGCTGCCAGAGGAGGTGACGTTGGCGCTCCAGGCCTGGGTGACGCGCTGTCCGGACGGGAACGTCCAGACCAGGGTCCAGCCGTTGATCGGGTCACCGAGGTTGGTGACGTTCACGTTGGCGGTGAATCCGCCGGGCCACTGGCTCGGGGCCGAGTAGGCGACGCGGCAGCCCGCTGCGGCGTACGCGCCGGTGGCGGCGGCGAAGCCGAGGCCTGCCACCAGGGCGGCGGTCGCCGCGGCGGCCAGACCGGCCCGCCATCGTCTCATCCGTACTGTGCTCGATTGACCCGTCATGATGCTCCTTAGTCGTGGGCGCGACCGGATGCGGTGCACGGCCGGGCTGCCGCGGACACCGCTGATGATCAATGGACATTAGTTTTGACGATAAACTTTGTCAATCGGTGCGGAGCGATGCCAGGTGTGCGCCCGGCCGGATCGGGCGGACCGCGGGGCGCGCACCGCTTGTGCGATGCCTCAGGCGTCGCATGCGCGACGGTGACTCACACATGGGT
Organism: Catellatospora sichuanensis; assembly: GCF_007483665.1. Classification (GTDB taxonomy): domain Bacteria; phylum Actinomycetota; class Actinomycetes; order Mycobacteriales; family Micromonosporaceae; genus Catellatospora; species Catellatospora sichuanensis. The sequence goes on from NZ_ML660191.1 coordinate 63,442, forward strand.
GGTTGCCGATGTGTGGCGCGCGTAATGTCCAGGGGCGGGTGGTGTGACGCCTCGGTAACGGCGGGTTCCTACCGTCGGGAGGCATCACGGGGCGTCGCCCGGGTGCCTTCGCCGACAGTGGAGGAATCAGGCATGGCGTCCGCTGACCGTGCTGGGACGTCCCAGGTCAGGACAGTGTGTTCGTACTGCGGCGTCGGCTGCGGGATGATCCTGCACATCGGGCAGGACCCCGGCGGCCGCCGGGTGCTGAAAGTTTCCGGCGACCGCCAGCATCCGGCCAACCGCGGCAGGCTGTGCACGAAAGGCGCCACCAGCGCCGAGATGCTGGCCGCGCCGGGCCGGCTGGCGACCGCACGGGTGCGGCCCGCACGCGGGGCCGAGCCGGTGGACGCAGGCGTGGACGAGGCGATCACCCGCACCGCGCAGGGGCTGCGCCGGATCATCGACGAGCACGGCCCGGACGCGGTGGCGCTGTACGTGTCGGGCCAGCTGACGCTCGAGGCGCAGTACCTGGCGAACAAGCTGGCCAAGGGCTTCATCGGCACCAACCAGATCGAGTCGAACTCGCGGCTGTGCATGGCCAGCGCCGGCAGCGGCTACAAGCTGTCGCTGGGCGCGGACGGGCCGCCCGGTTCCTACGACGACTTCGACCACGCCGACCTGTTCTTCGTCATCGGCTCGAACATGGCCGACTGCCACCCGATCCTGTTCCTGCGGATGATGGACCGGGTCAAGGCGGGCGCGAAGCTCATCGTGGTCGACCCGCGCCGCACCGCCACGGCCGACAAGGCCGACCTGTTCCTGCAGATCAAGCCGGGCACCGACCTGGCGCTGCTCAACGGACTGCTGCACCTGCTGGTCGAGGCCGGCGACATCGACGAGCGGTTCATCGCCGAGAACACCGAGGGCTGGGCGTCGATGCCGGGGCTGCTGGCCGACTACCCGCCCGCGGAGGTCGCCCGGATCACCGGGATCCCGGAAGCGGACATCCGCGCCGCCGCGGCGCTGATCGGCGCGGCCCGGGACTGGATGAGCTGCTGGACGATGGGGCTCAACCAGAGCACCCACGGCACCTGGAACACCAACGCGCTGTGCAACCTGCACCTGGCGACCGGCGCGATCTGCCGTCCCGGCAGCGGGCCCTTCTCGCTCACCGGCCAGCCGAACGCGATGGGCGGCCGGGAGATGGGCTATATGGGACCCGGCCTGCCGGGGCAGCGCTCGGTGCTGGTCGCGGCCGACCGGGAGTTCGTCGAGCAGGAGTGGGGCCTGCCGGGCGGCACGCTGCGCACCGAGGTGGGCAAGGGCACCGTCGAGATGTTCTCGCGGATGGCCGACGGGCAGATCAAGGCGTGCTGGATCATGTGCACCAACCCGGTCGCGTCGGTCGGCAACCGGCGCACCGTCATCGCGGGCCTGGAGGCCGCCGAGCTGGTCATCACCCAGGACGCCTACGGCGAAACCGAGACCAACGCGTACGCCGACGTGGTGCTGCCCGCGGCGACCTGGTCCGAGACCGACGGCATCATGATCAATTCCGAGCGCAACCTGACCCTGGTGTCCGCGGCGGTGCCACCGCCCGGTCAGGCGCTGCCGGACTGGCAGCTCATCGCCCGGGTCGCCGCCGAGATGGGCTACGCCGACGCGTTCGACTACGCCAGTGCCGAGGAGGTCTTCGCCGAGCTGCGCCGATTCGCCAACCCGCAGACCGGATACGACCTGCGCGGCGTCACCTACGAACGGCTCCGGCAGAGCCCGGTGCAGTGGCCCGCGGCCCCGGACGGGCCGACCCGCAACCCGGTGCGCTACCTCGGCGGACAGCCCGCCGAGGTAGCGGACGGAGTCCGGCCGCGGTTGACGTTCCCGACCGCGAGCGGCCGGGCGGTGTTCCATCCGCGGCCGCACCTGCCCGCGGCGGAGCTGCCCGACGACGACTACCCGTTCGTACTCAACACCGGCCGGCTGCAGCACCAGTGGCACACCATGACGAAGACCGGCAAGGTCGCCAAGCTCGGCAAGCTCAACCCCGCGCCCTTCGTCGAGATCCATCCGGCGGACGCCGCGGACCTCGACGTCCACGACGGCGACCTGGTCGAGGTCGCGTCCCGCCGAGGCCGGGCCGTGCTCCCGGCGGTGGTCACCGAGCGGGTGCTGCCCGGCAGCTGCTTCGCCCCGTTCCACTGGAACGACCTGTACGGCGAGTACCTGAGCGTCAACGCGGTGACCAGCGATGCCGTCGACCCGATCTCGTTCCAGCCGGAGCTGAAGGTCTGCGCCGTCGCATTGACGAAGGTGGCCGCGCCGGTGGACGCGACGCCCGCCCCCACGACGGCGCAATGGCAGCCGGGGGAAGGTGCGGTGGAGGCTGCGGTGGACACCGCCGTTCCGCCGCTGCCCGCCGTCGCCGCGAGCGCGCTGCTGGGAACCGACGAGCTGGCCCCGCCCGTGTTCAGCCGGGCACAGCGACGCTACCTGGGCGGTTTCCTGGCCGGGGTGGCGGCCGCGCCGTCCGTCCCGGCGACGGTGCCGCGCCTGCCGGGCGACGCCCCGTTCGACCCGGACCAGACGCTGTGGCTCAACGGCTTCCTGGCGGGCGGACACTCCCGCGCCTGCGCTCCCGGCAGGCCGCCGAGCACGGACGACCGGGCGGGCACGGCCCAACCGGACCTCGTCATGCGCCTGCGCGAGGGATCGGGCGAGGCGCTGCCGGCCGACGACGCACGGTCCGTGCTGGTGCTGTGGGCGTCGCAGACCGGCAATGCCGAGGAGTTCGCGGCGACGGCCGCCCGGCGGCTGGCCGAAGCGGGCTGGCAGGCCCGGCTGCGCAGCATGGACGGCCCGGCGCCCGACCTGTCGGCCGGGGACGCGGCCCTGCTGGTGATCACCAGCACGTTCGGCGACGGCGACGCCCCGGACAACGGGGCAGGGTTCTGGGACTTCCTGGACCAGCCCGCCGCGCCCCGGCTCGACGGCCGCCGTTACGCGGTCCTGGCCTTCGGCGACTCGTCATACGCCGACTTCTGCGGCCACGGCCGCCGCCTCGACAGCCGCCTCAGCGAGCTCGGCGGAGTACGCCTGGCCGAGCGGGTCGACTGCGAGCCCGACTACGACGACACCGCGCTGGCCTGGCTCGACCAGGTGGTCACCGCGCTGGCCGCTGACCCCGCGTCCGGAAAGGGCACCTCGTCCGCGCGGCCGGAGGTGGCCGTTCGCCGCGCCGTCACGCGGCGGGCCGGGCCCGGCTCAGGACGGTCCGGCGCGTCCGGATCGATCGCGACGGCGGGCGCCCCGGTAGGCGTCGTGGCGGCCACGGCCAGGCCGGAGGGCGGTGGCGGGGGATCGGCGGTAGGGGTCCTGGACGCCCGGCCGACCAAGGTCAGTCCACTGACGGCGCTGCTGAGCGGCAACCGGCTGCTCAGCCTGGACGGCTCGGCCAAGGAGGTGCGCCGCTTCACCTTCGACACCAGCGCGGGCACGCTGGACTACGCGGCCGGGGACGCACTCGGGATCTGGCCGACCAACTGCGCCGACCTGGTCACCGAGTGGCTGGCCGTCACCGGCCTGAACCCCGACGAGATCGTCGACGCGGGCGGGCCCGTGCCGCTGGCCGAGGCGCTGCTGCGGCGGCTGGACATCACCCGGGTCACCCCGGGCCTGCTGCGCTTCGTCGCCGAGCGCAGCCACGACGCGCACCTGAAGACGCTGCTGCGCCCCGACAACAAGGGCGAGCTGGCGAAGTGGACGTGGGATCGGCAGGCCGTCGACGTCGTGGCCGAGCATGCCGTACGGGCCGCGGCGGCGGACTGGGTCGCGGTCCTGCCGAGGCTGCAGCCTCGGCTCTACTCGATCTCCTCGTCGCCGCTGCTCGACCCGTGCCGGGTCAGCCTCACCGTGTCGGTGGTGCGGTTCGGCAACCACCGTGGACAGCCCCGCAAGGGCGTCTGCTCGTCGTATCTCGCCGACGCCGCGCCGGATACGCCGGTGCCGGTGTTTTTGCAGCGTACGCCGCATTTCCGGCCGCCCGTCGACGGAGCCACGCCGATGATCATGGTGGGTCCGGGCACCGGTGTCGCCCCGTTCGTGGCGTTCCTGCAGCAGCGGCGGGCGGCGGGCGCCCGCGGGCGCAACTGGCTGTTCTTCGGCGAGCAGCGCCGAGCCACCGACTTCTACTACGCTGACGAGCTTGCCGAACTCGCCGCCGACGGTGTGCTCACCAGGCTCGACCTGGCGTTCTCGCGGGACCAGCGCAGCAAGGTGTACGTGCAGGACCGCATGCGCGAACACGGCGCGCAGCTGTGGGCGTGGCTGCAGGAGGGCGCCCACTTCTACGTGTGCGGCGACGCCGGGCGGATGGCCAAGGACGTCGACGCGGCGTTGCGGGAGATCGCGGCCGTGTACGGCCGCCTCGACCCGGCGGCGGCGACCGCGTACGTCAAGCAGCTGGCGGCGGACCGGCGTTACCTGCGGGACGTGTACTGATCGGACATCGAGCCGGGTGCCTGCCGTAGGCCTGCCCGCAGGCCTGCCGAGGCTGATCCGGGAGAATGGCGGCGTGTCCATGCGTGATCTTCTGCGAGGGCTGCCGGTCTTCGCCCAGCCTCTGCCTGCCTTCGACCCGGACGCCGCCGCGCCGGACCCCGCCGACCTGCTGGCCGCCTGGTTGCAGGAGGCGATCGCGGCCGGGGTGTCCGAGCCGCACGCGATGACCCTGGCCACCGCCGGGCCCGACGGACTGCCGGACCTGCGGGTGCTGATCCTGAAGGACCTCGACGCCGAGGGCCTCTACTTCGCGACGGAGTCGATCAGCGCCAAGGGCGCCCAGCTCGGCGTCAACCCGCAGGCGGCGCTCGGTTTCTACTGGCGCGAGCAGGGACGGCAGATCCGCGTCCGCGGGCCGGTCCAGCCCGCCGGTCCCGAGGTGAGCGCCCAGGACTTCCTGGCCAGGCCGATCGGCTCGCGTACGGCGAGCCTGATCGGACGCCAGAGCACCGTCCTGCACGATCCCGCCGACCTCGCTGCCGAGCTGACGGCCGCGCAGGCCCGGCTGGAGGCCGACCCGCAGCTGGTCGCCGAGCACCACACGGTGTATCTGCTCAAGCCGATGACCGTGGAGTTCTGGCAGGCCGACGCGCAGCGGCGGCACATCCGGCTGCGTTACCGCCGCACCGGCGACGGCTGGCGCACCGAGCGCCTGTGGCCGTGACCGCGACCGGCCGTGGGGGGGGGGGGGGGGGGGGGCCCCCCCGGGGGGGGGGGGGGGGGCGGGCGCGGGGGGGGCCGGGGGGGGGGGGGGC
>NZ_ML660191.1:68745-83063 GCF_007483665.1 Catellatospora sichuanensis
GGCCCCCCCGCGCGCGGGGGGCCGGCCCCCCCCCCGGGGGGGGGCCCCCCCGCCCGCCCCCCCCACGGCGGGGCGTCACAGGTGCTCGACCCTGTTGAACGCCTGGATGAGGCGGGACACCGCGAGCTGCGGCCGCCCGCTGAGCGGGTCGTGCTCGGCATCCGAGGTGAGTTGCGCGGTCAGCGGCATGCCGGCTCCGGGGTCCTGGTGTCCGGCCCGACGCTGGCGCTGGTGATGGCGATGACCGGGCGGGAGGCATTCTGCGACGAGCTCGACGGGGATGGTGTCGCAATCCTGCGAGACCGCTGCCGGTTGCCGGTGAAATGATCGGCTGAGGCGACCGGGTCGTCGTAGCCGATCGGTGGATCGAGGCAGGGAGGGAAGGTCATGGGTGCGCGGCACACGCGGATCGACACGGGGCTCGGCGAGCTGACGTTCGTCGCGGACGGCGACGAGCTGATCGGGCTGTACTTCCCGGGCCACTGGTACCCGCCGAAGCCCGAGGCGATCGGCCCGTACGTCGACGCGGCCGGCGACCCGCTGTTCACCAGGACGGCCGACGAGCTCGCCGAGTATCTGGCCGGGCGGCGCACGTCGTTCGACGTGCCGGTCGCGCTGTACGGCGACGACTTCCAGCAGCGGGTGTGGGCGCTGCTGCGCGAGATCCCGCACGGCGAGACGACCACCTACGGCGCGCTCGCCACGGAACTGGGCAACCCGGCGCTGGCCCAGCGGGTGGGGCAGGCCGTGGGCCGCAACCCGGTCTCGGTGATCGTGCCGTGCCACCGGGTCGTGGGCAGCGACGGCAGGCTCACCGGGTTCGCCGGGGGCCTGGAGCGCAAGCAGCTCCTGCTCGAATTGGAGGAGCCGGCCGAGGTCAAGGCGGGCAGGTTGTTCTGACCAGGGCATATCCTGATCACGTGTCCGAATCGGTAGATGGACCTCCAGGAGCTGACAAAGCAGACGCCCCGGACCAGTCCTCGCCGTCGAAGCTCGCCGAGACCCTGGTCGACACCGGCGACGCCCAGCGGGCGGACAATCCCGCGCTGCGCCTGCTCTCCCGGATCGAGTGGGTGCTGCTGTACGGGACCGCGCTCGTGCTGCTGCTGGTCGGCGCGGTGGTGCTGGTGCTCACGGTGGCGGAGGCGTTCCGCGGCGACCTGGCGGTGCCCGACCGGCTGATCCTCGTCATCGAGGACCTGCTGCTCGTGCTCATCATCATGGAGATCTTCGTGACCGTGCTGGCCAGCCTGCGCGGGGCCCGGTTCATGCTGGAGCCGTTCCTGCTGGTCGCGGTCATCGCGGTGGTCCGGCACATCCTGTCCCTGGTGGTTCGGCTGTCCGCGATGCAGACCGAGGCTGAGGTTCGGACCCGGCTGGTGGAACTCGTCGTGGACGCCGGTGTGGTGGTGGCCCTGGTCGGGGCACTCGTCGTGAACCGGTGGTCGACCCGCAAGCACACCGACGATTGAGCCGAGGACGTTCCTCGCAGGAGCCTGACCGGGGCACGTGGGGCCGCGTAGCGTAGAGGACTGGCACATTCGATCGCCGGAGCAGGACGGCGGCCACGGTCGAAAGATCATCCGCGGCCCATGGGGCGTCACCCGGCGGATCCGTCGACCACGCGTGCACCGACGCGGGCGGTGGGGGGCTGCAGATGAACGGTTCCGTGCCGCGGCGGCACGGGGGTCGATCCTTCGATCCTGTTCTCGGCGCACTGGCGGCTGCGGCGCTCGCGTCGATCGCCGTGCTGCTGGCGACGCCCGTGCCTACGGGCGTGGTGGACGCGGTCCAGGCGGCGGTGTGGGTGCTTTTCGCCTGGCTGTGCAGGCAGGTCGTGGCCAAGCCGCGGTTGGCCCCGTCCGCGCGCCGCTTCTGGCGGTGCATCGCCGTCGGTGGCCTGGTCTTCGCGCTCGGCAACCTGGTCACCCTCTTCGGCGGATTCGGCCGCCCGCCGCGAAGTGAGAGCGCGGTCATCGTGTGGACCCTGCTCGTCGCCGTCGGGGTGGCGATCCTGGGCTGGGCCATGTTCGCCTTCCCCCTCGACCTGGCGTGCCGCGCACGGGCACGTCTGCGACTGGACGTGGCGGCGATCATGGTCGCGTTCGCCATGCTGGCCTGGCATCTGTGCGTGCCCGGAGGCACGCCGCCGCCGAACACCGCACGGCTCTATGTCACGGTGCTGGCTAGCGCCATGGCGCTGCTGGCCGTGTTCGGGGCGGTGAAGCTGCTGATCAGTGGCAGTGCGCCGTTCACTCCCGGGGCGGGAGTGGCCCTCGGGGCCGGTGTGGTGATCGGGTCGTGGTCGGTCCTGCATCTGCTCAACATGCACGCCTCCGACATCCGGCTGCTCAACGCGGCCCAATTGGCGGCGGCGCTGTTGTTCGCCGTGGCTGCACGGGTGCAGTACCTGCAGATGGCGGTCAAACCCAGCGGTCTGACCAAACGGCGGCGTCCGGCCTACAGCCGCCTGCCCTACGTCGCCGTCGCCGCGACCCAGGTCCTGCTCCTGGCGGAGATCTGGCGGGAAGGTCTGTCGTTCCGCAGCTGGGGGATGGTGATCGGCGCCGGCGCGGTCGTGACACTGGTTCTGTGCCGCCAGAACCTGGCCTTCGCCGACAACGCGCAGCTGCTGGACCGGCTGCGCCACCAGGAGAAGCGCTTCCGGTCCCTGGTCCAGCACGCCTCCGACCTCACCCTGCTCGTCGACGCCGACGGTTTGGTCCGCTATGCCAGTCCCGCGCTGCGCGACCTGCTCGGCGTCGATCCGCAGCAGGCCGTCGGCCGACCCCTGACCAGCATGTTGCGCCACGACGACGTGGCCGCCGTCGAGAAGCTGCTGGCGGACGTGATCGCCGACCCTGCGGGCAGCGTGCGCCGGCAGCTTCAGGCGCACCATGTCGACGGCTCGACACGCTGGGGCGAGGCCCTGGCCACCAACCGGCTCGAGGAGGCCGACGTCTCCGGGGTCATCATCAACATCCGCGACGTCACCGAGGCGAGGACGCTGCAGGACCTGCTGCGCCACCAGGCCACCCATGACGAGCTCACCGGGCTGCCCAACCGGGCACTGCTGAACGAGAAGGCCCGGCAGCTGCGGCGCGAGCCGGTGCGCCAGGAGGCCGTTCTGCTACTCGATCTCGACGATTTCAAGGCGGTCAACGACGAACTCGGTCACCCGGTGGGCGATCAGCTGCTGGTCGTCGTCGCCGATCGGCTGCGACGGTGCGTCCGGCCGACCGACACGGTGGCCCGCCTCGGCGGCGACGAATTCGTGGTGCTGCTGACGGGAACCACCGTCGAGGGCGCGGTCGCCACCGCCCGCCGCATCCTGAGCGCGCTGGCAGAGTCCGTGCTGATCGACGGTCATCAGCTGTCGGCACGGGCGAGCATCGGCATCGCCGTCGGCTCCGACGTGCAGTTCGACGCCCTGCTCCGGGATGCGGACATCGCGATGTACGAGGCGAAACGTGATGGTTCCGGGATTCAGGTACACGCTGCTCCGCGCGGCGTCGACGGCGTCCTGCCGGACGCCACGCCCAGCCGAGGGGTACCGATCAAGTGAGCGGCGGTCGACCCGCCGTGCCCGCGCCGCGTGCCGACAGGGCTCGCCGGTCGGCGGCGCCGGTGGGAGGACGCCGGGCGGAGCCCGTCAGCCTGCCGCGGTGGCGGGCGGCGTGGTGAGCCGGGCGAGCAGCTGCCGTGCCTGGTCGGCGTGCTCGGCGGTGACGCTGACGGCGTACTCACCCGCCTGCAGCGAGCGGCTGGACGTGAAGTCACGCTTGCCGCGGGACATGGCGTGCGCGATCGCGCCGAAGATCGCGCCCCAGATCGCGGCGATCACGACCGCGGTCAGCACGACGGCGAGCCAGTTCGTCGGCACGAAGATGCCGAAGAGCAGGCCGATGAACAGGCCGAACCAGGCGCCGCCGGCCGCGCCGTACAGGGTGGCCCGGCCGGTCGTCATGCGCCCGAGCACCTGCTCCACCATGCGCAGGTTGGTGCCGACGATGGCGGCGTGCTCGACGGGGAACTTGTTGTCGGACAGGAAGTCCACCGCGCGCTGCGCGTCGGCGTACTCCGGATAGGTGGCGACGGCGACCATGGCCCTGCTGGGGTCGACGGGTTGTACGGGCACCGGCTGTCCGGCGAAGCCGCCGGCTCCCGGCGCGGACGACGTGCTCATGATGCTCCCTTGGTAGGTCGTATCTGCTCAGCCCGATCATCGCGCGTCTCATCGCCGGGACATGGCGTTTTGCCGGGTTTGTCGGGGCGATCGCGCTGGCGATCGGGCTGAGCTGGGGGAATGCTGGTCGCATCGTGGTGGTTGTCGATGGCGCAACGAGAAAGGGCAGGTGTCAGATGAAGGTCAGAAGCTCGCTCCGCAGTCTCAAGAACCGGCCGAACTCGATCGTGGTGCGCCGCCATGGCGCCGTTTTCGTGATCAACAAGGCCGACCCGCGCCAGAAGACCCGCCAGGGCTGAGCGGCCGCGCGGTCGCGCAAGATCGGTCGACCTGCCAGGCACCTGGGCGTATGCGCGGTTCAGAAACGCACAGGTGCCTGGCAACTCCGATGATCTCGATATGCTCGGCGGGGAGCGATTCCGCCAGGTCGGGAGGCGAGCGTGCCCAGGACGCGGCAACCGAGCCCGTCGGCTCACGATCCGTTCATCCGGGTCCGCGGCGCCCGGGTGCACAATCTGCGCGACGTCGACGTGGACCTGCCGCGCGACGCTCTGGTCGCGTTCACCGGCATCTCCGGCTCCGGCAAGTCCTCACTCGCGTTCGCCACCATCTACGCCGAGGCCCAGCGGCGGTACTTCGAGTCGGTCGCGCCGTACGCCCGCCGCCTGCTCAACCAGCTGCCCGCACCGCAACTCAAGGAGATCACCGGGCTGCCGCCGGCGGTCGCGTTGCAGCAGCGCCGCGGCTCGGGCGGGGCCCGCTCGACGGTGGGGACACTGACCACCCTGTCGAACCTGCTGCGGCTGCTGCTGTCCCGCGCCGGCACCTACCCGTCCGGCACCGCGCAGCGGCTGGAGGCCGAGGCGTTCTCGCCGAACACCGCCGCCGGCGCCTGCCCGACCTGCCACGGCCTCGGCCGCACCCACGTGGTCTCCGAACGGCTCATGGTGCCCGACCCGAAGCTGAGTATCCGCGATGGCGCGGTCGCGGCCTGGCCCGGCGCGTGGCAGAGCGTCAACCTGCGCGACATCCTCGTCGCGCTCGGCGTCGACGTGGACCGGCCCTGGCACCGGCTGCCGAAGTCGCAGCGGGACTGGATCCTCTACACCGACGAGCAGCCGGTCGTCGAGGTGCACCCGCACCGCGACCGTGGCGAGGCGGTGTACAACGGCCGGTTCTGGAGCGCGCAGTCGCACATCATGCACACGCTGGCCAACTCCAAGAGCGAGCGCAATCGCGAACGCGCGCTGCGTTTCGTGACGGTCGGGCCGTGTCCCACCTGCGGCGGTACCGGGCTGCGACCGGAGGCGCTGGCGGTCACGTTCGCCGGGCGCACCATCGCCGAACTCGTCGCGCTGCCGCTGGCGGAGGTGGCCGAGGTGCTGCGGCCCACCGCGACACTGCCCGATCCCGAGCCGGCGTGGGAGTCCTCGCTGTCGGGGGAGCGCAGCGAGGTCGCGCGCACGCTCGCCGCCGACCTGTGCGAACGGATCGGAGTGCTGGTCGACCTCGGGCTCGGTTACCTGCAGCTCAACCGGCCCGCGCCGACGCTGTCGCCGGGCGAGGCGCAGCGGCTGCGGATCGCCACCCAGTTGCGCTCCGGACTGTTCGGTGTGGTGTACGTGCTCGACGAGCCGTCGGCCGGCCTGCATCCCGCCGACGCCGAGCCGCTCCTGCAGGTACTCGACCACTTGCGGGCCGCGGGCAACTCGGTCTTCGTCGTGGAGCACGACATGGACGTGGTACGCCGCGCGGACTGGCTCGTGGACGTCGGGCCCGGCGCGGGCGAGGCCGGTGGACGGATCGTCTACAGCGGACCGGTCGCCGGGCTGCGCGACGCCGCCGACTCGGCCACCCGCCCGTACCTGTTCCCCGGCGGCGCACGTCCGCGGCGGCGCGAACCACGGCAGCCCACGGGCTGGCTGCGGCTGCGCGGCGTCAACCGGCACAACCTGCGCGACCTGGACGCCGACCTGCCGCTGGGGGTGCTGACCGCGGTGACCGGGGTGTCCGGGTCAGGCAAGTCGACGCTGGTGACGCAGGTGCTGGCCGAGGTCGTCGCCCGCCACCTCGGCGTCGCGACGGCCGGGCCCGAGGACGACGAGGAAGCGGAGACGGCAGTCGCGCCGGTCGACGATCAGGACGTGCTGGCCGCCGACGTGCGCGGCCTGGAGCACTTCGACCGGCTGGTGCGCGTGGACCAGAAGCCGATCGGCCGCACCCCCCGGTCGAACCTCGCCACCTACACCGGCATGTTCGATGCCGTGCGCAAGGTCTTCGCGGGCACGGAACAGGCGCGGGCCCGCCGCTACGACCCCGGGCGGTTCTCGTTCAACGTGCCGGCCGGCCGCTGCCCGACGTGTCAGGGCGAAGGCTTCGTCACGGTGGAGCTGATCTTCCTGCCGGGCACCTACGCGACCTGTCCGGCCTGCCACGGCGCGCGCTACAACCCGGAGACGCTGGAGATCACGTACCGTGGCGCGACCATCGCCGACGTGCTGGCGATGACCGTCGAGCAGGCCGAGCGCTTCCTCGGCGACGTGCCCGCGGCGGCCCGCAGCCTGCGCACCCTGCACGAGGTCGGCCTCGGCTACCTGCGGCTCGGCCAGCCCGCCACCGAACTGTCCGGCGGCGAGGCGCAGCGCATCAAACTCGCCACCGAACTGCAGCGCGCCCACCGCGGGCACACCCTGTACCTGCTGGACGAGCCGACCACCGGCCTGCACCCCGCGGACGTCGAGTTGCTGATGGGCCAGTTGCAGGACCTGGTCGAGGCCGGGAACACGGTGCTCATCGTCGAGCACGACATGAGCGTGGTCGCGACCGCAGACTGGGTCGTCGATCTGGGGCCGGGCGGCGGCGACGCGGGCGGCCGGATCGTCGCGGCGGGCACCCCGGAGCGTGTCGCCGCGACCGACGGCCACACCGCCCGCTACCTGGCCCGCAGGTTGACGCCGCGTGGCGGGCGGCGGTCACCGTAGCCGGTCCGGGCACGCCGCGGCGCCCGCCGGTCAGGTGCACGGCGGGCGCTGCGGCCGGACCGGTTCACTTCACGGCATCGCGCAGCGCGTCGCGGACCCGGTCGGCGATGGCCGCCGGCGAGCCGTTCTGCGGGCCCGACGCGGGCATGTCCGCGTGCGGCCGGTTCGCGATCCGCTCGGCGGCGCGGGCCGCGGCGGCGAGGCCGATCAGCTGCTCGGTCGGCACGTTCTCACGCAGGTAGCCGAACTCCTCGTCCTCCTCGAGCTCGGCGTGCTCGACGACGGCGTCGCGCAGCTCGATCAGGCCGTCGTCGAACTGCGGATGGTCGACGCCCATCTCGTACAGCCGGGACAGGTCCTCGGTGGCCTGCTGCTCCTCCTGCAGCCGCGACTCGATCACGTCCTCGCCGTCGGGCACCCGCCGGGCGGCCAGCGGGTGTACCAGCTGCTGCTCGATGCTCTCGTGGAGCACCAGGAGGTGTTTCAGCTGCTGCCAGGCCGCCTGCTTCTGCTCGCCCTGCGCCCGTGCGATCTGCCCGAACAGCTGCTTGATCTGCTCGTGGTGGGCCAGCAACAGGTCGATCACGTCGTCGTTGCCGCTCTCCCAGGCAGTCTCGGCGGCGCGGCCGGAGCCGGCTTCGGTGCGCGGGCCCGCCGTGGCGTGGGCGGTCTTCTTGCCGGTGCCCCCGGCGGTCTTGTGGGTGGCCGCGCTGCTCGTCGTCGCGCCCGTGCTCTTCTTGCCGGTCGCGATGTTCGGTGAGGCAGTGCCCTGGTCGGAGCGCATGGTCTTGACCGCTGCCTTGACCAGGTCCTCCTTGCGCATGCCCGAGGTCCCGGTCACACCGTGGTCCTTGAGCCAGCCGCGGAGTTGGTTGACGGTCATCGTGTCTATGTCACCCGCCATGTCCGAGTGGTCCTGCCCCCGGGCTGCCGAACCGCTGCTGCTCGTGTGCTCCGCCATCGTGTCGTCCCTTCCTCTTCGACCCCCACCCCCGTGGCGCCACTGTCCATCCTGATGGAAACGGCATGGCCGCGGGCCGGGTTGGCGAACCTCGGTGCCACCGAGTGCGCTGAGCGGAGCAAGGTTTGACACGGCGGGGATCCGGGCAGCCAAGCGACGCGGAGCAACCCCGACTCACGCATTAAGGAGCACACCATGACCGTCGCCGGTATCATCTCGGCCATCATCGTCGGACTCGTCGTCGGCGCGCTCGGACGCCTGGTCGTGCCCGGTCGTCAGAGCCTGCCGATCTGGCTGACCATCGTGGTCGGCATCGTCGCGGCCATCATCGGCACCGCGATCGCGCAGGCCGTCGGCGTCGCCGTCACGGACGGCATCGACTGGATCGAACTCGTCTTCCAGGTCGGCCTGGCCGCCCTCGGCGTGGCGCTGCTCGCAGGCGTGCGCGGCCGCGGCACGGTGTGACCGCTACAGCGTGGCGCGGGCCCCGGACGATTCGTCGTCCGGGGCCCGCGCCGTGTCCGCCGTGGCAGGTGCGAGGATCGGATGCTGTGGAACCTGTTCGTTTCGATGCCGTGGTCGGCCCCGCCGCCCGGGCCGGAGTCATGGTCCCGGTGCCGTTCGATCCGGACGCCGTATGGGGAGTCAAGCCGCGCCACCACGTGGCCGGCACCGTCGGCGGTATGCGGGTGCGGGGAGTGGTCGAGGCGGTGGGGGACGGGTTCGGGTTCACGCTGGGCCCGGCGTGGCTGCGCGACTGCGGTGTCCAGGTCGGCGGGACGGTGGCGGTCGAGCTCGTGCCCGAGGGACCGCAGCGCGCGGACCTCGCCGAGGACGTGGCCGCGGCGCTCGACGCCCATCCGGGGGCGGGGGCGTTCTTCGACTCGCTGGCCCAGTTCTACCGCCGGGCGTATCTGCGCTGGATCGACGCCACCAAGCGCCGCCCGGAGCAGCGTCCGCTGCGGATCGCCGAGATGATCGAGCTACTCGAAGCGGGCCGCAAGGAACGACCGTCGGCATAGGGCCGGGCCGCGAAGCGGGCGGGGGTGCGTCCGCCCATACCAAAAGTAGTTGAGCCCTTACGCAAAGTAACCCTGGCGCGTTGATGAATTGGGTGACGCACCCAGATCAACCAGGACAGGGGGACACCGTTGTCTCGTAGACGCCTTCTCACCGCGCAGGTCGCGCTGGCCATGGCCGGCGGACTCGCGGTGGTCGCACCAGCGGCCGCGGCGGCCGCCGGCCCGTCAGGCCCGGCGCTCGTCAGCCCGCGGGCCGGAGCGGACCGGTCCGTGCCGGTACGCGGCCTGCCGCACGCGACGAACATCATCAGCAAGGGCGCGGGCACCACACGCGCCGTCGGCCGGGCGCTGTCGAACCAGGCGCTCGCGGCCAACCTGGCCATCACCAAGGCGGCGACGCCGGAAACGGTCCTCGCCGGTGAGGAGATCACCTACGCGATCTCCGTCACCAACAGCGGGGACACCAGGGCACGGGACGTCGTCGTCACCGACACCCTGCCCGCCGGCGTGGACTTCCTGGCCAGCTCGATACCGTGCGACGAGAGCCCCGGCACGCTGACCTGCCGGCTTGGCACGCTGGGAGCTCCCCAGACGGTCCAGTTCGTGGTCCAGGTCCGCGTCGACGCGAACTTCACCGGACTCGAGCTCGTCAACCTGGCGTCCGTCACCAGCCCGGACGACGATTCGTCCAGCAGCGCGACCACGACGACCAGGGTGGCCACCGCCGCCGACCTGTCGCTGACCAAGGTGTGCAAGCCCGACGAGCCCGCTCCGGCCGGCGCCGAGGGTTACTGCGACATCTACGTCGACAACCTGGGCCCGTCGGACGCCCAGAACGTGACACTGACCGACGTGCTCACCTCCGCGGCGCCGTTCCGGGTGTCCCGGGTGCGGGTGAGCCCGGGGACCTGCGCGGCGATCCCGACCGAGCCGACCCGTGACTTCACCCTCAACTGCACGCTGGGGACGATCGCGGCGGGGACGCGGGGTGTGGTGCGGGTCGTCGTGACCGCCGGGGACGTGACCCAGATCAACGACACCGCGACGGTACGCAGCACGACCGCCGACCCGGACAAGGGCAACAACAAGGCGACCGGTCGCGTCGACTTCCTCGGCTCGGCTGACCTGAGCCTGGTGAAGACCGGCGACACCACCGTCGACGCGGGCGGCACCCTCACCTACACCATTTCGGTGACCAACAACGGCCCGTCGACGGCTCGTGACGTGGTCGTGCGCGACACCATGCCCGCCGGGGTCGCCTTCGTCTCGGTGACGCCCGAGGTCGGCACGTGCACCCACGGCCAGCCCGACGGCGGCCGGCTGGAGTGCGGCCTGGGCAACCTGGCCAGCGACCCGAACGCGACCACGACCATCGAGGTCGTCGGCCGGGTCGCCGTGGACCTGGTGCCCGGCACGCGACTGTTCAACGACGCCATCGTGTCCAGCGCGACCGCCGACCCGGACAACGACGACGTCCGTGCCAGCGTCCCCACCGATGTCACCGCGTCGGCCGACCTGTCGGTGACCAAGGTCGACTCGCCGGACCCGGTGACGGCCGGCGAGCAGCTGAAGTACACGATCGTCGCCGCCAACGCCGGCCCGTCGAACGCGGAGAACGTCGTGCTGACGGACACGCTGCCCGCCGGCACGACGTTCGTGGAGAGCAGCGGCGACGCCGTATGCACCGCGGAGGAGCCGGGTGAGGTCGTCTGCACGCTCGGCACACTCGCGGTGGGCCCGGAGGGCCGGACGGTCAAGTTGACGGTGGCGGTCGGGGCGGACGTGCCGGACGGCACGACGCTGAGCAACTCGGTGACGGTGTCCTCGACGACCCCCGACCCGTTCGACACGAACAACACGGCCACGGCGGAGACCACGGTGGCGACCTCTGCGGACCTCGCGATCGAGGCCGCGGCGACGCAGACCTGGCAGGAGCAGAACGCGGTCACGTCCGGCGACAAGAAGGACAAGGACAAGGGCACCATCGTGCTGCTCACGCTGACGGTCCGCAACCTCGGCCCGTCGGACGCACAGAACATCACGGTGCTGGACACGCTGCCGCTGCGTCCGGACAAGGTCGGCGTGGAGTCGCTGCCGTCGGCCTGCACCTACGACTCGGGGCAGGACCACGTCGTGACCTGCACCGCCGAGAGCCTGGCGGCGGGCGGCACGCTCGAGTTCGCGATCAAGCTGAGGATCCGTGCCGAGGGCGAGCTCACCAACACCGCCACGGTGGCGAGCACGACCGAGGACCCGAACCCCGACAACAACACGAGCACCATCCGGTTCTTCGTCTGGAAGAAGAAGAACTGACGATCGGCTGACGCCTCCTGCCTTTCACCGATCCATGGCAGGAGGCGTCGGCCTCAACCCGTCGAGCAGCACCACGCCGACGGTGTCGCCGAGCACGGCGAGCATGTCCCCGGCGGGGGAGAAGCCGCCGACGGCCCCGGCGGGTTCGGTCCACAGGAGACTTCCCGCGGCGTCGAACAGCACCGCACCGCCGTCGTCGACGGCGAGCACCAGGGGTCCGTGCCCACCCCATACGCAGCGGGTGGACACCGCGGCGAGCGGCGACCGTCCGGACAGGTCCGGCGGCAGGCCCTCCGGCCGGACCAGGCGGCCGTCCACGACCCGGTCCCCGTCGAGCATGAGCAGCACCGCGGCCGGGGATTCGTCCGGGGCGGCGCCCGCGACGAGCAGCCCGGTGCCGTCCGGGGCGAAGGCCAGCGCGTTCACGGTCGACAGCCCCGTGTCGTGGTGGAACCTGACCGTGCCGGAGGCCGCGTCGCGTACGACGATCCCGCCCGCCTCGCCGCCGTGGGCCAGCGACCGGCCCGCGTGGTCGAGCGCCACCGGGCCGCAGGTGTCGACCGGCAGTTCGACGAGGACCTCGCCGGTCGCGGAGTCGATCACGCGCAGCCCGCGGGCCACGGAACCGGCCGCGACGCGACGGCCGTCCCCGCTGAACCCGATCCGGACCGTCATGCGGGCCATGTCGAAGGTGTCGACGGATTCCCGCACCGGGCCGAGGTCCAGCCGCCACAGCGCCTCGCCGCCGGGCGTCCGCCAGGCGTGCAGACGCCCCTCCACCGAAGCCACCGCGACCGAGCCGTCCGGGCTGAGCTGCACGTCCAGCGCCTCGTCGTGGAAGTGGCTGCCGTTGAGCAGCATCCGGCCGGGGACGTCCGGGCCGGTGCCCCACACCACGATGTCGCCGCCGCTGTGGTGCCACTCGGCCGCCGCGCACAGCACCAGCCAGGCCGGGTCCGGCGGGCATGCCACCGAGACGGCCCCCTCGCCGAAGTTGGCGAAGTCCTCGTCCTCGGCCGGCGACCGCGGGGTGCCGCCGCTCTGGACGTCGTCGAGATCGCCCAGCTCGCGCCAGGCGGCCGACCGGTGCCACGGCCGGTCCTGCCCGGCGCGCTGCTCGTCCCACCAGCTGTCGGGCATCGGCCTGTACCGTGCGGGCCAGTCGAGCAACCGAGGGAGCGCGGCGGCGAGGACGTCCGGATGCGCGCGTACGAGCAGCGGCACGGCGTCGGCCCAGGCCTCGGTCGAGGGCTCACCGGCCAGGATCCTGTCCAGGGTGGTCGCGCCGTCGTCCATGTGCCGCCTCCGCCGTCAGGCGCGCGGCCCGCTCTCGCCGCGCTGCGGCACGCACCGTATCAGCGGCGGGCCGCGTCGAGCGCCCGCAGGTATTCGTCGACGGTGAGGGTCGCGTGCGAGAACAGCGGATAGCGCGCGACCATGGCGTCGTATGCGGCCGGACCGGCATCGGACGCGGTGCCGTCGGGGATGGTCGTGACGTGGTAGCCGCGTTCCATCGCGCTGCGGGCCGTCGACTCGACGCACATGGTGCCGATCATCCCGGCGACGGCGAAGAACTCCACGCCGTGGTGGCGCAGCTGCGTGTCGAGGTCGGTGCTGGCGAACACGTCGATGTTCTTGTGCGGCGCGAGCGCGACCTCGCCGGGGCCCGGTGACAGCTCCGGGTGGAATTCGGCGCCCCAACTGCCGGCCTGGAAGAGCCGGTTGTCGAACATCTCGCGGTGGATCCCGGACAGGCGGCTCCAGCCGGCGTACTCCTCGTCGGTGTAGGACATCCCCGAGAAGAACACGGGCACGTCGCGGGCCCGGACACCGGCCAGCAGCCGGCGCAGGTTGTCGAAGGTGCCGATCCGGTCGAACTCGTCCCGGTACAGCGGATGGCCCTTGCCCTCGGGGTCGAACACCTCGTTCACGGTGTCGATCAGCAGTAGCCCGCAGCGTCCCGGTGCGTAGTCGTCGCCAGGCATGATCCCTCCCATGCTCAGATGAGTTCCAGGCCGCCGTCGACGGCCAGGATCTGTCCGGTGAGCCAGACCGCGGCGGGATCGGCCAGCCGCAGGATCCAGGTGGCGACCTCGTGCGGCTCGCCGCGCCGGCCGAGCGGGATGCGCTCGGCCTCCTGCTTCTTGATGTGGGCGAGCAGCTCGGGGGACAGGCCGGCCGCGCCGAGCGCCTCGCTCTCGGTGGGCCCGGGGGCGACCGCGTTGACGCGTACGCCCTCAGCGGCCAGCTCCAGCGCCCAGCTGCGGGTGAGCTGCTCGACGGCTGCTTTGGACGCGGCGTAGTGGGACGCACCGGGCAGCGGCCGCCGGCCGTAGGTGCTGGAGACGTTGACGATCGAGCCGCGGGTCTCGCGCAGGTGCGGCAGGCTGGCGCGGGCGAGCAGGCTGGGCGCGGTGACGTTGACCTCGAACAGGTCGGTGATGCGGTCCGCCGTGGCCTCCGCCAGCGGCATCAGCGCGGTGATGCCCGCATTGTTGACCAGCACGTCGATCCGTCCCCACCGCTCGACGGCGGCGGCCGCGACGGTGTCGGCCGCGTGTGGCGCCCGTACGTCGATCGCCAGCGGCACGACCGCGGGATGCCGCCGGGCGGTGTCTTCGAGGGCTTCGGCGCGGCGGCCCAGGCCCAGGACGTGGGCACCGTGTTCGGCGAACGCGAGCGCTGCGGCGCGCCCGATGCCCGAGCCCGCCCCGGTGACGATGACGACCCGGTCGGCGAAGGAGAGGTCGGTGGATGGCATTGCGGTCGGCTCCTTGCGGGGTGCTGTGGTGGCCGCCGGGGGGGGGGCGGGGGGAGCAGCGCCCGCACAGACCAGGGCCCCGCCCAAGCGGAGG
>NZ_ML660191.1:83073-148982 GCF_007483665.1 Catellatospora sichuanensis
GCATGGCGGTCGCCCCCTTGGGGGGGGCGGTGGGGGCCGCGGGGGGGGCCCCGGCGGGCCCGGCCCCCCCACGGCATGGGGCCGCTCAGGCGGCTTGGTGGGCGGCGAGCCAGTCGGCGAAGGTCGTCTTGCCCAGGTGAGCCTCGCCGAGCGGCACCAGGGAGGTGTCGGTCACCGCGGCGCCGAAGTAGGTGGCCTCGGGGTCGGTGATCACCTCGCGTACGTCGCCCTCGGCGGCCAGCAGCCGGCGCGCCAGGTCGTCCTGGCGGATCTTCTCCGGGCCGGCGATGTCGATGCTGCCGTTGACCGGTTCGGCGATGGCAGCCTCGGCCACGGCGGCGGAGACGTCGTCGGCGGCGATCGGCTGCATCATCGCCGGCGGCAGGTGGACCGCGTCGCCGCGGGCGCCGCCGTGCGCGATGGCACTGGCGAACTCGAAGAACTGGGTCGCCCGCACGATCGTGTACGGCACGCCGGCGGCCTTGATCAGCTCCTCCTGGGCGACCTTCGCGCGCATGTAGCCGCTGTCGGGAATGCGGTCCGCGCCGACGATCGACAGTGCCACGTGGTGCCGCACACCGGCGTTCTTCTCGGCGGCCATCACGTTGCCGCAGGACGTCCGGAAGAACTCCATCACGGCGTTGTCCTCGAAGTTCGGCGAGTTGGCGACGTCGACGACGACGTCCGCGCCCTTGAGCGCTTCGGCCAGGCCCGCTCCGGTGATGGTGTCGACCCCGGTACTGGGCGAGGCCGCCAGCACGTCGTGGCCTGCCGCGACCAGCCGCCGGGCGACGTTGCTGCCGATCAGGCCGGTCCCGCCGATGATGACGATCTTCATGGTGCTACTCCCGTTCGCAAACTCGGATGATTCTTGTCCGAGACTCTACTCGGACAGAATGTATCCGAGTCACGAGTACACTGGAACTGTGAAAATGTCCTCAGGCGTCGAGTGGGCCCTGCACTGCTGCGTGGTGCTCACCGTGGCGGACCGTCCGGTGCCCGCGGCACGGCTCGCCGAGCTGCACGACGTCTCCGGCACCTACCTAGCCAAGCAGCTCCAGGACCTTTCGCGGGCCGGTCTGGTGCGCTCCGTGCAGGGCAAATCGGGCGGTTATGTGCTCACCAGGGCACCCGAGGACATCTCCCTGCTCGACGTCGTCGAGGCTGTCGACGGCGCGCAGCCCGCCTTCGTGTGCACCGAGATCCGCCAGCGCGGCCCGCTCGCCACCCCGGCGGAGGCCTGCACCAGGCCCTGCCCGATCGCCCGCGCCATGGGCGCCGCCGACCAGGCCTGGCGGGCGGCGCTACGCGACACGACCATCGCCGACCTCGCCCACACCATTACCGACGACAACGGTCCGCACGCCTTCGACGGCATACGGGCCTGGCTGAGCGTGCCGGGAGGCCGGATCTGATCAGCGCGCGGCGCGCCGGAACTCCGGCGAGGACGTCGTCCGGCCGAACCGTGGAAGATCAACCCCGGTAGGGTTCCGGAATGCCACTGCGCTCCGAGAACGGCGACACCGTCACCACACTGCTGCACGCCGACGACGGCACCCCGCTCGCCCGGCTGCGCCTGCGCGACGACGACGGCACCCTGCTCGCGGAGCGGGTGCGGCCCCTGCCCGGCGCCGACCTCGCTCAGGTCGCCGCACAGGCCCGCCGTGACCTCGCCGGACGCCGGCTCACCACGCCCGACGACGCGCTCGCCCGCGCGCTGGTCGACGGCGGCCTGCGGCTGCGCCGGGCCGCCACGGAAATGCACCACGACCTGGCCGGGCTCCCGCCACTTCCCCCGACGCCCGCCGGCTGGTCGCTGCGGCCGGGCGGCTGGGACGACGACCTGGCCGAAGGGCTTTCCGCGGCGTACGGACCGGAGCACCCCGACGGCCGGTGGCAGGACAGCGACACCACCCAGATCAAGTCCATGTTCGAGCACGGCGACCCGGTGCCGCCGCTGGCCGAGGCCTCGGCACGGGTCGCCGACCCCGACGGACGCAGCGCCGGCCACGTGCTGTGCGCAGGGCCCGTGCCATGGACCGAGGACGACTGCGCCTGGATCCTCAACCTGGGCGTCGCGCCACGGGCGCAGGGTCTCGGGCTCGGCCGTGTGCTGCTGTTGCACGCGATGCACGGCTCCCGCGCGGTCGGGCTGCCGCGCCTCGGCCTGGAGGTCGCCGACGGCAACCACGCCCGCCGCCTGTACGACAGCGTCGGTTTTCAGGTGCGCGCCCGGGTGCTCTCCGTGGACCTGCCGGCACTCGACTGACCGTCGGCAGCCCGGTCGTCAGGCCGCTGCTCGCCGTGGCGAGCGACGACTTCCGCGTGCTGCCACGCGTGGCTCCGCTCTCACGCGTGCGCCTGCTTCGGCAAGGTGAGGATTTCGGCTCCGTCGCCGGTGATGGCGATCGTGTGCTCGCTGTGCGCGGTCCGGCAGCCGGTCGCGCTTCGCAGCGTCCACCCGTCGGCGTCGGTGACGAGTTCAGCGGTGTCCGCCATGACCCACGGCTCCAGCGCCAGCAGCAGCCCAGGGCGCAGCCGGTAGCCACGACCGGGCTGTCCGGTGTTCGGAACGTGCGGGTCCTGGTGCATCGTCGATCCGACGCCATGACCTCCGAACTGGGTGTTGATCGGATACCCCGCTGCGGCGAGCGTCGAGCCGATGGCATGGGAGATGTCGCCGATGCGAGCCCCGGGCACGGCAGCGGCTATCCCTGCGTGCAGCGCGCGTTCGGTCGCGCCGATCATCGCGACGCTCTCCGGGGGTCGTGAGTCGCCCACGAGGAAACTGATGGCTGAGTCTGCGACGACGCCGCCCTGGGAGACGGCGAGGTCGAGTGACAGCAGATCTCCGTCGGCCAGCTTGTAGTCGTATGGCCGTCCGTGGAGCACGGCGTCGTTGACGGATGTGCAGATGTAGTGGCCGAACGGCCCGCGTCCGAAGGACGGCTCGTAGTCGACATAGCAGGACAGCGCTCCGGCGTCGACGATCATGCGCTGGGCCCACCGGTCGATGTCCAGCAGGTTGGTGCCCACTGCGCTGCGGCTCTTCAGCGTCTGCAGGATCTCGGCGACCAGCGCGCCTGCCTCCCTCGCCCGGGGCAGTTCGGTGGGGTTCAAGATCTCGATCACAAGAGCGCCTTCCTCATGCACCAATAACTATCCCGGCCATATTATCCCGGTACTATAATCCCAGTCATGGTCAGGTTGCCCCTCACCCCCGCCGAGGTCGAGCGCGGACAGCGCCTCGGTGCCCTGTTGCGTCGTGCCAGGAGCGAGCGCTCGATGCTCAGGACCGCGCTCGACGCCCGTGTCTCGCCGGAGACCCTCCGAAAGATCGAGTCGGGCCGCGTGGCGACCCCCGCCTTCCCGACCATCGCCGCGATCGCCGATGTCCTCGGCCTCTCCCTCGATGCCGTGTGGGCCGAGATCAACCAGCCCGAACCTGGTGTCGAACCGACCGGCGCCGGTAACCACGCGCGTGAGCGGTTGGCCTCGTAGTCGCGGGTTCACGCGGTGCCGCGGATGCGGAAGCCTTCCCTTGCTCGCCCGCCGTTCACCCTCCGATGTGTCCGTGACACGTAGGTCCTCCGGTCACTAGAGTGGGAGCTGTTGCGGAATACCGTCCGCCGGGGGAATTGGGGAGCACTGATGTCCAAGACGATGGCCGGAGCTTCCGATCGCCCCTTGGTGACCGCGGTCGCAGGCTTCTGACGCCGCACGTGTAGCAGCAAAGTCAGCACACATCCCGGTCGCCGGGGCGAGGTGACACGTGTCACCGGCCCTTGGCGCTGTTTGGCGTCTCCGTTCGCCTTTCCGGGAGTTCTGCTGTGTCCGCTCGTCATTCTTCACTGCTCCGTGCACGTGTCCTGGTCGAACGCCTGAGCGCTGCCCCGTTCGGCAGGAGATCTCAACGGTCGAGGTCGGCGCCGCCTGCTCCGAACCCCGCTGATCAGACTGTCAACCGGAATGTCCGCCTGCTGAGCTGGTTCAACTTCTTCGGCGACTTCCGCATGTACGGGCCGATCATGGTCATCTACTTCGCGCAGGTCACCGGCTCGTACACCGCTGCCGCCAGCCTCCTGGCGGCGAAGAAGCTGGCTTCGGCAGCCTTTGAAGTCCCTACCGGGGTGCTCTCCGACCGCCTCGGCCGACGCGGCACGATGATCGCCGGTGCGGTCGTCATGGTGGCCGCCCATCTCGGGTACGCCGGCGCTTCGGGCTACGGCCTGCTCCTGGCAGCTGTTGTGCTGGAGGGATTGGCGGCCGCACTGTGGAGCGGCAACAACGAGTCTCTGCTCTACGACACGTTGCTCGCCGCCGGCCGGGAGGACGAGTTCCCCCGGCACTCGGGCCGGGTGAACTCGATGTTCCAGATCGCGCTCGCACTGGCGGCACCCGTGGGCGGCGTGGTCGCCGGCGCGTGGTCGCTGCGTACGGTGGTCGTGCTGTCGGTCGTGCCGCAGGTGCTGTGCGTGCTCCTCGCCTTGCGGGTCCGGGAACCGCGGGTGCACGGCCCGCTGGAATCGAACGTGCTGGCGCATCTCGGATCGGCGCTGCGCGGCATCCGCGGTAATCCGGTGCTGCGCCGGATGACTCTGGTGTCGGCGCTTCGTTACAGCGGCGAAAGCGCGGCCCAGTTGTCGCCTGTTTTCGTGGCAGGGCTGTGGCCGCTCTGGGCACTGGGCCTGTGGCGCACCTTCGGCCATGGCGTGGCCTTCGTCGGCTTCCGCGTCAGCGGTTGGGTGATCGGCCGGGTCGGCGCGGCCCGCACGCTGCTGTTCGGTGAGCTGTTCGACAACGTGGCGAACTTCGTGGCGCTGGTCAAGCCGACGTTGTTCTCGCCCGTGCTGCTCGGGTCACCGGCCTACGGCATGTCGACGATCGCCCAGCAGACGTTGCTGCAGCGCGAGTTCACCGACCGGGAGCGCGCGACGATGGGTTCACTTGCGTCGCTGCTCGGCAGCGTGCTCTACGCGGTCGCCGCACTGGGAGCCGGCCTGGTGGCAGACCGTTGGGGCATCGTTGCGGCGTTGCTCGCGATCCAGGCGGTGGCGCTGATCGCACTGCCGCTCGCCTGGTGGGTGCACGCGCACGCTTCTTCGCTCCCACGGTGACGGGATGAGCGCCTTCTCGCCCCCCGGTTAGGCCTGCGGGCGGCGTCCGGCATACCCCCCCGCCGGACGCCGCCCGCCGGGTCACCTGCCGGACTTGCTGGAGGAGGTGCGGTCCGGCGAGTGGCCGTGGCCGCCGAGGACACCCGCCTCGGTCGCCTTGATGATCGCGTCCGCTTCGGCCTGGGTCAGCTTGCCGGTTGTGACCGCCGCGGCGAGCCGGTCCTTGAGCGCCTGGGTGCGGTCGGCGGTCTTGTCCCCGGTCTTGCCGGTGCCGGTCTTGCCGTCCGGGCGCAGCTGGGACTGCACCTTCTCCAGTGCGGCCGCGACCTTGGCCTGGTCGATGCCGAGTTCCTTGGCGAGCGCCGCGGACAGCTTCTGCTGATGCTCCGCCCGCTGGTCGTCCTTGCCCCGCGATGCGGTCCCGGTGGACGCGGACCCGCTGCCCTCGGCGGCCCACGCCGCGGCGGGTGCCGCGATGCCGAGCGCCAGTACCCCCGCCGCACCAACGGTGACCAGGGTCTTCTTCGAGAACTTCAGCATGAGGTTCGCCTCCTTGCGATCGGTGAGTCTCCGACGCTGACGCGTGTTCCTCGACGAAGCGCCCAGAGAACCTCCGGCAGTCCTGGCAGAAGGACGCGGGCGTGGCGGTTCCGTGCCCGGTTGCGTGGATTGTGCGCAGGCGACGTCCAGCAATCACAGGCGGCGCACAGCGTCGGCGAAGCCGCCTACGCCGGTGGGCTCGCCCCGGCGAGCACGTCCTCGATCCGGATCGGCAGGCGGCGGTGGCGTACACCGGTCGCGTGGAAGACGGCGTTGGCGACCGCCGCGGCGACGCCGACCATGCTGACCTCACCCAGGCCCTTCACCCCGACCGGGCTGAAGCGCAGGTCGGGTTCGCCGATGAAGTCGACGTCGAGGGTGCCGATGTCGGCGTTGACCGGCACCGGGTATTCCTCGAGGCTGGCGTTGAGGAAACCGCCGTAGCGGGGATCGACCTCGCCGGCTTCACGCAGGCTCGCGCCGATGCCCCAGACGATGCCCCCGCGTACCTGGCTGGCGGCGGTGACCGGGCTGGCCACGCGGCCGCAGTCGGCGACGCTGACGACGCGGGGCACGCGGATGCGGCAGGTGCTCGGCTCGACGCGCACCTCGACGAAATGGGCGATCCAGCTGAACGTGCTGTATCCGGGGAACTCCGGCCCGGACAGGGCGGGGTGGCCCCGGCGGGCGCGTTCGATGTCCTGCTCGGTCTGGCCGGGACCGAGCGTCTCGGCGCGGACCTCGACGTGGTCGCGGCCTGTCGCGCGGACGGCGGCCGCCAGGTCCACCGGGCCGGTGGCGTCCGCGCCGAGCTGCTCGCGCAACGCTCGCAGCGCGGCTTGCACGGCGCCCAGCGTGGACGCGGTGCCCCAGGACCCGGCGGTCAGGTGCTGCGCGGCGACCCGGGTGTCGCCGATGACGATGTCGATGCGGTGCACGCCGACGCCGAGGTTCTCGGCGACCAGGATGGCGATGGTGGAGCGGATGCCCTGGCCCATCTCGTGCCCGTCGACCTCGACGCGGATGCGCCCGTCGGCGCCGGCCACCAGGTGCGCTGCGGACGGCACGATCGATCCCGGGTATGCGCCGACGGCGACCCCCCAGCCGACCAGTGAGCCGTCGTCGGCGCGCATGCTCGCCGGGCGCTGCTGCCGGGCGCTCCAGCCGAACCGCTTCGCGCCGCGGCGCAGGCACTGGGCCAGGTGGCGGGACGAGAACGGCTCGCCGCTGATCGGGTCGACGGTGGTGTCGTTGGCGAGGCGGAACTCGAGCGGGTCGCGGTGCGCGGCGTAGGCGAGCTCGTCGACGGCGGACTCGAACGCGAACGCGGCCGGCTGCTCGAACGGGGCGCGCATGAAGCCGGGACTCTGGGTGTCCATCCGGGCGAAGGTCTGCCGGCCGCGGAAGTCGCGGACGCCGTACATCCGGGAGGTGATCTCGGTGTACATCAGCGGGAACAGGTCGTGCCGGGAGGTCTGGTGCTCGACCTCGTGGATGGCGGCGAGCATCCGGCCGTGCTCGTCGGCGCCGAGCCGGATCCGGTGGCGGCTGGCGGGCCGGAAGCTGGTGTGGTGGAACAACTGGGTGCGGGACACGACAAGCTTGACCGGGCGGCCCAGCCTGCGGGCGGCCAGCGCCAGGGGCGCGATGTGGATCTGCAGCGAGTTCTTCTGCCCGAACCCGCCACCGGTGTACGGCGAGATGACCTCGACGTTCGCGGCGTCGATGCCGAGCTGCCGGGCCAGGCCGTTGCGGATGGCCCCGGCGTTCTGGGTGCCCTCGTGCACGACCAGGGTGTCGCCGCGCCAGAAGACGGTCGCGCCGATCAGCTCCATCGGGTTCTGGTGCTGGGCCGGCTGGTCGTAGGTGGCGTCGACGCGCAGCGCGGCGGCGGCGTACGCGGATTCGGCGTCGCCGACGTCGAGGTCGGCGAGGAACGGCAGCGGGATGGCCGCAGGCTGGGAGAGCCGCTCGACGCCGGGGGAGTCGAGGGTGACCGCGAACGGCTCCTGCTCGTATGCGGCGTGCACCAGGTTCGCGGCCTCGGTCGCGGCGGTCAGCGTCTCGGCGACGACCATGGCGATGGCCTGGCCGCGGTAGGCGATGCGGTCGTCGAGCAGGGGTTGCATGCTCTGCACGCCGTAGCCGCCGCCCATGATGAACCCGGGGGACTGCAGGTCCAGGCGGTCGAGGTGGGTGAGCACGAGCAGGACGCCGGGGACCGCGGCGGCGGCCGAGACGTCCAGCTCGGTGATGCGGCCCCGGCCGACGGTCGCGGTGGCCAGCACCGCATGGGCGACCTGGTCGGGGTGCAGGTCGGTGGCGTAGAGCGCGGCGCCGGTGACCTTCTCGCGGGCGTCGACGCGCCTGGTGTCGACGGGCTCCCGGCTCATGCGACCGCCCTGCTTCCGGCCAGGCGCACCGCGTCGGCGACGGTACGCGTACCCAGCTCGATCTTGAATGCGTTGTCGCGCCCCGGCCGGGCGTCGGCGAAAGCGGCCTCCCCGGCTGCTCGGGCGCTGGCCTCGGTGATCTCGTTGCCGCGCAGCGCCTGCTCGGCCGCGGGTACGCGCCAGGGACGGGTGGCGACGCCGCCGACGGCGATGCGGCACTCGTCGACCCTGCCGTCGCCGTCCAGGGTCAGCGCGACGGCCGCCGACACCACCGCGAACGCGTACGACTCACGATCGCGGATCTTCAGGTAGGCCGAGCCGCGGCCCGCCGGGGTGGCGGGCACCCGGACCCGGAGGATGATCTCGCCGGGCTCCAGGGTGTGCTCGTGCTGCGGGGTGTCGCCCGGCTCGCGGTGCAGCCGCACCAGCGGCAGGCTGCGGGCCCCGCCCGGCCCGAGCACGTCCACCTCGGCGTCGAACGCGACCAGCGCCGTGGCCCAGTCGCCCGGATACACCGCGATGCACGCCTCGCTCCCGCCGAACAGCGCGTGCGAGCGATCGAGGCCTTCCCGGGCGGCGCAGCCGCTGCCCGGACGGCGCTTGTTGCAGGCGAACGGCTCCCCGCCCCGGAAGTACGGGCAGCGGGTGCGCTGCAGCAGGTTGCCGCCGAGGGTGGCCATGTTGCGCAGTTGCTGCGACGCCGCCCGCCACAGTGACTCCGACAGGGCCGGGTAGTCGCGGCGCAGCCGCCCGTCCTCGGCGACGTCGGCCATCCGCGCGCCCGCGCCGAACACCAGCTCCCGGTCGCCGGAGGTGTCGAACCCGGCCAGATCGGCGACCCGGTGCACGTCCACCACCGCCGGTGGGGTCTCGATCTCCAGTTTCATCAGGTCGTACAGCGTCGTGCCGCCCGCGAGCAGCCGCGCCTGCGGACCGGCGGCCACCAGCGCGTCGACGGCCTCGGCGAGGGTCTCGACCTTCGTGTACGCGAACGGGCGCACGCCTCAGCGTCCCTGCTCGGCGACGGCGCGCACGGCCGCGACGATGCCCGCGTATGCGCCGCACCGGCACAGGTTGCCGCTCATGTACTCGCGTACCTCGTCGTCGTCGCCCGCGTGCCCCTCGGCCAGGCAGGCCAGCCCGGACATGATCTGGCCGGGGGTGCAGTAGCCGCACTGCAGCGCGTCGTGGTCGATGAACGCCTGCTGCAGCGGGTGCAGCTCGCCGTCGGGCCCGGCCACGCCCTCGATCGTGGTCACGTCGGCGCCGGACACCTGCACCGCGGGCGTCAGGCAGGACACGACCCGGCGGCCGTCGAGGTGGACCGTGCACGCGCCGCACTGGCCGTGGTCGCAGCCCTTCTTCGGGCCGGTCACACCGAGCCGCTCCCGCAGCAGGTCGAGCAGTGACTCACGGGTGTCGACGCGTACGCGCACCGGCTCGCCGTTGACCGTGCATGACAGGTCCAGCTCGTGCGCCGAGCCCACGCCGGTCGAGGCCGTGGCAGCCATCTCGCCTCCCGGTGCCCCCGCCGCCCGCGCGCCGGGTCGGCACGGCGGTCCGCGCGGCGGCCACATCACCGGATTTTATGACGAATCCGGCTATCCGGTGCGACAACGGCGGAGCGGCCGACTCAGGTGTGCAGGCTGCGGCCGCCGTCGACGACGAGGCGCTGCCCGGTGACGAAGCCCGCGCCCTCGGAGGCGAGGAAGCTGACCACGTGCGCGATGTCCGCCGGCGTGCCCATCCGCCCGGCGGGCACCGTGGCCAGGTAACCGTCCACCGTGGACCCCTCGTGGCGCTCGACCGGGATCCACGCGGGCGCGACGCTGTTCACGGTGATGCCGTGCGGGGCCAGCTCATGCGCCCAGGCGCGGGCGAGGCCGAGCTGGGCGTTCTTCGCGGCGGCGTACGCCGACCAGCCCACCGGCGGCCGGTCGGCGACCTCCGAGTCGAGGTGCACGATCCGGCCGTAGCCGCGCGCGATCATGCCGGGCGACAGGGCCCGCCCGAGCAGCACCGGGCTGTGTACGAAGAACGCCAGCTGCGCCTCGAAAGCCGCCCGATCCGCGTCGGCGATCCGCGCCTCGGGCTGCGGCCCGGTGGCGTTGAGCACCAGCACGTCCACCGGGCCGAGCTGCGCCCCGATCGCCTCGGCCAGCCGGGCGACGTCCTGCTCGTCGGTGACGTCGGCGGGGAACGCGGCCGCCGTGCCGCCCTCGGCGCGGATCTCGTCGACCAGCTCGGCGAGGGGTTTCTCCCGGCGGGCGTTGACGGCCACGGCCATGCCGTCGCGGGCGAGCCGCCGGGCGATGGCCCGGCCCAGTCCTCGGGAGCTGCCGGTGATGAGGGCTACACGTGTCGTCACGGGCGCGATCATGCCAGGGTATCCAACTGCTCCGCGGGCGGAGCCGACCGAGCACCCGGTGCGGGTGTCGGTGTCCCGCTGAACGTCGGACCGCCGCAGTAAGGTACGTGACCTCGGCCCGGTGGAGTCCTGGAGTGGTGATGGGTGCGAAGACGGCATTGCTGGCGTTCGTCGACGGGGAGGTCCGCCCGGCGCTGCTGGGCGCGTTGCCCGCCGCGCGTGCCGAGGTCGAACAGGCAGTGCGCCGCGTCCATCCCGGCCATCAGGTCGAGTTCGACGCGGAGACCAGCCTCGACGACACCAACCCGCCCGACGACGTCACGAATGCCACCGTACTGGCCGGAGCGGAGATCTTCTGCGATCGGCGGCTCGTCCTGGACCTGCCGTCGGAACTGCCCGAGCACCTGCTCGCCCTCGGCGCCGGCAGGCGCATCATCATGCACGGCATGCACTCCGTCGTCGACTGGCTGTGCTTCGCGGTCTGGGAGGACGGACAGCTGGTCAGGTCGCTGAGCCTGTCCCCGGACAGCGGCATCATGGAGAACATCGGCGAGCCGTACGACTTCGAGCTGCCCTACTGGGCCGGCGAGCATCCGGTCGAAACGGATCTGGACTGGCCCGACGGCGACGGCGATCCCTACCCGCTGCCGTTCCACCCGCTCGAACTCGGCGAGGACGCACTGCGCGGACTTTTCGGGTTCGTCATCGAAGGCATGCCGAACCCCGCCGACGTCGCCGCGGAGACCGTGCACATGCACAGCTTCCGGGTAACCGACCCCACCGGTGCCGAGCAGGCCGCCCGAGCGGCCGAGTACGCGCAGATCCGGGCGGCGATGGGGCCACCGCGGCTCTACCGGAGGGGGCCGGACGGCCGTATGCAGGAGATCGGCTTCGACGAACTCTGACCAGCGCGTCGGGCCGGTGGCGGCCGTCGGGCCACCACCGGCCGGGTCGCGGCGCGGGGATCAGGGCAGGGTGTACCTGACCTGGTAGTAGCCGCCGTCGCCGACGTAGCCGGCATAACTGCCGATGGTGCTGCTGGCCGTGGCGACCATGTCGTCGTTGGACAGGTACATGGCGGTCGTGTTGCGCAGCGTGGCGCGCAGCTCGGAGATCATGGTGGAGGCCGGCTGCCAGAACGAGATCTGGTACTGGTTGAACATGTTGTTGCCGATCCAGGCGATCTCACCGGCGGTCAGGTCGTTGTCGTAGTCCTCCTCCACCATCAGCGAGATGAGCCGCCAGCTGCTGCTGCCCACCCCGCTGACGATCGAGGCGTTCGGGCTGTAGGAGTCGCCGGTGGCGATCTCGGCGTCCCAGCCGCCTGGGCCCCACTTGCCGAAGGCGGTCGCCGACGGGTTGGTCGTGCTGGCGGCGAAGACCAGGAAGTACGGGCTGTCGTCGCCGACCTCGTCGGTCTCTTCGTGGCAGATGACGTTCGCGACCTTCAGCGTGGTCGCGGCCTGTGCCGGAGAGCTCACGGCGAGGCCCGCCGCGAGCGCGACGCCGGTCAGCGCGCCGAGCACGCCGATCCTGCGGGTGAGGTGCCTGAACGTGGTGCGCATGGGGGACTCCGTTCTGCCTCGGCGGGTGGGCGCCGCGGCATGTGTGCCGGGAACGGGCCGGTGGTCCCGGCCGCTGCGCACAGCGAACGGGACCGGGGTTGTGATGCGGTTGTGGTCAGGTTGTCCCGCAGTTCAGCGGCCGGGCCGGGGCTGCGGGGCGGACGGTCATTCGGCGTCGAGGTCGCGCAGGTTCGTCTTGGCGAGCTCGACGATCTCGGAGCCGCGCCCGGACAGGATCGTCCTGGTGGCGTACAGCGTGAAGCCTTTGATCTGGCCGAAGGTGAGCTTGGGCGGCAGTGACAGCTCCTGGCGGGCGGTGCGCACGTCGACCAGCGCGGGGCCGGGGTGCGCGAAGGCCGCCCGCAGTGCGTCCTCCAGGTCGCCGGCCTTGTCCACGCGGGCGCCGAACAACCCGGCGGCCTCTGCCATCGCGGCGAAGTCGGGGTTGTCCAGGTCGGTGGCGAAGGTGACGAAGCCGGCGGCTTTCATCTCGAGTTCCACGAACGACAGCGCGCCGTTGTTGAAGACCACGACCTTCACCGGCAGGCGCATCTGGCGCAGCGTGATCAGTTCGCCGAGCAGCATCGCCAGCCCGCCGTCGCCGGACAGCGAGACGACCTGGCGTCGCGGGTGTTCGGCCTGTGCGCCGACGGCCTGCGGCAGGGCGTTGGCCATCGACCCGTGGTTGAAGGAGCCGATGAGCCGGCGCCGGCCGTTCATGTGCAGGTAGCGGGCGGCCCAGATGCAGGGCGTGCCGACGTCGGCGGTGAAGATGGCGTCGTCGGCGGCGAGCCGGTCGATGACGGCGGTGACGTACTGCGGGTGCAGTGGCGAGTCGTCGGCGTTGGCCTCGGCGAGGCGGTCCAGCTTGCTGCGGGCCCGGCGGTAGTGGGCGGTCATCCGGTCCAGGTGTGCCGAGTCGGTCTTGGCGGTGAGCCTCGGCAGCAGCGCGTCGACGGTGTCGCGGACGGTGCCCACGAGCGGCACGTCGACGGGCACCCGGCGGCCGATCTGCTCGCCCCGCACGTCGACCTGCACCACCGGCACGTCCTCGGGATAGAACTGGCGGTACGGGAAGTCGGTGCCGAGCATGAGCAGCGCGTCGCAGTGCTCCATGGCCCGGTAGCCCGAGCTGAAGCCGATCAGCCCGGTCATGCCCACGTCGTACGGGTTGTCGTACTCGACGAACTCCTTGCCGCGGAACGCGTGCACGACCGGTGCCTGCAGCGCCCCGGCGACGGCGAGGAGCCGGTCGTGGGCACCGGCGCAGCCCGCCCCGGCGAGAACGGTGACCCGCTGCGCGGCGTTCAGGACGGTGGCGGCGGCGTCGAGCGCGGCGTCGTCGGGCCGTGCCATCGATATGACGGGGCGGATGGACAGCGGCTTGGCGTCGGCCGGCGCGTCGGCGAGGAACACCTCACCGGGCACGACGATGACGGCGACCCCGCTGCGCGCCAGCGCGGTGCGCATCGCGATCTGCAGGACCCACGGCAGCTGGCTGGGGATGCTGACCAGCTCGCTGTACACGGAGCATTCGCGGAACAGGTCCTGCGGGTGGGTCTCCTGGAAGTAGCCGGAGCCGATCTCGTCGCGCGGGATCTGCGCGGCGATCGCCAGCACGGGGACGCGGCTGCGGTTCGCGTCGAACAGGCCGTTGATCAGGTGCAGGTTGCCCGGCCCGCAGCTGCCCGCGCAGACCGCGAGTTCGCCGGTCACCGTGGCCTCGCCGGCGGCGGCGAACGCTGCGGCCTCCTCGTGGCGCACGTGCTGCCAGGTGATCTCGCCGTCGCGGCGCAGCGCGTCGGTGAGGCCGTTCAGGGAGTCGCCGGGCACGCCGTACATCCGGCGCACGCCCGACGCCTTCAGCGTCGCGACCATCAGGTCCGCCACCGTGCGTGCCATCGTCCGCCCCCTTGTTCGCATGGCCGTGGTGTCGACCGGTTCCCGGAGAACGGGTCTGCGATCACGTGTCATGGGGGCGCGCCGTCGACCAGCGCGAGCTGCTCGACGGCTTCGCCCCATTATGGCCTGATCCGTCCAGGCGGGGCGTCTACTTCGTGGGCGAGACGCGGACGATTCTCGGATTCGGCTGGATGGCGAACCGAGCCACCTTCCAGCCCGACTCGACACGTTCGAGGGTGACCAGGACCTCGCAGTAAGTGCTCTCGACACCGGCCAGGCGGTTCGAACGACGCTCCTGATACACGTAGGCCCTCACCTCGGCCCGCTGTCGCCCACGCTTGTCGAGGCTCAAACTGGGGTCATTCACGGTGACGACGACCTGCTCCGCCAGTGCCGTCGTACGCAGCGACGCCATGGTGGCCGTGTACTCGGCGGCGAACGGACCGGTCAGGAAGGACCGGCCACGCGCCACGGCGCCGTCAAAGTCGCGGTAGTCGTATGCCAGCAGGGCACGGATCGCTGGTCTCACCACTGGTGCGTACTCCTGGAGGGCGGCCTTGTTCGCCTGCGTGTCTTGCCGGGCCCGGTGCTGCTGCCACAACGGCCCGCCGAAGAACAGGACAAGTGCGGTTACGACCGTCATCACGAGCGCGATCCGCCACACCGTTCGCTGTCGGCGTCGCCGTCGCAGGACCGCCTCTACCCAGGACATGTCGCTGCTCCCCCGCAAGGCGTCCGATGGCGCGCCCATCGTAGTAGAGCTGCGGCATGTTGCCGAGGTGGCGACAGCGACGCCATGATCCTGCTGGCCATCCGGCCTGACGCCAACCACGGTTGGAGCTGTATGTCTACGTTGGGCAGTGGCGCATAGAGTTCGTCGTATGGTGCGCAAGAGGCTACGCGTCGTCACATCAATCGGCGCCGGAGTGGTCCTCTTCTTCGTCGGCGATCTCGCGTTCAACGCAGCGTCCGATCAGGGCCGCTGGCCTGGTCCGCTCGACCTCGTCCGAACCAACCCCTGGACCGTCCTGCTACTGCTCATCCCGCTCGTGATCATAGCGATTCGCGTGCAGAACAATACGTCAACCGTTCCGGGCGAGCGCAAGAGCCCATGTCCGACCGCGTTCAGATTGCCGCCCCGAAACCCGAACTTCACCGGCCGTCAGGACGTGCTCAGCCTGATCGACAAGGCATTCACGTCATCCCGGTCGGCGCGTGTGCAGGCGATACGAGGCCTGGGCGGAGTCGGGAAGACCCAGATCGCCATCGAGTACGCCTATCGGCATCTGGATCGATTCCGCATGGTGGTGTTCCTTGACGCCGAACATCCCGAGTCGTTGGTGCCGCAGTTCCTCAGCCTCGCCGTCCAGCTGGGAATCGACGACATCACGCCGGACCGAGCGGTCGAGGCGACCTTTCAGCGGCTGCACGACAGGCACCGCCCGTGGCTCATGATCTGTGACAACGCCGGACGACCGAGTGACCTGCGATCCGTGCTGCCCGCAGGAACGACGGCCGCCAACGGATGCGTTCTCGTCACGACGCGCACGGGCGGCTGGACGACCCACGGACCGGTGGTCGACGTGGATGTCCTCGACCGCAGGGAATCCGTGCGGCTGCTGACGACGCGAGTGCCCGACGTCGTGCACGTCGACGCACAGCGGATCGCCGAACTGCTCGGTGACCTGCCGCTAGCGTTGGAACAGGCAGCCGCGTACATGGACTTCACCGGCACACCGCCCGCCCACTATCTTCAACTGCTGAGCAATCGCATCGAGGACATGCTGGGCGAAGGAGAGGTCTCCGATCGGCCCGGAGTCGCCATCGCCACGCTCTGGACGATGCAACTTCTCACCCTGGCCGATCAGCGCAACGCCGCCGTCGAACTGCTTCAACTGTGCAGTGTCTTCGCGGCTGAACCCATCCCGCTCGACATGATCAGCCGACACCCTCATCTCCTCGACCACCGGCTTCGTACCGCGGTCCAGGATCCGCTGGAATGGAATCAGACGATCGGTGCCGCAGTGGGCCTCGGCCTGGCTCGCCGGTCGGATGGCCAGCTGGTGATGCACCGTCTCGTGCAGGCGGCGATCCGCCGTGAGATGTCGGGCGAGGCGCGGGACCAGGTCCATTCGCGCGCCCTCAAGCTGCTCGTTGCCGATCTGCCGAAGTCGATCGAGCTGGACCCTGGGTCCTGGGCCCGGTGGAGCCGGCTGTTCGCCCATGTTCTCACCGTCACGGACATTCGCCTACCCGGCGCCGCGAACGGCGATGCGCATGAGCTGCTCTCCCTCGCGGCTCGTTACCTGCGAGCCGTCGGCGACCAGGCAGCCGCGGGCCCGCTCGCCGAACGGGCGCTGGCTCTCGGCGAGCAGTTGTACGGCCCCGACCATTCCCGCGTTGGCGACGATCTCGTCGTGCTCGCGCGGATCGTCCGCAACCTGAACGAGCCCGCCACGGCGGCCCGCCTTGCCGGACGGGCACTCGCCATCTACGAAGCGGTCTACGCCCCCGACCACCGCAGCGTCGCCGCAGCGCTGACCATGCTCGCCCGGAGCCTGCGTGATCACGGAGACGCCGAGGCAGCCCTGCCCCACGCACAACGAACGCTCGCCATCAACGAGGCAAGCTACGGCTCCAGCCACCCGGAGACCGCGGCGAGCCTGAACACGATGTCGTGGATCCTGCACGATGTCGGGGAGACGGCGATCGCCCTGGTTTATGCCCGGCGGGCGCTGGCGATCCATGAAGCCACTTTCGGGGCGAACCACCCAGAAGTGGGCGTCGACCTGGTGACCATTGCCTGGATCATGCGGGATCTCGGTCAGGTCGCCACCGCTCGACCGCTGGCAGAACGGGCCGTCGCCATTCTGGAGGCCAGGCTGGGCGCCGAGCACCGTAGGTCGCGGCTGGCCCGTACGACGCTGCACTCGTTACGCAACGTCTGATACTCCAGTGGCACTTGCTCGGGCGCGACGCTCAGGATTCGTCGCGGGCATTCCTTCGCGGCGCGATGAAGACGGCCCAGGCGGTCACACCCAGGGCCGGACCTAGCGCGACACCGAGAGCGACGTTGTCAAAAAAACCGCCGACGAGGACGCCGAAGGCAGCGCCAAATGCGATCCAGATCCCGAGATTTGCCCAGATCCCGAGACCTGCGGCGCCCGGGGGCGTGTTCTTGCTCGTCATCGCATCTCTCC
The DNA here is from genome assembly GCF_007483665.1 of Catellatospora sichuanensis. Classification (GTDB taxonomy): domain Bacteria; phylum Actinomycetota; class Actinomycetes; order Mycobacteriales; family Micromonosporaceae; genus Catellatospora; species Catellatospora sichuanensis. Next base: position 100,159 of record NZ_ML660191.1, read on the forward strand.
CAGGTCGCGGGCGGAAAGGCTGACAACCTGGCCCGCCACGGCGGATGCGCAACCAACTTCCTCCGCAACATATCACCCGACATCAAGGTTCCCGCCGCTGACCGCGGCGTCTCGGCACCGCAGCAGGCGTCGGCGCATCCTCGTCCAGGAGTCGGTCACCGCGCCGGCGGCCCCAAGAGGGGGCACGCGGCTTGGCCTGTTCCCGCTGGCGGCGCAGGCATCAAGGCGCAGGCATCAAACCGCGCGGCCCCCGGAACCATCACCGCCAGCGCAGCCACGCCCGCGCTACCGCACGCGCGCCACCTCCGGCGTCCCAGCAGACTGCCACAAAGTCAGCGATCCACGACTGAAGGGTTAGGCAGCCAGGGTCTCCTGGCCGAGGTCCCGCCGCCCCCCACGGATGGAGGTCTCTGTCTACTGTGGTCGGAGGTTTCGGTGGACACGCCGCCGGGACCGTCACGAAACGGGGTCAACGTGTCCAATCTTCGGATCAACGCCTTCCGCGCGCTCGGTATCGCCGGATTCGCGCTCGCCACGACACTCCTCGCCCACGAGGTCGCCCTCGCCGACACGGCGCAGACGCCGGTCGGCCAGCTGACCAGCACTCTCGACGGCTGCAACGACCTCGGTGCACAGGTGTACGTCGCTTTGACGGGCGGCCAGCCCAACACGGTGTACTCCGCGAGCACCGCCCGCGGCTACGACCACGACGACACCTTCACCACCGACGCCAGCGGCAACGGCGCGGGCTACTTCCACAACGCCTGGGCCGACAGCGACCCGCGCTGGTCCGGCCCGGCCGTCATCACCGTCACCGCGAACGGCCAGACCGGCACCGTGACGGTGCAGATCAACTGCCCGGACCCGAAGGGCGAGTAGTACCGGTCTACGAGCACCTGCACAGCCCCGACGCCGTAGGCGCGACGCCGCAGGCGCCGCAGACGTCCGCCCGCGGCTTTCGCGACCTCGGCGCCGGCGGGATCATGTCGGTAGCCCGTGCAGGGGGAGCGCTCGCCACCGGCGATCGCCGTGTTCCGGACTGGGTGACATGAACCGCGGGGAATTGTTGCAGTGCCGCGCGGACCCGGCCTTCTGTCAGCTTCGCCCAGCCGGGTCCGCGCTGTGAGAGCACCAGGGCGATCCGCCGGTAATCAGGCAGGGGAGAGGCGTCCCGCAGCGGTCGGGCGGCGGAGGCGATCTCGGCCATGGAGGGTGCCTGGCGACCGAGCTGGGGCGGGCCGCCGTTGACCCGGTCCTTGCGGCTCGGGCGCGCCGGACGGATCGCTGCGGGTGGGGTCGGCGTCCACTGCTCGACACGCTTCGGCTTGGCGGCGGGGACACCCGCGTTGCGGATGTCGGCGGCCGTGATGGCGACCCACCGCCCTCCGCGCTTTCGGAGGCGTTCGGCCACGGCGGCGTCGGGCAGGTGGGGTTCGCGGCATCGGACGGAGGTGATGGCGCCCCGCAGCCGCTTGGGGGAGATCGCGCGGGCGGCGGCGGCACCGTTTTGGGCCGGTGTGGCCGGGCGTGGGGCGGGCTGGCTGCGCCCCTCTGCGGCTCGGGGCTGCCGACTCTTCGCGGGAATGCGGGGCCGAGGTGGGCCCTGCGCGGTCATGTGCTGGTCGAGCCAGCGGTCGGGCGTCCGGTCCGGGCGGTCGTCGTCCAGCCAGTGCCGCCCAGGAAGGTCGTCACCGCGGCCGGCCGCGTCGGCGTACCAGTAGTCGATGTTGCGAGGCGCCATCGCATCCCCCGAAGTCGCGCGTCCAATCCACCTGCGTCGACGCCGTGCGGAGCGTCCAGGTGGCCGACTCAATTCTCGGAAGCGGCGTATCGTATGTAAATGGCGATAACGGACATATGGCCGAATTGCTTAGGGGACTAGCGCCGGACGGTGGAGGGCAATCTGTGTGATTCTGAGTGGAATTCATCGAAGAAGTGGTGGCGCAGTGACGGAACGCTGCGCGCGGAGGGCTTCGCGATGAACGTGCGCCGACTGCGGACGGGCCCTGCTGATCGATCAGGCGCCGCCGATCAGCGCTCGCAAAGCCGCACAGTGGCTCTCGTATGCCTGCTGACCTGCCTTGGTGATCCGGTAGGTCGTGCTGCTCCCGCGGCCGTGACCGTCCTTCGCCGAGCTGACGTAGCCGGCCGACTCCAGCGTGGACATCTGCTTCGACAGGTCCGACTCGGTGAGCTGCAGATGGTCCTTGAGGAACCGGAACGACACCGAGGGCGCGTTGGCCAGGACGGCCATGGCCGCCAGACGCTTGGGCACGTGGATGACCGGATCCAGTCCGTCGATCATTGCAGGCGGGCCCGGGTCTGGGCGGCGGCGTCGGCATAACGCCGCTCGTAGACGGCCAGGCCGACGGTCACCAGGACGAATGCGGCGCCGGCGGCGGCCGGGACGCCCGCGAACCACCAGGCGAGCGCGACGAGCAGCGCGATCACGGGCAAGGCGGCCGCGTATCCGCGCCAGACTCCGGCGATCTCGGCGGGCGGTGTTCCCTTGCCCGGCATGGGAAGCGCACCGTGTCGGCGTCGCATCCAGACGATGAACAGGGTCTCGACGGCGATCAGGGCGGCGAGTGAGCCCACGAACAGGCCCGCGTTCTCCCGCCACCAGGTGAAGGTGCCGATCATGGCGGCGACCCACGCGCCGACGGACGGTGCATACCACCACGGGGTGGGCGGGTAGTCGACGTAGGGGGCGGCGGCACCACGCTCGGCCGCCTTGAGCTGCTCCGCGAGGTCAATGCTTTCCATGCTGGAAACCTTACGCGAAAACTTTCCACTTGTGCAAGTAGAAAGTGAAGCCGCCGCGCAGGCCCGGCGACGGACGAGGCCGACCGGCAGGTCAGGTGACGCGGTAGGCGGTGTAGCGGACGCGGTCGGCTTCGCGGATCGCGGAGGCCACGAACACCGACCGCTCGAGCATGGCCAGGCGGGGCGCGGAGGTCTCCAGGCGGACGCCGATACGGAAGTAGTAGTCGGACGGGTCCACCGGCTCGCCGCGCAGCAGTGCGCCGAGGACCTCCGGCGGCCCGCTGCGCACGCCGAACGTCCGGATGTAGACGTGTTGACCATCGGCCGTGCGCGCCGAGTAGCGGGTGTCGATCTCGATCGCCCCGTCGGCACGTACCAGCTGCCAGTCCGCGCCGCCGGGCAGGATCTCCGCGTCGAACAGGCCGCGGACCTGCCCGCCGACGATCGGCACGACGCGGCGGTGCCCGGCCCGGGTCACCCCGTGATCCTCCAGCGGCCCCAGGCGGACCTCGACGTCGAACGCGTGCTCGAGCGCCGGTGTCGGCGCGGTGGTGGTCACGGCTGCCACACCGGCAGGTCGATCCGCGAGGCAATGGCCGTGGCGTGCGAGATCTCCTGCTCCGCGCGCCGGGTGGTCGCCGCGACCGCGGCGGGCTCGCCGGTGCCGGGGTTGCGGGCATACCGCGGGTGGGCTCCGGAGCTGATCTGCACGCCGATGCGGTGGCCCGCCGCGAAGCGGTGGAACGTCGGCCACAGTCGCACCTCGACCTCGCGGAAGCCCTCGTCGTCCGGCTCGGGATCGGTGGCGGTCGTGGCGACACTGCCGATGCGGCGGATGCCGTCGCAGACGGTCATGGAGCGGCCGTCAGGGTGCACGTCGCAGATGCGTACGAACAGGTCCGCGCTGGGCTGGGAGGAGCGGAACCGGATCCGGGCCACCGGTTCCCCGGCGAGCACGGTCGCCGTGTCGAGGGCTTCGGTGCGGAACACGGCGACGTCGTCGCGGCGTTCGTGGGCGGCGTTGTCGAGCGGTCCGGAGTTCGGCTGCAGGCTCGGCCCGCCGACGGCGGGGGTGGGGTCGTCGGGGTCGTAGGTGTAGCGGGTGACGCCGCCGTCGGGGGCGGCCTGGCTGAGCAGGCCTGATCCGTGCAGGTGCCAGGGCTGCGCGGTGGCGCCGGCCGGCGGCCATTCCGGCAGGTCGTGCCACTGCTCCGCGCCGGTGAGGAAGGCGCGCACCGGCGCGACCCGGGTGTCCGGCCCGTTCGCGAGGTGCTCCCTGAGGAAGGCGACGGACTCGGACAGCGCCGGGCCGCCCATGCCGGCAGAGACGTGCCCCCAGGGGCCGATGGTCAGCCGGGGCGGCCGTCCGGCGGCCGCGAGCTGGGCGTGGTTGCGCAGCTGCCAGGGCAGGAAGATGTCGTACCAGCCGGTGATCATGTAGACGGGAGCGGTGACGTCGGGCACGGAGGCCGTGTGCGACTGCCGGGTCCAGTACTCGTCGGTGAGCTGCTCGTGGGCGACCCAGTCCTGGTACCAGTCGACCTCGCCGTCCGTGGCGGCGGTGTCGCCGGTGCTGAGCGGGAGCATGTCGAACGCCTCGGTGAGCTTGGGGTCGGGGCGCAGCACGGCCAGGATCAGCGGGAGGAAGCGGCGCTTGGCCATGCGGTCCATCATCTGCGTCCAGCCGAGCGCGTTGCGGAGCGAGAACGCGCCGTTGTCCCAGGTGATGGCACCGAAGTCGGGCATGGTCGTGATGAGGCAGAGCGCGTCGGGTGCGTTGGCGGGGTCCTCGCGCTGCATTCGGCCGGCCACCGCCCACTGGGTGTAGCCGAGGTAGCTGGGGCCGTAGGTGGCGACCGATCCGGTGAACCACGGCTGGCGGCGCACCCACCGGTGGGTCGCGATGCCGTCGCGCTGTTCGTCGACCTGCGGGTGGAACACCCCGGCCGAGCCCCAGGTGCCGCGGCAGCGCTGGGCCAGCACGGTGAATCCTTCGCGGGCGAGTGCGCGGGCCTGGGTGTCGGTGGCGCGGCGGCCGTACGGTCCGCGCATGACGATGGTCGGCAGGGGCGGCTGGACTTCGCCGACGGGCGCGATCAGGTCGGCGAGCAGTTCGGTGCCGTCGTCCATGGGCACGCGCAGATCCTTGCGGACCGTGATGTCGTAGGGGCCCGGCACTACCCCTTTGATCATGCGGGCTTGCATCCATCGGGAGAGCCGCTGGCCGAGCGTGGTCATGGCATGTCCTCGGGGGTTGAAGGGGACGGGTTCAGCCGGTGTGCGGCGAGCGCGGCGCGGAGCCGTTCGAGCGCCGGGACCGCGGCGGCGAGCGCGGCGCGGTCATCGGCGGGCAGCGTGGCGGCGGCCGTCGCGATGAGCCGGGCGCTGGCGCGGTCGAAGCGGTCGAACAGGTCGAGGGCTTTCGCGGAGGCGGCGACGGTGACGTGGCGGCGGTCGTCGGCGCGCTGGCGGCGGGCGATGAGGCCGCCGGCCTCCATGGTGCGCAGGAGGTTGCTGACCGTGGGGCGGCTCATGCCGAGGCGGGTGGCCAGCTCGCCGGGTGTCGCGACGGTGCCGGCGGGCAGCGCCCGGATGATCTCGATCTGCGCGTCGGGGATCTCCGGCAGGTCCTCGGCGGCGCGTGCCGCGGCAAGCAGCGTGCGCCGCAGCGGCGAGATGACCGCTGCCAGGTGAGCCGGGTCGAGGGTGCTCATCGGGCGGTGTCCGGTGGGGTCAGCGAGGGGCGGGCGTTGAGCGCGTCGGGGTGGAACCCGGCGGCCCGCTTGTAGCCGGTGGCGATCTCGGTGAGTTCGTCGGCCGGGATGACGTCGTGGATGTGGCGGAAACCCTCGGGCGCTCGTTCGTGGGCCAGGACCATGACCTGCTCGGGGCCCTGTCGGCGGTTGCTCAGCACGAGCGCGGTGGTGGCCGGGCGGCGGTCTGCCTCGTACGCGGCGAGCGCCTGCCCGGTCGTCGGCGCGGTGGCGAGGTGGAAGGCGAGCGTGCGTGCGTCGAGGATCGCCTGGGACGCGCCGTTGGAGCCGTTGGGGTACATGGGGTGGGCGGCGTCGCCGAGCAGGGTCGAGTGGCCGTGGGTCCACCGGTCGATCGGATCGCGGTCGACCATCGGGTATTCGAGGATCTCGTCGGCGGCCGCGATGACGGCGGGCACGTCGAGCCAGCTGAAACGCCAGTCGCGGAACAGGCCGAGGACCGGTGCGGGGTCGACGGCGCGGTTCCAGTCGGCGGTCGCGCCGTCCGCGCCGTCGGCACGGCGTTCGGCGATGAAGTTGACGCGTGCGTGTCCCGTGGCGTCGGGCGCGCCGACCGGGTAGGCGACGAACTTCTGCTCGCCGTCACCTGCCATGACCATGGTGCGTCCGTCGAGGTAGGCGGGGACCGTGGCGGTGCCCCGCCACAGGGTCAGCCCGTTCCAGACGGGGTCGCCCTCGTCGGGGTGGTGCTGGCGGCGCAGCGCGGAGTGGATGCCGTCGGCCCCGATGACGAGTTCGGCCTCGACGCGGACCTCGCCGCCGGCCGTGTCGAAGATCGCGACGTCGGAGTGCGGGCCGTGTTCGACCGCGGTGAGCCGGTGTCCTGGCTGGACGGTGTCCGCGCCGAGCCGCTCCCGGACCGCGTCGAGCAGGGCGAGTTGCAGGCGTCCGCGGTACACCGACAGCTGCGGCCAGCGGTAGCCGGCGTCCAGGCCGCGGGGCTCGCTCCAGATCGGCTGGCCGTACCGGTTGAAGTAGGCGAGCGTGCCCGGGGCGACCCCGAGTTCGGCGACGCGATCGCCCAGACCCAGTTCGGTCAGCTCGCGGACGGCGTGGGGGAGCAGGTTGATGCCGACGCCGAGTGGTCGCAGCTCGGCGACGCGGTCGAACACGCGGATGGCACGGAACCCGGCCTGGTGCAGGCTCAGCGCGGCGGTGAGCCCGCCGATGCCCGCGCCGATGATCGCGATCGTCATCTGGACTCCCGTCGAGTGGCCCGTATAGTTTTGGAACAAAGCTAATACGTTGTCAAGAGCCGGTTCGGTGCTTGACCTCGCCCCGAGGGCACGCCGCAGACTTGCCGGGTGGCACGGGATCAGCTGTTGGCGGGGGAGTTCGGGGCGGCGGCGCGGCTGTCGCCGAAAGCGCTGCGCCTGTACGCCGAACAGGGCCTGCTGCCGCCCGCGCGGGTGGACCCGGCGACCGGATACCGCTACTACAGCCCCGACCAGCTGCCCCGCGCCCGCCTGGTCGCCCGGCTGCGCCGGCTGGGGCTGCCGCTGGCCAGGATCGCCGTGCTGGCCGACCTGACCCCGCAGGACCGGGCGCTCGAACTGCGCGGATGGCTGCACGCGCAGCGCAGCCTGCTCGACGACCGGGCGGCGGTGGTCGAAGCCGCGCAAGGGTCGTCCGCCGACAGCGGCCTCGCCGACGCCGTGGCGATGCGGGACGTGCCGGCCGTGAAGGTCCTCGGCCGCCGGCACCGGATCGACTCGACCGCGCTGCCCGAGTTCACCCGCGTGGCGGAACAGGACATCCGCGCTCAGTTGCGGACCTCGGGGCTGGCGGCGGACGGTCGCCGGTTCGTGTTCTTCGAGGACCTGATCACCGCCGACAGCGACGGGTATGTGGAGGTGGCGGTCGCCTGCGAAGGCAGCGTCGAACCCGTCGGCGACCTGCACGTCCGCCTGGTGCCGGCACACACCGCCGTGTACCTGCCGGTGCCGCCCGGACACGAGGACCTGCCCCTGATCCTGCGGGTCTACGACGCCGTCGAGGCCTGGACGGACGCCCGCCCCGGCGTCGTCTGCACCGGCCACCCCTACGAGATCTATCCAGGCACCGGCTCGCGCTTCGACGTCGCGTACCCGGTCACCGTTCACTGACCGAGAGGTTTTCCATGCGCCATCTCCCTTACGTGGGCAGCGGCCCCTACTGCTACGCCAACTCGTTCGCCATGCTGCTCGGCGCACGGTCGCCGTCGACCGCGGTCATCGAGGTCGCCACCGGCGGCCCGTTCGGCATGCAGCTCATCGGCGGCAGGCTGGTGTTCTTCGACGCGTACGGGTGGGACCCCGAGCAGGGGTTCGACCAGGCGCTCGCGGCGATCGGGTGGACCTCGGTCGTCAGCAAGGGCGGCGACGCCGAGGCGGCGCTGGCCCGCCTCACGGCCGCCGTGAAGCAGGGACCGGTGTGGGTCGGCCCGGTCGAGATGGGACACCTGCGCCACCAGCCCGAGATGTCGGGCCCGATCGGGGCCGATCACTTCGTGGTCGCGCTCGACGTGGACGACGAGCGGGTGCTCGTGCACGATCCGCACGGTTACCCGTACGCCGAGGTGCCGGTCGAGGACTTCATGACGGCCTGGCGGGCCGAGACGATCAGCTACGGCGACCCGTACACCATGCGCACCGGCTTCGTGAAGGTCGCCGACGTCAGCGACGCCGACGCGATCAGGTCGGTCATCCCGGCCGCGATCGACTGGCTGTCCCTGCGTACCGATGTGGAGATGCCGCCCGGCAGCCTCGGCAACGGCGCCGCCGCCGAGCGGGTCGCCGACCTGGTCGAGGCCGGGGCCGCTGACGGCTTGCGCGAGCACCTCATGTACTTCGCGATCCGGGTCGGCGCGCGCCGGCTCAGCGACACCGCCGACTGCCTGCTGCTCGCCGGATACGACAAGGCGGCCGGGATCGCCGCGGAGCAGGCCCGGCTCGTCGGCTCGCTGCAGCACCCGGTGGTCACCAAGGACTTTCCGGCGGCGGCCGCCGCCCTGCGCCGACTCGCCCCCACCTACGACCTGCTGCGTGCGGCTCTCGAATAGCGGCGGGACGGTGGTGGCGGCGGGGCGGACCGTCGGCATCGGCGGTCCCGCCCCGCCGAGTCGACACCTGGCGGTCGCGGCTGGAGGTTCAGGCCGCGGCCGTGGCGTCGCCGAGCGCCTGGTCGAGGATTTCCAAGCCGAGGGCCAGTTCCTCCCGGGTCGCGGTCAGCGGCGGCGCGATGCGGAACGTGCCGCCCATGCCGGGCAGCTGCACCACGTTCAGGTGCAGGCCGAGCGCCAGGCAGCGGCGGGTGACCTGCGCGCCCAGCGCGTCCGCGCCCTGCTTGGTGGCCCGGTCGACGACGAGTTCGAGGCCCTGCATGAGGCCCCGGCCGCGCACGTCGCCGACCACCTGGTGCCGCTGCTGGAGCTGCAGCAGCCCGGCGCGCAGGAACGCCCCGAGTTCCCGTGCCCGCAGGTCCAGCCGCTCGGACTGCAGGACGTCGAGCACCGTGTTGCCGACGGCCGCGACGAGCGGGTCCGACACGTGCGTGGTGTAGAACAGGTAGCCGCGCTCGTGGGCCCGCCGTTCGATCTCCTCGCTGGTGATCACGGCGGCCAGGGGCAGCCCCGCGCCGAGCGTCTTGGACAGCGTGAGGATGTCGGGCACGATGCCGTCGCGCTGGAAGGCGTACCAGTCGCCGGTGCGGCACAGCCCGGTCTGCGCCTCGTCGACGATCAGCAGCATGCCGCGCTCCCGGCACTTGCCCGCCAGCGCGGCGAAGTAGCCCGGCGGCGGTTCGATGACGCCGCCGGAGCTGAGGATCGGCTCGACGATGCACGCCGCGAGGCTGCCCGACGACTGTGCGTCGATCATGGCGAAGCCGTAGTCGAGCTGCCGTCGCCAATCGAATTCTCCGTCGGCGGTGGTGAAGTCGGGACGGTACGGGTTGGGCGTCGGGATCGCGAAGTTGCCGGGCGCCGTCGGCCCGTAGCCCTGATGGCCGGCGCTGTACGTCGCGGCGGCCGCGGCGCCGGTCATGCCGTGCCACGACCGGGCGAACGCGACGATCTCGTGCTTGCCGGTGACGAGCTTGGCCATGCGGATGGCCGCCTCGTTCGACTCGGCACCGGTCGTCAGCAGCAGCACCTTGTCCAGGGGCGCGGGCAGGGACTCGGCGAGCCGGCGGGCGAGGTCCACGACCGGGCGCGACAGCATGCCGCTGAACAGGTGGTCGAGGCTCGCGACCTGCTGCTGCACCGTCGCCACGATCGCCGGATGGCAGTGGCCGAGGATGGCGCTCATCTGGCCCGAGGTGAAGTCGAGGATCCGCCGGCCGTCGGCGGTGTACACGAAGCTTCCGGCCGCGCGCTCGATGATCTCCGGCGTGAACGGGCCGCCGTACCGGACCAGGTGGCGTTCCGCGTCGGACCAGAACCGTTCGGCGGTGGGCTGCTCGCTCATCAGCGTCATGCCATCACGATAGGTATCGCCGCTGTGCACGAAAAGCTCAGAACCGCGGTTAGCCTGTGCATAATCTGCGCACAAGGAGACCCGATGCGACTGAACACCTCCCGCCTGGAGATGCTCAGCCTGCTGGACAGCCTCGGCACGGTGCGGGCCGTCGCCGCGGCGCTGCACATGAGCCCGTCGGCGGTGTCGGCGCAGCTGGCGGTGCTGGAGGCGGAGACCCACGCCGACCTGCTGCAGCGGGTCGGTCGCCGGGTGCGGCTCACCGCGGCCGGGCACACCCTGGCCCGGCACGCCCGGGTCATCCTCGACCAGGTCAAGGCGGCCGAGGCCGAACTGCGCGACCTCTCCGGACAGCCGACGGGCCCGGTGCGCCTGGCCGCGTTCTCCAGCGCGGTCCGGACGCTGGTCATCCCGCTCGCCGCACGGCTGCGGCGGACGCACCCGCGCATCGAGCTGGAGGTGAGCGAGCTCGATCCGCAGGACAGCCAGCCGGCCCTGCGCCGCGGCGCCTGCGACATCATCGTGACCGCGGACTTCAGCGACGGATCGGCGCCCCTGGACCCCGACGTGCACACCATCCCGCTGCTCGCCGACGCCATCGTGCTGGTGACGTCGCAGGATCAGGCGGGGCCGGACGCGCCCGCGGACCTGGCCGACTTCGCCGCGGCGGCCTGGTCGGTGGACCTGCCCGGGACGTACCTCTCCCGCCTGGTGTCGAGCAGCTGCCGGCAGGCCGGCTTCGAGCCGATCGTGGCCGGTCGTTTCAGCAGCTACGAGCTGTTGCTGGCACATGTTGAAGCAGGCCTGTCCGTGTCACTGCTGCCCGAGCTGGCGGTGGACGGCAGATACCGGGTGGCGACCCGCGCGCTGCGGGAGCCACTGACCCGCCAGGTGTACGCGGCGGTGCGCGGCCGGTCGGCGCTGACCGCGGCCGCCCGCATCGTGCTGGACGAGCTGCGTGACCTGTCGGCGGCCCGGGTCCACATTTGAGGCCGTCCCATGATCGTCCGACTTGCCTGGCATTCGTGCGTATCTTGAAGGTCTATTCCCACAGGTGCCAGGCAAGTCGAGTGACCTTGGTGTGGTCGGCGGCCGTGCTCAAGCCGGAGGCCGGGGAGTGGGGTCAGGTGTGCCCGGCTGCCGGAGGGGTACGCCGCGGGTGAGGAACAGCGCGGCGAGCGCGATCACCGCGAGCAGGCCCAGCGCCCCACGCAGGCCGTCGAGTCGGGCCTGCTCGTTCTGCGCGACGGCGGCGGACGCCGCGGCCGGGTCCACGCCGGCCTCGGCGAGCGCCGCGGCCAGCTGCTCATTCGACAGGAACGGGATGCCTGCCGCCAGCTGCACCTGGGCCTGGGCGGACACGTCGGCGGGGATGGCCGGGTTGGCGTGGATGCCGGTCAGGAACGACGTGGTCAGCCCGGAGATGAGTACGGCGCCGGCCAGTGCGGTGCCGATGGACGCGCCCAGGTTGGTCACGGTGTTCTGCAGCCCGCCGACCTCGGCGCTGCGCTCGTCGGGGACGGCCGACACGGTGACGCTGCCCAGCTGGGACGCCAGTGCGCCGATGCCCAGCCCGGCGAGCAGCAGCGGCCAGGTGACGATCTCCGGTCCGGCCCCGACCTCCAGCGCGGCGGCGAGCGCGACGATGCCGGCGAACAGGGCCGCGAAGCCGATCTGCACCACGCGTCGCGGTGATGCGTCGGGGAAGAACTTGGGCACGCCCACGGCGGCGAGCAGCAGCGTCACGGACAGGGGAAGGATGCGGATTCCGGTGTCTATCGCGGACAGGCCGAGGGCCACCGACAGGTAGAGCGGGACGGTGAAGAACAGGCCCGCCTGGAGCAGGTATTGGAACAGGAACGAGTTGAGGCCGCCGCGGAGCAGCCGGTTGTCGAGCAGGGCCGGGTCCAGCAGCACCGGCTGCCCCCGGCGCAGGCGGGCGCGTTCGCGGGACATGAACCAGCGCAGCACGAGGCCGCCCGCGATGACGAGCCAGAACACCGGTGACAGGCCGAGCCAGGCCGGTCCGCCGGGTTTGGGATTGACGAAGCCCCAGGTGCCGCCGCGCAGGATGCCGAAGACGATCAGTACCAGGCCCAGGCCGGACAGCGCGGTGCCGCCGAGGTCCAGCCGGGTGGCGCGGTCGGGCGGCAGGTCCCGCATCCGGCGGGTCAGCAGCAGGATGCCCAGGACCACGACCACTTCGCCGGCGAAGACCCACCGCCAGGAGGCGTACGTGGTGAGCAGGCCGCCGATCAGCGGTCCGACCGCGACGGCGATCGCTCCGAACGCGGCGACCAGGCCGTACGCGCGGGGGCGCTGCGTGCGGTCGAAGTTGGACGCGACCAGTGCCACGATGGCGGGCAGGATGAGTGCGGCGCCCACGCCTTCGAGCAACGACCATCCGATGAGCAGCACGGTGAGGTTGGGTGCCAGCGCGGTGGTAAGCGATCCCACGCCGTAGATCACGCAGCCGATCGCGAAGGCGCGCTTGAAGCTGATGATCTGGCCGATCTTCCCACCGGTGATCATCAATGCGGCCATGACGAGGGTGTACATCGTGATCGCGGTCTGGATGCCGGTGACGGTGGTGCCCACGTCCTCGGCGACCGTCGCGATCGACACGTTCATGACCGAACTGTCCAGCGTCATCAGGAACTGGCCGCTGGCCAGGGTGAGCAGCACGGTGCCGGTCGCGACCTGGCGGTCGGGTGATGTGAGGGCCATGGCCCGCTCCTCCGCGATCGGTCCTTGCGCCCAGCCTGCCCGACGGCGAGCCGATTTGATGAGTGTTCATCCTATATGCCCCTTACGGCGCGCGTGCTGAGCGCACCGTGTTGCGCCCGCCCCCCGGGACCCCGATTGCCCCGCAAAGTTTTCGGCCGTGGGCTCTGGGGGACCCCGGCCGTAATCCAACCGTGATCTGACGTCCATTGACCTCGTCGCGCAATCGTCGAATTATGTGAGCGTTCACAATCCCGTAATCCGCGAAAGCATCACGACGCGGGCGATGTTTGTGAGCGCTAACAGTCTGCCGCCTGACCTGGCGGCCTGCGGGCCGTTCCCGTCGGAAGAAGGAGCGACATGAAGATCGCAAGACTGGCTGCCGCTGCGCTGGGCCTGATCGTGGCCACCAGCCTCGCCGCCTGCGGTTCGAGCACCAAGACCACTGACCAGGAGCAAGCCGGTGGCACGGAGGGTGCGCTGGTCGGCGTCACGATGCCGACCAAGTCCTCCGAGCGGTGGATCCACGACGGCAACAACCTGAAGTCCCAGCTCGAGGCACTGGGCTACAAGGTCGACCTGCAGTACGCCGAGAACGACATCCCGACCCAGGTCAACCAGATCGAGAACCAGATCACCAAGGGCGCGAAGCTGCTGATCGTCGCCTCGATCGACGGCACGGCGATCACCACCCAGCTGCAGCAGGCGGCCGACAAGAAGATCCCGGTCATCGCCTACGACCGCCTGATCCGCAACTCGCCCAACGTGGACTACTACGCCACGTTCGACAACTACAAGGTCGGCGTGCAGCAGGCGACCTCCCTGCTGGTGGGCCTGGGCCTGAAGAAGGCGGACGGCTCCGACGGCACCGCCAAGGGCCCGTTCAACATCGAGCTGTTCGCCGGCTCGCCCGACGACAACAACGCGACCTTCTTCTTCAACGGCGCGATGGACACCCTCAAGCCGTTCATCGACAAGGGCACGCTGGTCGTCAAGAGCAAGGAGACCGAGTTCAAGACCGTCGCGATCCTGCGCTGGGACCCGGCCACCGCGCAGCGGCGCATGGAGGACCTGCTCACCAAGACCTACGCCAAGGGCGACAAGGTGCAGGGCGTGCTGTCGCCCTACGACGGCCTGTCCATCGGCATCCTCTCCGCGCTCAAGAGCAGCGGCTACGGCACCGCCAACCAGCCCTACCCGGTGGTGACCGGGCAGGACGCCGAGGTCGCCTCGGTCAAGTCGATCATCGCTGGTGAGCAGTACGCGACGATCTACAAGGACACCCGGGAGCTGGCGAAGGTCACCGTCAAGATGGCCGACGCCGTGCTCAAGGGCGGCAAGCCGGAGGTCAACAACACCAAGGACTACGACAACGGCAACAAGGTCGTCCCGTCCTTCCTGCTCGAGCCCGTCATCGTCTACAAGGACAACTACAAGGCGACGCTGATCGACACCGGCTACTACACCGCGGACCAGCTCAAGTAGCTGCCGCGCGCCCGTCCGGCCGGTCACCCCGGCCGGACGGGCGTCCCGCCAACCGGAGGAGGACGACCTTGACCGACGTGATCCTGCAGATGCGTCACATCACCAAGACGTTCCCGGGGGTCACCGCCCTCAACGACGTCAACCTCACGGTCCGCCGCGGCGAGATCCACGCGATCTGCGGCGAGAACGGCGCCGGCAAGTCCACCCTGATGAAGGTCCTGTCGGGGGTCCACCCGCACGGCGACTACACCGGCGACATCACCCTTGACGGCCAGCCGTGCCGGTTCGGCAACATCCGCGACAGCGAGCGCCTCGGGGTCGTGATCATCCACCAGGAGCTGGCGCTGTGCCCGAACCTGTCGATCGCGGAGAACATCTTCCTCGGCAACGAGCGCGCCCCGCGCGGCGTCGTGAACTGGAACCGCACCAACGCCGATGCCGCCGAACTGATGCAGCGCGTCGGACTGCACGAGAACCCGACCACGCCCGCGATGGACCTCGGCGTCGGCAAGCAGCAACTGGTCGAGATCGCCAAAGCACTGTCCAAGCGGGTGCGCCTGCTCATCCTCGACGAGCCGACCGCCGCGCTCAACGACGAGGACTCCGCGCACCTGCTCGACCTGCTCCGCGGCCTGCGCGACCAGGGCATCACCTGCGTGATCATCTCGCACAAGCTCAACGAGATCCGGGCGGTCGCCGACTCCACGACGATCCTGCGGGACGGCCGGACCATCGAGACCCTCGACATGGCCGCCGACGTCACCGAGGACCGCATCATCGCCGGCATGGTCGGCCGCGACCTCGAGCACCGCTTCCCCGAACACGAGCCCCGCATCGGCGAGGAGGTGCTGCGGATCGAGGACTGGACCGTGCACAGCCCTACCCAGCACGGCCGGGTCGTGGTCGCCGGAGCGAACCTCAGCCTGCGCCGTGGCGAGATCGTCGGCCTGGCCGGACTGATGGGCGCCGGCCGCACCGAGCTCGCCATGAGCGTCTTCGGCCGCAGCTACGGCATCGGCATCTCCGGCCGGATCTTCAAAGACGGTCGAGAGATCCGCCTGAAGACCGTCGGCGACGCGATCCGGCACGGCCTCGCGTACGCCACGGAGGACCGCAAACGCTACGGCCTCAACCTGATCGAGGACATCAAACGCAACGTGTCGGCAGCGGGGCTGAACAAACTGGCCACCCGCGGCTGGATCCACGACAACGAGGAGTATCGCGTCGCCGACGGCTTCCGGCTCGGCATGAACATCAAGGCCCCGAACGTCTCGGCGGTCACCGGCAAGCTCAGCGGCGGCAACCAGCAGAAGGTCGTGCTGTCGAAGTGGCTGTTCACCGACGCCGACGTGCTCATCCTCGACGAGCCCACCCGCGGCATCGACGTGGGCGCCAAGTACGAGATCTACTCGATCATCAACCACATGGCCGACCAGGGCAAAGCCGTGCTGGTCATCTCCTCCGAACTGCCTGAGCTGCTGGGTGTCTGCGACCGCATCTACGCGATGTCCGCCGGCCGGATCACCGGCCAGGTCACCCGCGAGCAGGCCACCCCGGAGCGGCTCATGCAGTTCATGACCAAGGTGAAGGAGCAGTAACCACCATGACCAGTGTCGGCCCGACGACCGGCCCGAGCACCGCGGTGCCGGAGACGACCGCGAGCGAGATCGCGGTGCGCAAGGCACCGGACCGATTCGGCGGTCGGCTCTTCTCGGCGAATCTGCGCCAGAACGGCATCTACATCGCGTTCGCGCTCATCATCGCCCTGTTCTCCGTCCTCACCGGCGGCGACCTGCTCGCGCCGCAGAACATCTCCAACCTGGTGGTGCAGAACTCCTACATCCTGATCCTCGCCATCGGCATGATCCTGATCATCATCGCCGGGCACATCGACCTGTCCGCCGGCTCGGTCCTCGCCGTCACCGGCGCGATCTCCGCCGAACTCATGGTCAACAATGACGTGCCCTGGCCGCTGGCGATCCTGATCACGCTGATCTGCGGCGGCCTGATCGGCGCCTGGCAGGGCTACTGGGTCGCGTATTTCGGCATCCCCGCGTTCATCGTGACCCTGGCCGGCATGCTCGTGTTCCGGGCGCTGACCCTGGCGGTGCTCGGCAACCAGGGCATCGGCCCGTTCCCCGACGAGGTCCGCACCATCGCCAACGGCTTCATGCCGACCTACCTTGGCAACATCGGCCTCGGGCCGCTCGACGGCGCCGACCTGTTCACCCTGCTGCTCGGCCTCGTGTTCGTGGCCGGGATCGTGGTCACCCAGTGGCGCAGCCGCGCCGGGCGCATGCGCTACGGCCAGAGCGTCGAACCGACTGCGCTGTTCGTCACCAAACTCGCCATCGCCGCGGTCGTGGTGATGACGGTCGTCGTGCAGCTGGCACGGTTCAAGAACCTGCCGTGGGTGCTCGTGCTGCTCGCCGCGCTGGTGCTGGCGTACTCCCTGCTCACCGACCGCGTCGTGTTCGGCCGCCACATCTATGCCATCGGCGGCAACCTCAACGCGGCCACCCTGTCCGGCATCAAGGTCAAATCAGTCACCTTCTGGCTCTTCGTGAACATGGGCGTGCTCGGGGCGATCGCGGGCATCGTCTTCGCCGGGCGGCTCAACCAGGCCGGGCCGACCGCCGGCACCGGTTTCGAACTCGACGCGATCGCCGCCGCGTTCATCGGCGGGGCGGCCGTGCAGGGCGGCGTCGGCAGGGTGGTCGGCGCGATCACCGGCGGGCTCATCATGGGCGTCATCAACAACGGCATGTCGCTGATCGGCGCGCCGACCGAGCAGGTGATGCTCTTCAAGGGCCTGGTGCTGCTGGCCGCCGTCGCGTTCGACGTCTTCGCCAAACGCCGTGCGGGAACCGCACGCTGACGCTCGTGAGCAGGGCTGCGGGCGTGGCACAAGCCCGTCCGCAGCCCATACGGTCCGCGAGCGAGGGTCGGCCGCTGCGGTGACGGGCAGCTACCGCCTGCTCGAGCAGGCGGTCGTCAGCTGCTCAGGCGCCGGATGAAGGCCACGCTGCCGTCGAAGATCAGCGGTGCGTCGTGGTCGAGCGTCGCCACGTGGTAGCTCTCCTGCAGGACGACCTCCTCCACGTCCGCCGAGGCGATGCCCTTCAGCACGATCTCGCTGTTGACGGGCTCCACGACATGGTCGTTGGCGGAGTGGTAGAGCAGCACGGGCTGGGCGACCTTGGGCAGGTCGGCGCGGACGACGGACTGGAAGCGGCGCAGCGACGCCGCGGCCCGCACCGGCGTGCGAGGGTAGGCGCCCTCGTCGATGCCGGGCTTGGCGATGTCGTTGCCGATCGCCGGCACCGACGGCACGACCAGGCCCAGCACGGGCAGCAGCTTCGCGTCCCAGCGCAGCATGGTGACGGCGGGGTTGACCAGCACGATGCCGGCCAGGTCGGGGTGCTGCTGGGCGAGCCGCAGGGCGAGGGTGCCGCCCATGGACAGGCCGACGGCGTACACCGCGGTGCAGTGCCGGCGCAGGTCGGTGACCGCGCGCTCGACCTCGGTGTACCAGTCCTGCCAGGTGGTGCGGTTGGCGTCGCGCCAGCTGGTGCCGTGGCCCGGCAGCAGCGGCAGCCGCACCGACCAGCCCTGCTCGGCCAGGTGGCGGGCCCAGGGCCGCATGCTGTGCGGCGACCCGGTGAAGCCGTGGCAGACCACGACCCCGATGCCGCCGTCGCCGTCGTGGTGCAGGGGAGCGTGGTCGATGGCGTTGTCCATGAATGCTCCCAGCCGCGGCATGAATGACGGCCCGTGCGTGACGGGTGCCGCCATACTGCCATGCCTCGGCGCGCGAAGGCAGGGGCGAGCAGACCGGGGCGGCTGCGGGACGGGCGAGCCCGGCTGGGTGGGCCAGCCGGGCTCGGTGCCGCGCTGCGGTCGTTCAGGGCGAAGCGGACGGTAACGGGCCTGGTGGCGTGCCCGGCTTGAGTCCGCCACCGGGCCCGGCGGTAGGCGACGGCACCAGGTTTGCGTTGCCGGGGGCGCCGGGGCTGGGGATCAGGCAGGCCGGCTTGGGCTTGCAGTCGTCCGGCTTCGGCTTCTTCGACGGTTCGACGCCGTCACCCACGCCCTCGACTTCGCCGATCTTGCCGTTGGTGCCGTTGGCCAGGGGCTCCAGCGGGAGTTTCATGTCGGCGTGGGCCTGGTTCATGAACCCCTGCCAGATGTCGGCGGGCAGGCCGACGCTGGTGATGTTGCCACCGCCCAGTGCCTTGGGCCGGTAGATCGGGTCCGAGGCGTTCTTGACGTTGCCGACCCAGACGGCCGTGGCGATCTGCGGCGTGTAGCCGACGGTCCAGACGTTGGAGTGGGCCTTGTCCTGGACCTTGCTCTCCCAGGTGCCGGTCTTCGCGGCGGCTTGGCGGCCGCCCGCCAGCGCCCGGTAGTAGCTCTTGGGCAGCTGCTTGAGCATGCCGGTGACCTCGTCGGCCACCTCCTGCCGGATCCGCCGCTCGGCCCTGCTGACCTCGCCGGTGTTCGGCACGAGGTGGTACTTGCCGGTCCGCTCGTCCTTCTTCTCGACTTTGAGCACGACGTGCGGCTTGTTGTAGACGCCGTGGTTGGCGAAGGTCGCCATGCCCGAGGCGTGGTCGAGCACGGTGACGGGGTACTGCCCGAAGCCGACCTGGTAGTCGAAGGAGGCCCGGCTCGTGTCCGTCTCGGGTTTCTCCAGGTTGCGGGCCTTGCCGTCGCTGACGGCCCACATGGTGTTGATGCCGGCCGCGTGCGCCATGGCCACGACGTTCTTCGGCTCGATCTTCTTCGCGATCTTGAAGAACGGCACGTTCAGCGAGAGCCGGGTGACGTCCTGCAGCGTGCACTTGCGCTTGCACTTGAGGCCGCCGGGGTCGCGGCCGGCGTTCTCCACCTCGTACGGGCACAGCTGGTACTTGTCGCAGTTCCTCTTCTTGCCGGTGGCGACGATGGGGGTCGGGTCCCAGGTCGACTTGAGCGAGATGCCCGCGTCGATCGCGGCGGCCAGCGTGTAGACCTTGAACGAGGACGCCGGCGGGTGTCCGCCGTCCTCCCAGATCGTGCCCTCGTTGATCTTTCCGGCGTAGTCGATGCCGGTGCCGTCGGCGCCGCCGTAGTAGGCCAGCACCCGGCCGTTCCTCGGGTCGATGGCCACCCCGGCCGCGATCACGTTCTTGGGATAGCCTTTGATCTTGGTGTACTTGCCGTCGACCTTGTGATCGATCGCCTTGACGACGTCGTTGGTGCACTCTTTCTCATCGCCCTTGCCCTTACAGGTCTCCTTCCATTCGAACGTGCGGAACAATTGCGCCTCCAGTGCCTTCTGGGCCTTGGAGTTGATCGTCGTGGTGATCCGGTAGCCCTTGTTGCGCCAGTCGGTGATCCCCCACGCCGCCATCTCCCGCTCGACGTACTTGTTGATCACGAAGCCGGTGCCGGTGCCCTGGATGCCCGTCTCGCCGGACCTCGCGGAGTACTTGCGCAGCGTCTTGTCCGGATACACCATGGTCGCGCGCTTCTGCCGGTCGAGTCGGCCCATCTCGACCATGTTGTCGAGCACGTAGTTCCAGCGGACCCGGGCGGCGTCGGGGCTGAGGTGCGGGTCGTAGCCCTTGGTGCCGTCGTACTCGTTGGGCTCAGGCTGCTTGAGCACCGCGCCGAGCACCGCCGCCTGCTCGATCGTCAGCTGGTCGGCGGACTTGCCGAAGTAGGCCTTCGCCGCTGCGCCGACGCCGCTGGAGCCGCGGCCGAACCAGACGGTGTTGACGTAGAACCCGAGGATCTCGTCCTTGGAGTGCTCCTCCTCGAGCCGCCGCGCCATCACCGCCTCGCGCAGCTTGCGGGCATAGGTGACCTCTAGGTCCTTGGCCGCGTTGCGGGCGTACTGCTGGGTGATGGTGGAGGCGCCCTGGGTCTCGCCGCCGGTGAGGTTGTTCCACGCGGCGCGGGCGACGCCCCACAGGTCGATGCCGTGGTGGTTGAAGAAGTTCTTGTCCTCGCCCGCGATGAGAGCCACCTTCACCTCGTCGGACAACCTGGACATCGGGACGATCTCGCGGTTCTCGCCGCCGAGCTTGGCGATCTGCGCGCCGTCGGACGAGTAGACGAAGGTGTTCTCGTTCGGGCTGAAATCCGCGGGCTCGGGCACCGAGTCGTAGAGGTAGGCGACCCCGATCAGGCCGCCGCCGGCGAGCATGACGACGACCGCGGTGGAGGCCAGCACGATGCTGCGCCACTTCCACCTGCCGAGCCGTCCCTTGCGCCCGGTGCGCTTGCTCCCGGCGCGACCGCCCTGCGGCTCGTCCTCCGTCTCGCGCCCTGCGGGCAGCACGGCGGTGCGGTTCGCGCCGCCCGTGCCGGGCCGGCCGGGGTTGGCGCCGACGCCGGCGCGTCCCGCGGCGACCCGGCCGGGGTTGGCGCCGACGCTCGCGCGGCCCGACGCGGACGGCACGGTGGCGCGTCCGGCGACGGGGCGCAGTGGTGCCGGGCCGACCGGCGCCGGGCCGTGGCCGCCGCCGTTGCTCCGGCCGTGACCGGCCCGGACGCCGGGGCCGTGCGGGTTCGGGTGGGCGCTCGGGCCGGTCTGCTTTCCTGGGCCGTCGGATGGCGCCGAAGCGCCGGCCGAGCCGGGTGCCGGGGGCGTGGTCATGGTGCGAACCCTTCCGGTCGGGATGTGCTGGGCGCGTGAACAGGGGGAGGCGGTGGGCCGCGGACGGTGGGGCCTGCGCGGCGCGGCGGGGTCGCCGCGTGGTTCGCGCTGGCGGCCTCGCTCAGCCCCCGGAGGAAGCCGTTCTCATGGGCGGCGAGGGCGACCTGCGCGCGAAGGTCACTCCACGTCCGACATCCTGCCTCACAAATCGGGTGAAGTCCGGCAAGACACCACCGTGCGGGAGTCGTGGCAAACGATCGACAACCCATGCGGCGTACGTGAAAGCGGCGATCGCTGTCGGCCGAGTCCACGGGTCAGGTGCTGACCAGGGCATTTGCAAGATCTGGACTTGACGGTCCATTCCTGGCGCGTTAGGTTGGACTGAACGGTCCAATCTTGGATCGCGGGGACCTCATCAGCCAACAGGGGGACGGCAGCTGTGAACGACTACTACCTGCTCGGCAGGTCCGGACTGCGGGTGAGCCGGCTGGCGCTGGGCACGATGAACTTCGGCACCGGCGGCTTCCACGCCGCATACGGCAAGACCGAGCGCGAGGCCGAGCCGATCCTCCGGGGCTACCTCGACGGCGGCGGCAACTTCATCGACACGGCGGACTTCTACACCGCGGGCGAGAGCGAGACCATCCTCGGCCGGCTGATCGCGGCCGCCGGAGTGCGCGACCGGGTCGTGCTGACCAGCAAGTTCACCAACACCATCGACCCGGCCGATCCGAACGCCGCGGGCAATGGCCGCAAGCACATCATCCGGGCCCTGGACGCGTCGCTGCGCCGCCTCGGCACCGACTATCTCGACCTCTACCTGCTGCACACCTGGGACCGGATCACCCCGGTCGAGGAGGTGGTACGCACCTTCGACGACCTGGTGCGCGCCGGAAAGATCCGTTACGCGGGGCTGTCCGACGTGCCCGCCTGGTACGCCGCCCGCGCACAGAGCCTCGCCGAGGCCCACGCGCTCACCCCGATGATCAACCTGCAGCTGCCGTACTCGCTGGTCAACCGGGGTATCGAGGCCGAGTATCCGGCGATGGCGCAGTCGCTGGGCATCGGGCTGACCGCCTGGAGCCCGATCGGCGGCGGCCTGCTGTCGGGCAAGTACCGGCGCACCGGCGACGGCCTGGCGGGCGAGGGCCGACTCGGCAGCGGGGGAGCGCAGCAGGTCGCCGACCGCGACTGGGCCGTGATCGAGGCCCTGGAGAAGGTCGCCGCCGAACTCGGCCGGAGCATGGCCCAGGTGGCGGTCAACTGGGTGGCGAACCGGCCCGCCGTCGGCTCGGTGATCATCGGTGCCAGCAGCGCCGCGCAGCTCGACGCCAACCTGGCCGCGCTCGACTTCACCATCCCGGTCGAGCTGCGCGAACGGCTGGAGCAGGCCGGGGCACCGGAGCCGGGCGGGCCCTACCGGATGTTCACCCCGCGGTACCAGTCCTGGATCGTGAGCCCGGGCCTCGGTATCGGCGACAAGCCGGCCGGATACGCGCCGCCGATCTGGAACGGCGCGGCCCCAGCCGCCTGACTGTCGAGCTCCGACGGCACCGCCTGCGCCGGGCCGTGCCGTCGGAGCCGCCGTCTAGCATGGCGGCATGAGCGTGGATCTGTTCGCGGGTGTCCCCGTCCGTGACTACGCGACGGCGGTCGCCTGGTACGAGCGGCTGCTCGGTGGCCCGCCGGCGTTCCTGCCGAACGACACCGAGGCGGTGTGGGAGCTCGCCGAACACCGGTACGTGTACGTCGACGTGCGGCCCGAGCACGCCGGGCATGCCATGCACACGGTCTTCCTCGACGACTTCGACGTCCGACTGGCCCAGATCGCCGAACGCGGCCTGCAGCCGGCCGAGCAGGAGACCTACGGCAACGGCGTCCGCAAGGCGATCTTCCGTGACCCCGACGGCAACGAGATCGGCTTCGGCGGGGCTCCGATCTGACCGGAGCGGATCCGCGCGACGTCGGCCCGGCCATGGCGCAGTGGGTCGTCTGGTCCGGAATGGATGGTGTGGCCGTGCGCACGGGGCACCGGCCGCAGCCGCCGCCTGGCAGGATGTCTTCCGTGATCGAGTCTCCGCACCCGTTCGTCGCCCGCCTGCCTATCGGGGAGCCGATCCCGATGCCCGCCGACGGCATCCCCGGATGGTCGACCTTTCCCTACGAAGGCGACCTGCGGGTGCGGTCGTTGGAGCCACCGGTGCTGCCCGAACCCGCACGCGACGGTGAAGACGGTCCGGGTTCGTGCCGCAGCTGCCTGCACCCGGAGCGCAATGTCATCTGGTCCGACGAGCACTGGCGGGTCACCCACCTCAAGCAGCCGTCCGGCCTGCCGCTGCTGGTCATGCTGCGCCCGCACGGCCACTTCGACCTCAGCGACCTGCCGGCCGAACGATCCGCCGAGCTGGGTCCGCTGATGCAGCGCGTGGAACGGGCGATGCTCGCCCTGGGCGGGATCGCCCGCGTGCACGTCAACCGCTGGGGCGACGGCGATGCGCACCTGCACTACTGGTTCATCGCCCGGCCCGCGGGAATGCTGCAGTTCCGCGGCGCCTGCCTGGCCGTGTGGGACGACCTGCTGCCACCGGCACCCGAGCAGGAGTGGCAGGCGAATCTCGCGGCGGTGGCGAAGGCCCTGGCCGACGGCGGCGGCACCGCTCACCTCTGAGGTCAACGGCATCGTCCAACACCGTGTGACATCCGGCTGACGACGAACGTCGTTTTTGGTGTTGTGTACGCCGCATGGTCCGCGAGACAGAACCTAGACGTTCAGCTGTCCGGCGGCGACTGTGTCCAGCGCCGCGAGAACAAGGGCGAGGCTTCCGGTGGCGTCGGCGACGCCGAGTTCACTGCCGTCGGCGGCCCGTACCCGGTACCTGCCACGTTCGAGCGGGTCCACCGACGGGCAGTCCCGCGACCACGGAAAGGTCGGCGACCTGCTGAACACCAGCCTCCAGTGGCTGGTGAACGGCCGCAGGCGACGCAGCCGCGGCTCGTGGAATGCCAACGCCACGAAGGCGTGCAGGCGGGCGCGTCCGACATCGCCCGTGTGGTTCTCGTACAGCGACAGCCACGTGGCCTCGACCACGTCGCCGCGTTCCCGGGCCTCGGCCAGCCGTACGGACCCGAGGTACGGCCACACCGCCGCGACCTCCGCGGCATACGCGCCGCCCCGCCACCTGGCCGCCGTGTCCGCCACCGCCGCCAGACCCGGCGCGAATCCGGGCGGTCTGCACTCAGCGGGCGGCGTACAGTGCCTCGAGTTCGCGGCGCAGCAGCGGGTTGTTCTGCTGCTCGACCAGTTTGAGCAGCCGGTCGGCCTCGGCGAGGGTCATCGCGTGCTCCCAGCGCCTGCGGAACAGGTAGGCGTCGAGTGCCTGGTGCCTGCGGCAGAAGTGGTCCAGGTTGCGTAGCAGCTGAGCACGCATGATCCGCTGCGCCACCGTCGGATCCGGGTGGGCCAGCGGGTGCACCTGGTGGTAGTTGATCGCGGTGGGGCTCACCGAGAAGGCCACCCCGGCCTGGTGGAGGCGGTAGCTCAGGTCGGTGTCCTCCAGCCCCCAGCCGGTGAAGGACTCGTCGAACCCGCCGACCTCCTTGACCGCGGCGCGGCGCACGGACAGGTTCGCGGTCGTGGCCAGCGCCCAGCCGAACCGGAAGTCCGCGAGTTCGGTGCCGTAGGCCTCGACGATCGCGTGATAGTTGTCGGGTTCGTCGCCGAGTTCGGTGCGGGCGAACGCGCCCGCCGGGTCGGCGGCAAGCTCGCCCGGTTCGAGGAAACTGATCGGCTCGGCCAGGCGTCCCACGTCGCCGACCCGGTCGACCAGCCGCAGCAGATCCTGCTCGCCGAGGGGCAGGACGCCGGGCCGCCACCAGGTCAGCGCCCGCCGCTTCCAGCCGATGGTGCCGTCGCGCCCGCTCAGCGCCGCCGCGACGTGCTCGGCGACGAAGTCGGGGCCGGCCATCCGGTCGTCGTCGATGAAGACGATCAGCTCGCCGTCGGCGCGGGCCAGCGCGGTGTTGCGGGCCGCGGCCCGGCCCCGGTTGTCCTGCACGACCAGCTGGATGTCGAGCCGGTCGCGGAACGGCGAGACGACGTCCTCGACGCCGCCGGCGGTGCCGTCGTCGCAGAGCACGACCTCGAAACCGGCGTATGTCTGGGCGAGCAAGGATTCGAGGGTGAGCGCGAGGTATTCGCGCTTGTCGCAGGTCGCCATCACCAGGCTGACCGGGAGCCGTTCTACCATCCGAGTCTCCACCGCTCGTCGCCGTACAGGTCCACCATCTCGTTGAGGTCGCCGTCGACCGGGTCGCGGCGCGGGGGCGCGGCGGCCCGCGGGTGAGCCACCACGTGCACGGGCCCCTTGGGCGACATGAGCAGCCCGACCTCGCGGGAGATCGGGCTGCCCGGCACGGGCACGAGCACGTAGCGGCTGAGGATCGCGCCGAGCACGACCTTCATCTCCAGGTCGGCGAAGGCCGCACCGATGCACACGTGCGGCCCGGCGCCGTAGGGCAGATATTCGTACCGGCTCGGGGTTGCCGTCGCCCAGCGCCCGGGCCGGAACCGCAGCGGCTCGGGGAACAGGACAGGGTCGCGGTGGGTCACGTACTTGCTGGTCACGACCTGGCACCCGGCGGGGACCTCGTGCCCGCCGACCGTGGCCGGGGCGACCGCGATCCGGGAGGTGTTGGGACCGGGTGGCAGCAGCCGCAGGGTCTCCTTGAGGGTGCGGTCGAGCACCGTGGACCCGGCGCACTCCGCGGGTGTGCGGCCGCCGACGTCGTCGAGTGCCTCGTCCAGGTCGGATCGGTGCTGCGAGAGCAGGATCAGCGCCCAGCACAGCGTGCTGGAGGAGGTTTCGTGTCCGGCGACCAGCAGCGTGGTGAGGTGCCCGACGAGCTGGTCGTCGGTCAGGCCCCGGCCGTGCTCGTCGCGGTTGCCCAGCAGCGACTGCAGCAGGTCGGGCGGGTGGCCGGCGGTGCGCCGGGCGTCCACGATGGACGCGAGCGCGTCGTCGAGCCGCCGGATGACGGTGAGCAGCCGCCGGTACGGGGTGCCGGGCAGGTCGAACGGGAAGTAGCGGATCGACGAGGCGAAGTAGCGCAGGGCCAGCATCTGCTGGACCAGGCGGCCGATGGAGTCGGCGTCGCGCGCGATGTCGACACCGAAGAAGCACTGGCAGGCGATCCGCAGGGTGAGCCGCCGCATGGCGGCGGTCAGGTCGAACGGCTGGCCGGGGACCCAGGAGTCGACCTCCTCGGCGGCGAGTCTGGCGATGACCTCGGCATGACGTCCCATCGCTTGCGGCCGGAACGACGGCGTCACGGTGTGCCGGGCTTCCCGGTGGGCCGGGCCGTTCATGTTGAGCAGCCCGATCCCGCGGCGCACGCGCCGGATCCGGGCCGGGATCGCATACTCGAGCACGGTGTGGAACACGTCGCCGTCGGTGAGCACGGCCCGGTTGTGCTCGGCTCCGAACACGAACACCTGTCGGCTGTCGCCGTGCACCAGCCCGCTGACCGGGCCGAAGTCGTGGTGCAGCCGGGCGGTGTAGGCGACCGGGTCGGCGGCGTAGGCGTGGGCGTTGCCGCGCCGGCCCAGCCAGTGGTGCGGCGGCGGGCCGGGTACGGGACGGCTCATCCGGTGTACCAGCCGGGGTGGGGCCGTTCGAGCCCGGCTTCGGCTCCCCGCCGGAAGGCCGCGGCGGCGAACTGCCCGGCCGATGTCCGGAGCGCTTTTACGCTCGACATCGGCAGGTAGCGCCGGAACAGGCCCGGGAACGCGGTCGCGAAGGCGCGTGCGGCCAGCGGGCCGGGCTCGGGGGGCGCGGTGTCCGGCATGGTCAGACCGAGTGCGAAGTACGTCGTCCAGTATTCGAAGAGGGTGAGCTCGCTGACCGCGGCGGGCAGAGCCGGGTCGGCGGCGGCGAGGTCGGCGTAGAACCGCTCGGACAGGTCGGCTTTGCGCAGGCCGTCGGGGAGCCTGGTGTCGGCGAACTCGCCGAGCCAGGTGAGCTCGCCCTCGTCGCCGCAGAAGAACCATTCGGCGTGCACCCGCATCCAGGACGCCCACGGCACCCAGACCAGGCCGTCCCCTGCCACGGCGGTGTCGAAGTCGACGGGCGCGCCGTCCGCGGCCGGGCACGCGGCGTGCCGCAGTCCTTGGAAGCCGTTGCCGGTCAGGCTCAGGTGGTCGTCGTGTTCCACCAGGTTCGGCACGGTGACCAGGGTGCGGCGTCCCGTGGCGCGCAGATGCGCCGACAGCGCGAGGTCGTCGGCGCCGCTCGGGTCCTCGACGCTCGCGGCGAAGTCGAGCGCCGCCTGCCGGGGCAGGACGAGTCCCTGCGACGGGGTGTACACGTCGACCGCCCGCGCCCAGGACCAGCCCTGCCAGGCGGCGGCGCGCACCAGGCCGGCGGTGCGTGAGCCCCACTCGCAGAACAGGCTGACGGCGTCGTCGGGCCGGGCCCGTACGGCCCGGTGCAGCTGCTCGGCGAATCCGTCGCACGGCATCACGTCGTCCTGCAGCACCAGGTGGTGGGTCGCGTCGGCGCCGACCGCGGCCCAGGCTCGCACGGCGTTGCCGAGGTTGCCCCGGCCGGGTGCGCCGTCGTCGACGACCAGTACGGGAGAGAGCTTGACGAGCTCGTCGGCGAGCGCCTGGGCGCGGTCGGCCCGGGCGGGATGGGTCATGATCACGGTCGACAGGCGTACCTCGCGGTCACTGTGCGGCATGGCTGCTCCTGGTGATCCGATGCAGGGTGACGGCGCGCTCCACGTGCTCGACCATCGCCTGCGCGCCGTCGGCGGCGCGGAGGGTCTCCGCGAAGGCGGTGTGGACCTCCCGGTCCGGCGGGGCGAGCATCGATGCGATCTTCGCGGCGATGGTCTCGGCCGGGTCGTCCGGCGCGACGGTAGCGCCCAGACCGAGCTCGGTGATGCGGCCGGCGTTGCCGCGCTGCTCGGCAGAGTGCGGTACGAACACCAGCGGCGTGGCGCACAGCAGGCCCTCGATCATGGAGGAGTGGCCGCCGTGCACGACCGCGGCGCTCGCGCGGGCCATGAGGTCGACCGCGTCGTGCCGGAATCCCGCGATGTCGACGGCCAGGTCGCCGGCCGCCGCGGCGACCTGCGCGGCGAGCGCCGCGCTGCCGTCGCCTTCGACGCCGAGGGTGACCGCGAGCGGCACGCCGAGCCCGCGGGCGGCGGCCACCACGCGGAGCAGGTCCTTGTCCCCGGCTCCGCTGCCGCCGAGGGTGATGTTGAGCAGCGGCGCCCGTCCGGTGCGCACCGGCACGGTGTGCAGCTCGGCGGGGACCAGGGCGCCGATGTGGCGGATCTCGGAGACCAGGCTGGTGACCAGGCCCATCGTCTCGGCGGGGATATCGGACAGCGGGTCGAGCAGCGCCAGGTCGGGCACCAGCATCGCGTCGCCCAGCACCTTGCCGGCGTGGTTGTCGGCGACGCCGAGCTGGTCGAGGGTGATGAGGACCTCGGGCAGCACGGCGTGCATCGGATGGCGGAACAGGCGCAGGTTGTGGCAGGTGACGCTGGGCAGCCCGCGCATCGAGGCGGCCACCGACGCGGTGTTGCGCATGTCGCTGACCACCGCGTCGGGGCCGAAGTCGTCGATGGTGCGCAGCTCGTCGGCCAGGCAGGTCTCGACGTAGCCGGGGCTGGCCAGCCGGGTGCGGGCGAACGCGCGCAGCTCGGCGATGTCGTCCATGCCGCGCCAGGCCGGGGCGGGGCCGATCTCGTCGATGCCGAGCCAGGGCAGCCCGGCGCGTTCGACGATCGGGCGGACCTCCTCGTGCGCGGCGACGGCGACCTGGTGGCCGGCGAGCTGGAAGCGCTGCGCGGCGGTGCGCATCCGGGTGACGTGGCCGAGGCTGGAGCGGCTGAACGCCACGAACAGGACCCGCAGCGGGGACCGGGTGGTCATGCGGTTGCTTCCTCCATGGTGAGCGTGCGCGGGGTGCGCAGGGCGACGACCAGGCTGGCCAGTGCGCACACGGCGAGGGCCGCCAGCGCCTGCCGGGGCCCGAGGACCTCGGTGAGCCAGCCGCACAGCAGCGTGCCCAGCGGCACCGACCCCCACGCGATCATGCGGCCGACCGCGTTGACCCGGCCCTGCAGGCTCAGCGGGGTCACCATCTGCCGTACGGAGATGCCCACCACCATGAAACAGGTGTGGACGGTGTTCCAGCACAGCAGCGCGGCCAGGGCGACGGCCCAGTTCGGTGCGGCGGCATAGGCCAGCAGCAGGCCGAGGTCGGCACCGATCAGCCACCGGGCGGTGCTGACCGGCGGCGCGGTCTTCAAGCGACGCGCCGCGATCGCGCCGAGCAGCGCGCCGATCCCGGCAGCGGTCATGATCCAGGCCATCCGGTAGTCGTCGGTGGCCAGGCCCAGCGCGCGCGAGGCGAAGACGACGAGCATGCCGTATACCGCGCCGGCGCTCACCCCGACGCCCACGTTGACGATCGTGTACGCGCGCAGCAGTGGCTGGCCGCCGATGAACCGCAGACCCGCCCAGACCGCGTCCGGCTCACGCGCCCGCCCGGGGTTGACGACGGTAGGCAGTCGCATCATCGCGATCAGCAGCGCCGACACCAGGTAGCAACCGGCGAGCAGGGCGAACGTCGGGCCGAGGCGCAGCGCGTCGAGCAGGAAGAACCCGACCGGCGCGGCGACCGAGGTGACGACGGTCGAGGCCATCCACAGGTAGCTGTTGGCGCGGAACACCCCGGCCTTGCCGACCACGGAAGGGATCGCCGCGGAACTGGCCACCTCGAACCACACGTACACGGTGGCCGAGGCGAACCCGACGACGACCAGCGCCAGCGGCGGCGCGCCGACGGTGGCGAGCAGCAGGGGCACGCACAGCAGGACGGCGGCGTTGCCGGTCTCCATCCAGACCATGACCCGGGTCGGGGAGGACCGGTCGACGACGGCGCCGGCCAGCATGCCGAACAGCAGGAACGGCAGCACGTTGACCGCCGAGGCCAGCGCGGCGAGCAGCGCCGACCCGCTGGACTGGTAGACGTACAGCGGCAGCAGCACCCACAGGATGGAGTACGCCACCGTGGAGGCGAACTTGCTGGCGACGAGCAGGGCGAGCCCGCTGCCGGCCGGGGACTCGGCCTTGGCGATCGCGGTCACGGGTCAGTTGGTCCTTCCGACGCGCCGCTCGACCTCTTCGGGGCGCGGCAGCCTGGTCCCTGACTCGATCAGGGCGGTGCCGACGTCGACGATCCGGTCGACGGTGCGGCGCAGCGCGTCCATGCCCTCGGTGTCGGACAGGATGCCCTGCTCGCCGCCGGAGTGGATGGTCACCGGGAAGCCGCTGCCGACCAGGATGAAGCGGTTGAGCAGCAGATTGTGCAGGAGCTGGGCGTGTACGTCGAGGTGGCCGTAGCGCCGGCCGACGACGACGGCCGCGCCGATGGTGTTCGTGAGCGGCCGGGTGAACCTGAGGTGGCCGACCCCGGCGCGTTCGATGAAGGTCTGCATGAGCGAGGACAGCCCGAACCCGTGGACGGGGGCGGCGAACACGACGGCATCGGCGTCGATCATCGCGGCGATGACCTCGCCGACGCTGTCGTCGACGGGGCAGGGATCGGGGCGGGAGTTGCAGGTGCCGCAGTCGCAGGCCAGGACCCGTTTCTCCGCCAGGTTGATGACCTCGGTCCGGCAGCCGCGCCGCTCGGCGTGGGAGGCCACCTCCTGCGCGGCCTGCCAGGTCGAGCCGCGGCTGCGTTCGGATCCGTTGATCGCCAGAATCTTCATGTTCACCTGATCATCTGTGCGGAGGCTCGCTGTGTGCGCCTCGTCGCGCGATGTCAGCATTTCCCCGTGCGCCGACTGCTCGTTCCAATGAGGAGTCTATATTCCGCAAGGCCGCGGGCCGTCGCTGCGGAAGTTTCGGGCCGCCGCCCGGTGATCACGGGTGCCGGTGGGGCGGCCGTCGGACAGGCAGGGTGCGGGTGAGCAGCCAGCGGCTGTGGACCGTGGATCCAGGCAGAGACAATGACCACACATGCACATGTCTCACAGCGTGGGCGGCGCGGTGGAACGCGGCCGCGACACGACCCCGCCGGGTCGGCAACCGTGTCACCCCGTCGTGGACAGAACCCCGACGTAGCGGTCGGTAGTCGGCTCCTCGCTGTGACGATGGGTCCGTGGCGTCGTCCCGCACCGGGTGACGCCGACGAGAACTGCCGTGTCGGGGCCGTACCGGCCGGCACCGGCGGGCCGACACATCTCGGCCGCCGCGCAAACGCATGACGGAGGTCGGGGCATGAGTGGCCTGTGGGTGGGTGTCGGCTGGTTCGGTCTGGCGCGGCGGCGGGTGGGCGCCTCGGCGGTGGTGTACGCGGTGCGCCGTGACTGGCCGGACTGGCGTACACATGAATTCGTGGCACCGCGGTTGATGCAGGCCGACGCGGAGCGGGCCGCGAGCGCCGAACGCGCGTACTGGCGTCGCAGTCCTGCCCGGCCGGCCTTCAGCGTGGTGCGGATCAGCGTCAACGACTTCCGCATCCACCGGGACCGGCGCGACTGCCGCGCACCGGACTGCGCGGTCGAGACGCCGCACCGGGCGGAACAGCCCCGGTCGTGACGATGTCGCAGCCAGACGGGCCGCGGCCACATCGCTTGATGCGCGAGACGTGCCGTACCCGGCCGGCGGGGACCCCGATCGGGACGCCGCCGGCCGGTCGGTTCAGATGCCCGCCAGCGCTTCCGTCGGCGTGAGCCGGGCGGCCCGCACCGCGGGGTAAAGTCCCGCGACCGCGCCGATCAGCAGCGTCGCGGTGAACCCGCCCACCGTCGCCCAAAGCGGCACCACGGCCGGCCAGTCCTGTGTGGCCGCATACCCGCCGGTCACCACGACGCCGATCAGGAGGCCGCCGAGGCCGCCGAGCGCGGAGAGCAGCAGTGACTCCACCAGGAACTGCAGCAGGATCTGGCCGCGGGTGGCCCCGAGCGCCCGGCGCAGGCCGATCTCCGACCGGCGTTCGAGCACCGAGATGACCATCGTGTTCGTGACGCCGATCCCGCCGACCAGCAGCGCCACCGCGCCGAGGCCCAGCAGCAGGCCGCCGAATGCGTTCTCGGTGATCATCTTGGCGGCCAGCGCGTCGGACGGCCGCGAGACCAGGACCTCGTTGGGCGCCCCGGGTTTCACGGTCCGCGGAAGCGCCATCCGCACCTCGACCACCGCGTCCTCGGCCGTACGCGTGTAGACGGTCGTTGCGTGCCCGTCGAAGCCGAGGTAGGCCGCCGCCGCCGACCAGCCGACGAACACGGCACGGTCCAGGTCCTCGGCCAGCGGCACCGGTCGCAGCACGCCCACCACGGTGAAGCGGTGGCTGCCGACCACGATCTGCGGCTGTGCCGCGGTGCCGTCGATGCCGAGCCGCTGCGCGGCGGTCCAGCCCAGCACGGCGGTGGGGAAGTCGGCGGTGGGCAGGCTCAGCCAGCGTCCGCTGACCGGGCTGAGCCCGACCGTCTCCGGCAGGTCCAGGCGGCCCGCGTACACGGTGAGGCTGCCGGTCTGCGCGGGGTGGACGTGCTCGTTGCGGTACGCGTGCACGTCGGGCAGCCGTGCGACCGCCGACACGGCCTCCACCGATGCGATCCTCGCGATCATGCCGAGCGCCTCGTCCGGTAGCTGCGTCGGTTTGTCGTCCGACGACCTGCCCGGCTCGACCGTCAGCAGGTTGGTGCCCAGGTCGTCCAGCTGCCGGTCCAGTTCGGCCTGGCTGGAGCTGGAGATGCCGACCACGGCGATCATCGCGGCGATGCCGATCGCGATGCCGAGCGCGGACAGGAACACCCGCAGTCGGCGCGATCGCAGCCCGGCCGCGCCGACCCGCAGCACGTCGCCCGGCGACAGCCGCCCGGGGCGGGGTGGGGCGCTCACCGGGCCGCCCCGATCCGCGCGGCGAACGGCACCACACCGGGTTCGCGCTCGTCGCGCACGATGAGCCCGTCGGCGACCTCGACCCGTCTGGGCAGCCGTGCCGCCAGCTCCCGGTCGTGGGTGATGACTACGACGGTGGTGCCGGCCGCGTTCAGCTCCGTCAGCAGGCCGAGCACAGTCTCGCCGGAGGCGGAGTCGAGGTTGCCGGTGGGCTCGTCGGCCAGCAGCAGCGGTGGATCGCCGATCAGTGCCCGCGCGATCGCCACCCGCTGCCGCTCGCCGCCGGACAGCTCGTGCGGACGGTGGTGCAGCCGATGGCCCAGGCCGACCCGTTCCAGCGCGGTGTCGGCCCGCCGCAGCCGCTCCCGCGCGGCCACGCTCGAGTAGAGCAGGCCGTCGGCCACCGCCGCCCGCACCGCGACGCCCGGGGTCAGGTGGAACTGCTGGAAGACGAAGCCGATCGTGGCGGCCCGCAGTCCGGACAGCTGCCGGTCGGACAGGGCCGCCACGTCGTGCCCGCCGATGCGGACCTGGCCGCTGCTGGGGCGGTCCAGGGTGCCGATCAGGTTGAGGAGGCTGGACTTGCCCGATCCGGAACGCCCGACGACGGCGACCGCCTCGCCGTATCCGATGTCGAGGCTGACCCCGCGTACGGCCCGTACGCCACCGGGGTAGGTCTTGGTGACGTCCGTCAGCTCGACCACGTTCACTGCGCGACCCCCACGGTGACGCCCTCGGTGATGCCTTCGCCGCTGATCTCGACCTTGCCGCCCGCGAACAGCCCCGTCTGCACGGGCACGATCCGGCTCGTCACGCCGTCACGCAGTTCCACGCCGTAGCCGCGCTCGCCGACGGCGAGCAGCGCCTGGATCGGCACGACGAGCACGTCGGCGTGCTCGGCGGTGACGAAGCGGACCCGCACCGGACCGGGCTCCGGCTGGGCTGCAGCTTTCAGGACCAGCTGCACGGTGACCTGGGGCTGGCCCTGGTCCGGCGGCGCATCCGCGGGCGCACCGTCGGTGGGTGTCACCACGCCGAGCACGGTCGCCTCCACCGGGGCGCCGTCGGGCAGCGCGACGGTGGCCTTGATGCCCTTCCTGGCCAGGTCGGGCTCGGTGGCCGGCACCTTCGCGGTGACGACGAGCGTTGTCGGGCCGGCGGTCAGGATGTCACCGGCGGCCGGCGCCCCGAGCCGCGCCGTCTGGGTGGCGATCCGCAGCGGACCGGGTGCGACGATCACGTCCGTCGGCGCCACGGTGCCCGTGACGGGCAGCCCCAGATCTTTCTGCCACCGCTTGACGGCGGCCGCGGTCGACGCCGAGTAGGAGGTGTCCGCCTCGAAGCCGGTGTACTTCAGCGCGATCAGGTTCGCCTCGAGCTGGGCCACGTCCGGGCCTTTGACCCCGTCGGCGAGGGCCCGGTAGAACGGCAGCTCGCCGTAGAGCAGCACGATCGGGTTGTTGTCCGCACGCAGCAGCGGCTGTCCGCGCCGCACCGTGCTGCCGGCCGCCGGGAGCCAGGTCAGGGTGCCGGCCGCCTTGGACGTGACCGCCGACGCCTGGCCATAGCCGATCTCGCCGTCGACGATCGTGGCCGCCGTGATCGTCGAAAGCGTCACCTTGACCGTGTCGACCGCGGGAGCGCCGACGGGGCTGTCGTCCGAGCCTCCGGCGAAGACCCCGGCGGACATCGCCGCCGCCGCGGTGAACACCGCGGCGGCGACGACACCGAAAAGCACCCGGCGCCACCGGCCGCTCATCCGTTCCCCAGCACGTCGCTGCTCCAGGGCATGCAGATCTTCGACGCGGCCTTGACCACGGGTTGCTGCATCTTGGCCTTGTGCTCCTGTTTCTCCCGCCGCGCGGTGGCCCCGTCGATCGGGCCGGGGTGGGGATCAGGGTCGGGCCAGTCGGGCACGCCGTTCTCGCGCATGCACTTCGCGATCTCCCGGCCCTCGCGCAGTTGCTCCTCGGTCGGCTTGGCGGGCGTGTCCTGCACCGGGCGGTCCAGCGCGGGCCACTTCTCGAAGCAGGCGATCAGGTCGGGAGTCAGGTCGCCCTCCGGCAGGCCCGAGAACTCCATCAGGTTGTCGTGACCGAGGTAGCGGACCTCGGCAAGGCCCTTCTCGTTCAGGCACGTCGCGAGGTTCTGCTTCTGCTTGTCGTAGGCGTCCCACAGGCCGGCGGTGCCGGCGTCCGCCTCGCCGGTGGTCTCCGACCCGCCCGGCCCGCACGCCGTCAACACCGCCACCAGCAACGGCGCGCACGCCGCCAGTGCCGCGTACCGGATGCCACGCCCTGAACGGCGGCTCACACTTCTGCCGTCGATCGGCATCTACTTCTCCTTCGGGGCTGTCTTCGCATCGCACACGACGTGTCCTTTCCGGAACGTCGCCGCTTGCCTGTCCTGGACGCCGGTGGGTTCATCGGCCGTCTAGGGACACAGTCCACCAAAGGCGGTGTTATGGGGCGGTTAACGAAATTCCACACATACCGTTAACATCGACTGATGTAGATAGATCCTCGGGTTGGGGCGTGGGTTCATGCCGGTAGGGCGTCGCTGCGGGGCAGGATCACGCGTACCGACAGGCCACCGTCGGGACGGGGGATGGCCAGTGCGTCCCCGCCGTGGGCCTGGGCGACCGCGCGCACGATGGACAGGCCCAGACCGCTACCCCTGGCCGAACCCACCCGGTCGGTGAGCCGGCGGAACGGCTCGAACAGCGCAGGCACCTCGTGCGGCGAGATCAGCACGCCCGTATTGGTCACGATGATCTCGACCTGCCGGACCTCGGCGAGCGTCTGCACCCACACGAAGCCGTGCGGGTGGTTGTAGCGGACCGCGTTGTCGACCAGGTTACGGATCAACTGCTCCAGCAGGATCGGGTCGCCGAGCACCGGCGCCGCCGCGAGTTGCGCCTGGACCTGCACCCGCTGCTCCGCGGCCGCCTTCGCGGTGAAGTCGAGCGCATACCCTGCCAGTTGCGCCAGGTCGACCGGCCGCCGGTCGGTGACCGCCTCCTCTGCTCTGGCCAGGGTGAGCAGTGAGTCGATCAGCCGTTCATGGCGCAGGTTGACCGCGAGCAGGTTCTCGCCGAGCCGCAGCATCTGCGGCGGGCTGTCCGGGCGGGCCATCGCCACATCGAGCAGGGTGCGGTTGACCGCGATCGGGGTCTTCAGTTCGTGGGCCGCGTTGGCGATGAAACGACCCTGGCCGGCGAATGCCTCGTCGAGGCGGTCGAGCATGCTGTCGAACGAGTCGGCCAGGCTCTTCACCTCGCTGGGCGGGCCGTCCAATTCGATCCGTTTGTGCAGGGTGCGCCCAGCGATGCGATGCGCCGTGTCGGTGATCATGTTGAGGGGGCGCAGCAGCCGCCCCGACAGCCACCAGGCCGCCGCGGTCGCCGCCACGCATACGCCGAGCAGCGTCAAGCCTCCCTTGAACAGGAGGTTGTCGCGCATCGAGTCCATGATGATCTGCCTGGAGACCTCGTCGGTGGTGATGGCATTGGCCAACCACGGTTCTTCATCCGGGCTGTACTTCTCCAGCTTGCGGGCGAAGACCACCGCCAGGCTGTAGTCCATGCTGTTCTGGACCAGGATCAGCACGCCGCCGAGCACCGCGCTGCCGGCGAGCAGGAACATCAGCCCGAACATGAGGGTATGGCGCACCCGCAGGCTGCCGTGCCACGAACCTTTCATGGCAGCCGGTTGCCCCCTGCGGTCACCGTCTCGATGAGCCGCGGCTCGCCGAGCCCGCCGCGCCCCAGCGCCCGCACCCGGGCCACCAGCTCGGTGAACGCGAACGGTTTGGCCAGGTGGTCGTCGGCCCCCATGCTCAGCCCGGCGATCCGGTCGGCATCGGAGACGAAGACGGTGAGCATCAGCACCCGTACGCCGGTGCCGGCCGCCACGACCCTGCGGCAGACCTCGTCACCGTGCACCCGGGGCAGGCCCAGGATCAACACGTCGTAGCCGTCGACGGCGAGCATGTCCAGCGCCCCGGCCCCGTCGTGGGCGACGTCCACCGCGAACCCCTCCTGCCGCAGACCCTCAGCGATGGCCGCGGCCATCAGCTCCTCGTCGTCCACCACCAACACCCGCATACGCCCTCCTCGCCAGACTGCCCTGCGCAAGTATCCGCAGGCAGCGTTAGCCGGCGGTGAACGGTTCCGCTCACGCGCCGCTAACATGCCACCGGCGCGCGGACGGCGAGGTCCATGCCGGGTCGTCAAGCGACATGGGCGAAGCAACCTATGGCTACGCTCGCCGCCAGCATCGCCATCGACAGGATCAGGATCGGTCTGGGAAGTCGCACGGGAGTCCTCCATCACGGGTTCGAGCAGGCTCACCAGCAGTAGCGGACGAGCCATTCATCAGGGTCGTAGACGTTGTCCGCCGGGGGTGTGGCCGGCCGTTCCTCGACCATCTCCTCGGGGCGGACCTGCTTGGGCAGCTTTCCGAAGCGGGCACGGCGGGCCGTCTCGGCACGGTCGGGGCTGTCGGGTGCGGTGCGCATGGTGTCGTCTCCTCAGCGGTCGGTGGTGTTCTCGGAGGTCGTCGACGGGACGCCTGTGCGGCGGCCGCGGATGACTCAGCCCAGGTAGAAGTCCCGGCGCGCGGCGACGAAAGCCTCGATCGTCTGGGCGGGGGTGCCGGTGACGCGTACGACGCCGTCGGAGGTGCGGTCGTAGCGGTTCTCCTGGTGCAGCCGGGCCATGGTCGCGATGTGCGCTGCGGTGTGCGGCGGCAGACCGGCCTTCGCGAGCACCTCGGACCGCCACCGGTCCAGCGGCATGTCCACGTACGACACGGTGCGGCCCAGCGCCCGGGAGAACTCCTCGGCCAGCTGCGTCATGTCGACGGTTCGTGGCCCGGTGAGCTCGTAGACGTGCCCGACGTGCGGCACCGGGTCGGCCAGCACCGTGGCGGCGACGCGGGCGACGTCGTCGACGGTGATCGGCGAGGTGCGGCCGGTGCCGAAGGGCAGCGCGATCGTGCCGTCCCGGCGGATCGACTGCGCCGCCAGCGTGGTGAACAGGGGGTTGTCCAGGAACGAGGTCGGCCGCAGGTGCACCACCGGCAGGCCCGACCAGTCGAACACCTGCTCGGCCAGCCAGTGCAGCCGCTGCTGGTGCGACTCGCCGGTGCTGGTGGCCGTCATCTGCGACACCGTCATCTGCGACATGTCGACCAGGCCTGCCAGCTGCCCGTACTCCCGCGCCACGCTGGCCACCACGGTCGCCGCCAGCAGATGGTCCGGCGACACGGGCATCGCGAAGTACATGCGCCCGACGCCCGCCAGAGCGGCGGCGACGGTCTCCGGCCGGGTCAGGTCGCCGAGGACCACGTCCGCGCCCAGGGCACGCAGCTCGGCCGCACGCTCGTCGTCGCGGCGCACCATCGCGCGTACCGGAACGTCCTGTGCTCGCAACTTCTCCAGGACGGTGCGGCCCACGCCACCGGCGCCGGCGATGAGAACCAGGTCACTGGCTGCCATGGGTTGATCTCCTTCGGTGAGTCTTGCTGAGCGGAGGTCCGCGATCAGGAGTGCGCCGGCGGCTTACGACGTGGCCGGTGCCGGTCCCGGTAGGTCTCCAGCAGCCGCAGCCAGACCTCGCTGATGGTCGGGAAGGCGGGCACCGCGTGCCAGAGCCGTTCCAGCGGCACCTCGCCCGCGACCGCGACGGTGGCCGAATACAGCAGCTCACCGACGCCGGGGCCGACGAAGGTGACCCCGGCGACGGTGCCGCGGTCCACGTCGACGAGCAGCCGGGCCAGGCCGCGGTATCCCTCGGCATACTGGTGCGCGCCCGCGACCCGGGCGATGTCGTAGTCGACGACCTCGACCCGGCGGCCGGACCGCTGCGCCTCGCGGGTGGTCAGGCCGACGCAGGCGACCTCGGGGTCGGTGAAGACGACCTGGGGCACCGCCGTGTGGTCGGCCGTCGAGACGTGTGCGCCCCAGGGGGTGTCGTCGACCGGCTCGCCGTTGGCGCGGGCGCCGATCGCGGCGCCGACCATCCGGGCCTGGTACTTGCCCTGATGGGTCATCAGCGCCCGGTGGTTGACGTCGCCCGCGGCATAGAGCCAGCCGTCGGCGACGGCGGTGACCAGGCCGGTGTCGTCCACGGGCAGCCAGTCGCCCGGGGTGAGGCCGACGGTGTCCAGGCCGACGTCGGTGGTCGCCGGGGCGCGCCCGGTGGCGTAGAGGATCTCGTCGGCGGCCAGCTCGGTGCCGTCGGCCAGCGTCATCCGGACTTCGCGTCCTTCGCGGATCACGGACGCCACCGTGGCTCCGAACCGGATGTCGACGCCGGCTTCGCGAAGCCCGTCCGCGACCAGCTCCCCGGCGAACGGCTCCATCTTCGACAGCAGTCCGGCGTCGCCGCGGACCAGCATGGTCACCTGGGAGCCGAGCGCCTGCCAGGCGGCGGCCATCTCGACGGCGACCACACCGCCGCCGACGATGGCCAGCCGACCGGGTACGTGGTCGGCGCTGGTCGCCTCCCGGTTGGTCCAGGGGCGTACGGAGTCGAGGCCAGGGGTGCCGGGCAGGGCGGTGCGGGTGCCGGTGCAGACGGCGACGGCGTGGCGTGCGGTCAGCCGGATGGTGCCGCCGTCGGGGGTCTGCACGGTGACCTGGCGGGGGCCGTCGAGCCGGCCGTGGCCGCGGATGAGGTCGACCGAGACCGAGTCCAGCCAGCCGACCTGGTCCTCGTCGTGCCAGTGGTTGGCCATCTTGTCGCGATGGGCGAGCACTGCGGCGACGTCCAGCTCCCCGGCCACCGCCTGGCGCAGCCCGGGCACGCGCCGGGCGTCGGCCCGCGCGATCACCGGCCGCAGCAGTGCCTTGCTGGGCTCGCAGGCCCAGAACGAGCATTCGCCGCCGAGCAGTTCGCGTTCGATGATCACGGTGCTGAGCCCGGCGGCGCTGGTTCGGTCGGCAACGTTCTCGCCGACCGGGCCGGCGCCGATGACGACCACGTCATAGCTGCGGGCCGGCTCGTTCGTCGCTGCTTCGCTCATCGCTGCTCCTGTGGTCTGGTCGGATGGTGTGGTCGTGCGGTTCCCGGATTTCGGGCGGTATCGCCGGACCGGTCTCCCGATCATCTGGGAGACCGGTCCGGCGGCGTGGGGGCGACGCGCCCGCAGGGCGGCCCGACCGCTGGGTGTGGAGCGCGGACCTGGCACCGCCCAGCGGTCCTGCGCGGCGGCTGTTCCCGGGCCGGAACAGCCGGGACAACCCGTCCCACGCACGGGTCCGTGCGCTGTCAGCGGCCGGGGGCGCGCTTCTTGACCTCCTGGAGCACCCAGCCGTTGCCGTCCGGGTCGCTGAAGGTGGCGAAGGAGCCGTAGTCGGCACCGTCGGGGTGCACACCGGCGACCCGCCCCTGCCCAGGGCCGTCGTGGGTGATGTCGCCGCCGTGGTGGCCGTGGTACACGAGCGCGTTGGCGTCGTGGAACACCTCACTCACGGCGATGCCGCGGCCGACGAGGTCCGCGCGGGCCTGCTCGATGTCGGGCACCACCAGGTACAGGCCCTGGACGGAGCCCGGCGCGGCGGTGGTGAGCCCCTGGCCGAACATGATCGAGGCCTCGGAGCCGGGCGGCGTGAGGTGCACCGCGCGCCACTGCTCGTTGGCGGCCTTGTCGAGGTCCAGGCGGAAGCCCGCCTGCTCGTAGAAGGCCTTGGCCCGGTCGACGTCGGATACGGGCAGGATGATGAGTTCGAGCTTGAGGTTCATGCGGATGTCCTTCTCTCCTACGGCGGCCAAGAAGTCGACCGGTCTACTATTTCGGGTTCCGGCACTTTCAACCGGTGCCGGCCGCCAGGTGTTCCCCCAGATGGGAGGCCAAGCGCACACCCCGCCCGTCCATCGTCCGCTCCGCATCGGGCTCCGACGACCGCTTCGCCTATTGGTCATGGCTTCGTAATGCCCGGCCCCTGTTCCCGGAGAGGCACGGCGGAGACGGTGACCACACGGCCTGTCGGCCGGTCAGCGCTCGCCCGGACGCACCAGGCCGCTCTCGTAGGCGATGACCACGAGTTGGGCCCGGTCGCGCGCGTTCAGCTTGGTGAGCAGGCGGCTGACGTAGGTGCGGGCCGTGTCGGGGCTCAGGTGCAGCGCCGCGCCGACCTCCGCGTTGGACCGGCCCGCGCCCACCTGGGCGAGCACGTCGCGCTCGCGTTCGGTGAGACCGGCGAGGCGTCCGGCGTCCTGCACCGGCGAGCGCGCCGCGGCGGCGAGCACGCGCCGGGTGACCGCCGGCGACAGCAGCGCATCGCCGCCGGCCACGGTGCGTACGGCGTTGCGCAGGGCTTCCGGCGTGGTGTCCTTGAGCAGGAACCCGGCCGCCCCGGCGCGGATCGCCTCGAAGAGGTACTCGTCGTCGTCGAACGTGGTCAGCATGACGACCTGGACGCGGGTGAGGCGCCGGTCGGCCAGGATGCGCCGGGTGGCCTCGATCCCGTCGACGCCGGGCATGCGCACGTCCATGAGGACGACGTCGGGCCGTTCGGCGAGCACCACGTCCACGCCGCGTGCGCCGTCACCGGCCTCGCCGACGACGGTGATGTCGGGTGCCCGTTCGAGCACGGCTCGCAGGCCCGTGCGGATGAGGTGCTGGTCGTCGACCAGTACGACCCGCAGCGGCGTCATCTCGCGGTCCCCGGCAGGGGCAGGTCGGCGTGCACGCGGAAGCCACCGGCGTCGGCCTGGCCGACGTCGACGGTCCCACCGAGCAGCGCGATCCGTTCCGACATTCCTCGCAGACCGTAACCGTGGTCGTCCGGCCCGGGCAGCACCGCGCCGCGACCGTCGTCGACGACGTCCAGGGACAGCCGTGCCGCGCTCACCCGGACCGACACGTCCACGCGGGTGGCCTGCGCGTGCCGCAGCACGTTCGTCAGGGCCTCCTGCACGACGCGGTAGGCGGTCGTGCCCACGACCGCGGGCACCGCGTCCAACTGCCCGGTGACGTGCAGTTCGACCGGCAGCCCGCCGCGGTTGACCCCTTCGAGCAGCTCGGCGAGCCGGTCGAGGCCCGGCATCGGATAGCGGGGACCTGAGCTGCGCAGCGTGCCGAGTGTCGCCCGCAGCTCGGCCATCGCGCTGCTGCCGGCGGCATGGATCGCCGCGAGCGCGGCCATCGCGTCCTCGGGCGCGTCGTCGGCCAGCGCCTCCTGCGCGACGGCCGACTGCAGCGTCACCACGGACACGGCGTGGCCGAGCGTGTCGTGGACCTCGCGGGCGATCCGCAGCCGCTCGGCCTCCACCTGCCGGGCGGCCTCGGTGCGCTGCTCCTCGGCGGCGGCCGCCGCCTGCCGTGCCATCTCGGCCCGCAGCGACCGCCTGCTGCGTACGGCGTCGCCGAGGGCGATGACGGCCACCATCAGTGCGGCCTGGGACCCGAGTTCGACGCCGAGCACGATCGAGGCGTCGTCGCCCTCGGCCAGCCGGGCGACCACGGACGCGGCCAGCAGCGCTCCGGCGACCAGGGCGGCGGCCCTGGCCCGGCCCTGTTCCGCGGCCGCGTACAGCACCGCGGCGGTGGGCGCGGCCAGACCGATCGGGGTCAGGTCGAGCGTGTAGTACGTGACGACGCCGAGCGCCATCGCCAGCAGCGCGGGCACCGGCCATCGGGAGGTCAGCAGCGGCAGCGCCCCGAAGCCGACCGCGAAGCAGTAGCCGAGCGCCGCCTCGGCCGCCGACCCGCCATGGGTGGCCACCGCTGCCGCGACCAGCGCGAACGTGCCGGCGGCCAGCAGCACGTCGGTGCGGGAAGGTCGTCGGCCAGGCACATGTCGAGCCTAGAGCGCCACGGTCGGACGCGCTGTCGCCGTCAGGCGACACCTGGCCGCTGTCGCGTACGCCCGGAAGCGATCCGTGATCGCATCGCACCCTGATGTACCGGCGCGGACACCGTGTCACCCGCTCGCGGTCGGCGGAGTCCCCGGGACCGACCGGCAAAGCCCACGACCCCGCGCGTACGCCGGGAAGCGATCAGAGTTCGCGCTTGTAGGCGGCAGACGGGGCGGGCCGGCCGACCTAGCGTCGTCGGCGACCCTGACGACAGCGCCCGAAACGGCGCGACCGCCCCCGGGAGGACCCCGCCATGTTCCGCACCAAACTGACCTGGATAGTGCTGATCGCGCTGGTCTGGACGTCGATGCTGTCGTTCGGCGGCGTCGCGGCCGAGACGGTGATGCTGTATCCGAACATCTTCGCCGACCCGCCGGCGTCGCTGGAGCGCGCCCGCGAGTTCATCATCGCCGGAGGACCCAGCGACTACTTCCCGCCACTCGGCGCGTCCGTGGTCGTCAGCAGCCTCGCCGCGACCGTCCTCACCTGGCGTGACCGGGGGCTGCGGTGGTGGCTCGCCGGCGCCGCCGCGACGTTCCTCGCCTGCGAGTTCCTGTTCTCCGCGGTGTTCTTCTGGCCCCGCAACGAGATCATGTTCGTCGACCCGGTCGGCACCCACACCCCCGAATACCTGCGCCAGGTCGCGGCGGAGTTCGTCGCAGGCCACTGGGTGCGCGTCGCCGGCGGTGCCGTGACCGCCGTGCTCGCGTTCACCGCTCTGCTGCGCCGGGCCCGCGTGACCGCTCCCGGCGCACCCGCCGGTGCAGGGACCGCGCGATGAGGCACCGGGTCGGGTTCAGCCTGCCGGTGCTGGTCGGGCTCGCCGCGCTGGCCGCGCCGCGGGTGGTGCTGCACGACCTCGACGTGATCCAGGAAGGCACCTTCGTCAACGGCCTGTTCGTGTTCGTGCCGCCGCTCTGCTGGATCGCCGCCGTGCTGTGGCGGCGTCCGCCGCGCCCGTTCCTGACCGTGGTGGTCGTCGGCGCGATCTACGGGGTGTTCCTCGCCGTGGGCCACCAGCTGCTGTGGGCGCATGCCCTCGGCGGGGTCGCCCCGACCCTGGGCGGCAATCTCGCCGACCTCGACCCCACCGTGCAGGAGCTGCTGCTGCGGACCGCCGCGGCGGTGTCGAGTCTGGTCACCGGCGTGCTCGTCGGGGTCCTGACCGGAGCGG
This sequence comes from Catellatospora sichuanensis, assembly GCF_007483665.1. Taxonomy (GTDB): domain Bacteria; phylum Actinomycetota; class Actinomycetes; order Mycobacteriales; family Micromonosporaceae; genus Catellatospora; species Catellatospora sichuanensis. Next base: position 143,976 of record NZ_ML660191.1, read on the forward strand.
TCGCGGCGCTGCTGTGCCGCGTCGTGCCTGACCGCACCGACCGATCATGATCTTGACCACTATCGACAGTGGACGAGGCCGAGTCGATGCGATCATGGCCGGATGACAGCCACGACCTTCGTCTTCGTCCACGGTTCCGGCAGCAACTCGTTCGCCTGGGCGCCCATGCAGCGGGAACTTGCCTACCGCGGGCACCGGTCGCTCGCCGTCGACCTGCCCGGGCACGGGTTCGGCGCGACGTTCCCGGCGGCGTACCAGGCGCCGCAGGACCTCGCCGCCTTGGCGGCCGCACCGAGCGCGATGGCCGGCATCGGGCACGCGCACAACGTGGCGCACGTCCTGGACGCGGTGAAACGGGTACGCGAACACGGGCCGGTCGTGCTGGTCGGGCACAGCCGGGGCGGTCTCACCCTGACCGGCGTCGGCAACGCCGCCCCGGATCTGGTGGACCGGCTGGTCTACATCTCGGCCTGGTGCTGCGTCGAGGACACCCCGGCGGGTTACCAGGAGTCGGCAGAGAACGCGACCTCGGCGCTGTCCGGTGTCGGCGGCCTGCTCGCCGCGAACCCGGCGGAGATCGGCGCGCTGCGGCTCAACTGGCGCACCGCCGACCCGGCGCTGCTCGCGACGCTTCGGGAGGCCGTGCTCGCCGACGGCACCGACGACGAGTTCCACGGCTTCCTGAACACCCTGGAGCCGGACGAGAGCCTGGACGCCGGCGAGGAGCGGGCGCAGGCCGCGACCTGGGGCCGGATTCCGCGCACCTACGTACGGCTCACCGCCGACCGGTCGATTCCGATCGCGCTTCAGGACCGGTTCATCGCCGAGGCCGACAAGCTGACCCCCGGCAACCGGTTCGACGTCCGGTCGCTCGATGTCAGCCACGCCACTGTGCTGGTACGCCCGGCCGAGACCGCGGCCCTGCTCTCCTCCTTGATCCCAGCGTGACACCGCGCTGGACGGGGCGGGCTGCGCCGGCGCGGCCCGCCCCGCGCTGCTCGGGTCCTACCGCTTTTCGCATGAATCAGGGAAAGCTGGTGATTCTGCCGACTCGGCCGGTATTGCCGCAGCCATAGCATCGGACCTCCCCATATCCATGCTTGAGAATGGAGGACGGATCCGATGCGCACCATCCTGCTGGCCGTCACCGCCGCACTGGCGCTGACCGCCGTACCGGCCGCCGCGGGCTTCGCGGCCGAGCCGTCCGCCCAGGCCGCCGCGGTGCGGCGCCCCATCGTGTTCCTGCACGGCGCGGCCGGTTCCGCGGCACAGTTCGAGACCCAGGCCAAACGATTCGCGAGCAACGGCTACCCGGTCGAGATCATCGACGGGATCGACTACGACTACTCGTTCAGCGCGGAGAGCAGCAGCACCGTGCTGAACCGCCTGGAACAGCGGATCGACCAGCTGCGCCAGCAGACCGGGGCGGACAAGATCGACCTGGTCGCGCACTCGCTGGGCACGTTCCTCAGCCACAGCTTCCTGCGCACCCGGTCACGGGCGGCGAAGGTCGCCCACTACGTCAACCTCGACGGCGCGACCGCGCTGAGCCGCCCCGGCGGCGTGCCCACCCTGGCCATCTGGGGCGAGGGCACCACCTCCCGGCGCATCTGGGGCGCCACCAACGTGTACCAGAGCGACCAGTCCCACACCCAGACGGTCACCTCGACGCAGAGCTTCGTCCAGATGCACCGGTTCCTCACCGGCACCGACCCGGCCACCACCGCGGTCGTCGCCGCGACCGGCCCGATCACCCTGACCGGCAAGACCGTGCTGTTCCCGTCGAACGCCGCCGCGACCGGGGCGCGCGTCGACGTGTACGAGATCGACGCCGCCACCGGCCGCCGCCAGACCTCGCAGCCCTTCGCCCGGTTCACCATCGCCGCCGACGGAGGATTCGGCCCGTTCACCGCCGTACCGCAGGCCCGCTACGAGTTCGCGATCACGCACAGCGCGGGCCACGTGCAGCACCACTACTTCCAGCCGTTCCAGCGCACCGACCGGCTCCTGCGCCTGCTCACCAACCGGCCCGGCGAAGGCATCAGCAGCCGGGTGCCGGTCGACCCGAGGCACAGCGCGCTGTCGCTCACCCGATACAAGGAATGGTGGGGCGACCAGGGCGCGAACAGCGACCACCTCACGGTGAACGGCGTCGACATCCTCAACGCGGTCACCGCACCGCGGGACAAGCGGGCCATCGGCCTGTTCGCCCACGATCAGCTCGTCGACCAGCGCACCGACCTGAGCACCGCCATCGCCGACTTCGACGAGGTGTTCATCACCGCGGCCGACGTCTACATCCCCGCCGCCGCGGACGCCTCCGGCACGGTCACCGTGACCGTCCAGTCCCGGGCAGCCGGCGGCAGCCAGCAGTTCACCGTCCCGAACTGGCCCTCGCACACCGACCGCGTCACCCTCAACGTCCTCGACCTCTGAGCCCCCGCCCGAGGGACGCACCCCGACGACCCGGGCGCGCCCTCCACGGACACCAGGCAGCCGGCGCGGCACGCCCCCGCCCACCGGCACGGCGATCCCGCCGCTGTGCGGACGCCGCCCGGCTGCCTCTTCGACACGTACGCGCCGCGGCGACCTCCGCTTAGTGCAGAGGTCGTGCTCCCGCGCGAAGACAGGGCGTACGCTGGTCCGCGTGGATCAAGAGGATCGCATTGCCCTGTTCCTGGACTACGAGAATCTGGCGATCGGTGCCCGTGAACACCTCGGCGGCATGACGTTCGACCTGCGCCCCATCGCCGACGCGCTCGCCGAGCGCGGACGGGTGGTGGTGCGCCGGGCGTACGCCGACTGGTCGTACTTCGACGAGGACCGCCGGTTGCTGACCAGATCGCATGTGGAGCTGATCGACATCCCGCAGCGGATGGGCGCGTCCCGCAAGAACTCGGCCGACATCAAGATGGCCGTCGACGCCCTGCAGCTGGCCTTCGAGCGGGACTACATCTCCACATTCGTGTTCGGCACCGGCGACAGCGACTTCACCCCGCTGGTCCACAAGCTTCGCGAGCTCAACAAGCGCGTCATCGGCGTCGGCGTCGAGCAGTCGACCTCGGCGCTGCTCCCGCCGGCCTGCGACGAGTTCCTCTACTACGACCGGCTCGAAGGTGTCGAGATCAGGCCGGCGCGCATCCGGGGCGGCCGGCCGCCCGCGCAGGCCAGACCGCAGGAGACGGCACCCCAGCCGATCGAGCCGGAGCTGGAGGCCCCGGCGGCTTCGGAAGAGTCCGCGGGCGACGTGGACACCCTCGCGGTGCTCGTCGCACAGACCGTCGCCGGGCTGGAGGGCAGCTCCGGAGGTGCGGTGACCGCGTCGACGCTCAAGCGCACCCTGCTGCGCAAGGACCCGACGTTCAACGAGGGCGACTACGGCTTCCGCACCTTCGGGGAATCGCTGAGGTACCTCGCCGAACACGACATCATCGAGCTCGGCGAGGGGCCGGCCAAGGGGGACCCGGAGGTCTCGCTGCCCGAGCTCGGCGGTCCGGAGGCGGAGTTCGGGCTGCTGCGCTCGGTCGTCGCAGACCTGAGCCGCAGCTCGGGCCCGGTGGCGCTGTCCGGTCTGAAGAACCACCTGCGCCGGGCGCAGCCGGACTTCAGCGAGAAGAAGCTCGGCTATCGGAGCTTCCTGCAGTTCTGCAAGGCGGCGGCGACCGCGGGGATCGTCGACCTGCGGTGGGACACCGAGGCCGACGACTACCTGCTCACCAGCATGCCGAGGTCCTGAGCGGCCGCAGTCCGCGTGGTGGCCGTTCTGTCGGTCGACCTGCGTAGCGTCGGACAGATGACGACCTACGTGCTCATTCCCGGCGCCGGCGGCGACCCCTGGTACTGGCACCTCGTCGCCGCCGAGCTCACCAGGCGCGGCCACGACGTGGTCAGCGTGGACCTGCCCGCCGAGGACGAGAAGGCCGGACTGCCCGAGTACGCCGACGCGGTGGAAGCGGCGCTGGGGGAGCACTCGGATCCGGTGCTGGTCGCGCTGTCGCTCGGCGGGTTCACCGCGGCGGCGGTGGCCGCCCGCCGGCCGGTGGCCGGGATCGTCTTCGTCAACGCCATGATCCCGCTGCCCGGCGAGACGGCCGCGGCCTGGGGCGACGCCACCGGCTCCGCGGCGGCCCGGCGCGAACTGGCCGTTCGGGAGGGCAGAGACCCCGACGCCGAGTCCGACCTGCGCACCGACTTCTTCCAGGACGTGCCCGCCGAGCTCACCGACTACGCCCTGAGTCACGACCGCGACGAGTCGGAACGGATCTTCGGCGACCCGTGCGCCTTCGAAAGCTGGCCGGCGGTGCCGATCCGGGTCCTCGCCGGACGCGACGACCGGATGTTCCCGGCCGGGTTCCAGCAACGCGTCGCCCGTGACCGGCTCGGCGTCGAGGCGGAACTGGTGCCCGGTGGCCATCTGGCGCCGCTGAGTCATGCGATGGAGGTCGCCGATCGCATCGAACGGCCTTGACCGCAGCCGTGGCGGACCGGCCGGCAAACGCGTTTCGCACTTTCACCTGGCGCTATGTCAGGCCGATCCGAGTGATTCGGATTCACGTATGGGCAGGTGGGGATGATGTGACCGGGGACAACCGACCCCGATTTGCATCCCGCCCGACGGCCCGCGTAATGTTCTCTCTGCCAGCGAGGAACGGACAAAAACACCGGGGCTGAAGAGCTCGGGTGGAGGCCGGATCGCTTGGCCGCCCGGAGTGGGGCGGACCCCGGTTAGGGGGCCGCGAAACCGGTCCGGTACTGTGAACGACACAGCCCCGCAGTGCTTCCCGAGGAATCGGGTGGTGTTCGGTGTGTGCTTGTTCTTTGAGAACTCAACAGGGTGCTATTTAAGCCAAGTGCCAATTTTTGGCCATCCCGGTTTTGGTCGGGGTGGTTGCTTTGGTGATGGATTCGGATTCGGACATTTATTTGTCGGGGTTTGATCTTTTGCCGGGTTTTTGAATTCTTTTTGGAGAGTTTGATCCTGGCTCAGGACGAACGCTGGCGGCGTGC
>NZ_VIQO01000038.1 GCF_007483665.1 Catellatospora sichuanensis
CCACGATCTCCACATTCGGGTTCGCGGCCATGTACTCCTTGTACAAGTCCTTGTACCCGAACTCGCCGAACGTCGCGATCGTGAGCTTGACCTTCTCACCCGGCTTGCCCGGGTCGTCGCTGCCACCGCAGGCCGCGGTGCCGAGCACGAGCGTGGTCGCGAGCAGCGGGCCCGCGATCGCGAGGAGACGGCGACGGGCGCCGGGTGTTGCTGCACTCATGGACTTCCTCCAGAGCTGGGATATGTGAGTGGTGCTGATTTGCCTGTCATCGCAGATCCGCCCGGTTCCGGTGCGCCGCCGCCAGGGCGGCGCACCGGTCCGTCGGGGTTCCTCGGAAATTCGCCCTCGGCGCTACGGGCCGCTGACGAGGTTGACGACGTTGTTGCCGGAGTTGGCCGTCCCGCCGGTGTTGTTGATCACTCGGTTGATGGTTCCCGTGCCGCCGAGCGAGACGGTCACCATGTTGTGGAAGCGGGTGCCGGACGCGGGCACCTCGAACGCCCGCTCGGCCACCACGGCCGGGTTGACGTTGAAGAAGCAGTAGCTGCCCAGGCCCCACGCCTCGTGGCTGGTGACCGTGTTGGCCACCTTGTACGCCGCGTAGCCGCGGGTGGACCCGTTCATCCAGCCCGCCTGGTTCGGCGGGTCGTAGGGCATCTCGTTCTGGAAGAAGTAGGTCCGCCCGCCGTTGCCGTTCCAGATCACCTGGTACTTCTGGTAGTGCTCGACGAACAGCCCGTAGAACGTGATGTTGTTGCCGTTGACGACCAGCCCGGTGTCGGCGGTGTTGGTGTTCCACCCGACGCCGGAGCCGTGGTCGGCGCGCCAGATCCAGGTGTGGTCGCCGATCACGTGGTGGCTGTTGATGACCAGGCTGGTCGTGGCCTTGCCGACGGCCGCGCCGCCGATGCGGAAGAACACGTCGTGCAGCGAGGTCGGGTTGGCGGCGTGGTTCGCGCTGGAGCCGGCCGGGCCGACCTGCATGAGCGTGGCCGAGTTGGTGGTGCCGGCGTCGATCAGGATGCCGGCGAGCTTGACGCCGTCCACGTCGGCGACCGACATCGCCATGACCCCGTTGTCCGGGATGATGGTGGCCAGGCCCAGGCCCAGCACGACGGTGTCGGGCCGGGTGATCCGGATGGTGTCGTTGACGTGGTAGACCCCGGGCGTGAACAGCAGGTTCTGCCCGGCGGCCAGGGCCGCGTTGATGGAGGCCGCGGTCGCGCCGGCCTTCACGACGTGGAACTGGCTGATCGGCAGGGACGTCCCGGCGGGAGTGCCGTTCGCCCAGCTGGTGCCGGTGCTGTTGCTGCGCAGGCCGGGCACGAACACCTGGTACGCGCCCGCGCTGTCGACGTACAGGAACGGCTTCTCGCGCACCACCGGCGTCGCGCCGACGTTGGTGTAGGGCGGGCTCGGGAACGTGTTGCCCGGGGCGCCCTGCGTGCCGACGAACACCATGTTCCAGTTCGATCCTGCCCAGCTGCCGAACTGCGAGTTGCGCGAGATCCACTGCTGCTGGCTGCCCGAGTTGACCTGGCCGTCGATCTTCACGTCGGAGAACCAGCCGCCGCTGGCCCAGCCGCCGTCGTCGAGCAGCAGGTTGCCGCGCACGTGCATGCGCCGGTACGGCGCGGCCTGCGACACGGCCCAGCGGTCGGTGCCGCCGTTCGGGGTCACCGACAGGTTCTCCGCCCCGCGCCAGAAGTTCTGGGTCGCGTTGTTCGGCGGGAACCAGTCGGCCTCCACGTGCACCGACCCGTTGATGTTCACCGCGTCCGGCGAGAAGCCCAGACCCAGGACCTGGGTGTAGAAGCCGACGTTGACGTTGACGTTGTAGCTGCCCGGCTTGAACATCAGCGCATACCGCTGGGTGCCGAACTGGTTCGTCTCCTGGCCGCTGAACACGCTGTTGACCTGGGACTGGATGGTCGAGGCCGACATCGACGGGTCGAAGATGCGCACGTTCGGGCCGAGGTCGGGGTTGCCGGGGTTAGGCGGCACGGTGCTGGGCGAGGGCTGCGGCCCGCCGACCGGGTTGAGGAAGAATGACTGCGCTCCCGTTCCGTTGCAGGCGTACTGCACCAGCTGCACGCTGTCGGCGGTCGAGGCCGCCGGCACGTCCAGGCACTTGCCGCTGTGCCGGCTGACGAAGTGGTACGCCCCGTCGGCCTCCTGCACCGCCTGCCACTGCTGGTTGTTGCCGCCGCCGTAGAGCCACAGGTGGATCGCGGCGTTGTCGGCGGTCGAGACGTTGGAGACGTCCCAGACCTGGTTGACGGCCGGCGCGGTGCCGACCCGGAAGTAGCCTCCGCTGGTGGTGTCGAACCGCCACTGCTGGGCGGCGGTGCCGTTGCAGGCGTACTGCTGCACCGCGGTGCCGTTGGCGCTGGCCGCGCCGCGGGCGTCGACGCACTTGCCGTTGGCCTTGTTGACCACGGTGTACGTGGTCCCGGAGACCACCGCGGCCTGCGCCGTGGTGCTGCCGAGCACGACCACGGCAGCCGCGCCGAGCCCGGCGAGCAGCGACGCGGTCAGCGTCGTGACGAGCAGCCGCCGCCTCATGAGTACGTCCACTTCTGGTTCGCACCGGTGGTGCAGGACCAGATCTGCAGGCGGGCGCCGTCGGCGGAGCTGTTGTCCTTCACGTCCAGGCAGGTGCCGGAGAACTGGTTCACGAACTGCTGCGTGCTGCTGTTGTAGGTCCACTTCTGGGAGGTGCCGGTGTGGCAGTCCCACAGGTGGGTCAGCGTGCCGTTGGTCGCGCTCGGCCCGGCGATGTCCAGGCACTTGCCCAGCGAGCTCAGCCGGCCGCTGGAGTCGCGGGTCCAGGACTGCGCGCCGGTGCCGTTGCAGGTGTAGAGCTGGATCGCGGTGCCGTTGGCGGTGGCCGAACCGGCCACGTCGACGCACTTTCCGGCCAGGCCGGTGATCGGGCTGGTGCCGGTGCCGCCGCCACCGCCGCTGCCGGGGGTGCCGGTCCAGGTGAAGGTCGCGGTGGTACGCGCCGGCAGGGTGTACACGAAGGACTGGTTGCCCCAGTTGACCCGCACGGACTGCGCAGAGGTGCCGCCGTTGTGCGCGATCAGGGCCTTGGAGCCGTCCGGGTTCTTCCACGCGACGTTCTGGATGGTGCCGTTGGCCGTCGAGTCGATGCGGTACGCGCCCGGCTTGACGAACTTGGTCAGGTGACCGGTGGTGTAGTACTCGATGGTGTAGTCGACCTGGCCGGCCCGCGAGCCGCCCTCCTGCACGGTGATCAGGCCGGTGCAGGTGCCACAGCCGCCGTTGTGCGGGCCCATGTTCTGGTTGAGCGCCAGGCTCCACTTGACCAGGCTGCCGCTCCAGTTGCGGGCGTAGTTGACGATGTCGGCCATGTCCTCGTTGTGCTGGTTGCCGATCCAGGTGCCGCCGGAGTGTTCGGTGCTGAACTGCTTCACCGCCGGGTACTGGTTGTGCACCTGGGTGCCGACCGACGGGTCGCCGAAGTAGCCGTGCCAGGCGATGCCGCCGAACAGCGGGTCGTTGCGGATGCCCGTGTCGGCCAGCGTGCCCGCGCTCATGCTGGCGTAGTCGCCGTAGTTCCAGTCGTGGATGAGCACCTTGGTGGTGATGCCCGCGGCCCGGAACGCCGGGTACACGTGGTTCTTGGTGAACTCGGTCAGGCCGGAGGTGTTCCAGCTCATGCCCGGGTAGTTCATCGCGGTGGGGTTGCCCGACTGGCAGCAGTTGGGCTCGTTCTGCACCGAGATGTAGTTCACCGGCACACCGATGGCCTGGTAGCTCTGGATGTACTTGACCAGGTACTGGGCGTACATCGGGTAGTACTCGGCCTTGAGCCAGCCCATCTGGTCCATCCGGCCGTTGTCCTTCATCCAGCCCGGCGCGCTCCACGGCACGCCCTTGACCCGCAGGGCCGGGTTCAGGTTCTTGGCCTGCTGGGTGAGCAGCCGGACGTTGGTGTCGTAGCCGTTGCTGCCGAAGTCGTTGAGGTTGCAGCAGGTGTCGTCGAGCGAGACGTGGCCCGGCCGGGACAGGTCGGACGCGCCGATCGGGTTGCGCACGAACGACAGGCCGATGCCGTCGGTCGGCGAGAACAGCTTGCTCATCACCTGGTCGCGGGTGGCCGCGCTGATCGGCCCGCCGCGCAGCAGGTAGGCGGTGGTGTCGGTGATGGACGCGCCGCCGCCCTCGAACTGCTGGTAGGTGGTGCCCTCGTTGACGGTGATCGTGTGGTTGGCGCTGCCGCCGGCGGGGCCGAAGGCGATGTTGCCCTGCTGCTGCAGGCCGCGGGTGACCGTGCGGCCACCGGAGTCGGACGTGGTGGTGAGCCAGACGCTGACGCTCTCGCCGGCCGCGTAGGCCGAGGGGGCGATCACCGAGCCGGTCACCAGGAACGCGGTCGCCGCAGTGGCGGTGACCGCGATGGCGGTGGTCCAGCCTGACCGGGGACGGAACACGCGGGACCCTCCTTTCGACAACACCATGACGGGGCCATGGCAGGACGGGGACACGGGATTCACCGGGGCGCGCCGCGTGAGAGGTGGCGCGTCGCGACGAGTCGCGTGGGGGCGGTGGGGCCGGGCGGCGGTGGGGCTGCCGCCGGTCCGGCCCCGGGGCCGTTCTCGGTACACAGGACGATCGATGTAACCGATGTAACAGAATGATTGACGTCCTGTTGACAGCACTGAAACATAAGGCATTCAGGCCTGTCAAGGGTTAGGTATGTCCGAGAAAGACAGCAGGATCAGGCTCGATTTCGTTGTAACAAAATGGAACTGCCACTGCCTGCAGAGAAAAGGAAAGACAACTTCCTATAACGTTCGACGCGCGGCGTCCGCGTCAGCGGATCGGTGCGGTGGCGGTGGAGTCGCGGATGACCAGCTCGGTGCCGAGCGACACGTGCACCGCCTCCAGCGTGTGCCGGTCCAGCAGACGCATCAGCATGGTCACCGCCATCCGGCCCATCTCCTGCAGCGGCTGACGCACCGTGGTCAACATCGGCGTCGTCGCCCGGCTCACATCGATGTCGTCGAAACCCGCGATCGACAGGTCCTGCGGCACCCGCAGCCCGCGCTCGTGCGCCGCGGCCAGCGCGCCGACGGCCATCTTGTCGTTGAACGCCACCAGCGCCGTCGGCCGCGACGGCAGGTCCAGCAACTCGCCCGCCGCCCGGTAGCCGTTGTCGGTGTTCGGCTCGTTGACGTGCCGCACCAGCTCCGGCGTGGGCAGCACCCCGGCGTCGGCCAGCGGCGCGACGTAGCCGGCCATGCGGGCGTCGTTGGCCAGCCACTCCGGCGGGCCGCCGATGATGCCGACCCGGCGGTGGCCGAGCTCCACCAGGTGCGACATCAGCCGCCGCGCCCCGGCGAAGTGCGCCGCGGACACCGTCACGATGTCCTTCGGCGGCGGTGTCCGCGGGTCGATCACCACGAACGGGAATTGCTGGTCACGCAGCCGCACCAGGTCGTCGGGCGACTCGGGCGGCAGGATCAGGATCGCCCCGGCCACCTCCGGCCGGTCCCCCAGCGTCGGCAGCACCGCGGCCGTCTGCGCCGCCTCGCCCGCGTTGAGCAACATCTGCCGGCCGTGCAGTTCGATGGTCTCCGCGATCGAGCTGACGATCAGCCCGAAGTAGTCGGTGAGCACGTACGGGCAGCGCACGTAGACCGCGCCGGCGGCCGGGGGCAGCTCGCCGCGGCGCAGCGGGCCTTTGTCGCCGCGCCGGTGCACGGCCTGCAGGACCAGGTCACGCGTGTGCGGCGCGACGTTGGCCGCGCCGTTGAGCACCCGGGACACCGTCGCGATGGACAGGCCCGTCTCCGCCGCGATGTCGCGCACCGTGGCGCGCACGCCGACCGTCCTAGGCATGGGCGCACACGTTACCCGACACCCTGCGTGATGACCCGTGACCGAACACGCGGCCATCATGGCCGGACAGTCCGGCCACACGCCAGCCCCGCCCCACCGCCTCACGCCGCTGATCGTCCGACTTGCCAGGCAATCGGGCGTATGCACGCGCAAGATACGCACGTCTGCCGGGCAAGTCGGACGATCTTGTCACGTCGCGCAAGCGCGACACGGCACAGGTGATTCGCGGCGTTCTCCCAGGAATCGCCCAGGCGTCATGGATAGAGTCCCCAAACAAGCTGGGCCGCCCCCACCAGCGGTGATCTACGAATCCCCCCACATCATTCCTGTGGAAAGGTGACGCGATGCCCGCGACGACCCGCCCTGCCTCGCGGCGGCCGGAAAAGACCGGCGGCAAGGGGCGCAAGAACCTGAAGGCGCCGGCCCGCACCGGTATGAGCACCAACCTAAAGTTCACCCTCGGCGTGCTGGCGGCGGTCGTGCTGATCGTCGGCGGCGCGGTGTTCGTCGCCGTGAACGGCGCGGCCAAGCCCGAGACCGCCGCCGCCAACCTGGTGCGGGAGAACTCGCACAAGCTGTCCACGGCCGCCGACGGCAAGGTGACCATCGTGGAGTTCCTCGACTTCGAGTGCCCGTCCTGCGGTGCGGCGTATCCGGCCGTGGAGCAGCTGCGCAAGGACTACGCCGGGAAGATCACGTACGTGGTGCGGGAGTTCCCGCTCGACATGCACCCCAACGCGATGAACGCGGCCGCCGCCGCGGAGGCCGCCGCCAACCAGGGCAAGTTCGAGGCGATGTACAACAAGCTGTTCAGCACCCAGCAGGCCTGGGGCGGGCAGCAGACCGACCACGCCAAGACGTTCGACGGCTATGCCCAGGAGCTGGGGCTGGACATGACGAAGTATCGCGCGGACGTCGCGTCGCAACCGGTGCTCGACCGGATCGAGACCGACCGGACCGACGGCGCGGCCGCCGGGGCGCGGGGCACGCCGACGTTCTTCGTCAACGGGGTGCTGTTCGAGAAGCAGGCCACCTACGACAATCTGAAGGCCGCGGTCGACGCGGCGCTGGCAGGGTGAACATGACCACGATCGAGCAGCGCGGCGGGACCCACGCCGAGCAGAACAGCGTCGACGAGCACCTGACGCCGCGGCGGACCACCGTCGACCGGGCGATCGGCTGGATTCTCGCCGTCACCGGCGTGCTCGGCACGGCAGCGGCGTTCACGCTCGCCGTGGAGAAGATCCACCTGCTGACCGACCCGTCTTACACGCCCTCGTGCAGCATCAACCCGGTGCTGTCATGCGGCTCGGTGATGGTGACCGAGCAGGCGTCGGCGTTCGGCTTCCCGAATCCGCTGCTGGGGCTGGCCACGTTCCCGGTGGTGGTGACGCTGGGCGTGCTGGTGCTGGCCGGGGTGCGGCTGCCGCGCTGGGTGTGGCTGGGGCTGCAGGTCGGGGCGACGTTCGCGGTGGTGTTCGTGCACTGGCTGATGTTCCAGAGCCTGTACCGGATCGGCGCGCTGTGCCCGTACTGCATGGTGGTGTGGGTCGCGGTGGTGCTGCTGTTCTGGTACACGACGCTGTACAACCTGCACCACGGGCACCTGCGCGTGCCCGATCGGCTGCGTGGCGCGGTGGATCTCGCGGTCGACGTGCACGCGGTCGGGCCGGCGCTGTGGCTGCTGGTCACGGTGGTGCTGATCGCCCAGGCGTTCTGGAGCCAGTGGCAGATCATGCTGGCCTGATCCTCCCGGCCGCCGCGACTCCTCCCCGTCGCGCCGACCGGTTCCGGATGGAGATCGCCGTTTCGTGGCAGAACCTGGGATCGGGCCCAGGGTCCTGACACGAAACGGCGATCTTCCCGTTTTACAGGAGCTGTAGCCGGATCGCGGCCGGTGACCGGTCCGCGGGCGGGCGTCAGCAGATGCGGGGCAGTGGATCCCCGACGAGGAGGTCCATGATGCGGGTGCCGCCGAAGCGGGTACGCAGCAGGACCAGGTGGGCGGGGTCGTCGTCGACTCGGCCGATGATCGCCGCCTGCTCGCCCAGCGGGTGCCTGCGCAGCGCGGCCAGCGCGGCGTCGGCCGACTCCGGCGCGACCACCGCCACGAACCGCCCTTCGCAGGCGATGTAGAGCGGGTCGATGCCGAGCAGCTCAGCGGCCCCGCGAACACCGGGGCGGACCGGCACCGCCTCCTCGTCGACCACGATGCTCACCGAGGCCGCGCGGGCGATCTCGTTGAGGACCGTGGCGACCCCGCCGCGGGTCGCGTCGCGCATCGCGCGCACGCCGGCGCCGCACGCGTCGAGCAGCGCGGCCGTCGGCCCGTGCAGCGGCGCGGTGTCCGAGCGCAGGTCGACCTCCAGGTCCAGGTCGCCACGGGCGATCAGGACGGTCATCCCGTGGTCGCCGACCGGCCCGGACACCAGCACGACGTCCCCGGGCCGGGCCTTGTCGACGCCGAGTTCGTGGTCGCGCTCGCGCAGGCCGACCCCGGCGGTGGTGATGTAGCAGCCGTCGGCCTGGCCGCGCTGCACGACCTTGGTGTCCCCGCAGACGATGCGCACGTCGGCGGCGCGCGCGGCGGCCGCCATCGAGGTGACGATGCGGGTCAGGTCGGCGACCGGGAAACCCTCTTCCAGGATGAACCCGGCCGACAGGAACAGCGGGCGCGCGCCGGAGACCGCCAGGTCGTTGACGGTGCCGTTGACGGCCAGCTCGCCGATGTCGCCGCCAGGGAAGAACAGCGGCGACACCACGTACGAGTCGGTGGTGAAGGACAGCCGGGTGCCCGCGACGGTCAGCGCCGCCGCGTCGTCGAGCACGGCGAGCTGCGGGTTGTGGAACGCCTCCAGGAACACCGCCTCGACCAGGCTCTGCGTGGCCTTGCCGCCGGCGCCGTGCGCCATGGTCAGCCGCTCCTCGCGGACCCGGGCGCGAGCCCGGCGGGCGCGCGCGACCCGGTCCATGACGGCCTGCTCGCTGACGCCCGCGGCGGCCGCCGCGCCCGCCTCGGTGACCGGGCCGGAGAGCGTGACGTCGCCGCTCACCGGGGCGTCACCTGCAGCAGCCGCTGGCGGCGGAACCGGCCGAAGTTGTAGTACGCCGCGCAGGCGCCCTCGGGCGACACCATGCAGGTGCCGATCGGGGTCTCCGGCGTGCAGGCGGTGCCGAACACCTTGCACTCCCACGGCTTGAGCACGCCCTTGAGCACCTCGCCGCACTGGCAGGACTGCGGGTCGGCGACGCGTACGCCGGGCACGTCGAAGCGCCGCTCGGCGTCGAAGTCGGCGTACGCCTCGCTCAGCCGGAGTGCGCTGTGGGAGATGAAGCCCAGGCCCCGCCACTCGAAGAACGGGCGCAGTTCGAGCACGTCGCCGAGCACCTTCAGCGCGGTCGGATTGCCGTCCCAGGGCACCACCCGGCTGTACTGGTTCTCGATCTCGCACCGGCCGTCGGCGAGCTGGGCCAGCAGCATGTCGATCGAGTGCAGGATGTCCAGCGGCTCGAACCCGGCGACCACCAGCGGCTTGGCGTACTGCTCCGCGATGAACCGGTACGGCTCGCAGCCGATCACCGTGGACACGTGCCCGGGGCCGAGGAAGCCGTCGAGGCGCTGGTCGGGCGAGTCCAGGATGGCCTTGATCGCCGGGAGGATGGTCACGTGGTTGCAGAAGACGGAGAAGTTGGCCAGCCCCTCCGCCTTGGCCCGCAGCACCGTGACGGCGGTGGACGGCGCGGTCGTCTCGAAGCCGATGGCCATGAACACGACCTGGCGGTCCGGATGCTGCCGGGCGATCTTCAGCGCGTCGAGTGGCGAGTACACCATGCGGATGTCGGCCCCGGCCGCCTTGGCGTCCAGGAACGACCCGTCGCCGCCGGGCACCCGCATCATGTCGCCGAACGAGGTCAGGATGACCTCGGGGCGCTTGGCGATGGCGATCGCGTCGTCGACGCGGCCCATCGGGATGACGCAGACCGGGCAGCCCGGCCCGTGCACCAGCTCGACCTGCTCGGGCAGGTAGTCCTCCAGGCCGTGCTGGTAGATGGTGTGCGTGTGCCCGCCGCACACCTCCATGAACTTGTACGTGCGGCCCGGTTCGCACCGGGCGGCGATCCGGGCCGCCAGTGCTCGGGCCTGTTCGGCGTCGCGGAACTCGTCCACAAAACGCATCGTCGCCTCGCTCAGTCGATGGTGGAGCTTCGCAGGGCGGTCAGCTCGTCGGCGTACGCGTCCCCGAGGCTCTTCAGGAAGTCCATCGCGGCCGTCGCCTCGGCCTCGTCGATCTTGGATAGCGCGAAGCCGACGTGGATCAGCACCCAGTCGCCTTCGGTGATCTCACCGGGCTCGAACAGCCCGATGTTGATGGCGCGTCGCACGCCGCTGACGTCGACCTGCGCCAGGTCCGGCCGGTCGGTCATGATCTCGACGACCTCGCCGGGAATGCCCAGGCACATACGCTCAGGCCCGCAGGTCGACGAGGTGGAGTTCCTCAAGGATGAGGTCGTCGCCGCCGGTGACCACCACGTCCGCGCTGCCGCAGAACGCGCATACGGGCAGCATGTCCATGGACTGTTCGGCCCGCCCGCAGGCCGAGCACGACACGTGCGCCGGCACGGCGACCATGTCGATCTCCGCGCCGTCGGCGGTGGTGCCGGTGGCGACGAGCGCGAAGCCCTGCTTGAGGGCCGGCTCGGCGACGCCGTGGCGCACCCCGATGCGCACCTTGACCCGGTTGACCTGCCTGCCTTCGGCCCGCTGCGTCACCGCGCCGAGGATGCTCTCGCAAAGTCCGATTTCGTGCATTTTATCTCCTTTGTCCCGCATACCCAACGCCGGTCGCCCCGCCGGGGAAACGACACCCGCTCCGCCACGCGCTCGGACCTGCCGCGGCCACTCACGACGAGCCGCGGCTCGATCCCTCAGACGACGATGTGCCAACTCTCGGGAAAGTACTTTCCCAATGGGAAACAGCGATGTACTTTCCTAGTAGGAAAATACTTTCCGAAGGAGGCCATCATGGCGGAGCAGATCCGTCCCGACGAGGCGGCGCAGGCGCTGGCTCGGATACGGGAGCAGCAGGAACAGGTCATCGACGCGCTGTCCATCCCCGACTGGTACTGGTGGCTGCTGGGCGGCCTCACCCTCGTGTTGACCGCGGCCGTGGAGTCCGGGAACCCCACCACGATCGGGGTCGGCGCGACGGTGTTCGTCCTCGGGCTGTTCGCCGGAACCGGGTGGGTGGTCCGCGGATCGCTGCGGGTCAAGGTGAGCAACGCCCTGCTGGGCGCACGCGGGATCGGGCTCATCCTCGGCTTCGTCGCACTCACCGTCGCGGTCTCGCTGGGGCTGGCGTTCAGCCTGCAGGCGGCGGGAATCGGCTACCCGGCGACCTGGGGCACCCTGGCCAGCGCCGTCCTGCTGATCGTCGGCGGCCCGCTGCTCACCCGGGCACTGCGGCGCGGCATGCTCGACCGGCGTGCCCGCGGGTCGCGATGACCGTCGCCCGGTTCGACGAACTGATCCACGCCCCGACCCGGCTGGCCATCGTCGCCCTGCTCGCGGCGTCGGAATGGGCCGAGTTCAAGTTCATCCGCGACCACGCAGGACTGTCGGACTCGGCGCTGTCCAAGCAGCTCACGACACTGGAAGAGGCCGGCTACGTCGAGATCCGCAAGGGCTTCGTCGGCAAACGGCCGCGCACCTCGGCGGCGCTGACCCCGGCCGGGCGGATCGCCTTCGCCCAGCACGTGGCCGCCCTGGAGCAGATCGTGGCGCGCGCCGGCGCGACGATCCTGCCCAACGGCTGACCTGCTCGTTCCCGAGCGTGCACCCCGTCCGCGCGGGCGGGGTGCACGTCCGCGCGGGTCAGCCCTCGAGGGGAAGCGCGGCGGCCAGGCGCCGCCACTGCTCACGCGGCAGGCCGGGCTCGGCGGTCACCACCTGCACCGCCAGGTGGTCGGCACCCGCGTCCAGGTAGGCGGCGGCGCGACGGGCGATGGCCGTCTCATCGCCCATCGCGAACACCGCGTCGAGCAACCGGTCGCTGCCGCCCTCGCGGAGGTCGTCCTCCGTGAAGCCCAACCGCAGCAGGTTGTTGGTGTAGTTGGGCAACTGGAGGTAGAGGGCCAGATGACCGCGGGCCGCCGCACGGGCCCGGTCGAGATCGGTGTCGAGCACCGCCTTGAACTCGGGCGCGAGCACGGCGTCCGCACCGAGGATCCGCCGGGCCAGGGCGGTGTGCTCCGGCGTCACCAGATAGGGATGCGCGCCCGCAGCCCGGTCACGGGCCAGTGCCAGCATCCGCGGGCCGAGCGCCGCCAGCACCCGGTCCCGCACCGGCACCGGTTCGGCGGCGGAGTCCAGCGCGGACAGGTACTCCGTCATCGCGGTGTACGGGTGCGCGTAGTGCGCGGCGAGCCGACTGTGGCTCACCCCGAGTCCCAGCACGAAGCGGCCGGGGAAGTCGCGCTCGAGTTCGGCCCGCTGTGCGGCGACCTCGGCGGCCCCGTGCTGCCAGATGCTGAGGATTCCGGTGGCGACCGTCATCCGCGCGGTCGCCTGCAGCACGGGCCGCGCGTACGTGACCGGTGGGCCTCCGCCCAGCCAGAGCGTGCCGTAGCCCAGATCGTCCAGTTCGGCTGCCGCGTCGGCGAATTCGCCGGTCAGCGCCTCACCGCCGGACTGCGCCTCGGTCCACGCCGAACTCCAGACGCCTATCCGGCCCCATCGATCGTGCCGCGACACGGCACCTCCTCACCTGAAACGCCGCCGGATCACATACTGCGGATCTTGAGATACCGCTTCACGTCCGGGAACGTACGCACCAGCACCGCCGCCACACCGGCCAGCACCAGCCCCGTCACCATCTTCTTCAGCGTCATACCGGTACTCCTGTCTCTCGATCCTCTTCAGCCGGCGTGGCGAGCAGCCCCGCCGGCAACGGCAACGTGCCGGTCAGCGCGGCCGGTCCCAAGTCCCACAACTGCCGCACCAGCGCCACCGCGGGCGCCACGGCGGCCTCGACCGGCGGGCTCAGCCCCATCCGCTCGCTCAGGTCGGCCGGCTCGCAGCCGACCAGCAGCACCCGCCCGGGGGCACTGCCACAGCTGTCCAGCAGGTCCAGCACCCGTTGCGGCTGCATACCGTGCGGGTCGACCAGCACCGGGCCGTCGTCGGCACGCCCGGCCGCCCGGTCGGCCGCGCTGATCTCCAGCAGCCGCACCGTGCCCGGCGCATCACCCCGGCAGTCGACGTCGATCAGGACGGTCGCGTCGTAGCCGGCCATCAGGTCGTACGCCAGATGGACGCCGCGGATGCCGTAGTCGGCCACCCGCAGCCAGGTCGGGCACGGCCCGGCCAGCAGGCGCGACGCCACCGCGACGCCGAACCCGTCGTCGCCGAGGAAGATGTTGCCCAGCCCGGCGACCAGCACCCTGCGCCGTGCGCTCATGCCCGCTCCTCGCTCGTCACCGGTACGGCCCCGGCGGCCGCCGTCGTTCGCTCACTCGCGGACACCACCGTGACCTCCTCGGGGGCGAAGTAGCGAAACCGGCCCTGCAGGATCTGCAGGTCGGCGGCCGGGTCGTCGTCGAGCGTCACGGCGAGGTGCGTCGAGCCGTCCACGTCGAGCAGCACCGCCTGCACGGTCGCGACCCGGTCGACCAGGAACATGTCCTGCGCGTCGCTGCGGCGACCACCCGGGTGCAGGCGCACCCGGCTCCCCCGCCCGACCGGGGTCCCGTCGATGACCACGGTGTCGGTCGACGGGTCGACGGAGCCGTCCGCGCCCGGGTCCCACCACGGCCGGTCGGTGCCGAACACGTCGGCCTCCTCGGCCGCGGGCACCGGGCGCAGCTGCCGGATCGCGCCGTGCAGCCGCTCGAACACCTCCGGCGGCATCGTCTCGGCCCGGCCCAGCAGCGCGCCGCCGCGCGGGTCGGTCGCCCGGACCTGGCGCTTCTCCTCGTCGGTGAGGGTGAGCGTACGCAGCACCAGCAGCTCGTCGATCTCCAACGCGTCGAACATGTCGCCGGGGCTCTCCGGCGCGACCACCGGGTGGTCGTACAGGATCACCGGCGCGGACAGCATCACCTCGCGGCTGCCCTCGGGGCCGAGCAGCACCGGCCAGGTGCGGATGTTGCGGCACTCCTGTACGGCCGTCTTCGCCCACTCCGGCGGGTCGAGCAGCGAGACGAAGTTGCCTGCCGTCAGCACGAACACGCTGTGCGCCGCGATCAGCGAGTAGCGCAGCGCCTCCGGCCGCTCCAGCCCGCGGAACGGCGGCCCGACCTCGGCCACGGATCCGGCCTCGGCACCGCCGTCCACCTGCGCCGCCGCGGCGGAGGCGTGCAGAAAGCGCCCTTCCTCCACGGATGGCGACGTGCAGAGCTGCTGCTCGTCTCGCTGACGTGAGCCGACAGTGCCCTTCCGCGCGATGGTGTGGTTGGTGACGGTGGCGGTGAGGCGGATGAGGCCGTAGGGGCCGGGGAGGAGTTCGGCGTGCAGGCGCAGCTCGCCGTGGAGGGGGTGGCGTTCGCGGCGGAGGCGGACGGACGGGGTGAGGTGTTCGGTGGCGATGGCGCCGGGGATGTCGAAGGAGGAGATGTGGTCGGGGCTGCCGACGAGGTCGGCAGGGGTGAGGACGAGATCGACGGACTGCTCGACGGTCTCGTCGAAGGGGAGGTGGACAGTGCCGTCGACCTCGGCGGAGGGCACCGGGTGCCAGCCGTCGCCGGAGTCCGTCTCGACGGTGCGCGACTGGGCCTGGAGGAAGCGCAGCCGCCAGTGCAGGCGGGCGCCGGGGCGCGGCTCGGCCAGCAGCTGGGTCTGGCACCAGGTGTACTCGCCGAGGGCGTCGTTCGCGTAGGCCGGCGGCACCAGCACGCCGAACTGCCAGCGCAGCTGATTCTTGGCGGCGGAGGCGCGATACGGGTAGAGCAGGTAACCCTCGTAGAGCACCGCGTCGGCGACCGCGCGGGCCTGCTCGAACGCTTGGCTCAGTGCGGTGTCGGGCACAGGCCGTCCTCCTTCGACGGGTCGTCCTCGGCCGCGGACTGCGCCGCGAGCAGGGATGTCAGCACTTCGTCGGCCGTCGGCACGGCGTGGCGGGCCTGGTGGCGCAGCAGCGCGTCGACGGTGTCACGGCGCAGCCGCAGCCACGCCGTGTCCGGGAAGTACAGGTCCATCAGCTCGCGCCAGACGGCCACCGGCAGCGCGTATGCCGCCTCCCGGTCCCATGGCACCCGCCCGACCTGTACCCCGGAACCGCCCGCCGGGGCCTCGAACAGCGTGCCGCTGAACAGGAACGTCATCGGGACGGTGCCCTCGGCGAGCGCGTGCAGATACTTGCCCAGCCCGGGTTCCAGGTCGTACGTGCAGGGCACCATCAGGTCGAACTCGGTGGCACCGGTGAAGCCGGGCACGGTCACACCGACGGTGGCGAAGTGCAGCGCCTGCATGCTGGTCGCCCAGCGCGCGGGCGTGCCGAACACGTAGTCCAGGCCCTGCGCCTCGGTGTCGGAGTAGGTCCGGGCGCGCGGGTCGATGCGCAGCTGGCAGCTGAGCACCAGCGCATGCACGCGTACCCCCTCCGGAGCGGTGATGCGCAGCCGGAAGCGCAGCGTCGGCCCGGCGGCCCACGGCAGCGCCTGCGCGTCCACGCAGGCGAACGACAGCTCAGCCATGTCCGGCCCCCACCGGCACCCCGGCGTTCTCGCGCACCTGCGCCAGCCAGCCTTCGATCGCCGCCCACGCCTCCGGGCCGCCGTCGAAGCCGCGCCAGTGCCTGCGCACCAGCCCGACCAGGCGGTAGCAGACGTCGACCGGCACCACGTACGCCTCCGGGCCGTCCGGTCCACGGTGCAGCAGCAGTGCCAGCACGTCGGCCGGCAGCTGCGCCGTGTACGGGTGCCGGGCCAGCACCTTCGCCCACACCTCGGGCGGCAGCTGCGACTCGGTCGCCCCGGCCGGGCTCGGGTAGAGCGCCACCGGCTGCCCGAGGGCGCTGTTGACGAACACGAACGTCAGGCGCACCGGCACGTCCAGCGCCGCCCAGTCCAGGTCGGACAGCGGGAAATCCGGCAGCGGCACGTGTTCGCGCGGCACCGCCGCGAAGCGGCGCACTCCCGCCTCCTCCCGCGCGACGGGCCCCGGCGGCGGGTCCGCGGGCACGAACAGCAGGTAGCAAGGTCGGCAGGCGCACGGCAGCGACCTGCTCGACAGGTCCACCAGATGGTCGTGGTCGGCCGGGATCGCGGCCGCGCACAGCTCACAGCGCTCCGGCGCCGCCTGCCCGGTGGCAGGCGGCGCGGACGCGGTCAGATACCGCCGCAGACCGGCGGTCATACGGGCGCGCCGGTAGGCGCTTTCGGCCGCAGCCCGATCTGCAGCAGCTTCGGCTCGGGCGGGGCCTCCTCCAGCACCACTTCGACGATCTCCGGCGCGGCCTGCTGCACCAGCCGGGACACGGTGTCGCTCACCGGCTCGGTGCTGCTGCCGCAGCCGCTGCCGCAGCCGCCCCCCGCGGTCGCGATGCGCGCGGTGCCCGCGGCGTCGATGTCGACCAGGGTGAACTCGCGGCCGAGCCGCCGGCGGGCCCGGTCCAGCGCGACCAGCACCCGCTCCTCGATCGGGACCGGGTGCAGGCCGTACAGCGCCAGCAGCCCGCCGACCAGCTCGTCCTCGGCCAGCACGCGCAGCTCCTCGGTGACGCCGGGCACGGTGACCAGGCCGTCGAGCAGCCGGGCCAGCCCTGCCTCATTGAGGTGCAGCAGCTCGCGGACCACTCCGTCGGCGGCGGCGCGGGCGGCCGGACCACCCGCGCTCTCCACCTCCCCGAGCAGCCCTTCGACGCGTATGCCGACGGTGTGCGGGTCCAATACCAGAACTCGGTCCATGTGCTGGTCTCCCATGGGGATCACGCCGCACCGGACGCGAAGGCGTGCGGGGTGTGCAGCTTCTTGAGCACCGAGCCGTTGCCGGTGTACATGTGCACACCGCAGGGCAGGCACGGGTCGAAGCTGCGCACCGCGCGCATGATGTCGATGCCCTTGAAGTTCTCCTGCGAGTTCTCCTCGAAGATCGGCGTGTTCTGCACCGCGTCCTCGTACGGGCCGGGTGTGCCGAAGCGGTCGCGCACGCTGCCGTTCCACGGCGTCGGCGGGTACGGGTGGTAGTTGGCGATCTTCCCGTCGCGGATGACCATGTGGTGCGAGAGCACGCCGCGCACCGCCTCGGTGAAGCCGACGCTGTTGGCGTCCTTGGGCACCTTGAACGGCTCCCAGGTCTGGGTGCGCCCGGCCCGCACCTCACCCAGCGCCTTCTCGCAGGCGTGCAGCGCGACCGCGGCCGCGTACGCCTGGAAGTAGGTGCGGGCGCGGTTGCGTTCCAGCGCGTTGCTCCACTTCGGGATCTTCCACTCGAAGGTGGCCGCGGGCTTGGTCAGCGTCTTCGGCAGGTTGATCACGACGCTGTGGCCGGTCGCCTTGACGTAGCCGATGTCGACCAGGCCGCTCAGCGCGGTGGACCACAGCCGGGCGATGGGGCCGCCGCCGGTGTCCAGGGCCAGGTGGTCGCTGCCGTCGAACCAGCGCGGCGACATGACCCACGAGTACGCCCCGTCGAAGTCGCGTTTCTGCGGCCGGGGCAGGGTGTGCTGGTTCCACGGGTGGCGCACGTCGACCGGGTTGCCCAGCGGGTCGTTCTTGACGAAGACCTCCTGGCCCTGCCAGTCGTCGTAGTAGGAGCTGCCGAGCAGGATGCGGATGCCGAGGTTGATGTCGACCAGGTCGTTCGTGATCAGTTTGCCGTCGACGATGACGCCCGGCGTCACGAACATCTTCTTGCCCCACTCGCTCATCCGCCCGTAGGAGAAGTCGCAATGGTCCGGGTCGTTGAACGCGCCCCAGCAGCCCAGCAGCACCCGCCGCCGGCCGACCTCCTCGTAGCCGGGCAGCGCGTCGTAGAAGAAGTCGAACAGGTCGTCGTGCATGGGCACGACCCGCTTCATGAACTCGACGTAGCGCATGAGCCGGGACAGGTAGTCGGTGAACAGCTGCACCGTGGCGACCGTGCCGACGCCGCCCGGATACAGCGTGGACGGGTGCACGTGCCTGCCCTCCATCAGGCAGAACATCTCCCGGGTGGACCGGCTGACCTGCAGCGCCTCGCGGTAGAACGCGCCCTCCAGCGGGTTCAGCGAGCTCATGATCTCGGCGATGGTCTTGTACCCGTGCTGCTCGGCGTGCGGCGCGGGCGTGTTCTTGGCCTTCTCCCACACGCTCGGGTTGGTCTCGCGGACCATGCGCTCGCAGTAGTCGACCCCGACCAGGTTCTCCTGGAAGATGTTGTGGTCGAACATGAACTCGGCGGCCTCGCCGAGGTTGACGATCCACTCGCCCAGGTGCGGCGGCTGCACGCCGTACGCCATGTTCTGGTTGTAGATCGAGCAGGTGGCGTGGTTGTCCCCGCAGATGCCGCAGATCCGGCTGGTGATGAAGTGGGCGTCGCGCGGGTCCTTGCCCTTCATGAAGATGCTGTACCCGCGGAACACCGACGAGGTGCTGTAGCACTCGACGACCCGCTTCGCCTTCCAGTCGATCTTTGTGTAGATGCCGAGGCTGCCGACGATCCGGGTGATCGGATCCCACGACATCTCGACAAGGCCCTCCGCGGCCGCCTGCGTCGCCATGCTCGTTGTCACGCCTTTCTGGTCAGGCTGTGTCACGGGTCGCCCGCCGGTGCGGGCTCCCTGCCGCTGGTCAGCGGTGGTAGCCGGTGGTGAGTTCGGTGCCGCGGTGGCGCCACTTGGGCTCCTTGTCCACGGTCTTGCCGGTGATGTTGCGCAGGCGGCGGATCATCGCGCCGTACACGCCGCTGCCGGCCGAGGAGACGGTCGCGCCGGGCGGCTCGTCCATGAACGGCATGAACTTGTCCGGGAAACCCGGCATGGTGCAGCCGATGCAGATGCCGCCCACGTTCGGGCAGCCGCCGATGCCGTTCATCCAGCCGCGTTTGGGCACGTTGCACTTGACGACCGGACCCCAGCAGCCGATCTTCACAATGCACTCCGGCGTGCCGTAGTGCGTGGCGAACTGGCCCTGCTCGTAGTACCCGCCCCGGTCGCAGCCCTCGTGCACGGTCATCCCGAACAGCCACTGCGGGCGCAGCTTGTCGTCCAGCGGGATCATCGGCGCCTGCCCGGCCGCCTGATAGAGCAGGTAGGTGATGGTCTCGGCGAGGTTGTCCGGCTGGATCGGGCAGCCCGGCACGCACACGATCGGGATGCCCGCGCTCGAGCGCCAGTCCCAGCCCAGGTAGTCGGGCACGCCCATGGCCCCGGTCGGGTTGCCCGACATGGCGTGGATGCCGCCGTACGTGGCACAGGTGCCCACCGCGAGCACCGCGAGGGCCTTGGGCGCGAGCCGGTCCAGCCACTCGCTGGTCGTGATCGGCTGCCCGGTGGCCGGGTCGGTGCCGAAGGCGGCCCAGTAGCCCTCTTCCTTGATGGACTCGTTCGGAATCGATCCCTCGACGACCAGCACGAACGGTTCGAGCTCTCCCCGGTCGGCTTTGTGGAACCAGGCCATGAAGTCGTCCGCGCCGCCCTCCGGCCCGCACTCGAAGTCGATCAGAGGCCAGTGCACCGCGATCTTCGGCAGGCCCGGCAGCGCGCCGAGCGCGATCTCCTCGATGCTGGGCTGGGTCGCGGCGGTCAGCGCGACCGAGTCGCCGTCGCAGCTGAGCCCGGCGTTGATCCAGAGAATGTGGATCGGCTGCTCATCGGTCTGCGCAGGCTGCGCCTGTGTTGCGGTCATCTGCGAACACCCCCTGTGCCGCCCGCGGGCGGCTGTCCGCGCCGACCACCCCCAGCTCCGCCACGGTCAGCTCCCACAGCACGTGGCAGGCGGTGGTCTGCGCTTCCTGGATGCGGTGCACCGACGGCGACCGCACGACGAAAAGGTGGTCGACGGCGCCCGGCTCGGCCAGCCGTCCCCCGCCGCCGCCGCTGAACCCGACCGTGACCATCCCGCAGCGGCGCGCCCGGTCGAACGCGGCGACCAGGTTCGGC
Organism: Catellatospora sichuanensis; assembly: GCF_007483665.1. GTDB lineage: Bacteria > Actinomycetota > Actinomycetes > Mycobacteriales > Micromonosporaceae > Catellatospora > Catellatospora sichuanensis. The sequence continues at coordinate 19,948 of NZ_VIQO01000038.1, forward strand.
GAGTTCCCGCTGGTGGAGAAGCCCACGGCGACGTCACCGGGCCGGGCGTGCGCGGCCACCTGGCGGGCGAACACCGCCTCCACACCGACGTCGTTGGCCAGCGCGCTGAGCACGGCCACATCGGCGCTGAGCGCGTACGCCGCAAGCGGAGGCGCGCCGTAGCCGTCCGGCGGGGCCGCGAACAGGTCGGCGCAGGCCTGGGCGTCGGTCGCGCTGCCGCCGTTGCCGAACGCGAACAGCCGCCCGCCGGTGTCCAGCGCGACGGCCAACTCCCGCGCGCAGGCCGCCAGCGCCTCGCCCTGCTCGGTGAGCACCTGGGCGCGCAGCAACGCGGCCTCGCGCAGCTTGCCCTTGGTGGAGACGACCAGCTCCGCCGTGAACGCGTCCACGGTCGCCGCCGGCTGCGCGTACAGGAACGGGTACAGGGCGCCCAGGTGCGCCGGGGCGGCCCGGCCGGCAGTGCTCACCCGGCCACCTCCGGCAGCACCCGGATGGCCTCGCCCGCGTGTACCAGCACCGTGTCGCCGACCCGCGGGTCCACCAGCGCGACACTGATCTCCTCGGGCCCGGCGCCCGCGTCGGCCAGCGCCAGCCCATCGGCCAGCAGCATCACCACGGTCGCCGGGACCGCGGTGTCCGAGCAGGTCACACAGGACTCGCCGGCCCGTTCGCCCACGGCCCGCAGCTCCGCCGGAATGGCATGCCTCATGGCGTGGACCCGTCCGGGCCGTGTTCGAGCAGCGCGTGGGTCAGTTCCCAGAGCAGGTGGTATGCCGAGACCTGCAGCTCGCGCAGCACGAGCGGATCGTCGGCGGGCAGGCTGAGCAGGTGATCCACCGGCGGCCCGGCCCAGAACCGCCCGGCGAGCGCCACCGTGAGCAGCCCGCGCTCGCCCGCCGCGGCCAGTGCTGCGGCGACCGGCCGCTTCTCGTCCTGCAGTTTCGGGGAAACTGCGCCTTCGGCCGGTCGGTTGAGCGCAGTTTCCCCGAAACTGCAGGACGCGCCGGTCGGCGTGCCGCGCAGCGGCTCACCGTTGCGTCTGGCGGGGGGCGGCGCATCGCAGACGGCCAGGGCGAGGTCGCCCGGCGCGGCGTGGCGCAGGCGGAACGCGGCGCGGTCCGCGCCGTGGGCGATCGCGGGCAGGGCGCGCTTGCCGACGATCACCGGGTGCACGAACTCGACCGCGATGTGGTGGGCGTCGGCGTCGTCGTGGCCGAACGCGTGCAGCACACCGCCCGCCCGGAACCGCCGGGCCATCGCCGCGGCCGCTGCCACCAGGTCCGGAGCAGACCCGGCAAGGTCCGCACCGGGCCGCTCGCGCCGCTGCGCGAGCGCCGTGGTGAGCACCGCGGCCGCGGTCATACCTGCCCCCCGTGGCTAGGTTCCGTCCTGACTCACCATAGCGGCCTTATCACCACAAGAGCCGCGAATCGCCCTAGCCTCCCCAGGTGCGGGTGGCGCGGCGTGGCGGGGGTACGCGATGATGCCGCGCATGACGTCCGACCAGGAGCAACCCGAGTCCGCACCGGAGGACGCCGCGGCGGAGCCCGGTCCGGCCGACGCCCGGACTCCCGCGCGCGGTCGCCGGCGCTGGTGGCGGGTCACCCGCCGCGTCGTGCTGCTGAGCGTGCTCGCCGTCCTGCTGGCGCTCGTGGGCAGCATCGGCTGGGTGCGGTGGCAGGCCTCCGGGCACGTGTACGCGATCGAGGACGTACCCGAGGCTCCGGTCGCCCTGGTGCTCGGCGCGCAGGTGCACGACAACGGCTCACCCTCGGGCTTCCTGGCGGCGCGCCTGGACATCGCGCGCCGCCTCTACGAGTCCGGCAAGGTGCGCGCGGTGCTGGTCTCCGGCGACCACGGCCAGTGGACCTACGACGAGCCCGACGCGATGCGCCAGTGGCTGATCGACCGCGGCGTGCCCGACCGCAAGGTGGTCGCCGACCACGCCGGGTTCGACACGTACGACTCCTGCCAGCGGGCCGTCCGGGTGTTCGGGGTGCGGCAGCTCATCGTGATCACGCAGAGCTACCACATCGACCGGGCCGTGGCGCTGTGCCGGGACGCGGGCATCGACGCGACCGGAGTCGGCGACGACACCGCCCGCCGCTTCGGCTCCTTCTGGACCAAGGCGGTCGTCCGCGAGCAGGGTGCCTGCGTCAAGGCCATGCTGGACGTGGTCACCGGCCGCGACCCGGTGTTCCTGGGCCGCCACGAGACCAGTGTCGAGGACGCGTTACGCGACTGACCCGGCCGATGAACGCCGGCGCAGGCCGCGCGACGGACCGGCGGCCGGTCACCGCGCGGGACGATCCGTCCGCGCCGTGGCGGCGGCGCGGACGGGCACGTCCGGCTCAGCGGTCTCCGGCGGAAGCCGCCACGTGCAGGCGGGCGGCGGTGACGTCCTCGAACTCCTTGGTGCGGGCGGCCAGCGCCATGGTGAGGAACTGCCCGGCGTCCGCCCCGATCGGCAGCCGCAGCGGCGGCTCGGCGAGCCCGGCCAGGCGGTGCACCGCCTCGGCGAACAGCTCCGGCGGGTTGAGCTCCGGGTTGCCGTGCATGGCCCGCAGCCCGGCGATCATCGGGCCCTCGACCGGCTCGTAGGCGTCCACGCGCCGCCCCGGCAGGGCCGCGGACGTGCCGTACGGGGTGCTGAAGCCGCCGGGCTGCACGATGGTGACCTTCACCCCCAGGTGCGCGGACTCCTGCGCCAGCGACTCGGCCAGGCCCTCCAGCGCGAACTTGCTGGCGGTGTACGCCGCGAGCCCGGGGAACGGCACCGCGCCGGCGACCGAGGAGACGAACACCGCGTGCCCGCCGCCCTGCGCCCGCCACAGCGGCAGCACGAGGCGGGCCAGCCGCCACGGCCCGTAGACGTTGGTGGCGAACTGCGCCTCCAGCTCGCCGTCGGAGACCTCCTCCACCGCGCCGCACTGGCCGTATCCGGCGTTGTTGACGAGCACGTCGACACCGCCGAAGCGCTCGGCCGCGGTGGCCACCGCAGCCGCGCAGGCGACCGGGTCGAGCACGTCCAGGGGCTGCGCCACCACCGTGTCCGGGTGCCGGTCGGCCAGCTCGGCCAGCGTCTCGGGACGGCGGGCCGTGGCCACCACCCGCTCGCCCGCCTGCGCCAACCGCTCCACCAGCGCCCGGCCCAGCCCGGTCGAGCATCCCGTCACCAGCCAGCGTCGTGCCATCAGTGCCACCCCTCGCGTTCTTCCGGCCCCCTGCGGGCCGTTCGGGTGACCAGACTGGCAGCGGATATACATGAGCGGCAATGTAAAATTACGGACGGGAGTGATTGCGCCACGCTGCGTGAGTCACGATCGTGAGCGGCACGCCGACCAGCGCGACCAGCCACCCGCCGAGCACATCGGAGGGCCAGTGCACCACCAGCGCCACCCGGCTCGCCCCCACCAGCACCGCCCAGCCGCCGACCACCGCCACCAGCGCGATCCGCTGCCGCCGCGTCGACAGCCGCGGCCAGACCAGCACGAGCAGCAGCAACGCCGCGGTCGCGAAGTGGCTGGTGTGTCCGGACGGGTAGGACCAACCGGCCGCCCAGGACAGCATCTCGTCAGGCCGGTGGCGGGCCACCAGTGCGTGCACGGTGAGTCGCAGCGCCGCGCTGGCCGCCACCGCCGCACACACGAAGCCCAGGTGGGCGAGCAGTCTGCGGCGCAGCAGGAACCCGAGCGTGAATGCCAGCACCGACAGCAGCACCACGGTGTCACCGGTGCGGGTGACCGCGGCCATCACCGCCCGCCACATCGGATACTCCAGCGCCAGCCGGTGGGCGGCCGCGCTGACGACGGCGTCCTGCTCCACCAGCGGGCGCCAGGTGACTTCGACCGCGACGGTCAGCAGGGCGTACGCCGCCACCGCGGCAGCCGCCGTCCACAGCCAACGACGGCGAGCGTCCCTCTGCACGAGCATGGGTGCTTTCATACCGCCCGGCGGTGACGCCGGTCACACGGGGGTCCCCCGGTGGGCCGCGACCTCAGCCCGCCCGGCGCCGAGCCCGGCGCGCGGCCAGCTCGTCGGTGACACCCAGCGGCAGCACGGCCGGCGCGAACGGGGTGACCGTCGCCTCCTCGACCTCGGTGCCCCGCTCCGCGGGCAGGTGCGACAGTGAGCCCTGGATCTCCTTGAACGCGCCGCCGATGGCTATGCCGAACACGCCCTGCCCGCCCTGCAGCAGGTCCACGACCTCCTCGGGCGAGCGGCAGTCGTAGACCGAGGTGCCGTCGGAGATGAGGGTGATGGTGGCCAGGTCGTCGGCGTCGTACGCCCGCAGCGTCTCGATCGCGCGCCGGATGTTCTGCAGCGACACCCCGGCGTCCAGCAGTCGTTTGACCACCTTCAGCACGACCAGGTCGCGGAACGAGTAGAGCCGCTGGGTGCCCGAACCGGACGCGTCCCGGATGCTCGGCACCACCAGCGCGGTGCGGGCCCAGTAGTCGAGCTGCCGGTAGCTGATGCCCACCGCGTGGCAGGCCGTCACGCCCCGATAACCGAGCGAACCGCCCTGCACGTCCGAGTCGGCATCCTCCGCCACGCCGCCGCGCAACGCGGCCGCACCACCGGGACGACCTGGGTCACTGCCAGGCGACTGCGGATCGTGGAGCTGGTTCATCGCTCCTCCTCGCTGCGCTCGTCGTCGCTATGAGGCAGGAATGACTTGATTCGCTCGCTGCGCTCGCTCATTCGACTACCTCCCGCCGAGTGTCGACCTGGCCAGCCTATAGCGGATGGCGCCGACCGGTGGGGAGGCAACGCTGCGACACGCCACATTCGAGTCCCGGAGCGTCACTTTCCGGTGACCCGCTCGTTAACGGGCCGCCTAACTGGCGAAGTCCTCCGGGCGGACCTGCTCCAGGAACTCGCGGAACTTCTCGACCTCGTCCTCCTGCTCGTCCGGGATGATGATCCCGGCCTCGTCGAGCACCCGCTCCGCGCAGCGCACGGGGGCGCCCACCCGCAGCGCCAGAGCGATCGCATCGCTGGGCCGCGCGGACACCCGCACCGAATCGCCGATGAGCAGATCGGCGTAGAAGATGCTGTCCTTCAGCTCGACGATCTCCACGGCCTTCAGCGGCGCCGACAGCGCCTGCAGCAGGTCCCGGAGAAGATCATGGGTGAGCGGCCGGGCCGGCTTGACGCCCTGTTGCTCGTAGGCGATCGCCGTCGCCTCGACCGCGCCGATCCAGATCGGCAGGTAGCGGTCCCCCTCCACCTCACGCAGCAGGACGATCGGCTGGTTGGTGGGCAGTTCGACCCTTACCCCGATCACGCTCAGCTCGCGCACCGTCTCGCCTCCGTCGCGTCTGCCTGGGGCCGGTGTCAGACCAGCCCGCCTCGCGGCGAACCGTGCGACACTGCCTCTCAGCCTCTTCTACTGCACGCTACACGCCTACGCGCACCCTCGGCTCGTACGACCGCCGGTCAGCCGCCGAGCGCGTCGTTGAGCCCGGAACGCAGCAACGCCACATGCAGGCGCTGCGACAACACGGTCAGCTCGCGCATCGTCTCGGCCGCCCGCGCGCGGGCCGTGGGGTCCTGCTGGCGCATCAGCGGGGCCACCAGCTGGGCGTAGAGCCCGGCCTCCCGGTCCGCCGCGACCCGGTACGCCCGCAGGTGCCGGGGCTCGACGCCGTACTCGGCGAGCTGTCCCGCCACCTCGGCGACCGCCAGCGCGTCGCCGTCGAACCACTCCCCCGCCCGGGCCGCGACCAGCCCGTGCCGCTCCAGGTCGGCCAGCAGCGCCTCGGTGATCCCGGCGCGGTGGCACAGCTCCTGGCGGCGCAGCCGCTCGTCGACGGGCTCCGCCACGGCCTCGGGCCGGTGGTCGTCGCCGACCGCGACCAGGGTCGGGCGCGCCTGGGTCAGGTGAGCGCCTTCGGACAACTGCTCGCGGATGACGCGCAGGGGCAGATACTGGTCACGCTGCGCGGCAAGGATGAAGCGCAGCCGCGCCACATCGTCGCGGCTGTATTTGCGGTAGCCGGACGACGTCCGCTGCGGCTCCACCAGACCCTCCGTCTCGAGGAATCGCAGCTTCGAGATGGTGATGTCCGGAAAGTCGGAGCGCAGCAGCCCGAGCACCTCGCCGATGCTCATCAGCGCCTGTGCCCGCGCCGCCCCGCCCCCGCCGCCGGCCGACGCCGGCACCGCTGCTGTCATGCCTCCTCGGCGCGCGGGCCGGCCACGTAAAGCAGGCGGAACTTGCCGACCTGCACCTCGTCGCCGTTGTTGAGCGTGGCCGACTCGACCCGCTCCCGGTTGACGTACGTGCCGTTGAGGCTGCCCACGTCGCGCACGGTGAACGTGGAGCCGTCCCGGTGGAACTCGGCGTGCCGGCGCGAGACCGTCACGTCGTCGAGGAAGATGTCGCTGTCGGGGTGACGGCCACTGGTCGTCACATCGTGGTCGAGCAGGAAGCGGGCGCCCGCGTTCGGGCCACGACGCACCACCAGCAGGGCCATGCCCGGCGGCAGCTGTCCCGAGACCCGCCCCGGGACTACGTCAGACTCCGGCCCTTCCAGCGCCTCTTCCAAGGAGCCGAGGTGCAGGGTCGACGTGACGTCGAGCTGGGGGAACTCGTCGTCTGGTCGCGTCATCGGACCACCTCACGGTCATATCGGCCACGTATCCGTGGAACTGCTATGGGCACCGGGTAGGGCGTTACTCGACGTCAGCGGCGAGCTTAGGGAGCGAGCCTAGCGACCCTGGAAATGAAGGGTCAACCGGACTCGCTGGCCCCGATTCACGCCCCTGAATGAAGATTCAGCTCTGGGTCAGCTCACGGTACGCTGCCGCGTCGAGAAGCGCATCCAGCGCGGACGGATCGGCGATCTCGATTTCGACGAGCCAGCCCTCGCCGTACGGGTCGGTGTTGATCAGATCGGGTGAGTCGACGAGGGTCTCGTTGCGCGCGGTCACCGTGCCGCTGAGCGGGGCGTAGATCTCCGACACGCTCTTGGTCGACTCGACCTCGCCGAACGACTCGCCCGCGGCCACGACCTGGCCGGTCTCCGGCAGCTGTACGTACACGATGTCGCCCAGCGCGTCCTGCGCGAAGTGGGTGATACCGACCCGGACCGACCCGCCCTTCGTGGTGACCCACTCGTGCTCGGCGGTGTACTTCAGGTCCTCAGGAATCACGGTCGTGCCCTTTCGCTCCAGGCCGTCGTGTGGCCTATGCCCGTCAGGAGACGGGCTTCGCGTACTCCAGGTTCGGCGTGCCCCGCACCGCGGTGATGTCGACCGGATGCGGATCACTGACGATCACGTTACCGCCGTCGCCGCGCACATCGTCAACCACCCCGCCGCGGAACTCCATGGCCTTGTCCAGGTCTTCCGGGCCGATCGCGGTCACCGTGTACGGCCCGGTCAGGCGCACGCCGTCGACCTCGACGCCGCCGCCGCCCACGTCGACGAAGTGGGTCGACGCGATCACCCGCACCGAACCGCCGGTCCCGTCGATCTGGATCGCCTCGGCCCCCGCCCCGCGCAGCTCCTGCACCGCGTTGAGCAGGTGGTCCGCGGTGATCGGCCCGGAGCCGTCGGACAGGCGCAGCGTGATGCCCGTGCCCTGGGCCTTGAGCGTGCCCGCCAGGATGCCGATGTCGTCGGCGCGCTCCTGGGCCTCCTTCAGGATCTGCTCCCGGCTGGACGCGCCCGAGTTGAGCTCCCGGCGGGTCGCCTCCAGCTCGGCGATGTCCTGGCGCAGCCGGTCCGCGCGCGAGTCGAGGTCGGCGAGGATGACGTAGAGGTCCTCCTCGCGCAGCGAGTTGTAGCCCTCGTCCGCGGAGTTGCTCTTGAGCTGGACCGCCAGCGTGAAGCCGAGCAGCACCAGGAGCAGGCCGATCAGGGCGCCCGCGCCGCTGATCCGCTTGCGCACGCCGTCACTCGGCGCATCCTCGTCCGGCCCGGGCCGCTCGTCGGAGCCCCCGTCACCGGGTGCCGCCGGGCCGGTGTCGTCCGCGGCGCCAGACGTCGCAGCGTCCAGGGCCTCGTCCGGCGCCGGCTCCCCCGCGCCCGGGGCCTCGTCCGCCGCGGCCTTGGCCGCCGAGGACTCGGCGCGCGGCGGCTTGGTGCTCGCGGGCTTGGCGCTCGCGGGCTTGGCGCTGGAGGGCTTGGTGCTGGAGGGCTTGGCGCTCGCGGGCTTGGCGCTCGGGGCCTCGACCGCCGCGGCCTCGGCGGCCGGGATCTTGGCCGTTGGCGTGTCGCCGGCCTTGCCCGCCAGCGGCACGGTCGGCTCGTCGCCCTGTCCGGGGCCGATCGGCTGAGTCTTCTCGTCGCTCACCGCTGCACCTAAGCCTTGAACAGCCGGCGCCGGATCGCCGCCACGTTGCCGAAGATCCGCACACCGAGCACGACGACCACGCCGGTGGACAGCTGGACACCCACCCCCAGCTTGTCCCCGAGGTACACGATGAAGCCCGCGACCAGGACGTTGGAGATGAACGAGATCACGAACTGCTTGTCGTCGAAGATCCCGTCCAGCTTGGCGCGTACGCCGCCGAAGACCGCGTCCAGCGCGGCCACGACGGCGATCGGCAGGTAGGGCTGCAGCGCTTCCGGGACCGTGGGGTCGAGCACCACGCCCAGCACCACTCCGGCGATCAACGCCAGTATTGCGATCATTTGCCACCTCCCGAGGGCGAGGTTGAGGGTGCGGGCGAGCCCGACGGCGACGGCGACGGCCCGTGCGCGAACTGCAGCCGCGGCATCACCGCCGCCGGCAGCTCCAGGTCGTCCTTTTCGTCGACGTCGAAGCCGACCTCGTAACGCTTGTCGTCGCGCAGCTTGCGGAGGGTGTCCGCGGTTTGCGTGTCGTTGAACTTGTCCGCCATGTCGGACGGCCCGATCGCGGCCACTTCGTACGGTCCGATGACGTGCGCGTTGCCGATCAGGATCGCCGAGCCGGCGGTGCGGATCGGCGTGACCGAGGTCAGCCGCCGCCCGTTGATCGAGATCGCTTCCGCACCCGCCGCCCACAGCGCGTTCGTCACCAGCTGCAGATCAAGGTCGAGCACCCGGGCCAGCCGTTCGGTGCCCGCGTTGGGGCCGTCGGTGAGGGTGACCACCACGCCGTCGCCGGTGACCTTGCGCAACCCGGTCGCGGCTTCCAGTTCGCGCAGCCGGCCGATGGAGGTGTCGTCCAACTCCCTCTCACGCAGCCCGTTCACCTCGTCCTGAAGGCTCTCGGCACTCTGGTCGAGCTTGTCGGTGTCCGCGGTGCGCCGGTTGATGTCCTTGATCAGCTCGGTGCGGGTGGTGGCCCGGGCCGGCGCCCGCGCGATGACCTGCAGGTAGGCCACGGCCAGCAGCACGCCGATGACCATACAGACCACCACCGTGAACCCGCGGCGCGTCCATCGGGTCGCCGACGGCAGCGGGCCGCCCTCGCGGCGGGCGCGGGCCGCATCGGCGTATCCGCCGTCGAGCGGGTCCTGGAACAGGTCGGTCAGCATGTCCGTCTGCCACACCCGCTGCCCCGACGGCGGTGTCGACACCGGCTGCACCGGCTCCCGCTCCGGGCCCGTGCTCATGGCTGCTCCCCGCGGCGCTCGTCGGCGGCATCGCTGAGCCTGCCGATTCGCTGGCTCATGCCGCCACCTCGCGGGAGCGCCGCACCACGGCCGCGAACTGCACCAGGTAGAAGATGCCCGCGATCCAGTACAGGACGATGCCCCACCAGCACAGCGCCCAGCCGCTCGCGTACGCGATGGTGTGCACCGGGCCCGTCGGCACGGCCCAGGCCAGCAGCAGGATGGGGAAGCCCATCAGCAGGATGAAGGTGGCCGTCTTGCCGATGTAGTGCACGGGCAGCGGACCGTAGCCGAGCTTGCGCAGCACCGGGAAGGTCAGCATCAGCAGCACGTCACGGGCCAGCAGGGCGACCGTGAACTGCCAGGGCACGATGTCGCGCACGGTGAACGCCAGCAGCGTGGCCAGGATGTATAGGCGGTCGGCGGCCGGGTCCAGCAGCTCGCCGACGCGGCTCACCTGGCCGAGTCGGCGGGCCAGGTAGCCGTCGATCCAGTCGGTGGTACCGCCCAGGCCGAGCACGACCACCGCCCAGGCGACCTCGTCGGCGACCAGGAAGAGGTAGAGGAAGAGCGGCACGCCGAGCAGGCGGGCGAAGCTGATCAGATTGGGGATGGTGAGGACGCGATCGCGCGATTCCGCGCGGACATCGCCCAGCGGCTGCTGAGCCACCGAGGCCTCCCCTCCGCCGCCGGCCACAAAAACGACAGCCGGCGCAGGCCGGCCGCATTCACCCGAATCTCCGGACATGATCCGCCGATTCACGACCCCCAGTTGTACCACGTTGCCACGGGCGGCTGCCGACACGCCCGCAGGCGTCGGCGACGGTGCAGGAAAAGGGCGCACCCGTAGTACGGGTACGCCCTTTTTGTCCTTTTTATCAGAGCGCGGTACAGACGGGCACCGGGGTGCCGTTGGTGCCCTGGTAGGTGGCGAGGAAGCCGGCCGCCGTCCCCGTGCCGGGCGACAGCTGACCGTTCCAGCTGACGTTGAGCGTGGTCACGGTCGATCCGGTCTGGGTGTACTGCCCGTTCCAGCTCTGCGTGATCACTTGGCCGTTGGGGAAGGTGAACCGCACCGACCAGCCACTGATCGGCACCGTGCCGTTGTTGACCACCCGCAGCTCACCCTGGAAGCCGCCGGGCCACTGCCCGATGATCACGTACGTCACCGAGCAGGACTTGCCTGTGCTGCCCGACGACGGCGACGGCGACGGCGGCCGCGACGGGCTCGGCGACACCGACGGCGAGGGCGGGGCCGACGGGCTCGGCGACACCGACGGCGAGGGCCGGGCCGACGGGCTCGGCGAGGCGGACGGCGACGCCGACGGGGACGGCGGGTTCGACGGCGTCACCCCGCTGAGCGCCGCGGTCAGCGCCGGATACCAGCGGTCCGACATCTTCTGGTCGCCCGCCGCGTTGGGGTGCACCCCGTCGTAGGTGTCGGTCGCCGTGTTGAAGCCGGTCCACTGGTCGACCACCGTGATGGGCGACTGCGCGGTGGTCTTGCCCGCCGCCCAGGCCGGAATGGCGTTGTTGAACGACACCACCCGCGCCGCACACTCGGTGCAGCTGGACGGGTTCATCGGAATGATCTTCGCCACCAGGATCTTCATGGCCGGATTGCTGGCCCGCATCTGGTCGACCAGCTTGCCGAAGGCGGTGAGGATCTGCGTGTTGGGCAGGTTGGACCACACGTCGTTGGTGCCGAAGTGCATCAGCACGACGTCGGGCAGGGTCGCTGACAGCCAGCCGACCAGCTGGTTCTGGTTGGCCACGTTGGTCGCCAGGAAGCCGCCGTGGCCTTCGTTGTCGCCGTCGTGGGCGACCCCGCAGCCCTGCGCCGGCAGCGTGCCGACCATGTCGATGTTGGTGTAGCCGGTGCTCTGCAGCCGGTTCCACAGCGTCGCCCGCCAACAGCCGGGCGAACCGGTGATCGAGTCGCCGAGCGCCATGATGCGGGTCGGAACGGCAGCGGCACTGCCGGTGGGCGCGGCGACGACGACGGCCGTCGCGGCCACGAGTGTGCCCAGCAGCGCCATCAGCGCCGCTCTCACGGTGGGCCTGGACATGAGCGAATCCCCTCAGTGGGACGCGCGAAGACACCCGCCGCCCACGCGGAGACCCCACGCTGGTACGAGACAGAACGTCGATGCGGCACGGCGCAGTCGACGAGATCGGGGTGCGGCCCGGCTCCCGGGGGCCGTCAGAGCCCACCGTCGATATTAGAGGGCGCGGCGGCTACGGCGAAACCGAGCTGACCAACAGCACGAACAGCAGCGCCACCGCGACGATGCCGACACATGCAGCCACCAGTACCAACGTGTGCTGCGGCAACCGCCGCGCCACCGGTGCCGCGGCATGCCGTCCGGTACGCGCCGGTTCGGCGGGCTCCCCGGTCGGGCCGTCGAGGTACGGCGGCAGGTACACGGTCGTGCTGAACGTCGGCGCGGCGAGCACCGACGGCGGCTCGTACCCGGCCGGGGTCAGATGGTCCCACACCGCCGGGGCCTGCTCCTCCTGCTCCGGCGGCGCCCACGAGGCGGTCGCGCCGGGCTCGCCGGGCGTCGGCGCAGCATCGCCCGCCCACGCCGCGGTTTCCGGCTCCACGTCCCGCAACCGCTGCGCCCAGGAGTCCTCCGGAGCCGGTTCGGGCCGCTGCCGCGGCACGGGGTCCGGCGACGGGTCGGGAAGCCTCGCCGGTGGCTGGTGCCCGGCCCGCCCGGCGAGCTCGACCGGGGAGATCGGGGCGTCCGGGATCAGGCCGACGCCGCACCGGTGCCGCGGATCGGCGACGGCCCGGCCGGCAGCGGTGATCATCGCGTGCACCGGGTCGGCGGGTTCCAGCCCCGCGGCGTCCTCGCGGGCCTCGGCCAGCAGTTCGTGCGCATCGTTGAAGCCGCCGCAGTCGCGCCACATGGCGGCCAGGCGCAGCTGCATACGGATGCCGACCGGATGCGCCGCACCGTGCGACCGCCGGTGCTCGTCGATGACCGTGGCCAGGCGCAGCCGCGCCGTCACGCAGTGGCCCTGCGCGTGCTCCACGGTGGCCAGGTCGCCGCGCGCGGCCAGCACCCGGTCCGAGTCCGGGCCGTCGAGCTCGGAGTACGCCGCGATCAGGTCGAGGTAGCGCTGCACCGCGCGGGCGTGCACGCCCACCCTGGCCAGCACCGCGGCCAGCAGCCCGAGCGCGTGCAGGGTCCGCCGGTCGCGCTCGCCGTACAGCGCCCGCGACGCCGCGAAGCCGTAGGCGGCCCAGCCCCGGGCGGCGTACGGCTCGCCCAGCCCGAGCAGCACGCCGGTCTGCAGCACCACCGCCTCGGCGACGACCGGCGCGGCCTGTGCCGGGTCGGCGGGCACCGTGCCCAGCGCGGCGGACAGCAGATCGTGCGCGGCCGACAGCGTCCCGGCCGCGATGTGCTCGCGCGCCCGTGCCACCACGTGCTCTCCGACCGGCATCGCCGCCCGCACCCCCTCGTCACCCGACCGCGGACCGCCACCATGCCGCGTGGAGACCCTCGGGCGCCAGCCCCGGGAGGGTTACGTCACCAACCTGACCCGCCACCGCCGACCGGCGAACGGTCGGCGGCAGGGGCAGGGTGCGTCGCTCAGACCACCGGCAGCGGCGAGCTGACATCCAGGATGATCTTCCACTGGCCGCGTTCGCGGACGAAGGTGAGCGCGTTGTAGAAGTGCTGCTTGTAGCCCAGCGAGGGGATGGCCAGCGTGAAGTCGACCACCAGCGTCGCGCCGCGGCAGCCGTCGACGACCTTCTTCACCTCGGGGAACGTCGCCGTGAAGGCATAGGTGAACAGCCCGGTGAAGTTGGCCTGGATGGCGGCCTTGTCCTTGCGGTACGCCCCGTTGGAGCCGATCTGCACCGCCTCGTGGTGGTAGTACGACATGACCGCGGGCAGGTCCTTGGCCAGGAACACCGCGTCGAAGTCCGCCACCGCGGCGTCGAAGTGCCGCTCGCAGCCGCGCGCCGTGTCGCCCTTGCCCGCGCCCGCCGCGCCGGGCACCGCCAGCAGCACAGCCAGGCCCAGCGCCGCCATTGCCGCCGCATACCACTTGCGCACGTTTCCTCCAGCAGTCCAGATGAGACAGTCGCTCACATCGACCACGATCATAAGAAGGTCGTCGATACGCGCACCCCCGGACGATCAGCCCGACAACGCGGCACGGTCGGCGGCGACCTCGGCGCGAAATCGGGACCCGGAACCCGGACGACCGGTGTAGGCCGCCGCCGACCTATCCGCCGGGCGCGTCCGTCCGGCGGGCCGTCAGATGAACGTGAACCGATCTAGGATCGGCCCATGACCCGCCCGGCGACCCCGAATCCCTGGCCGCGGACGACCGAACGGCATCACGGCGACCCCGACCGGGTCGCGATCATCCTGCCGGGCGGCGGCTACACGCCCGCCAGACCGCTGCTGCACCTGGCCCGCATCGTGCTCGCCCACCACGGCTGGTCGGTGCAGGAGCTGTGGTGGAAACCTCCCGCCACCCCGGACCTGGACGAGCGCGCCGACTGGGTCGTCGCGCAGGCCGTCGCCGCCATCGAGGCCGAGTCCGCGAAACGGATCATGCTGGTCGGCAAGTCGCTGGGCACCCTGGCCGCGCCGGTCGCCGCCGAACGCCGCCTGCCCGCGATCTGGTTCACGCCGCTCATGTTCCACTCCTCGGTGGTCGACGCGCTCGGCGCGACCGAAGCCCCGACCCAGCTGCTCGGCGGCGGCGGGGACTTCTCCTGGGACCCCCGGCTGGCCGACGACCTCGGCCTGCCGTGCCTGGAGCTGCCCGGCGCGGACCACTCGCTGGAGAACCCCGACGACCCGGTCCGCAGCGCGGAGAACCTGGTCCGCGTCACCCGCTGCGTGCACGCATTCGTGGGCGGCCTGTGACCGGCACCTCAAGTCGGGCAAAGGCACCCGGGCGGACCGCGAGCGACCCGGCGGGCCTGGCGCGGGCGCACGAGCCCACACCGGGCCTGCGCCGGTGAAGGCCTCGCGGCTGGTTTCGCTGCTGCTCACCTTGCAGCAGCGGCGTTCGGCGCGGGCCGCGGAGCTGGCGCAGCTGTTCGAGGTCTCGGTGCGCACCGTGTATCGCGACGTCGCCGCGCTGCAGGCCGCCGGAGTGCCGCTGTGGACCGAGCCCGGTCGCGGCGGCGGCATCCGGCTGCTGGAAGGCTGGCGCACCCGGCTGGACGGGCTCACCGGCGCCGAGGCCGCCGCACTGTTCGCCGGGGCGGCCCCGGCGGCGCTGGCCGAGCTGGGGCTCGGCTCGGTGCTGCTGGCCGCGCAGGCCAAGGTGCTCGCCACGCTGCCCGAACCGCTGCGTGACCGGGCCCGCACCATCGCCCAGCGCTTCCACCTGGACGCGCCCGGCTGGTTCCACCGTGGCGAGGAGCTCCCGCATTTGATGAGCGTCGCCGAGGCGGTATGGGAGCAGCGCCGCGTCACCGTGCGCTACCGGCGTGCCGACGGCTCGGTGCGCCGCGTGCTGGAGCCGTACGGCCTGGTCCTCAAAGCCGGGGTCTGGTATCTCGTGGCCCGGGTGCCCGACGCGGACGCGGTGCGCACCTACCGGCTGGGCCGGATCACCGCCGTCGAGCCGGGCGGCGATACGTTCGAACGGCCGGCGCAGTTCCAGCTCGCGCAGTGGTGGCGGGCCTCGGCGGCCTCGTTCGACCGCACCCTGATCCGTGACCGGGTCCGGCTGCGGGTGAGCCCGCACGGCCTGCGCCGCCTGCCGTCCGTCACCGACCCTGCCGCCCGCGACGAGGCGGTCCTGCACACCGGCCCGCCCGACGAGCAGGGCTGGTGTGAGGTGGAGCTGGCCGTCGAATCGCCCCGGGTCGCGCTGACCCAGCTGCTGCCGCTGGGCGCGGACATCGAGATCCTCGCCCCGGTGGAGCTGCGGATCGAGCTGGCCGCGCTCGGTGCCGCGATCGCCGCCCGCAACGCCTGACCGGCTGCGCCGCGGCCGTCAGCGGTAGCCGGCCGGGTCGATCTGCCCGTCCTCGGCGGAGCCGTGCTCGGCGAAGTAGCGCCAGATGTCAGGGACCGAACCGTCCACGTCGGTGAGGCCGTACTCGTGCGCGAGCGACGCGCTCGACAGCGAGCCGCCCGTCCACCGGCCGCGGTCGGGGTCGGCGGCCAGCGCGGCCACACCCCGGCCCAGGTACGTCGGGGTCTCGGACAGGATGAAGTGCGGCGCCTTCGCCGCGCCGTCGGCCCAGTTCTGCTCGGTGACGCCGAAGTGGTCCAGCATCGCCTCCGAGCGCAGGAACCCTGGCGTCACCACGACCGCGGTCCCGCCGTGCGGCTTGAGTTCGGCGGACTGGGCCAGCGCGATGCGTGACACCGACGTCTTGGTCAGGTCGTAGAAGAACGAGTCGCGGTACTTCCGGTTGAACTCGTCGGTGCCGTCGGTGACCTCGACGACCAGCCCGCCCGGCCGGCGGATCAGCAGCGGCAGCGCGGCGTGGCTGGTGATGATGTGGGTGTGCAGGCCGAGCCCGAGCATGCGCAGGCCGCCGTCGAGCGACTGCTCCCACAGCGGCTTGCCCCACTCGGCGTAGTCGTCGCCGCCCCATACGTCGTTGACCAGGATGTCGAGCCGCCCGTGTGCGGCGTCGATCCGCGACACCAGGTCCCTGACCTCGTCGGGCACGAGATGGTCGACACGCACCGCGATGCCCTCGCCGCCGGCGGCGGTGACCAGGTCTGCGGTGTCCTCGATGGTCTCCGGCCGGTCCATCTCGGACCGCTGGGCGCGGGTGCTGCGACCGGTGACGTAGACGGTGGCGCCCGCCCGGCCGAGCTCGACCGCGATCGCCCGCCCGCACCCGCGGGTCGCCCCGGCCACCAGGGCGATCTTTCCGTGAAGGTTCTGCTGCATGGGTCCATCGTCGCGGCGAAACCTGACAGGTTCCGTCAGGTTTTCCCGGCGATTCCGGTGCCGCGGTTCCGCCGCACCGCAGAGGTTCCCCGCCGACCACAGCCGGCCCGCCGCGAGCGGCGCGCGGCCCCGTAGGTCCGCCCGATCGAACCGGACAGGCGACACTGGTCCGGTGCTGATCGTCTTCTCCGGGCTGCCCGGCGCCGGCAAGACCACACTGAGCCGTCCCGTTGCCGCCGCGCTGGGCGCGACCTGGCTGCGGGTGGACGCCATCGAGTCGGCCCTGTGGCGGGCCGGTGTCGACCCGGTGCAGCCCACCGGCCTGGCCGCCTACGTGGTGGCGGACGCGATCGCCGACGCCCACCTGGCGCTGGGCGCGGCCGTGGTCGTCGACGCGGTGAACGCGGTCGAGCAGGCCCGCGCCGGCTGGCGGGACCTCGCCGCACGGCACGGCACCGTGATGCACGCCATCGAGGTGATCTGCACCGATCCGGCCGAGCACCGCCGCCGGGTGCGGCAGCGTACGCCCGAACACGATCAGGCCTTCCAGCCCAGCTGGGACGACGTGCGCACGCGCGAGTTCACGCCGTGGCGCGAGCCCCGGCTGCTGGTCGACACGGCCGGCCGCGACACGCCCGAGCTCGTGACTCTCATATTGGGGGACATTCGCGGGCACGGCAGGCCCGCGTGAGCTAGCGTCGGGCCCATGCCTATTCGCACCGCAACAGCCCGCTGGCAGGGAACGCTCACCGAGGGGTCCGGCACCATCGCGACCGGCAAGGGTGGCCTGCAGGGCAACTATTCGTTCAAGTCCCGTTTCGAGGAGGGTGAGGGCACCAATCCCGAGGAGCTCATCGCCGCCGCGCACTCCGGCTGCTTCTCCATGGCGTTCTCCAAGCAGCTGTCGGACGCGGGCTTCCCGCCCAACGCCGTGGTGACCAACGCCAACGTCCACCTGGACAAGACCGACGCCGGCATGACGGTGACCCGGATCGACCTGGTGACCACCGGCGACGTGCCCGGCATCGACGAGGCGCAGTTCCAGAAGCTGGCCGAGGCCGCCAAGGCCGGCTGCCCGATCTCCCGCCTGCTGTCGCCCGGCGCCGAGATCACCCTCGACGCCACGCTCCAAGCCTGACCATCCGCCCCGTGGCCGGTCCGCTCGACGGCGGCCCGGCCACGGGGCCGGTCATGCAGCGCGCCGTGCCACGGTGAGCAGGTGCGAGCTGGCACCCCACAGGTGGGGCACACCCTCGAGTTCGCGCATCATCGCCATCGCCCGCGCGGTCCGCTGCTCGTCGGCGAGGATCTCCGGCAGGTGCGGCACGGTCCACAGCGGACCCTCGATCGCGGCGATCCGCTCCAGCTCCAGACCCGCCTCCGCCACCTCGGCCGGCAGCTCGTCGGGCCGGTGGAAGTACGCGGTGGTGAACCAGTTCGGCACCTCGCCGGGGTTGCGGTGCACGCCCGTCGCGAGCGCACCGTCCACCATCCGCGCGAACACCGGATCATCGACGAAACCCTTGGCGAATCCGTCGAGCAGCGAAGCGTACCGGCTGATCGTCGCGGCGAGCACCAGCCCACCGGGACGCACCACACGGCCGGCCTCGCGCCAGGCCGCGAGCCGGTCGGCGCGGTCGACCAGGTGGTACAGCGGACCGAACAGCAGCACCACGTCCCGGCTCCCGGCAGCCTCATCGAGCCCGCGGGCATCGCCGACCGCCGCGGTGACCCCGGGCAGCGCGGACGCCGCCGCCACGTGCTCGGGCATCGGATCGACGACATGGACGGCGTGCCCGGCGGCAGCCAGCGGGCCTGCGTACACCCCGGTCGCGCCACCGACGTCGAGGATGGACAACGGACCGGGCGGCAGCAGCCTGCCGAGCAGGTCCCAGGTGCGCAGGAACTCCCAGCGCCCGGTTCCCGCGCCGAGGCGGCTGGTCTCGCCGCCACGCTGGTAGTACCGCGTGACTTCAGTCAACATGCTCGTGATCCTGCGTCGTCCTGCCGGTCCCGGCAATCGGGTTTCGGCTGGCTCGCACGGCGTTCAGCAGGGCGATGTCGGCCGGATCCGTGCCGTCCCGGGCGGCCCGGTCGGTGATCCCGGCGGCCGCCGCCAGCTGCAATCGTGTCCGAAAGTCCACGTCGCGATGGTGGACAGCGGCGGTAGTCTCGCCGCGTGACGGAGCCCGAGGTGCTGGTGCCCCCGACCCTGGGTGTCGTCGCGTCGATCGGCGACCTGGCCGAGGGCCGGGTCTGGCTGGACTCGCTGCCCGGGCTCATCACCGAACTGCGTGACGGCTGGGTACTGCGGCTTGGCGCGCCGTGGACCGGGGGCAGCTGCTCGTGGGTCGCGCCCGCGGAGCTGCCCGACGGCCGGCCCGCCATGCTGAAGATCAGCTGGCCGCATCCGGAGATGATGGGCGAGGCCGCCGCGCTGCGGGTGTGGCACGGGCACGGCGCGGTCACCCTGTACGCCCACGACGGCGAGCGGCACGCGTTGCTGCTGGAGCGGGCGGATCCCGGAACGACGCTCGGTCACAGCGGCTCGCTGCCCGCCGAGGAGCGGCTGCTCATCGCGGCCGGGCTGCTGGACCGGCTGTGGTCGGCACCCATCGCCGACCCGGGCGGGTTCGACCTGCTGAGCCATGTGACCGCACGATGGGCGGGCCTGATCGAGCAGCGGATGGCCCGACTGCGCCCCGGGTTCGACCCCGGCCTGGTGGCGCACGGCGCGCGGCTGCTGCGCGAGCTGCCCACCTCGGCGACGCGGCGGGTGCTGGTGCACGGCGACATCAATCCCGGCAACATTCTGGCCGCGCGGCGCGAGCCGTGGCTGGTCATCGACCCGAAGCCGATGGTCGGCGATCCCGGCTACGACCCGTGGAAACTGATCGAGCAGATCGACGACCCGTTCCGGCATCCAGATCCTGCCGCCGTGCTGCGGCGGCGGTTCGCGCTGTTCGGCGCGGTCACCGGCGAGGATCCGGCGCGGCTGGCGGCGTGGGCGGCAGCCCGGCGGGTGGAGGACTCGCTGTGGTGGGTCTCCCGCGGCAACCCGCCCAGCCACCGGGCCATGGCCGAAGCCGCCACCCTCGCCTCCATAGCCGGGCTGTGACGGCTGAGCGATGTCGAGCGGTGCGGAGATCCGCTGCTGCCTCAGCTGCGGCACCAGCCGGGCCGCCGTCTCGTAGTCGGCGTTCTCGTGCAGAACGGTCAGCTCGAGCCGGATCGCGGTGGCCGCCACCAGGTAGTCCGCCACGGACAGTCCCTGGTGCGCGCTGTGCCTGGCCGGCTCGCGGCGGAGTGTCCCGACGATGTCCCATGAGTCATCCGGCACGGGCACCCACGGATACGCCGCCCGGCAGGTCAAAGCTCATATACGTATACGGACAAGCTATGCCGTCTCCAGGAAGGCACCGGCGGCGCGGGCGGCGCGGTCGGGATCTGCGGCGCGGATGGCCTCGACGAGGTCGTCGTGGGCGACGTATTTGTCGGCGGTCAGGGTCTCGCCGATCTGCTGGCTGAGGCTGGCCCGCAGTGCGCCGCCGAAGGAGGCGTAGAGCTCGGCGAGCATCGCGTTGTGCGCGGCCGCGACGATCGCGACGTGCAGGTCGGCGTCGGTGGCCACGAACGCCGCCGCGTCGCCCGCACGCCACAGCTCCTCACGCCGGGCCAGCAGCGCGTCCATCTTCTCCAGGTCGGCGGGCGTACGCCGGACCGCGGCGAGCCGGGCCGCCTCCACCTCGAAGGCGCGTCGCACCTCGACGGCCTCGGCGACCTCGGCGGCGGCCAGCCGCCGGGCGACCACCCCGGTGAGCTCGTGGGTGGCGGTGACGTAGGTGCCGGAGCCCTGCCGGCACTCCAGCACACCGGCGTGCACCAGGGCGCGCACTGCCTCGCGGACCGTGTTGCGGCCCACGCCCAGCGCGGCGACCAGGTCGGGTTCGGTGGGGATGCGGCTGCCGACCGGCCACTCACCGGTGGCGATCTGCGTGCGCAGCTGCTCGATCACCTGGGGCACCAGGGTCTGGCGTGACGGTGTGCGCAGTGTCATTGCTTACAACTCCGGTCCTAAATTCGTCCCATGATTCTACGATCGGAGGTATGCCACCGCCAGTCGCCGCCGCCGCGCCACCCATCGTGTCGCCGATGATCGCACCCCGCGTGACGCCACCGACACCGGCCGCACCGGCACCCCGCTCCGTGGTGCTGATCCTGGTGGGCATCCTGCTCGTCGCGCTCAACCTGCGCGCCGCCATCACCAGCCTCGGCGCACTGCTCGACGAGGTGACCACCGGCCTGCACCTGTCCGGAACCGTCGCCGGTGTCATCACCACGCTGCCCGCGCTCGCCTTCGCGGCCTTCGGCGCGTTCACGCCATGGCTGGCCCGGCGGCTGTCCCCGGCCCGCATCCTGGTCGGCGCGATGGGGCTGCTGGCCGTCGGCCAGCTGCTGCGGGCGGTCAGCGACTCGCCGTGGACCTTCGTGCTCACCAGCGCGATCGCGCTGGCCGGCATCGCCATCGCGAACGTGCTGCTGCCCGTGCTGGTCAAGGAGCACTTCCCGCACCGGGCCGGGCTGATGACCGGCGTCTACTCGATGACCCTGATCCTCGGCACCACCACCGCGTCGGCGGCCTCGGTGCCGATCGCGCACGCCGTCGGCGACTGGCGCGCCGGGCTCGGCGTGTGGGCGCTGCTGGCCGCCGTGGCGATCCTGCCCTGGCTCGGCCCGGCGCTGCGGCGCACGCCCAGATCGGCGGGCGGCGGCACGCGCCGCGCGGCGGTGCGGGTGCGGCCCGCCCGCACCCGGCTGGGCTGGGCGATGGCGATCTACTTCGGCGCGCAGTCACTCAGCGGGTACGCCACCATGGGCTGGCTGGCGAAGATGTTCCGCGACGCGGCGTTCACGCCCACCGACGCCGGGCTGCTGCTGGCCGGCGTGACCGCGGTCGGGGTGCCGTTCGCGCTGCTCATGCCGACGCTGGCCGGAAAGCTGCGGGACCTGCGGCCGCTGGTGCTGCTGATGTCCGCCGCCATGATCGCCTCCTACCTCGGCCTGGCGCTGGCCCCGCACGCCGGCGCGGTGGCCTGGGTGGCCCTGCTGGCGCTCGGACAGGCAGCGTTCCCGCTGGCCCTGGCGATGATCGGGATGCGGGCGCGCACCGGCGAGGGCGTGGTGGCACTGTCGGCGTTCGCGCAGAGCACCGGCTACCTGATCGCCGCGCTCGGCCCGCTGCTGGTCGGCGTGCTGCACGAGCTGACCGGCGGCTGGCAGCTGCCGCTCGGTTTCCTGGTCGCCGCGGCAGTGGTGCAGGCCTTCGCCGGGCTGGCCGCGGCACGGCCTCGTTACCTCGAGGACGAGGCGGGGCTGGTGAACGGGGAGCAGGCCGGCTCCACAGCCGTCGATGTCCGCATGGGCCGGACCGCGACGGCCGGGTCATGACCGCGGTCACAAAGCTCCCGGCGCGGTGTCGCGGAATGGTTGGGTAAGGACCGTGACTCCCGCGCCAGCCCAGCGACGCACCCTGATCCTGGTCCTCGGCAGCATGTCCGCCTTCGGCGCGCTGTCGTTCGACATGTACCTGCCCGCCTTCCCCACCATCGCCGCCGACCTGCGCGTCTCCCCCGCCGCCGTGCAGCTCACCCTCACCGTGGCGCTGATCGGCATCGCGCTGGGCCAGTTCGTCATGGGCCCGCTGTCGGACCGCTGGGGCCGGCGCCGGCCCATCGTCGGGGGCACCGCGCTGTTCTTCGTCTCCTCCGCGCTGATCACCGTCGCGCCGAACATCGAGACCATGACTGCGCTGCGGCTGGTGCAGGGCTTCGCGGGCGGCATCGGCATCGCGATCTCCCGCGCCGTGGTACGCGACCTGTACTCCGGCGCCGAGGCCTCGCGTTTCTTCTCCCGGCTCACCCTGGTGTTCGGCGTCGCGCCGGTCGTCGCGCCCACCATCGGCGCGGCGGTGCTGGAGTTCACCAGCTGGCGCGGCGTGTTCGCGTTGCTCGCCCTGTACGGCCTGGTCATGGTGGCGGTCGGGTGGCGCTACCTGCCCGAGACGCTGCCCGTCGAGCGCCGCCGGACCGGCGGGCTGGCCGAGGTCGGCCGCGGCTTCAAGGTGCTGGCCGCCGACCGCCGGTTCTGGGGGTACACCGCCGCGCAGGGGCTGACCTTCGCCGGGCTGTTCGCCTACCTGTCCAGCGGCTCGTTCGTGCTGCAGGAGGTGTACGGCGTCTCCGCGCAGACGTACGGGCTGATCTTCGGGTTGAACGCGCTCGGCCTGGTCGCCGTCGGGCAGCTCAACGCCCGCCTGGTCGGCCGGCGCACCCCGCGGACGCTGCTGTTCGCGGCGCTGGCGGGCGCGGTCGCCGCCGGGGTCCTCATGATCGGCGGAGCGGGGCTGCACAGCCTGACCATCGTGGTCGCCATGCTGTTCGTCTACATCGCCAGCCTGGGCATGGTCGCCCCGAACAGCACCGCGCTGGCGCTGGACGGCCACGCGCAGATGGCGGGCACCGCCGCCGCGCTGATGGGCGCGGTGCAGTCGGTGATCGGCGCGATCGCCGGGCCGATCGTGGCCGCGCTCGGCGCGTCCAGCGGCGTGCCGATGGCCGCGGCCATGTTCGGCTTCGCCGCCCTGTCGGTCGTCACCGTGACCGTGCTGACCCGCCCCGGACAGCCGAAACTCGCTTGATCGGGGGCGGCCGGTTCGCCACCATACGCCGGTGACGACCATGGCCCAGCTGCTGCGCGACCACCGGTACCTGGCGTTCTGGCTCGGCCAGGTGACCAGTGTCGTGGGCACCGCGCTGTCGTTCGTGGCGCTGCCGGCGCTCATCCTGCCCGCCCGCGGCCCGCAGGCGTTCGCGCTGATCCTGGCCGCGGAGGCGGTGGCGGGCGTACTGCTCCTGCTGGCCGGTGGGGTCGTCGCCGACCGGTACTCGCGCACCGCGGTGATGGCGGTGTCCGACGTGGTGCGGGTGGCCGGCGTGGCCGGGCTGCTCGCCTTCGGCGCACGCGGCCCGCTGTGGCTCCCGCTGGTCGCGGCGTGCCTGCTGGGCATCGGCTCCGCGCTCTACGATCCGGCGCACCGCGCCGCCCTGCCCCAACTGGTCCCCGACGAGCTGCGGCAGAAGGCCAACGCGCTCGACTCCGCGACCAAGCGCTTCGGGGCGGCGGGTGGCGCGCTGCTCGGCGCTGCGCTGGTCACCTCCGTCGGCCCGCGCGGCGCGCTGCTCATCGACCTCGCCACGTTCGCGGTCAGCCTGGGCACACTGCTGTGGGTGCGGCTGCCGCGGGTCAACGACGGCGAGCCCGCCCGCGGCGTGCGGGCCATGCTGGGCGAGGCCGCGGCGGGCGTGCGCGAGGTGCGCCGCCGTCCCTGGGCCCTGGTCATCATGGTGCAGGGCACCGTGCAGGTGTTCTTCCTGTTCGGCCCCAACTTCGCGCTGCTGCCGATCGTGAGCCTGGAGCGGTTCGGGCCGGCCGCCTTCGGCTGGCTCAGCGCCTCCGCCTCGGTCGGCATGATCGTCGGGTCGGCCGCGGCGGCCCGGCTGCGCACCGCACGGCCGGGGCTGTGGGCGATGAACGTCCTGCTGCCGTGTGCCCTGCTGCCGGTCTGCCTGGCGGTGCCGGTCCCGCTGGCCGTCTGGTGCGCGGTGCAGGTCGTGGCGTGGGCGGGAATCGGCGTCTTCTTCGTGCTGTGGTTCACGGCGCTGCAGAACGAGTTCCCCGCCGAGGTCCAGGGCCGGGTGTTCGCCCTGGAGTCGCTGGGCAACTTCGCGCTGCAACCGGTGGCGATCGCGGTGGCGCCGCTGCTCGCGCTCGGTGTCGGCATGCCCGTGTTCGCGGCGGTCGCCGCGGTCGCGCTGCTCGTGTCGACGTACGCCGTGTTCGCCGTCCCCGGCGTAGACCGGCTGCGCACCCCCGAACGCGCCGCACCGGTCGTGCCGGTCGGTCACGCCGTCACCGGAAACTGACCGTGCCGGGGCGGCCCGCCGGAGGCGGCCGTCCCCGGCACGGTCCGGGTTCACTCGGTGGGGCTCGGAGCCGCTCCCAGCAACTGGCGCAGCTGCTCGAGCTCCGCGCTCTGGCTCGTCTTGACCTGCTCGGCGAGCTGCTTCGCCGACGGGTTGACGCCGTTGGCGAGCTCTGCCGTGGCGGACGCGATCGCGCCCTCGTGGTTGGGGATCATGAGTTCCAGGAACTTCTGGTCGAACTGCTCGCCGCTCAGGCTCTGCAGCTGGCTCAGCTCCTGTGCGGGCGGCATCGACGGCATGCCGGGACCCATGGACGGCAGCGGCGGCAGCGCGGTGCCGGACGGCATCGCCGGCACCGGCAGGCCCCACTGGGTCAGCCAGGTGGTCAGCTGCTGGATCTGCGGACCCTGCTCGGCTGCGATCTGCGTGGCCAGCTGCTTGACGCCGACCGCCTGCGCCCGCTCCACCCCCTGCTGGGCCAGCCACAACGCCTGCCGGCGCAGCGCGATCAACTGCTGGGCGAACGTCACGTCGGTGTCGTTGAACTGGACCGTCGGGCTGGCCTTCACGACCGGCGCGACCGGCGCGGCGGGCGGCGCCTGAGTCGTCGCACAGCCGCCGAGCGCGAGGCCGCCGGCCAGGACAGCGGCGATGACCGCCAGGGTACGAGCGGGATTCATGTCGTTCTCCGTTCCAGTCGAAGCCCTTTCGTACCTTAAGTTCAATTGCGAGTGCTTATAGGACTTTTCACGAACCCTCCCTTGACCGGCCGGGTGCGATTGAGGCATTATGGGAGCGCTTCCATCTTCTGATGTCTATGTGATGGACATCAGCCCTCCGGTGTGGACCGGGGCCCGGCGCCGCACATACGCCGGGCCCCGAGGGCTTCGGAGTCCCGGCCGCGCCACGTGATCCACCGGCGGTAGCCTGCGAACATGGCCGACGCGACGCGCAGGATGCTGTACCGACCGATGACCTCGCGCTCGCCGGACGAGCCGCACCGGGCCGCAACCCCGCTGGAACTCTTCTTCGACCTCTGTTTCGTGGTCGCCGTGGCCCAGGCGGCCGCTGAGCTGCACCATGCGATCGCCGAGAACCACATCGGGCACGGCGTGCTCGGCTTCCTGATGGTGTTCTTCGCGATCTGGTGGGCCTGGATGAACTTCAGCTGGTTCGCCTCGGCGTACGACACCGACGACGTGCCCTACCGGCTGACCACCATGGTGCAGATCGCCGGCGCACTGATCCTCGCCGCCGGCGTGCCCCGTGCCTTCGAGTTCGGCGACTTCCTGATCATCACCATCGGCTACGTGGTGATGCGCCTGGCCATGGTGACCCAGTGGCTGCGGGTGGCCCGCCAGGACCCGCCCCGGCGCGCGACGGCCCTGCGCTACGCCGCCGGCATCACCGTGGTGCAGGTCGGCTGGGTGCTGCGGTTGCTCCTGCCGCCGAGCTGGGGATTGGCCACGTTCCTGGTGATGGCGGTGCTCGACATGCTGGTGCCGCTGTGGGCCGAACGGCCCGCGCCGACCCGCTGGCATCCACACCACATCGCCGAGCGCTACAGCCTGTTCACGCTGATCGTGCTCGGCGAGTCGGTGCTGGCCGCGACGGTCGCCATCGAGGGGGCGAGCGGCACCGGCCACAACGCGGCGCTGATCTGGCTCGCCGCGGCCGGGCTCGTGATCGTGTTCAGCATGTGGTGGCTGTACTTCGACCGCCCCGCGCACGACCTGCTCACCTCGCTCAAGGCCAGCTTCAGCTGGGGCTACGGCCACTACTTCATCCTGGCGTCCGCGGCGGCGGTCGGTGCCGGGCTGGCCGTCGTCGCCGACTACGACACCCGCATGGCGCACGTGTCCGGAGTGGTCGCGGCGTACGCGGTCGCCGTGCCGGTCGCGGTCTACCTGCTCAGCCTGTGGGTGCTGCAGGTCTGCCCGCACCACCGCGGGCTGGTCGTGTACGCCTTCCCGGTCACCGTCGCCCTGGTACTGCTGGCCCCGTTCACCCCCGCGCCGGTCCAGGTGATCGCGGTGCTGATGGCGGCGCTGGTGTCCGTCGTGGTGCTCGCCGGGGCCCGGCGCTCCCCCTCCGCCGAACTCGCCGATCGCTGACGCCAGCGGTTCAAGATCCGCCGACTTGCCAGGCACATGGGCGTATGCGGTCGCAAGATACGCACAGTTGCCTGGCAAGTCGGACGATCAAGAGGATCGGGCGGGCGGCCGTCAGTGCGGGGACCAGCGGAAGTCGGGACGGCGGCGCTCGACGAAGGCGGCGATGCCCTCGACGGCCTCGCCGGACTCGGCCATCTGGCGATGCCAGTAGGACACCCGGGTGTCGTCGTGGTGGCCGTCGCCCGCCATCGTCACGATCTCCTTCGCGGCGACCTGCGTCAGCGACGAACGGGCGGCCAGGGTCGCGGCGAACGCGGCGACCCGTTCGGCGAGCCGGTCCGCCGGGTGCAGCTCGTCGACCAGGCCGACACGCAGGGCCCGTTCGGCCTCGATCAGCTCGGCCGAGTACAGCAGGTGCTTGGCCGCGGCCGGGCCGATCAACGCGACCAGCCGCCGGGTCGTCGGCGCGGGATAGACGATGCCCAGCCGGGCCGGGGTGACCCCGAACCGGCTGCCCTCGGCGGCGAAGCGCAGGTCGCAGGCGACCGCGAGCTGGCAGCCGCCACCCACGCAGTCCCCGGAGATCCAGGCCAGCGTCGGTTTCGGAAACCGGGCCAGCCGCTCCTCGGCGAGCACCGCCAGGCTGCGGTCGCCGTCGGCGATCAGCCGGTCCACCTCGGTGATGTCGGCCCCGGCGCAGAAGGTGCCGCCCGCGCCGGTGAGCACCAGCACCCGTACGTCAGGGTCGCCGGCGAGCTCGTCGAGCAGCTCCGGCAGCCGGGCCCACATGTCGTTGGTCATGGCGTTGCGCCGGGCCGGGTTGACGATGCGGATCGTCGCGACGTGCCCTGCGCGCTCCAGGTCCAGACGGGGCGGTGCGGCGGCGGGCGGCTCGGTCACCTGGCGGCCTTTCTGCGGTACGGCGGGCGGGTGCATCGTGCCACAATGCCGGACGTGGATGAGCGGAGATCGCCGAAGGTGCTGTCGCTGACGTGGGGCGAGATCGAGATCGAGGGTGTGGGCCGGGTCAAGGACGCCGCGCTGCACCCCGGCGGCGGCGGCGCGTGGGACTGGAACGTCACCGGCACCCGGCACTCCCCCGGCATCCAGCCCGCCGACGTCGAGCCGCTGCTGGCGGCGGGCGCGACCTCGGTGGTGCTGTCGCTGGGCCAGCAGCTGGTGCTGCAGGTGATGCCGGAGACCGAGACGTACCTGGCCGAACGCGGCGTCGATGTGCACATCGCGGAGACCCGGGAGGCGGTGCGCGTCTACAACCTGCTGGCCGACGCGGGCGTACGGGTGGGCGCGCTGCTGCACTCGACCTGCTGAGCGGCTCAGCCCATCGAGACGCGTTCCAGCCAGCCCTCGAGCAGCTCGCGGTCGCCGTGCACGTGGACCTGCGCGAAGTCGAGCGGCAGCCGGCGGTAGAGGATCAGCAGCAACTCGGTCAGCGGCGCCTGCAGCGCGACGGCGGCCTTCTCGTGGCCGTGCCGCCAGGTGACGCCGTCCGGGCCGAGCTCGATGAGCCATTCGGCGTCGAGGCCTTCGACGGTGTCGGTGGCGTGCAGGTGGATCGAGCGCGGTGGGCCGAACAGCTCGGGAAGTTTCGCGAACACCCGCGTGCCCACCTGCGGATCGGTGGCCATCTCCAGCAGTTCGTCGAGGGCGTCGGCGGCCAGGTCGGGCGCCAGGGTGTAGCCCGCGCCGGTCGTCAGCGCCGCGTCCGCGCGGTGCACGAGGATGTCGCACACGGCCCGGCGAGCCCAGAAGGTCAGCGTCTGCGGCAGGCCGAAGATCTCGACCACGTCCTGCGGGTCGCGCTCGCGCAGGGTGCGGGCGTACGCGTCCGCGCCGTCCTGCATCCAGGTGGTCAGCGTGTCCGGGTCGTCGGTGTCGGGCACCCCCGCCCGGGTGCGGTCACCGGGCGCGGCCGGTCGCGGGCCGGGCTCGCCGCGCACGGCGGCGTCGGTCATGTGCACGTTGCCGCCGACGTGCCGGACCAGGTCGGCGAGTGTCCAGTCCGGGCAGGTCGGCACCTTCGCGCTCAGGTCGTCGCCCGGCAGCACCTCGCGCAGCAGCGCGGTCTGGGCGGACACCTCGTCGCAGTACCGGTCATAGGTCAACCGTGCCATGTGCCTACCCTATCCCGGTTTGCACGTCACTCGACCGGCTGCACCTCGCGTGTGGACGACACGTCGTACGCATTGCGGGCGACGACGATCTCGTCGAGGTGTTCCTCGGCCCAGCCCCGGATCGCCCACACGAGAGCGGCGGCGCTGCGCCCGAGGTCGGTCAGCCGGTATTCCACCCGGGGCGGGATGGTGGGGTAGACCGAGCGGTGCAGCAGGCCGTCCCGTTCGAGTTCGCGCAGCGCCTTGGTGAGGCTCTTCTGCGAGATGCCGTCGAGCCGGCGCTTCAGCTCCCCGAAACGCATCCGCCCGGGCACCAGGGCGCCGAGGATCAGGCAGGTCCACTTGTTGGCGAGCACGTCGAGCACGGTGCGGGAGGCGCACCCGCGCAGGTAGGCGTCAGCGCCGCCACAGGCCCGCAGGTCGGGGATGGTTTCCATAAGGTACCTGAATACCATCGAGGTGCCTTCTACACAATGGATACCGTCCGGCTCCACGATGGACCGCATGTCAGCACACATGCGAGCGATGCGCCAGCAGACCCTGGGCGGGCCCGAGGTCCTCACCCCGGCAGAGGTCGAGCGTCCGGTCCCCGGCCCTACCGAGGTGCTCGTCGAGGTGCACGCGGCCGGGGTGAACCCGGTCGACTGGAACGTCCGCCGCCATGGCCTTTTCCTCACTCCGCCGTTCACGGTCGGCTGGGACGTCTCCGGGGTGGTCGCGGCGGTCGGCGCGGGCGTGACCCGCTTCCAGCCCGGCGACGAGGTGTACGGCATGCCGCACTTCCCCCGGGCCGCGGGAGCCTACGCCGAGTACGTCGCCGCGCCGTCGCGGCACTTCGCCCGCAAGCCCGTGACGCTGAGCCACGTCGAGGCGGCGGCGCTGCCGCTGGCGGGGCTCACCGCGTGGCAGGCGCTGGTGGACACCGCCGGGGTGCGGGCGGGCGACCGGGTCCTGGTGCACGCCGCGGCGGGCGGCGTGGGGCATCTGGCGGTGCAGATCGCCAAGGCCCGCGGCGCATACGTCGTCGCGACGGCGAGCGGCTCACGGCACGACCTGTTGCGGGGGTGGGGTGCCGACGTCTGCGTGGACTACCGGACGACCGACTTCACCGGGGCCGTGCGCGACATGGACGTGGTGCTGGACACGGTGGGCGGCGACTACGAGGAGCGCTCGCTGTCGGTGCTGCGCCCGGGCGGACTGCTGGTCAGCATCGTGGCGGTGTTCGCGGCGCAGCGCCTGGCGGCGAAGGCCCGAGAGGCGGGTCGGCGTGCGGTGACCCTGCTGGTCGAGCCGGACCACGCCGGTCTCACCCAGCTCGCGGCCCTGGCCGACGGCGGGCAGCTGAAGCCGCTGGTCGCGGACGTCTTCCCGCTGGCGGAGGCGGGGCGGGCACATGAGCTGGGCGAGCGCGGCCGCACCGCGGGCAAGATCGTGCTCACGCTCGCACGGTGAACGCCCGAGGGACGGGCACCAGGCCCGTCCCTCGGATCTATGCGTGCTCAGACCTTACGGATGTTTGCGGCCTGCGGGCCCTTCTGGCCCTGGGTGATCTCGAACTCGACCCGCTGGTTCTCGTCGAGGCTCCGGTAGCCGTTGGACTGGATCGCGGAGAAGTGCGCGAACACGTCCGCTCCGCCGCCGTCCGGGGTGATGAAGCCGAAGCCCTTTTCCGCGTTGAACCACTTCACGGTGCCGACAGCCATGTCAGATACTCCTTGGTGAGGCT
Source organism: Catellatospora sichuanensis (assembly GCF_007483665.1). Classification (GTDB taxonomy): domain Bacteria; phylum Actinomycetota; class Actinomycetes; order Mycobacteriales; family Micromonosporaceae; genus Catellatospora; species Catellatospora sichuanensis. The sequence goes on from NZ_VIQO01000038.1 coordinate 50,356, forward strand.
GCGAGTCCACTCCGTGTGAACTCTTCGCCTCCCGCACCGCGCCAATGCGGACAGCGCCCGGGTCGTTTCTCGGGCGCTTCGGATATACGGGAGGACGAGGTTATAACTCGGGGAATGTAACACGCATGCGCACCCGAACTGCCCCGATGACCGTCGTGTCGCACCACCGTGTGAATGGCTCGACGGCGGCCGGTCAGGCCGTGCGGAGGGATCGTTTCTCGCGGTAGAGCTCCTCGTCGGCGGAGCGCACCACGGCGTCGAGGTCGCCGCCCGCGGGCAGCGCCGCCCAGCCCATGCTCATGCCCACCGGGGTCCCGGGCACCAGTGCCTCCCAGTCCTCCCCGACCACCGACGCGATGATGCGCCCACCGACCTCACGCGCCTCGGCGAGCCCCGTCTCGGGCAGGATGACCATGAACTCGTCGCCGCCGAACCGGGCGGGCAGGTCCTGGCCTCGTACGCTCTGCGCCAGCAACCCGGCGATCCGCTGCAGCACCAGGTCGCCCGAGCTGTGCCCGTGGGTGTCGTTGACGGCCTTGAAGCCGTCCAGGTCGATCAGGCCCACCGCCGCGTCCGCGCCGCGGGCCGCCAGCTCGGCGGCGAACGCCGTGATCCGCCGCCGGTTGGGCAGGCCGGTCAGCGGGTCGCTCATCGCCGCGTCGGCGTGCTCCTGGGCGATCTGCCGCAGCCGGTCCTGATCCAGGCGGGCGTTGACGCTGTCGATGTACCGGTCCCGCAGCGTGCCGTCGTCACGCGTGATGACCCGCAGCATGGCCCGTTCGGCCTGCACCGCGCCCGCGTGGTCGCCGATGCGCGACAGCGCGATCGAGCGCAGCCGGTGCGGTTCGGCCTCGCCGAGCCAGCTCCCGACGGCCGCCGGCTCGCCGAGCAGGCGCAGCGCATCCTCGGGGCGGTCCTCGGCGATCGCCTCGCACACCGCGGTCAGGTACACGACCTGCGAGAACGACCGGTCCGGGCTGTCCGGCGTGGTCCCGCCGGGCACCGGGTCGCCGCCGGCGGGGCGGTGGCCGGACGCGGCCAGCCGGGCTGCGGCATACCGCAGGTAGGTGCGGTCGGACACGGTCAGTTCCGGTTCCGCGGCACGGCCGAAGGTCACCACCTCCCACAGCTCGCGTACGCAGTCGTCGGACATGCCCTGGTGGTCGCGCGCCACGGCCGAGCGCACCAGCGTCTCCAGGCAGGCGCAGTTCGCTTCGGCGATGCCCGCGGCCACGCACACGCGCCGGCCCGCCCGCATCGCCTCGACGGCCTTGGCGTGGAAGCCCATCGCCGAGTACGTCACCGACATGTCGTGCCAGGTGCTCACCGCCGCCTGGTTGGCCTCGGTCATGCCGCGCAGCACCCGCTCGGCCTGCACCAGGTTGCTGACCGCGGTGCTCATCGACCCGTCGGCGAACGCCGCGTACGCGGCGAGCACGTGGTATTCGCCGGTGAGCCGGGGGTGGTGGCCCGCCTGTCGCAGCAGCTCGGCGATCCGGTCCAGCAGCGGCGCGGGACGCGCGGCCGGACCCTGATTGAGCAGGCCCGCGACCTTCTCGATGAGGGCCTGGGCGATCCGCAGCGCATCGCCGGACTCCGCGACGATGCGGTCGGCGAGCGCGATGGCGTCAGCCGACCGGCCCGCCACGAGCAGGTCGCGGAACGTCACCCACTCCGCGGCCAGCAGCTCGCCGTGCGCGCGGGTGGGCGGATCGTCTCGCCTAGCCACACCTCATTCCACCTTCTTCAGCCACCGCCCGACGGTGATTCCCCGTTCGGCGTCCCGGCCGGACCGGGTCGCGCGACAGCCTTCCGGCTGCCGCGCGGCCCGGCGGTCAGTCCAGCACCGCTACCGGGGCGTCGGCGGTCGCGACCCCGGCGGGGAGATCCACAGTACGCCGGGGTCCGGTGAACCACTTCCGCGCGGACACGATCCACCACACCCCGATCAGCAGCATCACCGTACCGACTGCGATCGGCGCGTAGTTCACCGCGGACCAGTCGAACTCGTCGCTGAACGGCACCCCGGCCGGCACGGTCGGCAGGATGAAGTACACCGAGATCACGATGATCTCGATGGACGCGATCCAGGCCAGCACCTTGTAGCGCCGGCCCAGTGTCCACGGGCCCGGCTCGAAGCTGTCGCCGGCCTTCAGCCGCAGCATGATCGGGATGAGGAAGGCCAGGTAGAGGCCGATCACGGCGACGGAGACCACCGCGTAGAAGGCGATCGGGGCACCGTTCTTCTGGTACAGGGCAGGCAGGGTGAGCAGGCCGCCCGCGACACAGCCGGCGACGACGGACCAGACCGGGGTGCCGTTGCGGTCCAGCCGGGTCCACAGCCGCCAGCCGGGCACCGCGCCGTCGCGGCTGAACGCGTACATCATCCGCGACATGCTGGTCACGCAGCTCATGCCGCAGAAGAACTGGCCGACCACGGAGATTATGATCACGATTTTGAAGAAGCCGGACGACAGCGCGCCCTGCAGCAGCACCCCGACGGAGCCGTAGCCCTCGGTGACCGCGCCCGCGTCCTGGACCGCGAACAGCAACGCCAGCAGCAGGATCCAGCCGCCGATCGCGGAGTAGAAGATGGACCGCCACAGCGCCTTGGCCGCGTTCAGGGCCGCCCCGCGGGTCTCCTCCGCCACGTGCGCGCAGGCGTCGAACCCGGTGATCGTGTACTGCGTGAGCAGCCCGCCCAGGGGCAGCACGTACAGCCAGAAGCCCAGGCCCGAGGTGCTGCCGCCGTTGAAGCCGTTGCCGTTGATCGTCTCGGTGAAGACGAAGGAGGGGCTCTGGTGGCTGGTCGGCACGACGACGAGGATGGCCACGATGACGGCCGCGCCGAACACGTGCCACCAGACCGAGATGTCCTGCAGCCGGTTGATGACCCGCGCGCCGAAGACGTTGATCAGCGCGTGCAGCGCCAGGATGCCCAGAAACAGGTAGAACGCCTGGGTGAAGGTGCCCGCCCAGCCCGGCACGGTGTTGGCCAGCGCCAGGTTGAGGAAGGTCGCGCAGCCGTAGTCGACCGACGCGGTCACCGCGACCAGGCCGATGAGGTTGAACCAGCCGGTGAACCACCCGTGCACCGGCCGACCCAGCTTCGCCGCCCACCAGTAGATGCCGCCCGCGGTCGGATACGCCGAGACCAGCTCGGACAGGCACAACCCGATGATCAGGATGAACGCGGAGATGATCGGCCAGCCCCAGGAGACGGCGATCGGGCCGCCGTTCATCCAGGCCTGGCCGAACGTGGTGAAGCAGCCGGCCAGGATCGAGATGATGGAGAACGAGATGGCGAAGTTGGAGAAGCCGCTCCACCCGCGGTGCAGTTCCTGCTTGTAGCCGAGTTCGGCTAGTCGTGCGGAGTCGCTGTCGGTTGTCTGCGCGGGATCACTCATGGCTGCCCCTTCTGGCGCTCGACGATGCACGAGTGTCCAGCGCCATAGAGACATATGGCAATACTCCGTTGGGCCGAGCGCCGCGCCGCGAGCTATACCGCGCCGGTGATGATCAGGTTGTAGAGCTGGATGATCTTGTAGCCCAGCCAGAACGCGATCGCGACGGCCAGCAGCCACGCCACGACGGCGTACGTGCGCGGGAAGCGCCGGGACAGCCGGGGACGGTCGCGCACCGTCCGCCATACGCCGCCGCACCACCATTGCCTGCCGAGCCACTGGGTGACACGCCAATAGATCGTGGTGCGCACGGGCTCGGCGTCCTTGCGCATCCAGTCGGGCAGCGACGAGCCTTCTCTGGTCATGGCGAAGCATTCTCCCGGCCCGCGCCGTCGCCCGCTGCCCCCTCGCCCGCCACCTGCGCTTTCCCCCGGCGGCCGGGCAGGGCCCGCAGAGCTTTACGGCATTCGCCGAGAATATGCTTGCTTATCCGGCACGTCGGGGCACACCGGTGCAGTTCGCCTGGTTACCTGGAGTACCGGCTCAACAGGCTCGCAGGAGGTGCCGCATGTCGCGCGTGATCCGTGCCGCGCTGGTCCAGACGACCTGGACCGGTGACAAGGAATCCATGATCAAGGCGCATGAGGAGTACGCGCGCCAGGCCGCCGCGTTGGGCGCGAAGGTGATCTGTTTCCAGGAGCTGTTCTACGGCCCGTACTTCTGCCAGGTCCAGGACGCGCAGTACTACTCCTACGCCGAGTCGATCCCGGGCCCGACCACCGAGCGCTTCCAGGCCCTGGCCCGCGAGCTGGGCATGGTGATGGTCCTGCCGATGTACGAGCAGGAGCAGCCCGGCGTCCTGTACAACACCGCGGCGGTCGTCGACGCCGACGGCAGTTACCTGGGCAAGTACCGCAAGACCCACATCCCGCAGGTCAAGGGGTTCTGGGAGAAGTTCTACTTCCGGCCCGGCAACCTCGGCTACCCCGTCTTCGACACGGCTGTGGGCAGGGTCGGTGTGTACATCTGCTACGACCGGCACTTCCCGGAGGGCTGGCGGGCGCTCGGGCTCAACGGAGCCCAGATGGTGTTCAACCCGTCGGCGACCAGCCGCGGGCTCTCCTCGTATCTGTGGCAGCTGGAGCAGCCCGCGTCCGCGGTGGCCAACGAGTACTTCATCGGTGCGATCAACCGGGTCGGCATCGAGGACCTGGGCGACGACGACTTCTACGGCACCTCCTACTTCGTCGACCCGGAAGGGGCTTTCGTCGGTGACACCGCCGACGCACACCAGCCGGAGCTGCTCGTCCGGGATCTCGACCTGGGCCTGCTAGAGACGGTGCGCGACCGCTGGCAGTTCTACCGCGACCGCAGGCCCGACGCGTACGCCCCGCTGACCGAGGCCTGAGGAGGCGCGGCGTGTATCTGCTGATCAAAGGCGGGACGGTGGTCACCGCGACCGGCGTCCACCCCGCGGACGTGCTGGTCGAGGGCGAGAAGATCGCCGGGCTGTTCTCGCCGGACAGCACCCCGCCGGTCGAGGGCGCGCGGGTCGTCGACGCGACCGGCAAGTACGTCATCCCCGGCGCGGTCGACGTGCACACCCACATGGAGCTGCCCTTCGGCGGCACCGCCGCCTCCGACACCTTCGAGACCGGCACCCGCGCGGCCGCGTTCGGCGGCACCACCACGATCGTCGACTTCGCCGTGCAGCGCACCGGCGAGCGGGTCCCCGACGGGCTGGCCGCCTGGCACGCCAAGGCCGACGGCAACTGCCACGTCGACTACGGCTTCCACATGATCATCGGCGGGGTCGACGACGAGTCCCTGAAGGCCATGGACTCCCTCGTCGACACCGAAGGCGTGACCAGCTTCAAGCTGTTCATGGCATACCCCGGCGTGTTCTACAGCGATGACGGCCAGATCCTGCGCGCCATGCAGAAGGCCCGCGACAACGGCTCCATGATCATGATGCACGCCGAGAACGGCATCGCCATCGACGTGCTCATCGGCCAGGCCCTGTCCCGCGGCGAGACCGACCCGGTCAACCACGGCCTGACCCGCCCCGCCGAACTCGAAGCCGAGGCGACCCGCCGCGCCATCTCCCTGGCCCAGGTCGCCGGCGACACCCCGCTCTACATCGTGCACCTGTCCGCCTCCCAGGCCCTCGAAGCCGTCGCCGCAGCCCGCGACAACGGACGCAACGTCTTCGCCGAGACCTGCCCGCAATACCTGTACCTGACCCTGGAGGACCAGCTCGGCGCACCCGGCTTCGAGGGCGCGAAATGGGTCTGCTCCACCCCCCTGCGCTCCAAGCACGAGCCGCACCAGCGCGACCTCTGGCGCGGCCTGCGCACCAACGACCTCGCCGTGGTCTCCACCGACCACTGCCCGTTCTGCTTCAAGGAGCAGAAGGAACTCGGCCTCGGCGACTTCTCGAAGATCCCCAACGGCATCGGCGGGGTCGAACACCGCGTCGACCTGCTCTACCAGGGCGTCGTCGACGGCAAACTCTCCCTGTCCCGCTGGGTCGAGACCCTCGCCACCACCCCCGCCCGCATGTTCGGCCTCTACCCCCGCAAGGGCGTGCTCGCCCCCGGCTCCGACGCCGACATCGTCGTCTACGACCCGAACGGCCGCACCCGCATCAGCGTCGCCACCCACCACATGAACATGGACCACTCCGCCTACGAGGGCTACGACATCGCGGGAAAGGTCGACACCGTCATCTCCCGCGGCACGGTCCTCGTCGCCGACGACACCTTCCACGGCCACAAAGGCCACGGCCGCTACCTCCCCCGAGGCCTCTCCACCTACCTGTTGTAAGGAAGGGCATCGTCGGCTCGCGTCAGCGAGACGAGCAGCTGCGCTGTACATCGCTCTGCGTAGAGGAAGGGCACCTTCTTAACCCACCACCCCTGTCGACCAGCCAGAACGACAGCTCGAAAGGAAGCGCACAGTGGACATCGGGGTCGTGTTCCAGCTGGACCCGCCCGCGCGGCGGGTGGTCGAGCTGTCGCAGCGGGCCGAGGCGGCCGGGTTCAGCCACGTGTGGTCGTTCGACTCGCACCTGCTCTGGCAGGAGCCGTACGTCATCTACAGCGCGATCCTGGCCGCCACCGAGAAGGTCGTCGTCGGGCCGATGGTGACCAACCCCGGCACCCGCGACGTCACCGTCACCGCCAGCACCTTCGCCACCCTCAACGAGATGTACGGCAACCGCACGATCTGCGGCATCGGCCGCGGCGACTCGGCCCGGCGCACCCTCGGCCTGCCCCCGGTCGACATCGCGCACCTGCGCGAGGCCGTCGGCGTGATCCGGGCCCTGGCCAACGGGCGCGAGGCGACGCACCGCGGCATCGAGATGCAGCTGCCGTGGGTCAAGGAGTCGGCCCTGGAAGTCTGGGTCGCCGCGTACGGGCCCAAAGCGATCAAGGTGACCGGTGAGGTCGGCGACGGCTTCATCCTCCAGCTCGCCGACCTCGACATCACCGAGTGGATGATCAAACACGTGCGCAAGGCCGCCGAGCAGGCCGGGCGCGACCCGTCCGCGGTCAAGATCTGCGTCGCCGCGCCCGCGTACGTCGGCGACGACCTGGCCCACCAGCGCGACCAGGTCCGCTGGTTCGGCGGCATGGTCGGCAACCACATCGCCGACATCGTCGCCCGCTACGGCGACCACGGCGCGGTCCCGCACGCGCTGGCCGAGTACATCAAGGGCCGAGAGGGTTACGACTACGCGGAGCACGGCCGCGCCGACAACGCGCACACCGCGTTCGTCACCGACGACATCGTGGACCGGTTCTGCGTGCTCGGACCCGCGCAGGCCCACATCGAGAAGCTGACCCGGCTCAAGGAGCTGGGCGTGGACCAGTTCGCGGTGTATCTGCAGCACGACGACATGGAGCACACGCTGGCCGCGTACGGGGAGACGATCATCCCGGCGATCAAGGCGCTGGGCTGACTGTCGCGAGGATCAGCGGTCGACGAGTTGGTCCAGAAGCCGCAGACTGTAGAGCCGACGCACCATTTCCCGCATCTGTGCTGTGGTGAGCTCACCACGGGCCCACTGCTCGGTGATCGCCTCGACGTCGGATTCGACGACCAGTCCTTCGGCACGGACCGACGCAGCAGCCTGTGCGATCGATCGCGCGCGCTCGGCGATCAACTCGTCGAACACCTCAACCGGAACCATCACGGCCTCTGTCTTACGGTGCGAGCCCACCCCCACAGGCGTACGGTCACCGTTACGGAACCGCTCCAGCACTGTCGGCAATTGCTCCCTGGCCTCGCGTACCGACAACGTTTCGATCAGCATGGATCATGTGAACACGTTCGTGTACACATTTGTGCCCCCTCTGGCAGAGCACCTTGGCATCTCTCAGAGATCGGCCCCGGCAGGGCGACGTCAGCCAAGGCCCGTCGCCGGAGTCACGCCAGCTGCCCGATCAGCGTGCGGTACGCGTCCTTCATGGGCAGCTCGCGATCCACCCGGATCCGGCGGCGGGTCACGGTGACGTCGACGCCGCGCACCGGGTCGTGGCCGGGCCGCTCGTACGTCTCCCACCACAGCCCGACGCCCCGCCGCTGCCACATCGGCAGCTCGTTGAAGTTGATCCCGTGCTGGTACAGCAGCTCGTTCTTGCCCGCAGTCGTCGCGCCGTCGAGGGCAGCAGTGGCCTGTCTACGGCTCTTGCCGGCCTTGCGCAGCGTCCAGTAACACCAGCCGTTGAGGGCGCACCGGGCCGCGTCGGCCTGCCGCCAGGAGAAGTAGTCGGCCACGTCGTCGACCGAGACGCCGAGCCAGATCCGCGAGTCGAAGGTCACCGGGACACCCCCGGCGTGCGTGAACGTCGCGCTCGCCAACCCGGCCGAGATCGAGACCAGCTTCTCCACGCTGCGCCCGAACAGGTCGAAGCCGGGCGGCAGCAGCACCGAGATCTCGTCGCTCTCGGTGTACGCGTACCGTGCGCCCAGCTCGGTCAGCAACGCCTGCGCGGTGGCGATCATGTGCCCGCTGAAGCGCTCGTCGAACGGCTTGTCGAAGTGCTGCTCGGTGAACCGGGAGAATCCCCTGCCGTCCAGCCGCAGCACCGTCCACGCGCCCGGCAGCACGGTCAGCCCGTGATAGTGCTCCCGTGCCCGCTGCGCCGCCTCGAACTCGTCCGCGTCCACGGTCATGCCTCCTCGTCCAGCGCGTCGACGCGGAAGCCGCCCGCTCCGTCGAAGCCCACCGTGTACAGCCGGTCGAACCCGTCCGCCCGGCACGGGCGGCGCAGTTCACGCAGCACTGCGCGGAGCCCGGCGTCCGGCACCCGGGTGCGGTCGTCACGGGCGGCGTTGCGGGCCGCCGACCCGGCCGGGTCGGGCGGGAACCAGTAGCCGACGACCGTCGCGCCGTGTTCACGAGCCGCGTCGACGAGCGGCTGCCACTGCGCCGGGGACGGGTTGGTGTTGTCGACGACCACGCTGCGCCCGGCCACCAGTGCCTCACCGACCAGCCGCATCTGACGGCGCTGCCGGTGGCGGGCGTTGGGGAAGTCGTCCTTGCTGACCACGACCCGGCCGTCGGCGAGCACCGTCCGGCAGAAGGTGCTCTTGCCCGCCGCCTGCAACCCGATCAGCACCGCCAGCTCGACCGGCATCTCAGCGGCCCGCGACCGGATCGGGCACGGGCCGGGCCTGACGACCCCCGCCGTCAGGGGCGGTCGACACCCGCCGGTCGGCGGCGCCAGCCGAGACCTGCGGGAAAGGGGTGCACTTCACGCGCGAGAGTGTGCCCGATCGTGCCCGGACCCCGCCACCTGGTACCGCCTCGTCCGGGTCATCGCACGCCTGCGGCGTTGCGGTTGCGCGGCCGCCGGACAGGTCCGGATGCACCAGGGCCGCGCGCCCGCCGCCAGGTCGCGCCCGACCCGCGGGCGGGCACGCACCCGGCCGCGGTCGCCTCCCTCGGCAAGGGAGCGGGCGGCCTCGCCCGCCGCCGGCACCGGGTCAGCACCGCCGACGACAACAACGCGAGCAGCCCGGTCAGCAACGCGCCACACGGCATGGCGACCCCCTTCCCTCACTCGCCTGGCCACGCCGGAACGCCTCCGTCACGCGCGCCCCGGCGCGGGCCGCTCGCTGCCTCGAGGTGCACGCACCGGCCGCCTCGGCGCTCACGGCGCGACCACCACCGGCCAGCGGCCCAGCCGGACCAGTTGGGTGACGACCGATGTCAGACCTTGGCCAGCGCGGGCTCGGGCTCGGTGGCGGGCAGGTCGACACTGGATCGCAGCGTGATCTCCGTTGAGCTCGCCGACGATCCGGGGCAGCGCGGTCGACACGATGGTCGAGCTGATCATGGCGACGAACAGCACGAGCAGCAGTCCGCTCAGGGACTCCAGGATCTCGCGGTGGTTCATGCGTACGGGTGGGGACACGGTGCTCATGCGTGCGAGCCTCGCACGACCTTGCGCAGTGCGCAAAATTACACAGCACGCAACTATGCCGTGACGGCACGAATTTCTCCGATGAACGCAGCGTCCATCGCGGACCGTGCCACGCCCGCCGGAATACCGGTCACGCCGCGGGCAGCGGATACCGCGAGCGCAGCCGGGCCAGCGCCGGCGGGTGCACGTTCGCGGCGCCGAGGTCCTGGTCGTAGTGGGCCAGCACGCGCCGGTCCATGACGGCCCGCCACAGTGGCGGCAGCAATGCGACAACGATCATCGTGGCGTATCCGGCGGGCAGTTGCGGCGAGCTGTCGAAGCTGCGCAGCACCTGGTAGCGGCGCAGCGGGTTGGCGTGGTGGTCACTGTGGCGCTGCAGCTGGAACAGGAAGACGTTGGTGACGATCCGGTCGCTGTTCCAGCTGTGCCGCGCGTCGACCTTGTCGTAGCGTCCGGTGTCGTTGCGCGGGCGGGCCAGCCCGTAATGCTCCAGATAGTTCACCACCTCGAGCAGCGCGAAGCCGACCACGGCCTGCGCGGCCAGCAGCGGCAGCACCACCGGCCCGAACCAGGCGGTCAGCCCGGCGAACAGCACCACCGTCATGACCCAGGCGTTGAGCACGTCGTTGCGCCAGCTCCAAGGTGAGCGCCCGCGCAGCCGGAACCGCGCGGTCTCCAACCGCCAGGCTGAGCGCAGGCTGCCCAGCACCGTACGCGGCAGGAAGGCCCAGAAGCCCTCCCCCAGCCGGGCGCTGGCCGGATCCTCCGGGGTGGCCACCCGCACGTGGTGGCCCCGGTTGTGCTCGACGTGGAAGTGCCCGTAACCGGTCGGCGCGAGCGCGATCTTCGAGAGCCACCGTTCCAGGTGCTCGCGCTTGTGGCCCAGCTCGTGCGCGGTGTTGATGGCGATGCCGTTGACGATGCCGATGCTGAGCACCAGGCCGACGGCACCGAACGGGCTCAGCCCGCCGCGGGCCCACCCGGCGCAGCAGGCGGCCAGCGCCGCGTACTGCAGGGGCAGGTAGAGGTAGGTGAGCACGCGGTAGTAGCGCGAGCGCTGCAGCGCGGCGGTCGCCTCCTCGGGCGGGTTCTGCCGGTCGTCGCCGACGAGCAGGTCGACGAGCGGGATGAGTCCGAACACGACGGCCGGAGTCAGCCACCAGCCCCATTCGTGCCCGCCGCGGGCGATGGCCAGGCCCTGGAAGGGCAGCGTGGGCACGAGCAGCGCCGCGGGCCAGAGCCAGCGGCGGGGGTCGCGCCAGGTCGTGTCGCTCATGGTCGCCTCCGCGATGAGGGGTGTACGGCGACGATCCCACCTCCATCGACTGTTGACAATCACGAGTATTTTGTAAAGTCATGGGATGGCAACCCCGTCCAGCAGGCTCGTCCCGCCCGTCCGGCTCGACCGGGACACCACGCGGGCCGCGATCGTGGCCGCCGCCCGGGAGCTGACCGTCACCCGCGGTTGGGCCGAGGTGCGCATGGCGGGCGTCGCCGAGCGGGCCGGGGTGAGCCGGCAGACCGTCTACAACGAGTTCGGCGGCCGCGCCGGGCTGGCCGACGCCATGGCCGCCGCCGAGATCGAGCTGTTCACGGCGGGTGTGCGCGCAGCCCTGTTCGCGCACGGATCGCACGTGCGGGCGGCGGTCACCGCCGCGGTGCGGTTCGCGCTGGACGAGGCGGCCGCGAACCCGCTGATCCACGTCATCCTGACCAGCTCCCGCGGCGGCGCGGACCCGCTGCTGCCCTACCTGACCACGCGGTCCGACGTGGTCATGGCGGCCGCGGCGGTGCCGCTGCTGGAGTGGGCCGGCGCGTTTCTGCCCGCGGTCGAGCCGGCGGAGCTCGCGTTCGCCGCCGACACCGTCATCCGCCTGGTGGTCAGCCACATCGTGCTGCCGCTGCGGCCGGCCGAGCACACCGCCGACGCACTGGCCGGGCTCGTCGTGCTGCTGCTCGACGCGTCGCGGCGGCACGCGCCCCGCTGACCGCCGACCTGCGCCCAGTCGGGTACACGCCTTGGCGTTTTGTCCATGTTAGGGATACGTCGCCGGTAAACTGAGCCCGACAACTGTGCCCCGGACGGGCTACGCCCCGAACAGGACGGGGGAACGGGTGTGAAGACCTGGCACATGGTGGCGGCGCTGGCCGCCGCGGCCGTGCTCACCCTGACCATCGGGCTGTTCCCGGCCCGCGCGGCAGCCCCGGACGGCTGCCCCCAGGCGGCCTTCGGCTTCACCACCGCCGAACGCGACCGGATGCACGCCGCCGTCGACAAGACGCTCGCCGACGCGAAGGCTCCCGGGATCACCGCCGGGGTGTTCGTGCCCGGCCGCGGCACCTGGATCTGCGTGATCGGCGTGTCCGATCAGGAGACCGGCCGGGTCATGAACGCCGCCGACCGGTTCCGCGTCGGCAGCATCACCAAGACGTTCGCCGGGACCGTCGTGCTGCAGCTGGTCGACCGCGGGCTCATCGGCCTGGACGAGCCGCTCAGCCGGTACGTCGACTGGCCCGACGGCAACACGATCACGATCCGGCAGCTGCTGAACATGACCGCGGGCGTCTACAACTACACCGAGGACCCGGAGTTCCAGAAGCGCTACCAGGCCGACCCGACGGGGTCCTTCGGGCCGCGCGACGCCCTCGACATCGCCCGCAACCACGAGCCCTACTTCCCGCCGGGCCAGGGCTTCCACTACTCCGACACCAACTACATCCTGCTCGAGACGGTCGTCGAGCGGGTCACCGGCCGGGCGATCGGCGACCTGATCTCCGAGGACATCGTCGACAAGCTCGGGCTGGCCTCGACCGGCTACCCGACCACGCCCGCGCTGGAGCCGCCGTACGCACGCGGCTACGACGAGACGCCCGACCCGGGCGACGGGCAGGCGTCGCGTGACGTCACCTACTCCAACCCCGGTTACGCCGGGGCCGCCGGGGCGATGGTGTCCAACTTGCGCGACCTGCGCATCTGGGCCGCGGAACTGGCCAACGGCGCGCTGATCAGCGAGCGCCTGCAGCGCGAACGGCTGCAGACGGTGCCGCTGGCCCAGGGCGCCGAGGTGTCGTACGGCCTGGGCATCGCCGACTGGGGCGGCTGGCTCGGTCACAACGGCACCATCCTGGGTTACAACACGGCGATGTTCTACCTGCCGGACACCGGGGCGGTCATCGTGGTCGAGCTCAACCGGTCCTCCCTGGACACCGACCATGCGACGCCGCTGTTCGGCGAGCTCGCGAAGATCCTCTACCCGGACCGGTGACCCCGTGTGGCAGTCGTCGCAGGCACCCACCGCGTGGCAGGCCGTGCCGCTCGACGAGCGCATCGCGTGGGCCCGGCGCAACATGGTGCTCACCGCGCGTGCCGCGGCGCAGCTGCCGCCGATGCACGGGGTGCGGCTGGCCTGCACCGTCCACCTGGACCTGAAGATCCTGCTGGCGATCGAGGCGTTCGCGCGAGCGGGCGCGCAGGTGGCGGTCGTGCCCGCCAACCCGCACACCACGCAGTGGGACGTGGTCGGCTGGCTGCACGCGGAAGGCGTGGAGACGGCGTTCACCCGGTTCCCCGACGAGGAGCAGGCGGCCGCGGCGTGCGTGGACTGGGGGCCGACGCACGCGCTGGAGATGGGCGCGGCGGTGATGACCACGGCCGCGCGGGCCGGATACCCCGGGCTGTCGGCCGGCGTCGAGGTCACCCGCACCGGCATCGACCGGCTGTTCCGCGTCGAGGTGCGGCACCCGGTGTTCGACCTGGACGCGGTGCCGCTCAAGACGGTCCTGCACAACCGGTTCGCCGTCGGCACCAGCACCTGGGCCACCCTGACCGCGCGCACCAACGTGACCCTGCACGCCAAGTCGGTGCTGGTGGTCGGCTACGGCGAGGTGGGCGCCGGGCTGGCCCGGACGGCACGGGCCGGCGGCGCCCACGTCCTGATCGCCGAGCCCGACCCGTCCCGGCGGGCCGTCGCCTCCTACGAGGGCTACCGCGTCGGCACGGTCGACGAACTGATCGCCGACGCCGACGTCCTCGTCACCGCGACCGGCCGCCCCGGTTCGGTCCCCGCCCGGCTGCTCGGCCTGGCCAAAGACGGCTGCATCCTGCTCAACTCCGGCCACACCGACGACGAGATCGAGGTCGACGCACTCGGCCCCGGCCGCCCCGTCATCCCCCACCTCACCGCCCACCGCTACGGCGACCGCGAGCTGTTCCTGTTCGCCGGCGGCCGCATCGCCAACCTCGTCGCCGGCGACGGCGACAGCCTCAACGTCTTCGACACCACCGAAGCCCTGATGATCGCCTCCCTGGCCTGGACCATCACCGAAGGCTCCACCTACCCACCCGGCCTCCACCCCCTCCCCACCACAGCCTGGCGCTCCGCCACCCCCTGACGGGGCGGCGATCTTGCGTGGACCGTGGGGATGACACACTCGAAAGCCCCAAAAGGGCAACAGTTCGCGCAAGATCGTCGCGATCATGCGGCGGGTGATCTCAGAGCGTGGTCATGGGGGGTTGGTGAGGTCGGTGGCGGCGCATACTGGCGGCCGTGTCTGAGATCTCGCTGCCTTCTGTGATCGCACTGTCGCCGGTGGAGCAGCCGCCGGACACCACGGTGCGGCTGCCTGGCTCCAAGAGCATCACCAACCGGGCGCTGCTGTGCGCGGCGCTCGCCGACGGGACCAGCACGCTGACCGGCGTACTGTTCGCCGACGACACCCGGGCCATGCTGGGCTCGGTCGCCGCACTGGGTGCGCAGGTCACGGCCGACGAAGCCGCGGCCACGGTGACGGTGCGCGGCACCGACCCGCGCGCCGCGACCGCGCCGGTGTCGGTGTACGCCGACCAGTCCGGCACCACCTCCCGCTTCCTGCTGCCCGCGCTGGCACTGCGCCCGGCGCGCGGCGTGCTCGACGGCGACGCCCAGCTGCGCGCCCGCCCGTTCGGCCCGCTGGTCGAGGCGCTGCGCACGCTGGGCGCGCGGGTCGAGGAACCCGCCGAGGCGGGCCGGCTGCCGCTGGCCGTGTCCGGCCCGGTGCACGGCGGCCGGGTCGCGCTGCCGGGGCACCTGTCCAGCCAGTTCCTGTCCGGACTGCTGATGGCCGGTCCGCTGATGCGCGACGGGCTGGCTGTGGAGCTGACCTCGCCGCTGGTGTCGGTGCCGTACGTGACCATGACCGCCGCGGTGATGGCCGCGTTCGGCGTGCCCGCCGACGGGCTGGGTGTCGCCCCGGGCCGCTACCACGCGACGGAGTACGCGATCGAGCCCGACGCGAGCGCCGCCTCGTACTTCCTGGCCGCGGCGGCGATCACCGGTGGGCGGATCACCGTGGCCGGGCTGGGCGCGGGCAGCCTGCAGGGCGACGTGCGCTTCGCCGACGTGCTGGAGCGCATGGGCGCGAAGGTGTCGCGGTCCGCCGACGGCATCACGGTGACCGGTGGCGGCACCCTGCGCGGCGTCGACGTCGACATGGCCGACATCTCCGACACGGCGCAGACCCTGGCCGCGGTGGCGGTGCACGCCGACGGTCCGACCCGGGTGCGCGGTATCGGCTTCATCCGCGAGAAGGAGACCGACCGGCTGGCCGCGGTCGTCACCGAGCTGCGCCGGGCCGGCATCGACGCGACCGAGCACGAGGACGGCTTCACCATCCGGCCCGGGCGGCCCGCGCCGACGCGCTTCGACACGTACGGCGACCACCGGATGGCGATGAGCCTGTCCCTGCTCAGCCTGCGCTCGCCCGGCATCGAGATCGACAACCCCCGGTGCGTCGCGAAGACCTACCCGGATTTCTTCGCCGACCTGTCGCGGGTCACCGCCCGAGCGTGAAGGATCAAGCGTTATGGAGTACATGAAGCTGGGCCGCACCGGCCTGGACGTGTCCCGGCTGAGCCTGGGCTGCATGAGCTACGGCGAGCCGGGCCTGGGCAGCCACACCTGGACGCTGCCCGAGGACGAGTCCCGCCCGTTCATCAAGCGCGCGCTGGAGCTCGGGGTCAACTTCTTCGACACCGCCAACGTGTACTCGCTGGGCAGCAGTGAGGAGATCCTGGGCCGGGCGCTGCGCGACTTCGCCGACCGCGACGAGGTCGTCATCGCGACCAAGGTGTGGGGTCCGATGCGCGAGGGACCCAACGGCCGCGGCCTGTCCCGCAAGGCGATCATGACGGAGATCGACCACAGCCTGCGCCGGCTCGGCACCGACTACGTCGACCTGTACCAGATCCACCGGTTCGACCCGGCGACGCCGCTGGAGGAGACCCTGGAGGCGCTGCACGACGTGGTCAAGGCGGGCAAGGCGCGCTACCTCGGCGCGTCCTCGATGTACGCCTGGCAGTTCGCCAAGGCGCTGCACACCGCCGACGCGCACGGCTGGACCCGGTTCGCCACCATGCAGAACCACTACAACCTGATCTACCGCGAGGAGGAGCGGGAGATGCTGCCGCTCTGCCTCGACGAGGGCATCGGGGTGATCCCGTGGAGCCCGCTGGCCCGCGGCCGGCTGACCCGCGAGCCCGACGCCGTCACCGCCCGCACCAAGGACGACGCCTTCGGCGAGGGCCTCTACGCCCCGACCGAGGCGGCCGACGCCGCGGTGGTCGCCGAGGTCGGCCGGATCGCCCGCGAGCGCGGCGTGCCCCGGGCCCAGATCGCGCTGGCCTGGGTGGCGAGCCGGCCGGGCGTGGTCGCACCGATCGTCGGCGCGACGAAACCGCAGCACCTGGAGGACGCGGTGGCCGCATTGGACCTCACGCTGAGCGCGGCCGAGGTGGCCGCGCTGGAGAAGCCCTACGAGCCGCACCGGATCGCCGGGCAGTGACACGCGCGGACCGGCGTGCGAACCGGTAGCGTGTGCCCAGCCGTGGCAGGTGCCACACACAGACATGACGGTCGGCGGAGATTCGAGGACTCGTGAGCGGACAGGTGAAGGACCGGGCCGACAGCGCCCGGCGGGCGAGCAAGGCGGAGCGGCGGGAGGCCCGGGTCGCCGCGGCGCGGGCGGCCAAGCGCAGGAAGATCCTGTACGGCCTGCTCGGCACGTTCTTCGGCACGATCCTGCTGATCGGTTTCGCCTTCGTGGTGTTCAAGGACGGCGGCGGCGACAACTCGACGGCCTCGCAGCCCGACGCCTCGGCCAGCGCCGGTGCGAGCCCGGCGGCGGACCCCAACGCCGCCGACCCGAACGCCCCCGCGCCCGACGCGAAGTTCCCGCCGCTGCCCGCGGGCGCCGACCCCGCGCTGGGCACCAAGCCGGTGGTCACCAAGGGTGCGGGCACGCCGAAGGAGCTGAAGGTCACCATGCTCATCGAGGGCAAGGGCCCTGCGGTGAAGTCGGGCGAGACCATCCTGGTGAACTACGTGGGCGTCAAGTACGCCACCGGCGAGCAGTTCGACGCGTCCTGGGACAACAAGCAGGCCTACCCCGTGCCGATCGGCGCCGGCCAGGTCATCAAGGGCTGGGACCAGGGCCTCGTCGGGGTGAAGGTCGGCAGCCGCGTGCAGCTCGACATCCCGTCCGACCTGGCGTACGGCGACGGCCCGGACGCCCGGCTGCCCGGCCCGCTGCGCTTCGTCGTCGACGTGCTCGCGATCCAACCCGCCTGATCCGCGTCCCTCGCGGCACTCCGCCCCGGCTGCCCTGGCAGCCGGGGCGGAGTCGTCTGCGGCCACGAGCGCGGCGTCGCGAGCAGCCGAATGCGCAAATCACCTCATATCCGCGCCCATCGGGCTATGGTCGAGCAGCGGAACATGGTTCGCCCGGTGCGCCGCCACGCTCGCGGCTCGGCGGCCCGTCCACGTTCCGCGGGCGGCACGAAGGAGAGGGCGATGGCAACGAGCAAGATCAGCTGGATCACCGCCGGGCTGGTGTCCGCGGCGGCCGCAGGTGTGGGCGCCGTGGTGGCGTACCGGCGCCGCCGCACCCAGGCGAACGAGGACAGTTACACGGCACTGGCCGGGCTCAGCTCACACCAGAACGGCAAGCACAAGAAGGAACGGATCCCGCGCAAGCTCAAGAAGAGCCGCGCGCACGCCGACGCGCTGGCCTCCGGGCACGGCGGCCAGCACTGGTGAGGCTCAGCGGGGCGTACGCTCCCCCGCCTCCACCGCGATCGCCAGCAGGTTCTCCGGCGGCGGCAGCGGGCAGGTGCCGTATTCGGTGAACGCGCAGGGCATGTTGACGGCGCGGTTGAAGTCGACGACCACCGCGCCGTCCACGCCCGGCTCGGCCACCGACAGCGAGCGCGCCCCGCCGTGCGTCGACACGCCGCTGGTCGCGTCGCGGAACAGCACGGACAGGCTGCCGTCACCGGCGTCCATGGCGGTCAGCGCCTGCGCCACCCCGTCGACCTCGAAGCGCAGCACGCCGCGGGCGATCTGGTCGTGGGTGAGCCCCGCGATCACCGCGCCGACGGTGACCGGGCGGGGCGTCTCATAAGCCTCGAAGACCGCGTCCAGCGCCCAGCGTGCGTCGAGCGCGAACGTCGGCACGCCGGTGAAGCCGGTCCGGGTGGGCGCCCGGGGGTCGCGCACGCGCAGGGCGTACGCCCCGCCGCGTTGGATGATCTCGATGAGCCGGTCGCCGTGGTCGAGTGTGATGCCGGCGCCGCCCTCGACCGGGCTGAGCACCAGCTCACCCTCGACGGGTTCACCCGCATGGCTGAGCCCGTCGGCGGCCTCGGCCAGCAGCAGCGCGCCGTCGTCGTGCACGCTCCAGCGCCCCGGCACGCCGGGCAGCGTGACCCCCTCGGCGGGCAGCCAGTGCAGCGCGGTGAGGCTCAGCCAGCCGTGGGGTTCGCGCAGCTCCTGCTCGCGGGCGGCACGCCAGGCGTCCCACTCCTCGACCAGCGTCTGGGGGTCGACGGCCATGTCGTGCCCTCCTCCTCGGCGACGGGGCTCCCGGCAGCCTGCCACGGCAGCAGCGCTCTCGCAAGATCAGCACAGGTGCCCAACGGGTTCCCCCGAGTGACCAGACCCCCCTCAGCCGAACCGGCCATCCCGGACCCGGGCCGGACTCTCCTGCCGCAACTCTTCGCGAGTCGCGGGGTCATCCCGGCCCGGTGGCCGCAAGTCGTCAAGGGTCGCGCCGGGTGGGCGACCTTGGTCAGGGGGTGGTGGGCAGGCCCGCGACCTGCCAGGCGGCGAAGCCGCCCGCGAGGTCGGTGGCCCGGTGCAGGCCGAGGTCCTGCAGTGCCGCCGCGGCCAGCGAGGACGTGTAGCCCTCCTGGCAGAACACCACGACCGGCAGGTCGTACCGGTCGGCGACCGGCAGCCGGGCGTCGCTGCGCGGATCGAAGCGCCATTCGAGGACGTTGCGTTCGACGATCAGCGCACCGGGGATGCCGCCGTGTGCGGCACGCTGCGCGACGGGCCGGATGTCCACCAACAGGGCACCGTCCCGCTGGGCGGCTGCAGCCGTCGGCGCGTCGAGGCGGGTCAGCCGCGAGCGCGCCGCGGCGAGGATCTCGTCGATGCCGCGCGAGCCTGCGGGCGCGGTGAGGTCGGCTTGCACGCTCACCACTGTGCTCCCGCCCGGTCGACGGCCGCCACCAGCAACCGTCCACGCTGGAGCCGGTAGCGGGTCATGGTCGTCAGCTCCGGCCCGTACACGTGCACACTGACGGCCGGCACGGGGCCGGCGTTGACGATCTGGTGCACGTGGTGCTCGCCGAACTGGCGGGCCGCCCCCGCGGTCAGCACGCGGCCGGTGAGCGCGGCCGTGCCGTCGCGCGCCACGGTCACGGTCCGCTCGGTCAGCGCGCCGGAGACCACCACGAACGCGCCCGCGCTGCCGCCGTGGTCGTGCAGGTCGGTCTCCTGGCCGGGCAGCCAGGTCAGCAGCCACGCCTCGACGCCGGATCCGGCGAGCAGCCGGTGATACCAGCGCTGCGCCGGGTCGAACCGCGGCGCGACCTCCCAGTCGGCGGGGTTGTCGGCCAGGCGGCGGGCCGTGCTCAGATGGTCGGCCCGAACCCCGGTGGCGACGATCATTCAGATCACCTGCTTTTCCTAGCGGCTTTATAGGAATTACATCACCAGGTGCGGCCGGGCACAACAGGAAACGCCGGTCCGGATCGTGGCGCGTGCCACGACCCGGACCGGCGTCGGCGGGAAAGGAGGTCAGTCCTTGGCGAGGGACCGGGCGATCACCATGCGCTGGATCTGGTTGGTGCCCTCGACGATCTGCAGCACCTTGGCCTCGCGGAAGTACCGCTCGACCGGGTGGTCGGCCACGTAGCCGGCCCCGCCGAGCACCTGCACCGCGTCGGTGGCGACCTGCATGGCCATGTCCGTGGCGAACAGCTTGGTCTTGGCCGCCTCGATCGAATACGGCAGGCCCGCGTCGCGCAGCCGGGCCGCGTGCAGCATCAGCGCCCGCGCCGCGGAGATCTGCGTCGCCGCGTCGGCCAGCATGAAGCCCAGGCCCTGCAGGTCGATGATCGGCTTGCCGAACTGCACCCGCTCCCGGGCGTAGCCGACCGCGTAGTCGAGCGCGCCCTGGGCCAGGCCGATGGCACAGGCGGCGATGCCGAGGCGGCCCGAGTCCAGCGCGCCCATCGCGATCCGGAAGCCCTCGCCCTCGCCGCCGATGAGCCGCTCGGCGGGCACCACCGCGTCGTCGAACGCAAGCTGGGCGACCGGCGACGAGCGCAGGCCCATGGTCTTCTCCCGCGCCTGCGGGTGCAGGCCGGGCGTGTCCGCCGGGGCCAGCAGGCAGGAGATGCCCTTCGGGCCGGGACCGCCGGTGCGGCAGAAGACGTTGTAGAAGTCGGCCACGCCCGCGTGGGTGATCCACGCCTTGGTGCCGCTCACCCGGTAGGCGTCGCCGTCGCGTACGGCCCTGGTGGTCAGGTTCGCCGCGTCGGACCCGCCGGCGGGCTCGGACAGGCAGTACGCGCCGAGCAGTTCACCGCCGATCAGGTCGGGCAGCCAGCGCTCGCGCTGCTCCGCGGTGCCGTGATGGGCCAGCGGGTAGCAGGCGAGGGTGTGCACGCTGACCGTCTCGGCGATGGCGACCCAGCGGCTGGCCAGGATCTCCAGCACCTGCAGGTAGACCTCGTACGGCTGCTCCGCGCCGCCGTACTCGGCGGAGTAGGGCAGGCCGAGCAGGCCGGAGCGGCCCAGCGTGCGGATCAGCTCGCGGGGGAACTCCCCGCGCGCCTCGAAGTCGTCGGCGTGCGGCGCGAGCTCCTTGTCCGCGATCTCGCGGGTGAGTTCGAGCAGGTCGTGTGCTTCAGGGGTGGGAAGCAGGCGGGTAACGCTGGGCATGGAGCCAGCTTAACGGTCGTTAGGTGGTTCCGCCCGGCCGGTTCTGCTCGGCCGCCCCTGCCGTTCGCGGTCAAGATCGGCGTTTCAGGTCGAAAGGTCTGGTCAGACCGAGGTTTTGGCGTGAAACGGCGATCTTGACGGAGCAACCTGCACCGGCGGAGCGGCGGGCAGGGGCCGTTTCCGCTCAGGCGGGGGCGGGAAAGGACATAGTGGAGTTGAGCTGAGCTGCGCAGGGAGGCGGGCCATGAGCATCGGGCTGACCGGGCCGGTGGTGGTGGGCGTGGACGGCTCACCGGCCGCCACGACGGCACTGCGCTGGGCGGCCGACGAGGCAGCGCTGCGCGAACTGCCCCTGAAGATCGTTTACGTGAGCGAGGATCCCGGGCCCCGGCTCGGCGACGGCGTCGCGGAGGCGGCGCTGTCCTCGGCCGGCCACGGGATCACCGAGCACGCGATGACCGAGGTCCGGGCGATGCGGCCGGACATCACGCTCACCTCCGAGGTGCTGCGCGACGACCCGGCACACGGCTTGATCAAGGAGTCGGAGTCCGCGGCCATGGTGGTCGTCGGCAGCCGCGGGCACGGCGGATTCCACGACCTGATGCTGGGCTCGACGAGCCTGCAGGTGTCGATGCACGCCCGTTGCGCGGTCGCGGTGGTGCGCCCGCCGACCGCCCCGGAGCAGGCCGGCGTGGGCGCGGTGGGCCGGATCGTGGTCGGCGTCGACGGCTCGCCGCAGTCGGGCGCCGCGCTGGCGTTCGCCTTCGACGAGGCGCAGCGGCGCGGCTGCGGCGTCACCGCCGTGCACGCGTGGCTGGGACCG
The DNA here is from genome assembly GCF_007483665.1 of Catellatospora sichuanensis. GTDB lineage: Bacteria > Actinomycetota > Actinomycetes > Mycobacteriales > Micromonosporaceae > Catellatospora > Catellatospora sichuanensis. Next base: position 72,284 of record NZ_VIQO01000038.1, read on the forward strand.
ATCACCACCGGCGCGGCGGGCATGCCGTTCGTGTACGACATCGACACGCTGCGCGCCCAGGAGGAATCTGTGCTCGACACGGCCGTGGCGGGCTGGCACGACCGCTATCCGCACGTGGACCTGGAACGGATCACCATGGAGTCCTCCGCGGCGGCCGCGCTGACGGAGCAGTCCATGGGGGCGTTGCAGGTCGTCGTCGGCTGCCGTGGCCTGGGCGGGTTCACGGGCCTGCTGCTGGGCTCGGTCAGCCAGGCGCTGATCCACCACGCCGGGTGCCCGGTGGTGGTGGCGCACCTCCGCGCAGGGGCCGACAAATAATCGGGCCAAGGGTTGACATGCCGGATATGCCGGTCTAACGTGAGAAGTGAAGCCCGACCGATCTCAATTGAGATAAGCCGGGCTTCCCGTATGTCCGGGCTCAGTCGCCCGGCCGCGACGGTTTGGTGGCCAGCGGCAGCACGTACCAGAGCAGGATGTAGATCAGGGCCATGCCGCCGCCCAGGAAGCCCGCCCAGCGCACCCCCGCGACCACGTCCACCACCAGGTAGATGGCCAGCACGATCGCGGTCATCTCGAAGAACAGGCCGAACTGCGCCAGCACGTGCGCGGTCCGCACGATCTGCGGTTTGCGCCCCTCCCGGAACGACAGCCGGTGGTAGCTGACCGGCGCGATGAGCAGGGACGCGGCGAGCGCACTGCAGATGAACGTGACCACGTACAGCACCCGCTCGGTGCCGTTGATCTTCTCGAAGCCCACCGAGAACGGCAGCGTCAGCAGGAACGCGAACAGGATCTGCACGCCGGTCTGCGCCACCCGCAGCTCCTGCAGCAGCTCCGAGTAGTTGCGATTCCACCGCTCATCGGGATCCTCCCCCGACTCCTGCCGCCTGTCGCCGTCGATGTCAGTCACTGTCGTCCTCCGCATCCCCAGCGTATGCCCGGTGAAGCGGAGCTCATGCCAACTCGCGCAGCACGATTCAACCGGCGTTGGCCGCCAGGGCGTCGACCAGTCGGCGGCACGGGCTCGCCAGGTTCCACTGCTCGGCGAGCGCCAGCAGCCGATCCGGGTCGCGCGGCACCGCGGGCAGGGTCAGGTCGTGCTCGGGCAGCTTCAGGTCGGTGGCCACCCGCACCACCTTCGGCGCGACGGCCAGGTAGTCGGCGGCCGCCTCCAGCTTGGTGCGCAGCCCCGGCGCGAAGTCGGCGGCCGGGTCGGCCACCGCCGCGACGATGGCGTCCAGGGTGCCGTAGCGCTCGATCAGCCGGGCCGCGGTCTTCTCGCCCACGCCCGCCACGCCGGGCAGGCCGTCGCTCGGGTCGCCGCGCAGCGCCGCGAAGTCGGCGTAGCCGCCCGCCGGGACGCCGTACTTGGCCAGCACCGCGGCCTCGTCGCAGTCCTCGAGCTTGGCCACGCCGCGCCCGACATAGAGCAGCCGCACCCCACGCGTATCGTCGACCAGCTGGAACAGGTCACGGTCGCCGGAGACCACCTCGACCGGCGCGGTCTGGGTCGCGGCGAGCGTGCCGAGCACGTCGTCGGCCTCGTTGCCGTCCACCCCGTAGGCCACGATGCCGAACGCGTCGAGCACCTCCAGCAGCAGGTCGACCTGCGGCACCAGCTCGTCGGGCACCTCCTCGCCGCCCGCGGGCGCCACCCGGTGCGTCTTGTACGTGCCGATCAGCGCCACCCGCCAGGCAGGCCGCCAGTCGTAGTCCAGCGCGCACACCAGCCGGTCCGGCCGGCGGCCCTTCACCAGCGTGGTGACCATGTCGAGAAAGCCGCGCACCGCGTTGACCGGGGTGCCGTCCGGGGCCATCGCCGCTTTGGCGGGCACGCCGTGGAAGGCGCGGAAGTACAGGCTCGGCGCGTCGATGGCGAGCAGGGGTGCGGTCATGCTGACAGCCTGCCACAAGGCCCGGACACCCACCGCGTACGCGGTCCGGGCGCAGCTCGCCCGTGCCGCGGGGCGGCACGGGCGAGTGTCGAGATCAGCAGGAGGAGCGGTCGGTCACTTGCCGCGCGGAGTGAACGCGGTGGGACGGCGCACGGTGCCGCGCTGCTGCCCGATCGCGGCCTCTTCACGGGCGGCCTGCACCCGGTCGAGGTACTCGCGGGCGGCCATGTCCTCCTTGGTGGGGGCCGCGCCGATCGCGAAGACCAGGCCACCGATCACCAGCAGCACCAGCACGCCGATCGGCACCAGCAGGTTCGCCGCGGACGTGCCGCCGATCCCGCCGCCCAGCGTCGGCGTGGTCAGCTTCACCGACATCGCGGCCATGCCGGTGTAGTGCATGCCGCACACCGCGACGCCCATCAGCAGGGCCGCGCCGGCGATGGCCAGCGGCCGGCTCAGCACGACGGTGAACCACAGCGCCACCGTCGCGGCCACCACGGCGATGATCACCGAGGCGGCGACCAGGGCCGCGTCGTACGCCACCTCGCCGTTCAGCCGCATCGCGAACATGCCCAGGTAGTGCATGCCCGCCACGCCGACGCCGGTGAAGATGCCACCGAGGACGATGCGGCCGACGTTCGGCTTGCCGAACCCGACGATCCGCAGGCCCAGGCCGACCACGACGATCGCGACCAGCGCGCTCAGCGCCGTGCGCGGGGTGTCGTAGCGGATCTGCGCCCCGGTCACGCTGAAGCCCAGCATGGCCATGAAGTGCATGGCCCAGATCGCCGTGCCGCCGAGCGCCCACGCGGCCAGCACGATCCACCAGAACCGCTGCTTGCCGGTGGTAGCGGTACGCATACGGGCGGTACAGATCAGGCCCAGCGACGAGCCGAGGATGGACAGTGCGTACGCCACACCGGGCGTGACGAGTCCATGGGTGAAGTGATGCACGTCGGCCACGGCGGTCGACCCCTTCGGCTTGTCATACAGTGAGCGACATTCGCCTTCGTGCATGATCCCGGAAGAGTGTTTGCGCTGGCAACTCGGTCAGACAACCGCAGTATACGCAAGTACGCCTCTATTGACCGCGTCCATCGCCGTCCGCGCGGTCTCACGCAGCGACGATGGCGCGCCGGTGGCGTCGGCAATCTGTCCGAGAAGATCGATGACCTGTCTCGCCCATCGGACGAAGTCCCCGGCCGGCATGTCGCCGTCCAGGCTGTGCCCACTGGCGAGCACCTTGGCCAGCGGCTCCCCCTTGGCCCAGCGGTACATCGGCCACACGAAGCCGAGATCGGGCTCCTTGGTCTGCGTCAGGCCTAGCCGCCGCTCGTCCACGCCCAGCTGGTAGAAGGTGCGCACGGTCGCGTCGACCGCCGCGGCGACCGGGCCGCGCGGCACCGACGCCTGCTCGTCCACATCCCGGCGGGCCTCGTAGAGCACCACGGATACGGCCGCGGCCAGCTCGTGCGGTTCCAGGCCCTCCCACACGCCGGTGCGCAGGCACTCGGCCACCAGCAGGTCGGCCTCGGTCCAGATGCGCGCCAGCATCCGGCCCGGGGCGGTCACCTCGCCGTCGGCGGCCAGGTAGCCGCGCTCGGTGAGCAGCTCGCAGATGCGGTCGAAGACGCGTGCCAGCGACCCGGTGCGGTTGCTCACCTTGTCGCGCAGGTTCTCGGTGTCCCGGAACAGCCGCTGCCGCCGCTCCGCCCAGCGGGCGTGGTCCTCGCGCTCCGGGCAGGCGTGGCACGGGTGCGCCCGCATCGCCTTGCGCAGCGCCAGCAGCTCCCGGTCCTCGTGGCTGCCGTTGCCGCCGCGGCGGCGCCGCCCGGCGCCCCGGGCGACGTCCAGGTTGCGCAGCGACGAGGCCAGGTCCCGCCGCTCGGCCGGGGCACGGTGGTTGAAGTGGCGCGGCACCCGCACCCGGCCCACCACCTCGACCGTGCCGGCGAACTCGCCCGCCGAGATGCGCCCGGCCCAGCGGTCCTCGGTCAGCACCACCGGGCGCGGCTCGCCGAACCCGCCCACGCCCGGGTCGAGCACGATGGCCAGCCCCGAGTGCTTGCCGGACGGGATCTTGATCACGTCGCCGACCTTGAGCTGCTCCAGCGACTCGACCGCCGCCGCGCGACGCTCCTGCTGGCTGTTGCGGGTCAGCTGCTTCTCCCGGTCGGCGATGGCCACCCGCAGCGCGAAGTACTCGGCGAAGTCGCCGTGCTCGCAGGCCAGCTCGGTGTCGTACACCGCCAGCACCTCGTTGTTGCGCTGCACCTGGCGGGCCAGGCCGACCACCGAGCGGTCCGCCTGGAACTGCGCGAACGACGACTCCAGCAGGTCGTGGGCGCGTGCCGCACCGACCGAGCCGACCAGGTTGACCGCCATGTTGTACGACGGCCGGAAGCTCGAGCGCAGCGGATACGTCCGGGTGGAGGCCAGACCGGCCACGTGGCGCGGATCCACCTCCGGCCCCCAGACGACGACCGCGTGGCCCTCGACGTCGATGCCGCGCCGCCCGGCCCGCCCGGTGAGCTGCGTGTACTCCCCCGGCGTCAGGTCGACGTGGGCCTCGCCGTTGTACTTGACCAGCCGCTCCAGCACCACGCAGCGGGCCGGCATGTTGATGCCCAGCGCCAGGGTCTCCGTGGCGAACACGGCCTTGACCAGGCCGCGGACGAACAGCTCCTCGACGACCTCCTTGAACGCCGGCAGCATGCCCGCGTGGTGGGCGGCCAGGCCCCGCTCCAGCCCGTCCAGCCAGTCCCAGTAGCCCAGTGCGGCCAGGTCCTCGCCGGGGATGTTGGCGATGCGCCGCTCGACCACCTCGCGGATCTCGGTGCGCTCCTCGGGCGAGGTCAGCCGCAGTCCCGACTGCAGGCACTGCTGCACGGCGGCATCGCAGCCCGCGCGGCTGAACACGAACAGGATCGCCGGCAGCAGCCCTTCGCCGTCGAGCTTGTCGACGATCTCGGGCCGGTTCGGGCCCGGCCCGCGCCGACCGCGACCGCCGCGACCGCGGCGCACGTCGACCGCGTCCATCCGGCGGGCCAGCTCCCGGGTCTGCCGCAGCAGCTCAGGGTGCACCTCGTGGGCGCGGGCCGCCTCGGAGTCGTGGAACAGGTCGTACATGCGCTTGCCGACCAGCATGTGCTGCCACAGCGGCACCGGCCGGTGCTCGCTCACCACGACCTCGGTGCGGCCGCGTACGGTGACCAGCCAGTCGGCGAACTCCTCGGCATTGGACACGGTCGCCGACAGCGACACCAGCGTGACCGAGGCGGGCAGGTGGATGATGACCTCCTCCCACACCGCGCCCCGGAACCGGTCGGCCAGGTAGTGCACCTCGTCCATGACCACGTAGGACAGTCCGGCCAGCGCGGACGAGCCGACGTAGAGCATGTTGCGCAGCACCTCGGTGGTCATCACGACCACCGGCGCGTCGCCGTTGATGGAGTTGTCCCCGGTCAGCAGACCGACCTTGTCCGCGCCGTAACGCCGCACCAGGTCGTGGAACTTCTGGTTGGACAGTGCCTTGATCGGCGTCGTGTAGAAACACTTGCGACCCTGCTGCAGCGCCAGGTGCACGGCGAACTCGCCGACGACCGTCTTGCCCGCGCCGGTCGGCGCGCACACCAGCACGCCGCTGCCGCGTTCCAGCGCCGCGCACGCGGTCCGCTGGAACGGGTCGAGGGCGAAGCTGAGCCCGGCGGCGAACTCGTCGACCAGTGGAGAGGCGGCGGGGGTCTTACGGCCTTCGGCAGGGGTCGCTGGTCGGGCTGTTCCGGCGTCCGACCCGGTGCCGGGTCGCCGCTCGGCGGGGCTCGTCATACCGCAAAGGCTAGGCGAAAGAGGCCAGTCGGCGCAGGTCGGTATCCTGCTGACGTGCCCGAGTCCCCGCCGCCGCCGTACGCCCACCCGGCACGGATCGACGGTCACCGTGCCCTCGACGCCGTGTTCTTCGATTTCCACGGCACCCTGGCCACGACCGTGGACCCGGTGGCCTGGGTCAGCGCGGCGGCCGCCGACTGCGGCGTCACGCTGGACCGTGGCAAGGCCACGGTGCTGGCCGACCGGCTGGCCACGGCAGGTGCGCTGCCGGGCGTGGCGCCCCCGGTGCGGGTGCCCCCGCAACTGGCCGAGGCGTGGGCCGACCGCGACCTGTACGAGCACGCCCACCGCCACGTGTACACCGGGCTGGCCGCGACCGTGCCCAACGACGTCCCCGGGCTGTCCGACGCCCTCTACGCGCGCGTACTGACACCGGTCGGCTGGACGCCCTACCCGGACGTGATGGGCACGCTGACGACCCTGCGGGCCGCCGGGGTGCGCACCGCGGTGGTCAGCAACATCGGCTTCGACCTGCGCCCGCTGCTGGACGCCTGGGGGCTGACCGCGCTGTTCGACGCGCTCGTGCTGTCGTACGAGGTGGGCTGCACCAAGCCCGATCCCAAGATCTTCCTGCGGGCCTGCGGCATGCTGTCGGTCGACCCCGAGCGTGTCCTCATGATCGGCGACACCCCCGCCGACGCCGGCGCGGTCAACGCCGGCTGCGCCGCCCTGGTCGTCCCCGCCGCCTCCCCCGGCCGCCCCAACGGCCTGCACCGCGCCGTCTCCCTGGCCCTCCCCCGCACCTGACCTCTCCCTGCCCCGCCCCCGCGGGGCCCGCTCCCCGCAACTCTCGAAGAGTTGTGGCCTCGGGGCACCTCGGAGGCGGCAAGTCTTCAAGAGTTGCGCCGGGGGTGGATCTTCGTGTTGGCGAGATTGCCTGATTCGGGCTGATTCGGGGTGGGGGGCGCGAAGAATGAGGCCATGCGTGTGGTGGTGGATCTGACGAAGTGTCAGGGGTACGCGCAGTGTGCGTTCCTGGCTCCCGAGGCGTTCCGGATGGTCGGCGACGAGGCCCTCATGTTCGACCCGGCGCCGTCGGACGACCAGCGGGTGAAGGTGCTGCGAGCCGCGGCCGCCTGCCCGGTGCAGGCGCTCCAGGTCGACATGGCCGACCTGCCGCAGCCGCCGCCCGCGGCGACGGTCGTGGCGGCCAAGGGCGACCGGCTGCGCCGTGACGGGCGCATCGTGATCGTCGGGGCGTCACTGGCCGGGCTGAAGGCCGCCGAGCAGCTGCGCGCCGAGGGGTTCACCGGCACGCTGACGGTGATCGGCGACGAGCCGGAGGAGCCCTACGACCGGCCGCCGCTGTCCAAGCAGGTGCAGACCGGCTTCGTCGCCTCGGCCGACACCACGCTGCCCCGGCGGCGCGACATCGACGCCGACTGGCGGCTCGGGGTCGCCGCCACCAGCGTGGACCTGGACCACAAGCGCGTCGTGCTGGCCGACGGCCAGGAGGTCGAGTTCGACCGGCTGCTCGTCGCCACGGGGGTTCGCGCCCGGCCGTGGCCCGTGCCGGAGGAGGCCGCGCTGGACGGCGTGTTCACCATCCGCACCCGCGGCGACGCCGCCGGGCTGCGCGAGCGGCTGCTGGCGCACCCGCGGCGGGTGCTGGTCGTCGGCTCCGGGTTCACCGGCTCCGAGATGGCCTCGGTCTGCGTCGAGCTGGGCATCCCGGTCACCGTGGCCGAGGCCGGGCCGGCGCCGCTGGTGGGGGCGCTGGGCGGGGTGATGGGCCGGATCTCGGCGGGCATCATGCGCGAGCACGGCGTGGACCTGCGTACCCATACCAAGGTGAACTCGCTGCAGGGCGAGGACGGCAAGCTGCGCCGGGCGGTGCTGTCCGATGGCACCACGATCGAGGTGGACGTGGCCGTGGTCGCCCTCGGTGGCGTCCGCAACGTGGAGTGGCTGGAGAGCGCCGGGCTCGCCGTGGGCGTGTGGGGTCTGGCCTGCGACGCGGGCTGCCGCGCGTTCACCGCCGCGGGTCTGGTCACCGACGACGTCTTCGTCGCCGGGGACGTGGCCCGCCAGCCGCAGCCGATGTTCGGCTACCAGTTCCTGGCGATGGAGCACTGGGGCAACGCGGTCACCCAGGCCGAGGTCGCCGCGCACAACATGATCAGCAGCGAGACCGACCGCTGGCCGCACCTGGAGATGCCCGCGTTCTGGTCGCTGCAGTTCGGCCACAACATCAAGTCGGTGGGCGTGCCGCCGATCGCCGACCAGATCGCGATCACGCAGGGGTCCGTGGAGAGCCGGCAGTTCGTCGCCGCGTACGGCTACAAGGGCCGGGTCGTCGGCGCGGTCAGCTGGAACCAGGGCAAGTGGCTGGACTTCTACCAGCAGCTCATCGAGCAGGCGGCACCGTTCCCGCTGCCGTACGACATGACCAACCCGCCGGCCGACCGGGTGCCGGTGCCCGCGGAGTTCCCGGATCGAACGTACCCAGGGCGCGAGGCGACCGTCGTGGTCACCGGGCACGACCCCAGCGAGCGCCGGGCCACCCTGGTCCGCCCGTCCCGGCGGCGCTGAAGGGCCGCCATGAGGCAGGCAGTCCCCGTACCGCATGGCGGTCACGATCGAAGCGAGGAACCGTCATGACAGAACCCAGCGTGTTCGACGAGATCGTCGACTTCAACAACCGGGCCAACCCGTGGCCGCTCTACGACAAGCTGCGCACCCAGCCGGTATGGCAGGAGCCCGACGGCACCTTCGTGGTGAGCACCTTCCGGGAGATCTACGCGCTGTTCCACGACCCGCGGATCAGCTCCGACGCGGCCAACCTGCTGCCGGAGTTCGCCCACAAGGCCGGGCCGCTTTCCGAGGGCGGGGGCGCGCTGCCGCCCAGCTTCATCCGCACCGACGCGCCGCGCCACGACACGCTGCGCCGTATCGCGATGCGCCAGTTCGGCCCGCCGCACCGCCCGGACCGCATCGACAAGCTGACGCCCGCGCTGGAGGCGATCGTCACGCGGCTGATCGACGGCCTCGCCGGCAAGGGCGAGTGCGACCTCGTCGACGACATGGCGTACCCGTTCCCGGTGGCGGTGATCTGCGAGCTGCTAGGTGTGCCGGAGGAGGACGAGCCGCGCTTCAGCGCCTGGGTCGACCCGATCGTGAACTCGGCGGGCCAGCCGACGCCCGAGGCCAAGCAGCAGGCCAAGGAGGCGTTCCAGCAGCTGGGCGCGTACATGTTCGAGCTGGCGCAGCGACGGCGGGCGGACCCCGGCGACGACATGCTGTCGGGATACGTCACCGACGACGGCCCGGACGGGCAGCTGGAGGGCGGCGACCTGTTCGCGACGCTGGTCCTGCTGCTCATCGCGGGCCACGAGACGACCGTGAACCTGATCGCCAACGGCTGGCTCACCCTGCAGCGCCATCCGGAGGTGCTGGAGCGGCTGCGCACCGAGCCCGACTTCAGCATCCGCATGGTCGAGGAACTGCTGCGGTACGAGCCGTCGGTGCACTTCGTGCCCAACCGCATCGCGGTCGCCGACATCGAGATCGCCGGTGCGACGATCAGGAAGGGGCACCCGGTGGTGCTGGTGCTGGCGTCGGGCAATCGCGACGGCGAGTGCATCCCGCACGCCGACCGGTTCGACCCGGACCGTGCCGACAACGTGCACCTGGCCTTCGGCAACGGCGTGCACTACTGCTTCGGCGCCCCGCTGGCCCGGCTCGAGGCCCAGCTCGCGCTGACCCAGCTGGCCAAGCGCCTGCAGAACCCACGTCTGGTGGCCGACCCGCCGCCGTACCGCCCGAGCCCCGTACTGCGCGGCCCGATCCACCTGCCGGTGGCGTACGACGCCGTACTCCCCGCCTGAACCCGAAGGAAGGGCACCTTCCCATCGCTATGCGATGGGAAGGTGCCCTTCCCATCGCGCCGCCGCTGCCGTGCCTGGTCAGGACAGGAGGTGGACCGCCTGCGGGACGGCGGTGACGGTCACCGGCAGCGGGCCGATGCGCTCGCCGTCGGCGTAGCAGACGATGCCCTCGGCGGCGAGCGTGATCTCGCGGGCGCGCAGCGAGCGCACCTTCGGATGGGTGATGTGGGTGCCCTGGTAGACGCGCGGTTTGATGCGGATCAGGGTGGCCCGGGAGACCGGCTCGGCCCAGACCATGTCGAGCAGGCCGTCGGTGGCGTCGGCGTCGGGGCAGATGCGCATGCCGCCGCCGTACGCCGCGGTGTTGCCGACGGCCAGCAGCACGGCGTCCAGCACGCTGGTCTGCCCGTCGACGGTGACCGTGTAGCGGCGGGGCCGCAGCCGGACCAGTTCCAGCAGCACGGCGAGGTCGTAGCGGATCGGGCCGCGGGGCCAGCGCATGCGGTTGCCGCGCTCGTTGACGATGGCGTCGAAGCCGGCCGCGAGCACCGCGCCGTACCAGCGCACGGTGCCGTCGAGGCAGGTGATGCGGGCCAGGTCCAGCGCCCGGGTGCGGCCCTCGCGCAGCGCGGCGGCGATGGCGTCCGCGGCCGCGTACAGGTCGGCGGGCAGCCCGGCGCTGGTGGCGAAGTCGTTGCCGGTGCCGGCGGGGATGACGCCCAGTGGCACGCTGGTGCCGGCCACGGCCTGCTGGACCAGGTGCACGGTGCCGTCGCCGCCCATCGCGACCAGCGCTCCGGCGCCCGCGGCGACGGCGTCGCGGCAGGCCTGCTCGGCTTCGGCTGCGGTGGGCGCGTCCAGCACGCGCACCGGCCGCCCGGCCGCGCCGAGGCGTTCCAGCACTCCAGGCAGAGAACCCCGGTGCCGGCCTCTGCCGGCACCGGGGTTCCTCAGCACCACGATCTCGTCGCTCAGCTCGCTCATGCCCGCTCCTCGCTGCGCTCGTCACAGGCAGGCACCGAGCTCATGATTCGCTCGCTCAGCTCGCTCATTCCCGCCACTCCTCGCCGCGGGACGAGCCGCCGCGATCAGGTCATGTCGTCGTAGCGTCGCTCGATCGGATCCGCGGAGGCGACCGGCGCGACCGCTTCGACGCGCTCGCCGGGCGTGATGCTATCGGTGTCGTAGCCGTCGAGTGAAGACGTCTCGTCGTCCTCGAGGCCCTCGTAGATCGACTTGCCCCGGTTGCGGCGCTTGTCGTTCAGCATCGACACACCGACGACGATGAAGTACAGCACCGCCATGGCCAGCGCGAGCGCGCTCATGCCGAACGGGTCCGGCGTGGGCGTGACGATCGCGGCGAACAGGAACATCAGGAAGACGGCCACCCGCCACCAGCCGAGCATCCGCTTGCCGGTGAGCACACCCGCCACGTTGAGCATCAGCAGGACGAGCGGGAACTCGAACCCGAACCCGAAGAGCATCATGACGCCGGTGACGAAGTCGAAATACCCGGTCAGGTCGACGTTGATCTCGTAGGTGTCGGACATCTCGAGGAAGAACACGAGGCTCTTCGTCACGACGAAGAAGGCCAGGAACGCGCCCATCGCGAACAGCGGCACGGCGATCGCCGTGAACAGGTAGCTGTAGCGCTTCTCGTGCTTGTGCAGGCCGGGGGCGATGAAGGCCCACAGCTGGTAGAGCCAGATCGGCGACGCGATGATCAGACCCGCATACAGACCGATCTTCAGCTGCAGCAGGAACGGGTCGACCGGCGACGTCGAGTTGAACTGGCAGATCGCATCGCCCTTGAAATCGCAGTAGGGCGCGTTGATGAAGTTCTGGATCGGCTCCGCGAAGTACAGGCCGACCATCAGACCCGCGATGATGCCCAGCGAGGCCTTGAACAGCCGGCTGCGCAGCTCCCGGATGTGCTCGATGAGTGTCATCGAGCCGTCCGCAGCGCGCTCGCGCTGGGACGGCTCGCGACGTGCCAGGGGGTTCTTCACGTCTTCAGCCCGGGGAGGGGGTTCAGGACTGCTGGCGCTGGACCGGGTCCACGACCGGCTTGGCGGACGGCTGGCCGTCGAGCGGCTGCTGCGCCGTCACCTGGGCGTCGGCCTTCTCGGCGGTCGCGTCCTTGGCGTCCTTGCCGTCCTCGGACAGCGCCTTGGTCTCGGCCTTGAAGATGCGCATCGAGCGACCGAGCGAACGGGCCGCGTCCGGCAGCTTCTTCGAGCCGAAGAGGATCACCAGCACCACCACCACGAGGATGAGGTGCCACGGCTTAAGGGCGCCCATGATTGCTCCAGTCAGAAAGATGAGGGGGTTTAACCAACTTGTTCCGGACTAATGGTACGCGGCCCGGCGGGGTGTGCCCGCAGGTGAAGTGTCGACCATCACCGGAAGCAGCGTCAACGCGATGTGGGAGGTGCTGCAGATTCCTGCAGCAACGGTTGTGACCAGCGATCGACCGCCCGGTGAACCGGAATCAACCCCGTTTGATCTTGAGAGAGTCCTTGCTCTCCTTGATCAGGTTGATCCGCTCCTGGGCCAGCTCGGCCCGGACCTTCAGCGAGTCGCCGTGCACCTGCAGCCCTTCGGCCACCTTGGCCAGCTCCTGCGCCCGAGCCGCCACGAGCTGCAGCTCGGCTGCCGCCTCCTTGAGCCCCGCCAGGCGCCACAGCAGCACGCGCAGCACCAGCCCCAGGAACACCAGGCTCAGCAACACCACTGCCACCACGATCCACGCCACCACGCCAGCAGCCTAACGTGTGCGCCGCGCGGCGCGGACCGCCGTGCCGCGATCGACCTACGCGTACGCCGCGAGCGCCTGCACCGCGCTGTCGCGCACCGCCTCGGCCAGCTCCGCCGGGGCCACCACGGCCACCTGCGGGCCCAGCCCGAGCACGAGCCGACGTGCCCAGTCCATGTCGTTGACGCGCAGCGAGACCAGCCACTCCTCCGGCGTCACCTCGACCACCGACTCGCACGGGTAGTACTCGGTGATCCAGCGCCCACCCCGGCCCACCCGCAGGGTGACCGTCGGCGAATCCGGATCGGGCTGGAACACGCCCTCCGCGACGTCACCGGACTGCGCCTCGGCCGGCGGCGCGGCCGGCTCGTCGAGCTCGGTCAGCGCATCGATGCGGTCCACCCGGAACATGCGCACCGCGCCCGCCGAACGGCACCAGGCCTCCAGGTACGAACGCCCGGACACCGACAGCAGCCGCATCGGGTCCACGATGCGCTCGCTGGACACGTCACGCGCCGCCGAGTAGTAGCTCAACCGCAGCGCGTTGCCGCGCTCCAGCGCCGAGCGCAGGTCGGCCAGGCGGTCGTCGTTGCCGGGCAGCCGCACCGCAACCGGCGCGTCGATCTCGCCCGCGGCCTGTTCAATCTTCGTCAGAGCGCGGTGGATCGCGTCGCGGTCCGCCACGCCCGGCGTCTCGGCCAGCATGCGCAGCGCCACCACCAGGGCGGTCGCCTCGTCGGGCGTGAGCCGCAGCGGCCGGTCGATGCCCGCGTCGTAGGTGATGGTGACCCGGTCCCCGTCGAACGACATGTCGATCAGGTCGCCCGGACCGTAACCCGGCAGACCGCACACCCACAGCAGCTCGAGGTCCTCGCGCAGCTGCCGCTCGGACACGCCCAGGTCGGCGGCGGCCTCGACCAGCTCGATGCCCGGCCGGGCCAGCAGGTACGGCACCAGGTTCAGCAGCCGGGCGAGCCGGTCGGCGGACGTCTTGGCGCTGCTCATGCCTTCTCCTCGCTGCGCTCGCCGGCGGCACCACCGAGCCCGCTGACCCGCTCGCTCATGCCTTCACCCCTCGGCACCGGTCGGGCGCGGTCGCTCATGGAACGCCCGGTCATCAGGCCACCTCCGCCAGCTCCGCCGGGGCGGTCACACCGGCGATCTCGCGCAGCCGGGCGATGGTCGCCTCGCGCACCTCGGCCGGCTCCAGCACCGTCACGTCCGCGCCGTATCCGACCAGCCAGGCGGCGAAGCCGTCCGCGTCGGCGTAGCGCAGCTCCAGCACGTCGCCCTCGGGGGTCGGGGTGCAGTTGGCCGCCCAGCGGCGCACCCCCGCGGCGCGACCGGGGCGCACCAGCACGCGCGTGGTGCGGTTCCGCTCGACCGGTCCGGACCAGCGGGCCACGTAGCTGATGAGATCGAGGTCGGCCGGCGGCTCGAAGGCGCGCTCCTCGCCGATCTGGCGCACCGGGCCGACGATGCGCGACAGCCGGAAGCAGCGCGGCGCGTCCCGGACGGTGTCGTGGCCGACCACGTACCAGCGGCCGCGCCAGCAGACCACACCCCACGGCTGCAGGTGCCGGGTGGTGGGCGCGTCGTCCTCGGGCACCCGGTACGGGAAGGTCACCTCGCGACGGGCCCGGGCCGCGCCGGTGAGCGGCTCGAACGCGGCGTCGACGGCGAGCACCGGCTCGACGCCCAAGGTCGCGTGCGGGTCCACGTCCACGCCGCCGGCCCGCAGCTTCGCCAGGCCCGAGGTCGCAGCGGCGGCCAGCCCCGCGTGACGCCACAGCCGGGCCGCGACGCCGACCGCGGCGGCCTCGTCGGGCCCGAGCGGGATCGCCGGCAGCGCGTAGTCGCGCCGGGCGATGCGGTAACCGGGCTCGGTGTCGAAGACGCTGGCGGTGCCGGTCTCCAGGGGCACGCCGAGCGCGCGCAGCTCGGCCTTGTCCCGCTCGAACTTGCGCTGGAACGCCTCGTGCTCACGGGCGTCGTCGGCGTTGTGCTCGTATCCGGGCACGGTGGCGGCGATCTGCGCGGCGGTCAGGAAGCGCCGCGTGGACAGCAGACAGATCACAAGGTTGACCAGGCGTTCGGTTCGACTGCGCGACACGACCGCCACGCTAGCAGCGCGAGCGCTCGAAACGGTAACCGGCAAGCGCCTGTTCCCCCACCCGCGCACCGATTGTCCGACACCTGCTCACCCCCCGTCCCCCACCCCACACACCCCGTCACCGATCCGGCCCCAGCGTCCCCACCCAGTCCAAGATCACCCGACTCGCCAGGCAATCGTGCGTATCTTGACCGCCCATTCGCCCATGTGCCAGGCAAGTCGGGCGATCATGGAGATCCGGCACGGCGCCGCGAGGCGGGGGCGGTATGACCGGGTGCCGGCGGGCGGGCCGATAGGGTCTGGGGCGTGATTCGGTGGCGGACAGGCACGGTGGAGCGGCTCGGCCGCAGTTGGCACGGCGCGCAGGAACTCACCGTCGTGCTGGTCGCCCGCACCCCCGACGACCCCGCGTCGGTACGCGCGCTGGCCTACCCCGACCTGGTCGGACAGCCCGAGGTCGGCGACGAGGTGCTGCTGAACACCAACGCGCTCGCGCTGGGCCTGGGCACCGGCGGCTACGCCATGGTCGTCGCGCTGCCCCGGCGGCTGCCCGAGGACACTCCGGTGCCGGGCCACATCGTGAAGGCGCGCTACAGCCCGCTGCAGACGATCCGGCTGGCCGCCGACGAGGAGGCCTCACCGCACCGCGACGTGCTGGCCGCGGCACAGGACATCGGCGGCATGCCGGTGGTCGTGGCCGACCTCCACTCGGCGCTGCCCGCGATCCTGGCCGGCATCCACGCCGAAGCGCCGGCGGCCCGGGTGGCATACCTGCTCACCGACGGCGGGGCGCTGGCCGCGGGCTTCTCCCGCACCCTCGACGCGCTGCGCGACCGGCTGGCCGGCACCGTCTCGGTCGGGCAGGCCTGGGGCGGCGACCTGGAGGCCGTCAACGTGCACACCGGGCTGCTCGCCGCCCGGCACGTGCTGCATGCCGACATCACCATCCTCAGCCAGGGCCCCGGCAACCTCGGCACGGGCACCACCTGGGGATTCTCCGGCGTCGCGGCTGGTGAGGCGGTCAACGCCACGGCCGCGCTCGGCGGACGGCCCGTCGGCGCGCTGCGCATCTCCGACGCCGATCCGCGCCCCCGCCACCGCGGCGTGTCGCACCACAGCCTGACCGCGTTCGGCCGGGTCGCCCTGGCCCCCGCGGACCTGGTGGTCCCGGCGGAACTCCCCGAACCGCTGGCCGCCGCCATCGCCCACGCGCTGGAACCCCTCGCGAGCCGCCACCGCATCGTCAAGGTCGCCACCGCCGGCCTCGACGAGGCCCTCCGGGCGTCCCCTGTGAAGCTCTCCACCATGGGCCGCGACCTCGACGGCGACCACGCCTACTTCCTGGCCTGCGCCGCCGCCGGCCGCCACGCCGCCACCCTCACCACATGAAAGGAAGGGCACCTTCTTATCGCTATGCGTAGAGGAAGGGCACCTTCTTAACCACCGGAGGCGGCTGAGCTGCGCGTTTCAGTGAAGCGCGCGGGGTGGTCTGCGGCGCAGCCCGGGATCAAGCGAGACGCGGGGCGGCAGGCGGCGCTCCCGGGCTCACTTGAGGACGACCAGCGCGATCCAGCCTGCGACGAACAGGCCGAGGATCGCGGCCAGCACCCAGGTCGGCACGGTGTACTCGCCGCGCCGGTTGGCCGAGATCTCGTTGTAGATCTTGTCCCGGCGGCGCTGGACCCAGTTGCTCCGTACTTCCTCGCCGGTGCGCTCGACCGGTTCGGCCTGCGGCTCGTGGTGCTCGCTCATAGTGCAGCGAGCTTAGCCACGCCACGCCCACACCGACCACCGGCCGCCGATCCCCCTGCTCAGCCGGACGAAACGATAGGAAGGGCACCTTCTACATCGAAAAACGATAAGAAGGTGCCCTTCCTTCCCCCGCGGAGCGGGGGGTGGTTCTACATGCTGGCGATCAGCCGCTCCACGCGCTCGTCGTGGGCGCGGAACGGGTCCTTGCACAGCACGGTGCGCTGCGCCTGGTCGTTCAGCTTCAGGTGCACCCAGTCGACGGTGAAGTCGCGACGCTTCTCCTGGGCGTGCCGGATGAACTCGCCCCGCAGCCGCGCCCGGGTCGTCTGCGGCGGCGTCTCCTTCGCCTCGAACGTGCGCAGGTCGGTCACCACCCGGTCGACCTTGCCGCGCTTCTCCAGCAGCGGGTAAAGCCCCCGACCGCGGCGCAGGTCGTGGTACGCCAGATCCATCTGCGCCACCCGCGGGCTCGACAGCGGCAGATCGTGCTTGCGCTGGTACGCCTCGATGACGCGCAGCTTGGTCACCCAGTCGATCTCCCGGCCCACATCGGCCAGGTTGCCCGACTCCACCGCGGTGAGCACCCGCCCCCACAGATCGATGATCCGCTGCGCGGCCGGGTCGCCGCCGTTGCGCCGGGCCACGAACTCGGTCGCCTTCTCGTGGTAGATCCGCTGGATCTCCAGCGCACTGGCCTCCTTGCCGCTGGCCAGCCGCACCTTGCGCCGCCCGGTGATGTCGTGCGACACCTCCCGGATCGCCCGGATCGGGTTCTCCAGCGCCAGGTCGGGCATGGCCACCCCGGTCTCGATCATCCGGAGCACCAGGTCCGCGCTGCCCACCTTCAGCAGCGTGGTGACCTCGTTCATGTTCGAGTCGCCGACGATCACATGCAGGCGCCGGTAGCGCTCCGCGTCGGCGTGCGGCTCGTCCCGGGTGTTGATGATCGGCCGGGACCGGGTGGTCGCCGAGGAGACGCCCTCCCAGATGTGCTCGGCCCGCTGCGACAGGCAGTAGACCGCCCCTCGGGGCGTCTGCAGCACCTTGCCCGCGCCGCAGATCAGCTGCCGCGTCACCAGGAACGGGATCAGCACGTCCGCGAGCCGGCCGAACTCCCCGTGCCGGGACACCAGGTAGTTCTCGTGGCAGCCGTACGAGTTGCCCGCCGAGTCGGTGTTGTTCTTGAAGAGGTAGATCTCACCCGCGATCCCCTCATCGTGCAGCCGCTTCTCCGCGTCGACGAGCAGACCCTCCAGGATCCGCTCGCCGGCCCGGTCGTGCGCCACCAGATCGACCACCGAATCGCACTCGGGGGTCGCGTACTCGGGGTGGGAACCGACGTCTAGGTAGAGGCGTGCGCCGTTGCGCAGGAACACATTGCTGGACCGTCCCCATGAGACGACCCGACGGAAGAGGTAGCGCGCCACCTCATCGGGCGACAGCCGCCGCTGTCCCCGATAGGTGCAGGTGACGCCGTACTCGGTCTCGAGTCCGAAGATTCGTCGGTCCATACACAGACACTAGCCGCCAGAACGCCCAAGGTCACTCTCGTACGGTCTGACGCCGCCGGTGTAATCGCGACGGAACCCCACCCACCGCCGCAACCGCAGGTCGCACACGGGTCGCCACGGAACGTGACTTAAACTTTCGTCGTCATGAAACTTCTGGTCACCGGCGGCGCGGGCTTCATCGGCTCCCACTACGTGCGCACCCGGCTCGCCACGCCCGGCAGCCACGGCCCGCGGATCACCGTGCTCGACCGGCTCACCTACGCCGGCAACCGCGACAACCTCGCCCCCGTCGCCGCCGACCCCCGCCTCACCTTCGTCGAAGGCGACATCTGCGACCCGCTCCTGGTCGACGAGCTCGTCGCCGGGCAGGACGCGGTCGTCCACTTCGCCGCCGAGTCGCACGTCGACCGCTCCATCACCACCGCCGCCGAGTTCGTACGCACCAACATGCTCGGCACCCAGATCCTGCTCGACGCCGCCGCACGCCACCGCACCGGCCGATTCCTGCACGTCTCCACCGACGAGGTCTACGGCTCGACCGACACCGGCAGCTGGACCGAGGACCAGCCGCTCGCGCCGCGCTCGCCGTACGCCGCCGCCAAGGCCGGCTCCGACCTGCTCGCGCTGGCCGCATTCACCACCCACTGCCTCGACGTCGTGGTCACCCGTTCGAGCAACACCTACGGGCCCTACCAGTACCCCGAGAAGATCATCCCGCGGTTCACCACCAACCTGCTCGACGGGCTGCCCGTGCCGCTCTACGGCGACGGCTCGCACCGCCGCGAGTGGCTGCACGTCGACGACCACTGCGCGGGCGTCGACCTGGCGCTGCACCACGGGCGCGCCGGCGAGGTCTACCACCTCGGCGGGCGCGACGAGCTCGCCAACAGCGACCTCACCGACCTGCTCCTGACGCTGACCGGCCGCGGCCCGGAACTGGTACGCCACGTCGCCGACCGCCCAGGCCACGACCACCGGTACGCCCTGGACAGCTCGAAGATCACCGAGGAGCTCGGCTACCGGCCCACGGTGGCGCTCGCCGACGGCCTCGCCGCGACCGTCGCCTGGTATCGCGACAACCGCGCCTGGTGGGAGCCACTGATCGCCCGAAACGGCTGACGCCCGTGCCGAAGCGGCACGGGCGTCAGGCCCACTCATCGTCGACCGCGGCTACTCGGCCGTGGGCGTGTCCGGCTTCGGGGCATCGGCCTTGGGCGCGTCGGCCTTCGGTGCCGCCGCCTTGGGCGCGTCCGCCGCAGCCGGGCTCACCAGCGCCGTCAGCGCCGCGCCCGCCACGCGCCGGAACTTGCGGCCCGGCCGAGCGCGCTCCAGCACCGCGACTTCCAGCTGCTCGGGGGCCAGCGTGCGCGCCGCGCCGCCCTCGCCGCCGACGCTGCTCAGCGCCTTGACCGCCAGCTTCAGCGCGTCACCGAGGGTGTGCGACTCGCTGTGCTCGGCACGCAGGATGTTGCCGATCGCCTCCGCCTGCCCGCCCATCGCCATGAACCCAGGCTCGTCCTGCACCGAGCCGTCGTAGGTCAGCCGGTACAGCTCGTCGTGCTCCGGCGCGGACCCCACCTCGGCGACGCAGATCTCCACCTCGTACGGCTTGCCCTGCTCGCTGAAGATCGAGCCAAGGGTCTGCGCGTACGCGCTGGCCAGCGCCCGCCCGGTGACGTCCCGGCGGTCGTAGGAGTAACCCCGCAGGTCGGCCATGCGCACGCCGGCGTTGCGGAGGTTCTCGAACTCGTTGTAGCGGCCCACGGCCGCGAACCCGATCTTGTCATAGATCTCGCTCACCTTGTGCAGCGTGGTGGAGACGTTCTCCGCCACGAACAGCACACCACCGGCGTACGTCAGCACGACCACGCTGCGACCGCGGGCGATGCCCTTGCGGGCGTACTCCGAGCGGTCCCGCATGATCTGCTCAGGCGAGGCGTAGAACTGCATGGCCACGGCGTGTCTTCTCCTTATGGAGTAACGGGAGAGCGGTTGGGGGTCAGGCGCCCGGCTGCAGAGCCCGGGCCGCGATGACGGTCTGGGCCATGGCCGCCGTCTCCTCGTCGGTCAGGCGCTGCGTGCCCTCTGCGGTCGCGGTCATCACCACGGGGAAGATCTTGCGGATGACGTCGGGGCCACCGGTGGCGGTGTCGTCGTCGGCCGCGTCGAACAGCGCCTCCACCGCGAGCTGGGCGGCCTCCGCGATGCCCAGACCCTGCTTGTAGCGCTTCTTCAGCGACGACTTCGCGAACAGCGAACCGGAGCCGATCGCGTCGTAGCCGCCGTGCTCCTCGTACAGGCCGCCGGCGATGTCGAAGCTGAAGATGCGCCCGACCTTGCCGGGCGTCTTCGCGTCGAGGTCGAACCCGGCGAACAGCGGGATCACGGCCAGCCCCTGCATGGCCGCGCCGAGGTTCTGCCGGATCATCGTGGCCAGCCGGTTGGCCTTGCCGTCGAGCGAGAGCATCGCGCCCTCGATCTTCTCGTAGTGCTGCAGCTCCACCTGGAACAGCCGCATCAGCTCGATACCGACGCCGGCCGTGCCCGCGATGCCGATCAGCGAGTACGGGTCGGCGGGGTGCACCTTCTCGATGTCGCGGCTCGCGATGAGATTGCCCATGGTGGCGCGGCGGTCGCCGGCCATCACCACGCCCTCGTTCGTGCTGATCGCGACGATCGTGGTGGCGTGCGGGGCCAGGTCGGCGTTCATGCCTGCCGGCAGAGTGCGTCGGCCGGGCAGCATCTCCGGCGCGACCTGGGTCAGGAAGTCCGTGAAAGACGACGTTCCCGGCGTGGTGAAACTAGCTGGTAGACGCCCGGGTGAACCAAGACCAGCTGACACGCTGTCTCCTTCAGATACTCGATCGCCCTGGCAAGGGACTGCTCGTTGTCTTTGAACTGTCCAAGACCGCCGTTGCAGTTGAAACACAGGATGCCACGTACGTTACCGAATTCATGGTCATGGTCAACGTGCTCGGGGTCCGGTGCGCCGCAGATGGCGCACACACCACCCTGCCACGCGAGCCGCGCCTCGAAATCCTCCTGCGTCATGCCGTAACGACGCTTGAGGTGGTACTGACGCGTACTACCGTGATGCTTCTCCTTCGTCTCCACGCCTCGCCGGTTGTGGCATTCGAGGCAGTAGGAGTGCAAGCCGCTGGCTTTGGTCCGAGTCTTGGCGAACTCAGCGATCGGTTTGACCTGAGCACAGTCCGGACACCACTTGGCACCCTCGGGCACCTCATGGTCAGCCTTCTTCTGAGGAGCGACACCTTTGGCCCGACGGTAGCCCTCTAGCCGAGTGCGTGTGCACGACCGGCAGTAGTAGCTGCGACCGTCGGGACGGCTCTTGTTGCTGTAGAACTGGCTGCTCGAGAGCATCCGTTCGCACTGAGGACACTTCTTCTTCGTATCATCCGGCGA
Source organism: Catellatospora sichuanensis (assembly GCF_007483665.1). Lineage (GTDB taxonomy): Bacteria > Actinomycetota > Actinomycetes > Mycobacteriales > Micromonosporaceae > Catellatospora > Catellatospora sichuanensis. The sequence goes on from NZ_VIQO01000038.1 coordinate 93,448, forward strand.
AACGGACATATGGGACTATTCCCCGCCTTTCTGGACATAGCCCCTAATGAATTCCTCGGCGTTCTCCTCGAGGACGGCGTCGATCTCGTCGAGGATGTCGTCGACGTCCTCGCCGATCTGCTCGACGCGCTCGGCAACCTCGGGGTTCACCTCGGGCGCGACCGACTCGGCTTCCTGCTCGTTCCGAGAGCGGCCCGACTGTGACTGTCCACCGTCCTGCGTGGCCATCTGCGCCTCCCTGACGTCGCCTGTGGGCCTTAAACGTAGCGCGCGGGACCGACTAAAGCGATCACCCGGCGGTGATCACTTCAAGAAGATCCTTTGCGCTGGGGCAACGGTCGAAGAGCGCGCCGACGTGTGTCTTCGTGCCGCGCTCGGGCTCCATCATGGGCACCCTGACCAGGGCCTCGCGGCCGACGTCGAAGATGACCGAGTCCCAGCTCGCGGCGACCACTTCGGACGCGTACTTGGCCAGGCAGCGACCGCGGAAGTACGCCCGCGTGTCGTCCGGCGGCTCGGTCATCGCGGCGCGGGTCGACTCGGGGTCCAGCAGCGTCTTCATCGCGCCGCGGGCCACCAGGCGGTGGTAGAGGCCCTTCTCCGGGCGTACGTCGCTGTACTGCAGGTCGACCAGCTGGAGCTTGGACGACGCCCAGCCGAGGTTCTCCCGCTCGCGGTAGCCCTCGAGCAGGCGCAGCTTGGCCACCCAGTCCAGCTCGTCGGCGAGTTTCATCGGGTCGTCGCCGAGGCGGGTCAGCACGCTCTCCCAGCGGTCGAGCACGTCGCGGGTCTGGGCGTCGGTGTCGGACCCGGTGCGCGACTCGACGAAGGCGTGGGCCCGCTCGTAGAACGCCCACTGCAGGTCGAGCGCGGTGAGCCGGCGGCCGTCGCGCAGCCGCATGGTGTGCTTGAGGCTCGGGTCGTGGCTGACCGCGCGCAGCTCGGCGACGGGGTCGGCGATGCCGAGGTCGGCGGTGAGCGCCTTCTCCTCGATCATGGTGAGGATGAGCGCGCTGGTGCCGACCTTGAGGTAGGTCGAGATCTCGGACAGGTTCGCGTCACCGATGATCACGTGCAGGCGGCGGTACTTGTCGGCGTCGGCGTGCGGCTCGTCGCGGGTGTTGATGATGGGCCGCTTCAGCGTGGTCTCCAGGCCCACCTCGACCTCGAAGAAGTCGGCGCGCTGGGTGATCTGGAAACCGGCCTGGCTGCCGTCCTGGCCGATGCCGACCCGGCCGGCCCCGCAGAAGATCTGCCGCGTCACGAAGAACGGGGTCAGGTAGGTGACGATGTCCGCGAAGGGGGTCTGCCGGCGCATGAGGTAGTTCTCGTGCGCGCCGTACGAGGCGCCCTTGTTGTCGGTGTTGTTCTTGTAGAGGTGGATCGGGTGGCTGCCCGGGATGGTCGCGGCACGGCGCGCGCCCTCGGCCATGACCTGCTCGCCGGCCTTGTCCCAGCGCACCACGTCCAGCGGGTTGGTCACCTCGGGGGTCGAGTACTCCGGGTGGGCGTGGTCGACGTAGAGCCGGGCGCCGTTGGTCAGGATGACGTTGGCCAGGCCCAGGTCCTCGTCGGCGAGCGCCTCCGCCGGGTCGTACGCCGCACCGGTGTAGCTGAATCCCCGCGCGTCGCGCAGCGGCGACTCCTCCTCGTAGTCCCAGCGGGCACGGCCGCCGCGGGCGAGTTCGGGGCGGGCCCCGTAGGCGTTCACGACCTGGGACGAGGTCACCATCGGGTTGGCCCCGGGCTGTCCCGGTACGGAGATCCCGTACTCGACCTCGGTACCCATGATCCGCCGCACGCTCATGCAACGAAGCCTCTCACACCCTGACCGGTGAGACGAGGAGAGCATCCGTGTTCGGGCCAGCCTGGGAGGTTCAGCGCCTTTCGTACACCCGCATGCCGACCTGCGATCGCGGCGCTCCCGCGCGCGGCGGCGACCGGGATAGCATCCCCGTTCTGACCCGGCGCTGCGATGAAGGACGGTGCGATGACCCCTCCGGTGCTGTCTGTCGTGATCCCCATGTACAACGAGCAGGAGGTGCTGCCCCTGCTCATCGCCCGGCTGCGCCCGCTGCTGGACGACGCCGGGCTGGACTACGAGGTCGTGGCGGTGGACGACGGCAGCTCGGACGACACCGCGCCGATGCTGCTGCTGGCCTGCCGGGAGTGGCCGCGGCTGCGGGTGGTGCGGCTGCGGCGCAACAGCGGCCACCAGGCGGCGCTGACCGCGGGCCTGCACCGGGCGCGGGGCGAGTACGTGGCGAGCATCGACGCGGACCTGCAGGACCCGCCGGAGAAGATCCTGGAGATGCTGGCGCTGGCGCGGGCCGAGTCGCTGGACATCGTGTACGGCGTGCGCGACGACCGGTCCACGGACACGGCTTTCAAGCGGCAGACCGCGCAGGCCTACTACCGGGTGATGCGCCGGCTGGTCGGTAAGAAGGTGCCGCCCAACGCGGGCGACTTCCGGCTGCTGAGCCGGGCGGCGGTGGAGGCGCTGCGGGCGATGCCGGAGCGCCAGCCGGTGTACCGGCTGCTGGTGCCGTGGCTGGGTTTCCCGAGCGGCGAGGTCCCGTACCGGCGGGAGGTGCGGGCGGCGGGCAGCACGAAGTACCCGCTGAGCAAGATGATCAAGCTGGCGTTCGACAGCGTCACGAACTTCTCCGCGGCTCCGCTGCGCCTGGCGACCTGGTCGGGGCTGGTGAGCTTCCTCGTGTGCTTCGTGCTCGGCTGCTACAGCGTGGTGCGGTTCGCGATGGGCGAGACGGTCAGCGGCTGGACGTCGCTGTTCACCGCGATCCTGTTCCTGGGCGGGGTGCAGCTGCTGTGCCTGGGCCTGCTGGGCGAGTACATGGGCCGGCTGTACGCGGAGGTCAAGGGCCGCCCGACGTACATCGTCGGGTACGACTCGGCCGAGGCGGCCGAGCCGGTCCCCGCGCGCTGACCGGGGACCTCAGACGGCGATGGCGCCCGCCCCCTGAGGGGCGGGCGCCATCTTCGATCCTGCGGTCAGAGGTACTGACCGGTGTTGCTGGCGGTCTCGATCGACCGGCCCGACTCGGTGCCCTTGCCTCCGGAGACCAGGGTGCGGATGTACACGATCCGCTCGCCCTTCTTGCCGGAGATGCGTGCCCAGTCGTCGGGGTTGGTGGTGTTCGGCAGGTCCTCGTTCTCGCGGAACTCGTCGAGGCAGGCGTCGAGCAGGTGCTGCAGCCGCAGCCCCTTCTTGCCCGAGGACAGGAACTCCTTGATCGCCATCTTCTTGCCGCGGTCCACGATGTTCTGGATCATGGCGCCGGAGTTGAAGTCCTTGAAGTACAGGACCTCCTTGTCACCGTTGGCGTAGGTGACCTCCAGGAAGCGGTTCTCCTCGGTCTCCGAGTACATCCGCAGCACCACCGAGTTGATCATCGCGTGCACGCACGCCTCGGCGGAACCACCGTGCTCGGCCAGGTCGTCCGGGGACAACGGCAGGCCGGTCAGGATGTACTTGCTGAAGATGTCCTTGGCCGCTTCGGCGTCCGGACGCTCGATCTTGATTTTGACGTCGAGCCGGCCCGGACGCAGGATCGCCGGGTCGATCATGTCCTCGCGGTTCGAGGCGCCGATGATGATGACGTTCTCCAGGCCCTCGACACCGTCGATCTCGCTGAGCAGCTGGGGAACGATGGTGTTCTCCACGTCCGAGGAGACACCCGAGCCACGGGTACGGAAGATCGAGTCCATCTCGTCGAAGAACACGATCACCGGCGTGCCTTCCGAGGCCTTCTCCCGGGCCCGCTGGAAGATCAGCCGGATGTGCCGCTCCGTCTCACCGACGTACTTGTTGAGCAGCTCCGGACCCTTGATGTTGAGGAAGTAGCTGGTCTTCTTCTCCTCGCCGCGCCGCTCGGCGATCTTCTTGGCCAGCGAGTTCGCGACCGCCTTGGCGATCAGCGTCTTGCCGCAGCCGGGAGGACCGTAGAGCAGCACGCCCTTCGGCGGGCGCAGCTGGTGCTCGCGGAACAGCTCCGCGTGCAGGAAGGGCAGCTCCACGGCGTCGCGGATCTGCTCGATCTGGGACACCAGGCCGCCGATGTCGTGGTAGTCGACGTCCGGCACCTCCTCCAGAACCAGGTCCTCGACCTCGCTCTTCGGGATGCGCTCATAGGCGTACGCGGACCGGGGTTCGATCATGAGGGAGTCGCCGGTCTTCAGCGCACCACCGATCAGGCCCTCCGCCAGGAGGACGATCCGCTCCTCGTCGGCGTGCGAGACGACCAGTGCACGGTCGCCCCCGTCGAGGATCTCCTTGAGGGTCACCACCTCGCCGGCCCGCTCGAAGCCGAGCGCGTCGACGATGTTGAGGGCGTCGTTGAGAAGCACCTCCTGTCCCCGTTGCAGCGCGTCGACGTCCAACGACGGCGACACTGCCACTCTCAGCTTGCGACCGCCCGTGAAGACGTCCACCGTGCCGTCCTCGTGCCGCGTGAGGAAGACGCCGTACCCGCTGGGCGGTTGCGCCAGCCGGTCGATCTCCTCCTTGAGCGTCACGATCTGGGCGCGTGCCTCCTTGAGGGTGGCCACCAATCGCTCGTTGTTCTCCGTGAGCCGCGACAGCTGGGCCTGGGTCGCGGCGAGCCGCTCCTCCAGTTGCCTCACATGCCGCGGGCTCTCACTCAACTTGCGCCGCAACAGGGCGAGCTCCTCTTGCAGGAACGCGACCTGAGTGGAGAGATCGTTGGCTTCCTTCTCCCACCGCGCGGCGCGCGCATCCGCGTCGTCGCTCTTTGCCACGTCCCACCTCCCCGGGGGTGTCCTCCCGCCGGTCCTACCTCGTTCGGCCGACGTTTAGGGTGCTCCTAACACTAGCGGCTGATCGCCTCAGTTGAACCCTCCCGACACCCCCGTACCCAGAACTGGATCGAGAATCTGCCCTGTCGGCCGACCTCCCCCGGATCCGCGCGGAGCGGGACGCTAGGGTCGGACACGTGAGTGAGCTGAGGGTGCGAGTGGATCAGGACCTCTGTACGGGCGACGGCCTGTGCGTGCAGTACGCCCCCGAGGTGTTCGAGTTCGACGTCGACGGCCTCGCGTACGTGAAGGGCGACGACGGGGAGCTGCAGCTCAGCCCGGGTGCGACCGTCGAGATCCCGGCCCATCTGCGCCTTGAGGTCATCGATGCCGCCCAGGAGTGTCCCGGCGAGTGCATCCACATCCAGCGCACCCATGACGGGGAACCCCTGTCCGAGGAAGAACGCGCCACCCTGCGCTGACCTTCCCGCGTCCCACCATCCGGACACCCGGGACCCCGCCGCCACCGCACCGCCCCACGGGCGTGTCCATGATCGGCGTTTCGTGGCAGAAAGTGCAGTCTGACCGGACTTTCTGCCACGAAACAGCGATCTCAGCCGCGAGGGCCGCCATCCGAGCCGCGACCACGGCGAGGGTGGGCCGTCAGAGCATGGGGCGGCCGGCGAGGGACGCCACGAGCTGGGCGAACTCCTCCAGGCGGGCGATCTGACCGGAACCTCCGTCTTCGAGCGTTTTGCCGAAGCGGAGCGCGTCCTGGCGGACGACGTGCTGCGGGTCGTCCAGCGGGTGGCCGTTGCTGGACTCGTCCAACGAGCTGAGCAGCAGGTACACGTCTACGCTGTCGACGCGCAGGTGGTTGCCGGCGGTGCGGCTGAGCCGCCGGCGGCAGCCCACCTCGGTGATGACCGAGAGCGGGACCACCCGCAGCGACGAGATCATCGAACCCGCGGGACCGTCCCCCGGCGCCGTGTCCTCGCCGTGCCACAGCAGCAGCCGGGAGCCGTCGCAGACGACGACCTCCTGCCACACGCCGTTGAACTCGTTGACGAAACGCTCCAGCGTGAACCCGAGCACCTGGGTGCCGCGCAGGACGCCCTCCAGGGCGTCCAGCGCGACCTCCGGATCACGCAGGTAGGCCCGGGCCGCGCTGTCCAGGTCCGGGTACGGCGACCAGTCGGGGAACACGGCCGGGGGCACGTTCACGGGTGTCTCTCCTACTCCCAGACCTCGTCGGCGACGGCTCCGGCATCGGGGGTCTCGGCGGGCGCCGCGGCCTTCTTGCGCAGCTCGTACGCCTCGCGGCCCTTGCTCGGCTTGCGGCGGCGCGGCGGCGCGGTGACCCCGGGGGCCAGCTTGCGGGCGCGCACCAGGAACGCGGTGTGCGCGATCATGCGGTGGTCCGGCCGCACGGCCAGGCCGTCGGCGTGCCAGTCGCGCACCAGCGACTCCCAGGCCAGCGGCTCGGTGAAGCCGCGCTCGCGCAGCGCCTCCACCAGCTCGGACAACTGCGGCGTGGTGGCCACGTAGCCGATGAACACGCCGCCCGGCAGCAGGGCCCGTTCGACCATGTCGAGGGCCGCCCACGGGGTGAGCATGTCCAGGATGATCCGGTCGAACCCGGTCTCGGTGTTGTCGGCGACGTCGCCGACGTGCAGGTGCCAAGACGGCTGCGACGGGTCGGCGGGCTTGCCGTCGGCGGCCCAGGTGCTGCCGAACCAGTTCTGCACGTTCTTGCGGGCCACCGCGGCGAAGTCGTCGCGCAGCTCGTACGACCACAGCTGCCCCTCGGCGCCTACCGCGCGCAGCAGCGAGCAGGACAGCGCGCCCGAGCCGACGCCCGCCTCCAGCACCTTGGCGCCGGGGAAGACGTCGCCCATGGCCACGATCTGCGCCGCGTCCTTGGGGTAGATCACCTGGGCGCCGCGCGGCATGGACAGCACGTAGTCGGCCAGCAGCGGGCGCAGCGCCAGGTAGGCGGTGTTGCCCGAGGAGTGCACGACGCTGCCGTCCGGCAGGCCGATGAGGTCGTCGTGGGCGAGGATGCCGCGGTGGGTGTGGAAGGCCTTCCCGGGCTCCAGCACGATGGTGTGCATGCGGTTCTTCGGGTCGGTCAGCTGCACCCGGTCGCCGGCGACGAAGTTGCCACGTCGCGCGGGCGGCGTCGGTTCGGTCATGATCCGTCAGGTTCCTGTCTCACGTCAGTTTGCGGCTTTGAGCGCCGCGGGGTCGAGCACCTGCACCACGTCCATGACGGTGAGCACGCCCACCACATTCTCCCCGTCGACCACGAGGTAAGGAGTGGCCGGGTCCCCCCGCAAGAGCTTGATCACGTCCGCACCGCGGGCGCCCGAGGGGATGGTGGCCACCGCGTCGATGGCTCTGGCCAGCGTCTCCACCGTGATCCAGGGCCGGCGCTGCTCCGGCACGGCCGCCGCGGCCTCCGGCACGACCAGCGCGATCAGTCGCCCGTCCGGGTCGGTCACGCCCAGCACCGGGGCCGTGTGCCCGGCCTCGACCGCACGCCGGGTCGCCTCGGCCAGCGAGGTGCCGCTGGGCACCGTGAACAGCGGCCGGGCCAGGCGCACCGGGTCGACCAGGGGGTAGCGCGAGCGCACCCGGGCGGTCATCACCGCGCCCGCCGCGCCCTGCCAGATGCTGAACGCGACGAACAGGCCGAACAGCACCCCGACCAGCTGATACCAGCCGGTGAAGTAGAGCCACACCGAGATCAGCACGGTGGCCACCGCGACGACCCGGCCCGACCAGCCCGCGACCAGCAGGCCCGCGTCGCGGTCGCCCTTGAGGCCCCAGACCACGGCCCGCAGCGCCCGGCCGCCGTCCAGCGGCCAGCCGGGCAGCGCGTTGTAGATCGCGACGATGATGTTGCACAGCGCGAGCTGGAAGGCGATCTGGTCGAAGATGGTGCCGTTGGGCAGCAGCACCGTGGCGATCACCGAGCCGATGCCGAGCAGCGCGGACACGGCGGGCCCGGCCAGCGCGGTGGCCAGTTCGACGCCGGGGCGCGGGGAGTCGTGGTCGAACTCGGTGTAGCCGCCGAGCAGGTCCAGGGTGATGCCCTTGACGCCGATGCCGTAGTGGCGGGCCGTCAGCGCGTGGCCGAGTTCGTGTAACAACACCGACAGCAGCAGGCAGGCCACGAAGCCGAGTCCGGCCAGGTAACGCGCCGCGCCCTCCAGGTGGAGTGTCTCGCCCAGACGGTCGGCGTACCAGACGGTGATCAGCACCGACATGATCACCCAGGAGACGCTCAGACGCAGCGGAAAGCCGAGGATGCGGCCGACCTGGAAGCCGGATTTCCGCTCGCTACGCGAAGCGGACTTGGGTGTCGAATCGGTCACGACGTCGTCTCCATCGTGACCATGCTATGTCGTGCGGCGAGCTCGGCCCCGTCGTACCGCTCCCCTAACCTGTGGGTCATGACCGAGCAGGCACGTCTCCCCCTCCCCTCGCTGTCGCCGTCCCGTGCGGCCGACTTCAAGACCTGTCCCCTGCTCTACCGGTTCCGCAGCATCGACCGCATCCCCGAGCAGCCCACCCCCGAGCAGGTGCGCGGCACGCTGGTGCACGCGGTGCTGGAGAAGTTGTTCGACTCCCCCGCGGCGCAGCGCACCCGGCCGGTCGCGGACGAGATGGTCACGCCGCAGTGGGAGCGGCTGGTCGAGGAGCAGCCCGAGCTGGCGACCCTGTTCGACGCCGAGGAGTCGATGAGCCGCGAGGAGTTCCTGTCCTCGGCCACCGACCTGCTCGGCGGCTACTTCGCCGTGGAGGACCCGCGCCGGCTGGAGCCGGCCGAGCGCGAGCAGCTCATCGAGGCCGTGCTCGGTGCCGAGGGCGAGCAGCAGCTGCTGATCCGCGGCTACATCGACCGGCTCGACGTGTCGCCCGACGGCGCGATCCGGGTGGTGGACTACAAGACCGGCGGCGCCCCGCGCGAGGCGTTCGAGGCGCGGGCGCTGTTCCAGCTGAAGTTCTACGCGCTGGTGCTGTGGCGCACCCGGGGCGTGGTGCCGCGGGTGCTGCGGCTGCTCTACCTCAAGGACGCCGAGGTGTGCGACTACACCCCGGACGCCGAGGAGCTGACCCGGTTCGAGAAGACGCTGTTCGCGCTGTGGAAGGCGATCGAGACCGCGACCGCCGCGCAGGACTTCCGGCCCAAGCCCAGCAAGCTGTGCGCGTGGTGCAGCCACCAGCAGCGCTGCCCGGAGTTCGGGGGCACCATGCCGCCGTTCCCGCAGCAGGTGACGGTGCAGACGGTGGACAGCCGGCAGGCCCGCCTGACCGCGGCCCAGCCCGAGGGGTGAGCCGGCAGGGTAGCCTGCCCGCGTGCCCCTCACCCCCCTGACGCAGCACCTGAGCTGGTGGAAGCCCGCCTGGTGGACGCCGCTGCGCGCGGACTCCGCGCTGGCCGCCGGGCTGTTCGGGGTCCAGCTGATGCTGGCGTACGCCGAGCCGGGCTGGGGGTTGCGGGTCGACCTGACCACGCTGCTGTGGAGCGCGGTCACCCTGCTGCCGGTCGTGGTACGCCGCACGCACCTGTGGCTGGGCATTGCGGCGACCGCCGCGTTCACCGCGATCGGCCTGCTGTGGCCCGAGTCGCTGCTGGGCGGTCAGGGCGTCGCGCTGTGGGTGCTGGCGTACACGGCCGCCGCCCACCAGCGGTGGTGGCGGGCGGTGCTGGCCACGCTGGCGCTGTGGCTGGTCAACGACCTGATGTGGGTGTGGGCGTACCAGCAGGACGTGATGGTCGCCTCCGCCGGCACGGAGCTGGTCACCATGTCCGCGGGGATGGTCATCAACCTCGTGGTGATGGTGATCACCTTCTTGATCGGACGCACCGTGCGGGCGCGGCGGGAGGCCGCGACGGCGCTGGCCGAGCGGGCCCTGGCGGCCGAGGCCAACCAGCAGGCGCTCGCCGAGCAGGCCGTCGCCGAGGAGCGCCGGCGTATCGCCCGGGAGCTGCACGACGTGGTGGCCCACCACGTCAGCGTGATCGGCGTGATGTCCACCGGCGCGCGGCGCATGCTGCACCGCGACCCGGCCGCCGCCGACGAGGCCCTCGCGACCATCGAGCAGACCAGCCGCACCACGCTGCGCGAGCTGCGCCGGCTGCTGTTCGTGCTGCGCTCGGAGGGCGCCCCGGGCGACGACGCGGACGGGCGCAGCCCGCAGCCGAGCCTGTCCGCGCTGCGCTCACTGGTCGAGCAGGTGTGCGAGGCAGGGCTGTCCACCTCGCTGCGGGTCGACGGCGAGCTCGGCGAGGTGGACCCGGGCGTGGCGCTCACGGTGTACCGCATCGTGCAGGAGGCGCTGACCAACGCCCTCAAGCACGCCGGACCGGCGCGGGCCGAGGTACGGCTGACGGTGAACGGCCGGCTGCTGACGATCGAGGTGTTCGACACCGGCCGGGGACCGTACGCGCGTACCCTCTCCGCAGACGGGATCACGATCGGCGCGGTCACCGGCCACGGACTGCTCGGCATGCGCGAGCGCGTCGCGGTGTACGGCGGCACCCTGCGCACCGGGCCCCGTCCCGGCGGCGGGTTCCGGGTGCACGCGCGGATCCCCATCGAACAGGCAGGGACGGCCGGCGCGGCCGTCCCCGAGGCGGAAGCGGAGGTCCCAGGGTGACGGTGGTCGCATCGTGAAGCCGATCCGGGTGCTGCTCGCCGACGACCAGCCGCTGCTGCGCAGCGGTTTCCGCATGGTGCTGGGCGCCGAGCCCGATCTCGACATCGTCGGCGAGGCCGCCGACGGCGCGGAGGCCGTGGACCTGGCCCGGCGGCTGCTGCCCGACGTGGTGCTGATGGACGTACGCATGCCGCGCCGCGACGGGGTGGCCGCCACCCGCGACATCACCGCGGCGAAGCTGCCGGTGCACGTGCTCATCCTGACCACGTTCGACCTGGACGACTACGTGGTCGGCGCGCTGCGCGCCGGGGCCAGCGGCTTCCTGGCCAAGGACGTGCCGGCCGAGGAACTGGTGGCCGCGATCCGCACCGTCGCCGCGGGCGAGGCCGTGGTCGCGCCGCGCATCCTGCGCCGGTTGCTGGACCGCTTCGCCGGGCTGCTGCCCGACCCGGACGCGACCGTGCCGCACTCGCTGGGCACGCTGACCGAGCGCGAGCGCGAGGTGCTGGTGCACGTGGCCCGCGGACTGTCCAATGCCGAGATCGCGCGGGCGCTGACGGTGAGCGAGACCACGGTCAAGACGCACGTCGGGCACATGCTGACCAAGCTGGGACTACGCGACCGGGTGCAGGCCGTGGTGCTGGCGTACGAGACGGGCCTGGTACGACCCGGCTCTACTACCTGAGGAGGAGCCCGCCGCCCGGAAGACCGTCCCGAGGTCTGAGGGAGGGGTGGACAGGCGCTGACAGCCTGTGGGCATGACTTCTCCGGTAACCGACACGCCCGTCACGGGTGCTGGCGCCGCGGCCCGCGCGGCTGATCTTTGGAAGGTGTACGGCTCGGGCGAGGCGCAGGTGATCGCCCTGCGCGGGGTGAGCGTCGAGCTCGAACGCGGCCGGTTCACGGCCATCATGGGCCCGTCCGGCAGCGGCAAGTCGACCCTGATGCACTGCATGGCGGGCCTGGACTCGGCCACCCGCGGCCAGCTCGCCATCGGCGACACGGCACTGAACGGGCTCGGCGACGCGGGCCTGACCCGGCTGCGCCGGGAGAAGGTGGGCTTCATCTTCCAGCAGTTCAACCTGCTGCCGACGCTGACCGCGGAGGAGAACATCCTGCTCCCGCTGGCCATCGCCGGGCGCAAGCCCGACCCGCAGTGGTTCAAGACCGTCATCGACACGGTGGCGCTGGGCGACCGGCTGCACCACCGCCCCAGCCAGCTCTCCGGCGGCCAGCAGCAGCGCGTCGCCTGCGCCCGCGCGCTGGTGTCGCAGCCCGAGGTCATCTTCGCCGACGAGCCGACCGGCAACCTGGACAGCCGCTCCGGCGCCGAGATCCTGACCTTCCTGCGCCGCAGCGTCACCGAGCACGGCCAGACCATCGTCATGGTCACCCACGACGCGAACGCCGCGAGCTACGCCGACCGCGTCATCTTCCTCGCCGACGGCCAGATCGTCGACGAGCTGCTCGAGCCGACGGCGGACGCGGTGCTGGACCGCATCAAGCGCCTGGACGTCGTGGGCACGGGGGCCACGGAATGATCAAGGCCAGCCTCCGCGGCCTGCTGCAGCGCAAACTGCGCCTGTCGCTGGCCGTCTTCGCCATCGTGCTGTCGGTGGCGTTCCTGTCCGGCAGCCTGGTGCTGTCGGACACCCTGAACGCGCGGTTCACCGCCCTGTTCAGCACCATCAACCAGAACGTGTCGGTGGTGGTGCAGGCGAAAGACCCGCAGGCGGTCGAGCCCGCCCGGCTGACCGACGCGCAGCTGCGCGCCCTGTCCGAGGTCGACGGCGTCAAGGCCTTCTCGCCGGACGTCAGCGCCCAGGGTGTGATCCCGTTCCGGGGCACCGACGGCGAGCCGGTCAGCGCCGACGCGGCGCTCGGCTTCGGCGTGGACGGCAAGGACGACCCGCTGGGCCTGGTCGAGCTGCGCGAGGGCCGCTGGCCCACCGCCGAGGGCGAGGTGGCGATCACCGCGCACACCGCCGAGCTGGCCAAGGTCAAGCGCGGCGACCAGCTGAAGGTGTACCTGCCGGTGCTCAACGAGCCGCGCTCGTTCACCGTCGTCGGCGTGGCCGGCTACTCCGGCGGCCGCGACAGCCTCGCCGGCGAGGTCGTGGTCATGTTCCAGCAGGCGTTCGCGCAGCAGACCTTCTACGGTGCGACGGGCCTGTACGGGGGCGCGTCGTTCGCCGCCGAGGACGGCGTCAGCGACGACGTGCTCAAGCAGCGGATCGTCGAGCAGCTGCCGGACGGGTTCAAGGCGCTGACCGGCCAGGAGAGCAGCGAGGAGCAGTCGGCGCAGGTCGGCGTGCTGTTCGACGTGTTCAAGTACATCCTGATCGGGTTCGCGGTGGTCGCGGGCGTGGTCGGCGTCTTCCTGATCTTCAACACGTTCAACATCATCGTCGCGCAGCGCACCCGCGAGCTGGCGCTGCTGCGGGCGCTGGGCGCCGGGTGGGGCCAGGTCGCCGGCTCGGTGCTGCTGGAGGCGCTGATCGTCAGCCTGGTCGGCGCGACAGTGGGCCTCGCGGCCGGCATCGGCGTCGCCGCGGCGGGCGAGGCGGCGATCACCAGCGAGGTGGCGCTGCCCAGTGCCGGGCTGGTCGTCGCGCCGCTCACGGTGATCCTGGCGTACCTGCTGGGTGTCGTGGTGACGCTGGTGGCCGCGTTCGTGCCCGCGGTGCGGGCCTCGTCGGTGCCGCCGGTGGCCGCGATGCGCGACGTGGTGCGCCCGGACAAGTCGCTGACCGCGCTGTCGATCGTGGGCGCGGTGTTCGCGCTGCCGGGCATCGGCCTGGTGCTGCTCGGCGCGTTCGCGGATCTCGGCGGCACCGCGTTCCTGGTGCTGCTCGGCGGCGCGGTGCTGGTGTTCATCGGGGCGCTGCTGCTGTCGCCACTGCTCGCCCGCCCGATCGTGCGGGGGCTCGGCGCGCTGATCGGCCGGGGTTCGGCGGGCAACCTCGGGGTACGCAACGCGGCGCGCAACCCGCGCCGCACCGCCGTCACCGCCGCCGCGATCATCATCGGCGTCACCGTGATCGGCATGACCGCGACCGTGGTCCAGTCCTTCAAGACCAGCCTGGAGGACATCATGGGCGAGAACATCGGCGTGGAGGTGATGATCCAGGCGAGCGTCACCGCCGCGCCCGACGGTCGCCAGGGCTTCAACCCGAAGGCGCTGGAGCAGGTGCGTGCCATTCCGGGCGTGAAGGAGGCCGCGGCCTGGCACTTCGACGCGCTCGGGGTGAGCGTCGCCGGGCAGCCGCAGGCGTTCGGCATCTTCGCCACCGACGTCGGCCAGGCGGCGCGCATGTTCCCGATCGACGCGACCGACGGCACGATCCGCACCCTGGCCGCGCAGGAGCTGGTGCTCGACGACAACATCGCCGAGACGCTCAAGCTCAAGGCGGGTGACCGGACTCCGGTGGCGATCGGCGGGGTGACCCGCGACTACACCGTGGTCGGCGTGTACCAGGCGACACCGATCATCCAGGGCATCCTGGTCGGCGAGGCCGCGGTCGCGGACTTCCCCGGGCCGCTGGCGTTCCAGGGCTTCGTCTCGCTGAACGACGGCGTCGACGCGGCCCCGGTGGTCGAGCGGATCGAAACGATCATGAAGGACTACCCGGGTGTGCAGGTCGGCGACCGGCAGTCCTACGTCGACCAGGCCACCGCCAGCTACGACTTCCTGCTGATCGCGGTGCAGATCCTGCTGCTGGTGGCCCTGGTCATCGCGCTGCTGGGCATCCTGAACACGCTGGTGCTCAGCATCGTCGAGCGCACCCGCGAGCTGGGCCTGGTCCGCGCGGTGGGGCTGAGCCGGTCGGGCCTGGTCTGGATGGTCACCGTCGAGTCGGTGCTGATCACGGTGTTCGGCGTCCTCCTCGGGCTGGCTCTCGGGGTCGGCCTCGGGGCCGCGTTCACCAAGGCGCTGATGACGCTGGAGTTCGCGACGGTCATCGCGATCCCGTGGCTGGAGCTGGGGCAGTACCTCCTGGCCGCGGTCGTGGCCGGGGTGCTGGCGGCGGTCATCCCGGCGCGCATGGCGGCCCGGCTCAACGTGCTGGACGCCATCTCGTACGAGTGAGCGCCCGCCCGGGTCAGGGTCGCCCCTGACCCGGGCGTGGGGCCTTCCCCGTGTGCGGAAGCCCGGGGACGCTCACCCCGCGGGCCGAGGTCCGCGAGGTCTTTCCCGCCGACGATGAGTACACCGGCCGGTCGCGTGCCCCCGCCTTGGCTTCGCGGCCGGCCGGTCCATGTCGCCGACCGGCCGAGGGAAGAACTCATGACAACAGCAGCCCCGCCCCTGATCCGCCAGCGCGTGGAGACCTCCGCGGCCCGCGCGTCCCAGGTATGGAAGGTCTACGGCACCGGCGAGGCGCAGGTGGTCGCCCTGCGCGGGGTCGACGTCGAGCTCGAGCGCGGCCGCTTCACCGCCATCATGGGCCCGTCCGGCTCCGGCAAGTCCACCCTCATGCACTGCCTCGCGGGCCTGGACTCGGTCAGCCGCGGCCAGGTGTTCGTCGGCGACACCGAGGTCACCGGCCTCAACGACGCCGGGCTGACCCGGCTGCGCCGCGAGAAGATCGGCTTCATCTTCCAGCAGTTCAACCTGCTGCCGACGCTGACCGCGCAGGAGAACATCCTGCTCCCGCTGGCCATCGCCGGGCGCAAGCCCGACCAGGAGTGGTTCAGGACCGTCATCGACACGGTGGGCCTGGGCGACCGGCTCGGCCACCGCCCGAACCAGCTCTCCGGCGGCCAGCAGCAGCGCGTCGCCTGCGCCCGCGCGCTCGTCTCCCGGCCTGAGGTCGTCTTCGCCGACGAGCCCACCGGCAACCTGGACAGCCGTTCCGGCGCCGAGGTGCTGGGCTTCCTGCGCCGCAGCGTCACCGAGTACGGCCAGACCATCGTCATGGTCACCCACGACGCCGTGGCCGCGTCCTACGCCGACCGGGTCATCTTCCTGGCCGACGGGCAGATCGTCGCGGAGCTGACCGGGCCCACCCCGGAGCGGGTGCTGGACACCCTGAAGAGCCTGGACCGCCCCGCGCAGCTCGGGACCGAACTCTGATGCTGCGCGCCACCCTGAAGAGCCTGCTCGCCCGCAAGCTGCGCCTGGTCCTGTCGGGCCTGGCCGTGCTGCTCGGCGTGATGTTCGTGTCCGGCTCGTTCGTGCTGACCGACGCGCTGGGCCGCTCGTTCGACAACATGTTCTCCTCCGCCATGGCCGAGACCGACGTGCTGGTCACCGCCCGCCCGGCGATCGACGTGTCCGAGCTGGAGGGCGAGTCGGTGCCCGGCATGCTGGCCGCCGCCGACCGCGACGCCGTGGCCGCGGTGCCCGGCGTCGCCGAGGTCGTCGGCGTGGTGCAGGCCGACGGCGCCCGCGTGATCGGCACGGACGGCAAGGTCGTCGCCTCGTTCGGCCCGCCGCGCTTCGGCGCGAACTGGACCGGCGAGACCGGCGGCCTGGAGCTGCGCGAGGGCCGTGGGCCGACCGCCGCCGACGAGATCGCGATCAACGTGACCCTGGCCGAGCTGAGCAAGCTCAAGGTCGGCGACCGGGTCGGCGTGCTCACCACCAAACCCAAGCAGCTGTTCACGCTGGTCGGCGTCTTCGGCTACGAGGGCGGCCTGCCCGGCCAGGGACCCGTGCACGAGGTCCGGTTCACCGAGCCGGTGGCCCAGGAGCTGATGCTGGGCGCGCCGGGCGCGTACACCAGTCTCGACGTGACCGCCGCACCCGGCACCGACCCCGCCGCCCTGCGCGATGCGATCAAGTCGCGGCTCGGCGACAGGTACGTCGTGCAGACCGGGCAGGAGGCCGCCGCGGCCATCGCGGGCGACTTCAAGACGATCCTGTCGCTGTTCAACAACATCCTGCTGGGCTTCGCCGGAGTGGCGCTGTTCGTCGGCACCTTCCTCATCCTCAACACCTTCTCGATCATCGTGGCGCAGCGGACCAGGGAACTGGCGCTCAGCCGGGCGCTGGGCGCGAGCCGCCGCCAGGTGATCGGCTCGGTTCTGGTCGAAGCCCTGGCCATCGGCCTGCTCGCCTCGGTCCTGGGCCTGGCCGCGGGTGTCGGTGTCGGCGCGCTGCTGGCGAAGTTCGCCGCCGACTTCAGCAGCATCGTGCTGGCCTCCATCGGCGTGCCGCTCGCCGCGGTGATCAGCGCGTTCGCCGTCGGCATCGGCGTGACGGTGGTCGCCGCGCTGCTGCCCGCGCTGCGCGCCTCCCGGGTGCCCCCGGTCGCCGCATTGCAGGAGGTCGCCACCCCGGACCGCCCGCTGACCAGGCTGACGGTCAGCGGCGCCGTGATCGGCGCACTGGGCGCGGGCGCGATCGCGTTCGGCCTCGCCACGAGCGGCGACGCGGTGATGTGGCTGCTGCTGGGCGGGGTGCTCGCCACGTTCATCGGGGTGTCGCTGCTGAGCCCGGTGCTGGCCCGCCCGGTGGTGTCGGTGCTCGGCAGGTTGTTCTCGTGGTCGGTGCCGGGACGGCTGGGCCGGCTCAACTCCGGGCGCAATCCCCGTCGCACCGCGATCACCGCGGCCGCGCTGATGGTCGGCGTGGCCCTGATCACCGGCGTGAACACCACGATCTCCTCGGCCGACCGCAGCCTGCGCGGGGATGCCGAGACCGGCTTCCAGGCCGACCTGATCATCTCGGGTCAGGAGTCGCCGGGCGTGCTGCCGACGTTCGACGAGGCGCTGCTGCCGCGGATGCGGGCGGTGCCCGGCATCGGCACGGTCACCGCCGAGTACAACGACCAGGCCCTGATCAACGAGGAGCCGAGCTGGGCGGCCGCGGTGACCGACCTGCCGGCCGTCGTGCGGGACCTGTCCCTGGTGACCGTCGCGGGCTCATTGGCCCAGCCGGGGCCGGGCGAGGTCGTCGTCGACGACCAGAACGCGACCGAGGCCGGGTTGACGGTCGGCAGCACGGTCACCGTGAAGCTGCCCAAGGGCGAGCCGGCGTCCTACCGGATCAGCGGCGTCTACCAGCGGGTGCCGTTCTACGGCGGCTTCATCTTCGGCACCGACGTGGTGCCGGGGATGCGCTTCCCGCAGCCGTCGTTCGCCTACGTCCGGCTCGCCGACGGCGCGGACGCCGCGGCGGCCCGCACAGGGCTGGAGGCGCTGCTGGTCGACAGCCCGGAGATGCTGGTCGAGGACAAGCAGCAGTATCTGGACCGGGAACTGGGCGAGGGCGCGCAGCTGCTCCTCATGATCCAGATTCTGCTGGGCCTGGCCATCGTCATCGCGGTGCTGGGCGTCATCAACACCCTGGCGCTGTCGGTGCTGGAGCGCACCCGCGAACTGGGCCTGCTGCGGGCCATCGGGCTGAGCCGGGCGGCGACCATGCGCATGATCACCGTCGAGGCCGTGGTGATCACCTTGTTCGGCGTGCTGCTCGGCGTGGCCGTCGGCGTCGGACTCGGCGCGGCCGTGGTCCAGGGCCTGGCCGACGAGGGCCTGAAGACCCTCGCCGTGCCGTGGAACGCCATCGGCCTCTACCTGGCCGCCGGTGTGGCCCTGGGCGTCCTCGCCGCCATCCTGCCCGCCATCCGCGCCTCCCGCATCAACGTCCTCACCGCCATCGCCCACGAGTAACGGAACTCAGGACAAAGGAAGGGCACCTTCTTAACGCTCCGCGTTATAGAAGGTGCCCTTCTTAACGCCTAACCACGTCTGACCGGCGCGTTCTTCTGCGGCTCGGCGCCGGCCGAGGACGGCGGGGAGGCGGGGGACCGGATGCGGCGCGGGCCGTTCGGGCGGAACGACCCCGAAGCAATTGCCAAGAAGTCTTTGCAAAGATATGTTGGCGGTCATGGCCGCTGAACGCATCACCCTCGACCCGCGAACCCTGCGCGGGCTCGCCCACCCCTTGCGCGTGCGCCTGCTGGGGCTGCTGCGCGAGCGCGGACCCTCCACCGCCACCCTGCTCGCCGCCCAGCTCGGCCTGTCCAGTGCCGCAACCAGTTACCACCTGCGCCAGCTGGCCCTCTACGGCTTCGTGACCGACGAACCGGCCCGCGGCAACGCCCGTGAACGCTGGTGGCGCGCGGCACACCGCGGCACGACCGTGGACCACGTCGATCCGGAATCCTTCGGCGACTTCGAGGCCTACCTGCGCGCCGTGGCCGCCCAATACGCCGCCCGCGTCGACCGCGCCCTCGACGAGTACGCCACCCGCCCCCCGCAGTGGCAGCGCGTCGGCACCATCAGCGACTGGGCCGGGCAACTCACCCCCGAGGAGACGAAGGAACTGCAGGCCGAGCTGTTCGCGTTGTTCGAGCGCTACCGGCGCTTCGACCTCGACGCTCCCGCGCCCGAGGGCACCGCCCGCGTCCACGTGCAGTTCCAGGTGCTGCCGTTCCCCGAGGAGACGCCGTGAAAGGCCTGGTCGGCCTGCTGATCGCGGGCACCGTCTCGAAGGTCGGCAGCGTGCTGACGTTCCTGGCCATTCCCTGGCTGGTGCTGGTCACCACGGGCAGCCCGTCCCGGATGGGCCTGGCGGCGGCGGCCGAGCTGCTGCCGTACGTCCTGATCGGACCGCTCGGCGCGCCCCTGGTCGACCGGATCGGCCCGCGCCGGGTGTCCATCGTCGCCGACCTGGCCAGCGCCGCGGTGATGGCGGCCGTGGCGTTCGGGCAGCGCGGCGGATTCGGCGTGCTGCTGGTGCTGCTCGTGCTCGCCGGGGCGCTCCGCGGGCTCGGCGACTGCGCCAAGCGGGTGCTGCTGCCCTCGACCATCGCGGCGTCCGGGGTGGACATGACCCGCGCCACCACCGTCTACGACGGGGCGAACCGGCTGGCCGGGCTGCTCGGCGCGGCCCTGGGCGGGGTGCTGATCGCCGCGGTCGGCGCACCGCGCACGGTGCTGCTCGACGGCGTCTCGTTCGTCGTGTGCGCGGTGCTGGTGGCGGCCCTCGTGCCCGCCCGCACCACGGACACTCCCGCCGACGCTCCGCCACCGGAGCCGTACCTGGCCGCGCTGCGCGGCGGCGTGGACTTCATCCGCGGCAACCGGCTGATGCTGGGCATCCTGGCCATGCTGTTCGTGACCAACCTGGCCGACCAGGCCAACGCGGCGGTGTTCGTGCCGGTCTGGGTCGACGAGGTGCTCGGCTCGCCGGAGGCGCTGGGCTGGGTGAGCGCCGCATTCGGACTCGGCGCGGTGCTGGGCAACCTGGTCTTCACCGCGCTCGCGCCACGCGCGCCACGCTACGCCGTGTTCACCATCGGGTTCCTGATCGGCGGCTCGCCCCGGCTGGCCGTGATGGCACTGTCCGACAGCCTGACGCTGGTGCTGGCCGCAGCATTCGTGTCCGGGCTGGCGATGGCCGCGGTCAACCCGATCCTCGCCGCGACCATGTTCGAGCGGGTGCCCGCGCACCTGCAGGCCCGGGTGCTCAGCCTGTCCAACGCGATCGGGTTCGCGGGCATCCCGCTGGGCAGCCTGCTCGGCGGCTGGGCGGTGGAGCACATCGGACTGACCTCGGCTCTGCTGGTCTTCGGCGCGTGCTACCTCGGCGCGACGCTGCTGCCCGTACTCTCGCCCGGCCTCTGGCGGCAGCTGGACCGCCTCCCGGCAGCCCCGCCTGCGCCCCACCCACGCGACAGGCGGCCTGCCGGGTCTGTGTCCGCCGCGGGCACGGCGGCCACAGATCCGCATTCCGCTCAGGACACGCTCAGCGCAAGCGCCCCCAGCGGGTGAGGAGCGCGAGCAACCCGGCCCCGCACAGGATGGCCGGCGGCGCGAGCAGGAACCCGGCCGTCGCGCCCCAGCCCTGGACGACCGTGCCGGCCACGGCCGCGCCCGCGCCGCTGCCCACCGCGAACGCGGTCGCGATCCAGGCGAACGCCTCGACCGCGGTGCCCGGTGGTGCGACCCGGTCGACGACCAGGAAGATGCCGGTGAGCGCGGGCGGCAGCCACAGCCCGGTGACGACCAGCGCCAGCCCGGTCAGCGGCAGCGACAGGGTGAGCGCCAGCGGCAGGTAGCTCGCGGCCAGCAGGACCACGACACCCGCCAGCCGCCCCGCTGGGTTCGCGGAGACCAGCCGGGAGAAGGCCAGGCCGCCCGCCAGCGCTCCGACCGCCTGGGCGGCAAGCAGCCAGCCACCCCAGGACGGACGACCCGCCGCGGCCGCGTACTCGGCGACCGCGACGGTCGTCGCGCCGATGCCGAACCCGATGAGCACGGTGGCGGCCAGGATCTGGAGCAGGCGGCCGGAGCGCAGCGGCCCGCTCCAGTGCCGCGCCGCGGATACCGAGCGCAGGCGGCGCACCGCGGGCGCGGTGGTGTAGAGCGCGGTGCCCGCCAGTTGCACGGCCGCGGTGGCGAGCAGCCCGGCCGGCGGACCGCCGAGAGCCACCGCCGCCATGGTCAGCAGCGGCCCCACGATGAAGATGAGTTCCTGCGCGGTGACGTCGAGGGTGTAGGCCGTCGGCACCAGCCGCTCGCCGACGACGTCCCGCCACAGGGCGCGCATGCACGCCCCGAACGGTGGCGCGCCGAGCCCCGCGAAGGCTGCGGACGCCGCGGCCACGGGCGGCGCGGGAAGCAGGGCGAGCACCGCGAACGCGATGGTGGAGACGGCGGCCGCGACCCACAGCGGCGGCCCCTGCCGGCCGCGGTCGGCGAGGCGGGCCACCAGTGGCTGACCGACGGCGCTGCCGGCGGTGTACGCGCCGACGACGACTCCGGCCCAGCCCAGGGACATGGACTCGTGCGCGGCCAGCAGCAGGGCCAGTGGCGCGGACCCCAGCGGCAGGCGGCCGAGCACGCTAGCGCCGAGGATGCGCGGCACCTGCGCGGAGCGCAACACGGACAGAAACGCCGACGAGGCCGTGGCGGACTCGCGGCGGACGGACGGGCTTTCGGGCACGGTGACGGTGGACGGTTCGACGGACACGGCAAGGGCTCCCCTGAGACGAGGCGGACGGATTCGCGAAGGGCGTGAACCGTCAGGGAGCGAGGTCACCACGCTCGTGATCGTTGCCGTAGAGCGGCAGATCAGGCATGACCCACCGGGTGTACGCGGCGGTGAGCGCGTCCAGTGTGGTCACCCGTCGCAGGTTAGCAGAAGAGATCGGCGCACGGTGATGGGTCGACCGGGCGTTCTGTCAACCAAGGTTGACGCCTTCGCGTAATGTCAACTACGGTTGACAACAACGATCGAGGGGAGGCCGGCGATGGACGCCGACGTGGTGATCTCCGGGGGCGGCCCGACCGGGCTGATGCTCGCCGCCGAGCTGCGCCTGGGCGGGGTGAGCGTGGTGGTGCTGGAACGCCGCACCGAGCCCGACCCCGTGCCGCGCGCCAACGGCCTGGTCGGCCAGGTCGTCACCGTGCTGTACCGGCGCGGGCTCTACCGCGCCCTGGCCCGCCACGACCACGGCCCCAGGGCCCTGGTCCAGCGCTGGTTCACCGGGGCGTACGGCGACCGGCCACGCCCCGTGCGCGGCTTCTCGCACGCCGGATTCCGGCTCGACCTGCGCCGCCTGCGTGACACGAACCCCCTGCACGTGCTCGCGGTGCCGCAGCGCCGGATGGAGGAGACGTTCGAGGTACACGCCCGCGCACTGGGCGCGGACGTCCGGCGTGGACACACGTGCGCCGGCCTGACCCAGGACGGCGACGGCGTGACCGTCGAGGTCGACGGCCCCGACGGCCGATACCGGCTCCGGGCGGCGTACCTCGTCGGCTGCGACGGCTCGCACAGCGCCGTACGCAAGGCCGCCGGGATCGGCTTCCCCGGCGAGACCAGCCGCGAGGTCGTCATCCGGATGGCGCACGTGGTGCTGCCCCGTGCCGCGCTCACCCCCGCCGGGGCGCTGCGCGCCGCCGACGGCACCGTGTACCGGCCCTACCAGCTGCACCGTACGGCGCACGGGGCGTTCTCGTTCGCCTCGTTCATCCCCGGCGTGCATGTGCTGAGCACCCACGAGTGGGATGCGGAGGCACCCGGCGAGCAGGTGCCGATGTCCGTCGCCGAGGCCCGGGCGAGCCTGTCCCGGGTGGTCGGCGCCGACATCCCGGTCGCGGACCCGCCCGCCGAAGGCCGCCCGTGGATCCTGCGCCGGCTCACCGACCGCAACAACCGGCTGGCCGACCCGTACCGCGCGGGCCGGGCGTTCGTGGTGGGCGACGCCGCGCACGTGTTCGCCGGGTTCGGCGGGTCCAATCTCAACCTCGGCCTGCAGGACGCGGTCAATCTGGCCTGGAAGCTGGCCCTGGTCGCCCGCGGCCAGGCCCCTGACAGCCTGCTCGACACCTACCAGTCGGAACGTGTGCCGCAGGCCCGGCAGGCCCTGGACCGCACCCGGGAGCAGGCCGAGCTGATGGCCCCCGGCGACGAGGTGACCGCCCGGCGGGAGGCGTACGCGGCGCGGCTGCGCGAACCCGGGTTCCTGCGCGAGGTCGCCGACGCCGTCGCGGGCCTGGATCTGCCGTACCCGATGGCCGATGGTCGTCCCCTGCTCGGGCGGATGTCGCCCGACCTGCGGCTGATGCACCACGGTCGGCGCATCCGCCTCGCATCACTGCAGCGCACCGCCCGCCCGCTGCTGCTCGACCTCACCGGCGGCCCGGCCCTCGCCGCCGCGGCCGCCCCCTGGCGCGACCGCGTCGACCTGGTCGCGGCCCGCCCGCGCGATCCCGGCACTCCCCCGGCGCTCCTGATCCGCCCCGACGGCTACATCGCCTGGGTCAGTCCCGCCCCCGACGACCCCACCGGCCTCCCCGACGCCCTCACCACCTGGTTCGGCCCGCCCAACACACCATGATCGCTCGACTTGCCTGGCACCCGTGCGTATCTTGGGCACGCTTTCCCACAGGTGCCAGGCAAGTCCGATGACCTTGACGGCCGCACGCGGGCCGCGGGCTCGGTCGACGGCGCACCGGGCTCCGGCACTCGCTCAGGCATTCGCGTAGGCGGCCCCGCGGGCCGGGAGCCGGGTCAGCGACGCAGTACGGCGTAGACGTCCTCGGGGGTGAGGATGCCGAGGACGTCGTTCCCGTCGCGGACCGCGACCCAGCCGGTTTCGCCCTCCAGCAGCGCGGCGAGCGCGTCGCGCAGCGAGCCGTCCACCGGCACCGACGGGGCCTCGTGGTCGCCGTCGGGCAGCGGGCGCAGGCCTTCACGCGGGATCGGGGTGACCGCCAGCAGCTTAATGCCGCGGTCCGCGCCGACGAACTCGGCGACGAACGTGTTCGCCGGCTTCGACAGCACCTCGGCCGGGGGCGCGAACTGCTCCAGCTGGCCGCCCTCGGACAACACCGCGATCCGGTCGCCGAGCCGCACCGCCTCGTCGACGTCGTGGGTGACGAAGACGATGGTCTTGCGGACCGTCTGCTGCAGGCGCAGGAACTCGTCCTGCAGCCGCCCGCGCACGATCGGGTCGACGGCCGAGAACGGCTCGTCCATCAGCAGCACCACCGGGTCGGCGGCCAAGGCCCGGGCCACCCCGACGCGCTGGCGCTGCCCGCCGGACAGCTCGTGCGGATAACGGTCGGCGTAGCGGGCCGGGTCGAGGCCGACCAGGTCCAGCAGCTCCGCGGTGCGCTCGGCGACCTGCCCCTTGGGCCAGCCGAGCAGCTTCGGCACGGTGCCGACGTTGTCGCGTACGGTCTGGTGCGGGAACAGGCCCACGTTCTGGATGACGTATCCGATGCGCCGCCGCAGCGCGATCGGGTCCACCGCGGTGATCTCGTCGTCGCCGAGCCACATCCGCCCGCCCGACGGCTCGATCAGCCGGTTGATCATCCGCAGGATGGTGGACTTGCCGCAGCCCGACGGCCCGACCAGCACGGTCAGCTCGCCGGCGGGCAGCTCCAGACTCAGCTCGCGGACCGCGACCGTGCCGCCGTCGTACTGCTTGCGTACGCCCTCCAACCTGATCGACACCGCAGCGGTACGGTTCACCTATGCCCTCCAAGGTCAACGACGCCGTGCTCGGCCTGGGCGCACCGGGCGACGATCCGCGCAACCCCTGGTTCTCCTGGAGCTACGTCAGCCAGAACACCGACACCCTGCTCGCCGCGCTACGCGAACACCTCATGCTGACCTTAGTCGCCGTGGCACTGGCGACGGTGATCGCGATCCCGCTGGCGATCCTGGCGTACCGCGTCGGCGCGCTGTCCGGGCCGATCCTCGGTTTCACCGGTGTGCTCTACACCGTCCCCTCGCTCGCGCTGTTCGCGTTCCTCGCGCCGTTCACGGGCATCGTCCAGCCCACCGCCGTGCTGATCGGACTGACGATGTACGCGCTGCTCACCATCGTGCGCAACACGTTGACCGCACTGCGCCAGGTGCCCGCCGACGTGCTCGACAGCGCCCGCGGCATGGGCTACGGCAGGCGCGCCATGCTGTGGCGCATCGAGCTGCCGCTGGCGCTGCCCGGCATCATGACCGGCCTGCGCATCGCCACGGTCTCCACGGTGGCGCTGGTCACGGTCGGCGAGATCGCCGGCTGGGGCGGCCTCGGCGAACTGATCATCGGCGGCTTCAACAGCAACTACTACCGTCCGCAGATCATGACGGCGACGCTGCTCTGCGTGGCCCTCGCCCTGGTCCTCGACCTGGTCCTGCTCGCCGTGGGCCGCGTCATCATGCCCTGGACCCGGCGGAGGACCGCATGAGCGAGCGTAAGCGAGCGAATCAGGGGCCTACCACCCATGCCGCCGACGAGCGCAGCGAGGAGAAGGCATGAGCGAGCGTAAGCGAGCGAATCAGGGGCCTACCACCCATGCCGCCGACGAGCGCAGCGAGGAGAAGGCATGAGCGTGATCGACGACGCGATCGTCTGGCTGAACGATCCGCTGAACTGGACCAATCCGGACGGGATCATCTCGCGCACGGGGGAGCACCTGTGGATCTCCGCGGCCGCGGTGGCCCTGGGCTGCGCGGTCGCCTGGCCGCTGGGCGTGTGGATGGGGCACGTCGGCCGCGGCGGCGCCGCGGTGGTGACGGTGACCAACCTCAGCCGCGCCGTGCCCACGGTCGCGCTGCTCACCATCTTCCCGCTCACCGCGATCGGCTTCGGCCCGAAGGCGATCATCCTGGCGCTGTCCCTGTTCGCGATCCCGCCACTGCTGGCCAACGCCTACCTGGGCGTGCGTGAGGTCGATCCGGAGGTGCGCGACGCGGGCCGGGGCATGGGCCTGTCCGCCTGGCAGCTGCTGCGCAAGGTCGAGCTGCCGCTCGCGGTGCCGTATCTGGCCAACGGGTTCCGCATCGCCGCGGTGCAGGTCGTGGCGACCGCCACCCTGGCGGCGTTCGTCAACGGCGGCGGCCTCGGCATGATCATCAGCCGGGGCTTCGGGCTGGGCCTGGCCTCGGGAGGCGGCCAGGTGCTGGCCGGCGGCATGCTGGTGGCGCTGCTCTGCCTGACCATCGAGGGTGTGCTCGCCCTCATCGAGAAGGCGCTGCTGCCGAAGTCGCTGCGCCGCGTCAAGCACCGTCCCCCGGCTTCGGTCGCCGACGCGCTGCCCGCCGGATCCTGAACGACCGTTGCGCGCCCGGGGCCGTTTCAGAGCAGGCCGCGGTCGCGCAGCAGCTCGAAAAGCCGGTTGTTGTCGCAGAACAGCACGCTGTCGATCCCGGCGGCCGTGCCGCCCGCGACGTAGACCGGCTTGTCGTCGACGAACAGGCATTCGTCGGGCGTACGCCCGATCTCGGCCAGGGCCCGCTCGAAGAACGCCCGCTGCGGCTTCAGAAAACCTATCTCGTACGACACCAGCACCCCGCTGATGCCGGGCCGCCCGCCCAGCAGCTCACGGATCACAGCCGCGCGGCGCGGGCTCTGATTGGTGACCAGGTACACGCCGTCGACCGCGAGCCGGGGCAGCACGGCCAGCAACTCCTCGTTGGGATCGAGGCTGCCCGCGGGCACCAGCAGCACGCCGTCCACGTCGAGCAGCAGCGTCGTCACCACGCGACCAGCCTAGGCCCGCGCAGGTCGCACCCCGCATGACGTCGATCACCCGGGGTTTCCACGCCAAGCCGCTGACCTGCGGATGTGAACGGTTTGCGAATTGTCAGGCGCGGGTAGGCGAGCGCGGTTCACGAATTCATCGCAAGGATGTCTCAGGTACGCGGTAAGAAAGACCTTTGCACATTATTTCGCAGTGAAGACGACGGAAGGCTGAATATGGCAACGCACACCCGGAGGGCGTCCGTCCTCCTGCTGGCCGGTGTCACCGCGGCGGCGTTCGCGCTGACCGGCTGCGGGCAGGCCGGTTCCTCGGGCACGGAGGCACCGGCCACCGCCTCGGGCGCCGGCTGCGCGCCGGTCGCCGGCGACCAGCTCGTGGTCCTCGACGATGACAAGCACCTGCAGAACACCGACAACGTCGTCGCCGTCGCCAACGCCAAGCGGGCCACCCCCGCACTGCTCGCGGCCGTGGACAAGGTCGCGGCGGCGCTGGACACCCCGAAGCTGATCGCGCTGAACAAGGCGGTCGAGGTCGAGCGCAAGACCTCCGAGGTCGCGGCGCAGGAGTTCGCGGCGCAGGCGGGCCTGACCACCGGCCTGTCCGGCGGCACCGGCCCGGTGGTGGTCGGCGCGGCGAACTTCCCCGAGAGCAAGACCCTCGCCGAGCTGTACAAGATCGCGCTGAACGCGGCGGGCTTCCAGGCCACCGTGCAGGTCTCGGGCAACCGCGAGCTCTACGAGCCGGCCTTGGAGCGCGGCGAGCTGACGGTGTTCCCCGAGTACGCCGCGACCCTCACCGAGTTCCTGAACCAGAAGCAGAACGGCAAGGACGCCGCAGCCAAGGCCAGCGGTGACCTCAACGCCACCGTGGCGGCCCTGAAGGAGCTGGCCACCAAGGCCGGGCTGACCGTGGGCACGCCGTCGGCCGCCGCGGACCAGAACGCGTACGCGGTGACCAAGGCGTTCGCCGACCAGCACCAGGTGAAGACGCTGTCGGACTTCGCGGCGAAGTGCTCCGGCCAGGCCACCGTGCTGGCCGGTCCGCCGGAGTGCCCGCAGCGCTCGTTCTGCAAGCCGGGCCTGGAGAAGACCTACGGCATCACGTTCGGCTCGTTCCAGCAGGCCGACGCCGGCGGCCCGCAGAGCAAGACCGCGGTGACCACCGGCAAGGCCACCCTCGGCATGGTCTTCTCGTCCGACGGCAGCCTCGCCACCAACTGACCCACCGCACCACCTCGGCGGCGGCCCGGTCCACCTGGACCGGGCCGCCCTTCGCCGCGTCGATCATGAACTTATGGCACGGCTCGACGGCATGTCACGGCCACAACTTCATGATCACTATCGGCGGGACGGTGGCGCGCGGCTCGGTGGGCGGGCTCAGCCGAACCGGAACAGGCGGCCGCCCGGGCCGAGCGGTGGCGGTACGGCGGTGAGCAGGTGCACGCCGACCGAGAACAGCACGTCGTCCGGGGCGTGGAAGGCCGTCTCGGCGAAGCCGGCCTCGGCGAACCACGTCCGGATCGACGGGGTCAGGTCGGGGGCACGCCGGGTCCGCGTCCAGATCACGGTCGCGCCGGATGCGCACAGCCGCGGCAGCGCGGCGACGGTGCGCCGCACCTCGGCGTCGCCCATGTTGCCGAAGACCCCCGCGAACAGCACCAGGTCGGCCGGGACGGCGTCGGCATAGGACTCGAGCAGTCCGGCGTCCGCACAGGTCGCCGTGACGGCCACACCGAGGCGGTCGGCCTCCGCCTGCGCCACCGCGGTGTTGCGGCTGTCGTACTCGATCAGCGTCGCGCGCACCCGGGACGCGTCGGGCCGACGGGCCAGCACCCCGAGCAGGTCCCGTCCCTGGCCCGCACATGCGCTGACCACGGTCAGCACCGGCTCCGGACGCTCGTCCAGCCAGCTGTCGACGTGGTCCTGCACCAGCCGCAAGCGGCGCGACAGCGGCGAATCCGGGTCGGTGTACGGCTGGTGCCAGTCATACCAGTCCTTCGTGGCGCTCACAGGCGACCAATCTGCCACGACCGCCCGGTTTCGGGGAGCCCGAGTGCTGCCGTTGCGGCATGATCAGTGCTCTCCCAGCCCCGGGCCCGGGGCGTCAGAGCGCCGCGGCGGCCAGCGCGGCGAGGGTGACGCCCGCAAGGGTGGTCAGCAGGGTCAGGCCGGTCATCGGCTTCAGCGAGACCGCGTTGGGCACGCCGACCACGCGGGTGCCCGCGGCCAGCGCGCTGGCCACGCCGGTAGGCGAGTCCTCGATCACCAGGCAGTCGGCGGGCTCGACGTTCAGCAGTTTCGCCGCGCGCAGGTAGGGGTCCGGGTGCGGCTTGGTGAACGCGACCTCGTCGCCGCAGACCACGGCGTCGAAGTTGTGCCTGCCGAGGGTGTCCAGGGCCACCTCGACGCACCGCCGGTTGGTCGAGGTCACCAGGGCCGTGGGCAGGCCCGCGGCGCGTACCTCGTGCAGCAGCTCCTGCGCGCCGGGCCGCCAGACCAGGTCGGTGGCGAACAGCCCGGCGACCCGGTCGTAGATCCAGGCCGCGCTGACGGCGGCGTCACGCCAGGGCTGGCCGATGCCCTCGTGGAACAGCAGCATCGACTCGTCGACGGAGCGCCCGACCATGTTCAGCCGTACCTCGACCGAGATCTCCGCGCCGTAGTCGCGGGCCAGCTCCTCGATGGCGACGTCCCACAGCGGCTCGCTGTCGAACAGGGTTCCGTCCATGTCGAAGAGCACTGCCGCCGGAGTCATGCCACGATCATCCCCGGCCGCGGCCGGGACCGCCGCCGACCGTGGCTGACATCACGCCGGATCGGGGTTCACCAGGCCGGAATGCCCTTGCCCTTGCTGCCCTTGACCGACTTTTTCAGCGTCTTGGTGCCGGTCCACACCGCGCAGCGCACCCGGTGGTCGCCGGCCGCCCAGTTCTCCTCGGTGGCCGGCCAGGCGATGACCCCCAGGCCGGCCGCCTGCGCCCGGCTGATCCCGATATACGGGGCGACGGCGTCCCGGCACTGCCGGAACAGCGCGTTCCACTCCCGATCCGACTCCGGGTAGGGCACCCCGCTCTCGGCCCGCAGGAACCCGGCGTACTCGGCGTTGTGCGCGGTGGCGCAGGGCACCTCGCGCATCCAGTCGATGCGCCGGCCCTGGGCCGCCGGCGCCTCGGCGCAGCCGACCACGAGCCCCTCCCAGAACCCGTCCTTGAGGCTGCCGGCCCGCGTGATGAAGTGCCCGTCCTTGTCGACGATGCCCACCTCGATCAGGTCGCAGCGGAACCAGCGGGCGCCGCCCTCCCACGCCGCCTCTCCCGGCAGGGTCAGGCGCAGCTCCAGGCGGCCCTCCCACCACGGCCGGCCCAGGTACGCCGCCGCTTTGGTGTCGCATTCGGTGTATGCGGCCGCCAGGTGCTCGGGTCCCGGCTTCTCGTCGCCAGGGAAGGCGCCGACGTGCGCCACCTCGGCGTAGTGGATCCGGTCGCACGTCACGGCGGGACCCGTGCTGCCCCCGGCCTCCGCGGGGCGGGTGTCGAGGCACCTGCCCACCGACGGCAGGTAGCCCGTCGCCTGCGCCACCGGCGGCCAGTCGTCGGTCAGCCGCCCGTCGGCCCCGGGCGGCAGGTCAGGGCTGACACAGCCCGCCAGCACGACGTTCAGCAGCATCGCGGCCGGCATCAGGCCGGCCGTCAGGCGTCCTCGCATCGCCCGTCCTCCCCGTTGGTCGACTGCGTCGCAGCGTAGACAACCCGCCGGGGCGGCGGATCGGCCTAACAGCCGATCATGGGATTGCCGCGCGGCGTGGTGTCGGAGGCGGCGGATACGGTGTGGCCGAAGCGCTCCCCTCCCGCGAGAGAAGGCCCCTTCCCCATGCCCGCTGAGACCACCTACCTCGAACTGTCCGAAGCCGACGGCGGCTCGCACAAGTTCTACGAGGTCGTCGTCGACGACACCGAACTGACCATCCGCTACGGACGGATCGGCGACGCCGGAGCGACGACGAAGAGCACGTTCGCCGACAACGCGAAGGCGCGCGCCGCCGCCGCGAAGAAGATCGGCGAGAAGGTGCGCAAGGGATACGCCCCCGCGGTGCCGGGCGCGCGGGGCAAGCGCGCGGTGTCGCGGCGCGCCATCGTCAGCACCCGCTCGACCGCGAAGACCGCGCCGGTGCTGTGGCGCTACCGCTCGGGCACGTCCGCGTTCGGCATCTTCGTCGACAGCAAGGTCTGCATGGTCGGCAACGAGGCCGGCGTGATCACCACGCTGACCCACGGCGCCGAGGTGGTGCAGCAGTTCAAGCTGCCCGACGGAGTCAAGTGCATCGTCGCCGACGACGCCTGGCTCTACGCCGGCTGCGACGACGGCAACGTCTACGACCTGTCCGGCAAGGTGCCGCGGCTGGCGTACCGGATCGCGCCCGACATCGACATCTACTGGCTCGACATCCACGACGGCGTGCTCGGCGTGTCCGACGCGGGCGGCGGCGTGGCCGCGATCGACCACGAGGACGAGTTCCTGTGGCGGCGCAAGAGCACCGGCTCGTCGGGCTGGATGGTCCGCTGCGACGCCGACGCCGTGCACCACGGCCACTCCGGCGGTGTGACCAGCTACGACTGGCGCACGGGTGAGCAGCGCTGGCACCAGAGCACCGGCGCGGTGCTGTTCGGCTGGCAGGAGGAGCACACGCTGTACGCGGGCACCTCCACCCGCAAGGTCGTCGAGTTGGGCAAGGACGGCTCGCCCCGACGCGAATACCAGTGCGACGCCCCCGTGTTCTCCTGCGCGACCAGCCCCGACGGCAGCTACGTCTTCGCCGGTGACAACAGCTCCTCGGTGTACTGCTTCGACAGCTCCGGCAACCGGCTGTGGAAGCTCGGCACCGGCTGCGGCTCGGCGTACTCGATGCAGTACCACGACGAGCGGCTCTACATCGTGACCACGGACGGCTCGCTGGCCTGCATCGACGCGACCGAGTCGGCGATCCGCGCGGCCGAGGGCGGTTCCGTGCCCGTCGTCGTCGACGTCAAGGCGCCGCGCATGGAGGCCGTCGCCGCGTCCACCACGGTCGAGGTCGTCACCGCCGAGGCGGGCGGCGACGGCATCGTGCTGGAGTGTTTCGAGGAGGGCGGCCGGCTGCGGGTGCGCGTGGTGTCCGAGGGCTACCAGCAGTCGTGGCAGGTGCAGTTCCCCAAGGGCATCCGCGAGGCCGGCGCGCGATACGTCGTGTCCGAGGTGCGCCAGGCCAGCCGGGGCGGCTTCTACCGCGCCTTCGGCGAGATCCGCCGCCTGGCGTAGCCCTTCAGTCTCCCGCCGCCGCGTCCGGGTGCCACCGGAACGCGGCGGCGGGCATCACCGGCTCCGGTGCCGGGGCGCGAGCAGGGCCGAGGCGGCACCTAGCGAAACCACCGGATCTTCACGATCTCACCACCGCCGGGGCCGGGACGGCTCCGTACCATCGGCGGATGCCCCGCACCGACTGGACCCGCCGCCTGCTCGCCCTCGCCGCGGCCGCCGCGGTCCTGGTCATCGCCCTGCTCATCCGGGCTGCCGCGGACGGGCCGCTCGAGCAGCACTCCGGCACCGCGCTGTACGCCTCGATGATCTACGCCGGGGTCTTCTTCCTGTGGCCGCGCACGACTCCCCTGGTCGCGGGCGCGCTCGCGACCGCGTTCTGCTGGCTGGTCGAGCTGTCGCAGCTGACCGGCGTGCCCGCGTACCTCTCGGAGCGCTCCCTGCTGGCCCGGCTGGCGCTCGGCGTCGCCTACGACCCGCTGGACATGCTCTGGTATCCGGTCGGGGTGCTGCCGCTGGTGGCGGTGCACCTGCTCCTGCGTCAGCGGCGGGCGACCGCGTGACCCCCGTCAGCCCACGCCGCCCGACCCCCGTTTTCCATGGACGTTGGCCTATCCCATCGAGAATGATCTACGATTTTTCGACGAGATAGGCCAACGTCTATCAAAGGGGGGTCGGGGTGGTCAGGACACCGATCCGCGCGGCACCACCCAGCGCGTCTGCAGGCCGGACACCGCGGCTATGTGGTCGAAGTCGGAGTCGTAGTGCAGCACGATGGCGCCGTAGTGCTCGGCGATCGCCGCGGTCAGGATGTCGGGGCAGCCCGCGGCGCGGTGCTGGCTGCGCCGGGCCAGCATCGCCTGGATCTCGCGGGCCCGCCGGGCGATCTCCGGGGTCGGTGGCAGGTCGACGAAGCCGGCCGCACGCAGCGCGGCGGTCCGCGCGTACTCGGCCGGGTTCCGGGCCGAGTACAGCACTTCGAGGTCGATGACCACGCAGGTGGCCAGCAGCCCGGCCTTGCCGAGCCGGGTCAGCTCGGCGCGCACCGGCTCGTGCTGGACCCGCGCGATCGCGCTCGTGTCGACCAGGTAGAGCCCGGCGGGGACGCCGGTCACCGGCGGGCGCTCGCCCGGACCTCGGGGTCGGCCATGTCGGGACTCCCCCACACCAGCGGGTCGTCGAACACCTCAGCCCGGCGCCGGCGCTCGGCCACGAAGGCCAGCGCGGCGTTCACCGTCTCGACCTTGGTCTTGGTGCCCAGTTCCCGGGCGGCCGCGTCGAGCTTCTCGTCGTCGATGTCGATGACAGTACGTGACATGATATCGAGTATGCGTCTGCAGATATCAAGATCGCCATAGCCGAGCCGAGCCGAGCCGAGCCGAGCCGAGCCGAGCCGAGCCGAGCCGAGCCGAGCCGAGCCGAGCCGAGCCGAGCCGAGCCGAGCCGAGCCGAGCCGAGCCGAGCCGAGCCGAGCCGAGCCGAGCCGGTGGCGGCGGGTCGGCCGCCACCGGACCTCGGATCAGACCCGGGTCACCCGGATGGCGTCGGCGATGACGTATCCGGTGCCGTTGGTCCACCGGCTGACGCCCACCTTGTTGGCGTCGCCCGCGGTGAGGTTGAAGGTGCCCAGCACCCGCCACTGACCACCGGTGACCCGCTGGTCGACGGTCACGGTCTGGTTGCCGCCACTGGTGACGACCACGTACGGCGCGGCGTTGTTGTAGCCCGGGTCGGCCGGCCACCACGCCTCGACGCGGTAGTTGCCCGTCTCCGGGATCGCGAACTTGTACCAGGCGGCGTCGCTGGCGGCGACCGGGTTGGCGAACCGGTAGTTCTCCCCGAACCGCTGCCCCGAGAACGCCGAGGTGCCCCAGTTGGTGCTGGCGGAGAACCGCCCCGCGGTCGTGTTGTCCACGGTGGACGTCCAGCCGCCGGTCGGCGGGTTCATCGCCCGCGCCACGTCGGCGCGCATCACGTTGAGGTCGATGAACGACGGGTCGATCTTGCCGGTGGTGCTGGTCTCCCGGTGGCCGCGGGCGTAGCTGGAGTCGCGGCCCAGCTGCTTGAGCACCGCCGCCGTCGCCGCGATCGAGGCGTTGTACTGCGCGGCGGTCATCGCCTGGTCGGTCGCCTGGTCGCCACCGTAGTCGATCTCCCAGCCGATCAGCATGGTGTTGCCGTCACCGGCCGGGATGGGCCCACTGGCCCGTGCGCTGCCCGCGTGGTTGCAGCGCCCGGCGGAGATGACGTGGAAGACGCCGTGGTAGTCGACGAGCGCCTGGCACAGCGGCCCGGCGAGGTCGGAGCGGCCGTTGATGCACACGTTCAGCGCCGGGTGGGGGTTGCTGGCGCTGGAGAACGCGGCGGTGTGGTGCCACAGCACGCCGATCGGGCTGAAGGAGCCGGGGCGCATCCGGTTGCGCCAGTCGCCGTGCTCGACGACCTGCACGCCGGCCGAACGGAGCACGTCGGCCAGCCAGGGAATGTTCGCCATCATGCCCCCTGGATGAGGTCGGCGACGCACTCGGGCGCCGCCGGAGCGGGCTCCTCGGCGGCATGGGCGGGACGGGCCACCAGCGCCACGGCGGCGGCGACGAGCGCGGGCACGCCGAGCAGCCGTCGGCGGCGGGCACGCAGGGATCGGATTCTGGTCACGGCACTCCTCGGGGGGTGTGGAGGGACACGAGCCCAAGCTCGCGCGCACCTGATCAGACCTCCGTCATGCCTGGCCAGGCGGCGTGACGGCACCATATATCGTCACCGCCGTCTATGTCGATACCTTGCGACATGCCATCTCTTTGCGAAGTTTTCCTTCACAGTCAAGCCATGCGAATCGCAGGTGTCCGCAATGGAGCCACCGGAACCCGCGGTGATCAGAAGAAGTCGTGCAACACCGGGACCGGACCCGCGGTCGCGGCCGCGAGGAGACCGTCGGCGACGGCGTCACCGGCCAGCAGACCGGCCCGGCGCAGCACCGCGGGCGTGGCCGCGCCCGCGTACCAGACGGCCAGTCCGCGTGGCGTGAACCGGGTGCCGCCGGAACCGCCGGGCTCCAGCCGCCCGATACCGCCGTCGAGCACCAGCCGCCAGGCGCCCGCGTTCCAGGGACACTCGGGGTCGGCGAGCGCCAGGTCGACCGCACCGCTCAGGTGTCCCGGCCAGCCGCGGGCCGCGATCGCGGCGGGCGCGTCGACCAGGCGCAGCATCCACGGCTGGCGGCTGTGCTCGGTGACCAGCGTCGTGGGGATCTCCAGCAGTGCCGGGTCCCCCGCGCCGAGCCGCAGCACGGTCACCGGCGCGACGCTCGCCCAGCCGCCGAACATGGCCAGCAGCGCGCACAGCGCCTCCTGGGTGGCGGCGACCAGGTCGTGGGCGGTCACCCGGCCGACCGGGTCGCTGTCCGGACCGCGCACCCAGGTCGCGTAGCCGTCGATGGCGCCCTCCGCGTTCACGGCGACGGTGACGCCGTCGAAGGCGGCCAGCAGCTCCTCGGGCGCGGTGTCGTACAGCAGGCCGGAGCGCTCCATCATGCCGGTACCGGCGCGCGCCCATTCACGGTAGAGACCCCGCACGGCACGCACGTCGTCGGCGGTCGCCGGGCGGAGCGTGACCCCGGGCCCCGGCCGGACCGCAGCCAGCGCCGACGTGGGCACGCTGAGGTAGGTGAGCGCGCCGACCTCCTCCCAGCCCAGCCTGCGGTACGGGTACGGAGTGGACGGAAACAGCGCGCTGATCGCCGCGCCCCGGTCGCGGGCGCCGGCCAGCAGCCGGGTCAGCACCTGGCGCCCCAGTCCCCCGCGGCGGACCTCGGGCGCGACGGCGACGCCGGCCACACCGGCCGTGGGCACGATCCGGCCGCCGAACCACTGTCCCTGCGCCCGGTCGACCGCCTTGGCGATCAGCCGGTCGCCGTCGAAGGCGCCCCAGGCGACCCGGCCGGGGGCCGTTCCGAACTTCTCCGGCATCGCGGTCGCGTGGAAGCCGAACGCGATGCTGCCCAGCCGCCAGGCGGCGGGTCCGTCCTGCTCCTGCAGCTGCCGTACCTCGTAGACCATCCGGCCATCCTAGGTATGCCTCGTGCCGCGGCTGCCGCCCGTGCGCCGACGGCGGATGTGCGAGGCTGTGCCGCATGGCGGTCTTCACCCTGACGCAGCTCGAGCAGGCGGTCCGCGCCGGCTGGGGCGTCGACACGTGCGCGCCCGAGGATGTGCCCGACTGGCATGCCGGCAACCCCGCGCGCGGTCAGTGCGGCGTCACCGCCCTGGTGGTGCACGACCTGCTCGGCGGCGACCTGATGTGCGGCGAGGTGCACGTCGGCGGCGTGCGCACCGACCACCACTGGTGGAATCGCCTGTCCGGCGGCCTGGAACTCGACCTCACCCGCGAGCAGTTCGGTCCCCACGAGACCGTCACGGCCGGCGCGGTCGTCGTACGGCCGGCAACGGTCAACCGGCTCCACGACGAGTACGAACTGCTCCGCAGCCGGGTCTTCGCCACCCTGCGCCCGGTCGACGCCTGATCCGGGCGGGCCGGTGTAGGGCCGGCCCGCCCGGACGGATGTCAGACCGTGATCCGGCCCGCGCCCGCGCCCGCGCTCACACTGGCCTTGACGCCACTGGCGCCGTCCAGGGTGTACGAGTACGGGATGCCCGACACGCTGCCCCCACCGCTCTCCGGGGTCCCGGAGCCGGTGAAGTAGTTGTTGCGCTGCACGACCGCGCCGTCGTCGGAGTCGGCGTAGCCGACCAGGGTCGGCTCGTCGACGCTCTCGAAGTAGTTGCCCTCGACGAGCACGCCCGCGCCCATGGTGGACGCGACGCCGTACTCGTTGCCCCGGTAGTAGTTGTTGTACACGTGCACCGGGTTGCCGAAGCGCACCCGCGGGTGGCGGGTGCCGGAGCCGTCGAACCAGTTGTGGTGGTAGGTCACCCGCAGGTGGCCGCGGTCCTCACTGGCGTTGTCGTCGCTGTGGCCGAGCAGCATGGACTTGTCGTGCCCGTAGACCCGGTTCCAGGAGATGGTCACGTAGTCCGAGGCCCGCTTGACGTCGACCGCGCCGTCGTAGCCGTTGGTGAAGCTGTTGTGGTCGACCCAGACGCGGGTGGAGTACTGGATGTTGATCGCGTCGTCGTTCCAGTCGCGGAACGAGATGTTGCGGATGATGACGTTGCTGGCGTTGGAGACGTTCAGGCCGCAGCCCGCGATCGCCGCGCCGGAGTTGCCGAGGATGGTCTTGTTCGACCCGACGGTGATCATGCCGGAGCAGGAGATCGTGCCGGAGATCCGCACGACCCGCGCGGTGGTGCCGGAGACGGCGCTGGACAGGGCCGAGGAGCTGGTGACCGTGGTCGCCGAGGCGCTGCCGCCGCCGGTGGTGCCGCCGCCCTGGGTGGCCCAGCCGACGAGCCCGGTCTGCGAACCGCCACCGCCGCCACCACCGCCGCCGCCGGA
Organism: Catellatospora sichuanensis; assembly: GCF_007483665.1. Classification (GTDB taxonomy): domain Bacteria; phylum Actinomycetota; class Actinomycetes; order Mycobacteriales; family Micromonosporaceae; genus Catellatospora; species Catellatospora sichuanensis. Next base: position 130,587 of record NZ_VIQO01000038.1, read on the forward strand.
GCCGACCGCGACCAGCTGCCAGTGCTGGTTCCAACCGTTGAGGTCGGCGAACTGGCTGATGATTCCGCCGTCGGCGGTGGACCACTCCCACACGTCGAGGGCCTTGCTGCTGTGCCGGTTGAGGAACTTCACGTAGCCGCTGTCGGTGTCACGGACCGCGAAGTGCTGGCGCGTGGTGCCGTTGTCGGGGTTCTGCACCAGACCGGTGCCGTCGTTGGCGTTGGGCAGCTCGAGGAACTTGCCGCTCTGGCGCGAACGCAGCTTGTAGTAGCCGCTGCCCGCGTCGACGAACTGCCACTGCTGCTGGTAGCCGTCGTTGCGGGCCCACTGGACGATCGGGGCGCCGTCGGCGGTGCTGAAGTTGTACAGGTCGACGGCCTTGCCGCTGTGCCGCGACACGATGACGTACCAGGCACCGGTGTCGATGGTGACGGCCTGGGCGGGTGCCGCGACGACGGCGCCGACCGCGCCGAGCGCGAGGGTGAGCGCCGCGACGATCGCGGTGCGCAGGCGCCATAAGCGGCGGGGTGACGTCCGTGGAGTGGGTTGAGACATCGGATTAACCTCCGGGTGTGGGCACCGCGGTGGCCTGGGCGTGCCGGTCCGCGATGCAGATGAGCGGATGCGGAAAGCGCTTTCCGATTTCGAAGGTTAGTCGCGGCGTCAAACTATGTCAATCGATATGGCATGCCAGGGTGGGTGTCGACATCGGAACCGGTGCCGTCGACCGGGTGCACGCCAGGAATCACCGACGCCACGTTCGGCGGCCCGCGGTGAACGGCCGCCGCGCTCAGCCGCGCAGACCCACGCAGTCGAGCGCCCAGAACACGTCGGAGTAGACGAAGGTGCCGGTCATCCACGGCTCGTACGCCGCCAGCGGATACACCTGGAACGCCGGGTCGGGGATGCGCAGCGACGGGGAGCGCAGGTCCATGCCGCCCGCCCGGACGAAGCCGTGCCGCGCGTAATAACCCGGGTCGCCCTCCAGGAAGACCAGGGGCACCCCCTGCCCGTCGGCGGCGGCCAGCGCCGCGGCGATGAGCCGCCCGCCGAGGCCACGACCCTGATGGTCCGGGTGTACGCCCAGCGGCGACAGGCTGTGGACGTCGACCAGGCGCGCCGGGGCGTCCAGCCGGCAAGCGCTGAGCAGCACGTGCCCGACGACCCGGTCCTCGTGCGTCGCCACCAGGGAGACCACCGGCAGCGCGGCGGGAGCGGCGCGCAGCGCCTCGACCAGCGCGGGGACCCGCTCGGCGTCGCCGAAGGCGAGTGTGTGCACCGCGCGCACCGCGACGTGGTCGGCGGCCGTCTCGGCCCTGATCGCATAGTCCATGATCGCGAACCTAGGAGCCGGCGCGCGGGACCGCAACGGGTTTCCACCGCGATACGGACGCCCAGGCCGGGGACGAGTTCCCTGGCGTACGGGAAGCGCACGGGTAACATCCTTGCGTCTGTCCAACGTGCGCAAGGAGGCCACGGTGGTGCACGAGGTCCGCGGAGTCGTCGCCCGCTCTAAGAACGCGCCGGTGAACATCGAAACGGTGCTGGTGCCCGACCCCGGGCCCGGGGAAGCGCTGGTGAGGGTGCAGGCCTGCGGGGTCTGCCACACCGACCTGCACTACCGGGAGGGCGGCATCAACGACGACTTCCCGTTCCTGCTCGGCCACGAGGCCGCCGGGGTGGTGGAGGCGGTCGGCGCGGGCGTGACCGAGGTGGCCCCGGGCGACTACGTGGTGCTGAACTGGCGGGCCGTGTGCGGCCAGTGCCGGGCCTGCAAGCGGGGCCGGCCGTGGTACTGCTTCGCCACGCACAACGCCACGCAGAAGATGACACTGGCCGACGGCACGCCGCTGTCGCCCGCGCTGGGCATCGGCGCGTTCATCGAGAAGACGCTGGTCGCGGCGGGTCAGTGCACCAAGGTGGACCCGGCCGCGCCGCCGGAGGTCGCGGGCCTGCTGGGCTGCGGCGCGATGGCCGGCCTGGGCGCGGTGCTGAACACGGGCGCGGTCACCCGCGGCGACACCGTCGCGGTGATCGGCTGCGGCGGCGTGGGCAACGCGGCGATCGCGGGGGCCCGGCTGGCCGGCGCGACCACGATCATCGGGGTGGACCTCGACGAGCGCAAGCTGGCCTGGGCCAAGCAGCTCGGCGCGACGCACACCGTGCACGGCGGGCAGGCCGACGTGGTCGCGGCCATCCGGGAGCTGACCGGCGGCTTCGGCGCGGACGTGGTGGTCGACGCGGTCGGCCGCCCCGAGACCTACCAGCAGGCTTTCTACGCCCGGGACCTGGCCGGCACGGTGGTGCTGGTGGGCGTGCCCACCCCGGAGATGAGGCTGGAGCTGCCGCTGCTGGACGTGTTCGGCCGCGGCGGCGCGCTCAAGTCGTCCTGGTACGGCGACTGCCTGCCCTCGCGCGACTTCCCCACCCTGCTCGGGCTGTACCTGCAGGGGCGGCTCGAGCTGGACGCGTTCGTGTCCGAGCGGATCGGGCTGGACGACGTCGAGGAAGCGTTCGCCAGGATGGGCCGCGGCGAGGTGCTGCGTTCGGTGGTGATGCTGTGACGGGGTCCGCGCGCATCGAGCGGGTGGTCACTTCAGGCACGTTCAGCCTGGACGGCGGCACGTGGGAGGTCGACAACAACGTCTGGCTCATCGGCAACGACAACGACGTGCTGGTCGTCGACGCGGCACACGACGCGGCCGCGATCATGGCGGCGGCCGGCGAGCGGCGCGTGGTCGCGATCGTCTGCACGCACGCGCACAACGACCACATCGACGCCGCGCCGGAACTGGCGCGCCTGTCCGGTGCGCCGATCATGCTGCACCCCGACGACCGGATGCTGTGGGACATGACCCACCCGGACGTGGCGCCCGACCGGGACCTGACCGACGGCGACTGCCTGACCGTGGCCGGGGTCGAGCTGTGGGTGCACCACACGCCGGGGCACTCGCCGGGTGCGGTGTGCCTGTACGCGCCGTCGCTGTCGGCGCTGTTCTCCGGGGACACCCTGTTCCAGGGCGGGCCGGGCGCGACCGGCCGGTCCTACAGCGACTTCGACACGATCATCGGCTCGATCCGCGACCGGCTGCTGACCCTGCCGGCCGACACGGTGGTGTACACCGGGCACGGGGACACCACCACCATCGGCGCGGAGGCCCCGCACCTCGACGAGTGGCTGGCCCGCGGCCACTGAGCGACCCGTGGCACGGGGCCCGGCGGTCGCCCGCCGGGCCCCGTGCTCGGTCAGTAGCCCCAGCGGTTCTTCAGATGCCGCCAGAAGTCACGCAGCATCCACCGGTCGAACTCGGTGATGCTGGTGGCGCTGCCCGCCTTCATGATGAAGCAGCACTGGCCGGTGGGTGTCCAGTCGTAGAAGTCGTCCAGGCCGAAGGTGTGCCCGACTTCGTGCAGGAAGATGTGGATGTTCTCGGAGTTCATCGCACCGGTGAAGTATTCGCTGCTCATCCGCTGTCCCCAGTCGCCGCCGGCGCCGCCGCCGAAGCCCGAGGTCAGCCAGAGCGACATGTCGTAGTGGTGCGACGCGCCGCCGGGGCAGCCGGTGTAGTTGCCGTCCTGGTGGAAGAAGCGGCCGCACGGCTCCGAGCACTGCGGCGCGTTCTCCCGGATGTTGTTGACGTAGATGTCGACCGAGTTGTCGGTCCATTCGAGGGTCGCGCGGTCCCGCACGGCCCAGCCGACGACCTTCACCGGCACCTCGGCGTACGGCCAGCCGTTGTGCCCGGCCATGACGTCCATCCACTTCTTGAACTGCCGGGACAGCGCCGCGTGGATCTGGTCGCGCATGGCTGCGGTGACCCGGGCGCTGGAGTCCCAGCGTACGCAATAATTGATCTTTCCGCCGCCGGCCATGACCTGGTCCCAGCCGTAGTTGCGGAAGGTGAGCAGCTGCGGATACGTGGACTGGTAGTGCGACCACACCTCGTTGAGCGGTGTGACCAGATTCGCGGGCGGGTTCCAGCCGCTGGTGGGCGGGCTCGACGGGGAGGTCGACGGCCGGGGCGACGCCGAGGGCGAGACCGACGGCCGTGGGGACGCCGACGGCGAGGACGAGGGGCCGCCCGACGGTGCGGGTGACGCGCTGGACGGCGCGCCGGTGCAGGCGACGCCGTTGAGAGTGAACGCGGTCGGGATCGGATTCGCGGTCGTCCACGCTCCGTTGAAACCGATCGTGGTGCTCGCGTTCGTGCCGAGGCTGCCGTTGTAGCCGACGTCGACGGCGGTGACCTGGCTGCCGCTCTGGGTGTAGGTGGCGCTCCAGCCCTGTGTGACGGCCTGTCCGGCGGCGGGGAACGTCCACCGCAGGGTCCAGGCGGTGAGCGGGTCGCCGAGGTTCTTGATCACGATGTTGCCGGTGAACCCGCCGCCCCATTGCGACGGGACGGTGTAGGTGACCTGGCAGCCGGTGACGGCGGCCCGCGCCGCGGTGGCGACGAGGGTCCAGGCGGCCACGGCGGTCACCGCGATCACGGCGACGGCTGAGGTCAGGGCATGGCGATGTCTGATGTAGCGCACGGGAATCTCCGAGGGTGCGGGCGCGTGACGCGCCGACTCTGCAGACACGTGCCGCGGATGCCCGACGTCGGCGGCACGTTGGTACGCGGACGAGGTCCGCTCCGGCTCCCGGACACCACGATGCAGCCCGAAAAGGTTTTCGGCAACTGATGACGGACCTATCCGGACAGTTCTTGTGTCAGGCCAGGTCGTAGACCACCGTGGTCCAGGTGCGTGCCGTCAGCTCGCGGTGACGCGTCCGGCCTCGACGGTGAGCATCCGGTTGGTCTGCACGGCCTGCAGCATCTGCCGGTCGTGGGTGACCAGCAGCAGCGTTCCGGTGTACGAATCCAGCGCCTGCTCCAGCTGCTCGATCGCGGCCAGGTCGAGGTGGTTGGTGGGCTCGTCGAGCACCAGCAGGTTCACCCCCGACGCCTGTAGCAGCGCCAGCGCGGCACGGGTGCGCTCACCCGGTGACAGGGTCGCGGCCGGGCGCAGCACGTGCGCCGCGCGCAGCCCGAACTTCGCCAGCAGGGTGCGCACGTCGCCCGGGGCCAGCGCGGGCACCGCGGACTGGAACGCGTCGACCAGCGGCTGGTGGCCCAGGAAGCGGCCGCGGGCCTGGTCGATCTCGCCGACGACGACGCCGGGGCCGAGCGAGGCGGTGCCCGCGGCGAGTATGGCCCGGCCGAGCATGGCGCGCAGCAGGGTGGACTTGCCCGAGCCGTTGGGGCCGGTCACGGCGACCCGGTCGGCCCAGTCGATGCGCAGGTCGACCGGCCCGAGGGTGAAGTCGCCCTGGCGTACGACGGCGTTGTTGAGGGTGGCCACGACAGCGCCGGCGCGGGGGGCGGCGGCGATCTGCATGCGCAGCTCCCACTCCTTGCGCGGCTCCTCGACCTCGTCCATCCGCTCGATCAGGCGCTCGGTCTGGCGGGCCTTGGCGGCCTGCTTCTCGGTCGACTCGGTGCGGAACGCCCGGCCGATCTTGTCGTTGTCGGGCGACTTGCGGCGGGCGTTCTTGACGCCCTTCTCCATCCAGGAGCGCTGCATGCGGGCGCGGGCCAGCAGGTCGTCCTTCTTGTCGGCGTACTCGTCGTAGGCCTCGCGGGCGTGCTGGCGCGCGACCTCGCGCTCGGCGAGGTAGGCCTGGTAGCCGCCGCCGTACTGGCGCACCTGCTGCTGGACGAGGTCCAGCTCGACGACGCGGGTGACGGTGCGGGTCAGGAACTCGCGGTCGTGGCTGACCAGCACGGTGCCCGCGCGCAAGTCGCCGAGGAAACGCTCCAGCCGGTCCAGCCCGGCCAGGTCGAGATCGTTGGTCGGCTCGTCCAGCAGGAAGATGTCATACCGGCTGAGCAGCAGCGACGCCATACCGGCGCGGGCGGCCTGGCCGCCGGACAGCGCGGTCATCGGGTGGTCGAGGTCGACGTCGAGGCCCAGCTCCGCGGCGATCGCGGCGGCCCGCTCGGGCAGGTCGGCCCCGCCGAGTTCGAGCCAGCGTTCGAGGGCTTCGCCGTAGCGGTCGTCGGCGCCGTCCGCGCCCTCGGCCAGCGCCATCGCCGCGTCGTCCATCTCCTGCTGGGCCCGTGCCACGCCGGTGCGCCGGGCCAGGAAGTCGCGCACGTTCTCGGCGGGGCGCCGCTCGGGCTCCTGCGGCAGCAGGCCGACGTTGGCCGTGGGCGGGTTGAGGGTGACGGTGCCCTCGTCGGGGGCGGCCAGGCCGGCGAGCAGGCGCAGCAGCGTGGACTTGCCAGCCCCGTTCACGCCGACCAGGCCGACGACCTCACCGGGCGCGACGACCAGATCGAGGTCGCTGAACAGGATCCGCTCGCCGTGCCCGGCGGAAAGGCCACGGGCCACCATGGTCGCGCTCATGCCCGCTCCTCGCTGCGCTCGTCACCGGCATGCGCCGAGCCTGTGATTCGCTCGCTCATGCCTGCTCCTCGCTGCCGCTCACCCGCGAAGCGTATCCGCCGCCCCGCTCACCGGCCCCGCAGCCCTCAGCCCACGACCTCGTGCAGGTAGCACCAGCGCCAGTTCTCACCCGGTTCGAACGACTGGATGACCGGGTGCCCCACCTCGTGGAAGTGGGCGGTGGCGTGCTTGTGCGGAGAGGAGTCGCAGCAGCCGACGTGCCCGCAGGTCAGGCAGCGGCGCAGGTGCACCCAGGTGGTGCCGTCGCGCAGGCACTCCTCGCATCCGTCGGCACGGGCCGCCGGGTCATCGGCGCTCTTCAGGTCCTCACAGCTCATGCCTGCTCCTCGTATCGCTCGTCGACCGCATGCGCCCGCATCGGCCCACGCGTCAGTCCATCCGTTCCAGCATCGACTCTTCCAGGTCCATGTCGCGTTGTGCCCGGACGAGCACGTCCTCCGGGATCCGGCCCGCGTCCCGGGCCGAGCGGAACACGGTCCGCTCGGCCTCCAGCATCTCCCGGCGCAGCCGCACGTAAACGGCGGTTGGCGTTTCCCGGTCGGCGCCCAGCCGCTCCCACACCGCGTTGGAGCGCCGTTCGGTGAGGGCGCGCAGCTTCTCCACGACGTCCGGCGAGGCGGTGTCGGCCAGGCTCTCCAGCCGCTCGCGGGCCGCCTTGCTGGCCTGCTGCTGCGCTTGCGCCTCGGCGAGGATGTCGCCGGTCCGGTCGTCGGCCTGCACCTTCAGCATCCGGGCCACCATCGGCAGGGTCATGCCCTGCAGCACGAGGGTGCCGACGATGACGGCGAAGGCCAGCCAGACGAACAGCGCCCGCGGGTAGGGCATGCCGGCGGCGAGCGTGGCCGGCAGCGCCAGCGCGGTGGCCAGGGTGACCACGCCGCGCATGCCGGCCCACGAGATGACCGTCGCCCCGGTGAAGTCCAGGCCGGTGCCGTGGCGGCGCACCATGGGCAACAGCCGGACCAGGTACGCGACCGGGTACATCCAGGCGAATCGGGTGACGATCACGGTCGCGAGCACCGCCAGGGTCAACCCGACCACCTCGGCGACGGGGGTGTTCAGGCCGGTCAGCACCTCCCGCAACTGCAGCCCGACGACCAGGAACACCAGGCCTTCCAGCATGAAGGTGATCATGCGCCAGAACGCGCCCATCTGCAGGCGCGACGCCGCCGACATCAGTGTCGGCATCCGGTGGCCCAGGTAGAGACCGGCGACCACGACGGCGACCACCGCCGACGCGTGGATGACCTCCGCGATCACGGTCACCGCGAAGGGGGTCAGCAGCGAGATCGAGTTGTCGATCAGCGGGTCGCGGGTGCGCCGGTGCAGGAACGCCGCGGTGAGCGCACCCAGCGCACCGACCAGCACGCCGCCGCCGGCCGCCAGCAGCACCTGCTCGGCCACGGCCATCGGGCCGACCGCCGTGCCGATCGCGACCGCCACCGCGACCCGGAAGATCACCAGTGCGGTGGCGTCGTTGAGCAGGCTCTCGCCTTCCAGGATGGTCACCATCCGGCGCGGCAGCCCGATGCGCTTCGCGATGGCGGTGGCCGCGATGGCGTCGGGGGGCGCCACCACGGCGCCGAGGGCGAGGCAGGCGGCGAGCGGCACCTGCGGCAGCAGCGCGTGCACGAGCAGGCCGACCGCGACCGCGGTGAAGATGACCAGGCCGACCGCGAGCAGCAGGATCGAGCGGATGTTGTGCCGGAACGCCGGCACGGATGTCTCCAGCGCGGCGACGTACAGCAGCGGCGGCAGGACGCCGATGAGCACGATCTCGGGTTCGAGCACGACGACCGGGAACCCGGGCACCAGCGCCAGGCAGAGCCCGACCACCACCAGCACGATCGGATTGAGCAGGTTGTACCGGCGCGACAGCGCGGACACCGCGACGACGACCACGGTCAGCACGACCGCCACCACGAGGGCATTCACGTGTCAGAGCCTATGGTGTGGCACGCCCGCCGACGCGTTTGTCGGCGGTCACCGCACCCATCCGGCGCATCCGGGCACGAATATCCGCTGCTGACGGCGACGCCACCCCCAGCTGACCGGCCGGTAGGTAAGATTTCTCTCCCGCCCAGTGGGAAACATGCACAATAGCGCATGGGTTCACTCGATGTTCATCTTTCCTTGCCGACCGGTCAGGCAACCCCGTGCGCCGCCCGGTTACCGCCCCCGATGGGCGTTCTACCTGCCGGTCGGTAGGCAGGCTAAATGAACTCCCGGTGAAAGCACCCCTGACCTGCCGCCCGGCAAGGCGTTTGCCCAGTTCACGGCGTTGACCATGTCCTCCGGCCGGAGGTTTGATCGGCAGGTTCCGCTAAATCAGCCATCTTTGGGAGGAGGGTGTTCGATGCAGGAGACCGCTCGTGCCATCGGCCACCGGCTGCGGATCACCACCACCATGTTCAGCCTGATGCTGTTCCTGGTCGCCGGGCTCACCGTCATGGCGCAACCGCAGCGGGCGTCGGCCGCGCAGCTCACCGAACCGGTTTCGGTGTCCATGCAGGAATCGACCGCGTCCGCACTGGACGGCGGCAAGCGCTGCTGGAAGCAGACCTACCGCTGGCACCACCGCACGTACAAGAAGTGGGTCTGCAAGTACAGCCACCACTACAAGAAGCACTACAAGAAGAACTACCACCACAAGAAGCACAACAACCACGGCAACAACCACCACGGGTACAGCAACCACCGTTGAGGTGCACCCGTCCCGGGCCGGCGGCCCCGACCGCCGGCCCACCCGCGCCCCGCGCGGACCCGGTCACGATGGCACGATGGCCTGATGCCTGAGATGGACCTGCTGCCGGCCACCCGCCGCGCCCTGTTGCACCGCATCGCCACCGCCCAGACCGAGGGCCGCGCGCCGTCCCTGGTCGGCGCCGTCGTCCGCGACGGCGCCCCGGTGTGGACGCACGGCCGGGGCCTGGTCGGCGGGCAGCCGCCGACCGCCGACACGCAGTACCGCATCGGCTCGCTGACCAAGACGTTCGTCGCCGTGCTGGTGATGCGCCTGCGCGACGAGGGCCGGCTCGACCTCGCCGACCCCCTCGGCACGCACCTGCCCGCCGCGCCCCCGGACACGGCCGGGCTGACCGTCGCCCAGCTGCTCGCGCACACCGCCGGGCTGGCCTCGGAGACCCCCGCACCCTGGTGGGAGCGCACAGACGGCGGCGTACGCCCCGAGCTGGCCGACATTCTCGACGCCGACGGGATCAAGCACCCCGCAGGACGGGTCTTCCACTACTCGAACCCGGGCTTCGCGCTGCTCGGCGCACTCGTCGAGGAACTGCGCGGCAAACCGCTGGAGCAGGTGCTCGCCGAGGAGATCCTCGGGCCGCTGGGCATGACCCGCACCTCACTGCTGCCGCAGGCGCCGCACGCCCACGGCTGGGCGGTGCACCCGTGGGCCGACGTACTGCTGCCCGAACCCGCCACCGACACCGGCCGGATGGCCCCGGCCGGGCAGCTGTGGTCCACCGCCGAGGACCTCTGCCGTTTCGCCGCGTTCCTGGCCAAGGGCGACCCGGCCGTGCTGGCCGAGGCGAGCGTGGCTCAGATGCGCACCCCGGCGTCCCCGCTCGACGGCCCCGTCTGGGACCTGACGTACGGCCTGGGCATGCAGCTCAAGAACGACGGCGGCCGGCTGCTGTCCGGGCACACCGGCTCCATGCCCGGCTTCCTGTGCACGCTGTGGGTCTCCCCCGCCGACGGCCTGGGCGGCATCGTGCTGGCCAACGCCACCTCGGGGATTTCCATCGGCGCGCTCGGCGCCGACCTGGTGCGCATCATGGCCGAGCACGAGCCGCGTATTCCGGACCCGTGGACCCCGCTGGAGTCCTACGACCCGGCGCTACTGGAGCTGACCGGCCCCTGGTACGTGGGACCGACCCCGGCGCTGATCCGGCTGCGCACCGACGGTGACCTGGAGTTCGGGCCGCTGACCGGCGCGGGACGCAGCTCCCGGATGAAGGCGCGGGGCGACGGCACCTGGCTCGGCCTGGAGGGTTACTACGCGGGCGAGACGCTGCGTGTGGTACGCGACGCCGCCGGTGCGGTGACCCATCTGGACCTGGGCAGTTTCGTGCTCACCCGCCGGCCGTACGGTTCGGACACCGTCCCGGGCGGCGTCGACCCGCTGGGCTGGCGCGGCGGGCCCGCGTAGGGTCGGGGCATGGACCAGCTGGAGCCGATGCCGCAGGACTGGACCCGGGCGCTCGCCATCGCCGCCCACCCCGACGACCTCGAATACGGGGTGTCCGGGGCGGTGGCGGCATGGACCGCGGCGGGCAAGGACGTGCGCTACGCACTGGTCACGCGCGGCGAGGCCGGAATCGACACCATCCCGCCGGCCGAGTGCGGGCCACTGCGCGAGGCCGAGCAGCGCGCGGCGTGTGCCGAGGTCGGCGTGTCCGAGCTGGAGTTCCTCGGCCATGCCGACGGCGTCGTCGAGTACGGCCTGGCCCTGCGCCGGGACCTCGCCGCGGCGATCCGCCGCCACACGCCCGACCTGGTGATCACGGCGAACTTCCACGACATGTGGCCCGGCGGCGGCTGGAACTCCCCCGACCACCGCAACGTGGGCCGGGCCGTAATGGACGCGGTCGGCGACGCGGGCAACCGCTGGATCTTCCCGGAGCTAGTGGGGCAGGGGCTGGCCCCGTGGGGCGGGGTGCGCTACGTCGCCGTCGGCGGCTCGCCGCAGGCCACCCACGCCGTCGACATCACCGACACGCTGGACCGGGCGGTCGCCTCGCTCGACGCGCACCACGCCTACCTGGACGGGCTCGGTGATCACCCGATGGCCGCCACGCGCGACTTCCTGGAGTGGATGGCCGACCTGACCGCACCGCGCTTCGGGGGCCGTCGCGCGGCGGCGTTCGAGCTGTACCGCATGTGAGCTCCCGTCCCGGCCGCCCGCACCGGCACATCCGCCCATGATAGACGTTGGCCTATCTCATCGAGTTTTCGAAGATCGGACTCGATGAGATAGGCCAACGTCCATGACAGAGCGAGGCCGATCAGCGGGCGACGGTGTCCCCGTGCCGCCCGGCGTTCGCGCCGACGGAGTGACGCCGGGACCGCGCGGCGGCCAGCTGCACCGGCGCACCGGGCACGGCCAGCAGGTCCTGCTGCTGGCGCTGGTACAGGTGGGTGGACATCGCGTAGCAGAACGTGATGACGCCGAGCATCTCGCACAGCTCCTCGACGGACGCCGCGAGCAGGTACTCCATGTATCCGGTGCCCGGCGCGACGTTGCCGCTGACGTCCCGGCCGACGAACGCCCCGACGATCTCCATGCCCACCGCGCCGAGGACGAACAGCACCCCGCCGCCCGACACCAGCAGGCGCGTGCGCAGCGGCAGGTGGAAGAGGAACTTCAGGTAGGACACACAGAAGACCAGCACGAACGGGGCGGCGACCACGATCCAGGAAAGGTAGGACGCCTTGCCCAGCTCGACCAGGCCCATCTTGCGGCTCATCTCGTGCATCTGCGTGATCTCGTCCATGGACAGGAACGCGAAGACCACCGACAGGATCCGCCAGTGCTTGGCGTACTTCTCCCCCCGCCCGCTGACGTTGTTCGCGATCTCCCACAGCACGTACGCGGTGAGCAGGAGCAGGGCGCCGGAGAACCAGGTGGGGAGGTTCTTCTCCTTGTCCACGTTGAAGAACGTGGTCCACCAGGCGAACGCCGGGATCACATTGTGATGGCCCAGCCCGTGGTAGAGGTAGTTGCCGCCGAGGCTCAGCACGTGCAGGCCGGCGACGAAGCACAGCAGGAAGCGCACGAGCGTGCGGGGAGTCGGCAGGTTGATTCTCATCGCGGCTCTATTCGACGGCGGGCCGCCCGGCGCGGGCCGGGAGGCGTGGTTGCCGAATATAACGGTCTAAATCACCCAAACGACTCTTGACTTCGCAGAATTCATGCCGCGGGTGCCGGACAAGGAGGAGGCGCGGCCCGGCTTCCGCCGTGACCGCGCCTCGGTGACCGGTGATCGGGCCGTCAGGGCAGGCCGTTGCGGCCGATGACATCGGCATACCAGAGAGCGCTGTCCTTGGGCAGGCGGCGCTGGGTGTCGTAGTCGACGTGCACCAGTCCGAAGCGCTTGCCGTAGCCGTACCCCCACTCGTAGTTGTCCAGCAGCGACCAGGCGAGGTATCCACGCAGGTCGGCCCCGCCCTCGATGGCGGCATGCGCCGCCCGCAGGTGGCCGTCGAGGTACGCGATGCGCTCGTCGTCGGCGACCCGGTCGCCCTCCACCACGTCGGTGTAGGCCGCGCCGTTCTCAGTGATCATCAGCGGCACGCCGGGGTAGTCCGCGGCCAGGCGCAGCAGCAGTTCGGACAGTCCGGTCGGGTCCACCGGCCAGTCCATGGCGGTGACCGGCGCGCTCTGGGTCATGAACTCGACGCCTTCGCTGCCGGGGTGCGCCTCGCCGCTGTGCGCGCCGACCTGGGCCCGCACCAGCGCCGGCTGGTAGTAGTTCACGCCCAGCAGGTCGATCGGGGCGGCGATGAGCGCCTCGTCGCCGACTTGGATCACCCCCGCCGCGCCGAACCGCTCGAACAGCGCGAGCATGTCCTGCGGGTAGTGCCCGCGTAGCGCCGGGTCGAGGAACAGCCGGTTCTGCAGCCCGTCGATGAGCCGCGCAGCGGTCCGGTCGTGCTGGTCGGCGGGGTTGACCGGCCGCACGTCGGTGAGGTTCAGCGTCAGCGACACCTCCCGCGCCCCGCCCGCCCGCAGTGCCCGGGCAGCGAGCCCGTGCCCGAGCATCAGGTGGTGCACCGCCTCGAACGTCGCCCGGGGGTCCTGGCGGCCCGGGGCGTGCACGCCGCTGCCGTAGCCGAGGAACGCCGAGCACCACGGCTCGTTGAGCGTGGTCCAGGTGCGCACCCGGTCGCCGAGCCGCGCGATGGTGGCCGAGGCGAGGTCGGCGAGGTAGTACGCGGTGTCGCGGTTGGTCCAGCCGCCCCGGTCCTCGAGCACCTGCGGCAGGTCCCAGTGGTAGAGGGTGACCATCGGGTCGATGCCGTGGCCGAGCAGTTCGTCCACGAGGCGGTCGTAGAAGTCCAGGCCGCGCGTGTTGACCGGGCCGGAGCCGTCGGGCTTGATCCGCGGCCAGGCGATCGAGAACCGGTAGGTCCCGAGGCCGAGCCGCTTCATCAGCGCGACGTCGTCGCGGTAGCGGTGGTAGTGCTCGCAGGCGACGTCACCGGAGTGGCCCTCGAACACCTTGCCCGGCGTACGCGAGAAGGTGTCCCAGATCGACGGGGTTCGCCCGTCCTCGGTCGCCGCGCCCTCGATCTGGTAGGACGCGGTGGCCGCGCCCCAGCGGAACCCGGCCGGAAAGCGCACCGGCGCGGTTCCGGCCAGCTGCTCCTCGGTGGTGGCCAGCGTCATGACTTCACCGCTCCCTGCATGATGCCGCCGATGATGTACTTGCCGAGCAGGGCGAACACGACCAGCAGCGGCACGGTGGCGATCGCGGTGCCGGTCAGCGACAGCGAGTAGTCCTGGATGTATCCGCTGGCCAGGGTCGACAGCGCGGTCTGCA
>NZ_VIQO01000039.1 GCF_007483665.1 Catellatospora sichuanensis
GGCGGTGTGGGCCGAGTCGGCCGCCGCCCACGCGCGCAAGGCGGCCGCCGACGCCGTCCTCGACGCGGACAAGTCGGCCCCGGCGATCGAGGCGGCGACGAAGGCCAGCGCCGCCGCGAGCAACGCGACCGACATCGCCGTCCAAGCGGGCCACGTGAAGCAGGCGATCGAGTCGGCCAACCAGGCGATCAGCGCGGCATATGCGGCCGCCGAGGATGCCGAGCTGGCCGCGATAGCCAACGAGGACGCGGCGCGGTTCGCGACGGAAGCCGGCGCGGAGGCGTCCGAGGCGGTGAAGCAGGCGCGGCTGGCGCGCGCCAACGCCGTTCGCGCCCAGCGCGCGGCGCAGGCGGCGGAGCGTTACCTGCAGGTCGCGCTCGCGGCGACGATCGCCGCGAGGGACGCGGCCCTGCGGGCGGCGGCCAACGCGCAAGCAGCGGCTCAGGCGGCGCTGCATGCGGCCGAACATGCCGGGCAGGCCGCGGAGGCGGCGAGCCTGGCCACCGAACACGCCAATGCCGCCACTGTCGCGGCGCAGGCCGCGGTCGACGCGGCGGCGCAGGCGGGGACGGTGTTCGACGCGGCCCGGGTCGCCGACGCGGAGCGGCTTGCCGTGATGCGTGACGAAGGGCTGGAGGGCGCGCAGGCCGCGAACGAGCTGTACGAGGCCCAGCAGCGCCAGGCCGACTTCGACGATGAGCAGGCGACCAAGCGCGATCAGCAGACCAGCCAGCTGATCGCGTTGGCGCAGAACCCGGCCACGCCGACGGCCGAGGCCGTGGCAGCCGCCCGGCAGGTGGCCCTGGCACTGGCCCAGGGGCAGGGCGTGTACACCCGCCAGGCGGCGCTGGACTCCCTGGCCGCCCCCGACGACCAGGCGCTCGAATTCGTGCGTACCGGTCTGGCGGCGGCCGAGGCCCGCGACGACCGGCACGCGGTGATGAACATCGCGGTCACCGACAACGCGGCGCTCGCCGCGGCTGCCAGAACAGCGCTGGCCGGCACCGACGCGCAGGTCCGCACGTTCCTGCGTACTCAGAACTATCCGGGCCGGTACACACAGGACCGGGTCAAGGTCAACCAGCTCCTGGCCGCGGCGAGCGCGGCCGGTGACGTGGTGCTGGCCCAGGCGGCGCAGGCCGCGCTGAACGCCGAGACCCTGCAGGCGCTGCGTGAGTTCCTCGACACCGGCCGGTACACCGCCGCCGCCACCGGGCAGCGGGTGCGGGTCAACCAGATCGCCGCCGCCGGCGGCCCGGAGGTCAAAGCCGCCGCGCAGATCGCGCTCGACGGCCCACCGGTGCTACTGGCCGAGTTCCTCGGCACCGGGCAGTACACCGCCGCGGAACGCGACTACGAGAGCATGGCCCACCTGTCGACGGTCGGCGGCATGCTCGAGAACATTCACCAGATCGCGACCACGGCGGTGCAGAACTCCCAACTGGCGCACTCCGTGGCCGCCCAGGCCCGCGACGACGCCCAGCAGGCAGCGGCCTACGCCATGCAGGCGGCGGCGTCGGCCGAGCAGGCCACGGCGTACGCGATCCAGGCACAGGCCTATGTGGCCGAAGCGACCCAGGCGGTCGACAAGGCCGCTGCCGCGGCCGCCACGGCACGGTCTGCGGCGACACGGGCCAGCACCTCGGCCCGCAGCGCCATCCGGTCGGCCGGATGGGCGCTGTTGTCGCATCAGGCTGCGGTGCAGTCCGCCATCGACGCCCATGACGCCGCGGAGTTCGCCCGGGCCGTGGCGCTGGCCACCGGCCTGAACGCCGCGGACGCAGCCAAGCAGGCCTTCGACGCCCACATCAGCCTGCGAAACGTGAGCATCACCCAGTGCCACCACGACTACGTCGACACCCCGTTCGACGGTCTGGAGGAGTTGTGGGGCCAGCCCGACGGATCCTTCGGCCGTAACTGCGTCCTCAACAACATTCCCAACCCAGCCGACCCCGACGAGTTCGTCAAACGGATCTACGGCAACGCCGCGCTATGCAAGGTCTACCCGGAGGGTGGACAGCTGTACCGGAACTGCGTCAATTCCACCGCAGATCCCGCGTTCGGCGCCATGATGCCGATGACCTACCTTGCGGAGGCCCTCAAGAGCCTGACGGCGACGTTCGCGACGGTGGGCCTGACCTCCGCAGTCCTGTGTGTGGTCACCGTCGTTTGCGCCACGGTCGCCGGGACCCTGTTCAGCCTGGTCGAAATCGGTGACAACGTCATCAAGCTCGTCAACGGCGACCAGACCCTGGCCCAGACCCTGCTCAACCTGGGCCAGTCCGCGCTGGAGAGCCTGCTGCTGGCCGGGGTCGGGAAGTTGCTCAGCGCCGGGTTCCGGCACCTCAAGGACCTTTACGTCGCGTCCCGGAACGCCAACAAGCTGCTGGTGGAGATCAAGCTGGCGGATCTGGGCCGGCTGCACCTGGTGACCGCGGAATGGCTGAAGTCCTGTGTCCGGACCGGCAACAGCTTCGCCCCGGACACCCCGGTCCTGCTTGCCGACGGCAGCAGCAGGCCCATCGCCGACGTCCGAATCGGTGACGAGGTGCTGGCCACCGATCCGCGAAGCGAGGTGACGCGGCCGCGACCGGTCACCGACACCATCGTCGGGACTGGGCGCAAGCACCTGGTGGAGATCACCGTCGAAGGTGCGGGCGACGAGAGCGGCCCGAGCCGGATCACGGCCACCGCCAATCACCCTTTCTGGGTCCCGGATCTGCGGCAGTGGGTCGACGCGGGCAACCTGCGGGCCGGTCAGTTGCTGCGCACCGGTTCAGGCGCATGGGTGCAGATCAGCGCGGTCCGCTCGTGGACCTCGCAGGCGACGGTCCACAACCTCACCGTCGCCGAAGACCACACGTACTACGTGGTCGCCGGGGGCACGCCGGTTCTCGTACACAATGCAGACGGCCCGCCCTGCATAACCTTGGCCGCTCGTGATCACGTGATGAAGGGCGTGATCAACGGCGGAGGAGGCTTCGCGGGTTGGCACCTGCACCCGAACCAGTCGGGCGGGATTCCCTCGGACAGATTCATCAACGGCACGCTGCAAGTGCTGAGCGACGGTTCTGTCCGGGTCAACGGGACTGTCGGTGCACGGCTGCCGGATGGCTCGATCATCACCAAGGACGCCACGGTGGGGCATACGTTCTTTCCTGAGGACTGGGATGAAAACAAGATCATAGAGGCGGGGCAGTATCTCTTCGCCCATGGCAGGTACACGTATCCCACGAAGGTCACGGCAACCTATGACGGTGTGAAGATGACCGGATTCCTCGAGAAGCAGGCCGACGGAACCTATTCGCCGTCGACGTTCTTCCCTTCGGGGGGCAAATGACAGCTGTCTGGGAGTTCGCCTTCGACGAGGACGACGACCTCGTCATCACCAGCGAGTGGGTGCCGGCCGACCGCAAGCCGGCCCTGGAGATGCTGATCATGCTCCTCGGCGCCGCATGGCTGGTGGAGTTGTATCTCACGGAGTGGAGGAGACTCGAAGCCGAATTCGGACACGGCTATTCGGTTGGCACCGACGCGGTGAAGGTCCGCCGCATCGACGCCGAAGTCGCCTGCATCGAGGGCATCTACGGTCAGGTCGAACCAGCGACGATCGGTGTCGCCGATCTCATCGAGATGTTGGAGAGTCTGGCCCGACATCTTCGTCGGCTCGGTCGCCTCTGAGGCGTGAGGTGTGACGGCCGGGTGACGGGTTGCGGTGATCGGATACGGTCCCCGCAACCCGCCCCCAGCCTGACGCTTCAGCCGTGCTCGACGACGGCGCTCGTACCCGAGCCGGGCCGCGACTCCCACTGCCAGGTCTCGTCCAACCTCAGCCGACCGTCGTGCTGCACGGACAACGCGGACACACAGTGCCCTGTCGAGGTCTGCCCGTCGGTGTTGAGCTGTGTGTACCGGAATTCGAGTCGGTCGCCGTCGCGGGTGCCGACGAGGAAGCCGCGACGGATCGCGCCACCGGCGTATTCGGCCCAGATCATGCCGTCGTGCTCGTGGTAGGTGAACACCGTTTTCATGCCGACCTCGCCGCCGGCGACGTCGGCCACGGCGGCGAAGCGACGCCCGTCCAGTGATGCGATCACGAGTTGGATCCTGACATCCCATGCCGCGCGGCAGGAACTCCCGTCCGGGCTCCAATGGCGTGTCTCGCGCGTAACGGCTCTGGGCGCGCCGCCGCTGTACGCGATCGTTCCGGTCGATACGAAGGTGCAATCACGACCGTCGGATTGGCCCTTGACCCCTCCTGCGGCGGGACGCTACGTTCCGCGAGCGGATCCCATCTATGGGTTCCGCGCAAACACGGGGAGTTGACTTGCCATGCCATCAAAATGGCGTATGGCGACCTTCAGCGTCGCCACAGCAATGACAGTGTCCATGTCGGCACTCGGCCTGTCCGCGCCGGCCTCCGCCGATCCGATCGCGATACCGTCGCTCGTCGGCGACGGCGTCTACCCGGGTGCGGCACAGATCCTGGAAGAACAGAACGTCCGGCTGATCGCGGGCGACGGGCACGTTCTGCTCGTCGACTGCGCGACGCCGCCGCAGGGTGACATCGGCCTGCTGAAGATCTGGACCACCGACGAGACGATCGGCACCAGCGGCATCGGCCTGGTGTGCTTCAAAGTGACCGCCGACGCGGGCTGGCTCAGCCTGGAGGTCCCCGGGGTGTACGAGATCCGCGGCGACGGCCAGCGGACCGGCACCGGCCACGAGGTGACCGCCGAGCTCGAGGACGCGACCGGCGAGGAGATCACGGTCGAGGTCGACCCGGACGGCAGCACCCCGGTGGGTCTGGGCGCCGACCCGACCGCGCCGCCGACCATGCTGCTGCAGCTGCGGGCAGGGGAGGGCGCCGCGCCGGCCGTCGGCACCCAGACGGCGATCGGCAAGCTCTTCGCCGTCGACCGGATGTGCACCGCGACCCTGGTCGCGCCGCGCTGGGTGCTGAGCGCGACCAGCTGCTTCGCCGACGATCCCCTGCAGCCGGCACTGACCGAAGGCGCCCCCGCGCGCCCCGGTGTCGTCCGGTTCCCCGGCCACGCCGCCGCGACGATCGACTGGGTGACCCCGCGTACGGGCCGTGACCTGGTCCTGGCTCGCCTGGCCACGCCGATCCTGGACATCACGCCGGTGGCGCTGGCGACGGCGGCCGCTGCCACGGCGACCGCGGTCGGTTACGGCCGCACGGCCGTCGACTGGGTCGCCGATCAGCAGCAGAGCGCCCAGCTCAGCTTCACCGGCAGCACCGCCACGACCCTGTCGTCCACCAGCGGCCCGCTGGTGTGCAAGGGCATGGCCGGCGCGCCCGTGCTGTCCGGCGGCAAACTCGCCGCGGTGCTGACCCAGGCGGGCCAGGCGGGCTGCTTCGACCTCACCGCGACCGGCAGCGCCGTCACCGCGACGCGCGCCGACGACCTCGCCACCTGGTTCAACGCGATCACGACCACGGCCGCGGACCACAGCTGGAGCCTGGCCGACACGCCTGCGGGTGCGAGCACCGGCACGGCGGTGACGACCGCGTCCGACAGTGTGTACACCGGAACCGCGCGGCCGCTGACCGCGACCGCGGGTGCGACGTGGAATGTGACCGCCGGCGACACGTTCACCCCGAGCGTCGCGCTCGACGGCGTCTCCGGCAGCCTGGCCACGACCGCTTCGGCGGTGGCCACCGACGGCTCGTTCACGGTGTCGGCCTGGGTCAAGCCCACCGGCCAGCCCGGAACCGTGCTGTCCCAGGACGCGGTCAACAAGACCGGGTTCGAGCTGTCCTCGACGGCGGGCAACGCGTGGCAGTTCAGCGTGTCGACCGAGGACTCGCGGTGGCTGTCTGTCTGGCAGGGTGCACGTTCGGACGGCGACACGCTCACCGTCGGCAAGTGGACGAAACTCACGGCTTCCTTCAACAAGACCGACGGCGTCCTGAAACTGTTCGTCGACGGCGTCGAGGTCGGCCGGCACAGGAACGACGGAAACGCCAGCGTCAGCTCGACCGGGCCGTTGCGGATCGGTGCGCAGCGCTCGCGCGGCACCGTCGGCAGCTTCTTCGGCGGCCAGGTCGCGGCGGTCCAGGTGTGGAACAGGGTGGTCGATCCGGTGCAGGCCCAAGGCCCTGCCAGCTATTACAAGCGCCTGGCCGCGCCGACCCGATTCCTGGACACTCGCAACGGCACCGGCGGCACCACCGGCACGGTCGACCTGAACGATTCCATCCGGGTGCAGATCGCCGGGGTCAACGGCGTGCCGGCCACCGGCGTCACCGCCGTGGCGCTGAACGTGGCGACCGTCTCGCCGCAGTTCGGCAGCGGACTGGTGGCCTGGCCCGACCTTACGCCGCAGCCGTTGGGCGTCAACCTGAAGTACCGTGCAGGGGTCGTCACGTCCGGCTACATGATCGTTCCGGTGGGCAGCAACGGTTACATCCGCCTGTCGCCCGTCTGGCGGGAGACGTTCTTCATCAGTCAGCCGACTGACAAGAGCACGCACATCCTGGCCGACGTCAGTGGCTACTTCACCACGGACAGCGCCGTCACCGGGATCAGTTCCTACACCCCGGTCGTGCCGGTCCGCTTCGCGGACAGTCGCACGGGGGCCGGTGGCAACACCGGGAAGGTCCCGGCCGGCGCCACGTGGAATTACAAGGTCACCGGTGCGACGGTCGGGACGGGCACGGTTCCGAACGGGATCACCGCGGTGGCGGTCAACATCACCACGGTCTCCGCCACGGCAGGCGGGTTCGTCACCACCTGGGAGCAGGGGCAGGCCAAGCCGGCCGTATCCGGTCTGCAGTATCAGCCGACCGATGTCTACGCCGGCATGGCGATCATCCCGGTCAACCCCACCACGGGCCAGTTCTCCCTGAGCGCCCACCAGCCGACGCACGTCATCATCGACATCCTGGGCTACTTCGCGCCCGGCACCAGTGGGCAGAAGTACCACGCGTTCCCGTCCACCGGCCTGTTGTACACGGCTGAGAGTGGCACACAGGCCCCGGCAGGGGGCAGCAAGACCGTCACGCCGGTCGCCAACATGGTCGGCGCCAACATCACGCTCGTCGTCGGACTGGCTGCGCTGTCATCCGGCGGTGGCATGGTCACGTCCTACCCCAGCGCCACGCCCGCGCCGAGCACGTCGACGCTGAACTTCATCGTCGACAAGTCCGTCAGCAACAGCACCGTCGTCAACGCCGGTGCCAACGGGTCGGTCGCCTTCGCGGTCAGTGGATCCGCGGCGCACCTTGCGGTGTACAGCGACGGGTTCTTCTCCAACAACTGACAGCCGATCCCGGCGGCGGCGCGGATGCCGCGTTCGCCGCCGGGGTTCGCAAGTCCTGAGTCACCCAGGCTGGGCCGCGCCGAAGCGTGAGCTTCCGGCGCGGCCCGAGCTACGGGTGCTCGACACCGAAAGATACGGCGTGCTGGTCGCCGACTTCAACGGTGATGGTAAGGACGACCTCGCATATCACGGGCTGTGCGGCACGCCCTCGGTGCCGTGCTGGCGGGTGCTCGCGAGCACCGGCACCGGCTTCGCCGCGGCGCGAAACTGGTCCACCGACAGCACGGTGACCAGTGCGGACACCTTCACCTACGGGTTCCATGTCGGCGACTTCGACGACGACGGCCGGGCCGACATCGCCTTCCGGGCATCGTGTGGCACCGACCGGCACGCCTGCTGGACGGTGCTGGCGAGCCAGCCCGGCGACTCGTTCGCCGTGCGCGGCTTCGGCGACGGGATGTGGGCCGATCCGGCGCTGACGCCCACCTACGGCGTGCTGGCCGCGGACTTCGACGGGGACCGCCGCACCGATCTCGCCTATCCCGGGCTGTGCGGCACCGGTGTGTCCTGCCTGCGCGTCCAGTCGTCCACCGGAACGTCGTTCGTCTCTCTGAACTGGATCACCAGCCCGTTCTACTTCGACGACGCACCGGTGAACGTGAGCGCGCACTTCGGCATGCGCGCGGCAGACCGCAACGGCGACGGGCTCGCGGACGTCGCGACCTGGGGCAAGTGCGGTGCGCCCGGCGTACCGCAGTGGCGCTACCTGCTGAGCACCACCGGCGGCGCGACGGTGTCCTGCTCCACGACCGGTCCCTGAGCTGTGCCGTGCGGGTGGCGGTTCCTCGGAGCCGCCACCCGCACATGGGTCATGCCGTCAGTAGACGATGATCTTGTCTAGGTCGGGGGCGAATGCGGTGTCGTTGAAGAACCTGACGGTGTGCACACCGGGACCGAGCTTGACCTGTATCGGCGCCGAGTCCACCGGATCGGTCCAGCTGGTTCCGGTGAGGGTGACCAGTTGCGGCACACCGCCGTTGATGCCGATGTAGAACGACCGCGTGCCGTTGACGACGTACGAAACCGTCAACCGGTATGCGGGGGAGGGGAGGTCGACCGTCAGCGTCACCTGGTTGGCGCCGTTGCCGATGAAACCGACCTTGTTCCCACCCGAGCAGGTGGGACAGGCGGTGACCACCGCAGCACCGACGAGGGTGCCGGACTCGGCCTCCACGCCGCCACAGGTGATCTTCAGGTTGGCCCAGTCGGCGTGGTCGGAGGTGACGCCGTTCCCCGCGTCCGTGACGACCAGGCGCAGCATCGTCGCGCCGCTGACGTCGGCGGTCAGCAGCGAGGCCGCCTGGGAAAAGGTCTTCGTCCCGCTGTCGGCGACTTTCGTCGAGTCCTTCCAGATCTGGAAGACGACCGACCCAGCGGCGGTCTCCTCGTCGTCCACACCCACATATGCGCTGACCGACATGCAGCCGCCGCCCAGGTAGTAGTAGACCTCGGCGGGCGCATGCATGCCGAGGCCCTTGTAGTAATGGGTGCCGTTGATGGTCTGGGGGTTTCCGTCGCCGGCCGCGTCCTCGCCCACGCTGCTGTTCTTCTCCACCGGCCCGAAGCCGTTGGCGGCCCAAAGCCAGTTCGTGTCGCTCAGGTAGGACGTGCCGCGCGGCGGCGGAGCGAACTTGGGCGTGACGACGGCCTGGTTCCAGGTCTGCACGAAGGCGACCTGCCCGCCGAAATAGCCGCCGACGGTGGCGGCACCGGTCCGGTAGGCCCCGATGCGCAGCGCTCCACCCGCGTTCCAGCTGGTGCTGTGCGGGGCGAACGCCACGTCCGCGTCGCCGACGCGCAGGTAGACCTTGTTGTCCGCCTTCTTGAACGTCGCGGTCAGGTGAGTCCACACGCCCGGTGCGAAACTAGCCGCCGGGGCTGCCGCCGTGTCCCACACGGGGACGGCGACGTCGGAACGGGTCATCGCGAAGCGCCAGGAGTTGTCGGACGGGTCGGCCCACAGCCGGAATCCCGCCGTGTTGACACCGTCCTGGGACAGAACCGTCCCGGCGACGGTGGCCTTGGCCCAGACGCTGACGGTGAAGTCCTCACCCGTGGTGACGGCGGGTGCGCCGGTGGTGAGCGTGCCGGTGGTGCCGTTGAGGGCGATGTTCGGGCTGAACTGGTCGCCGGTGTTCCAGGTCGTGCCGGCGGTGGCGGTCAGTGGCAGGGCGGTGCCGGTGAACACGGTGTCGGTGGTGGTGGTCACAGCGGTGCCCGGTGTGGCCGCCGCCGGCGTGTCGGCGAGGGTCCAGGTGTGTGCGGCGGTGGTGGTGGTGATGGCATTGGACCAGGTGGTGAGGTCGTCGGTGCGGGTGGCCGTCACGCTGGTGTCGGTCGCGGTGACGCCGAGGCAGCCTGCCTGTCCGGCTTGGGTGAGGATGGCGGCGAGTTTGCCGTCGGTCAGGACGGGTGCGCCGGCCATGCCGCTGCATACGAGCGGTCCTGATGTGGTGGTCAGGGTGGTGGCGGTGGTGTTGGTGAAGGTGATCTGTGCGGTCTGCTGCTGGTCGGTGATCCAGTCGGTGTTGCGGCCGTATCCGGTGGCGGTCAGCGCGACTCCGGTCGGTGCGGTGGTCGCGAGCGCGACGGGAGTGATGTCCTGAATGGCGGTGGCCAGGCGGGCCAGAACCACGTCGCGGCCCGCACGCGGACTCAGCCAGTCCACCGCGACGGCGGCGTGGCCGGGGAACACGACGTGGTGCACTCCGACCGGGGCTCCCTCGGTCACCTGGGGCTGGTTCGGGTCGGTGGCGAGGCAGCTCGCGGCTGTGAGGACCCAGCGGGGTGCGACGAGGGTTGTGGTGCACATGCGGTCGGGGCCGGTGAGTTTGCCGACCGCGGCTTGTGTGCCGGTGACGGGTGCGGGGCCGTCGCCTGCGCGTAGTTGGAGCAGCATGGTGGGTGGTGCGGTGGGGTCGGCGCCGAGGCCGACGGGGGTGCTGCCGTCGGGGTCGATCTCGACGGTGATCTCTTCGCCGGTTTCGTCTTCGAGTTCGGCGGTGACTTCGTGGCCGGTGCCGGTGGTCTGGCCGTCGCCGCGGATTTCGTAGACGCCGGGTACTTCGAGGTTCAGTACGCCGGATGGCGCGTTGACTTTGAAGCAGACCCGTCCGACGCCGTCGGGGCCGATCAGTTCGTCGGTGGTCCACACCTTGAGCAGGCCGATGTTGCCGACCGGTGGGGTCGCGCAGTCGGCCAGCACGATGTGTCCGTCGCCGGAGATCAGTCGGACGTTCTGCTCGGCGAGAATCTGCGCCGCGTCAGGGTAGGGATAGACACCGTCGTCCACCAGGGACGGAAGCGCGACCGGAACAGCACCGGCCGGTGCGGACACACCGACCACCGCCACCGAGAACGCCAGCGTGGAAGCGGCGCAGAGCGCCGCCGAACGCCACTTGGAACTCATACAGGAACTCCCCGTGATGTGTTTCGCAGAACCTGCCGGCGGATGCCGGCAGGAAGTAGCAGGACGCGCGTGCCGACACCCCACGTGCCGTCGTGCAGGGAGCCGGTGTCGCCGCGCTGGGCGGCGATACCGGCTCCCTCGTCGAGAGGCGTGGACCTCGACGTCAGTTCGTGCTGGTGTTGAGCCTGAACCACAGGTGGCCGTCTTTTCGGCTGATCACTTCGAGCCTGCCGTCGCCGGTGACGTCCGCGTACTGGACGTAGTCGCGAGTGTTTGCACCGGCACCGAGGTCGTACCAGACGTTGCTGAACGCCACGGTGCTGGTGGAGCTGGTGCTGAGCTTGATGTACAGGTGGTCGTTGTAGCGACCGGCGAAGTCCGCCTTGCCGTCGTTGTCGATGTCGGCCACGGTGATGGTGTTCCAGGGGATCCAGCCGGCGCCGTCGTCGTGCCAGTTGGCGGCGAAGCTGACCGAGCTCGTGGTGCTGGTATTGATCTTGTACCACATGTGGCCGTCCAGCCGGCTGACCAGTTCGGGCTTGCCGTCGCCGGTGACGTCCGCGAGCTGGATGTGGTCGCGGGCGTTCCAGCCGGTGCCCAGGTCGATCCAGCCGCCGAACGAGATGGCGTTGGTGGAGCTGGTGCTGAGCTTGATGTACAGGTGGTCGTTGTAGCGGCCGACGATGTCTGCCTTGCCGTCGTTGTTGACGTCGACCGCGGAAATGGTGTTCCAGGGGATCCAGCCGGCGCCGTCGTCGTGCCAGTTGGCGGCGAAGCTGACCGAGCTCGTGGTACTCGTGTTGATCTTGTACCACAGGTGGCCGTTGTACCGGCCGATCAGCTCGGGCTTGCCATCTCCGGTGATGTCGGCGAGCTGGATGTAGTCCCACGTGTTCCAGCCATGGCCCAGGTCGATCCAGCCGCCGAACGAGATGGTGCCGCCGGTGCTGGTGCTGAGCTTGATGTACAGGTGGTCGTTGTAGCGGCCGACGAAGTCCGCCTTGCCGTCGTTGTTGACGTCCGCCGTGGTCATGGCGCTCCAGGGGATCCAGCCCGCGCCGTCGTCGAACCAGTCGGCGGCGAAGCCGAACGTGCCCGACGCGATGGTCTCCCTGTTCCAGGTCCGCACGTCGGCGACCCGGCCGTTGAAGAAGCCGCCGAGGGCCGAGCCACTGCGGTGGGCGCCGATGCGCAGGCCGCCCGTGGCCTTCCACTTGACGGCATGACCGGTGCCTGCGACCTTCGTGCCGTTGACGTGGACGGCCACGGTGCCGGTCGACGCCTTGTAGGTGACGGTGACCTGGCTCCATACACCTAGGGGTGCGCTGTTCGGGGGTGCGAAGGCGGTGTCCCACGCCGGGCTGGCGACATCGGTCTGGCTCATGGAGAACCGCCAGGACTTGTCGGACGGCTCGGACCACAGCTTGAACGCGGCGGTGTTGGTGCCGTCCTGGGACAGGACGGTGCCCCCGTTCGCGGTGGGCTTGGCGCGGACGCTGACGGTGAAGTCGGCATCCGTCGTGACCGCCGGCGCACCGGTGACCAGCGTGCCGGTCGACCCGTCGACCGTGACGGACGGGCTGAAGGTGTCGCCGGTGTTCCACTTCGCGCCCGTCGTGGCCGTCAGTGGCAGTGCGGTCCCGCTGAACACGCTGTCGGCGGCGCCCGTGACGCTGGTGCCCGAGGTCGCCGCGGCGGGCATGTCGGCCAAGGTCCAGGTGTGGTCCGCCGTGGTCGTGGTGATGGCGTTGAACCAGCTGGCGAGGTCGTCGGTGCGGGCAGCCGTGACGCTGCTGTCCGTGCCGGTGACGCCGGGGCAGCCCGCCTGGCCGGCCCGGCTGAGCACGGCGGCGAGCTTGCCGCCGGACAGGACGGGCGCGCCCGCCATGCCGCTGCACACCAGCGGTGCGGTGCCGACGGTCAGTGTCGTGGCGCTGCTCGCGGTGAACCTGAGCTGGGCGGTCTGCTGCTGGTCGGCGATCGGCGCGGTCGGCGTGCGGCCGAAGCCCACGGCGGGCACATCGACCCCGGTGGCGACGACGGCGGTGGCCAGGGCGATCGGGGTGATGTCCTGGATCGGGGTGGCGAGCCGGGCCAGGACCACGTCGCGGCCCGGTCGCGGGCTCAGCCAGTCGATCGCGGTGACCGCGTGCCCGGGGAACACGGCGTGGCTCGCGCCGGCCGGTGCTCCTTCGGTCAGTTGCGGCTGGGCGGGGTTGTCGGCGAAGCAGCTGCCGGCGGTGAGCGCCCAGCGTGGCGCGACCAGGGTCGCGGTGCACATCCGGCCGCGGTGGGAGATCTTGCCGACCGCCGCCTGGGCGCCGGTGACCGGCGCGGGGCCGGTGCCGGTTCGCAGCTGCAGCAGCATGGTGGGGGAGGCGTCGGGGTCGGTGCCCAGGCCTACCGGGGTGCTGCCGTCGCGGTCGACCTGGACGGTGATCTCCTCACCGGCGTCGCTGACGAGTTCGGCGGTGACCTCGTGGCCGGTGCCGGTCCGCTGTCCGTCGCCGCGGATCTCGTACACGCCGGGGACCTGCAGGTTGAGCAGCCCGGACGCGGCCGTCACCTTGAAACACACCAGGCCGATGCCGCTGGTGCCGATCATCTCGTCGGTGGTCCATACCTTCAGCAGACCGATGTCGCCCTGTGGCGGCGTCGCGCAGTCGGCGAGCACGATGTGCCCGTCGCCGGAGATCAGCCTGACGTTCTGCGCCGCCAGGATCGCGGCCGCGTCGGGATAGGGGTAGACACCGTCGTCCACCAGCGACGGCAACGCGATCGGATCGGCGGCGGCGGGCGCCGACCCGGCGACCACCGCCAAAGACACGGCCACCGCTGTCGCGGTGCCGAACGCCGCTAAACGCGACATCGAACCCATGTAAAGCTCCCCGTGGTTGATGTGGCCCGCCAGGCGAAGATGCCTGGCGGACAGGCGGTCGGCAGCGGATCCTCCGCATGACGCGTCAGAGCCCGCTGGCGATCGTCGTGATTGAACAGTGGCGCGACGACGACAGTAACGCCGTTGGGCCACCTGGTTCTGAACTGCTGAAACTCGACGTAGCGGAACACCTGTCATGATCATCGCGCGGCCGTCCGGCTGGCGCGATGATCATGACGGGTTGGTTGCCGAGTCAGTTCGTGATCGGGGCGCCCAGGTTCTGGACGGGCGCCCAGATCGTGACGAAGTCCCACGACTTGAGGCTCAGATTGCCCGCGGAGTTGAGGTAGATCTCCATGTCACCGGTTCCCGGGTTGAAGGTCACCCACGGGCTGTTGGTGATCGGTGTGGTGAGATCGCCCGGATTGGCCCAGCCGACACTCGGCCGCCAGTACTTCTCCTTCAGCGCGCCACCGGAGTTGACGTAGACCTGCGTGTTGCCGTTGACCGGGTTGTAGACGGCCGCAGGGCTGCCCGTCATGGCGAGGGCGAGGTTGCCGAGGGTCGACCACCCGGCCGCCGCATTCCAGTAGAGCTCCTTGAGCAGGCCGCCCGAGTTGGCGTACACCTGAATGTTGTTGTTGTTCGGGTTGTACAGCGCGGACGGCTGGCCGGTCATCGGAACACCGAGGTTCTTCAGCGAGGACCAGGCACCGCCGGTGAAGTACTTCTCGCTCAGCGAGCCACCGGAGTTGAGGTACACCTCGACGTTTCGGTTGACCGGGTTGTAGATCACTGTCGGGCTGCCGGTGATGCTCGCGCCCAGGCTCTGCACCGCCGACCAGCCACCGCTCGGGCTCCAGTGCCGCTCCTTGAGCACGTTCCCGGAGTTGAAGTAGATCTCCACGTTGTCGGTGTTCGGATTGACCAGCACCGCCGGCTGGCCGGTCGCCGCCACACCGAAGGACGTGGTGGTCCACGTGGTGCCGTCGAACGACGTCTCGCTGAGCAGCCCGCCGGAGACGTGGTAGACCTGGATGTTGTTGTTGACCGGGTTCTGCACGACGGTCGGGATGCCCTGAACCGTGCTGCCCAGGGACTGGGGCACCGACCAGGACGTGCCGTTGAAGTGCGTCTCCTTGAGCGTGCCACCGGAGTTGAAGTAGACCTCGGCGTTGCCGTTGCGGTTGATGAGGGTGGAGCCGGCGGTGGGGTAGGTGCGGAAGGCGGTGTTCGCCGCGTTCCACGTCTGGACGAGCGCCAGCTGGCCGGCGTACCAGGAACCGACGGTGCTCGCGCCGGTCTTGACCGCGCCCAGTCGAAGGCCGCCGGTGGCCGCCCACCTCGCGGGGTTGTGGATCGAGGCCCGGTTGACCCCGTCGACGTCGAGGGTCATCAGGCCGCTCGATGCCCTGAACGCGATGTTGAGGTGCGCCCACTGGCCCAGTTGCACGCTGTTCGCGGGAGCGGCAGCGGTCGCCCACGTGGCGGTGGTGCTGTCGGCACTGCTCATGGCGAATCGCCAGGACTTGGTCGCCGCGTCGCTGTACAGCTTGAACGCGGCCGTCTGGGTCCCGTTCTGCGACACGACCACGCCGCCGGCCACGGTCGGCTTGACTCGGACGCTGATGGTGAAATCGGCGTTCGTGTTGACGGCGGGTGCGCCGGTGGTGAGCGTGCCGGTGGTGCCGTTGAGGGCGATGTTCGGGCTGAACTGGTCGCCGGTGTTCCAGGTCGTGCCGGCGGTGGCGGTCAGTGGCAGGGCGGTGCCGGTGAACACGGTGTCGGTGGTGGTGGTGACGGGGGTGCCCGGTGTCGCTGTCGCTGGCATGTCGGCCAGGGTCCAGGTGTGTGCGGCGGTGGTGGTGGTGATGGCGTTGAACCAGGTGGTGAGGTCGTCGGTGCGGGTGGCGGTGACGCTGGTGTCGGTGGTGGTGCTGCCGAGGCAGCCTTGCTGTCCGGCTTGGGTGAGGATGGCGGCGAGTTTGCCGTCGGTCAGGACGGGTGCGCCGGCCATGCCGCTGCAGACCAGTGGTCCTGAAGCAGCCGACAGGGTGGTGGCGGTGGTGTTGGTGAAGGTGATCTGTGCGGTCTGCTGCTGGTCGGTGATCCAGTCGGTGTTGCGTCCGTAGCCGGTGGCGGTCAGTGCGACGCCGGTCGGTGCGGTGGTCGCGAGTGCGACGGGGGTGATGTCCTGGACCGGGGTGGCCAGGCGGGCCAGAACCACGTCGCGGCCGGTACGCGGGATCAGCCAGTCCACTGCGACCGGGGCGTGCCCCGGGAAGGTGACCTGATAGGCGCCGTTCGATACGCCTTCGGTCACCTGGGGCTGGTTCGGGTCGGCGGCGAGGCAGCTCGCGGCTGCGAGGACCCAGCGGGGTGCGACGAGGGTTGTGGTGCACATGCGGTCGTGGCCGGTGAGTTTGCCGACCGCGGCTTGTGTGCCGGTGACGGGTGCGGGGCCGTCGCCTGCGCGTAGTTGGAGCAGCATGGTGGGTGGTGCGGTGGGGTCGGCGCCGAGGCCGACGGGGGTGCTGCCGTCGGGGTCGATCTCGACGGTGATCTCTTCGCCGGTTTCGTCTTCGAGTTCGGCGGTGACTTCGTGGCCGGTGCCGGTGGTCTGGCCGTCGCCGCGGATTTCGTAGACGCCGGGTACTTCGAGGTTCAGTACGCCGGATGGCGCGTTGACTTTGAAGCAGACCCGTCCGACGCCGTCGGGGCCGATCAGTTCGTCGGTGGTCCATACCTTGAGCAGGCCGATGTTGCCGACCGGTGGGGTCGCGCAGTCGGCCAGGACGATGTGTCCGTCGCCGGAGATCAGGCGGACGTTCTGCTCGGCGAGGATCTGCGCCGCGTCAGGGTAGGGATAGACACCGTCGTCCACCAGGGACGGAAGCCCGACCGGAACAGCGCCCGCCGGGACGGCGCCGCCGGCCATCCAGCTGGACACCGCCACCGTCGCAGCTGTGCACATAGTTATTGCACGCAAAACAACACGCATGAAGCCACTTCCCCCGTGGACTGTCTATCGTGGACGTCCGAAGTATTTGCTCCGGCAGGCGGAAGTTAGCGTCCCTCATTGATCTGCGTCAAGCGCGATCCAGGCGGGCATCGAACATCGGGCCTACCTCGGCACGGCGGAGCAGGACGTCGACCCGCATATGCGAACGGTCCTCTTCGGCTGGAGTCGGCAGGGTGCCCGGGTCGAAGTCGTGGAGTCAGGCGGTGGACCGTTCGTAGACGCGGTTGAACACGCGGGGCATGATCAGGTCGCGCATGCGGCCGGTGACGATCCCGGCGGTCTTGGCGTCCTGGTCGGACTGCTCCATGCGGACGAGTTCGGCGGTCCGGTCGCGTCGCAATGCGTCGAACGTGGCGAGCGCCGTCGCGACCGCCTCAGTCGGTAGGCGGTGCGATACCGGGCCGGCATGCCGCGGTCGTGCCGATCGCGCGTCAGCACGACCGGCACGAGCCTTACGGCGTCTAGCGGCAGAACGGGACTTTGCCCATCGTGGACTGAATTCCGCCCAGAATGAGCTGCTGGAACTCCGTCGCCCCGGGGAAGGAGCCGTCCGTGGAGAAAGACCGGGCGTCGTGGCCCAGGGTGGTCAGGAACGCGCGCCCGCCGTCGTAGTACTGGCACCAGGCCACCGGGTGGACGTCGCCGTGGCCCGGGTGGCCCATCGAACCGGCGACGCCGCGTTGCATCGTGGACTCGTCCACGGCGGCCAGGATGCGCACGTCGGACGGGAACGGCACCAGGTTGTACCACTCGTCGGTGAAGGTCCAGGTCGCGGGAAGCCCGGCCGTCGAGGCGTCCCGGCGGCTGAGCGTCTTCACCGTCGCGACCTGGTTGGGTCCGTGGTCGTAGTAGTTCGCCCCGCCGAGCAGGCCTTCGTACCACGGCCAGTTGTACTCGGTGCCGAACGCGTTGTGGATGCCCACGAAGCCGCCGCCGCCGCGGATGTACTGGCGCAGCGCGGTCTGTGCGCCGTCGTCGAGGGTGTCGCGGGACGTGCTGAAGAAGATGATCGCGTTGTAGCCGAACAGCTGCCCGGCCGAGGCCAGCCGCGTGACGTCCTCGGTGTAGTCGACGCCGAACCCGTTGTCCTGGCCCATCTTGACGATGGCGTGGTGGACGACGTTTGCCTCGGTCAGCGGCGGGTTCAGGCCGGCGGCCAGCGCCGGGCCGAGATTGGCGTGCCGCGGTCCGGCGGTACGCGTGTACAGCAGGACCCTGTAGCCGTCGGCCGGGTCGAAGTTGCCCCAGTCGTGGTAGCACTTCACGTCGGTGCCGCGGCACACGCCGTAGTCCGGGTCGCCCAGCTGC
This sequence comes from Catellatospora sichuanensis, assembly GCF_007483665.1. Lineage (GTDB taxonomy): Bacteria > Actinomycetota > Actinomycetes > Mycobacteriales > Micromonosporaceae > Catellatospora > Catellatospora sichuanensis. Next base: position 17,965 of record NZ_VIQO01000039.1, read on the forward strand.
TGGGCGCCCCTGTCCCGGCCCCGGTCGTCGTGCGCGGCGGACGGCAGTCCTGTCAGCACGGCGAAGGTGAGGGTGGCCAGGATGCCGGCCAGAGCTGTCAGGGCCACGGTCAGGCGGGTCTTCATCGGGAGTCTGCGCACGTCGTTGCCTCTCCTGGCGGTCAGTAGACCTCGACCTTGCCGGTCGGTCTGGGGCTGAACGAGTCGTTGAAGAAGTACTCGCCCTTGGCGGTGAAGGTGTAGGTGAACGACTCGCCGGGCTGCAGCCTGATGTCGAACAGCCCCTCGAAGAACTGGGTGGCGCCGTGCACGTTCACGTTGTCGGCGGGGTTGACGAAGGTGACGGTCGTGCCGACCGGCACCCGCAGGTGCGTGGGGGCCATGGCGTTGACCGCGGTCGACTCGACGGTGCCCACGGTCCCGGTCGCGGGGTTGTAGATCCGTGCCAGGACCACGGTGTTGCCGACCGCGCTGCCCTCCACCGGGCCGCCGGACACCGGCCGGCGTACCACCGGCGGGGGCGGCGCGGCGGCGGCGGCGACCGTGCCGCCGATCTTGAAAGCCCATAGGTGGTCACCGCGCGGGGCGGAGTTGCCGTAGGGGATGCCCGTGCCGCCGGCGTAGACCGCGACGTACTGCTCGCCGTCGATCTCGTAGCTGATCGGGCTGCTGCTGATCGCGGCCCCGGTCTGGAAGCGCCACAGCTCGCGCCCGTTGCGGGCGTCGAGGGCCAGCAGGTTCCCGTCGGGCTGTCCGATGAACAGCAGGTCGCCCGCGGTGGTGAGGATGCCGTTGCCGTGCGCCAGGGAGTACGGCATGTGCTTCTTCCACCGCACCCGGTTGGTGGCGGGATCGACGGCGACGACGCCGCCGGTCTGGTATTCGCCCGGCGGGCGCAGGCCGTTGCTGGACTCGGTGAGCGAGTGCGCCGCGGCGACGTAGCCGTATCCGGTGTAGACGAGGCCGGTGCGGTGGCTGAACGACTGGTGGCTCCAGTCGGCTCCGCCGCCGTGGCCGGGGATGGACAGGATCGGCACGTCCCAGTGCGGGTCGTACAGCGACCCCTGCACGTAGTTGGGAACGGCGCGGTTGGGGTCGCCGGGGATCTCGGCGCCGAGCGGCTGGTCGACGACCCGGGTCTCGGTCCAGGCCCCCTGGCGCGGGAACGGCTGGGTGGGCCAGGTCTTCTGCCTGGGCTCCTGCGGCACCGGGACCTCGTCGATGCCCAGGGGAGCGGAGCCGTCCTCGCGGTCGAGGATGAAGTACATGCCGGACTTGCTGCCGTACACGACCAGCTTGCGGTCACGGCCGCGGATCTTCGTGTCCACGAGGACCGGGGCCATGGTGTTGTCCATGTCCCAGATGCCGTGGTGGATCGACTGGAAGTGCCAGCGGTACCGGCCGGTCTTGAGGTCCATGGCGACGATGGAGCTGGAGAACAGGTTCAGGCCTCCGCGCTCCGAGCCGTCCTGGGAGGACCGGTTGCCGCGCGGGTTGCCGAAGGTCCAGTAGACGAGGCCGAGGTCGGGGTCGAGCGCGGGGTGCATCCAGGGTGCCGCGCCGCCGTTCTGCCACGACGTGCCCTCCCACGTCTCGTGGCCGAATTCGCCCGGCTCGGGTGCGCCCCAGAAGTGCCAGACGACGTCGCCGTTGCGGGCGTCGAGGGCCAGCGCCGCGGCGCGGTCGCTGTCGTGGGTGCCGACGTAGAGGATGCCGTCGTAGTGGGTGACGGCGACCTTCTCCATGTTGCCGTATTCGCTGACCTGCCGTTCCCAGGCGACCGCGCCGGTCTCCCGGTCGAGCGCGATGATCCAGTTGCCGCGGCCGTGGGTGAACACCCTGCCGTCGCCGACCGCGACGCCGCGGCGGGTCACCGTGCCGCGGGTCTGTCGGTACACCCATTTGGTGACGCCGGTGGCGCCGTCGACGGCGAACACGTTGCCGAATGCGGACTCGATGTAGAGCACCCCGTCGACGGCCACCGCGGTGCTCTGGTTGGTGCCGGTGTCGATGCCGCCCTCGATGCGGTTGTGCCACGCCCCGCCCAGGCGGTCGATGGTGCGGCGGTTGACGCGGTGCAGCGACGTGTAGTTCTGGTTGCCGTAGTTGCCGCCGACCTTGGGGAAGTCGGCACCGCCCGGGGTGGTGCAGCGGGAGCCGCCGTGCCCGTGCGAGGCGGGTGCGGCGTCGGCGGCGGTGCCGGCGGCCGGCACCAGTGCTGCGCCGACGGCCGTCGCCGCTGCTCCGGTGAGTAATGCCCGTCGTGGGATCTCTGCCATGCTGACCTCGTTCCTGTGCTGAAGGCGGTCTGTCTGCGGTGGCGTGTCCTGTGCGGCTCGGGGTGGATTCGCATGCGATGTGTGGCGACTGCGGGCAGGCGTGACCGGCTGCGCGATGCCGGGCGGTAAGCGGGCTGGAGGCGTCGCGTGCAACGCGTTGTCCGTCAACGAATCCGACTAACGATCATGAGGTCCACTAGACGGACCTAATGGGCCATCTAGAGGCACGGCTCAATATATGACCGACCTCGCTGCGGCGCAAGGCGAGGCTTCCGGAATGTGTCGTCGCGTCGATCGGCAGACCCGATGGCACGCGACGGCAGGTCCGGGCCGTGGCGGCGCGGACGGGACTGGTCAGTTCCCGAGGTAGGTCGGCAGGATCGCGGTCGGGATCGGACCCTTGTTGCGCCGGCCCTGCTGGGTCTCCTCCCAGGCGTGGGCCAGGATGCCGATGCTGCGGCTGAGCACGAACAGGCCGCGGGCCAGCGGGGCCGGGAAGCCGAGTTCGGCGTAGATGACCGCGGTCGCCCCGTCGATGTTCATCGGCACCGGACGCCGGCCCGGTCGCTGCAGTGCCGCCTCCACGGCGCGGGCCGCGGTCGCGTGCCGACCCTCGACCACGCCGTCGCGTACGGCCGTGTCGACCAGGCCCAGCAGGGGATCGCGGCGCGGGTCCACGGGGTGGAAGCGGTGCCCGAAGCCGGGAATGTAACGCGAGTGGGTGCGCCACGCGGTCAGCGCGTCGGCGACCGCGGTGTCGAGATCGGCGCCCGCGTCCTGGCGGGCGCAGATGTCGGACAGCACCTCGACACACTGCTGTCCCGCCCCGCCATGCGAGTCGCCGAGCAGGTTGACGCCGGTGGCGACCGCGTTGTTCAAACCGATGCCGCAGGTCGCGGCCATGCGTGCGGCGGCGATCGACGGCGCGTGCGGGCCATGGTCGACGCCGGCGACGAGCGCGGCCTCCAGCAGGGCCGCCTGCCGCGGGTCGGGCATGTCTCCGCGCAGCATCAACCAGATCATGTCGGTGAGGCCGGTGGAGCCGATCAGCTCCTGCACCGGGCGGCCGCGCAGCTCGATCACGCCGGGTGCCATCCGGGACACCGACGTGGCCCACCAGTCCGCGACCATCGCCGCGGTCGTGTCCTGCGTGGTGTTCACGTCGCCTCCTGCGGTGCCGGGACCGACTGTTCGACCCTCGCCGAACCTACAGCGGAGTCCGCAGAGTGGGCTAGTGGGTCCGTTGAGTGGATTTCTCCGTGCGTTCCGTGGGTGGGGCGGTGCACATTGCTCACGTCGCAGGCCGCCGCCACTCGGGCCGGGCGGTGGATCGTCCGCAGCGGACGGTGCGGCGGGCTCGCGAGCGCCTCGCGACTCTTGACTTCAGACACCGCCGTATAGCTAATTAACGTACTAGCTCGTATAACAAGCAGGGGGGCTCGGTGGGCCGAGGACGACGTTTCCTGGTGGGGCTCATCGGTTGCGACCTCGGTCCGTCGCTCAGCCCCGCGCTGCACGAGCGGGAGGCCGACGAGCTGGACGTGCGCTACCTGTACCAGGTCATCGACCTCGACGTGCTGGACCTCGGCGCGGAGGACGTCGGCGCGCTCGTCGCGCACGCCGGGCAGCTCGGCTTCGCCGGTCTCAACATCACGCACCCGTCGAAGCAGGTGGTGGTGAAGTACCTCGACGAGCTGTCCGCCGACGCCGCGGTGCTCGGCGCGGTGAACACCGTGGTGTTCCGGCAGGGACAGGCGGTCGGGCACAACACGGACTGGTCGGGCTTCCTCACCGGATTCCGGCGCGGGCTGCCCGGTGCCCCGGTCGGCGACGTCGTGCTGCTGGGCGCCGGGGGAGCGGGCACCGCGGTCGCCTTCGCACTCGTACGGCTCGGGGTGCGGCGGCTGACCGTGGTGGACCTGGCGGTGGAGCGCGCCGAACACCTCGCCGAGGTGGTGCGCCGCGCCGCGGGGCCCGCCGCGCCCGTGACGGTTCGCACCGCCCGCACGGTCGAGGAGGTCCGCGACCGGCTGGCCGCGGCCGACGGCCTGGTCAACGCCACACCCGTCGGGATGAGCGGGGACGGGGCGACGCCGCTGCCGGCCGAGCTGCTCCGTCCGGGGATGTGGGTCGCGGACATCGTCTACCGTCCGCTGCTGACCGAGCTGCTGCGCCAGGCCCGCGCGGCGGGCTGCCGGACCCTGGACGGCGGCGGCATGGTCGTGGCCCAGGCGGCGGAGACGTTCCAGCTGATCACCGGGCTGTCGCCCGACCTCGAGCGGATGTACCGGCACTTCTCATCACTCACCGCCGCGGCGGCGTCGTGACGGAGAGGGGGAGCCGGCCGTATGTCAGGACCCGGGCTTGCGCCACCGGCGCGTGATCTCCGGGAGCTCGTCGTTGTGCTCGCCGAGCAGCGGCGGCGCGCCCACCGGATGCAGCGGTTCGCCGTCGACGAGCACCCCGGTGCCGCTCAGGCGCAGCCGCCGGTCGGTGGCCGGGCCCGGGAAGCGCACGTCGGCGAAGAACCGGCGGTGGGCCAGCTGTTCCAGCTCGACGGCCTGCGGCACGGTGAGGATCCGGGCGGCCGGCACGCCGACCCGGTTGAGTTCCTGCTCCCAGGCGAGTGCGGGGCGTGCCCGCAGGGCGTCGTCCAGCTCCTCGTTGAGCGCGTCGCGGTGCGCCTTGCGCTGCTCCCGGGTGGCGAAGCGCGGATCGCTCACCAGATCGGGCCGGCCCACGCAGTGGCACAGGCTCTCGAACTGCTCCTGCCGGTTGGCCGCGATGTTGAGCGGGCCGTCGGCGGCGTGGAAGGTGCCCGACGGGGCGGCGGTCGGGTTCTGGTTGCCCATCGCCCGTGGCGGCACGCCGCCGACGAGATGGTTGGAGACCGCCCAGCCCATCGCCGACACGGACGCCTCCAGCATCGACACGTCGAGGAACGAGCCCTGCCCGTGCCGCTCCCGCCCGGCGATCGCGGCGGTGACGGCCAGCGCGGCGGTGAGCCCGCCCAGCGTGTCGCTGATCGGGAAGCCGACCCGCAGCGGGGCGGTGTCCTGCGTACCGGTGATGCTCATCATGCCGGAGAGGCCCTGGATCACCTGGTCGTATGCGGGAGCCTGGCTCATCGGCCCGCTCTGCCCGAAGCCGCTGATCGCGCAGTAGACCAGCCTCGGGTTCAGCTCGCGCAGGCGCTCCCAGCCGAACCCGATCCGGGCCAGCACCCCGGCCCGGAAGTTCTCCACCAGCACGTCCGCGGCCGTGACCAGTTCCACGAACGACGCCCGTCCGTCGTCGTCCTTGAGGTCGAGCTCCACCGACTTCTTGCCCGCGTTCTGCGCCAGGAACGAGGCGCCCAGGGCGGCCTCGTTGAGTTCGGGGTCGGGGCCGAGGCGGCGGGCCAGGTCTCCGACGCCGGGGATCTCGACCTTGAGGACCTCCGCGCCGAGCAGGGCCAGTTGATACGTGCAGTACGGGCCGGCGAGCACGTTGGTCAGGTCGAGCACGCGGATGCCGGCGAGCGGTCGATGCGCCATGCATGGTCTCCTCGGGTGGGCTGGCTGACACAAGGCGCGCCGGCGCGGCGCGACCTAGAGGGACGTGCCGAGCGGATGGTCGAAGCCGCGCTCGGACACCTGCTGTGCCATGCGCTTGACCTCCGCCGCGAACTCGGCGACCCGGGCTTCGGTGAAGCGCAGCGTGGGTCCGCTGAGACTGAGTGCGGCGACGACGGCGCCGGAGCGGCCCACGATCGGGGCGGCCACCGCCGACAGGCCCTCGTCGCGTTCGCCGTGGCTGACGGCGTATCCGGCGACGGCGGCCTCGTCGATCCACTCCTGCAGCCGCTTGACGTGGCCGGATCCGTAGGGGGAGCTGCGGGCGACCCGGGCCAGCAGCGCGGGGCTCGCGTCGCGCAGCAGCACCTTGGCCGTGGCGCCGGCCCAGAGCGGGAGCTCGTCGCCGACGTGCACGACGTGGCGCAGTGCCTGCGGGCTCTCCTGCTGTGCGATGCAGACCCGGAAGACGTCGCGGGCGACGTAGACGTTGACCGTCTCGCGCATGCGGGCCGCGAGCTCGCGCATGCCGCGCTGGGTCTCCGGCGGCAGCTCCCAGCTGCTGTGGGCCAGGTGCGCCCAGCGCCACAGGCCGGGGCCTGCCATGTAGCCGCTCGTGGTGGCCCAGAGCAGGCCGCTCTGCTCCAGTGTCGAGACCAGACGGATCACCGTGGTCTTCGCGAGACCGGTGGCCTCGGTGATCTCGCGGACCGTCACGGTCGGCCGCTCGGCGGTGAGCAGCGTGAGGATGTCCAGTGCCCGCTGGACGCTGCGTACTCCCTGCTGGTCGCCGCTGTCGGCGGCCGGTTGCGATGCCGCGGCGTGGTCCTGCGCGGTTCGCTGCCGTCCGGCTGCCCTGTCGTGTCCCGTTGCCGCCGCCACGGTTCCTCGCTTTCCTCATGTCCACATCGATGGCCTGCGGATGAGCATCCCATCACGACTGTCGACGACCTGCGCGCCTGGTGGTGCCTTCACTCGTCCGTAACGTTCTGGACTCGACCCCTTGCTAGATCCAGCGGACGCCCGTACGTTACACCCAGTCCGTAGAGCGGTCCAGTAGAACCACAGAGTGGTCCACGAAGGAGGTTCCGGTGCTCGACGCCATTCTCAAGCCCGGCGCTGATGCGGTGTACACGGCCGCGAATCTGGTGGCCGGCAACTGGGTCGTGGCTGGACCCTATGACGAGCGGGTGGGACCATACGTCCGCACCGTGGTCAGCAGAGCACCGGTCACCGCGGCGGCCGATGTGGACGCGGTAGCCGGGCACGCGCGCGGCGCGGCCCGGCACATGGCGCGGCTGGCTCCGGCGGCGCGCGCGGAAGTCCTCGATGAGGCGGGGCGGCTGGCCCAGGCCCATCGCGCCGAGTTCGCCCGCCTGATCGCGCTGGAGCTGGGCAAGCCGCTGCGCGACGGGCTGGGCGAGATGGACCGGGTGGCCGACACCTTCACCGTCTGCGCCGCCGAAGCGCGTCAGATCGGCGGTGAGGTGCTGCCGGTCGCGGGCTGGCGACGGGGGATCGGCAACACCGCGCTGACCTACCGCGCCCCGGCCGGTGTGGCACTGGCGATCACGCCGTTCAACGCCCCGGCCAACCTGCTGGCGCACAAGCTCGGCGCTTCCTTCGCGGCGGGCAACACCACCATCGTCAAGGCTCCGCCGCAGGCGCCCGCGGTCTCCGCGGCCGTGGTGGCGCTGCTGCTCGAAGCCGGCGCGCCCGAGCAGGCGGTGCAGTTGCTGCACGGCGGCGGCGACATCGGCGCGGCGCTGTGTGCGCTGACCGAGGTCAGCGTCGTGAGCTTCACCGGCAGCGCGGCGACCGGCGCGGCCGTGGCCCGCGCGGCAGGTGCCAAGCGCCTCGTGCTGGAACTCGGGGGCAACGCCGCCACCATCGTGTGCGAGGACGCCGACATCGCCGCGGCCGCCCGGGTCTGCGCCCGGACCGGCTACTCCAACTCCGGCCAGAGCTGCATCTCGGTGCAGCGGGTGTACGTGCACCGCGACCGCTACGCGCAGTTCCTCGGCGCGCTCACCGCCGAGGTCGAGAGCCTGGTGGTCGGCGACCCGCTCGACCCCGCCACCGATGTCGGCTCCATGGTGGACGAAGCCGCCGCCGAGCGCGTCGTGTCGTGGGCCGCCCAAGCCGTCGCGGGCGGCGCGACGATCACCACCGGCGGCCGGCGCGACGGCGCGACCGTGTTCCCCACCGTGGTGGCCGCCCCGCCCGCCGACGCCGCCGTCGTGGTGCACGAGGTCTTCGGGGCGCTGGTCGCCGTCATGCCCTACGACGACTTCGACGCCGTCCTGGCCGCCTGCAACGAAAGCCGCTACGGACTGCAGGCCGGCCTGTTCACCCGCGACCTCGGGCGGGCCGTCACGGCATGGCGCGAACTCGAGGTCGGCGGGCTCGTCGTCAACGGATCGTCCAACTTCCGCCTCGACCATGTGCCCTTCGGCGGGGTGAAGGACTCCGGCTTCGGGCGCGAGTCGCCCCGCCTGATGATCGAGGACTTCACCACGGTGAAGACCATGCTGCTGCGCGGCATGTCGATCTGGGGTGAGCACGGGTGAGCAGCCTTCGCACGAGCGACAGAGGAGCACCGATGAGCACAGACACCGAGGCCCGCGTCCTGCCCGCCGACGACGTCGCGAGCGGCACCGGTGCCCTCGCCATGGCCCGGCAGCTCCAGGCGTACGGCGTCGAGTACGTGTTCGGCACCTGCGGCCATACCAACATCGCGCTGCTGGCCGCGTTCGAGCAGGTCGGCATCGAGTTCGTGATCGCGCGGCACGAGCAGGCCGCCGCGCACGCGGCCGATGGATACGCCCGGGTCTCCGGCAAGGTCGGCGTGCTGCTGGTCCACGTCGGCCCCGGCATGATGAACGCCGTCACCGGAGTGGCCACGGCCGCGCTGGACTCCGTGCCCCTCGTGACGATCGCCGGGGACGTGCCGTCCTATATGCACGGCAGGCACCCGCACCAAGAGGTCAACCTGCACGCCGACGCCGACCAGACGGCGATCTTCCGGCCGTTCGTCAAGCGGGCCTGGCACGCGCACCGGGTCGAGGATCTGCCGCGCTTCCTGGAGCGCGCGTTCTGGACGGCGACCTCCGGCCGTCCCGGCGCCGTGCTGCTCAACGTCCCGATGGACCTGTTCTCCCGGCCGCTGGCCGACCACCACACCGACCGGTACCCGCAGCCCGTGCAGACGACGGCCCCCGCGCTCCCGGCAGACGACGCGGCACGCATCGCCCGCGAGCTGGTGTCGGCCCGGCAGCCGCTCATCTACCTCGGCGGCGGACTGGGCCGCGGCGCCGGGCGCGCGGCCCTGCTCACGCTCGCCGAGCACCTCGACATCCCCATCGCGCACTCGCTGATGGCCAAGGGCGCGGTCCCCGACGAGCACCCGCTGCTGCTGGGCATGCCTGGATTCTGGGGCACCGAGAGCACCAACGGCTACGCACTGAACGCCGACGTGGTGCTCGCCATCGGCACCCGCTTCGCCGAGACCGACGCCAGCTCCTGGGATCCCGCCTACACCTGGCGCTTCCCGCCGTCGCGGCTGATCCAGATCGACATCGACCCGGCGGAGATCGGCCGCAACTACCCGGTCGAGATCGGCGTCGTGGCCGACGCGACCCTGGCCGTGCAGGCGATCACCGGGCAGGTGCTCGACCAGTTGCCGCAGGGACGGTCGCGGCCCGAACTGCGAGCCGACATCGCGGCCGCCCGCTCGGCGCTGTTCGCCGGAAGCGCGGAACGCGGGCGCAGCGACCAGTTCCCGCTGCGCCCCGAGCGCATCCTCGCCGACGTGCGGGCCGCGCTGCCCTCCGACACGATCCTGGTGACCGACGTCGGCTGGAACAAGAACGGCGTGGCGCAGTGCTACCCACTGCCCGCCGACGGGCGCTTCATCACCCCCGGTGGCGCGTCGACCATGGGCTTCGGCCCGGCTGCGGCGCTCGGCGTGCAACTGGCGGCACCGGAGAAGGTCGTGGTCGCGCTCATCGGCGACGGGGGCATGAGCGCCCAGCTGCCCGCGCTGCCGATGGCGGTCGAGCGCGGCCTGCCGGTGATCTTCCTGGTGATGAACAACCGAGCCCACGGCACCATCGCCGACCTGCAGGCGGCGAACTTCGGCCGCAGTTACGGCTGCGAGTTCCGCGACCCGGACGGCAACCCCTACAGCCCCGACTTCGCCGCGCTCGGCCGGGCCTGCGGGGCGGACGGATACGACATCGCGCAGCCGGCGGACCTCGTAGCCGCGCTTCGTACGGCAGTGCAGCGGCGCCGACCGGCGGTGCTGGACGTGCCCATGGTCAACGAGCCGGTGCCGACCCCCGGGCACTGGAACATCAAGGACATCTACCACGGCGTATTCGAGTGAAACAGCACGTCGACACCGGGCGCGAGCCGCGCGCCCCGCACCCCACCAGGTAACGCATCCCGTCTCCGTTCCTCCCCACAACAGAGGTGATGTGCATGTTCTCGTCCCTGCGGCGCCGCGCCGCCGTCATGCTCCTCGGACTCGCCCTTCCGGTCGCGCTCGCGGCCTGCTCCGCACCCGGCGGAGACCAGGGCGACTCGAACAAGACCGACGGTCCGATCAAGATCGCGCTCGTGGACGCGCAGAGCGGGCAGCTCAGCTCGCTGGGCGCCTGGGAGCTCAAGGGCGCCCGCCTGGCGATCGACGAGTGGAACGCGGCCGGCGGCATCAACGGCCGCCAGATCGAACTCGGCGTCTTCGACGACCAGGGCGACCCGACCGTGGGCACCAACCTGGCCCGGAAGATCGCCAGCGAGGGCTACATCGCGATGATCGGCACCGCCGAGAGCGCGGTCACCATCGCCATGGCCCCGATCCTGCGCGAATCCAAGATCCCGAACATCACGTCCGGCCAGTCGCCCGGCCTGGTCGCGGTGAAGAGCCCGTTCCTGTTCCTCAACGGCCCCACCAGCGTCACCTACGACGAGACCCTGGCGAAGTACATCGTGGACACCAAGGGGCTCAAGAACATCGCGATGATCACGAACAACGGCGGCTACGGCAAGGGCGAGCACGACGCGTTCACCAAGTCGTTGCAGGCCCGCGGCGTGAAGCCGATCGAGGACCAGGTCGTCACCGCCGACCAGAAGGACTTCAGCGCGGCGCTGACCACGATCCGGCAGAAGAACCCGCAGGTCATCTTCATCGGCGCGGAGGAGGTCCAGTCCGGCCTGATCGTCAAGCAGGCCCGCGACCTCGGCATCACCGTGCCGTTCGCCGGCGCGGCGCCGCAGGGCACCCCGGTCTTCGCCGACACGGCCGGCACGGCCAACGTCGAGGGCACCATCGTCAGCTCGCCCTACCTGAGCAACGAGGTCAGCGAGGCGTCGAAGAAGTTCGCCGCGGCGTACAAGGCGAAGTTCAACGAGGACGCCGAGATGCACGGCGCCAAGGCCTACGACGGCACGCAGATCCTGCTCAACGCGCTGAAGACCAGCAACGTCGCGACCGGGCAGGCACTGGCCGACGCGATCCGCGCCACCAAGTACGCCGGTCTGCTGGGCGACTTCGCGTTCGACGACACCGGCGTGGGCATCTTCGCCACCCGGATCGGCACGATCCAGGGCGGCAAGCTGGTCGCCGCCGGCTGATGATCACCCGAGCGGTCGCCGCAGGCGGGTCATCCCGCATGCGGCGACCGCTCCCGTTCCCCTCGCTCTGCGCACAGGGAGTGCCATGCAGGTCTTTCTTCAAACGTTCATCGGCGGGATGAGCCTCGGCGCGATCTACGCACTCGTGGCACTGGGCTTCTCGCTCGTCTTCCGCACGATGGGCCTGGTCAACTTCTCGCACGGCAACGTCGTCATGATCGGCGCGTACCTCGCCTCGACGTTCTACCTCTCCACGAAGCTGCCCTTCGCGCTGGCCATGGCCCTGGCCATCGGCGGCACCGGGCTGATCGGCGTGATCATCGAGCGGGTGCTGCGCCCGCTGGAGAACAAGGACTTCGACCTCATGCTGATCGGCACCATCGGGTTCGGCATCGTGCTCGAAGCCGTCGCGATCATCATCTGGGGCGCGACCGGCAACGCCGTGCCCAACCCCGTGCCCACCGGTCCGCTGGAAGTGCTCGGGCTGCGCATCCGCACATACGACCTGGTCGTGCTCGCGATCGCGACCGCCGCCGCCGTGCTGCTGGTCTTCTTCCTGCAGTCCACCAAACGCGGCGCGGCCATGCAGGCCGTCGCGATGGACCACGAGGCCGCCACGGCCGTCGGCATCCACGTCGGACGCAGCAACGCGATCGCCTTCATGCTCGGCGCAGGCCTGGCCGCGCTCGCCGGCGGGCTGGTCGGCCCGCTGCTCTACGTCAACCCCACCATGGGCGGCGCGCTCGGCATCAAGGGCTTCGCCGCCGCGATCCTGGGCGGCTTCGGCAGCATCCCCGGCGCGATCGTCGGCGGGTTCGCGATCGGCGTGCTGGACGCGTTCACCGCGGGCCACTTCCAGGGCTACTCGGAACTGGTCACCTTCCTGGTCTTCACCGTGGTCATCATGATCCGGCCCACCGGAATCTTCGGCGAGAGGACGGTGAACCGCGCATGAAACTGCGCGTCGCCGGTATCGGCGTGCTGGCGGTCCTCGCCTGGCTGCTGCCCTACCAGCTCGACTCCTACCTGATCCACGTCGCGAACGTGGTGATCCTGTTCGCCATCCTCGCGATCGGCCTCGGCCTGGTCATGGGCATCGCGGGGCAGATCAACCTCGCCCAGATCGCGCTGTTCGGCGTGGCCTCCTACGCCACGGCCATCCTGACCACCCGGGCCGGCTTCGGGTTCTGGACGGCCGCCGCGCTGGCCATGCTCATCGTGGCCGCCATCGGGCTGCTGATCGGCACGCCTGCGCTGCGCATGCAGTCGCACTACCTCGGCATCGTCACCCTCGGCCTCGCCCTGGCGCTGACCAACTGGGTCACCAACGCCCACATCGCCGGCGGCGCGGAGGGCATCACCGGCATCCCCGCCCCGACACTGCCCGGCATCGACCTGCGCAACGACTACTTCTTCTACTACCTGGAACTCATCGTGTTCGCGCTGGCGCTGGCCTTCGGCCTGTTCGTGGTGCGCACCCCGCTCGGGCGCAAGATGCGCGCGATGCGCGACGACTCCCTCGCGGCGGGCGCGGTCGGGGTGGAGGTGCCGCAGCTGCGCATGACGGCGTTCTTCCTGGCCAGCATCTACGGGGGTGTCGCCGGTGTGCTCTACGCGGGCCTCATCCGCTACGTCGCGCCGGAGACGTTCAGCATCGCCAACATGTTCCTGCTGCTCGCCATGGTGATCATCGGAGGGCGGCAGAGCCTGGTCGGCTGCGTCGTCGGCGCGGTCGCGCTGTCCCTGCTGCGCGAGGTGCTGGTCGACTACCCGACGTACGCGCAGGTGGCCTACGGGACCATCGTGGTGCTGACCGTCGTGTTCGCTCCCACCGGCCTGGCCGGCCTGCCCGTCCGCGCCCGTGGCCTGCTGCAACGCCTCGGCTGGCTGCGCCGCGACACGGGCGCGCCGCCGAAACTCGGCGACTTCCGGCCGTACGACGAGGTCGAGCGCCCGGCCGAGCAGGTGATCCTGCGCATCGACGACGTGAGCATGCACTTCCGCGGCCTCAAGGCCCTGCAGGAGGTGACCATGGAGATCACGTCAGGTGAGATCCGTGGCGTCGTCGGCCCGAACGGCTCCGGCAAGACCACGCTGTTCAACGTGGTCAGCGGGCTCTACCGGCCCACCTCGGGCCGGGTCTGGCTGGGGGAGCGGGACCTGACCGCCGCCCGCCCGCACACCCTGGCCCGCGCCGGCGTCGCCCGCACCTTCCAGAACCTGCGGCTGTTCCCGCTGCTCACCGTGCGCGAGAACCTGCTCGTGGCACTCGACCAGACCTCGGTGCTCGGCAGCTGGCGGTACGCGCTGTGGCAGCCCGGCGTATGGCGCCACGACCGGGCCCTGCGCCGGCAGGCCGACGAGCTGCTCGACCGCTTCGGGCTCACCGCGTTCGCCGACGCGGCCCCCGGCGAGCTGCCCTACGGCACCCAGCGACGGGTCGAGATCGCCCGCGCCATGGCCCGCCACCCGCGCCTGCTGCTGCTCGACGAGCCCGCCGCGGGCCTCAACGGCGAGGAGGTCCGCCAGCTCAGCGAGATCGTGCGGTCCATCCGTTCGACCGGCGTCACCGTCGTGCTCATCGAGCACAACATGGGCCTGGTCATGTCGCTGTGCGAGCGGGTCACCGTCTTCGCGAGCGGCCGCGTCATCGCCGACGGCACACCGGCCGAGGTGGCCCGCGCGCCACAGGTGGTCGAGGCATATCTGGGCGACTCCGCCATGTCCGAGGACGTGCCGGTCGCCACCGCGACGGAGGCGACACGATGAGCATCGGCACCGACCCGACCCCCGCCCGCACCACCGGTCCGGACTTCGCCGTCGAGGGCCTGACCGTGCACTACGGCGGGGTCTGCGCGGTCAACGGGATCAGCCTCACCGTGCCCGCCGGGCAGTCGGTCGGCCTCATCGGCGCCAACGGCGCGGGCAAGACCTCCGCGCTGCGCGCGCTGATGGGGCTGGTGCCGCGCAAGGTCGGCGCGGTCCGGTTCGGCGACACCGACCTCGCCCGGGTCAAGGCACGCGACATGGTCCGCCACGGCATCGGCTACGTGCCCGAGGGCCGCCACGTCTTCGCAGGCCTGCCGGTCGAGAAGAACCTCCTGCTCGGCGCGTACGCGCGCAAGTGGGACGCGGCCACCAGGGCGAGCCTGTCCGAGGTGTACGAACTGTTCCCGGTCCTCGAAGAGATGAAGGACCGGCTGGCCGGCGCCCTGTCCGGTGGCCAGCAGCAGATGCTGGCCATCGGCCGGGCGCTGATGTCGCAGCCCAAGCTGCTGCTGCTCGACGAGCCGTCGATGGGCCTGTCCCCGAAGCTCGTCGAGACGATCCTCGCCGTGCTGCAACGCCTGCAGGGCCAGGGGCTGAGCATGCTCCTAGTCGAGCAGAACGCCAAGCTGACCTTCGAGGCGACCGGTACCTGCCTGGTCATGGAGCACGGCGAAGTGGTGCTGTCCGGGACGTCCGCGGAGCTGACCCACGACGCGCGCGTCAGGAAGATCTACCTCGGGCTGTGAAAGGCTTCCGCGACGGCCGCCCGACGGCGCTCGCGCTCGCGCTGCGACCGTCACCCGCACCCACCGGCGGGTGACGGTCGCACGTCGCGGATCAGGCCGGTCCCGGTCCGGGGCGCCGGGCGACGTCGAGATGCTCGCGGGTCGCCGCGAGCGCCATGCGCGCATACTCCGTGGCTCCCACCTGCGCCACCAGCGTCGCCCGCGGGATTTCCAGCGCGTACGGGATCCCGGCGGGCAGCGCAGCCAGGATCCCGTGCACGTCGATGCCCCCGTCGCCGGGGAACAGGCGCTCGAACCGGGCGGTGTGGATCAGGCCCTCGTTCGTGGCGGGCACGGCTGCCGGGGCGTCGCAGACGTGGGCGAAGTGGAACCACTCCGCGGGCAGCTCCCGCAGCTGGGCCACGCTGGAGCCGGACCGGGCGAAGTGCAGCAGGTCGACCAGCAGTCCCGCGTTGGGCTGGTCCGCCGCCCGCAGCACCCTGGCTGCCTCGGCCAGGTCGGGCGTCTCCGTCCACGATGGAAACTCCAGATCGACGGTCAGGCCCAGCGGCCGGGCCATCTCGCACAACTGGGCGAACCGGGCGATCTTGCGGGCGCGGTCGGGATCGGGCAGCTGCGTGATCACGTGGTGGGCGCCGAGCTCGGCCCCGGCCTCCAGGAAACGCTGCAGCTCCCGCGGGTCGTCATGCGGGCTGATCCGGGCCAGCTCGATGTCGAGCACCTCGATGCCGGTCGCGGCCAGGCGTACCTTCGTCTTGCGCATCAGCGCCGGGTCGGTGGCCAGCGGGTAGTGCGGCTCCTGCGGCGTGACGCGGTTCAGGCGCAGCCCGACATAGCGGTAGCCGGCCGCGGCCGCGGCCTCGACCAGGTCCGGCGGAGCCAGGCTCAGCGCGGTGAGGTGCGCCAGCGAGTAGTCGTGCCGCCGGTCGTCGCGCGGCTGCGTGGTGTCGCGTGGCTCCGCCGCGTCGCGCAGGGTGATCAGGCGGCGCAGCCGGTGCGCCGCCATGCGTACGGGAGCGCTGCCCGGTGCGCCGTAGCCGGCGTACCCGTCGATGCGCTGCACCACCTCGAAGAAGAGGCGGGAGCCGAGCATCTCGGTGTAGAAGTGCAGGAACTCGCCGTGCTCGTCCCGGTCGTAGAGGATCGAGTACTCCCGCATCGCGGCCAGCAGCGGCGGCGGCGGCGCGAGCCGGGCGTCGAGGTCGTCGTAATAGTTGTCGGGCATGCGCAGCACCGGCGCGCCCATGGCACGCATGGCTTTGGCGCTGGCGATCACGTCGTGGCTGGCGAACGCGATGTGCTGCGGGCTGGCGACCGCCGGAGCCCAGTCACCGCGGCGCAGCGGCGCGGTGTTGAGCATGATGCGGATCCTGCCGCTCCCGTCGCCCGCGGCCCGGCTGCGGATCAGCCCGAACGGCGCGGCGAGCTCGGTGGCGCCACCGGAGCGCAGGCCGAGCACCAGGCTGTAGAACAGCACGACCTGGTCGAAGTCGTCCACGGACTCGGTCAGTGAAACGTAGTCGGTCGCGGTGACGAAACCGTCGGTCCGGGCGTACGCGCCGGTGGCGGTGAAGTCGGCCAGCCAGCCGCCGCTGTCGGAGCCGTCGCGGCAGAAGAAGACCGCCGTGCCGTCCGGGGCCGCCACGGAACTGAGCTCGGCCTCGTCGGGACGCCGGGTGCGGGGCAGCACCGGGGCGAGCAGGCGGACGGCCCGCTGCGTCGAGGCGGCCGGGTCCGTGCTCTCCACAGCGAGCGCGCAGACGGCCGCCGTGCCGGGCGCCACCGTGCGCTGCGGCTCGAAGTTGAGCAGGACCCGGGCTTCACCCTGCTGCCACAACTGCACCGGCTTGGAACGGTGCTGCCCGGTGTGGGCGAACCCGAGCGCGGCCAGCGTGCCCGCCACCACCGGGCCGGAGATGTCGTCGACCGCGAGCTCGGTGAAGACGTGGCCGCCCAGCGGTGGCGCGGGCGGCAGGCCCGACATCCGCAGGCGCTCGCGCACCGGCGGCGGACCCTGCGTGCCGACGAGTTCCTGCAGGCTGAGCAGCGAGCGCATGCCGTCGATCGCCGCGTGCCGGGGATCGGCCTGACGGTATACGTCGTTGAACACCTCCAACGACAGCGGCCCGTCGTATCCGGTGCTGAGCACGTGGCCCACGAAACCGGTCAGGTCGAACGAGCCCAGGCCGGGGAACAGCCGGTGATGGCGGCTCCACTCGACCAGGTCCGAATGCAGCCGCGGGGCGTCGGCGAGCTGGAGGTGGAATATCTTCGCGCCCGGGATGACGCGGATACCGGCCGGGTCGACGCCGCGGGAGAGCACATGGAAGCTGTCCAGGCACAGGCCGAGCGCGGGATGGCCGACATGCCGCACGATCCGCCAGGCGTGCTGGTAGGTGTTGACGAACCGGCCCCATGACAGGGGCTCGTACGCGATCCGCATCCCGCGCTCGGCCGCGCGCGAGGCCAGCTGGTGCAGCTGCTCGGCGGCGAGGTCGTCGTCGTCGACGCAGTCCGCCGACTCCGACGAGCAGACCAGCATCGTGTCGGCGCCCAGCTGCCCGAGCAGGTCGAACTTGCGTTCCGCGCGGCGCAGGCTGGCCCGCAGCACGTCCGGGGGGACGGCTTCGAAGTCGCGGAACGGCTGGTAGGCCACGATGGACAGGCCTCGCCGGGCGCACTCCTGGCCGACGCGACGCGGCGACCATGGGGAGGCGACGAGGTCGTTCTCGAAGATCTCGATCCCCTGGAAACCGGCCGCGGCAGCCGCGGCGAGCTTGTCCTCCAACGTTCCGGACAGGCACACGGTCGCGATCGCCGGGCCGAGCGCGGGTCGCGGTCGAGGTGCGGGGTCCGTCGTGGGGTGCCTTTCCGTGGTGAGCATGGGACTCTCCCTTGCGCGGGGCGGCAGCCGCGGTGGCCGTTATGAACGTACTGGATAGTTACTTATACACTCGGCGCGACCGACGGGGAAGGTTCCGGCGCCCGGACAGGACTGACTACAGTGGGCGTCGACGATGGAGGGAGCGCCGTTGCCCGCACAACCCAAGGTCGCCGTGGGGCCGTCGGTGCGCGACGCCGACCGGACCAGGTCGGAGATCCTCGACGTCGCCACGCACGAGTTCGCCGACAAGGGGTACGCGGGCGCGCGGGTGGACGAGATCGCCGCGAAGACCCGCACCACCAAGCGGATGATCTACTACTACTTCACCGGCAAGGAGCAGCTCTACATCGCCGTGCTGGAGCGTGCCTACGCCGGGATCCGCGCACTGGAGCAGCAGCTCGACGTCGACCATCTGGACCCCGCCGACGCGATCCGGCGGCTGGCGTCGCTGACCTTCGACCACCATGAGGCGCATCCCGACTTCATCCGCCTGGTCAGCATCGAGAACATCCACCGCGCCCAGCACCTGATCCGTTCGGACATCCTGCCGGGTCTGGCCGATCCGGCGCTGAACGTGCTGACCCGCATCCTCGACCGCGGCCGCGCCGCCGGGCGGTTCCGCGACGACGTCGACCCGATCGACGTGCACATGGTGATCAGCGCGTTCTGTGTGTTCCGCACGGCCAACCGGTACACCTTCAACGCGATCTTCAAGCGGGACATGCTCGACCCCGCCCGGCGCGAGCACCACCGGCAGATGCTCGGTGACCTGGTGCTGGAGTATCTGACGGCGCCCTGACCGGCTCGGCGGGGCCGGCGCTTCAGGGCTTGTCGGTCAGTCGTCCGTCCCTCAGATGCAGCGCCTGGTCGCACCGCGCGGCGATGTCGGTGTCGTGGGTGGCGACGACGATCGTGGTGCCCTCCTCGTCCCGCAGCCGCAACAGCAGGTCCATGACCGCGGCTCCGTTGTGGCTGTCGAGATTGCCGGTGGGCTCGTCGGCCAGCAGGAGCGACGGCCGGTTGATCAGCGCACGGGCGATGGCCACCCGCTGCTGCTGGCCGCCGGACAGCCGGGAGGGCAATGCCGCCGCCTTGTCGGCGAGCCCGACCAGCGCCAGCAGTTCCCGGGCGCGGGCGTGTTTGTCGAAGTCGGTGCGAAACGGCAGCACCGGTACGACGACGTTGTCGAGTGCGGTGAGGGCGGGCAGCAGGTGGAAGCGCTGGAAGACCAGGCCGATCCCACGCCGGTATGCCGCTGCCGCCGCCGACGACAGGCCACTCACGGGCCGGCCCGCGACCTCGATGACACCTTCGTCGCAGCGTTCGATGGCGCCGATCATGTGCAGCAGCGTGGACTTGCCCGAACCGCTGGGACCGGTCAGGGCGATCACGCTGCCCGCGGCGATGGTCAGGCTCACGTCGTCGACGGCCACCACCGGCGGTGCGCCGGCCGGCATCGGGAACATTCTGCGCACCCCGCGCAGGCGTACGAGCGGATCGGCGGCCGGGCGGCCCTGCTTTGGCGGCTCATCCATCGGGGTCCTCACTCCTCGGCAAGTAGCTGCGCGGTGGGCAGCCTCCGCAGCACGGCCATCGGGACCAGCACCGACAGGCCGCTGACGGCGACACCGGTGAGCAGCGCGGCGAGTGCGCACCAGAGCAGCGGCGCGGTGACCTGGCCGACGAACCAGGCGGCGCCGCCGAGGCCCAGCGCGGCTCCGGCCGTGCCGCCGAGGACGCCGATGCCGACGGCCTCGATCGTCACGAGGCGGTGGAGCAGCCGCTCCGGCCAGCCGACGGCCCGGAACAGGGCGAGCTCGGCCGCCCTGTCCTGGATGGTCAGATAGACCAGATCGGCGATGGTCACGACGCCGAGGACCACGGTGATCGCGACGGCGAGGTAGTCGACGGTGCGTGCCTGCAGCGAGATGGCCTCGCCGAGCAGGGTGCCGGTCACCGCGCCGCGGAAGGCGAACGTGATCGCGAGCAGGACCGTCAGCGCGGACACGCCGATGGCGATGCCGGCGGCGCCCAGCAGTGTCCGGCCGGGGCTGCGGGTGAGGTTGGCGAACGCGAGGGTGCTGATCCGCCGGGGTGCCCTATATCTTCGGAGGCTGAGCGCGACGGAGGGGCGTACCGCTGCCGCGGGGTCCGCGCGGGTGGCACGCCAGGCGGGCCACAGCGTGGCGAGCAAGGTCAGCGCCAGCGCGGCCGGAACGGCGATCAGGGCGTGGCGCCAGTCGATCCGCATGCCGAACACGGTGATTCCGGTGACGGCGAGGGCGGTGCCGAGCGCTCCGGCGGCGAGGCCGCTTCCGGACGCCTCGAGCAGCAGCAAAGACAGGATCTTGCGTCGGGGCCAGCCGAGGCAGGAGAGTATCGCCAGTTCCAGGCGGCGGGAGCGCATCGCGGCGCTGGTGGCGTTCAGCACCGCCAGCCCGCACACCGTGAGCACGAGGCCCGACAGCAGCAGGCTCTTGCGGTCGATGGCCTCGACCAGCACGACCGCCACCCCCTTGCGCACCCAGGACTGCGCGACGGTGAGGGCGGGCCGGCCGTAGCGGCCCTCCGGGTAGGCCACCGACACCGCGGTGGGTGAGGAGCCGAGGGTGATGTCGACCTGCAGGCCGGTGCGCTCGGCGATGCGGGCGGCGGCGAGCCTGACCTTCTCCCTGGAGACCGGGTCGATGCCCAGGTCACCGGCGAGGCGTACCCGGATCGCGCTGATCGGAGCCTCGGGGCGCAGCTGGTATTCGGGGTAGTCGGGCCGGGTGTTGAAGTCCTTGTCGCCGAGCAGCAGGGGCACCGACTCCATCGTGGTGAGCATGAGCGGCGGCTGGCTGAGCAGGCCTGCGAGGTTGGCGTTGGGCCGCAGCGTCGCGCCGCCCAGTGCCTGGCGGGATGCGGCGTCGGCGCCGGTGACGCCCGGGTTGAAGTAGGTGTCCATCGGCACCGCGGACAGGGCGCCACCGATGTCGACCTTGCCCGCGTCGAAGGTGCCGACGAGCTGGAGGCCGACGTCGGGCAGCGAGGTCAGGCCGATTACCGCCGGGTCGCGGTCCAGGCCGTGGTGGACGGCGATGCCGCCGCGCACGCCGAGGTCGGCCAGTTCCATCGGCACGGCGTGGGCCGTGTCGCCCATGGACGAGCCGGAGCCCCAGATCTTCGGGTCCTGTCCGACGGCTTCGGCGCGCAGGCCGTCGCCGTCGGACGTGAGCCGGGCCGGTCCGACGGTCCAGAAGACACCGAGCAGCGGTGATCCGTTGAACGTGCCGTCGCCGTAGATCATGTCGCCGGTGTGCGCGGCCGGGTCGCGGATGCGGTCGACGAAGCCGGGGTAGACCTGCTGCGCGGTGACCCGCCGCTGATCCACGGGTGTGCCGGGCACGGCGCCCAGCGTGGCGCGGACCTTCTCCTGGTCCGGGTTGGCGCGCACCACCTGTACCGCGGCCGGGTCGAGCCGCTGCACGCCGAGGCGCAGCGTCGTGTCGAGCTGCGGTCGGTCGGCCATCAGGATCGGCACCCCCTCGTAAGCCATGACCGGTGGGTTGGACAGCGGCTCGGGGAAGCTGTAAGGGCGCGGTCCCTCACCGTCGGTGAAGTAGCGACCGGAGGTGACGGCGGTGTCGAGGCGGGCGAGGGCGGCTTCGGCGGTGGGGTCGACGGCGGCGAGCAGGAAGGGGATCGACCAGCCGAGCCGCAGGACCGCAGTGGTGGCCTGGGGCAGGCCGTCGTATCCGATGGAGCCGGGTCCGCCGACACAGGTGAGCGAGGATCGCGCCTGCTCGGCCAGAGGGCTGGTCGGGCCGCCCTCGCCGGCGGCGCAGACGAGCACCGACGTGCCGTCGCCGGACAGCTCCTGCGGGCCGACCAGCTGCCCGGTGTAGCGGGCGGGCTTCGGCTGCCTGAGCGGGTTGCGGGTGACGTACACGTAGGCGGCGCCGTCGGGGATGTTGCTGAGCCCCGCATCGGTGACCCAGGTGGGCTGGACGCGCAGCACCTGCTGCGTGGCCGTGGGGTCGAGCTGCCCGGTGAGGTCGACCTCGACCGGGACGGTGCGCATGCTGTATCCGACGACCGCGACGGGTGCGGCCACCGCAATCCCGTCGACCTGCTGGATCGTGTGCCACTGGTCGACGGTGATGCCGCCGTTCATGCCCGCCAGTTGTCCGGATTGGACGAGATTGCGCTGCTGTTCCAGCGGAAGGCGGCTGCCGGTGGGGCGGACCAGGATGTCATAGGTCGGCCGGTAGTTGGCCACGACAGTACCGATGGCGTCCAGTCGCTCGGCGGTGGCGGCCGACGTCAGCAAGGTGAAGGCGGCCACCGCAGCGGCGATCATCGCGACGAAGGCCCCGGTCCGCCTGACCCTGACCCGCCATTGCGCCATGGTCATCGACCACATTGCCGCACTCCCCGTGGTGAATTCGCCGTTGAGCGACGTCGGCGCGCGCGGTGATGTGATCGCTAACATCGCACGGTCACCATAGCCCGCTGATTCATATCCGTGAAGGTGTACGAGGCGCGGCATAATCGGCTAATAGCCATAGTTGGTCCCATGTGTCGGGATATATTGCGTTCGCTGGGCAGATCGGTGTCTGGGCAGGTTTTCCGTGAGCGGGGGCGCACATGAACACGCGGTTGAGGAACTCACGCTGGGGCAGGTCGGCCGTGCTGTGGGCGGCCGCGATCGGGGTTCTCGTACTGCCGGCTTGCGCAAGCCCCGTGACGTCCGCAACCGCGCCGCGCATTGCGCAACCCTCTGCCACGGGCGCCCTGCTTCCCCGCGACATCGTCATTCCGCTGAACGAGGTTCAGACGTTCTTTCCGGACGTGACACAGGAATCCACCACGGGCTGGAACGCCACCGCCTCGGGCAGTCCCACGGCCACGAGAAGCGTCGCCTACACCAGCGGCGACGGCTCGAAGAAGGTCACCATCTCGGCGGACGCGTACGCGACTCCGGCCGACGCGTCCGCCGGCTACCAGCAGGCCGTCGAGCTGAGCCGCGCCGTCCCCGACGTCAAGGCCGTGCCGGTGCCCAGCCTGGGTGAGCAGGCCTTCGCCGGAAGCGTGACCCAGAACGGCCAGACCCACGTCGGCCTCGGCGTGCTCGACGGCACGATGGTGGTGGGCGCCACGATCGCCGGCTACGAAGCCACTCCGGAGAACATTGCCAGACTGACAGACCTGGCACGGGCAGAGGTCGCCGCGGCCAAGAACCGCTGAGCGGGCGGCCGCGGGATCGGGCGCCGAGGGTAGTGGACGGGATCGCCATCACGATGACCCGCGACACCTAGGTCCAGGTCACCTGAGCCGCTCCCGGCGCCGTTCGTCCACCGACCTCACTGGCGGCGGGGAGCCACGGGCTTCAAGCGGGACATGCTCGACTGGCTCGCGCTGTATCTCGCGGCGGGCCTGGCCGGTGTGGCCCTGATGCTGGTGCTGCACCCGCTCGACACCGGCGGCGGCTCCTCCGACGCGGTCGCCGGCCTGATCGGTGCGCTTGCCGTCATGACGTGGCGCAGCGGCTGGACGCCGCCGCTGCCCGCCTTCCTGTATGCCGTGCACTTCGTGCTCTACCTGGCGGCCTTCGCGGCGGCGGTGGTGATCGCGGCGACTGTCGCCGGCGCGGCGGCGGTCGCGCTGGTGATGTCGACGCATCGGATGGGCGCCACCCGCCTGGCGCGCGGCGTCATGGTCGCGCTCGTGGTGGCCGGCGCAGTCCTGATGGCCACGCTGGGCGACTCCCACGGCGCCGGACTGGTGACCGGATTGGTCCTGGCAGTGCTGCTGAAAGAGCCGGAAGGTCGGGCATCGGGCCTGACCTGACGGGATCGACCACCCCGGGGAAACCGCCAGGACACTCAGTTGTCACGGCAAAGCTCGCCGATGGTTCACGGACATCGATATGATCGGGCATTCTCGAAGCCTGTCGAAACGGCGGCCCATGGACCCCTTCGCGATCTTGCAGACCGGAGTCGGCGGCGGGACGTGGCTCGCCGCAGGCACGAACCGCGACCTGACGATCCACAACCGCAGCGGCCGCGCCGTCTTCGTCGCGCTGTGCAGCGGTGGCGACTCCTACGCGGCGGGTTGGGGGTTCATCCCCGACGGCGGCGGGCGAGCCGTGGCGATCGCGGCGACCGGCAAGGGCGAGGTGTGCCTGTTCGCGAGAACCGCGGACGGCCGGTGGACCTTCGGCGGATCCGAGAAGTTCTACGTCGCGCAGCCCTGGGGCGACAGTGTCCAGGAGGGGTCGACGTTCAAAATCAAGAATGCGCGCACGCAACGCCCGTCCCTGCTTGCCGGCGCCGGTGAGCTGAGGGTCGTGGGCGGCATCGCCATCACGATGACACGCGACACCTACTTCCAGATCGCCTGAGGCCGTTCCGGTTGCGGGAGCGAGCGCTCGCCGCTGCCGGGACGGTCACTGGCGCCGGGGAGCCACGGGCGCGGACAGGCCGGCGCTGAACAGCCGTACGTCGACCTCGTTGAGGGACAGTTTCAGCGCGCCGAGGGCGACGGAGTCCGCGCCGAGAGTGGAGGCGCGCACGTCGGGCATGCGCAGGCACAGGCGCTGAAGTTCGTTGCGTAGCGGCTCGAGCACGAGGTCGGCGGACCGGGAGAAGCCGCCACCGAACACGACCACCTGGGGGTCGAGGGTGAGCACGAGCGCGGCCGCGCCGACGGCGAGGTCCTTGACGTAGCGGTTGACCGCGGCCCGCGCGGCCCGGTCTCCCTCCCGCGCGGCGTTGAAGACCCAGGCGGCGGCGTCGTCAGGGCTGACGGTCGCGGGCACACCGGGGCAGTTCTGCAGGTGCTCGGGGGCGTTGAGCCAGCGGACGTGCTTCAACGCGCCGATCTCGCCGGCCGCGCCGCCGAAGCCCCGGCGCAGCACACCGTCGATGATCAGGCCCGCGCCGGTACGCATGCCGCCCAGCAGGTAGACGATGTCGTCGGCGTCGGTCGCCGCGCCTTTCCACCGCTCGGCCAGGGCTGCCAGCTTGCAGTCGTTCTCTACGACGACCGGGCAGGAGAACCGCGTGCCCAGGTGCGCGGCCAGGTCGACGCTCTTCCAGCCGGGCAGCGGGGTGAAGAAGCTGGTCCGCCCGGACGCGTCGACCGCGCCGGTGACCGCGGCGGTGACGGCCCAGATGTCCGCGGCCGCCTTGCCGGCCTCGGCGACGCAGGCGCTGACGACCTCGTCGAGCACGGCGAGGCGTTCGGCGGGTTCGGCCTCGGCGGCCACGGACTGGCGGACGGTGTGCACGATGTTGCCGTCGAGGTCGGCCAGCAGCGCCAGTATCTTGTGGACACCCACGTCCACGCCGAGCACGTGACCGGCGCCGGCGCGGAACCGGTAGCGGCGTGCCGGGCGGCCGACGGCGCTGCTGGCGCCGGGCTCGAGCACGGTGGCCCAGCCGTCGGAGACCAGCCCCTGGGCGATGACGTCTACGGCGGGCCGGGACAGCCCGGTGCGCTGGGACAGCTCGGTGACGGTGGACGGCGGGTGGTCACGCAGCGCGCGCACGATGCTCAGGGAGTTGAGCTCGCGCAGCCGCGGCAGGTCCGTTCCGGTTGTTGCTAACTCTGTCACGTTCTGTCCCTTGTTTGCGTGCGGTCGAGCCCGCGCAATACGCTTTGATCTTTACAAAATCGTGGAGTGATGGCAAGCCCACCCACCGTGAGGGCCGGTGCTGCGCACCAGGGCGGACCGGACCACCGGGACGACGGTCCAGGCCCGGCTGCGCCGCCCGCGGACGGGGGAGGGCAACCGGGCCGGGTCCGGACGGAGCCGGAACATGTCAGGAGATCGGATAGGCCTGAGCCGCCGGCGTGACCGCCGCGGTGAAGTCCACCCTGCGCCCGCCGACGCTGTACTCGTACCGACCCAGCCGCCGGATCTCCGGCTGCGCCGCCAGGTAGCTGCTCATGTCGTCGAGCTCGGTGGCCGACAGCCAGCTGGGCGGGTCGGACACGGCCCGGAACCGGCAGATGTCGGCCAGCTCTCGCAACCACGCCAGCTGCTGATCGGTGAGCAGGTTCAGCCGGCTGCGGAAGTAGATGACGTCGGGGTCGACCTCGGCCAGCGGTTGGTGCCACAGCCGGTGCAGCGTGTTGACCACCGCGTTGCGGGCCATCGCGTCGGACGGGTCGTCACTGGCGTAGTTCTGCCACATCGGCGCCACGTCGGGTCCGCTGCGCAGCCCGTCGAGGATGCCCAGCGACGGCAGCAGCATGGCCCCGCTGCCCAGCAGGTACACGTCGTCGCCGGCGACCTCGCGGATCAGGGTGAGCGCGTCGCGATAGGACTGCTCCCGCTCGGCGTCGTCGGCGCGGATGCCGGGCGCTGCCCCGGCGTTGATGAAGTCGAGCTTCAGATACTTGAAGCCCCACTCGTGCACCACCCGGTGGGTCAGCTCGCTGAGGTAGTCGCGGGCGGCGGGCCGGGACAGGTCGAGGGCGTGGTAGCCGCTGCCCCAGTTGTTTCCCGCGATCACATGCTCGCCGCGGTGGTCGCGCAGCAGCAGCTCGGGGCGCTCCCGGGCGAGCTCCGAGCCGGGCAGGGCGATGAACGGAGCCAGCCACAGCCCGGCGGTCATGCCCGCGTCGGTGATCCGGTCTGCGAGGGCCTTCATCCCGGACGGGAACTTGTGGTTGGGCTGCCAGTCGCCGACCAGCCGCTCCCAGCCGTCGTCGACCTGCACGACGTCGAACGGCATCCCGCGCAGGTCGTCGATGTCCTTGGCGAGCTGCTGCTCGGTGACGGTCTCGTAATAGGCGTACCAGGAGCACCAGACGTTGCCGGCGCGGCGGGTGCTGCTGCCCAGCCGCTGCGCCAGCTGCCGGGTGTACGCGGCGAAGACCTCGTCCTCGGGGCCGTAGGCGGCGAACCAGGGCTGGGCTCCGTGCTCGTACCAGCCGGACAGGGTGTCCCGGTCGGCGGCCAGTCGCGGGACGCCCAGTCCGAGCGCGCCGAGCAGCAGGACGTTGCCGTCACCGGCGTCGAGGGCGGCCACGGCGGAGGAGTGGTGCCGGGCCGCATCGTCCCAGACGGTGTCGTCGGCGGTGAGGCGTCGCTGCGGGTTGGCGATACGCAGCGGCGGTTCGCTCAGCCGACGCCATCCGCAGGGACTCCAGGAGTTGTGCCCGTGCCGGTAGAACAGGGCATCGCCCAGTCCGTGCAGCAACGCGACCCGTCCCGGTGGCAGGACCAGGCCCCCGTCGGCTGCTTGCGGGCTGCCGGGGCCGTCGTGTTCGAGGGCGAAAGTGTGGCCGGCCAGCTCGATGAGCAGTGCCATGGTTCTCCTTGGCGGGTGAGATGCAGATGAGTTGCAGGTGCGGGGTGCGGCGGGACGCGACCATGCGTCCCGCCGCACCTGTTCGTCGTGCGGGCTACTTGAACAGGGCGTTGACCTGGTCGTTGGCCTTCTTCAGGGCGGTGGCCGAGTCGGACTGGCCGAGGATCGCCGACTGGATGGCGTCCTGCACGAGCTGGCTGACCTCGTTGCCGTGCTCGGTGATCGGCACGAAGAACGTGCCGCCGGGCGCCGCGGCCTCGTCGACGAACACCTTCACGTCGCGGCCCTTGCCCTGGTGGGCGGCCAGCGCCTTCTCGCTGGCGGACTTGATGGCCGGGAAGACCACGCCGTTGCCGCCGACGATGTTCTGGCAGTCGGCGGAGCCCAGGAACTTGACCCACTTCCAGGCCTCGTCCTTGTGCTTGGTGCCGGACCAGATCGCGTCGGACAGGCCGTTGATCGCCGTCTTGCGGCCCTGCGGGCCCGCCGGCAGCGGCGCGAACGCGAACTTCAGCTTCGCGCCCTCACCCAGGTAGCTGTTGATCATCCAGGAACCGGCGAAGGTGATGGCGCCCTTGCCGGCGTTGAGCAGCGAGTCCCGGCTGAGCGTGGAAGCCTTGTCCAGCGCGGGGCTGTAACCCTTGGCGGACAGCGACTTGAACCAGTCGATGGTCTGGGCGAGCTTGGGGTCGTCGTACTTGTACTGGGTGCCCCAGGGGTTCTTGTCCAGGTAGGTGAAGCCGTTGCTGGCGGCCAGGTTGCCCCAGCCGTTCTGGCCCTGCGAGCCGTCGGCCCACTCCGGCAGGTAGCCGAAGACCTTGACCTTGGTCTTGTCGAACGCCGGGTCCAGGCCGTTGCGGCCCTTCTCGTCGACCGTGGCCTTGGCGATGACCTGCTCGAAGCTGCCGCCATCGGTCGGGTTCCAGGTCAGGTCCTTCAGCGCGGCCGCGTCGATGCCCTGGGCCTTGAGGTGCTCGGTGTTGTAGACCAGCGCCATGGTGTCCCAGTCCTTCGGCAGACCGAAGCGCTGGCCGTCCTTGGTGAACAGGTCGGCCAGGCCGCCCTGGTACTGGGACAGGTCGACCTTGTCGGCGTCGACGAAGGGCTGGATGTCGAGGATCTGCCCGGAGCTGACGAACTGCGGGTAGTACGAGCCCTGGTTGGTCCACACGTCCGGGGCGTCGCCCGCGGCGATCTGCGTGGTCAGGTTCTGCCAGTACTCGGTCCACGCCGCCTGGCTGATCTTGATGGTGATGTTCGGGTTGGCCTTGGTGAACGCGTCGGCGCAC
Source organism: Catellatospora sichuanensis (assembly GCF_007483665.1). GTDB lineage: Bacteria > Actinomycetota > Actinomycetes > Mycobacteriales > Micromonosporaceae > Catellatospora > Catellatospora sichuanensis. The sequence continues at coordinate 46,427 of NZ_VIQO01000039.1, forward strand.
TGCTGGTACGACGCCTTCTGGTTGTCGTCCCAGAGCCAGTAGTCCAGGGTGACGGCGGCGCCGGGCTCCTCTTCGGCGGTGCTGCAAGCGGCCAGGCCGGCCACCACGGCCAGGGACAGCAGCGCTGCTCCGGCCCGTGATCTGCGGTTCATCGGGTCCTTCTTTCCTTTTGGGGGGTGGGTGTTGTCACTTGCTGCCGGTGAAGTTCAGGGACTGGACCAGCCGCTTGCCCATGAAGATCAGCAGGACGAGCACGGGCAGGACCGACAGCGTCGAGGCGGCCATCAGGCCGGTCCAGTCGGGTTGGGTGTTGGGCGACTGCTGCAGGAACACCCCGAGCGCGACGGTGACGAGGCGGTTCTCCTCGTCGCGGCCGACCAGCAGCGGCCACAGGTAGTCCTTCCAGGCCCACACGGTGGTGGTCAGCCCGATGGTGATCAGCGGGCCGCGGCTCATCGGCAGGGCGATGCGCCAGAAGATGCCCCATGGCCCGTTGCCGTCGAGGATCGCCGCCTCCTCCACGTCGCGGGGCAGCGACAGGAAGAACTGGCGCAGGAAGAACACCGCGAACGGGGTCATCAGGATGGTCGGGGCGACCATGCCGGCCATCGTGCTCATCAGGCCGAGGTCCTTGACGAAGATGAAGTTCGGCAGCAGCGTGAAGATCGGCGGCACCATCAGCGCCGCGATCACGATCCCGAACACCAGGTCGCGGCCGGGGAAGCGCAGCCGGGCGAACGCGTACCCGGCCATCGCGCAGAACAGCGTCTGCACGGCGGCGATCAGGCTGCAGTAGACGATCGAGTTCCACAGGTAGCCGGCGAAGTTCAGGTGCGCGCCGGACCCGCCGGCGGCGCGGGCCTCGGCTTCGGTGGTCAGCCCGAGTACCCGGGTGAAGTTGATCAGCGTCGGGTTTTCGGGCAGCAGGCTCGCGTTGTCGGTGTAGATGTCGGCCGCCGGGGTGAGCGCGGTGCGGATCATCCACCAGAACGGGAAGACGGTCACCACGACGAAGACGGCCATCGCCACCCATGCCAGTGCGCGTCCGGGGCTGAAGGTCCTGCGTGTCATGTCTGTCCGCCCCTCTCAGGCCAGGTCCGAGCGCGAGGCACGCAGCATGCGCATCTGTATCGCGGTGAGCAGGCCGAGGATCAGGGCCAGGCAGATCGCCGCCGCGGCGGCGTAACCCATGTGGAAGTACTTGAATGCCTGCTGGTAGATGAAGTAGTAGATGACCTGGGTGGCCGAGACGGGCCCGCCCTTGGTGGTGACCGCGATGGTGTCGAAGATCTGGAACGAGCCGATCATGGACACGACCAGCACCAGGGCCAGCACCGGCCGCAGCAGCGGCAGGGTGATGCCGCGGAACATGCGCCACTCCCCGGCGCCGTCGATCGCCGCGCCCTCGTAGAGGTACTGCGGGATCTGCAGCATCCCGGCGTAGAGCAGCAGCGCCGTGTAGCCGGTGTAGGCCCAGGTGTTGATGCCGGCGACGGTCGGCATCGCCCAGGTCTCGTCGGTGAAGAAGCCGACCGGGTCGAAGCCGAAGGTGTGCAGCAGCTGGTTGACGAAGCCGAGGTTGGTGTCGAGCAGCCACATCCACAGCAGGCCGATGGTGACGTTGGGGACGAGCCACGGCAGCAGCAGCGTGGCCCGTAGCACGACCGAGCGGGTCAGCCGGTGCATCAGCGACGCGACGCCCAGTGCCAGCAGGGTCTGCGACCCGATGTTGAGCACGACGTACCAGGCCGTCACCAGCATCGAGTTCCAGAACTTCTCGTCGGCGAACAACTTGGCGTAGTTCTCGGTGCCCACGTACGACGCGGTGTTGAGCATGTTGTAGTCGGTGACCGAGTACCACACGCCCCGGGCGGCCGGGTAGCCGTAGAAGACGGCGAATCCCACCAGCACCGGTGCCAGGAACCACCACGCCGCCCGGCGGTCGTCCCGCGGTTTTGTCGCGCTCATCCACGTCCTCGGATCCGTCTATCGGTCGGCTCTTGCCAGCCGCCCCGCTCTCGAATAATGATGTAGACCTTCGAAATTTTGTCAACACCTCTTCGTATTACTTCGGTAACGACGAGGGGGCCGACCAGCTAAGAACTGCTGTGCCGATGCTCCGACCAGGGACTATGTGGACCCTGTGCGTCGGCTCAGTGGTGTGCCCGCGCGGCACGCAGCCCCGCACCACCCGCAGAAACGCCCGACTCCCACCGGAGATCGCCATGAAATCACGTTCACGCGGCCGAACCATCCTGGCCGCAGTCGCCGCCGCAGCGCTCGGCGCCGCCCTGACACTCGTCGGCCCGGCCCCCGCGTCGGCCGCCCCGGCCGGCCCGCCCCCGCGCCCGGCAGCACCCGCCAGCCCTGACCCGACGCTGCAGGTCCACGCCCTCACCGCCGCACCCGGGCCGGTGGACAACCCGCTGAAGGGCTGGGCCAAGTTCTACTCACCCGGCGCCAACCAGAACGTCGGCTACCCGCACGCGCTGACCTGGGGCTACTTCGGCCTGTCCGAGATCATGACCAGCTCGTCGAACTGTGCCGGCTACAACTGGTCGATCGTGGACAGCATGCTGGCCGAGACGGCCGGCTACGGCAACCAGGCCGCCATCCGCATCTACCTGACCTACCCCGGCGGCACCGGCAGCCACCCGGGCAACGCCATCCCGCCGTGCTTCAACGGCAACGTGGCCAACCGCGCCGACACCTACTGGAACGTCACCCACCCCGACTACGACAGCCCGTTCCTGATCAACGCGATGAAGAACTTCATCGCCGCGTTCGGCGCCCGGTACGACGGCGACCCCCGGCTCGGGTTCATCCACCTGGGCCTGGTCGGGCTCTGGGGCGAGTGGCACACCTGGCCGTACGACACCGACACCGCCGACGGGCTGCCCAACTACATGCCCAGCGATGCCAACGGCGCGCAGCTGCTCGCCGCGTTCGACGCCGCGTTCAACACCACCAAGGTCGAGCTGCGTTATCCCGGCGCGGCCGGGGGAGCGGCCAACACCCGCGACATCGGCTACCACGACGACTCGTTCTGCTACCGGGAAGGCTCACCACTGCAGGGCGTGACCCTGCCCGTGTCCATGGGCGGCGCCTCCTACGCCCAGCTGCAGCGCAAGCTCGACTCCGGCACCGAGAACAAGTGGATCACCAGCTCGATGGGCGGCGAGCTGCGCCCGGAGATCCAGTCGTCGGCGTTCCAGTACTGGCCCAACGGGTCGGGCCAGGTGGACAACCTCAAGGCGTGCATCGAGCTCGACCACGCCACCTGGATGATCAACGAGCAGAGCGGCGGCTACGCCTCCGGTGACGCCAACGTGGCGGCCGCCGTGCGGCTGATGGGCTACAACCTCACCGTCGACAACGCCTACTACAAGGACACCGCCAGCGGTGCGACCAGCGTCGGCGTGCAGATCAGCAACAGCGGCGTGGCTCCGTTCTACTACCCGTGGACGGTCACGCTCGGCCTGAAGAACAGCTCCGGGACCGTGGTGCGCACCTTCGACACGTCCTGGGACCTGCGTAAGGTCCAGCCGCTGACGATCCGGAACTTCCCCGACTGGAACACCGGGGCCAACCCGAGCTACCGCGACTTCGGCTACCGGCAGTACTTCCAGCACAGCGCCGACCTGTCCGGCCTGGCCCAGGGCGGCTACCAGTGGGTCATGCGGGTCAAGAACCCCCTGGAGGCCGTCAACGCCAACGCCAAGAAGCTGCGTTTCGCCAACGCCACCCAGAACGCCGACGGCTGGCTCGGCCTCGGCACGGTCAACGTCGGCACGTCCGGCGGCGGCGACACCACCGCGCCCAGCACCCCGACCGGCCTGGCCTCGACCGGCCTGACGTCGTCGTCGGTGTCGCTGTCCTGGAACGGCTCCACCGACAACGTGGGCGTCACCGGGTACGAGGTCTTCCGCGGCGGCACCCTGGTCGGCAGCCCGACCGCGACGTCGTTCACCGACACCGGCCTGACCGCGTCGACCAGCTACAGCTACACCGTCAAGGCACGGGACGCGGCCGGGAACCGGTCGGCGGCGAGCAACACGCTCACGGTCTCCACCTCGGCGGGCACCGGCGGAACGGTCACGTACGAGGCTGAAGCGTCGGGCAACACCCGGACCGGCACCGCGGCAGTCGCCGCCTGCGCGGCGTGCTCGGGCGGCTCGAAGGTCGGCTACCTCGGCAACGGCGCGGCGGTGGCCTTCAACGGCGTCGCGGGCGGCACCGGCGGAAGCCGGACGGTGACCGTGTACTACACCTCCGCGGAAGCTCGGACCGCTGTCGTCAACGGGCAGACGGTCAGCTTCCCGGCCACCGCCAACTGGGACACCGTCGGCTCCACCACGGTCACCCTGAACCTGTCCGCCGGGACCAACACCATCACGGTCGGCAATCCCTCCGGCTGGGCGCCCGACATCGACCGCATCGCCGTCGCAGGCAGCGGCGGCGGCACCGGACCGGCCGGTTACGAGGCCGAAGCGTCCGGCAACACCCGGACCGGCACCGCGGTGGTCGCGGCCTGCGGGTCGTGCTCGGGCGGGTCGAAGGTCGGCTACGTCGGCAACGGCGCAACCCTGGCGTTCAACAACGTCGCAGGCGGCACGGGCGGCGCGCGGACCATCACCATCTACTACCTGTCGGCCGTGGCGCGTACCGCGGTGGTCAACGGGCAGACGGTGAACTTCGCGCCGACCGCCGACTGGAACACCGTCGGCTCGACCACGGTCACGTTGACCCTGGGCGCGGGCAACAACACGGTCACCGTCGCCAACCCGAGCGGCTGGGCCCCCGACCTCGACCGCATCACCGTCAGCTGACCCTTCCGCCCACACACCGGCCAGGTGAACGGGGGCCTGGCCGGCCAACCCTCCCACCGAGGTAACCCATATGAGAAGAGCAGCCCGCCTCACCGTCGCCCTGCTGGCGGCCCTCACCCTCGCCGCGGGAACACCCGCCGCGGCCCGGCCCGCACCCACCGAACCGCAATGGAGCCCGCTGACCTACACCTCCGCGCCCGCGGACAACCCCCTCAAGGGCTTCATGCCGTACGCGGGCAGCTACCAGACCTTCCCGTACAGCATGGAATGGTTCTACCTGCCCGTGCGCGACGTGATGACCGGCCCGAAGCAGTTCCGCTGGGACGCCGTCGAACGCCAGCTCAACGCCATCGCCGCCCGCGGCCACCAGGCCGTGTTCCGGTTCTACCTCGACTACCCCGGCAAGCCCACCGGCATCCCGCAGTACCTGCTCGACCAGGGCCTGGCCACCCACGCCTACGACGACTTCGGCAACAACGGCGTCAGCGTCGCCCCGGACTACAGCGACCCGCGCCTGGTCGCCGCCGTGCAGGACTTCATCACCGCGCTCGGCCGCAGGTACGACGGCGACCCGCGCATCGGCTTCCTCACCCTCGGGCTGATCGGCTTCTGGGGCGAGTGGCACACCTGGCCCTACGACGGCTGGACCAAGCCCGAGAACTGGATGCCCTCGACCGAGATCCTCACCGGCATCCTGAACACCTTCGACACCGCGTTCGACAAGACCAGGCTGCTGGCCCGCTATCCGAGCCCGCAGAACAAGGACCTCGGCATCGGCTACCACGACGACTCGTTCGCCTTCGAGACCCTGCCGCCGACCTCATGGCACTTCGTGCAGCGACTCATCGACGAGGGCGTCACCGACAAGTGGCAACGTGAGCCCATCGGCGGCGAGCTGCGCCCGGAGATCCAGTCCTGCCTGTTCGAGCAGCCCGTCACCTGCGGGCAGTACGAGGACTTCACACAGTCCGTCGACCTGACCCACATCAGCTGGATGATCAACCACGCGGCGTTCGCGAACGGGGGCTACACCGGCGACGAGTACTTCCGCGCCCTGTCCGCGGCCAAGTCGCTGGGCTACGAGCTGACCGTCACCGAGGCCGCGCTGTCCCGCGACCGGGTCTCGGTGCGCGTGGCCAACCGCGGCACCGCGCCCTTCTACTACGACTGGCGGGCCGAGCTGGCCGCCGTCGACGGCCAGGGCCGCATCGTCAGGCGCTGGCAGACCGGCTGGACCGTGGACGGCATCCAGCCCGGCCAGGCCCCCGCCGAGCTGACCACCCGCATCGACACCCGCGGCCTGCGCCCCGGCAGCTACGACATCGTCATGCGCGTGGCCAACCCGCTGCCGAACGGCATCCCGTTGCGGTTCGCCAACACCAGCCAGGACACCCACACCGGCTGGCTGCACCTCGGTGCCGTCACCACCCGCTGACGGCACCGACGCACCAAGCACCACCGCACCTCGGCGCCGCCGGCAGCCGGCCGGCGGCGCCCGCACCGAACCCTTTCCTGTTCCTGAACTTCGTCCCCGAAGGGAACAACGGTTCATGCCATCCGTACGCAAGCTGCTCGCCACCACGGCGGCGGCGTTGACGCTCGCGCTGGTCGCCACCAGCGCGGCCGCCGCACCCGCGGGCCCGCCCGCCCGGCCGCCCGCCGGTCCAGGCCCCGACACGAGCCTGGCCACCCACACCTACACGTACGCCGACGCCGCGCTCGGCCAGCCGCTGAAGGGGTTCGCCCCCTACCTCTTCCCCGGTGACAACCTGTCCACCAAGTACCCCGGCGGCCTGGTCTGGAGCTACTTCGCCCTGAACGAGGTGATGAAGGACCCGGCCAACTGCGCGAACATCGACTGGAGCGTGTTCGAGAAGGCGCTCGACGAGGCCGCCGTCTGGAGCCGCCAGACCGCCTTCCGCTTCTACCTGGAATACCCCGGCGGCAGCGGCACCCACCCCGGCAACGGCATCCCGCCGTGCCTGAACGGCAAGATGGCGCTGCGCAACAACGGGTTCTGGGGCACCGTCAGCCCCGACTACGACGACCCGGACGTCATCAACGCGCTGACCACCTTCATCAACGCGTTCGCCGCACGCTACGACAAGGCCGGTCCGGGCGGCACCGCCGACCCGCGCATCGGGTTCATGTCGCTGGGCCTGGTCGGCCTGTGGGGCGAGTGGCACACCTGGCCGTACGACCGGGATCTGGCCGACGGCTACCCGAACCTGATGCCGACCGACGCCACCATCCGCACCCTCATCGGGGCGTACGACACGGCGTTCGACAACATCCAGCTGGAGGTCCGCTACCCGCTTGCCGGCACCGAGACGGCGAACATCGGCTTCCATGACGACTCCTGGCCCTACAAGGAGTTCCGCAGCGGCGGGCAGCTCAAGAGCATGACCCTGCCGATGTCGATGAACGGGTGGGAGGACGCGTTCCTGCAGCTGCAGCTCAACACCGGCACCGAGAACCGGTGGGTCACCCACTCCATCGGCGGCGAGGCCCGTCCCGAGATTCAGGGCACGCTCTACGCCAACTGGCCGGGCGGCTCCGGGCAGGTCGACGACGTGCTCGCGGCGACCGAGCTCACCCACATCAGCTGGATGATCAACCAGACCGGCGCGGGCGGGTACAGCACCAGTGATCCGAAGGTCTCCGCCGGCGTCCGCAAGATGGGCTACAACCTGCACATCCCGCAGGCCAACTTCAACGCGACCGCCGCTGGCAACTTCAAGGTCGGCGTCACCGTGCAGAACGACGGCGTGGCGCCGTTCTACTACCCGTGGACGGTGCAGCTCGGCCTGCGCAACAGCGCGGGCAGCGTCGTGAAGACCTGGGACACCAGTTGGGACCTGCGCACCGTGCAGCCCTTGAAGATCCGGGCCTTCCCCGACTGGAACGTGGGGGCCGACCCGAAGTACCTCGACTTCGGCCGCCCGGTCAACTTCTCCGCGACCGTCAGCACCGCGGGCGTGCCCGCGGGCGCCTACAGCCTGGTCCTGAAGGTACGCAACCCGCTGGAGGCGGTCACCGCGGACGTGCTGCGCGCCCGCCCGGCAGCCAGCAGGCTGACCGACTGGGTCATCGACCAGTGGCGTCCGCGGCTGCCGCTGTCGTTCGCCAACAGCAACCAGGGCGCCGACGGCTGGGTCAACCTCGGCAGCGTGTCGACCACCGGCACCTGCACGGGTGACTGCACGGCTCCGTCGGCGCCGTCGGGCCTGACCGTCTCCGGGGTGACGAACACGAGCGTGTCGCTGTCGTGGTCGGCGGCCACGGACAACGTGGGAGTCACGGGCTACCGGGTGTTCCGGGACGGGGTGCTGGTGGGTTCGCCGTCGGGCACGTCGTTCACCGACTCGGGCCGTTCGCCGGGGCAGACGTACCAGTACACGGTCCGGGCGGTCGACGCCGCCGGAAACGTGTCCAATTCGTCCGCATCGGTGTCCGCGACCACCACGGGGTGCGCGGGTGACTGCACTGCCCCTAGTTCGCCTATATTGTCCTCGCCTGCGAAGACCGACACGAGCGTGTCGCTGTCGTGGACCGCGTCGACCGACAACGTGGGCGTGACCGGTTACGAGGTGTTCCGCGGGTCGACGCTGATCGGCAGCCCGACGAGCACGTCCTTCACCGACACGGGCCTCACGGCGTCGACGGCCTACAGCTACACCGTCAAGGCCCGAGACGCGGCGGGCAACCGGTCGGCCGCCAGCAACACCGTCCCGGTCACCACCAGCGCGGCACCCCAGCCACCGACCGGATTGGTGCTGGACAACTACGACGGCACCCCGGCGTATCCGTCCTCGACGCAGAACGACCTGGGCAAGTGGACGGGCGGCAACTGCTTCCTCGATGGCGGCGGCTCGGGCGTGGTCACGGGCGGGGCGCTGAGCCTGCGCTACAACGCCTGCGGCTGGTTCGGCTCCGACGTGGGTGTGGACCTGAGCGCCTACACCTACCTCGTCGTGCGCATCAAGGGCGCGGCCGGTGGCGAGCAGGGCCACTTCAACCTGGGGTTGGGCGGGTCGACGAAGGTCTTCGGCGACTTCACCCTCGACGGGGGTGCGCATCCGGTGATCACGACGGCGTACCAGGACATCAAGATCCCGATGGCCGCCAACGGCATCAACCGCAACTCGCCGTCCCAGTTGGCCATGGGCTTCTGGTACGGCGGCAACTCCACCATCACCATCGACCACATCACGTTCCAGTAGCAGCCCGGCCGCCTGGCAGGGCTCCCGACCCGGCCAGGCGGCCTACCCTCCCGATGCACAGGAAGGCCACCATGCCCACCCGCGTACTGCGGATGTTCACCGCGACAACGCTACTGGCCGCGCTGGCGGTCGTGTCGCTCGGCACGCCCGCCCAGGCCGCCACCGTCACCTACCAGGCCGATCCGGCCACCGCGTTCGCCAACCCGGAACGCGGCTACCACAACCGCTACGAGATCATCAACGACCCGGCGGTCAACGACTACGTCAACGCCGCCACCATCCCCGGTTTCAACCCCGACCTGCTCGACCGCACCTTCGCCCGCGCCAAGGCCGGCGGCAACACCCTGGTGCACAGCTACCTGCACCTCGACAAGTACAAGACCCAGGCCCTGCCCCAGGCGCTGCTGGACAACCTCGCCTCCGGCCTGGCCGCGGTCCGCACCGCCGGCATGAAGATCGTCCTGCGGCCCGCCTACACCTGGGACGGCTACGCCACCGTCGCCGAAGCGCAGATCCTCGCCCACATCGCCCAGATCAACGCCGTGATCACCGCGAACGCCGACGTCGTCCTGCACCTGGAGACCGGCTACCTCGGCGCCTGGGGCGAGTGGCACACCGGCGGCCTGACCAACCCGTCGTCGGTCGAGGAGGCACCCGCCCGGTACCGCATCGTCAAGAAGATCGCCGACACCACCCCGGCGAGCATTCCGCTGGCGATGCGCTATCCGATCTACATCAAGGAGATGGTCGACCCCACCTCCTGCGTCGTGCCCGAAGGCTGCACGCTGACCCAGGCGCAGAAGGACCGGATCAGCTTCCACAACGACTGCTTCCTGGCCGACCTCAACGACATGGGCACCTACGACAACCCATCGTGGATGGGCTGGTTCTACATCGAACAGAAGAAGCAGTGGATGTACGACCTGGCCACCTCGACCGGGTTCAACAAGATGGTCGGCGGCGAGACCTGCGGCGCCGACGGCTACAACGACGCCGCCTGCGTCAACGCGCAGACCGAGATGAACAAGCTCAACTTCACCGAGATCAACGAGGACTACGCCGCCGTCAACACCGACAAGTGGAAGGCGGCCCACCTCGCCGCCAGCGGCAACGACCCGGCCGAGCCCTGCTTCGTGCGCATCAAGCGCAAGCTCGGGTACCGGCTGAGGCTGCTCGACGCCACCTTCCCCACCACCGTCGCACCCGGCGGCAGTCTCAGCCTCACCGCCCACCTCAGCAACGACGGGTGGTCCGGGCTCATCAAGAACCGCACCGCCTACCTCGTGCTCGACAACGGCGCCAACCGCTACAACCTGCCGCTGAGCAGCGTCGACCCGCGCACCTGGCTGGCCGGCAACAGCACCGTCACCGCGAACGTCACGCTGCCCGGCGGCGCGGTCGCGGGCAACTACACGCTGGCGCTGTGGCTGCCGGACCCCAGCGCGGGGCTGCAGGCCCGTCCCGAGTACGCGATCCGGCTGGCCAACACCGGTACGTGGGACGCGGCCAAGGGGTACAACGTGCTGGCCTCGTCGGTCGCCGTCGGTTCCTGCACGGGTGACTGCACGGCACCGTCCGTGCCGACCGGACTGACCGTGTCCGGGGTGACGAACACCAGCGTGTCGCTGTCGTGGGCGGCGTCCACGGACAACGTCGGGGTGACCGGGTACCAGGTGTTCCGCGGGTCGACGCAGGTCGGCAACCCGACAGGCACGTCGTTCACCGACTCGGGCCGCTCGCCGGGGCAGACCTACCAGTACACGGTCCGGGCCGTGGACGCCGCGGGCAACGTGTCCGGGTCGTCGGCCACGGTGTCGGCGACCACGACCGGCTGCTCAGGCGACTGCACCGCGCCGAGTGCGCCGACGCTGTCGTCTCCGGGCAAGACCGACACGACGGTGTCGCTGTCGTGGACGGCCTCGACCGACAACGTGGCCGTGACCGGCTACGAGGTGTTCCGCGGATCGACGCTGATCGGCAGCCCGACGGGGACCTCGTTCACCGACACCGGCCGGACCGCGTCGACCGCTTACAGCTACACGGTCAAGGCCCGCGACGCGGCGGGCAACCGCTCGGCGGCCAGCAACACGGTGACGGTCACCACGGATGCCGCTCCGCAGCCGCCGACCGGGCTGGTGCTGGACAACTACGACGGCACTCCGGCGTATCCGGCCTCGTCGCAGAACGACCTGGGTAAATGGACGGGCGGGAACTGCTTCCTCGACGGCGGCGGCTCCGGAGTGGTGACCGGCGGGGCGCTGAGCCTGCGCTACAACAACTGCGGCTGGTTCGGCTCGGACGTCGGCGTGGACCTGAGCGCCTACACCTACCTGGTCGTACGGATCAAGGGCGCGACCGGAGGGGAGCAGGGGCACTTCAGCCTCGGTCTGGGCGGCTCCACGAAGGTGTTCGCCGACTTCACCCTCGACGGCGGAGCGCATCCGGTGATCACCACCGGCTACCAGGACATCCGCATCCCGATGGCCGCCAACGGCATCAACCGCAACTCGCCGTCCCAGCTGGCCATGGGCTTCTGGTACGGCGGCAACTCCGCCATCACCATCGACCACATCACCTTCCAGTAACCGACCACCGGCCGGCCAGGCGCCCAGCGACAGACCGGGCTCCTGGCCGGCCGACATGGAACCCTCCGAAAGCCGGGTGACGCGACCGCCCACACCGGACCGGCATCGCCGGCCCCAAGCGAGTCACCCCGTCGGGGCCGTCCCGTGCGCCCGGTCACCGCCGACAGGAACGCACGCGTCCCGGCCGCACGCCCGTGGCGTCCGGCCGCCGCGACCGCCGTCGCCGCCGCCGTCCTGTTCGCGGGCAACGCCGCACGGCGCACCGCGTCGGGCCACCGCAGCGCTACGGCGACACGTTCGGCCACCAGCCCGGCGTCGAGTTCGTGCAAGGTGCGGCCCGCTACGGCCTGGTCGCGATCGCGGTGGCGGTCACCGCGGTGCTGACCTGGTACGCCTACCAGCACGGCCGTGCCGATCCCGCCCGCTGGACGGTCCTCTGCCTCGCACTGGCCGCACCGGTGCACACCGCCACGACCAACAGCCTCTACCTGACAGCCGCGCCGTCCGGCTTGCTCGCTGTCGGATGTCTGGCGGCCGTGCTCGGTGCGTACGCCGTCATCCGCGCCGACCGGCGGCTGCCCTGGGACGCGCTCGGCGCGGGCGTGGTGGCCGCGGGCGTCGCCGTCCACGCCGTGGCCATTCGGCACGAGGGTCCCTGGGCGCTTGCCGGCTCGCTGCTGCTCGTGGTGGGAATGTGCTTCGCGCTGAGTGCCGGCCTGACCCGCGTGCTGCGTACGGAGCGCGGTGCGCCGGTCGAGGTCGCCGGTTCGGCGCTGCTCGGCCTGGCCGCGATGCTGCTGGCCGGTCAGGCCCTCGGGCCGCTGGCGGTCGAGTCCGCCGTGGGCGCCGGGCTCGACGACGGCCTGCGCACCGTTCCGTTGCTGGCGTGCGCCGCGGCGGTGGCCCTGGTGGCCATGTCCGGCGCCATCGCGGGTCTCCGCAGAAGGGACTTGCGCGATAACTCTATCTAGGTAGATATTGGAGGCATGGTACGCGCCCGACAGCCCTCCCCGCAGACCGCGGCCGTGCTCACCGCCCTCGCCGAGACCGGCGACGGCTGGAGTCACGGCTACGACCTGTGCCGCGCCCTCGGCCTGAAGGCGGGCACCGTCTACCCGATCCTCATCCGCCTCGCCGAGCGCGGGCACGTGGAGACCTCCTGGGAGACCGACCCGCCACGCGGGCGGCCGCCCCGCCACCTGTACCGGCTCAGCACCGCCGGCGCAGAACTCGCCCGCACCGTCGCCCACGCGGCACGCGCCGGCGAAGCCCCGCCCGCCCCGGGTGCGGCCCGGCTCGCCCCCCGGGCCGCCTGACCTTCGACCGCACCATCCCCGATCCGCCCTGCTGCTCGGAGGCCATCGATGCCCGACTTCCTCTTCTTCCTGGTGCTGATCGCACCGCCCGTGCTCGCGGTCGTGGTGGTGGCGGTCCGGCTGCGGGACGCCGTACGCCAGGGCGGCGCGGGCACCCTGGGTGCCCGCGCCCGTGCTGCGTGGCGCGCCGGCGTCAGACGTCCCGTGTGGCGGGGACTGCTCGCCGTCGCCGCCTGCGTTGGTCTGCTCACCTTCGCCCTGGAACGCGCGTATCTGGCCACGGTCGCGAACGGCCCCCGCTGGGGCGTCGACGTGGTGCTGGTGACCCTGATGCTCGGACTGCTCGCCGCACTCGGCTACGGCGGCCTCGCCAGCCTGGCCGCGGCCGCCGTGGCCCGCGTCCGCGGATTCGGAGCGGGCGCCGTCGCCGGGCTGCTGGCCATGGTCGCCGTCGCCGCCGGTGCCGCGGCCGCGCACCTGCCCCTGCGCGCCGCGTACCGGGCAGACCCCGGCAGTTTCCCCGCCGTCGCGAACCCCGGCGAGGGCGCCCTGCTGCTGCCGTTCGAGATCTTCCTCGTCGTGCTGATCTGGGCCATGCCGTGGTCCGTCCTCGGTGCGGCGCTCGGCGCCAGGACCGCGTCGGCAGGGCGGGAACCGGCGCGCGACGTTTGGCAGGTCCTGCTCGACCTGACCACCGCCGACCTGCCCGAAAGCCGGTCTGCGTGGGGCGCGGCGCTGCGGGCCGAACTCGCGGCGATCGACCCGCCGGCCGAGCGCCGCAGGTTCGCCCTCGGCGGCGTGTGGGCTGCGCTGCGGTCCGGGCGGCCGCGCGGCATGTGGATCCCGGCCGCCGGGGTGGCGATCGTCGTGGCAGGTGGCAACTTCGCCGCCTCGCGCTGGTCACTGGCGCACGACCAGGGCGGCGTACTCAGCTTCTGGGTCTCCTTCCCGAGCTTCCTGCTGCTCGCCGTCGCGCTCGCCGCGGCCTGGCGCAGCCGGTCCTTCGGTGCGGGTCTGCGCACCGGAGCCCTGTCCGGGCTCGCCGCCCTGGTGGCGGTGCTCGCCGTCAGCATTCCCGAAGCCGTCGTCTGGGCAACCGGCGGGCCGGATACCTGAGCACCGGCGATGCCGTGCCACCGGACTGGCAGTCGGCGGTCCTCGACGTGCTCCGCGTGGACTTCCTGCTCATGATGGTGGTCTTCTGGCTGGCGGGTATGGCGGGCGGCGCGGCCCTCGGCGCCGCGTTCCGGCGGCGGCCCACCGGCGCTCCCGACTGACCCGCCGCTGCCGCAGTGCGCAGGCAGGACGCGCCGCGACAGCGGCACCCGCCAAGAGCCGTGCGGCGGAGCCCGGACAGCGCCTCAGCGCAGGCGCTGCAGGATGTCGTCGGCGGGCAGCACCCGCCGCTCGCCGATGATCCGGGAGATCACGCGGGGCGATGGGGCGATGCACGAGGTGCGGCCGCGCAGACGGGCAACGGCTACGGATTGGCGTGCGGCTCGACGGCGAACTTGTCGCCGGGGCGGGTGCTGTGGCGCAGCACCTCCTCGGTGACGGCCTCGCGTGGGGTGCCGGTCCTGCCGTACAGCCCGGCGGCCAGCAGGATCGTGCCCGTCACGAACGACGCGATGCAGGTCGCCATGTCCAGGTTGAGCTTGTTGACCGAGGTCTGCAGCACGGCGAGCGTCGCCAGGCCGCCGAGCAGGCAGACCGCGCCTACGCCGAGGTGCACGGCCATGGCTGCGGTCCGGCCGATGACCGTCCCGGCCAGCCCGACGGCGCCGAGGGCGACGCACAGCCAGGCCAGCGCGGGGTTCGTGCGCAGGCCCAGCATCCGGGCGTCGCCGTCGTGGAAGAACGGCTGCCCGGCGGTGGCGATCACGCTGAGCAGCCCGAAGGCCAGCAGGTAAGCGGCGGACGAACCGGCGAGCAGTCGCCACAGGGGCCGCATCCGGTGATTGATGGGCAGATGCATGGCATACAGGTGCCCGGTCGATGGCCGATGGAAACCGGGTATCGCGGGCGCCGGGTTTCCCTGCGGTCAGGCCCGGGTACCCGGCAAATCATGAGAATCGGATACTTTCTGTCCAGCGAGGAGTACTCGCCGCAGGAGCTCCTGGAGCAGGCCCAGCGGGCCCAGGATGCGGGGTTCTCCGCGCTGTGGATCTCGGACCACTTCCATCCCTGGGTCGATGCGCAGGGGCACAGTCCGTTCGTGTGGTCGATGATCGGCGCACTGAGCCGCGTGACGACGCTGCCGATCACGACCGCGGTGACGTGCCCGACGGTACGGACCCACCCGGCGATCATCGCCCAGGCGGCCGCGACCAGCGCCGTGCTCACCGAGGGCCGGTTCACGCTGGGTGTCGGCTCCGGCGAGGCGCTCAACGAGCACATCACCGGCGAGCACTGGCCACCGGCCAAGGCGCGCCTCGACATGCTCGAAGAAGCCGTCGAGGTCATCCGCGAACTGTGGACCGGCGAGGACGTCGAGCACGACGGCGTGTACTACACGGTGGAGAACGCCCGGATCTACACGCTGCCCGACACCCCGCCGAAGATCTACGTGTCCGGGCTGGCGCCGACCTCGACGAAACTGGCCGGTCGCATCGGCGACGGTTACATCAGCACCCAGCCGAACGCGGAGATGCTGCAGCTGTTCCGCGACAGCGGCGGCGCCGGCAAACCGAGCGCCGCGGGCGGCAAGGCGTGCTACGCCCCGGACCGCGACGAGGCGGTGCGGCTGGCCCACCACTTGTGGCCGACGTCGGGCCTGACCGGAGAGCTGTCGCAGATCCTGCCCACGCCCGCCCACTTCGAGCAGGCCGCGACCCCGGTGACACCCGACGCGATCGCCGAGAAGATCGCGTGCGGGCCCGACCCGCAGGTCCACCGGGACCTGGTCGGCAAGTACCGCGACGCGGGCTTCGACGAGTTCTACGTCGCCTCGGTCGGCCCGCACTTCCGCGACATGATCGACCTGTACGCCAAGGAGATCCTGCCGCACCAGTGACCGGTGCAGGCCCCGCTTACAGGCCCGGCATGGCGGGGCCGTAACGCCGCCAGACAACCGTGACGACGAGCCAGTACGGGATGGCGACCGCGGCGGTGACGGCCTTGACGTTCCAGTCCATCTGCTCCGCCAGCCACCAGCACCCGCCGGCGAGCGCCACGAACATGCCGATGGTCACGATCCTCCACCGGATCCTGCGACCGCGTTGGTCGGCCGGGTACGGCTCTGATGCGAATCGAGGGGAGTCATCGTGTTCTGCGGTCATCACGCATCCGTTGCTCGAGCTGGGGGCTGTGCGGCACTGAGGCTAACAGCGGCGAAGACGCCAAGCGAACCGCGACCCACAGCTGTGGGCTGCCGCGGCGGACGGCCCGTCGGCCGCGAGCTCCGGGCTCCCGGGGTTCGCGGCCGACAGCGGCTCCTGCCGGGTGGCGACCCGGTCAGCCGTTCTTGACGAGGGTGAGGAAGAAGTCCCGGATGTCGTCGGCGAGCAGCTCGGGCACCTCCATCGCGGCGAAGTGGCCGCCGCGCTCGAACTCCGACCAGTGCCTGATGTCGTACAGCCGCTCGGCCAGGGGCCGCACCGACTGCGTGATGTCGTGCGCGAACACCGCCACGCCGACCGGCACCGGGCACGGCTCGGTCCCGCGCGGAGTCTCACGGTGCAGCCGCGCCGAGGAGGCCGCGGTGGCGGTCAGCCAGTACAGCGAGATGTCGGTGAGCATCCGCTCGTCGCTGATCGGCGCCCGCGGGTCCGTCCACTGGGCGAAGCGCTCGGCGATCCAGGCCAGCTGGCCGACCGGGGAGTCGGTGAGCGCGTAGCCGATGGTCTGCGGGGTGGCGGCCTGCAGAGTCTGGTACGGCGGACGGTTCGCCATCAGCTGCCGGACCTTGTCCAGCCGCGCCTCGTCCGTTGCGGACAGCTCGATGCCGGCGTCCGGGACCGGCCGGGTCGGCAGGTAGTTGACGTGCACCCCGACGACCTGCTCGGGTGCCACCGCGCCGAGCGCCGTGGAGATGCCCGAGCCGAAGTCGCCACCCTGCGCGCCGTAGCGCTCGTATCCGAGGCGGCGCATCAGCTCGGCCCAGGCCCGCGCGACCCGGACGATGTCCCAGCCGCGCTCGTGGGTCGGCCCGGAGAAGCCGTAACCCGGGATGGACGGGATCACCAGGTGGAAGTCGCGCGACAGCGGCTCGATCACGTCGAGGAACTCCAGGAACGAACCGGGCCAGCCGTGGGTGAGGATCAGCGCGAGCGCGTCCGGCTTCGCGGACCGGACGTGGACGAAGTGGATGTTCTGGCCTTCGATCTCGGTGGTGAAGTGTGGCAGCTCGTTGAGCTTGGCCTCGTGCTCGCGCCAGTCGTAGCCGGTGCGCCAGTATTCGGCCAGCTCCTGGAGCCGCGCGAGGGGGAAGCCGTAGTCCCACCCGGCGTCGGCGACCTCGTTCGGCCAACGGGTGCGGGCGAGCCGGTCGTTCAGGTCGTCGAGGTCGGCCTGGGGGATGTCGATACGGAAAGGCTTGATCACGGTCGTGGCTCCCAACGGATCTATCCGGCTAAATCGTTAGTGACACTAACGTTTGTTCTCCGAACGATAGCACGATTGTTGGGGCCACTAACGATTAGTTGTGCTCGTCACATGTCATGCTGCGGTCCCGAACCGGGTCGGCCTACCTGCGTCCGACGCGCAAAAAAACAGGCCCGGGGCCGTTTCCGGCTCCCGGGCCTGTCTGCTCGTGCTCATCGCGCCGTGTGGTCGCGCGCCTGGCGGCGCTTGCGGCCGTGACGGTGCAGCCGGTTCGCTATCCGCTCCTTCGCGGCCTCGTCGATGAGCTCTCGGTGATGCAACTTCGCGAGATCGAAGTACATCTCGGGCGATCCAAACATCGCAGACTCCTCAGTCCTTGACTCTGTGTCTTGCTGACGAGAGAAATACTCCTCCCACGACGGCCCATCTCCATCCGCAGCGACGGCGTATCTTGCCTGGCCGCGACCTACCTAGACACCTCCTGGGCCGGTCTAGGTATGCCTACACACCGTGACCGCGATCACCGACCCGACGCCGATACATCCCATTCGGAGTGATCCGCCGATGTCGGACCGCCCGGTCAGGGCCAGAGACCGTCCTATGCGAGCACAACGGCGAGTGGCGATTCCATCGGCGGGACAGTGCGATTCGGCGCCGTGGTCGTACCGTTCGGGTCGGTGCCGACGGGCCAGGCCGTCGTACCGTGTGGTGCATGTCGGACGGAATGGCCATCCTGCTCGTCGTGTCGGCATGTGTTGGTGTCGTGCTCGTCGGCGAGGCGCTGATCGCGATGGCCCACCGCAGGCGCCGGGCCGGGCCGGGGGCGCGCGCCCGCCGCCCACCACGTCCGCCTCTGCCGCTGCTCAGGGCAGGTGGGATCCGACCGCGCGTGGTTCGGCGACGGCGGCTCGGCCGGACACCGGTCGAACGCGGGCAGGCGGCATCGCGGGACGCGGCCAGGCTCAGCCGACGTTGGGGACGCCCCAGTCGGCGCGGTGCGGGTGCCGGGGACGATCTCGGCTGGTGGACGGGCAGCGGTTCCAGCCACCAGCAGGACTGACCGTCGTACCGAACCTGCCTCACGTCGTCGGGCGACGGGTATCGAGAAATGGAGATGTTCTCTGCGCTGTGCTCCGGCACACTGATTGTCGTGGACGGTCGCGAAGTCGAGCAGTTCGAGCGGGACGGGTACGTCGCCGTGCGCGGTGCCGTCGCTCCCGACGTCGTCGCCGCCTGCCGGGACGCCATCTGGGAGGCGCTCGCGCGGCAGGGTGTGACCCGCGACCCGGGGACGTGGAACCGCCCGGTCGTCCGGGTCCCGTGCCCGGAAGGCGGTCCCTTCGAAGCCGCCGGCACGTCGCCCGCACTGTGGTCGGCATACGACACGTTGCTGGGTCCGGGCCGGTGGGCACCGCGCCGCGGCGTCGGCGGCTCGGTGCCGGTGCGGTTCCCGTCCGAGGAGTTCCCGGGTGACGTCGGCTGGCACATCGAGGGCAGCTACGCGGTCGGCGGCGAGTACTGGGCGAACGTGCGCTCACGTGCGCGCGGCCTGCTCGCGCTGTTCCTGTTCAGCGACGTGGGCGAGGACGACGCGCCGACGCGGATGGCGATCGGCTCGCATCTGGCGATGCCGCGCATCCTGGCCGCGGCGGGCGAGGACGGGATGAGCGGCGACGAGTCCATGTCCCAGGTGCGTCCGTCGGTCCTGTGCCGCACGGTCGTGCACGCCACCGGGCGCGCCGGTGACGTGTTCCTGTGCCACCCGTTCATCGTGCACACCGCGACCTGGCCTCACCGCGGCGCGACGCCGCGGATGATGGCCCAGCCGGCCGTGTACGTCGCGGACGGCTTCGCGATCGACGGCTCGGACCCGTCGCCGGTGGCCCGGGCGATCGTCGCCGGTCTGAACACCGAGAGGTGACCCGGATCAGGGCCGGAAGCTCGCGCGGTACTGCGTGGGGGTGCGGCCGGTCAGGTCCCGGAACGCGGAGTTGAACGCCGACAGCGAGGTGTAGCCGACCGTGTGGGCGATCCGGGTCACCGAGATGTCGCCGGCGGCGAGCAACTCGATCGCGTGCAGCACCCGCATCCGGCGCAGGACCGCCTGCCACGTCAGGCCGGTTTCCTCCGCGAAGCGCCGCGCAAGCGACCGCGGCGCGAGGCCGACCTCGGCCGCCACGTCCTCGAAGCGAACCTCTCCGCCGAGTTGCCGCTCGGTCGACTCGAGGGCCCGCCGCAGCTCCGGCGACCGTCCCGCGGGCACCACGACCGGGCTCGGTTGCTCGGCGAGCCGCCAGGTCACCGCGGCGAGCGCGGCGAACAGCGTCTCGGCGTACGCGGTGAGGGGTTCGTCGCTCTCGCCCCACACCCCGCACTCGTCGACCAGCGCACGGGCCAGCGGGTTGAGGTCGAACACGGTCAGCGGCGCCGGCGGGACGGCGGTGAAGCCGGGGTCGAACAGCACCGACGCCGTGGTGACCGGCTGCGGGATGCTCACCCGGATCGGTCGGCCCGCTTCGATCAGCGCGGCCCGCGCCGGGGGCAGCAGCCACGCCTGGCCCTGCGCCTCCAGCCGGAGGGTGCCGGCGGAGGCGCAGAGCAGGTAATGGCGGTCCACGCGGAGTTCGCGCGCAGGCTCGGCCGGGAACGTGCGGACGAAGCTGTACGCCTTGCGGATCATCGACGGCCTCGCACGGACACATCGTAGGTGGCGACCGGACGCTGGTCAGCCGACCGTTTCCAGCAGCTCGGCGCGGAAACGACGGCTCACCGGCGGCGCGGTCATCATCGGGCGGAGCACCTCGCCGGAGCGGGCGAAGGAGTCCGACCCCAGATAGCGGCCGAACGACTCCTCGTCGTCCCATTCGTGTACGACGGTGATCGCGGACTCGTCCGTTCGAGACGCGTAGATCCGGTAGGCGACGTTGCCCGGCATGGCGCGGACCTGGCCGCTCTCCCGGTCGAGCTGGGCGAGGGCGGCGTCGCGGTCGGCGGCGGCGGTGCGGAAATCGAGGATGGCGATTAGCAAGGGGGGACCTCCGGGACCATGGTGGCGGCGGGTGCCGCGGATGCATCGATCCTCACAGCCTGGCCGCTGGTCGGCTCCCGTCAGCCGGACGCGTTCACGCTTGTATCGGACAGGCGGCCGCGCAGGACCATGTGACTCAAGGTGGCCGGACGATCAGGGCCTGCACATACGAACAGGCCCGGGGCCGTTTCCGGCTCCCGGGCCTGTTGCTCGTGCTCATCGCGCCGTGTGGTCGCGCGCCTGGCGGCGCTTGCGGCCGTGACGGTGCAGCCGGTTCGCTACCCGCTCCTTCGCGGCCTCGTCGATGAGCTCTCGGTGATGCAACTTCGCGAGATCGAAGTACATCTCGGGCGATCCAAACATCGCAGACTCCTCAGTCCTTGACTCTGTGTCTTGCTGACGAGGTAAATACTCGTCTCTCCGCGACCCATCTCCATCCGCAGCGACGGCGTATCCTGCCTGGCCGCGACCTACCTAGACACCTCCCTGGGCCGGTCTAGGTATGCCTACACACCGTGACCGCGATCACCGACCCGACGCCGATACGTCCCATTCGGAGTGATCCGCCGATGTCGGACGGCCCGGTTAGGGTCGGGACCGTCCTAGGCGAGGAGGCACGTGGTGCAGGTCGAGGTACGCAGCAGGATCCCGGGCGGGGACCGCCTGCCCGATGTGCTGGTGGAGCTGGCGCAGGAACGCACGACGGTGCGCGAGCTGATCGGCGCGGCCGTCGCCGAGCAGGTCCGGGCCTGGCAGGTCGACAGCGCCCGGTGCCGCACCCTGCTGGACCGGCAGTACCTCACCGACGACGACATCCGCGCCCAGGCCGCGACCGGAGTGGTGCGCCTGCCCGACCGGTCGCAGGCCGTCCCCGACGTCGAGGCCGAGGTGGCCCGCGCCTGGCGGGCGTTCGAACGCGGCGCGTTCGCGCTGTTCGTCGGCGGCCGGCAGGTCGACGTGCTGGACGAGGAGATCGTGCTGCGCCTGGGCGAGCCGGTCGTGTTCGTGCGGCTCACCGCGCTGGTCGGAGGCTGACGTGGACCACCCCGTGCCCGACATCTATCTGGAGGCGTTCGCGCAGGCGCGCGCCGCGCTGTGGCAGCGGGTCGAGCAGGTGCGCACCGCGGTCAAGGACGGTGACCTGGAACTGCTGCGCGAGCTGGGACCGATCGTCCGCGAGCAGGTGCGCCGCGGCGACGACCGCGTCTGCGGCAACCTTGAACGCCGCATCCCCGACATCGGACAGGCGCTCAGCGAGGCGTACGACGAGGCGTTCCCGCTCGCCCCCGACGCGGACCTGCGCACGGTGCTCGACACGCCGTGGCCGACCGGGTCCCGTGAGGCGGCGCTGCGGGCCCTGCTGGGGTGCTCGGTCTGGGCGACACCGCAGCTGGACGAGACGGCCGACCGGTTCATCGCGGCCGGTGACGTGGCCGCGATGCGGGTGCTGGTGCTGACGCCGCTGGGGAGGCTGAACCGGGCCGCCAGGACCCGCCTGCTCGACGCCCTGCACGCCCACGACGCGCTCGACAAGGAACTGGTCGAGCACGCCTTCACCGTGGACCGCTGGCTGGGCAACACCATCGTGGGCCGGGACCCGTCGGGCGGCCCGTCGCAGCCGCCCGCGTCGTGCGCCGACGGCGTGCGGCCGTACGTCGACGAGATGCTGTGGCGGATGACCTCGGCCGGGGTGCCCGACGACGAGCTGCCGCAGGTGATCCCGCCGCGCGGGCTGCGCTTCATGCTGCGGGCGCTGGACTGGACGGGCGAGGAGAAGACCGGCCTGCGTCTCGGCGCGGCCGAACTGACCGATGCCGAGATGGCGGAGCTGGTCGCGCACCTGTGGGAGCGCCCGCACGCGATCCGGCTGCGCGCCTTCCACCTGCGCCGCCCCGCGGGTGACGCCGAGGCGCTGCTGCCCGTGCTCGGACTCGAGCCCGCGACGGCGCTGCTGCGGCTGGTGCACCAGATCACGGCGGCTGGGGTGGTCCGCCACGACCGGGAACCGATCCTGGCCGCGGCCGAGTCGGCCGGACCGGACGCGACCGCGCGGCTGCTGGCGCAGACGCCGTGCGAGCTGGTCAGCGCGGCCCTGGGCGAGAACCGCACGGCGGTGCTCAAACGCGTGAAGAACAACGCCCTGGCGGGCATCGCGGCGTACGGAATGCTGCCGCTCGCCGAAGGCGAGATGGTGCTGGACCGGTACACGGCGCTGCGTGAGGTCGCCAAGCGCGGGCCGAAGCTCGGCCCGAACCGGCGGCACAGCCACGCCGCCGCGATCGAGGTCGCGCTGGACCACCTGGCGCAGGTCGCGGGCCTGCCCGACGCGAGCCGCCTGGAGACCGACTGCGAGGCCCGACTGGCCGACGACACCCCGCCGCCGTGGTCGGTCGGCGACTACACGGTCACGGTCGTCATGGACGGTCCCGACCCCGTGATCACCGTGGCCAGCGGAGACAAGACCCTCAAGAGCGTGCCCGCCGCGGTACGCGCCGACGCCCGCTACACGGCCAGCCGCGAACACCAGGACCTGCTCCGCGACCAGGCCCGGCGGCTGCGGACCGGCGTGATCGAACGGCTCGTCGCCACCGGCGCGCCGGTGAGTCCACAGGAGCTGGCCGGGCTGCGCCGGTTGCCCGCGGGCGCGGCGATGCTGCCCGCACTGCTGTGGCGCGACCGCACCGGCGAGGTGGGGCTGCTCGACGACGTCGACACGGCCGGCCCGGTGACCGCGGTGCACCCGTTCGACCTGTACACGTCGGGGCGGCTCGCGCACTGGCAGGCCGAGGTGGTGCGCCGCCGGCTGCGCCAGCCCGTCAAGCAGGCGTTCCGGGAGCTGTACGTGCTCACGCCCGCCGAACGCGACGCCGTCGACGCCTCGCAGCGGTTCGCGGGCCACACCGTGACCGGCCGGGTCGCCGGGCAGCTGCTGGCGGGGCGCGGCTGGCGCACCCACGACGACTATGCCGAGCACCAGGCCACCCGTCCGGCGGGCGACGGGCTGACCGCGGCCCTGCGCTGCGACTTCCACGGCTATTTCGGCATGGGCGACGTGGAGATCGGCGCGCTGCGTTTCCTGTCCGGACGCGACACCGTGCCGCTGGCCGACGTGCCGCCGATCGTGTTCTCCGAGGTCATGCGCGACCTCGACCTTGTCGTGTCGGTGGCGGGCACCGACCCCGCCCGGCTGGACTCACCGGCTCGCGCACAGAGCCGGGCCGAGGTGCTCACCGCGCTCATCGAGGATCTGGGCCTGCGCCGGGTCACCGTGGAGGGCACGGCCGCGGTGGTGCGCGGCTCACGGGCCGTCTACCGGGTGCACCTGACCAGCGGCAGCATCCACGTGGAGCCGGGCGGTTACCTCTGCGTGGTGCCGGACGGGTTCGGGCGCAAGCCACACCGGCGGCTGTTCCTGCCGTTCGCCGACGATGATGCGATGACGAGCGTGGTGCTCAGCAAGGTGCTGCTGCTGGCCGAGGACGAGAAGATCACCGATTCGTCGATCCTGGCCCAGTTGGCGGTGCTCACCTCGCGCTGACGGGCGGCCGCCCCGGCAGCGTTCGCCTGCCGGGACCGTGGGTACGGGCCCGGCGGGACATGCCGCCGTCGGCCGGCCGGGCGGGGCGCGGCGGTGAACGCCGGTTGTCCACCTGGTGACATGTCGCCTTTGCGCAGGCCGCGCAGTGGTGACCTTGGACACGGTGCCGCTGAACAATCCGATCAAACTTCGCCGCTGTCCGCGGCGTTGATCGTGAGGAGCTGCACACGATGTGGTCACCCCTGGGCCGCGCCACCGCCGCCGGCGGTTTGGCGGCCGTACTCACCTTCACCGTGGTCGCCACGGCGCAGCAGACCGCTGCCGCCGCGGCGTCCGCGCCCGACCGGACCGCGGCGACCCCGACGGCCGGTTCGCAGTCGGTCACCCTGGTCACCGGTGACGTGGTCACCCTGAGTGACGTCGGCGGCGGCAGGCACACCGCCGCGGTACGCCCCGCCGCTGGCCGGGAGCGGATCACGTTCCACACCCTGGAGGTCGACGGCGGGCTGCGGGTGCTGCCGTCCGACGTGGTGCCCTACGTGTCCTCCGGCGCGGTCGACGTCGACCTGTTCGACGTGGAGGAGCTGCTCGCAGCCGGCTACGGCGACGCCGCCGCGGCCGGCCTGCCGCTGATCGTCCGGTACGCCGCAGGCGGCGCGAACGCCATGCGGGCCAGCGCCGGTGTCACCGGGGTACGCGACCTGCCGAGCATCGGCGGCGCCGCCTTGACCGCGGGCCGCGACAGCCTCGCCGGGTTCTGGCGGGCCACCGCACCGACGGCACCGACGGCGACGGACACGGCAGCCGCCGCGTCCGCGGCGGGCAGCGCGCGGGCACGCGCTGAGGCCGGACGGCTCGACGGCGGCATCGAGCGGATCTGGCTCGACGGCCGCGTCAAGGCCGCGCTGGACCGCAGCGTGGCGCAGATCGGCGCGCCCGCGGCCTGGGCCGCCGGCTTCGACGGCAAGGGCGTCGACGTCGCGATCCTGGACACCGGTGTCGACGCGAACCACCCCGACCTCACGGGTCGGATCGGGCAGGCACGCAACTTCACCGACAGCCCTGACGCGGTGGACCGGCACGGGCACGGCACCCACGTCGCCGCGACAGTCGGCGGCACGGGCGCTGCCTCGGGCGGCACCCGCAAGGGCGTCGCCCCAGGCGCGAACCTGCTGGTGGGCAAGGTGCTCAACGACGGCGGTTCCGGTTACGAGTCCTGGATCGTCGCGGGCATGGAGTGGGCCGTCGAGCAGGGCGCCGAGGTCGTCAGCATGAGCCTGGGCGGCTCGGCCACCGACGGCCAGGACCCGATGAGCCTGGCCGTGGACCGGCTGACCGCCGCCAGCGGCACGCTGTTCGTCATCGCCGCGGGCAACGAGGGCTCCGAATACAGCGTCGGCTCGCCCGGTGCGGCGGCTTCCGCGCTGACCGTCGGGGCCGTGGACCGCGACGACAACCTGGCCGACTTCTCCAGCCGCGGCCCGCGCCTCGGCGACGAAGGCCTCAAGCCCGAGATCACTGCGCCTGGCGTGGGTATCGTCGCGGCCCGCGCGGCCGGGACGTCGATGGGCACCGTCGTCGACGCGAACTACACGACCGCGTCGGGCACCTCGATGGCCACCCCGCACGTCGCGGGCGCGGCCGCGCTGCTGGCCCAGGCCCACCCTGGCTGGAAGGCCGGGCAGCTGAAGAACGCGCTGGTCAGCACCGCCCGCGCCAACGCCACGCTCACGGTGTTCGAGCAGGGCGCGGGCCGGGTCGACGTGTCCCGGGCCGCCG
This sequence comes from Catellatospora sichuanensis, assembly GCF_007483665.1. Lineage (GTDB taxonomy): Bacteria > Actinomycetota > Actinomycetes > Mycobacteriales > Micromonosporaceae > Catellatospora > Catellatospora sichuanensis. The sequence goes on from NZ_VIQO01000039.1 coordinate 72,267, forward strand.
CGCAGACCGTGTACGGCACCGCCACCGCCGACTTCGGCCTGCTCACCGTCGCGCCCTCGGCGCAGGCGTCGACCCGTACGCTGACGTTCACCAACACCGGCAGCGCCGCGGTCACCCTCGACCTGAAGGTCGACCTGCGCAACGTCGACCGGGGCGTCGCGGAGACCGACGCGCTGACCACCGGCACGGCGCAGGTGACCATCCCGGCAGGCGGCACCGCAGACGTCACCGCCACCCTCGACCCGGCCAAGCTGGACCGGGGCCGCCACAGCGGCGTCATCACGGCGACCGGCCCCGGCGGCATCGCCCTGCGCACCGCGGTCGGCGTCACGATGACCGGCCCGCGGCACAAGGTCACCCTGCGCGCGCTCGACCCCGCCGGAAACCCCGGCACCGCACCGGTCGTGATGCTGCACGGCGAGGACAGCCGCTCCGACACCCTGACGTGGCTGGTCGGCAACGACGGCACCGTCGAGGTCGAGGAGGGCACCTACCTGCTGCAGGGCCTGATCGAACACGGCGCGCCGCTCGACGAGCAGGTCACCCTGGTCACCGACCCGGAGCTGAAGGTCACCCGGGACATGACCGTCGTGCTCGACGCCCGCAAGGGCACCCCGATCCGCATCGAGACGCCCAAGCCCGCCGAGCAGCAGGCGATCCTCAGCTACTACGTGCACCGGGTGCACGGCAACGGCCGCACCATCAGCCACGGCGTCATGCACTTCAGCACCGTGCAGCAGGTCAACGTGACACCGACGAAGCCGGTCACGGCGGGCACGTACGAGTTCTCCTCCCGCTGGCAGCTGGTCGCGCCGATGGTGCAGGCCAAGGTCGACGGGGTGAACGGCCCGCTCGACATCAACCTGCTGCACATGTCGCCCGGCTACGACGGGCCGCGGCGGCTGAAGCTGGTCCGGGCCGGGACCGGCACGGCGCAGCAGCTCACGGCGGCGCGGGTGCGCGGCGCGGTCGCGCTGGTCGAGACGGCCTCCGACCGCACCGAGCAGGACCAGATCGCGGCAGCGGCCGCGGCGGGTGCGGCGGCGGTCGTCATCGTGCGTCCCGCGGACTGGTCGGCGTGGACGGTGTGGGAGCCGCAGGGCGAACGCGAGCCGATCCCGGCCATGGTGGTCGCCCACGACGACGGGCAGAGGCTGCTGGCCCGCGCCACGCGTCCCGGTGCGACGATCGAACTGACCCTGACCACGGTGAGTCCCTACCTGTACGACGTCTTCCACGTCGAGCAGGGCCGCGTCCCGCAGCGCATCGTGCACCGGGTGACCAGCGCGAACTCGATGCGCATCGACTCCCGCTACGCGCACAACGGCGGCGAGCCGTTCGCGCGGGAGCAGCGCTTCGGCTGGCGGCCGTGGCAGGACTACTCCTGGAACGACACGACCCGGTTCGTGGCGACCCCGTCCACGCGCGAGGAATGGGTGTCGGCCGGTGATTCGGTGTGGCAGCACCGGGTGCACCAGGAATACCCGTGGGGCGGCTGGGGCCCGCTGGCCGGCGGCATCACCGACCAGCCGCGCAGCCACCGGGCGGGCCGTAGGCACGAGACGTGGTTCGGGCCCGTGGTCCGGCCGGCCGCGGCGAGCGGGCTGGTCTCCACCCGCCTGGGTGACGTGCTGTCGCTGCGGGTCCCCGAGTTCGTCGACGCCGACGGCCACGCCGGGTTCCGGGAGGGTGACGAGGTCGCGGCCAAGTTGTGGCGCGACGGGACACTGGTCGCGGACCTGCCCCATGCCATGGCCGACGTCGAGGTCCCGGCCGGAGCCGGCGGCTACCGGCTCCAGCTCACCACCGCGCGGGCGACGGCCGAGTGGGTGCGGGCGACACGCACCGACACGACCTGGGCGTTCCAGTCCGCGACGGTTCCCGGCGACGAGGCGCGGCCGCTGCCGCTGCTGCAGGTCGATTACCGGGTGCCGGCGGGACTCGACGGCTCGGTCGCCGGTCGGCCGCACACCGTCGGGATCGGGCTGCGCCACCAGGCGGGGCTGCCGACGCCGCGACACACGACGCTGGTCGTCGAGGTGTCGTTCGACGAGGGCGCGAGCTGGCGGGCGGTGCGGGTGACGGGGCGCGGTGACGCGTACACCGCGCACCTCCCGGCTGGTGCGGGCAGCGTGTCGCTGCGGACCCGGGCCACCGACGGGGCGGGGAACACGGTCACCCAGACCGTCGTCCACGCGTACGACGTGCGCTAGCGGGACAGGATGGGCGTCCTCTTCGCGGGAGGGCGCCCATTCGCCCGTCTACGCGCTCCCGCCTCGGCCGGCCGCATGCGACTTTGGAGATCGCGGGGTCGACCGGCGGCTCACGTGCGCAAGGTCGTTGCCTGATCGAGCACCTCAGAGCTTTGGCCCACTGAGTACCCTGTCGGCAACCATTCCGCAGCGAGGAGATCAGCATGTCCCGGCGACGTAGGGCCGCATCCGCCGCACTCATCGCCACCTCGATGGTCTTCGTCGCGTCCTGCGATCGCGCACCGGACCGGCTGCCGGACATCGCATCCGAGATGGCGGGCAACTACAACATCCTGCTGAACCACGTCGAAGAACATGGTGGTCCGTCACGGACTTTCGGTCCTTTCAGCTCTCTCACCGCGATGGACATGTTCGCCGCTTGCCTCGGCGACGGCAAGGTGACGCTGTCCACCGCCAACGGGATCAAGCTCTGGGGCGGCTGCGACGGCGAGCGCATCGGCGGATTTCAGTTCGACTCAGGATCGGGCAGGCCACGCTGCATCACGATGACCGTCGAAGGTGAGGTCACCGCGTGGGAAGTCGTGATCACGGAAGTCAGACCATTCGACGACAGACCCGCGCCCAGCTTCTTCACCGCGCCGGCCGCTGATCCCGGATTATGCGCGGCCGGTTGGCCTGCCGCCTGAGAGATCGCGGCCACGATGACATCCGGTTCGTCGGTGGCCGGGGTGAGAGTCACGGTCCGGACAGCTGGTCCCGTCGACGGATGAGGTACGCCGCCTCGGCGGTGTTGCCGGCCAGCCCGATGGCCCGGTCGTACGCCGCGCGCGACTGTTCGCTGCGGCCCAGCCGGCGCAGCAGGTCGGCGCGGGCGGCGTGGAAGGCGTGGTAGCCCTCCAGCGGCAGATCGTCGACCTCCGCCAGCGCGACCTGCGGGCCGTCGAGCTCGGCGACCGCGATCGCCCGGTTGAGCCGCACGATCGGCGAGGGGTCGACGCGGACCAGCTGGTCGTACAGCGCGACGACCTGCGACCAGTCGGTGTCGCGGATGTCGCGGGCAGCGGTGTGGACGGCGTTGATCGCGGCGAGGATCTGGTAGCGCCCTGGCGCCTGACCGGCTGCCAGGCGCGCCCGGACCAGGGCGTGGCCCTCGGCGATCAGCTCGCGGTCCCAGGCACCGCGGTCCTGCTCGCCGAGGGTGACGAGCTCACCGCTTGCGGATACCCGCGCGGTCCGGCGGGCCTCCGTCAGTAGCATCAGCGCCAGGAGCCCGGCGACCTCACCGTCGGCCGGCATCAGGTCACGGACCAGCCGGGTCAGCCGGATCGCCTCGGCGGTCAGCTCGCCGCGGACCGCCTCCTTCTCGGGGTCCGAGGCCAGGTAGCCCTCGTTGAAGATCAGGTAGAGGACGGCGAGTACCCCGATGACCCGGGCCGGGATGTCCTCGCGAAACGGCACGCCATAGGGGATCTTCGCTGCTTTGATCTTCGCCTTCGCGCGGGTGATGCGCCGGCCCATGGCGTTCTCCTCGACCAGGAACGCGCGAGCGATCTCGGGCACGGTGAGCCCGCCGACCATCCGCAGGGTCAGCGCGATCCGCGCCTCCATGGCGAGGGCGGGGTGGCAGCAGGTGAAGACGAGGCGGAGCCGGTCGTCGTCGATGACGCCGAGCGGCTCCGGGGTGTCGAACACCATCAGCGCCTCCCTGTGCTTCTCCTCGCGCCTGACCTCGCGTCGGAGCCGGTCGATGGCCTTGCGATGGGCGGTGGTGGTGAGCCACGCGCCGGGACTGGGCGGGACGCCGTCCACCGGCCAGCGTTCGACGGCGGTCGCGAACGCCTCGGCGGCCATCTCCTCGGCGATGTCGAGGTCCCCTAAGCGCCTGGCCAGGGTCGCGATGACCCGGGCCCACTCCTCGTGGTGGACCCGGGTGATCACTTCGCCGACGTCGGTCATTCGCCCAGGAGCGGCCGGAGCTCGACCCTGCGGTTACAGCTCTTCGACCCCAGTGCGGCGAGCCGGAGCGCCACGTCGAGGTGGGGTGCCTCGATGATCCAGAATCCGGCGACGTGCTCCTTCGACTCCAGGTACGGTCCGTCGGTGAACACCGGATCCCCGTCCCGGCCGTCGACGACGGTGGCCGTGGCGGGCGCCGCGAGGCCTCCGGCGAACACCCAGTTGCCGTCGGCCTGGAGCTTTTCATTGAAGACGTCGATCGCGGCCATCTCCTCCGCAGTGGCGAGGTCGGTCGAATCGAACAGCACGGACATCAGGTACTGCGCCATCGGGATCATCTCCTGTCGTCGTGTCGCCGCTCTCTCGAACGGGCTCCCACCCCTGCTACGAACGCCGCCGCTTCACTCGGACACGCTCCGCCGAGAAACTTCGAGGAATTTCGTACACCGCGCAACGGCGGGCGATCGGACGCGTCGGCGGGAAGTGTCAGGGCTGATCCACGGCCTCGATGCTATCGGCATCAAGCGGCCAGGAGCCGTCGCCGACAGTCCTGGGCCGGCTCGTCGTCGCTGGTGAGAATTCTTCCGGCATGGCGTCGGATTCGGGGCGGGTCGTTCGTAGTACAGGTGAGTGGTGGCCGGAGGAGGCCGCCGGGACAAGGGAGTGATGGGATGACGCGGTACTTGATCTCGTTCAATGACGGCGCGATGGACCACATCCCCGGCGAGGACATGCCCGACGTGGGCAAGGCCGCGCACGCGGTGGTGCAGGAGGCCGTGAACGCCGGCGTGTGGGTGTTCGGCGCCGGACTGGAAAGGCAGCAGGCGAGCGTCGTGGCCGCGGACGGGATGGTCACCGACGGCCCTTACCCGGAGACCAAGGAGGTCATCGGCGGGTTCGTGGTCGTCGACGTGGCCTCACGCGAGGAGGCGCAGGCGTGGGCTGCGAAGATTGCCGCCGCTTGCCGCTGCGCGCAAGAGGTCCGGGAGATCCTGCCCGACCCCGAGATGGACGCGATGCTCCGCCAGGCCGGGAGTCGGGGGTGATCGGCCCCGAACAGCGTGAATGATCGAGGGCCAGTGGTGGGCGGGCGCCGCCGCGTGGACGGCGCCCGCTTCGTTTCGGGTGCTACGCCGCGGCCTCGACGGTCGGGCCGGTCGCGGCCCGCTCCCGCGTGACGCGGTGGCGCCGGGTCGGCAGGCCGAGCATCGGGTTGGCCACGCCCCAGGCGGCGCCCTTGCAGATCAGCTCCTTGTAGACGGCGGCGAGCCGTCCGGTCAGGACCGCCGGCTTGGCGCGGTCGTCGGCGGTGACGTACTGGATCAGGCCTTCCTTGCGGCCCAGCGAGATGCACTGGTTGAAGTAGCGCAGGTGTGCGTTCGGCAGCTTCCCGCCGGTCAGGCGCGCCGCGATCACGTCGGCGGCCTGCCATGCCATCGGGGTTCCCGAGGCGCACGACATCCGCAGCGGCTTGTCTCCGGCGCCCAGCGCCATGGCCGCGTCGCCGACGGCGTACACGTCCGGGTGCGAGACCGAGCGCATGGTCCCGTCGACCACGATCCGGCCGGTGCCGGTGACCTCCAGGGTGGTCGCCTGCGCGATCGGGTGTACCGCGAAGCCGGTGGTCCACACGGTGACCGCGGCCGGGATGGCCCGGCCGTCGGCGGTGGCGACCCGGTCGGCTTCGACGGCGGTGACGGCGGCGTGCTCGTACGCGGTGATCCCGAGCTTGCCGAAGACGTTGCGCAGGTGCTCGCGGCCCTTGGGGGAGAGCCAGTCGCCGAGGTCGCCGCGCGCGGCCAGCGCCACGTCGAGGTCCGGCCGGGCCTCGGCGATCTCGGTCGCGGCCTCCAGGCCGGTGAGGCCGCCGCCGACGACGACCACGGGCTGCCCGGCGTCGAGGTGGGCCAGGCGCTCGCGCAGCCGTTGTGCTCCGGGGCGGCTCGCGAGCTCGTGGGCGTGCTCGGCGGTCCCGGGGACGCCCTGGGCGTTCCAGCCGCTGCCGAGGGCGTAGACGAGCGTGTCGTAGGCGAGTTCTGCCGCGCCGTGCGCGTCGACGACGGCGACGGTCCTGTGGTCGACGTCGATACCGGTGACCCGCGCGAGCCTCAGCTCGACGCCGGTGCCGGCGAACATCTCGTGCAACGGCCGGGGCTTGAGGTCCTGGCCCGCCGCCAGCTGGTGCATGCGGACGCGTTCGACGAAGTCGGGTTCGGCGTTGACCAGGGTGATGGCGACGTCCTCGCGGTGCAGCCGCTTGGCGAGGCGCCCGGCGGCGATGGCGCCGGTGTATCCGGCGCCGAGGACGATGATGCGGTGCTGCATGTCCCTACTCCTGTCGTTCGCGGGTTCGCCTCTTGAACCGGGCAGCCCGCCGTTTCCTGACAGGTACCGCTGTGAAGCACCTCACAGCATGGTCAGAAGGCGTTGAACAGGGGTTTCCCGTGGTCGACCGTCGCCCAGTGCGCGGTCGCGCGGGCGAGCTTGTCCGGGTTGACCTGGTTGCGGAACGCGGCGATGCCGTCGGCGGTGACCTCCAGGCACATGATGCCGACGACCCGGCCGTCCAGGACCGCCACCGCGGCGGGGTCGCCGTTGGCGGTCGAGGCGTAGACCTCCGGTGAACCGCCGACGATGGCGCGCTTGGCCTCGGCAGGTTTGAACAGGCCCCACAGGAACTTCGCGACCGCGACGGCGCCCTCGAACGCCTTGACGCGGGCCGGGACCTTGCCGCCGCCGTCGCCGATCGCGATGGCGTCGGCGGTGAGCAGGCGTACGAGCGGCTCGGTCCGGCCGCTGGTCGCGGCAGCCAGGAACTCCTCGACGATGCGCCGTGCGGCGGCCTCGTCGATCTCGGCGCGGGCCTTGCCGTCCGCGACGTGTTTCTTGGCGCGGTGGAAGATCTGCTGGCTGGCGGTCTCGGTGATGTCGAGGATCTCGGCGATGTCCCGGTGCGGGTAGTCGAATGCCTCCCGCAGCACGTAGACCGCCCGCTCGTTGGGGGAGAGGCGCTCCATGAGGGTGAGGACCGCGTACGACACCGATTCGCGCTGCTCGACCGTGTCGGCGGGGCCGAGCATCGGGTCCCCGGCGAGCAGCGGTTCGGGAAGCCATTCGCCCACGTAGGTCTCGCGGCGCGCCCGCGCGGAGGTGAGCTGGTTGAGGCACAGGTTGGTGAGGACCTTCGTCAGCCAGGCCTCGGGCACCTCGATGCGGTCGACGTCGACGGCCTGCCAGCGCAGGAACGTCTCCTGCACGGCGTCCTCAGCCTCCGCGGCGGAGCCGAGCATGCGGTAGGCCACGGCCTCCAGGCGGTGCCTGGAGGCCTCGAACCGGTCGACGTCCTGCGCGGTCAACGGCATGGCCCGATCCTAGCCAGTGGCCAGACCCGGCCGCCGCCGCGACGGATCGGGCCGACCGGATCGGCCTGCTTCACAGCCAGCCGTGGCGGGCGGCGTGGTAGGCGAGGCCGGGCCGGGTGTCGACGCGGGCCAGAGTCATCAGCCGGTCGAGTCGACGTTGGACGGTGCGGCGGCTGACGCCGAGCTGGGAGGCGATGGCCTTGTCGGGCAGGCCGCCGATCATCAGGGACAGCACGTACAGCTCGGAGTCGTCGGGGGCGTCGGCGCCCGTGGCGTCGGCTTCGCCGGGGCCGTGGATCGGGGCGGCCATCGCCCAGTAGGCGTCGAACAGCGCGATGAGGGCGTTGAGCAGCTCGCTCGGGCCGATCACGGCGGCAGTGGTCTCGCCGCCGCCCGTCTCACGGACCAGCGGGCAGATCGCGGTGGTGCGGTCGGCGATCGCGATCCGGATCGGCAGGCTGGGCAGGATCCGGCCCTGCTGCCCGAGCCGCATGCCAGCCAGGGCGTTGTCCAGCACGCCCGGGGACTGCAGGAACTCCCGGTCGTAGATCACCTGATAGCGCACGCCCCGGCGCAGCGCGTCCAGCTCGGCGGTGTTCTCCCCGCTGGGCAGCGCCACGGGGTTGGACCGGCAGAACCAGAGCATCTCCTCGCGGGCGCCGTCCTGCAGCTGCTGCAACCGGTCACGCAGCGCGCCGCCGCCGATGATCACCTCCACCAGGTGGTCGGCCTCCGACCGGCGCACACCGGCCCGGTATTCGTCGTTCAGCTCGGCGACCAGCTGCCTGGCCTGTTCCAGGGCCTCGTGGCGGCGCAGCAGCTGGTTGCCGAGGGCGACGTCGGGCGGCAGTGGGCGGAACACACCGTCCTCGCCGGGCTGCGCGGCGGCCAGGCCGCGGGCCTGCAGCGCGTACAGCACCCGGGTCGCCTCGGCGAACGACAGCGTGGTGAGCGCGGCGAGGTCGCCGGGCCGGGCCCGGTCCAGTTTCACCAGGACGCGGTAGGCGTGTTCCTCCAACGCGGGCAGCAACTCCAGCTCGTCGGGCATCGTGCGCCGGTACCTCCGATGTGCGGATCTTGCGGGTGGACCACCGGTACTGACCTCGGCGGGCGGCTGGCGGTTCCCTGCCCTCGATCCGGACTTTCGGCGTGTTCCGGAACGGGGCGGTGGTACAGGCATGGAAAGCGCCGCGGGCGGGCAATACCCGGTTGTGTCGCGACGATGGGAGGACAGGCCATGACCGGGCGCAAGGGGGACATGCCGTCATCGGTGTCCGGCAAGGACATGTCGATGTTCGATCACTTCGCTGAGGCGGCCAGCAACTTCGCGTCGAAGGCATGGTTCTTCGCACTGTGCGTGCTGCTGATCCTGGTCTGGGCGCCGTCGATCGTGTTCATCGGCAAGGTCGACACCTGGCAGCTGATCATCAATACGGCCACGACCATCGTCACGTTCCTCATGGTGGCCCTGCTGCAGAACAGCCAGACCCGGGCGAACGAGGCGGTGCAGCACAAGCTGAACGCGATCGCCGACGGGCTGGCCGACCTGATGGAGGCCCAGAGCGAGGACAAGGAGCAGCTGGTGCAGGACATGGTGGAGCTGCGCGACGCCGTCGGCCTGGAGCACCGGGAGGGCACCCGCTGACGGTCAGGAGCGCTCACGGCGGGTCCAGGCCAGCAGCCGGTCCAGCGGCCACGTGTTGACCACCCGGTCCACCGGCACGCCGCACCGTGCGGCGCGTTCGCAGCCGAAGCGCAGCCAGTCCAGCTGGACGCTGTAGTGGGCGTCGGAGTCGATGGCGAACAGGCAGCCCGCCTCGACGGCCAGGCGTAGCAGCCGCTTGGGCGGGTCGAGCCGGTCCGGCCGTGAGTTGATCTCCACGGCGACACCGCGGTCCGCGCACGCGGCGAACACGGCCTCGGCGTCGAACGTGCTCTCCGGCCGGGTTTCGGTGGCGGTGCCGCCGCCCGCGCGCCGGAGCACGCGGCCGGTGCAGTGGCCCAGGATGTCGGTGTGCGGGTCGGCGACGGCCGCGAGCATCCGCGGAGTCATCACCTCCGTCGGGGCGCGCAGCTTGCTGTGCACGCTGGCCACCACGACGTCGAGACGGCCGAGCAGCTCGTCGGTCTGGTCCAGCGAGCCGTCGTCGAGGATGTCGACCTCGATGCCGGACAGCAGGCGGAATCCGTCGCCGTACCCGGCGTTCAGGCGTTCGACCTCGGCCAGCTGCTGCTCCAGCCGCTGCACGGTCAGGCCGCGGGCGATGGTCAGGCGGGGGGAGTGGTCGGTGAGCACCAGGTACTCCCGGCCCAGCGCGCGGGCGGCGTCGGCCATCGCGGCGATGGGCTCCGCGCCGTCGGACCAGTCGGAGTGGCTGTGGCAGTCGCCGCGCAGCGCGCTGTGCAGCGCCTCGACGGCCTCATCGAGGGGCCGGTCCGCGGTGGCCAGCAGGCGGCGGAGATAGACGGGTTCCTCCCCGGCAAGCGACTCGGCGACGCAGCGGGCGGTCACCTCGCCCAGGCCGGGCAGCTTGGCCAAGGTGCCCTGGGCGGCCCGGTCGGCCAGCTCGGCCGGGTCGGTGTCGGCGACGGTCTGCGCCGCCCGGCGGAAGGCCCGGATGCGGTAACCGGCCTCCCCGGCGCGCTCCAGCTCCACAGCGATGGCCAGCAGGTCGGCGGCGGCGTCCCGGTGCACCCCGGAGTTGTACCCCGTCGTATCGGACATGTCACATCCTTCCGGCCGGCTGAGCGTACGCAATCAAGATCATGGAAGCCTCCCCGCCCCCATCCTGGCTAACATTGCTGATCCTCGCTGGCCCCAGCGGGGCAGGCCGCACCGGCGCGGCCTCGTGCACCCCGAATGAGGTAGTCGTGACCGCAGGCCTGGCCCCCGTCATCGCCGCCACCACCCATTGGCTGACCCGGGCGTACCCCTCCGACAGCGGCCCGGCCCAGGCGGCCCGCCTGCTCGCCCAGGCGCGCCAGGCCGCCACGGTGGCCGCCTGGCTGCGCTATCCGACGTCGCTGGACGCCGGGCTGCTGGCGATGGTCGGCACCGGCGGCTCGGGCGGGCTGGACCGGGTCATGCGCAGGGACGAGCACCTCGAAGACGACGCGAACGACCGCATCTGGCGGGGCTGGGTCGACGAGGTCGTCGCCAGCTGGGCGGCGTGCCTGCTGTCGGACCCGCGCCTGGCCGCCGACGCGGTCGCCGCGACCGCCGACTGCGAGCACGCCGAGGCCGGTCCGCGGGACTTCGGCCGCCTCACCGAACCCGACGCCGACGACAGCCGCGCCGCCGCTCTGCTGCGCCACCCGGACCTGGTCGCCCCGATCGCCAACATGCACCGCGCGAACCTGATCGAGCGCCTGCGCCTCGACCCCGTCGAGGTCGGCTGAGACGGTCAACTGTTGGGAAGGGCACCTTCTACATCGCAAATCGATGTGAAGGTGCCCTTCCTTTCACTTTGCGCGGAGCGCGGTTGAGCGTCCGGCAGGCTGGTCGGTTTGACATGTTTAAACCTTGGGTACCCGGAATGTCGTGCGGGCTCGGTCGGCCGTCGCTGATCGACCTGGTTCGCCAACCGGAGTCGGGCCCGACCGGGGCCGACAGGTCACACGGAGGAGCAAAAGATGGCCACGCTGCTGTGGATTCTCGCGGTCGTGCTGGTGGTCGCGGGTATCTTCGCCCTGATTCGCAGGGAGATCCTCTGGGGAATCGTGCTGATCGTCGTCGGCCTGCTGGTGGGCCCCGGAGGCGTCAGCATCTTCACCTGAGCCTCGTTCCGCTCGCATCGGACCGCTTCGCGGCGTTTGGTCCGATGCGAGCGGGGAATGCGGTGTGAGCACGGAAAGCGGCGAACGCAAGGCCCGCAACCTCTCGGACAACCCCCACTGCACCCTGACCACCGGCACGAGCGACCTCGACGACGGGCTCGACCTGGTGGTGGAGGGCGACGCGGTGCGCGTCACCGACGACGGCGTGCTGGCCCGCCTCGCCGGGGACTGGGCCGCCAAATACGGCGAGGACTGGCGGTTCACCGTCGGCGACGGCATGTTCCACCACTCCGGCGGCGACGCGCTGGTGTTCGAGGTCGAGCCGGTGAAGGTGTTCGCCTTCGGCAAGGGCGCACAGTTCAGCCAGACCCGGTATCGCTTCGACCGTTGACCACTGTCAGACGGTGCGCCTACCCTCTCGCCGGTGCGCGCCACGACGGGTGGCGCCCCGGCGGGACGGTCGGCATGGGCGAGGTCGCGGCAGAGTTCGAGCAGACGTCGTCCGGCCGTGCCCGGCTGCGGGCGGCCCGCCGGGCGGCGCTCGACCACGTGCTCGCCCTTGTCGCCGCCGCGCCGTGCGGGGAGAGTCTGGTGCTGCGCGGCAGCATGGCCATGCTGGCCTGGGCGGGGGAACAGGCACGCGACCCCGGCGATCTGGACTGGGTGGTGCGGCCGCTGGCCTGGGTGCCGATCGACCTGGCCCATCCATATCCCTACCTGAACAAGCTCGACAAGGTGCGCACCTGGCCGGAGGCGGCCCACGGCGCGACCGGTGACGAGATGTGGGACCCCGAGGACTTCGACACCGGCGGGATACGCGCCCTGCTACCGCCCGAGGGACTGCGCTGGATGCTGCCCGTCGGCCGGATGGACCTCGACCGTCCGCACGAGGACGTGCTCGCGCTCGTGGAGGAGCAGCCACGGGCCGCGGCCGGTGTGCTGTTCGACCCCGAAGCGGCGGTCCTCGACCACGCCTGGGCGTATGCGTACGACGACGAGTACGGTGCGGGCGGGACGCGTCTGCTGCTGCCCTGGCGGGTCGACGACACCGTGCACGGGACGCTGCAACTGGACTTCTCCTACGACGAGCGGCTGCCGGAGGCGCCCGTGGTCACCGCGATACCCCGCGCCGACGGCGGCCCGCCGACCACGGTGTGGACCGCCAGCCCGGAATTGTCGCTGGCCTGGAAACTGCAGTGGCTGCACGCCGACCAGGCGAGCACGGGCTCGTCGGCGGGCAAGGACCTCTACGACGCGATGCTGCTCGCCGAACGCGACGGCATGCGGCTGCCCGACCTCCTGCGCCGCAGGCTGCTGCGGCGGGTGTCCGATCCGGACGCGTTCCACCCCGACCGGGTCCGGTCCTGGCGCATCGACCGGCCCGGCGGCAAAACGAAGCAGCAGGCCGCGGCGCCGTGGCTCGAACGGCTGGTCGCCGCGCTGCCCGCGGTCCTCGACTCGTGACCGTCGGCGGGATGCGGGCAGGCTGTGCGGCCACACACCGACGAGGCCCGTTCGTTCCCGCCAGGCGGTGAGAACGGCCGAGGCGCCGGTTTCAGTCGACGGCGTGGGCGCGCAACTGCTTCATGACCTCCGGCGCGGGCCAGTCGCCGACCTGGTAGCGGGTCGGTGCGAGCAGCGGCTCGGGCGTCAGTTCGACGAGCCGGGCGACTTCGCGCCACGGCACCCGGCCCCAGATCTCGCCGTCGCGGACGAAGGATACGAAGTCTGCCTCCGGCAGCAGCGAGACGATGCCGTCGGTCCAGGTGGTGACGGTGATCGCGGGCTCGTCGGGACGGGCCGCGGCGATGAGCGCCGCCACGAACACGTCGATGTCGTGCTCGGCGTATTGGGCCGACAGCCAGCGGGTCTGCGCGCCGTACTCGGTGTGGGCGAGCACCACCTGGGCCCGCCGGGCCGGCACGTGGTCGGGGTGGTCGGGCGGCGGTGCGTACGCCGTGACCCGGCCGCGCTCGTCGGCGACGTAACCGACCGGCGACACCCCGCGGGTCGCTTCGTTGAACTCGCTCTCGATGAGGGAGAACAGGCCGGGCATGCCGCCCTCGCCGACCGGGCACAGCAGGACCGTGTTGACGTCGGGCACGAACGCGACGATCTGGGCCTTCATCGCGTCACCGATTCCGGCGAGCCAGCCGGGAGCGAGCAGCAGCGAGGTGAAGTAGCCGTCGCCGGTGTCGATCATACGGATCAGCGCGCCCTCGTCGGGCCACTCGCGGCTCAGCGAGCGCTCCGCGATGCGCTGGAGGTTCTCCCGGGCGGCGGCGAAGACCTCGTCGGCGCTGACCTGCCAATCGTCGAGCCGGGGCGGGGTCACGTACGCCATGGACTCGGGGCGGTCGACGACGACCAGTTCGCGCAGGTGCGGCACGGCGGCCCGGGACAGCGGCGGCACCATGCCCAGCGGGCCGCCCTGCCCGAAGGTCTCTGCGCGCAGCACCGGCCGCAGCCGGGGGCGCACCTGTTCCCAGGTCTCGTCCTCGTGCGGGGTCATGATGATGCGCACGAGCTGTGTGATCCGGGCGTGCCGGGCGGACGCCCCGGAGCCCTCGCATTCGGTGAAGACGTTCGCCAGGTAGATCCAGACTGGGGCGGTGGCACCCTCACGCCAGGCCGCAATCGCGAACTTGTCGGCGTCGTAGCGAACCCGGCGGACCCCCGGGGCCTGCCGGGTGATCCTGAGCGCCTCGGCCGCGAACCTGTCCCGGGGCGATCCGAACAACCTTGCCAGCAATCCCATGGCGGCAAACGTAGTGGATGGGTGTCGGACGCGTGGGCCCGGTCAGGTCGCTTCCTGAGCCTCGTGCTCGCGGAACATCCGGTCGATGCGGGGGTCGGGGACCACCCACATGATCACCACGGCGACGAAGCATGCCAGGGCGATCCGCACGCCGACCTGCCCGCCGACCGTCATGGCGCTGAGGATGCCGACGGCGTCGAGTGCCAGGGAGATCTTGCCCTTGCGGTCACGGCCGACGGCCCGGCGCAGTGGCGAGTCCGGTCCCTGCTGCCGGATGATCACCGTCTGGAGCACGACGTAGGCCAGCGCCGAGGCGAGCAGGTTCAGTCCATAGACGACGACCGAGGTCTGCGCGAACCCCGACTCGTCCACCCACGCCGTCGTGAACGGGAACAGCGACAGGCAGAACAGCAGCGCCAGGTTGGCCCACTGCACACTGCCGCTGACCCGCTGCACCAGGTGGAACATGTGGTGGTGGCTGTTCCAGTAGATGCCCACGTAGACGAAGCTGAGCAGATACGTCAGCAGCCCGGTGCCGCTCGTGTGGAGGAAATCGGCCAGATCGTGGCCCTCCGGCACCTTCAGTTCCAGCACCATGATCGTGATGATGATGGCGAGCACCCCATCACTGAACGCCTCCAGCCGACTGGCTTTCACCGTGCCACCGCCCTTCTTCCTGCTGTCGCCGGGTGGGGGTGAGGCCTCGGGGAGGGACCTCACCCCCGGATCGGGTTACGCCGCGTCCACGGCCTCGAGGATCGACGCCGTCACGGCGTCGGGCTGCGAGACGCCGATCGCGTGGGACGCCCCGGGCACCTCCCGGACGCTCTTGGCACCGGCCCGGTTCGCCATGAAGTGCTGCAGGGCGACCGGGATGCAGAGGTCGGCGTCGCTGAAGACGAACCACGGCGGAATCGACGACCACGCGGGCGCGTCCGTCGGCAGGCCTGTGGTGAGGGCGATCTCCGTGACGGGGCGCTGCGTCGCGCACATCACGGCGGCTCCCGCGGGCGACACGTCGGCGGCGAACTGGTGGTGGAAGGCGTCGGGCCGGATGGCGAGCTCCTTGCCGCCGGTCGCGACCGGGTAGGCGGTCAGTGCCTGGCCGAGGGTGCTGCCCGGGAACCTGGTCGACAGTTCGAACGCGGACTCGCCCTGATCGGGCGCGAACGCGCAGACGTAGACCAGGCCGGCGACCTTGTCGTTCCGGGATGCCGCCTCGGTGATCACCATGCCGCCGTACGAGTGGCCGACGAGCACCACCGGTCCGTCGATCGCCGCGATGACGTCACGGACGTAGGCGGCGTCGCCCGACACGCTGCGCAGCGGGTTGGCGACGGCCACGACGTCGATCGAGCGGTTCTGCAGCCGCTGAACCACCCCGGCCCAGCTCGCGGATTCGGCGAACGCACCGTGCACGAGTACGACGGTCGGCTTGTGGTCGGACATCTTGTTCTCCAATTCGTAAGGTCTGCCCTGCTCAACCAGCTAAGACAGGGCAGCCGAGAAGCGTGTGACGGCCCGTGACCGCCGTCACCGGCCGTTGCCGATCGCGTCGTGGCCGACCGTTGTGCGCAATACTTGCGCGCGTATACTTGTCTACGAGTATTCGTTCGAAAGGCAGAACGGGAGGCAGCGGTGAAACGGCGCAAGGTGGGCAATCTGATGGCGCTCGCCGTGTTGTCCGCGGTCGCGCAGCGGCCGATGCATCCCTACGAGATGGCCTCCACGCTGCGCGGCTGGGGCAAGGACCAGGACATGGAGCTCAAGTGGGGCTCGCTCTACACCGTCGTGCGAAACCTCGACAAGCACGGTCTGATCGCGGCGGTGGAGAGCACCCGCGAGGGCAGGCGTCCCGAGCGCACCGTGTACGCCATCACCGACGCCGGGCGCGCTGAGCTCGTCGACTGGACCCGCGAACTGATCTCCACCCCGGTGCGGGAGTATCCCCGCTTCAAGGCGGGCCTGTCGGTGCTGGCCGTGCTGGGGCCGGACGAGGCGATCAGCCTGTTCCGGCAGCGGCTCGGCCGACTGGCGGAGGAGATCGCCCGGCTGCGCGCGGAGCTGGCGGAGCACGGCGCGACCCTGCCGCGGCTGTTCCTCATCGAGACGGAGTACGACCTGGCCATCCACGAGACCGAAGCGGCGTGGACGCAGTCGATGCTGCACGAGTTCGCCTCAGGCAGCTATCCGGGCCTGGAGCAGTGGCGGGCGTTCCACGAGACCGGCGAGATCCCGGCTGAACTGGCCGACCTCGCGCAAACGCATCCGCGATAAGAGAATCAGGCCCCGGCACGGGTGCGCCAACACCTGTGCCAGGGCCCTCGACCTCGAACCACTCACCTGGAACGGCAACCCGGCACGAGGCGGCAACCACAACGATAGCCGGGTCACCTCCCAGGACGGTTCGGGCGCACCCCACCGGATCGACAGAGGGAGAACACATGACAGACGTCAGTACGGCCATCGTCATCGGCGGCGGCATCGCCGGTCCGGTGACGGCGATGGCGCTGCGTAAAGCGGGCATCGCCGCGACCGTCCACGAGGCCTATCCGAGCACCGCCGACGGCGTCGGCGGCACGCTGGCCCTGGCCGCGAACGGCCTTGCCGCACTGCGGATCGTCGGGGTGGACCAGGCGGTGGTCGCCATCGGCCTGCCCATCTCGAAGACGGTCATGGAAGTGGGCGGCAAGCGGCTGGAGATGCCCGGCCTGGCAGATGTCGCGCCGATGCAGCTGGTCCACCGCGCCGACCTGTACCGGGTGCTGCACGACGCGGCCGCCGCGCAGGGGATCACCACGGAATACGGCAAGCGGTTGACGGGCGCCCGGGAGACCCCGTCGGGCATCGTCGCGACGTTCGCCGACGGCAGCACCGCGTCCGCGGACGTCCTGATCGGCGCCGACGGCGTGCGGTCCACGGTGCGGACGTTGATCGACCCGGACGCGCCCGGTCCGAGACACACCGGCACACTCGGCTTCGAGGCCGCGGCCGACGTCGACGTGCCGGTCGAGGCCGGCACCATGACGTTCGCGTTCGGCAAGCGGGGCTACTACCTCTACTGGCCACAGCCCGGCGGCGGCACCGGCTGGGGCGTCAACCTGCCCCAGGACCGGCCCTACACGATGGCCGAGGCCCGTGCGGTGCCCAAGGCCGAGTGGATGCGGACGCTGCGCCAGGCGTACGCCGACGACCTGCCCGGCCACGACCTGATGCAGCGCAGCAACCCGGACGAGTTGCAGATCGTGGGATCGTTGCAGATCATGCCGCCGTTGCGGCACTGGCACCGCGGCCGGATGGTGTTGGTCGGCGACTCCGCCCACGCGCCGTCCAACAGCTCCGGTCAGGGCGCGTCACTGGCCATCGAGAGCGCGATCCAGCTGGCGCGCTGCCTGCGCGACCTGCCTGATGTGCCGTCGGCGTTCGCCGCCTACGAAGGCCTGCGCCGCAGCCGGGTGGAAGGCATCGCCAAGCGCGCTGCGCGGGTGAACCAGGCCAAGGCGCTCGGCCCGGTCGGCAGGCTCCTCATGCCGATCATGATGCGGGCCGTCATGCGGGTCGCCATGAACCCGGAGAAGACGCTCGGGCCGGTGCAGCGCTACGCCATCGACTGGGATGCGCCCGCGACGGCCTGACGCAGGCGGCAGGTGCCCTCGGCGCGGCGACCGTGCCGGGGGCCTCATGGGTATCCGCAACGGACGGTGATCCTGTGCGAAGCCTGGTGGCGATGTGCACATGCGGGTGAACCCGGCACCCACCCTTGCATGTCGTAGCCAAACAATTACGCAGCGTCAGTTACGGTGGCCGGGCTCTGACAACCCGCATCCACAAGGAGTGCGTATGAAGACTCGCATCGGTGCGCGCCGCTGGGCTACTGCGCTGCTGGCCCTGCCACTGCTCGCCATCATCGCCGCGGTGGCCCCCGGATCCGCGTCCGCCGAACCCGACGGCGACGGCGGCCACCGGGACCAGCGTGATCACTGGGGTGTGATCGCCCGCAACACGATCGGTTCCCCCGTCGCCGACCTGCGCAACGGCCCGTTCACCAGGTTCAACGCGACCGGCACCCTGGTGCGGCCGCCGTACGGCCAGGGCAGCCTCGGCATCGAGGTCGCCGACGACGCCACCACCCTCGGCACGTCCAGCGAGAAGGTCGACTTCGGCAACGAGGTCGACTTCTTCGGCAAGCCGGTGTCGGAACTGACCCGGGTCGGCTTCCACGTGTTCCAGACGGGCGAGAACGTCTCGTACGGTGGCACGACGGTGAACATGCCGAACATCCGGTTCGAGATCAACCCGAACCTTGGCGCGAACCCGACCACCACGTACTCCACGCTCGTATGGGTGCCGGCCGAGTCCCCCACACTGAACGGCTGGAGCCCGTTCCTCGACGCCACGCAGACCGGCACCTGGTTCCTCACCGGCCCCGCAGGTGCCGCGATCGACTGCGAACAGGGCGACCTGTGCTCGTTCTCCACCGTGCAGACCAGGCTGCTCGCGGACGGCGGTGCCCCGGCGACCATCTACACCGCCGCGGTGGGCAAGGGCCGCGACTTCATCTGGGTCGGCGCCGTCGACGGACTGCGGATCAACGACACCATCTACGACTTCGAACAGTCGGGTGTCAAGACCATCCGGCCGCGTCCGGGCGCCTGACCTGTAGGCAACGAGGCGTGGGGGGGGGGGGGGGGGGGGCCCCCCCCCCCCCCCCCGGGGGGGGGGGGGGGGGGGGGGGGGGGCCGGCGGGGGGGGGGCCCGGCCCTGTTCGCCCCGGGGGGGGCCCGGCCGGGGGCCGGGCCCCGCCTCCGCCGCCCTATTAGGGGGCGGGTTCAGGGTTCACGCCGATGCGGCGGTCCCGTGGACGGGCCTAGCGTGGCGGACATCGGCCGACGTCGTCCGTCCAATGCCGTCTCACGGTTGGGGACCTCCATGCGAGCGATCGTGCACAACGCCTACGGACCCCCCGACGTCCTGCGCCTGGCCGAGGTGGATCCACCCATGCCCGGCCACCGCGACGTCCTGGTCAAGGTCTTCGCCACGACCGTCACCGCGGCCGAGTGCGCGATGCGGCGCGGCGAGCCCCGCTGGGGCCGGGTGATCCTCGGGTTCACCCGGCCACGCCGGCGGATGCGCCGGCTCGGCATGGAACTGGCCGGCGAGGTCGCCGCGGTTGGCGCGGAAGTGACCCGGTTCCGGCCCGGCGACCGGGTGTTCGGCTTCACCGGCTTCGGGCTTGGCGCGTACGCCGACTACAAGTGCATGCCGGAGCAGGGCTCGCTGGCCGTCATGCCCGCGAACGTGACCTTCGAGCAGGCCGCCGCCGCGGTCGACGGGGCCACCACCGCACTGTTCTTCCTGCGGGACCAGGCGCGGGTGCAGCCGGGCCAGCGGGTGCTGGTCATCGGCGCCTCCGGCAGCATCGGTACGTACGCGGTCCAGCTGGCCAAGCACCTCGGCGCGCACGTCACCGGGGTATGCGGCACCCGCAACACCGCCCTGGCCGCCGAACTCGGCGCGGACCACGTCATCGACTACACGCAGGAGGACTTCACCGCGAACGGCGAGCGCTACGACGTCGTCTTCGACACGGTCGGGCGCAGTTCCTTCCGCGCGTGTCGAGCCTCCCTCACGCCCCGGGGCTGCTACGTCCCGACGACGGGTCTGCACAACGTCCCGCTGGTCTGGCTGACCGGGCTGTCTCGTGGCCGCCGTGTAGTCGGCGGCATGTCCGTGCACAAGACCGAGCTGCTGGCCTACGTGCGCGACCTCATCGAGCAGGACCGGCTGCGGATCGTCATCGACCGGACCTACCCGCTGGAGCAGATCGTCGAGGCGCACCGTTACGTCGACACCGGCCACAAGACCGGCAACGTCGTCATCACCGTCCGTGGCGAACGACGATAGTTGAACAGTATTACGGTATACAGTCATCGTATGAACAGAGAACAGGTGGACCGCACCTCGATCAGCCTGCCTGTGGACCTGGCCGAATACGCCCGCGCCAAGGGCAACGGCAACACCTCGGCATACCTGGCGAGCCTGATCGAGAAGGACCGCCGCCTCGACCGGATCAAGGCGATGCTGGTCGAGCACGGATACGCCGGCGACCAGGCGATCACCGACGACGGCGTGGCGGCCATGCGCGACCGGCTGCACCGGGTGCGCCGCGAGCGGGCCAACCGCCGCCAGCAGGCCGCGTGAACATCACCGTCGTGCTGGACGCCTCCGCGCTGCGCGCCTACGCCCGTCTGGAGAGCGTGTCCGTGGGGGAGTTGCTGCAGACCGTCGCCGAGGACGGCGACCTGGCCGGGATACCGGTCCTCGCCCTGGTCGACCTGTGGCCCGACCTCGGCAAGGAGGAGCAGAACCTGGTCACCGACCTGATCGGGCGCGCGGACAGCCCGGTGCAGGTGCTGCCGATGCACACCGACCTCGTGCCCGCAGTGGCCACCTCGGCACGCACGCTCGGGCACGGCCCGGCCCACGCCGTCGCTGTCGTCCAGGACCTCGGCGCGACTCTGGCGACCTTCCACCCGGACCGCTACACCGGCATCCTCGACCCCTACGACGTGCTCGAACTGTCGTAGTCCACGAACGACTGGCGCCCGAATGGAAAATGTCGGGCGGCGACGGTAACTTCACCGCGCCGCCGAAGCCGACCTTGGCCGGTGGAACCGCCGTTCAAGGAGGTGCAGGCAGGTTGAACGCTGCCCAGAAACCGTGGGAGGAGCGCAGCGCCGCGCGCGTGGTCGCGCCCGCGCGGCCGCGCAAACTCGCCAAGGTGCCGTTCGTGGAACTGGCCGACGGCCGGCTGCAGGGAGTGGTGTCCAGCGGCTCGGACATCGAGCGGGTGTACGTCTCCTCGCTGACCGCCGCGAACCACTCGTTCCACTGCAGCACCAACAACAACCGCCCCTGCGGCGGCATCCGCTCCGGCGGCTGCAACCACCTGCGCGCCCTGGCCGACGAGGCCGTGCTGCAGTACGGCGTCGATCGGGTCGCCCGCTACCTGCGCGCCGACGTGGCCGCCGACGCCACGACCGGCGCGGCCGTGCTGGCGGCGGTCAACGCATGGCACGAACCGTCGGCGGGCGCTCCGGTGTTCAGCCGCTTCCTGCGCCACCTGGCCTACCTGGAGCTGGCGGCCACCACCGAGCCGCTGCCCGAGCTGCACTGGTTCCCGGCCGGCGGGGCGGTGCGCTGATGCGATTCGACCTGCTGACGGCCCCGGTCGACGGGGTGACCGAGGCGTACGAGGTGGTCGCCGGGTTCGACGGCACGCTGGTCGCCGGGCTGCTGCGGCCGGGCGCGGAACAGATCGCCGCGCTGCACGCACTCGCCGCCGCCGTGTCGGGCACGCCGCTGGCCGGCCGGGTGGCCGAGGCGGTCGACAAGACCGTCGCCGGCTCGATCTCCGACGAGCACCTGGCAGCCCTGGTCGCGGCCAGGTCCGCGCTGCTCGGTGCGGCCCACGACGCCCTGCTGGCCCGGCTCGACGACGCCGCCGGGCGGGCCCGACAGCCGTGGCCCGCGACCGTGACGGCAACCGCGGCAGGAGCCGACAACCTGCTGGCCGCAGCGCGGTCCTGGCTGTCCGATCTGGCCATCGCGGGTTGGCGCGGCATCGACCACGACCTGGTGTCGCACGCCGACCAGGCGGTGCAGGCACTGCTCGCCGACGCGCGCCTGCGCAGGCTGGGCGCGCTGCTCGACGGTTTCGCCGGTGAGCTGCGCGCCTGCGCGCCTGGCGCGACCATGCCGCGGGTGCCGGTGCGGCGCTGGGCCGACCTGTGGGCCCGCGCGGTGCTACTGGCCCAGCCGGGCGCGCTCACCGCCGCCGAAGCGGGCACGGTGTCGGGGCGGCTGCTGCCGCTCGGGATCGACCTGCACGAGCACCCGACCGCGGTGCAGGCGCAGGTGCACGCCGTGCTGGAGACCGCGGACGGACCGCGGCTGGTCCGCGCGAGCGTCTCCGCCCCGAAGGTGGACACGCTGGTCGGGTCCGGCGTGTGGCAGCTGCTGCGCGGCCACAGCGCGCTGCTGGCGGCGGTCACCGAGCAGCGCGCCATGGCCCTGACCGACATGCCGGTCACCGCGGGCGGCGACCTGATCTGGTCCGACGCGCACGCCAGACTCGACACGCCCGCCGAGCCGTTCGCCACCGCACGCGTGCAGTTGGCGACCGCCGCCGCCGCTCCGGCCCCGCCGCTGGAACGGCACCCCGTTCGCCTCGCCGAGCCGGTGCTCCTGGAGGGGTACACCGCAGCGGCGCACGACGACGGCGTCACGCTCGCCCTGCCGGGACTGGCCGTCGACGTCGACGTCGAGCGGATGCACAGCGCCGGGCCGCTCACCCCCGCGCTGGTCGCGGCGTCGACCGCGTGCATCGGGCTGCTGCGCTGGGACGGGCGCTGGACGATCCAGCCGCTCGGGGTCGAGGCGCAGGTCAAGCGCAAGACAGTCGCCGTGCACGCGGGTGCGTGGGCGGGCGGGGCCGGTGACGCCGCCGGAGCCAAGGCGGAGGCAGCCGCCGCCGACGCGGTCAAGGTGCTGCGCGAGCGCGCCGGAAGGTTGCTGCGCAGATGACGATCGACGCGGACTTCAACCGCCGCCAGGTCATCTACTGGCGGCTCATCGCGCGGCTGTTCAGCCGCGAGGAGCAGACGGCCCTGGAGGCCGCCAGCCTGGCCGTGACCGAGGACATCGGCCTGCCCGCCGCGCTGCTCGACCCGTCGGTGTCGATCGACAACATCGTGCAGCGCTTCCCCGACCTGGCCAACGAGTTCGACGGCCTGATGACGGCCGAGAACCTCGGCTCCGCGCCGGCCGACGATGCCGTGCCGGCCGACGATGCCGCGCCGTCCGACGAGGCGAGGACAACCGGGGGCGACCCGGCGGCCACCGGTAGCGCCGTTGCCGGCGGTTCCGCAGCCGCCGCCGACGAGGTTGCCGCGGCGGTGCCGGACGAGTCGGGCCGCGATACGGCCGCTGAGGTGCGCCGGGCCGCGCTGGCGGCGAAGCTGCTGCTCAATGTGTTCGATACCGGGTCGGGCTCGGTGTCGGCAACGCAGCTGGCGCGCTGGCAGTCCGACGCGGGCTGGCTGGAGCGGGCGCTGGGCGAGGAACCGGGCAGCCTGCGCCGCCAGGGCGGCGGGGGAGCGGGCGGCGGCAGCGGGCAGGGCATGGGCGGCACGCTCGGCGAGCTGGAAGGTGACCTGGTGAGCCGGATGCAACTGCGCGAGGTGCTGGCCGACCCGAAGCTCGCGGCGCAGCTCACCCCGAGCATGTCGCTGATCGAGCAGCTGCTGCGCGACAAGTCCAACCTGTCCGGCGTCGCGCTGGCCAACGCCAAGTCGCTGATCCGGCGGTTCGTCGACGACGTCGCTGCGGTGCTGCGTACCCAGGTGGAACGCACCGCGGTCGGCAAGATCGACCGGAGCGTGCCGCCCAAGCGGGTGTTCCGCAACCTGGACCTGGACCGCACCATCTGGAAGAACCTCACCAACTGGAGCCCGGACGACCAGAAGCTCTACGTCGACCGGCTGTTCTACCGGCACACCGCCAGCAAGACCACGCCGTCGCGGCTGATCGTGGTGGTGGACCAGTCCGGCTCGATGGTCGACTCGATGGTGAACTGCACCATCCTCGCCTCGATCTTCGCCGGGCTGCCGAAGGTCGACGTGCACCTCATTGCGTACGACACCCGGGCCATCGACCTGACGCCGTGGGTGCACGACCCGTTCGAGGTGCTGCTGCGCACGAATCTCGGCGGCGGCAACGACGGCCCGGTCGCGATGGCCATGGCCCGCCCGAAGATCGCCGAGCCGGCCAACACCGCGATGGTCTGGATCTCGGACTTCTACGAGTTCGGCGCATCCCAGCCGCTGTACGACAGCATCGTCGCGGTGCAGCGCTCCGGGGTGCGGTTCATCCCCGTCGGCTCGGTGACCAGCTCCGGCCAGAACATCGTCAACCCGTGGTTCCGCCAGCGGTTCAAGGACCTCGGCACGCCGGTGGTGTCCGGCCACATCCGCAAGCTCGTGTTCGAACTCAAGAACTTCCTCGCCTAGGAGATCTGCACCATGACCGAGATGCTGCGCGCCCCCGCCGAGACCAAGTACGCCGAGGAGCTGGACTGGCTGGAGTCCGTCGACGACGGGCCGAGGCCGTTCTCGTGGCGGCTGAGCCCGAAGATGGTGCGGCTGTTCATCCTGGGCAGCGAACGCGCCGACGGCCTCGACCGCGAGATCGCCCAGAAGTGGTTCGGCGACCGCAGTTTCGTCGAACGCGCCATCGTCACCCTCGCCTCCGACCGCGGCCTGCTGCTCATCGGCGACCCCGGCACCGGCAAGAGCTGGCTCGCCGAGCTGCTGTCCGCGGCGATCAGCCGCAACTCGACCCTGGTCGTGCAGGGCACCGCCGGCACCACCGAGGACCACATCAAATACTCCTGGAACGTGTCCGCGGTCATCGCCAACGGCCAGTCCCGGGCCTCGATGATCCCGTCGCCGATCATGACGGCGATGGAGCAGGGCGTCATCGGCCGCTTCGAGGAGCTGACCCGCTCCACCAGCGACGTGCAGGACGCGCTGATCTCGATCCTGTCCGAGAAGTACGTGTCCATTCCCGAGCTCGACGACGACAATATCGTGTTCGCCAAGCCCGGCTTCTCCATCATCGCCACCGCCAACAGCCGCGACCGGGGCGTCAACGACCTGTCCTCGGCGCTCAAGCGGCGCTTCAACTTCGTGCGCATCCCCGTGGTCACCAACAAGAAGAGCGAAGCCGAGATCGTCCGGTTCCGCACCGTGGAACTGCTGCGCCGCCACCAGATCGAGCTGGACGTGCCGCCGACGCTGCTCGACATCCTGCTGCAGAGCTTCGCCGACCTGCGCGCCGCCGCCGCTTCGGCGGGCAGCGACGACGAGAAGCTCGAGTCGGCGCTGTCCACCGCCGAACAGATCGGCGTGCTGGAGGATGCGATCCTGCACAGCAACTTCTTCGGCGACCGGTCGCTGCGGGCGCAGACCCTCGCCGGTTCGCTGGTCGGCTCGCTGGCCCGGCGCGCCCCGGAGGACCTGGCGATCCTCAACAAGTACTGGCACGGTGTCGTCGAGCCGCGCAGCAAGGCCGAGGGCGGGTCGTGGACCGAGTTCCTCGAAGGCGGCCGCGAAGCGATCAAGACCCTGTCATGACGACGCCGACCTTCGGAGCGCTGCGTTCGCAGTTGCTCGACGCGGCGGCGGCGCTCGCCGACGGGCCGGACGCGCTCGCCGGGATCCTCTCCGGCATCGTGGACGACGTCGACCGGGCGCTGGCCGAGCCGCTGGAGATCTTCCCGGTGTGCCACCACTCGCCCGCGTCCGCGATGGCGATGGCCCGACGGCTGCAGGAGAAGCAGCCCAAGGTCATCTATCTGGAGCTGTGCGAGGACATGACACCGCTGCTCACCGAGCTGCGCAACTGCCGGCTGCCGGTGGCGGTGCAGGCGTTCGCGTCCGAGCTGGACGGCTTCCCGCAGGACTGGGCACCGCTGTCGGTGGTCGCGCCGATCACCGAGGCGTCGGCCGAATACCAGGCCATCGCGTACGCCCTGGACACGCCCGGCGTCGAGCTGGTGCTCGTGGACCGGTCGACCGACCACGTGTTCCAGTGGCAGCCGCGCAAGGACAAGGCAGCCGAACCGGCCGACGAACCCGGCACGGAACCCGCCGAGGACGCCGATCTGCACGGTGACGCCGTCGGCGTCGAGATCGGCGACCTGCGGCCGCGCTTCGCCGAACTGGAGCAGCACCTGCTGCACCACGGCAAGGTGCGGCACTGGTCGGAGTGGTGGGACCAGTATGTCGAGCAGCCCCTCGGCGACGCCGACTACGACACATACCGGCAGGTCATGGTCCTGATCGGCAGCCTGTTCCGGCGGCTCGCGCCCGGCGCGCACGACCGGGTCGCCTCCGACGAGGAACGCGAGCGCTACATGTGGACCCGGATGCGGCAGCACCTCGCCGCATCCGGCGCCGACCCGGCCGACACGCTCTACGTCTGCGGCGCGTTCCACGCCGCCAGCCACGTCGACGAGTTCGGCCTGCACGGCACCGACACCTACGAGATCAGCCCCCGGACCGCCACGAAGTGGCACTACGGCCTGATCCCGTCGAGCCACTCCTCGATCGAGGCCCAGTTCGGACTGGCCTCGGGCTCGGTGTCGATCGCCGCCGCGGTCTTCGCGAAGTCGCTGACCCGCACCGGCGTGATCCCATACCGGCTGGAGGGCCAGCAGGGTCGCCCGTCGGCGAAGAAGAAGGCCAAGCCGACCGCGGTGGTGTCACCACAGTCGCAGCAGGTCGCCGACCGGCTGTCCGGGTTCCTCGCCCGGCCCCCGGTCCTCGACACGCTCGACGAGGACGAGCTGCTCGGCTGGTCCGTGGAGATCGTGCGGCTGGCCCGGCGCAACGGCTACCTGGCCAGCACCGCCGACGCCATCGCCGTGTTCGAGACCTCGATCCTGCTCGCCGGGATGCGCGGCCGCGCCCGGCCCACCCCGTACGACTTCCAGGACGCGGCCGTCACCTGCATCGAGAAGGAGTCCGTGCCCGGCCGCCGCGACGTGCGGCGGCTCTGCGAGATCATGCTCGGCGGCGACCGCATCGGCCAGGTCGGCTACGAATCGCTGCCGCCGCTGGCCCGCGACGTGCACGACCGGCTCGCACCGCTCGGTCTCAAACTGGAGCAGCGCGGCGTGCAGCGGGCCCTGCTCGACATCGCCGGGGATCCTGTGCTGGGCAAGTGCTCCGACCTGCTGTGGATCCTGCTGCACCTGCTGCCCAAAGGCGCGGCCCGCCCGATCATGGGCGAGCGGCGGCTCGGCCACCGGGCCATCCAGGAGTCCTGGGACCTGGCACTCGGCACCCACCAGCGGGAACTGATCGAACTCGGCTACGAGGGCATCACCGTCGAGCAGGTGCTCGAACAGCGGCTGCGCCGCTCAGTCTGGGGCCCGCAGGCCACCGCCGCGGTCGCCCTCGGCGCAGTCGAGGACGCCACGCTGTACCTGCGCAGCCGCCGCTTCGCCGACGAACTCGGCGCCCGCGCGGTCGACCTGCTCGCCGCCGAACGCACCGTCGACGACGCGCCCGACGTGCTGCGCCGGGCCCGCCGCCTGCTGGCCCACTACCGGGCCACCGAACCGGTGCTGCCCGCCTGGCTGGAGGCTTTCGTCAAAGCCGGGTACGCGCACTACTGCACCCTGCTGCCGAACGCCTTCGTCGAGGAGGAGACCGGCACCCGCCAGGTCGCTGCGATGCTCGGCTTCCTGTTCAGCATGGAGAGCCTCGCCCTGTCGCTGGGCTGCGACCGGGCCCAGCTCGAACTGGCCGTGGCGCAGTCGCACCCGACGACGCCCGGCAAGACCGCGCTGCTGTGGGCCGCACAGCACCAGCTCGGCGTGCTGCCCCGGGCCGAGCTGCGCGAACGCTGCGCGGCACTGCTGGACAACCCGCTGGTACTGCCCGCGTACCCGCAGTATCTGAGCGGTTTCGTGCAAGCGCTGGAACCGGTGCCGGCGCTGGCCGGGTTCGTCGTCGAGGCGATCTCGCAGGCGTTCGGGCGGCTGCCCGACCCGGTGCTGCTGCCCTGGCTGCCGACGCTGATCACGACCCTGCGCAAGGAGGGCGGCGACCACGTCGGCCTGCTGGTCCGTGAGGCCGGCCGGGTGTTCCCGGGTGACCTGGCGACGCTGGACGCGTGGACCCCGCCGTGGTCGGCGGCGGCTGTGGACCCGGCATCGGTCGCCGTCGCGCCGCGCGGTCAGGCGGGTCCGGTCGCGGCGCTGCTGGCGACGCACCCGGTGCCGACCGATGCGCTCGCGGCGCTGCTCGGCTGCGATGGGACGTGGGCGTCGGCGGAGCCGGAGCCCGGCACCGGGCCGGTCCACGAGCTGCTGGCCCGGTATCCGGAGTCCGCCGTCGCGCTGGCCGCGGCGACCGGCGCCGGCTGACCGGAGGCCTTCCCGACCGTGGTGGTGCCGTCCGCAGTCGGCACCACCACGGCTCGCAACCCGGTCCGCCGTGAGCGCGGCGTGCTCGATACGGACCCAGGTCCGTCACGAGCGGATGAGTGCACTCAGTATCCGTTCGCAGCGGGCGGGGTCGATCGTCAGGCCGCGCTCCAGACCCCAGAGCCAGTAGTCGACGCAGCGGGTGACGGTCCAGCCGTGTGCTGCCTCGACGTCCAGGTTCCCGGCTGTGACGAGGATGTCGAGCAGCCGCCGTACGTCGGCGTCGGCGGGCAACTCGTCGGCGCGGCTCCACATCAGTTCGGGTACGGAGTACTCCGGGGCGCCCCGGAGCGGTCGGGGATCGATGGCCGACCACGGCTGCCGTGTCGCGGCCAGCACGTTGCCATAGTGCAGGTCGGCGTGAATCAGGACCTGCTCCCCGGCTTCCGCCAACTCGACGGCGTGGCCGCAGGCCGCCTCCACCCAGCCGGGTGGGACCGGGTAGCCGAGAGCCCGCTGGCGCCGGGCCAGCGTTTCCGGAATTTCCGCCGCGACCTCGCGCAGCGTACGCACCCCGGCCGGAGCCGCGACGGCAAGGGCGCGGATCAGGGAACCGGCGACTTCCGCTGCTTCCGGCAGCGGCAGCGTGTGCAGGGATCGGGTGTGGTCCAAGCGCTCCAGGAGCAGGGCGCCCACGTCCGGTTCGGCCGCCAGGAGCGCGACCGCGCCTCGGCCCTGCCACGCCCTCAGCGCGCGGGCCTCCTCTCCCGCGGAGTCCACCAGCCAGGTCAGCTTCAGAGCCAGCGGCTGCCCGCCACGGCGGACCAAGACCACCAGGCTCAGGCCCCCGTGCAGCGGCGCGGCATCGTCGACGACCAGGTCCCACCGCTCGCGAAGCAGCTCGACCAGCGTTGGCAGCGACTGCACCCACCTTCGCCCGGCCTCGCCGTCGACACGGATGCGCCACTCGGCGAACTGCTCCGGCACCGTGATCACGAGTCTGGTCCCTCCGCGGCCCCTCACCACCGCGTCGGCTCCCGGCGCCGCTCACTCCGGAATCGCCGGGAGAGTCCTGGATCCGGAACTGACGTCCAGGGGACTCATGACCGTCGTCCGGCACGACCTTCACCGGCCTACCGTAACGGAGGCCCAGGCGTGTCCGCCCCGTGTTACGAGGTAGGCCGCATAAAGCCCAGCGGATGATCGCGGGGATACCGTGTGTTGGCGATCATGTGTAGCCTGCGGCGCATGGAAGCGAGACCAGGTACAGCGGCAGGGATCCTCGGCACGTCGCTTGCGGTCATTGGTGTGATCGTCATCGTGGCTGCATTTCTGATGCGGCGGTACGGTCTGCTGGGTGCCGACGGACTGTTCGTCGGCGGCCTGATGGTGGTCGCGGGGTTGCTGCTCCGCATTGAGGCCGCAGTTGCCCGCGGTGCCGGTCGAGCCTCATCGGATGCACAGCGACGGTGACCAGCCGCACCGTCGGCACCGGCCCGGGAGTCCAGCAGGCGATCTACTTGGTCGCCGCCTCCAGCCTGAGCTACCTGCCGCTGCCGTACGATGCGCAGCGAAGTTGGGCTATTGGATGTGTCCAAAGCCCCGGCGCAGGTGGTGCGCTGCCACGGGCTTAAGCCCCGAACCTGCGGATCAGGAGCGCCCGCGGGTGAGAGCTACAGGGCGATAGGTTCGTACTCCAGCGCCTTGTCCACTACTTCCTCATCCGACAACTCGGTCCAGAAGATGTAGTTCGTAAGGCGCCCCGAAGGAAGAAGGAAGTATCCCTCGAGGTCCTCGATCATCTCATCGACCTCCTCCTCGGTATCTCCTGCCCGGATGGCGGCAACCAATGCGATCGCCGCCCGCCTCTCACGCTCTTCCATGCCCGCTCACCCCCTAAGTGATCCGCATCAGGGTAGGTCAGGCCGCACCTGATCATGGCTGAGGTGTTTGGTGGACCGGATCCTGCCACCGACCTTCTCCGCGTCCGGATCAAGGACCTGGTGGAGGAATATACTGGCCCTTGGCCTCCAACTCCCAGACCGCCCACTGTCGAATGGGTCCGGGCCAGTCCCTCCAGGAGATGAGCGTCAGCCTTGCACGCGACTTTTGCCCATCAATCGCAGCCAGCGCGCGGATACACCGTCGAGCGTCGGACAGATCGCCATCCGCATACGCGAACTGTCCAATCAGGCCTTCCAGAAGCTCCGCGGCCTCGTCGTATCTGAGCTGTCCAAGCGCATCCACAAGGTCTCCCGGATGAGGCGGTCTGGCATTCGACTCGAGCACCTCGCACAACACCGGAGCTACGTCGTCGAGTGCGGCGACGGCGGCCAACTGGACGATCGAGCCCAGTTCCTTCCACCGAGCCTCGGCCGCGAGCCTCCGTATTATGGGACGAGCAGCACTGCCAAACTCCGGCACCTGGGAAAGCACCGCGCGTGCGGTCTCTGTGTGTACTGGGCCGGGTGGCAAAATGCGAAGGACGCTGGCGGCAATGCGATCGATCCGTTCCGGGTTCGGCACCGTTCGGTCAAAGGGTCGCGGGCCGCGGACCTGACAGGGCGGCTCGCCCCAGTTGTCGATGTCCCATGGGACCTCGCGCCACGGCGACTCGATCCTGCCGACCGCGATGAGGGCGCGCGACTCGCGATCGTTGCGGTACGCCAGGGGAATCACCGTCAGCGGCAGCGCCTCGCCCGTCGATCGCGACCGCGCGGACTCTGGCCTGCACCCGTGCCGAGGACCGGGGCCTCTGGCCATCCACTCAACCAGCGCCACCTGGTAGTCGCCCCAGGAACTGCCGACCACGACCAGCACATCGTCCAGATCCCACTCGGCACTGGTCACAAACCGCAGCCTACTTCGCCGCGGCCGCCGTGGGTTTCCGCGCAAGGTATATGCCTACGGGGCCGTATGCGGGGGTGTTGCGAGCAGCGAGCAGCGAGCAGCGAGCAGCGAGCAGCGAGCAGCGGGCATCGGCAGGCGAACGCGTGGCCTCGTAACCGACTTCGGAGTCTGACAACGCCGTCACGCCGTTCTCAGTTCATGTGCGCGTGCCGTCACGAAGCTCCGCATTCGGGCGGCGTCCTCCGGGAAGTAGCTCTCCCAGTCCTTGTCCAGCCGCATCCAGGCCGCCTGCTGCCCGCTTTCCCCGATCAGGGGTGTCGACGCGGCGGCGACCGCGGCGTACGAGAGGGACAGTGTCGCCGGCAGGTCCGGATGGAACGAGCGCACCGCCGCTGCCGCCGGCTCGGCCAGGAGGCGCACGCGCAGACCCGTCTCCTCGAACAACTCCCTCATCGCGCCCTCGCGGGGCGTTTCCCCGAGTTCGACCTTGCCGCCCGGCGGCACCCAGGCCCGCCAGGGGTGATGCACCAACACGACCTGGGTGAAGTCCGGGTCGAACACCCAGACTTCGGCCCCCAGCGGCTCCATCGGTCCTTGAGCCGCGGCGTCCAACCATCCGCGGGCGTCGTCGAACTCCAACACGGCCGCCGTCGCGTCGATCATTGCCGCATCGACGACCTGTTGCCCTAGCCGACCACGAATCATGGAAGCAAGCTGGACCGAGGTTCTGACATTCGGGACGGCCGCCTGCCCGGCCACGCCGCCTGGAACCGTCGATGCTGACCCGCATGCGCGGCCGGTCTCATCCTGAGGTGACGGGTCCGCCGTGCTGCGCGTGGCGACCGGCGGTTCCATGAAATGATCCACACGTGCTGACCCGCCGCGATCTCAACCGTGCCCTGCTCGCGCGGCAGTTGCTGCTGGAGCGATCGCCCATGGCCCCGCTGGAGGCGATCGAACACCTCGCCGGACTGCCCGCCCAGGCGCCGAACCCGCCCTACCTCGGCCTGTGGACGCGGCTGCGGGAGTTCCGGATCGACGACCTGTCCGACCTGCTCACCTCGCGGGCAGCAGTCAGGATGGCGCTGATGCAGGCCACACCGCAGCTGGTCAGCGCCCGCGATGCCGCGGCCTTCCGGCCGCTGCTGCAGGTCGTGCAGGAACGGCACCTGGGCGCCGCGTCACGGGAGCGGCTGCGGGGAGCCGACCTGGGCCAGGTGGCTGCGGCGGCGCGGGCGCTGGTCGAGCAGCGGCCGTACACGGTCAAGGACCTGGGCGTGGCGCTCGCCGAACGCTGGCCCGACGCCGATCCCGCCGCGCTCGGGCCGGCGGCTCGGGCGGCCCTGCCGCTGGTGCAGGTGCCGCCGCACGGGCTGTGGGGTGCGGTCGGGCAGCCCGCGTACACCACCGCCGAGCACTGGCTCGGCGCCGACGCGGGTCCGCGGGCCACCGTCGACGAGCTGGTCCTGCGGTATCTGGCCGCGTTCGGCCCGGCGACCGTCCGCGACATGCAGGCCTGGTCGGGGCTCGGCGGGCTGGGCGAGGTCGTCGACCGGCTCATCGGCCGGCTCGTGGTCTACCGCGACGAGGAGGGAACCGAGCTGCTCGACCTGCCCGACGCCCCGCTGCCGCACCCGGACACCCCCGCGCCCGCGCGTTACCTCGCGGAATTCGACGCGATGCTGGACGCGTACGACGACACCTTCCGGATCATGGACGACCGGGACCGGCGCGACGTGTTCGCCGTGCCCGGGGTGGTGCCCGGCACGGTGCTGGTCGACGGGTTCGTCCAGGCGATCTGGACGATCGTCAGGAAGAAGGGCGCGGCGACGCTGGTCGTGCGTCCCCTGTTCCAGATCCCCACCCGGGACGTGCAGGACCTGACCGAGGAGGGCGAGCGGCTGCTCGCGTTCGCCGCACCCGACGCCACCCGCCACGAGGTGCGGTTCAACAGCGCGGAACGGGCGACGCCTGCCGCTGCGCGGCGGGGCAAGCCGCGACACTGACCGGGGCGTTTTCGAACTCCGGCACCGCCGCGGGCGGTCTCGCGCCGGTGGGCGCCGCCGACGTGTCTGCTTGCCACGTGCCGCCATCATCGAGGCGCGGATGGGCCGCGACGCGAGGGGGCAGACACTTGACCGCCGACCACGATGCGATACGAGGCGCGCAGGCGATCGAGCGGGCCATGCGCCGCTGCCACCGGCTGGTCGGCGCGACCGCGCTCGCCATGCTTGTCGCGTGTCTGTTCGCGCCGCTGGTCAGCACCATCGGCACCGCGCTGCCGGCCGGAAATCCGTACGAATGGACCAGCGGGACGATCTTTCTGCACAGCTCCGCCGCAGGCGGCGGCTGCGAGCTGACCGTCGGCAGGTCCCGGGAGTACGTCGACGTGCCGCGGGACACCAACGGCTGGGCGGGCATCGGTGGAATCGACGTGTCCACCGCGCAGCCGGCGGCGTTGGTCTGCACCCGCGACGTCATCGTCACCGGCGGCGCGGCGCGTGTCCTCACGTACCCGGCTCGTTATGCCTGGGTGCTCGCGGTCGTCGCCGCCGGGTTGTGCGCCGCCATGTTCGTCGCGCTGGTCCGGCTGGCGGTCCTCCAGCAGATGGAGGCGGCCGGCCCGTGGCTGCGCCGCCGCCGGTGAGCGGTCGGCGCAGAAACAGTGCCGTTCCGGTGACCTGCGCCGTGTGGTAGGAACATGCTCATGGATCTAAATGCACTGCTCTCTGAGGAGGGGCGCGTTGATCCGCCTGCCCTCTACGCGCGCCTGCACCGGGAGGGCGTCGCGGTGGCCGTGGACGGCGGCGCGCAGGGCTTCGCCGTGGCGGTGCACGGTTTCGAGGCGGTCGCGCAGGTGCTCAAGGATCCCAGGTTCCGTCAGCTCGATGCGGCCTACCTGGATCTGCACACGCCGCAGTGGCGGCGGCACCCCGCGCTGCGCGTGCTGCGCGACTCGATGTTCTTCACCGACGGCCCCGCGCACGACGGCGTACGGCAGATCATCGGGCGGGCGTTCACCGCGCGGCGGGTGTCCGCGCTGGAGCACGCGGTCACGGACCTGACCCATCGGCTGCTCGACCGGCTGGCCCAGCTGGCCGCCGACGGCCCGGTCGAGTTCATGGGCGAGTTCGCCTACCTGCTGCCGAGCAGCGTGATGGCCGAGCTGCTGGGTGTGCCGCAGGACGACCTGGCCTGGTTCCGGCCGCGGGTGCTGGCGATCGGGGCGATCCTCGAACTCGACGGCGCGAACTGGCGCAACATGGTCCGCGCCGACACGGCGGCCAAGGAGCTGTCGGCATACTTCACCGACCTGGTCGCGCTGCGGCGCGCCGACCCCCGCGACGACCTGATCAGCATGCTGGCCGCCACCGAGCTGAGCGACGACGCGCTCGTCGCCAACCTGATCACGACCTTCAACGCCGGATTCGTCACGACCACGCACCTGCTCGGCAACGGATTGACGATGCTGCTGGAACGCCCGCGGCTGCGCGCGGAGCTGACCGCGGACAATGTCGGCTCCTACGTGGATGAGATGCTGCGGTTCGAACCGCCGGTGCAGATCCTGGTCCGGTATGCACCCGAGGACGCCGAGATCGAGGGCGTGCCCTGTCCGGCGGGCCAGGCGGTGCTCGTCATGATCGGGGCGGCGAACCGGGACCCGGCGCGTTTCACCGACCCGGACGCCTTCGACCCGGCCCGGCCCGATCCCGGGTCGCTGAGCTTCGGCTTCGGCCCGCACTACTGCCTCGGCGCGGCACTGAGCCGCCTGGAGGGCCAGGTCGCGTTCCCGGCGCTGCTCGAACGGTTCCCCGACCTGGCCTTGGCCCAGCAGCCCGGCAACGCGCCCAAGCCGCTGATCCTGCGCGGGCACGACACGCTCACCGTCGCCTGCCATGGCGTCTGAGGGCAACCACGTCCGGCGAGGGCTGGAGCTGTTCGAGGATCACGGCGCGGCCGACGTGCTCGTGCACGGCGACCGGCGGATCACGTACGTGCTGCTGCGCGCGGGTGTGCTGGGTATGGCGCGAGAATGATCTCCGGGCCGGAGAGCGAACCCCGGCGGGTGGGGCGCTGTCGGCCAGATAATGGGGGCTGCGGCTTGTTCTCCAGGGCGCACGGTCGGAGAGGAGCGCCGGATGAGCACCATGTTCGCCGTGAGGGCGCATACCAAGGGCGGCCCGGAGCAGCTCGTGTACGAGCAGGCTCCGCGGCCCGAGCCGGGGCCGGGTGAAGTGCTGGTGGCCGTCAAAGCCGCCTCCATGACACCGCAAGAGCTCACCTGGCCCGAAACCTGGACATACACCTCTGACGGGACGGGACCTGAGCGCACGCCGATCATCCCGTCGCACGAGTTCTCCGGCGTCGTCGCGGCGACCGGGCCAGGGGTGGACAGCCCTGCCGTGGGCGACGCCGTCTACGGGTTGATCCCGTTCACCCTCAACGGGGCGGCCGCCGAGTACGTGACCGTGCCTGCCGCCGTCGTGGCGGCGAAACCCGCCACCCTCGACCATGATCACGCAGCCGCGCTGCCGCTGGCGGCGCTGAGCGCGTGGGAGGCGCTACGCGATCACGCCGAGCTGCAGGCCGGTCAGCACATACTCGTGCAGGGCGGCGCGGGCGGCGTGGGCATGTACGTGGTGCAGCTCGCGGCCGCCCTCGGCGCCCGGGTGAGCGCCACGGCGGGGGCCGCCGATCTGGAGTTCGTCGAAGGGCTGGGCGCCGAGCAGGTCATCGACTACAAGGACGAACGTCTCGAGGACCACGTCCGGGACGTGGACGTCGTGGTCGACCTCGCCGGCGCGGCCGCGCAGGCACGATCCTGGTCGGTCCTGAAACCGGGCGGCATCCTGGTCGCCCTGTCCGCGCCACCCGACCAGCAAGAGGCCGCCCGCCACGGGGTACGCGCGACCTACTTCGTCGTCAAGCCCGACCGGGCGGCGTTGCGCTCGATCGCGGAACTGGTCGACGAGGGCAGGGTGCGGCCGGTGCTGGACCGCGTGCTGCCTCTGGCCGAGACGCGCTCAGGCTATGAGGCGCTGGAGGCCAAACGCCGCGGCAAGATCGTCATCCACGTCGCCGACTAGTCCGCCAGCCATAGGCGACTGGTGACGGCTTGGACGCAATCCGCTGAGTCCGTGATGCGCTCGACGCTCGTCACGGCTTGCGGCAGCGCAGATCGCACGAGGGACTCCACGTGGCGCATCTCCATCTCCAGCCCGCACAGCCGCGGACCCGTGCGCACCGCGAGGATGCGTGAAACCTCGTCCAGCGAAAGGTCGAGCGCCGCCCGTAGTTCCCTCAGCAGCCGGATCCGGTCACCGCCAGGCACGGTGACCTGCAGCCCGAACCAGCCGCCCTGCTCCCGGAGCATCGCGTAGTCGTCCACGCCGACGAACGTGGCGCGACAGTGCAGTTCGTCGCTCGAGCACACAGCGCAGGTCACCGAGGAGTCCCAGCGGATACCCCTGCCGTCCGAATAACCCGTCACTTCGTACGTCGCGGTTCCCCCGCAGGCCGGACAGTCGACCGTGCGGATCGCACTCTGGTAAGCCAACCTAGGCCCGCCTGCGTACGGCCAGTTCGGACAGCTGGTCGAAGGTCTGCACCAGGACGGCCCGCCGCTGCTCCTTGAACCCGGGTACCGGCTCCAGCCCGTCGATGGCCTGTTCCCAGACGCCCAGGAACCGGGTCTTCCAGTCGGCGATCACCTCGGGGTCGGGCAGGCCGGCGCCGACAAGGTTCCGGCTCGCGATGAGGTGGAGCAGTTCGAGGTTGCACGGCACCGCGACGCCCCAGTACTCGTCGGGTTCGATCCCGACGGGATCGCCGGACATCGCCTCGGCGATCTCGCGGATGAGCCGGTCGGTCAGCATCGACAGGTGGTCGGCGGCGGTGTCGTCGTCGAAGTTGCCGCTGCCCCAGGTGCCCATACGTGCCCTCCCGACGATGGATGTCGGCGAGCAGCGTACCCAGGCGGAGCTCGACCCTGCCGAGCACCGACAGGATTCGGGGTCCAGGTGCGATAACCTGTCGGCCGTGGCCGGAACGACCTTGAGTTTCCTGACTTCCTGTGCCGCTGAGCAGGCGGAGCCGGTCCTGGTGGAGGAGCTGGCGGCCGAGGGCCTGGTCCGGGACGAGCGCTACCCGGGCTACTGGTTCACCGCAGGCGGGCTGGCCTTCCAATACTGGCTTCAGGCACCGAACCACGAGATCGAGCCGGAAGAGCTGCAGCTCATCGCACAGATCGCCGGTACTGCCATGCGTTGCGACGTCGTGCTGCACACCCTCGTCAGCGACCCGGCCGACGGACCCGCCCTGGCCCGCATCGCCCAGCGAGTGGCACGCCGGACCGGCGGCTGGGTGTTCATCGAGTTCCGGGTTCCGCCCTCGGCACGCCTGCTGCGTCACCTGGCGGACGCAGGCCGCTGCATCGGCGTCGACAACGCCGTCTACCTGGACGCGGCGGCGACAGCAGCCTGGCTGGCCCACCCTGACTACCACTTCGTCAAGTGAGCGTCGGCACGCACGTGGGTGTGGCGCCGACGGCTGGGTCCGGGAGCGTGACCGGACCCAGCCGTGCGGGCTCAGCCGAGCACGCGGTGGTCGGCGTGCAGGGAGCGGTCGAGGCGGATGGTGATGAACTCGTTGTCGTCGGGGCGGCCCGGGGTGCGGCCTGACGAGAACGGGAAGTTGTTGTCGTTCAGCACGGCCAGGGTCCGGTTGTCGAGAATCAGCACGTCCTCGATCGTCTGGAACGGGAACCGGAACGTGTCGGCGCTGCCGCCCAGGTGCTTCGGGTCGGCGATGTTCAGCAGATCGGCGACCAGCGTCTTGTCGACCAGGCCGTCCCGGTCCCGGTCGGCCAGGTCCACGAGGTAGATCTTCTTGAACACGGCCGCGTCGCCCTGGTTGTTGTCGCGCTCGATGACCAGGAAACGCTGCTTGTCCACCGCGATGAAATCGCCGATGGCGTTCGAAGGCGACTCCAGCCGGTACGTCCAGCGTTTGGCCGTGTACGCGCCGGTGGTGCGGTCCAACTGGTTGATCCGCAGGGTGCCCGCGGTGTCTCCGCTGACGGTGCCCTCCAGCAGCGGGTACAGGTATCTGCCGTCGACCGAGGCGGCCATGCCCTCGAAGCCCTTGCTGCTGCCCAGGTTCGCGGTCACGCCCAGCCGGGCGGCGCTCTCCGGCGCGTTGACGCCCGGCAGCGGCACCGGCGCGGCCAGCAGCCGCCCGGCCCGGTCGAAGTGCAGCAGGTACGGCCCGAACTCGTCGCCGATCCAGTAGCTGCCGTACTTGGCTTTGACGATCGACTCGACGTCGAAGTCGGCCCCGGTCAGCACCCGGTCGGCGCGGGTCAGGGGCCAGGACACGAACCCGGCCGGGTCGGTGAGGTTGATGCCGCCGACGACGTCGACGCCACGGGTGCCGAAGTCGGGGACGATGCGCTGGATGCGCAGTACGAAGTCGCCGCTGTTGTTGATGTTGCCGTAGCCGTTGTCCGACAGCACGTCGTAGCTGCCGTCGCTGTTGCGGGCGATGCCGCTGAAGCCCTGTACGGGCTGGTCGGCGAAGGGCGGCGTGACGCCGTTGACCGGGGTGGTGCCGAGCAGCGAACCGGACGGGTCGCTGGCGGGCACGAACGTCAGCGCGGGCAGCTTGGCGAAGCCGGTCAGCACGGCCGGCCCGAAGTCACCGGACCGCGCCGCCTCGGCCGGGGCCGCGGAACCGCCGGTGGGCAGGGCGACCGCCAGGGTCAGCACGGTCAGGCCGGTCAGGGCCAGCCGGGGCAGACGTGTCATGAATCCTCCTCGAACGGGAAATCGCCCCGGACGTTAGACATCCCGGTTGAACCCGCCGAGAACGTCCGCACAACGGCGCATGGAGAGCACGGTGCGGGGGAGGCGTTCGGCAGCCGGTCAGACGTTGTGTACCCGCGCCTGCATGGTGAGTTTGCGTTGCAGTTGCCGCAGGGTTTTCATCGTCTCCGCGTCGGATAGGCCGGTGGTGGTCGACCATTCATAGCCCGCCCCGAAGATGTCGCTGGCGAAGACGATCTCCGTGCTGATCAGCGAGCGTCGCCAGTCCCGTCGGCTGAGCGGCTGCCCAGCCTCGACGGCCGTGCTGAGGCGGCGGCACTGCCGGTACATGTCCTCGACGCTGTCGAAGCCCATGAGGACCGCCAGCGCGTCAGTGGCGTGGGCGGGCCCGCCCCACTGGAGGAAGCCGCGGACGAGCAGGAGACGCTCGTCGTCGGTCAGGTCGATCGACACTGGATCTTCAACGGTCACGGCACGATGATGCCGCAGCCGCTTGACGACCACCAGGCGACGTCCGGGGTGGGCTCAGCGCCGCTTCCACCAGGTTCGCCGGGGCTTGTCCGCGGCGGGCTGCGCGCACAGCGCCTGCGCAGTCTCCCTGCTGATCCCAAGCGAGAGGGGCGCGCCGATGCGCGTTCGGCAGGCCCGGCCATACTCTGCCGGGTGAGCACTCTCTACCTTGCCCGCGTGCTCGGGTACGAGCCGGCGACGACTGTTGAGCCGGAGTACATGCTCGCAGGGAACGGCTGTCAGCGGGTCGTCGTCGAGTGTGTGACGGTGCATCCGGATGCAGGACTGCCGCCGGACGCCGAGGACGCCGAGCGGCGGTTCGTGTTCCGCCTGCTCACCGACGGTGACGAGGCGGGCGACGACGAGGACCTGGAGCAGGCCATGGCCCGCCAGGACGCCGCCGACGAGGATGATTTCGTCCAGGAGGCGGTGCCGGTTGTCCGGAGGCTGCGGTTGCTCGACATCGGGTTCGACGACGAGTTCTGGCAGGAGCATCGTGCGCAGTGGTGGGCAGCCGCCGAGGTGGTGCCGGGCGTGCCGGTGCGGGAGTGGTTGGCGCAGCCCAGCGATTCGTGCCCGTACCAGGTCGCGGCGTTCGAAGCCGTTCTGAGCCCGGGTGTGCTGCGCCGTCCGCGCCGCGAGCCGTTCGGCAGTGCCGCCTACTGGTGAGCGGTCAGAAGCGGTTGCGCACCCGCATGGTGCTGGGTCGGCCGTCGGGGTCGCAGATCAGTTCGTAGACCAGCCGGGCGGGCAGCCGTCGCCAGCCGCGGACCTTCGGCGGATCGTAGCGGCGCAGCCGGGTCCGCGGGCGCGGGCCGACCTGGCCGGACGCGTGCCATTCGTCCAGCTGCCGGGCTGCGGCGGCGAACAGGTCGAACGCCGCCCGCGCATCGCCCAGCCGCGGGTCCGGCGGGTCGCCGGCCCCGCCGAGGTGCTCGCTCATCAGCTCCAAGCGCAAGTCGCGGGCGTACGCCGGTTCGGGCGACTCGTCCACCACGGCGCAGGTCAGTTCCGAGTCGTAGGTCCACGACCGCAGGTTGAAGTTGTCCGACCCGACCGTCGCCCAGACGTCGTCGACGATGCAGGACTTGGCGTGCACGTAGATCGGCGTCCCGGCGGCGTTCTCCAGGCCGTACACCGCGACCCGGTCGCCTCCCGCCTTGCCCAGCACCTTCATGGCCTGCTTGCGTCCCCAGGACTCGGCGCGGGAGATGGCGGGGGAGGCCGCGTCCGGCGCGAGCGGCACCACGCAGATCAGCCGCAGCTCGGGGTTGTTCCGCAGCGCCTGCGCGAACGGGTGGATGACCCGGGCCGACCACAGGTACTGGTCCTCGACGTAGATGAGCTTCTCGGCACGGGCGAGCGCCTTGAGGTATCCGCGGGCGATGCTGCGCTCACCGCGCGGCGCGAACGGGTAGCGCCCGAGCCGCCGCCGCGGGTACGTGCGCAGCGTCTGCACGCTGTGCGGGCCCTGCCGGGGCGGGTCGGGCAGCGGCGGGGGCAGGGCGGGGACCTCGGTGCGCAGCCGGGACAGTTTGTCGCGGACGAGGTCCGCGACGTTGAGCGACAGCGCGCTGGGGTCGTCCCAGCGTTCCCGGAACACGTGCTCGATGTCGCCGACCGCCGGTCCGCGCAGCTCCAGCTGGATGTCGTGCCAGGGCGGGTTCGGACCGTAGACCTCGGCCATCGGCGGGGCGAGCGGGTCGCCGTGGTGTTCGGCGTCGTCGTTGCGGCCGCGGCACAGGTCGATGCCGCCGACGAAGGCGACGTCGCGTTCCGGGTGGCCCGGGTGGCGTACCACGAACAGCTTCTGGTGGTGCGAGCCGCCGAAACGCACCCGCATGTCGAGCAGCACGTGCGCGCCCGCGGCCTGCAGCTCCTCGGCGAGCTGGCGGTTCTGCGGCGAGCTGAAGTGCAGCCAGTCGGGGTGCGAGCGCCACAGCAGGCCGTACACCTGCACTCCGCGTCGCGCGGCGTCGCCGAGCACCTTGGTGACCTGGGTACGCGGCCCGTCGAGCTGCTCGTCCGGGTCGCCGCGCCAGTCGGTGAACATGACGACGTCCCCGGCCCGCGTGCCGTCGAGCACGGCGACGAGTTCGCTGAAGTATGCCGCCCCGTGCACCAGCGGGCGGGCCAGGTTGCCCCGGCTCCAGGCGAGGCCGTCCGCGCGGCGCCGGTCGATGCCGGTGGCCGGGTTGCCGCGCTCGTCGGCGGACAGGAACCAGGAGTCGGGGGTCACGCCAGCGACCGTAGCCGCCTTCGCCGTGCGGCGGCAGTGGCGAATATCGCGTGGGTGGCAACGAGATCGCTGTTTCCGCTCGGAAAATGCGGTCTGGCTGCACCTTCCGAGCGGAAAAGGCGATCTTGCCCGTCGGCTCAGACTGCCCGGGCCACCGCGATGGTCGCGTCGAGGCGGGGACCGGCCTCGTAGAACATGTACTCCACGCCGCCGTCGGTGCCGAAGCTCGCGGCGGCGCTGCGGCCCCGGTCGGGCCCGGCGTCCATGGCGTAGTGGAAGACGCCGAGGTGGACCTCGCGGTCGAAGCTGTTGCCGACCTCGGTGAGGTACATGTCGCCGCCGTTGCCGTGGTAGACGACGTACGTGGTGTTGTTGCGCTTGAGGATGTGCGGCGCGGCGATGTCGACCTGCCCGTCGGGGCCGGGGGTGACCAGCGGGGTCGGGTCGTAGGACCAGGTCTTGCCGTCGTTGGACCAACCCCAGAAGATCTTGCGGGTGCCCGAGGTGACGCCCATGAACACCATCACGTACTTGTTGCCCAGGCCGGGCACGGTGTGCTCGAAGACGCGGGCGTACGACGTCTCGGTGCAGTTCGGGATGACGCCGGTGTGCAGCACCCGTCCGAAGTAGGTGAAGTGCACGCCGTCGGTGGACCAGGCCATCCGGGTCGTGTTGTTCTCGCCGTGGAAGTACAGGTAGAACTTGCTGTTCGCGGCGTTCCAGATGACGTGCGACGACGACACGTGGCTCACCGAGTAGTGCGGCGCCCAGTTGTTCGAGATGATCGGGTTGTTCGGGTACTCGGTGAACTGGCCGCTCAGGGAGTTGCCGTAGGCCAGGCAGATGCCGCCGGGCGAGTCGTGCGGGGCGTAGTACAGGTAGTACCTGCCCAGCGGTGAGGCGATCTTGTCGTACACCCCGCGGATGCATGGGAAGATCAGCTCGCCGGTGGGGTTGTAGCGCAGGTTCGCCTTGTTGAACGGGGTCCCGAGGTACTGGTACGTCGGAAAACCCGCGGGGGCGGCGTGGGCCGGGCTGCCCAGTACCGTCCCGGTGAGCCCGCCGGCCGCGGCGGCTGCGCCCGCGACCAGGAGTTGCCTGCGGTTGAGGAGCGGTTTCATCGGTGGTGCCTCCCATCGATGGATATAACCGAAAGTAACGGTGAGTCTCGGGCTCGCGGCGCGCGGACGTCAAGGGGCTAATACGAATTAGTTCAGGAACTTCTGCGCGCACGATTTTCGTTGTGGGCCTTGACGAAGCGCCCGCAAGGCCGCAGGATCTCATCTCACCGAACCAACTAATGCGCATTAGCCCGAGGATTGGACACGCACCGTGACCGGAGCCCGCAGGCGGGTGACCCAGCAGGACATCGCCCGCATGACCGGCGTGAGCCAGGCGACCGTCTCGCTCGTCCTCAACGGACGGTCCGACGCCGACGTCAAGCTCTCGGCGGAGACCCGCGAGAAGGTGCTGCGGGCCATCGCCGAGACCGGCTACGTGGCCGACCCGATCGCCCGGCGGCTGGCCGCACGGCACAACCGCATCATCGGCGTGTTCACCTACGAGCCGGTGTTCCCCAGCGCGAACAGCGACTTCTACCACCCGTTCCTGGTCGGCATCGAGCAGCAGGCCGAGGTGCTCGGCTGCGACCTGCTGCTGATGACCAGCACGCCGGTGGTCGACGGGCGGCGGCGCATCTTCCACGGCGACAACCGGCTGCGCCTGGCCGACGGCAGCATCCTGCTCGGTCGCACCATCGACCGCGCCGACCTGGCCCGGCTGCTGGCCGA
Organism: Catellatospora sichuanensis; assembly: GCF_007483665.1. Lineage (GTDB taxonomy): Bacteria > Actinomycetota > Actinomycetes > Mycobacteriales > Micromonosporaceae > Catellatospora > Catellatospora sichuanensis. Next base: position 115,541 of record NZ_VIQO01000039.1, read on the forward strand.
GGAGATCCCGTTCGTATCCATCGGCCGACGCGACGACGCGGGTGGCCCGGTGCCCTACGTCGGCGCGGACTACGCCGCGGCGACCGCGGAGATCGTGCGCCGGGCGGTCGCCCTGGGCCACGACCGGCTGGCTTACCTGGGCCTGGGCGCAGGTCCGGAGTCGTGGGCCGACCGTGGTCGCGGCTTCCGCGAAGCCGTCGCAGCGGCCGGGGTGTACGGCGAGCACCACGTGCCGCCCGCCGAGGGTGAACCCGTGCGGGACACCGCGGCCGTGCTCGACGCGACGCTGGCCGCGGGGGTGACCGCGGTGGTGGCCGAGGAGCACGCCGACGGCGTCGCGCTGTTCGAACTGGCCCGCTCGCGCGGGGTGGAGCTGTCGGTGGCCACGCTCGGGGAACCGACCCGGGCCGCACTGCCGACCGCGGTGGAGTTCACCAGCCTGCGCATTCCGCGCCAGGCCATGGGCGCGCAGGCCGTCGAGGTCCTGACCGCGCTGATCGAGGGCACGCCCGGTGACCGGCAGCGCCTGCTGCCGTGCGAGGTCGTGCCCGGCGAGACGCTCAGCGAAAGAGGTAACTGACGATGCAGGCCGAGATTCTGGTGGTCGGGGGCGGCCTCGGCGGGGTGGCCGCGGCGCTGGGCGCGCTGCGCGCCGGACGCCGGGTGGTGCTGACCGAGGAATACGACTGGCTCGGCGGGCAGCTGACCAGCCAGGCCGTGCCGCCCGACGAGCACAGCTGGGTCGAGCAGTTCGGCGTCACGGCGAGCTACCGCGCGCTGCGCGAAGGCATCCGCGACTACTACCGGGCCCACTACCCGCTGATCCCGGCCGCGCGGGCGTGGCGCGAACTGAACCCGGGCGGCGGCCACGTCAGCCGGCTGTGCCACGAGCCCCGGGTCGCGGTCGCGGTGATCGAGTCGATGCTGGCCCCGTACCGGTCGTCGGGCCGGTTGACGGTGCTGCAGCCGTACCGGCCGGTCGCGGCCGACACCGACGGCGACCGGGTCACCGCGGTGACCGTCGAGCACGTGCGCACCGGCGACCGGCTCACGATCGAGGCCGCGTACACCCTCGACGCGACCGAGACCGGGGAGCTGCTGCCGCTGACCGGCACCGAGTACGTCACCGGTTTCGAGTCGCAGCACGAGACCGGCGAGCCGAGCGCGCCGGACGAGGCGCAGCCGATGAACATGCAGGCGGTGTCGGTGTGCTTCGCGGTCGACCACGTCGACGGCGACAACACCATCGACAAGCCCGCGCAGTACGACTTCTGGCGCGCGTACCAGCCGGACTTCTGGGGCGACCGGCTGCTGTCGTTCCGCTCGCCGAACCCGCGCACCCTCGCGATCAGCGAGCGCAGCTTCACCCCGAACCCCGACGACGACCCGCTGGCGGTCGTCGCCGACCAGCGGGTCAACCCCGGCGACGGCAACCTGTGGACGTTCCGGCGCATCGCGGCCCGCAAGCTGTTCACGCCCGGGGCCTACGAGAGCGACATCTGCCTGGTCAACTGGCCGATGATCGACTACTTCGAGAGCCCGGTCATCGACGTGCCCGACGCCGACACCCACCTCGCCAACGCGAAGCAGCTGTCGCTGTCGGTCCTCTACTGGCTGCAGACCGAGGCCGGATTCCCCGGACTGCGGCTGCGCGGCGACGTCACCGGCGGCGCCGACGGCCTGGCCATGGCCCCCTACATCCGGGAGTCACGGCGCATCCGGGCCGAGTACACCGTCGTCGAGCAGGACCTGTCGCTGGCCGTACGCGGCGACAAGGGCGCGGTGGAGTACCCCGACGCGGTCGGGGTCGGCATGTACCGCATCGACCTGCACCCCTCGACCGGCGGCGACAACTACATCGACGTCGGCTCGTGTCCCTTCGAGATCCCGCTCGGCGCGCTCATCCCGCGCCGGATGGAGAACCTGCTGCCCGCGGGCAAGAACATCGGCACCACGCACATCACCAACGGCTCGTACCGGCTGCACCCGGTCGAGTGGAACGTGGGCGAGGTGGCGGGGGCGCTCGCGGCGTACTGCCTGAACCAGGGCCAGACGCCGCGCGGCGTGCGCAACACCCCGGAGCAGCTTTCCGGGTTCCAGGCACAGCTCATCCGGGACGGCGTCGAACTGCGCTGGCCCGACGTCTCCGGCTACTGACCGGCCACCTTGAGTTGGAGTTCACGATGAAGATACGCGCACTTCTCGCCGCCGCGATCGCCGGCGTGCTCGCCCTCGGACTGGCCGCCTGCGGCGGTGAGGAGGAGCCGAGCACCGGCCCCGTGTCGCTGCGGATGACGGTGTGGTCCTCGAACGAGGCGCACCTGAAGCTGTTCAACGAGATCGCCGACGCCTACCGGGCGAAGAACCCGCGGGTCACCGAGATCAAGTTCGACCCGATCCCGTTCGAGAGCTACACCACCACCCTGACCACGCAGATCGCCGGCGGCAACGGCCCGGACCTGGCCTGGCTGCTGGAGAACTCGGCCCCGGACTTCGTCGGCTCGGGCGCGCTGCTGCCGCTGGACGACACCCTGGCCAAGGCCGACGGCTACAACACCGCCGACCTCAGCCCGGCCGCGACGAAGCTGTGGCAGGCCGACGGCAAGCTGTTCGCGTACCCCTTCTCGACCTCGCCCTTCGGCGTGTTCGTCAACAACGACATGGTCAAGGCGGCCGGGCAGCAGACCCCGGCCGAGCTGATCGCCGCCAACCAGTGGACCTGGGAGAAGGCGGTCGCGGTCGCCGCGGCGTCGTCGGCCAAGAGCGGCAAGGCCGGGCTGGTCGTACGCGACTTCGACTACAAGGGCTGGGACAACCTGTCGACCGTGTGGTCGGGCTGGGGCGCGCAGGCGTGGAGCGCGGACGGCAAGACGTGCGGGTTCGACCAGCAGCCGATGGTCGACGCGATGACCTTCCTGCACCATGCGATCTTCACCGGCAAGGCGCTGCCCGGCCCCGGCACCACCGCCGACTTCTTCGCCGGTGAAGCCGCCATGACGATCACCCAGATCTCCCGGACGTCGCTGCTCAAGGACGCCAAGTTCGGCTGGGACCTGGTCCCGCTGCCGACCGGGCCGAAGGGCGAGTACGCCGTGATCGGGCAGGCCGGGCTCGGCGCGCTGAAGAAGGGCAAGAACGCCGACGTCGCCGCCGACTTCCTCGCCTTCTTCACCAACCCCGACAACTCCGCCAAGCTCGCGGCGTACTTCCCGCCGCCGCGCACCTCGCTGCTCACCGCCGAGACCCTCGCCAAGACCAACCCGCTGCTCAAGCCCGAGCAGCTGCAGCAGGTCGTCATCGACGGCATCTCCAGCGGCGTCGTCAAGCCCAGCCACACCGGCCAGGCCGAGATCGCCCAGGCGGTGCGGGCCGCGCTCGACCCGCTGTGGAAGCCCGACGCCGACGTCAAGGCGGTCCTCGGCGGCGTGTGCTCGGCCATCAACCCCCTACTGGCCAAGTGAGCACTCGCTTCTGGACGGGTAGCCGGCGCGACACCCTCGCCGGCTACCTGTTCATCGCCCCTCAGCTCATCGGCTCGCTGCTGTTCGTGTTCGTGCCGCTGGGCCTGGTGTTCTGGTACAGCCTGCACGAGTGGAACGTGCTCGCCGACACGTTCACCTTCGTCGGCGGGGAGAACTACCAGGCCCTGGCCGACGACCCGAAGCTCGCCGACGCGCTGATCGCCACGGGCTTCTTCTCGGCCGGGCTGGTCGTGCTCAACCTGAGCCTGGCGCTGCTGCTCGCGGTGCTGCTCAACCAGCGGCTGCGCGGCACGGTGTTCTTCCGGACGGTGTTCTTCTCGCCGGTCGTGGTGAGCCTGGTCGCCTGGACCATCGTGTGGAGCTTCCTGCTGCAGGACAACGGCGGCATCAACGGCCTGCTGGAGACCGTCGGCGTGGACGGGCCGAACTGGCTGCGCGGCGACGCCACCGCCATGATCTCGGTGATCGTGGTGCAGGTGGTCAAGAACGTCGGCCTGAACATGGTGCTGTTCCTGGCCGCGCTGCAGGGCGTGCCCGCCAACCTGTACGAGGCCGCCACCGTCGACGGCGCCGGCCGCCGCCGGCAGTTCCTCAGCATCACCGTGCCGATGATCAGCCCGACCATCCTGCTCACGTCGATCATCACCGTGGTCGGCTCGCTGCAGGTGTTCGCGCAGATCGCGGTGCTCACCCAGGGCGGCCCGGGAACCTCCACCACGGTGCTCGTCTACTACCTCTACCAGCAGGCGTTCCAGTTCCACCACTTCGGATACGGGGCCACCCTGTCCGTGCTGCTGTTCCTGATCGTGCTGCTGCTGACCCTGGTGCAGTGGCGTATGCGCCGGAAGTGGGTGTTCCATGAGTCGTAGGGCCAAGACCGCCGTGTACGGCGTGCTGTGCCTGCTGGCGCTGCCGTTCCTGTTCCCGACCTGGTGGATGGTGACCTCGTCGCTCAAGCCGGTCGGCGACATCTTCGCGTTCCCGCCGACGCTGTGGCCGAGCGACGTCAGCTTCGACGCTTACGCCAAGGCCTTCGAACTGCAGCCGTTCGCCCGCCAGTACTTCAACAGCATGTACATCGCGGCGCTGGTCACCGTGGGCACGCTCGCGGTGTCGTCGCTGGCCGGATACGCGTTCGCGCGGATCAGGTTCAGAGGCGCGAACGCCTGGTTCGTGGTGATCCTGGTCGGCCTGCTCATCCCGAGCGAGGTCACCATCGTGCCGCTGTTCAAGATGTTCGACGCCTGGGGCATGGTCGACACCCACTGGCCGCTGATCCTGGTGCCGATCCTCGGCGCGCCCAGCGTGCTGGCCACGTTCATCATGCGGCAGTTCTTCCTCGCCCTGCCCGGCGAGCTGGAGGAGGCGGCGAAGGTCGACGGCCTCGGCCGCTTCGCGATCTTCCGGCTGATCGCGCTGCCGCTGGCCCGCCCGGCCCTGGGCGCGGTCGCCATCTTCACGTTCCTGCACAGCTGGAACCTCTACCTGGAACCGATCGTGTTCCTGTCCAGTTCGGAGATGTTCACCCTGCCGCAGGCGCTGACCCAGTTCGTCGACGCGTACGGCGGTCCGATGTGGGACATCCAGCTGTCCGCGGCCTCGCTGACGGCCCTGCCGGTGCTGGTGGTGTTCGTGATCGCGCAACGCCAGTTCATCGAGGGCCTGGCGCACACGGGTCTCAAGGGATAGCCGTGCCGATCACCGAGCCGAACCCGGGGGAGTACCGCAGCTCGCTGCGGGCGCCGGACGACTTCGACGAGTTCTGGGCGCGCACGCTCACCGAGGCGAGCGCGTTCCCGCTGGACGCGCGGTTCACCTCCGTGTGGCGGCGCACGATCGAGGTCCACGACGTCACCTTCGCCGGGTTCGGCGGGCACCCCGTCAAGGCCTGGTTGGCCCTGCCCGCCGGAACCACCGAGCCGCTGCCCTGCGTGGTCGAGTTCCCCGGCTACGGCGGCGGCCGAGGGCTTCCGCACGAGTGCCTGCTCTACGCCGCGTCCGGCTACGCCCACCTGTTCATGGACGTCCGCGGCCAGGGCAGCGGCTGGCGCCACGGCGACACCTCCGATCCCGAGGGGACGAGTCCGCAGCATCCCGGCTTCATGACCCGCGGCGTGCTCGACCCGCACACGCACTACTACCGCCGGGTCATCACCGACGCGGTCCGGGCCGTCGCGGCCGCGCGTGCTTTTCCGCTGGTGGACGTGTCACGGGTCGCGGTGACGGGGGAGAGCCAGGGCGGCGGGCTGGCCCTGGCCGTCGGGGCACTCGTGCCGGACCTGGTCGCCGTCGCGCCGGACGTGCCGTTCCTGTGCGACCACCGGCGCGGCGCGGAACTCGCCACCGCCGGGCCGTACCGCGAGGTCACCTCGTATCTCGCGGTGCACCGCGACCACGAGGAGCAGGCTTTCCGGACGCTGTCCTACTGCGACGGCGTGCTGTTCGCCGGGCGGGCGACGGCTCCCGCGCTGTTCAGCGTCGCGCACATGGACGCGAGCTGCCCCCCGTCGACGGTCTACGCCGCCTATCACCGCTACGCGGGACCGAAGCGCATCGAGGTGTACCCGTTCAACGGCCACGAGGGCGGCGAAGCCGTCCAGGACGCCGTACGTCTGGCGTTCCTCGACGAGGCGTTCGGGCCGCGTCGAGACGCCCTCGCGAAAGGCGCCGACCCGACATCCACCAGCGTGGCGCAGCCGAAACTCCAGTTCAGCGGCCCATAGGCTCGATTCAGCGCGAGCCGTGGTCGTCGATCGAAGCCACTCTGCTCGGCGTTTACGGATGCGAGTGAAAGTTGGATCAGATGGTTGGGCGAAGGCAGTTGCTCGTGGCCGGTGCCGTCGGAGGCGCGGCCATGATTCCCGGGGGAGTGCTGGGAGCGCAGGCGCAGGCGTCGCCTGACCGGGGTGGCCACGGGGGTCACGGGGGTCACGGAGGACACGGGGGTCATGGGAACGCGGACACCGCGATACCGCGGACCCCTCCGCTGAAGAGGTTCGTCGACCCGCTGCCCATACCGATGACAGCCGTCCCGGATCCTTCCGTCTACCCCGGCGCCGACTACTACGAATACACGATGCGGCCGGGCAAGTGGCGCTTTCACCGGGATCTCGGGCCGGCCACGGTGTGGGGTTACTGGGCCAAGAACCCGCACCATGCGCACCGACCGATCGGCATGGGCTATCTCGGGCCGACCTTCAGCGCGACCAGGGACCGTCCGACGGTCGTCAAGTACCGCAACAAGCTGCCGACCACTCACCTGTTCCAGAGCGTGATCGAGGAAATTCGGGGCGGGAACCCCCAGCTCACCCCGACCCCTCCGCCGCCGTACCACGCCCACCCGCCGTTTCCCAAGAACGTCAACGTGTGGAACGTCGTACACCAGCACGGCGGTTTCACACCGCCACAGTCCGACGGCATGCCGCATCAGTCGTTCAGCCCGGACGGCATCCACGCCGACGGCTACACCACCCTGGAACCGAGCCGGGTCAAACGCAACGAAGCGATCTACGGCTACACCAACCACGAGCGTGCGGCCATGCTCTGGTATCACGATCACGGCATGGGGATGACCAGCCTCAACGTCTATGCGGGCCTGGCCGGTCTCTACTTCATCCGCGACCGCGCCGAAGAGCGGCTCGGGCTGCCCCGAGGCGAGTTCGAGGTCCCCCTGATCCTGCAGGACCGGACCTTCCACCGGGACGGCTCGCTCGCCTACACCATGACCCTGCAGGAAGGCGAGGACACCCCCGTCGTCAACGGCAAGGCGTACCCGTTCCTGGCCGTCGAGCCGCGCCGCTACCGGCTGCGCATCCTCAACGGTTCGAACGAGCGCTTCTGGCGGCTGAGGTTCGACGTCACTCCCAGGGAGGTGCTGCCTCAGCCCCAGTTGCCGTTCTGGCTGATCGGCACCGACTGCGGCCTGCGTGACCCGCTGCCGATGCTCAACTTCCTGATCTCGCCGGCCGAACGATACGACCTGCTCATCGACTTCAGCCAGCTGCCCATGGGCACGAAAGTCACGATGACGAACTACAACGCGCCGGTCCACTTCCCCGGCATCCCCGGCGAAGGACCGGAGATCTCCGAAGTCATGCAGTTCCAGGTCACCAAACGATTGTCCGGAGGCGGGGACAAGACGACGCCGCCCGACAAACTCACGTTGCCGACGGTCGCCTCCGTCGAGCCGACACCGCGCACCCGGCGGCGGCAATGGGTCATCTACCAGCATGAGCTCTTCGCCACCATGACGCTCAATGCGGTGCCGTTCATGGAGCCGTCGCAGGACTTCGTCAAGGCGGGCTCGACCGAGGTCTGGGAGTATGTCAATCCCAACCACGACGCCCACCCGATGCATGTCCACCTCGTCAACTTCCAGGTGCTGAACAGGCAGCCGATCGACGCGGCCGGCTACCAGGCCCAGTACGACAAGTGGGTCTTCGGCGGCCGCAAACCGGAGGACCTGCCGGTGCTGGCGAACTACTTCACCGGCCCACCGATTCCGCCCGACCCGGACGAGGTGGCGTCCAGCAAGGACGTCGTCAAAGCCTATTCGGAGATGGTCACCCGCATCATCATCCCGGACATCTACCCGCCGACGGGTGACATCGCGTCCATTCCGGGGAGCGGGGCCGAATTCCCGGCGACCTACATCCACCACTGTCACATCCTCGAACACGAGGACGACGACCTGATGCGCCCGTGGACGATCGTCAAGGACGGTCCCGGGCGGGATCGGCAGTAGCTCCCGCCGTCACCAGCTCCGCGGGCGGTCCCAGCCGGGCGGCGGAGTGTCGCCGGTATCGGCGGCCCAGGACGGGTCGGGACGGTAGTCGCACCAGGTCCCGTCGAACGGGAAGACACCCGCTTCGACCAGGTCGATCACCTCCCGGCCCGCCCGGCGCACCCGCGCCTCGTCGTCCACCCAGTAGTGCTCGGGCTGCGTCAGCCGCTCGGCGAACACGTCCTCGTCCTTCCAGCGCCAGGTGCGGTCGGCGTCGACCCAGACGTCGAGGTCCCAGTCGGTGGTGTCCAGGCCGGCCAGCCGCGGGTCGCGCCAGGCGACGCCGGGCCGCTCCAGGTTGACGTACCAGCTGCGGAAGCGCCCGTCGGTGTCGAACAGCCAGCGGACCGAGTAGTCGGCGCCCGTGGGGTGCCAGGACAGCGCGCTGTGGCGGGCGACGAACGGCATCGGCTGCTTGGGGCCGGTGACCCACTCGGCGAGCGGGATCTGCGACATCCGGCGGTCGTCGAGGCGGTTCAGGTGCCAGCCGCATGTGCCGTGGGCGCACCACAGCAGCGCGCCGCGCTCGTCGTGGCGGACCGCCCGCATCCGGAACAGGCCGCCGATCTGGGTGTTCTGGAAGTGGCGGACGTAGACCAGCTCACCCGGTTCGAAGGTCACCATTCCGGCAACCTACCCGACCCGGTGGCCGGGTCACGGTAGGTGCGGTCGCGCTCGCCGTCCGGGCGACTTGATAGGCAAGCAGTTACTTGCCTATAGTGGTTGACGTGGGCGACGTCTTCAAAGCACTGGCCGACCCGACCCGGCGGCACATCCTCGACGAGCTGGCCGAGCGCGACGACCAGACCCTGTTCGAGATATGCACCCGGCTGGGCACCAAACACCAGTTCACGTCTTCGCGCCAGGCGGTCTCGCAGCACCTGGAGTTGCTCGAGGCCGCGGGCCTGGTGCGTACGCGCCGCGAGGGGCGCTACAAGTTCCACACCCTCGACACCACCCCGCTCGCGCAGATCGCCGAGCGCTGGGTCCGGACCAGACCACAGGAGAATCCATGAGAATCCACCTTGCCAGCATCCTCGTCGACGACCAGGCCAAGGCGCTGGCCTTCTACACCGACGTGCTCGGCTTCGTGAAGAAGAACGACATCCCGATGGGCGAGTTCAGCTGGCTCACCGTCGTCTCCCCGGACGAGCCGGACGGCGTCGAGCTGGTGCTGGAGCCCGACCAGCACCCGGCGGCCAAGCCGTTCAAGGAGGCCCTGGTCGATGACGGCATCCCGTTCACCTCGTTCGCCGTGACCGACGTGCACGCCGAGTACGAGCGGCTGACCAAGCTCGGTGTCGTCTTCACCCAGCCGCCACTGGAGATGGGCCCGGTCACCACCGCCGTCCTCGACGACACCTGCGGCAACCTGATCCAGATCTCCCACATGAACTGACCCGGCGCAGCGTGGTGGCGCGGCGCGGCGGTGGTGGTGTGCCGCGCCGTGTCGCACTGCGCCGGCGGCGGGGGTGTGTCGGATCGGCGCGATCCGGGAGCGGAGACGGTTAGGCGACTGAGGCGGCGGGCGGGCGCGCCTAGGCTGCCGGCATGCGCCGCACCCCTCGCCTTCTCCTGGCCGCCGCCTGCGTGCTGGCCGCCGGCACCGCCTGTGGCTCCGACAAGGACGATCCGGTCACCGCGCCCACGTTCTCCACCGTGGTCAGCCCGACCGCCGCCCCCGTCGAGTCGGCTTCCCCGTCACCCGCGCGGACCTCGGCGCGCCCGTCGCCCGCCGCGCCGTCCTGGCCGTCGCCGGCCGACTGCGTCTCCTACAACCCGAACAACCTGACCGTGCAGTACGAGGCCGGCATCCACCAGGTCATGGACGGTTCGAAGATCGTCGCGCGGCTGCACGGCGGCCCCGGCGAGAACATCGGCGACCAAGGGCTGGCCCTGGCGCAGCGCTACAAGCGGCACTGCTTCATCGGGCGCGGCAACGGTCGCGAGGACGCCAACGCCTACGTCTTCGACTACTGGCGTGACTCGTCCGGCAAGCGCACCACCATTGCGGGCGAGGACGACGCCTGCTCGTCGTACGACCGGGGCAACCTGCAGGTCAACGACATGGGCGGCGGGCAGGGCTGGCGGGTCAAGGACGACGACAACGTGCTGCACGTCTTCGACGACGAGTCCGACGCCCGTGACGGCCGCCTGGTCCTGGCCAAGTACGGCCGGATCTGCCGGCTGGGCAACCCGCCCGACGACGACCAGGACTACGTCACGTACGGGAAGTAGCGAGGAGCTCCCGCACGGCGGCGACGAACTCGGCCGGCCGCTCCTGGTGCACCAGGTGGCCGGCGTCGATGACGGTCAGCTCGCCGTGCGGCAGAGCCTGCGCCAGCTCGGCGATGGTCTCCTGGCGCACATGGCTGGCCGGGCCGCCGGAGATCAGCAGCGTCGGCACGGTGACGCCACGAGCCTCGTCGCGCCAGCGCGGATCGGGCTCGTCGATCTGCGAGCGCAGCGCAAGGACCGCGTCCCAGTCGAAGGACAGCTCGCCTTCGGGACGCTGGGGCGGCACCGGGGTGCGCGGGTACATCAGGCCCGCGTCCTCCACGACCAGCGCGTCGACCCGCTCCGGGAACCGTGCCGCGAACAGGTACGCCACCACGCCGCCGAGGGAGTGTCCGATCACGGCGACGCGCTTGAGCCCGAGCGCGTCCAGCAGACCGGCGACGTCGGCCACGAGCAGGTCGATCGCGTAGCCGGCCGTGCGGTCGCCGCGGCCGTGGCCGCGCTGGTCGACGGCATACACCCGCCACCGGTCGGCCAACTGCTCCGCGACGGTGTCCCAGTCACCCGGGCCACCGCCGCCGATCCCGTGCAGCAGTATCACCGGCGGTGCGTCCGGCTCACCCCACGTCCGGTATGCCAGCCGCACCCCACCGACGTCGACGTGCTCGTAGTTGTTCATGGGCCGAACTTATCCCGCCCGGCACCGGTCACCGGTCGAGGAGTTCGATCAGGGCCTGGCGTCGTTGCGTACGGGGTAGCGCAGATGTGTGACGCCCACACACGCCTACCGCGCGTTCTCCGGCGGCAGCGGCCGCTTGGAACGGTGGCGGCGCCTCGCAGAGCGCTCGGGTCGGTGACGTCCATCCGCAACGCGACGACCTGCCCGGGGCGACGCGCCGGGGTCAGCGGGCGGGACGCAGCCCTTCCCGGACGACCTCGAGCACCCGCGCGGGTGCGGCGTCCCCGCCATAGCGCTGCATGGCCTGGCAGCCGACCATGAGCGTCTTGACGTCGGCGACCGTGACGTCGGCGCGGACCGCGCCCGCGGCCTGGGCGCGGACCAGCAGGTCGCGCATCGCGTCCTTGAACGCCAGCTCGTGCTCGGGTATGGCGGCCTCGATGTCGAAGCCCTCGCCAGCGAGCGCGTCGACCAGGCCCTTGTCGGTCGCGCCCGCGGAGGTCATCAGGTCGAAGAAGCCGAAGAACGCCTCACCCGGGTCGGCGGTCTCGGCCAGCTCGCGGGCCTTGCCCACGAGAAACTCCACCCGGTCCACCACGATCGCCTGGTACAGCGCCTCCTTGGTGGGAAAGTGCCGGTAGACGGTGCCCGCGCCGACCCCGGCCCGCCTGGCGATCTCGTCGATCGGCACACCGAGACCTTCGGCGGCGAACACCTCGTAGGCGGTCTGCAGCACCTTGGCGCGGTTGCGGCGGGCGTCGGCGCGCAGCGGTCGCACGGTTTCGCCGGTCATCGTGTTGGCCGGCGGGGGAGACGTGGGTCACTGGCTAACCGGGGCGCTCGTTCCGTATAGTAAGTGGGGCGCACGTTCCGATTATATGCACTCCGAGGAGACGCCATGAACGCCACAGCCACCACGGCGGGCCGCTGGACCGCCGCGGACGTGCCCGACCAGACCGGCCGGGTCGCCGTGATCACCGGCGCGAACACCGGCATCGGCTTCGAAGCCGCGAAGGTGCTCGCCGGCCGCGGCGCGACCGTCGTGCTGGCCTGCCGCAACCCGGACCGGGCCGGCGACGCGCTCGCCCGGCTCACCGCGTCGACCCCCGGCGCCCGCGTCGAGTTCCTGCGGCTGGACCTGTCCTCGCTCGCCTCGATCCGCGAGGCCGCCGCCGAGCTGCGCGGCCGCCACCCCGAGATCGACCTGCTGGTCAACAACGCCGGCGTGATGTGGCCGCCGCGCAGCACCACCGCCGACGGCTTCGAGCTGCAGTTCGGCACCAACCACCTGGGCCACTTCGCCTTCACCGGGCTGGTGCTCGACCGGCTCCTGCCGGTCGTCGGCTCCCGCGTCGTCACCATCAGCAGCATGGGCCACCGCACCGGGCAGCTCGACTTCGACGACCTGCAGTCCGAGCGCTCCTACGGCCGCCACCGCGCCTACGCGGCCTCGAAGCTGGCCAACCTGATGTTCACGTACGAGCTGCAGCGCCGCCTGGAGACCGCCGCCGTACACACCGCAGCGCTCGCCGCCCACCCCGGCGGCGCGGGCACCGAACTCGTGCGAAACTCCCCGCCGCTGATCCGGTTCCTCTACCCGCTGTTCGAGCCGCTGGTCACCCAGAGCGCCGAGCGCGGCGCGCTGCCGACCCTGCGCGCGGCGACCGATCCGTTCGCGCGTGGCGGGGAATACTACGGGCCGGACGGTCTCGGCGAGGTCAAGGGCTTCCCGAAGCGCGTCGGCTCCACCGCCCGCTCGCACGACAAGCTCGCCCAGCGCCGCCTCTGGCAGGAGTCCCTCCAGCTCACCGGCGTCACCTTCCCCGTCTGACCGTCCACCGACCACTAAGGACACCGAGATGCCCGCGATCCTCGCCGCGCTGGGCGCGACACCCAGCGGAGCCCGCGCCGAGCGGGTGCGCCAGTCGCCGCACTTCCGTGATGGCTCCTTCCAGAACAGCACGCCCACCCGCACCATGGTCGGCGGCGAGAGCCGCCCCAGCGTGCGCGAGTTCCTCACCGGTGGCGAGCGCCGCCGGCCGAGCGCCCCGGTGCCCCTGGTCACCGGCGATGCCCCAGCCGGGACGGCCACCGACGGACTGCACCTGACCTGGTACGGCCACGCCACCGTGCTGGTCGAGATCGAGGGCGCCCGGGTGCTGCTCGATCCGGTGTGGAGCGACCGGTGCTCGCCGACCCCCGGCATCGGCCCGAAGCGCCTGCACCCGATGCCGGTGGCGCTGGTCGACCTGCCGCGGCTCGACGCGATCGTCATCTCGCACGACCACTACGACCACCTCGACATGCCCACCGTGCAGGCACTGACCCGCAGCCAGCAGGCCCCGTTCCTGGTGCCGCTGGGCGTGGGCGCGCACCTGGAGCGCTGGGGCGTGCCCGACGCCCGGATCATCGAGCTGGACTGGGAGGAGAGCGCCGACGTCGCGGGCCTGACCCTCACCGCCACCGAGGCCCGCCACTTCTCCGGCCGCACGCTGCGCCGCAACGGCACCCTGTGGAGCTCCTGGGTGATCGCCGGCGAACAGCGCCGGGTCTTCTACACCGGCGACTCCGGCTACTTCGACGGCTACGCCGCCATCGGCGAGCGCCACGGCCCCTTCGACGCCACGCTGATGCAGATCGGTGCGTACGACAAAGGCTGGCCCGAGATCCACATGTTCCCCGAGGAGGCCGTCGCCGCCCACCTCGACCTGCGCGGTGACCTGCTCATCCCCGTCCACTGGGCCACCTTCAACCTGGCCCTGCACCCGTGGGCCGAGCCCGTCGACCGCCTCTGGGCCGAAGCCAAGGCCCGTGACGTCAACCTCGCCGTCCCCCGCCCCGGCGAACGTGTGGACGTCACCGTCCCACCGTCCCTCGACCCTTGGTGGCAGGCCCTGTCCTGAAGGCAGGGCGCCTGCGCGACGCGATCCGTGACCGAAGCGATGCTCGTCGTCCGGTCACGGATCGCGTGGCCTGGTCGATCCGGCGCGAAAGCCTGCCGTCGACAACGCGGTCCGCCGCTCAGTGCCGCCTGCGCAACGTCCAGACCAGAGCGCCGGTGCCGACCAGGACGGTCGCTGCGGCCAGGATCGCCGCCTGAATCCACTGGAACCGCCAGAAGCGGCTGACCGGGTGGTACTCCACCATCGAGATGAATCCGCGCTCGGCCAGGCAGCTGTCCCGCTTCTGCTGTCCGGCCGCGGAGTCGGCCTCACCGGGAGCCGGCGGGCAGAGGTCGGCCGGCGGGCCGGCGATCTCACGCCCGGACGGGTCGGTCCACGCGTTGCCGGTCAGGATGGCGCCCTGGTCGAGGATCGCTTCGTACTCGGTGTACGCGGCGCGTAACGGCTCCGCGTAGGCATCCCGCGCGAAAACCATGATCGGGAACACGAGGGCGATGACCGCGAAGGTCACCGCCATCGATGCCAGGGTGCGTCGCAGGACCGCGCTGATCGCGGCACCCAGCACGAACGCGAACAGCCACCAGGCCGCGGCGGCGACGCCGACCAGGTTGAACAGGCCGGCGTTGGAGAAGGCCGGGCCGACGACGCCGTCGAAGACCGACAGCCACGCGCCGACCATCGCGGACAGGGCCAGCCCGGCCACGACCACCAGCACGGCCAGCAGGCCGACCTTGGTGCCGAGCCAGCGGCCCAGTGTCACCGACTGGGTCCAGGCCAGCTTGTTGGTGCCGCGCTCGAACTCGCGGCCGATCAGCGGGGCGCCCCAGAACGCCCCGATGAGCGCCGGTCCCAGCAGCGGAAGGATGCCGAGCACCGCCTGGTAGACGAGTCCGTAACGCTGGGACAGCCCGACGTTGACGTCGTGGCACTGCTCCGCCGGGCCCGGGCAGCCCGCCACGACGTGCTCGGCGAGATACCGCGTCGCGTCCATCGCGGACGCCAGCAGCAGGACGCCCAGCCCCAGCAGCAGCCCGGCGGTGGCGAGCACCTGTGCGCGATGTTGACGCCAGGTCAACCAGTACATGGTGTCCTCTCAGTTCTGCGGGGTCGCCGGTTGCCGTGGCAGTGCCGTGGCGGCGGGGTCGCGAAGGTAGGTCAGCACGAGTTCCTCCAGCCCGAGCGGGCGTCCGATCCAGCGCGGGTCGGCCGCGGGTTCGGAGCCACGGACGAGCATGCTGGTCTGCCGTCCGGCAGTGTGCCGGGTGACGACCTGGTGCCCCGCCGCCACGGCCTCGGCCGAGTCGGCTGGGCCGATGAGCAGGTGGTGGCTTTCCAGCAGTGCGCCGATGTCACCGCTGACCTGCACCCGGCCCCGGTTGAGCACCACCAGCCAGTCGCAGGTGTCCTCGAGGTCGGGGACCACGTGCGACGACAGCAGGACGGTCATGCCCGTCTCCGCGACGGCCGCCATCAGGTGCCGGGTGACGTCGTGACGGGCCAGTGGGTCCAGGTCGGCGAGGGGCTCGTCCAGCACCAGCAGGCTGGGCTGCTTGGCCAGCGCGAGGGTCAGCGCGACCTGCGTCTGCTGGCCGCCGGAGAGCCTGCCGACCTTCCGGTCCAGCGGGATCTCCAGTTCCTCCAGCCTCTGCCGGGCCAGGTCGCCGTCCCAGCGGGGGGTGAGGTCGCGTCCGAACCGGAGCATCTCGCGCACGCGGAAGTTCCGGTAGAGCGGCTTCTCCTGGGCCAGGAACGCCACCCGGGTCAGCGCCTGCGCGTCGTGTCCGACGGCAGCGCCGAACACCTCGACCTGCCCATCGGTCGGACGCAGCAGCCCCACCGCCAGATGCAGCAATGTCGTCTTCCCCGAACCGTTCGGGCCGACCAGGGCTGCCACGCGGCCTGCCGGGATCGTGAGCGTGCAGTCGCGCAACGCCCAATGTCGCCCGTATCGCTTGCTCAGGCTCACCGCTTCCAGGGCCGGTCGCTCCGCCGGCTCGGTGGTCGTCGTGCCGGACTGTTGCGGGTCTGCCGTGGCAGCCGTTCCTGCTGTCATGCGATGTCCTCTCGATACGCCTCGTCGAGCACCGCCGCGAACAGTGCCTTCAGGTCTTCGCGATCCAGGTCGGCCGCGCGGCCGGCGTGCACCACCCGCGCCAGCTCGGCCCGGGTCTTCTCCTGCGCCGCGACGGTGGCGACACCGAGGGTGCCCTGGATGAAGGTGCCCAGCCCGGGCCGGCCGACGGCCAGTCCCTGGCGTTCGAGGTCCCGGTATGCCTTCAGGACCGTGTTCGGGTTGATGGCGAGCCGGTCGACCACCTCCCGGGCCGTCGGGAGCTGGTCGCCGGGCTGCAGGACGCCGAGCCGGATCGCGTGCCTGACCTGCTGGACGATCTGCAGGTAGCTCGCGACACCGGAGGCGCGGTCCAGATGAAACTCGATCAGGGCAACCTCAATTCACTACTTGAATAGTGAAAGCATGAATACTCGATCGCTCGATGTCAAGCAACGGCCGCCTCGGGTAGGTTGGGGGCGACGTAACGGCGGGGGGCGGCACTGGCAGCGACAGCGGCGAGCCCACCGTCGGCACCGGACCCGGAGCGCAGGCGCGACCTGTGGCCGCTGCTGGTGGCGCAGACGCTGTCCGCGCTCGGAGACTCGTTCTCATACGTCGCGATCCCGCTGCTCGTCCTGCACACCACCGGCTCGGTCGCGCAGATGGGCGTGGTCACCGCCCTCGGCGGCGCGGCATCGCTGATGACCGGCGTGTTCGCCGGGGTGGTCGTGGACCGGTTCGACCGCAGGCGGCTGCTGGTCGGCTGCGACCTGGCCAGACTCCTGCTGTACGCGAGCATCCCGCTCGCCTGGCTGGCCCAGCCGCAGGTGTGGCTGCTCTACCTGGTGCTGCCGCTGGCGAGCGCCTTCGGCATGGTGTTCCGGGTCGCGCACGTGACCGTCGTGCCCAGCCTGGTGCCCGCAGAGGAGATCACCCGCGCCAACAGCCGCCTGTTCGCAGCGTCGTCCACGGCGTACCTGGTCGGCCCGGCCCTGGCCGGTCTGCTCTCGGGCCGGTTCGGCCCGACCGTGGCGATCGCGGTCGACGCGGGCACCTTCGCCGTGTCCGCAGCGGTG
Source organism: Catellatospora sichuanensis (assembly GCF_007483665.1). Taxonomy (GTDB): domain Bacteria; phylum Actinomycetota; class Actinomycetes; order Mycobacteriales; family Micromonosporaceae; genus Catellatospora; species Catellatospora sichuanensis. Next base: position 132,755 of record NZ_VIQO01000039.1, read on the forward strand.
CTCGTCCTGCTCCGGCTGCGACCGACCGGCGCGCCTGCCCGCCGAGCCGACGACGAGCGGCCGCTGGACGTGCTGCTCGCCGGGGCGCGGTTCATCGCGCGGCATCCGCTACTGCGACCACTGACGGTGCTGCTGACCGTGCTGAGCAGCCTGACCTTCGGCCTCACCGACGTGGTGATCTATCGGCTGAAGCACGACCTCGGCCAGAGCGACGGCACCGTCGGCTACGTGCTCGCGGTCGGCATCGTGGGCACGCTGCTGGGTTCGGTCGCGGTGGCGCGTTTGCGGCGGCGGTACGGCTTCGCGCCGACGTGGACCGGGGCCTGGGCGCTGTGCGGAGTCGCCATGGCCGGGATCGGGCTGGCCGGCCGGGTGCCGCTGGTGGCTGCCGCGGCGACCGCCGTGCTGGGCTGCACCGCCGTGGCGGGCATCGTGTCGATGTCGCTGCGGCAGGAGGTGACCCCGGCCCCGCTGCTCGGCCGGGTCACCTCGGCGTTCTGGACCCTCCACTCGGCGCTGACCCCGCTGGGCGCGGCGGCGCTGACCGCGGCGGCCGCCGGGTACGGCTCGTCGGCGACCCTGATCGCCGCAGGCGCGCTGTGCACGGCGACCGCGGCGACCGCGCTGTTCACCCCCCTGTTCCGCACCTCGGCGCAGACAGACCGCGGAGCTGCCCCACCGGATGCCCTGCCCAAGCCCGGAGACGTCAGCGCAGCATGAACATCCAGCCGTCGCCCTCGTGGTCCTCGGCGCGGTGGAGCCGCCGGTCGCGTCCCGACGGACAGGTCACCGCGCACCGGTGCGCAGCTGCGGGAACGCCTTCCGTGCGTCCGCGAGCAGCGCCCGGTAGCCGTCGCCGTGCGTGACGGCCGCGGCGAACAGGGCGTCCAGCGCAGCCTGCAGTGAGTCCGGCTCCATCGCGCCGAGCAGTGCCGGGACGGCCATGTGCTGCTGTGACACGTGCTCGTGCCGACCGTCGTACGAGCGCACCGTGGTGAGCGGCATCCCGTTCAGGCGCGGCCACAGCGCGCGCGGATCGTCGAACGGCGGTGGGAGCGGTCGGCCGTCCCGCAGCGCCGCCAGCGCCGGGACCACCCACGGCAGCTCGGACAGACCGGCCGTCACATACGCCTTCTCGGCCGCCCACCGGGCCACCGCCCGCTGCGTCCGATCGTCGGCCTCGGCCACGGCGAACACCAGTTCCAGGTCGAGCCCTTCCATGCCGAGCACATTGCCCTGTACTCGGCGCAGCCGGTCGTTGGGCACCCGGTCACCCCAACGACGGCGGTCCGCGGCGGCTCTCCGATCCGCCTGTCGGCGCTCCTGCTCCAGCCGTTCCAGGCGTGCCTTTTCGGCGAGTTCTTCGGGTGTGGGCGGCGGCGGAAGCGACCGCGCGTGCTCGTGCCAGTACGCGGCCTGCGCCGTCGTTTCCCGAAGCACCCGGTCGGCGGCCGGCGGCGCCGGCCAGAACTGCAGCAGGTAGTTGTCGTGTGGCGGTTCACCGTCTTGGGGCACGCCGCCCTGCTGCCCCTGCGCCATTCCGCGCCCGCAGTATCGGACCCGGTAGTCGCCATCGGGCAGGTCGAGTGGATACCAGCCCTCGCCGCCCCACTCGGCGAGTCCCAGCTCCGTGCCGTCGGTCGTGAACGACGCCTCGACGGCGTCCTCCCACGACTCGTCCGGCGGCGGCGGCTCGCGGCGGTGCAGCTCGACGGTGAAACCGACGCGGCCGGTGTGTGTGCCGGTGATCAGGAACAGTGTTCCGGGAATGGCTGCCCCGCACAGACCGTTGACCTGCCCGCGGAACGAGTGGGACAGGTCGCCGTCAAGCCGGGCGTTGCGGCTCTCCACGTAGATCTGCCCGTAGCAGACATGCACTTCCTGATGCAGTTGCACGTCGGCAGGCATCGGCCCTCCTCGCCATCGACGACCGGCTGTGCGCGACAGCCTGCCACCGTGGTGTGACAACGGTGTACGTCCGGCAGGTGAACCAGCGACGGCTGGAAGTGCACCGGCCCCCGAGTCATCGACATATCATGCCGTGATCGTCGAGGCCGATGGGAGGACGTCGAGTGCTGCCGCGATGGATGCCACAGTGGCAGGGCGCAGAGAAGCGCGCCGCGGAACTCGACCGCGCGGAGATCCTGCGCTCCGTTACCGCATTCCAGGAGGTGATGTTCGACGACGACCACGGCTACCTCGATCGGCTCCCCGAGGACGTGGAAGCCAACCTGCTGCCCGTCGTGGAACTCCTCGGGTCGGCGGCCGCGACGGGTGACCTCCTGGATCTCCTCGTCACGTCGCGCCTGCTCCGGGACACGGCGTCAGGTGTGCCCCTGCCTCAACCGCTACGAGCCGTGATCGACGCGCTACCGGCCTGAGCGGACGTAGCTGTTCGAGCTAACCCCGCTCGGCAAGCCTCGCCTGATCGGTCATCTGCTGGGAGAACTGCGGCGCGGGCCGGCGGAACTCCACCACGGTCCCGTGCCGGCCGGCTACACCGCCGGCCACGACCGCCCAGCGCGCGTACGCAGACAGCGCCACCCCGGCGATGCCGAAGACGCCTGGGGCGACCACCACCGCCCAGCGGATGGTCTCCGCCAATGTGGACAGCTCTTCGTCTCCGAGCTGCTCGGGCAGCACGACAGGCAGGTACAGGGCGCAGGAGACCGGCACCAGCACGAAGCAGGCGGTCGCCGCCCTGACGAGGCCGGCTCGCCGCGCCCGGCAGGCCGGGCAGAAGCCCCACGGATCGTCGATGATCTTCACCATGAGGTTGTGGGCCAGCCAGGCGGCGAACAGTCCAGCGCCCAGTATGAGGAGGTAGAGCTCGGGGTCGGGGTCGTCGAGGTAACGCGCCTGCGGGTAGGCCACGGGCAGCCCGGCCGCTACGACGACCACCGCCACCGCGGTCTGCAGCCAGGCGGGCGGTCGCGATCGGAACCGCGCGCTCGCGGTGAAGGTCACCGGATTCCCGTGGCGAGAGCAGACGGGGATCGGCTGACTCCGCTGTGGTGGGACGAGGACCATGCCCGAAGGCGACGTCGTTGCGGGCTCCGGCACGGGACCGCGCGCCACGGCCTTCTCGGCGCAGTCCGGCGCCGAGCGGCTGCCCAGAATCAAGCCGCCGCTCGGGGCCTGATGCCGGGCCGTCAGGGGCGTACCCGCCGCGCGATCGATGACCTTTCGGCGAGTACGGCCCTGACGGCCCGGCGACGGCCCAACGCCATGATCAGGCCGCCATGGAAATCATCTGACGTAGATGTTGGGGGAGTTCGGGGTGCTCATGCCGTCGCCGATGAAGAAGCTCGGGTGCGGCGGCTGGTTGTAGGCGGTGTCATGCCAACGGTGAAAATTCGACCCTGGCTGGGCGCGTCCAAGGCGTGCCGGGCCAGGCAAAACATAGTCAGTGATGGTCGTCGTTGGTTGTCACTGTCTAACGTCTGCGGCCTGGCGACGGCATGATCTTGGCGTTGGCGGAACCGAAGATCGTGGCCCCAGCCATGGTCGTGGACCTGTAGCGCGTCAAGCCCTCGGAATCCGGCGCACAGGCCGACTCGTCCGTCCCTGTACAGCCCAGCGGGTTTCGTCATGGCGCTGGCCTGCGAAGACCTCCGCCAGTAGCGGTTGTCACCGGTCGTCTTTGGTCGTCGTTTGACGGCCCGTGATGGCCCAAGTGCCTGCCTGACGGCCTCAGGACGGCCCCAACTGGGCACCCCGGGTCACTTCGCCACTGCGCTGAGCCGCGGATTAAGAGGGCTCCCTCCCAATCACGGTCGGACACCCTGACCTCAGATCAGCAAGCCGAGCGGCCGTGCTCGCTGCGCTCGTATTGCAGTCGGTTGGGGTCGGGAGGGGGTCAGACCCCAAGCACGTACTACACGCTGTCGCCTCACGCCAGCCGGTGGGATCCCCCTCGATGCGAACTATCGGTGCTGTCCACAGGGAGCAAGCCGACCGCGGGCCAATATGTCGTTGCCCATTCGGCGGTGGCCGACCAACGGCTTGTCCTTCTAGGGTGAGGCCCTACCGGCCATCGCGAGCGCGAAAGGCTCTGCCCAGTGTGGTACGAGATCCAGAAGTGGGCTGCGTTCCTGTGCTGCGTGGTCCCAACCATCGCATTTGCGCTGTATTCCGCCAAGGACAACCTGCGACGCAAGTAGGCCCTGCATCCGGCGTACAGGCCGACTCGTCCGTCCCTGTACCGGCCAAAACCCCTTCCCTCTGCACTGACCTGCCAAGATGCTTGGCAACGCCCCCTATCGACCGTCAACGCTGGTCATCGTTAGACGGCCCCGTCACGGCCCAGAAGCCTCTCGGAACGGCCCCACAACGGCCCCGCAGTAGGCTGCCGCACTGCTCGCAATGCGTCGCATCGCGTCCATCTGGTGACTGTGACCCGATCGGTAGGGTTACCGCGGTCGTTGCAGGCGAGGGCGTGTGAGACTCTGTCCCCTCCCGAAGATCAGCGAGGTAGGACGATGAACATCCGCTCAGCATGCACCCGTGTGCTGGCCCTTGCGCTCGGCCTGACGAGCACCGGAGTCACCGCATGCGCCAGCAACGACGAGCCGCCCGTTGGCCGACCCTCTGTTGACGCATCGCAAGACTCCAACACTCTGGCACCGGACCTGCACACGCAGGACACCGAGGTACGGATGGCGGTTGAGAACTACCTGGATGCGGTCAAGCATCGTGATGTCGCTCAGGGGCGTCTGCTGATCTGCGCGGACGTACGAGAGAAGTTCGATGCCGTCGCCACCACCGATGCCGGGGCGTTCTCAGCGCGCTTCACGCTGGTTGCTTACTCGATCGCAGACACCCGATTCAAGGGGACCGATGTACAAGTTCGGGCTGCGCAGGAGATCTCCGTGGCCGGCCAGGCTGAGCCGGAGAAGACCACGATCGTCTACACGATGACCCGTACCGCCGACGGCTGGTGCATTGCACATGCACTTCCCGACCGAACCTGACGCCGCCGCATACCGCGCTAGTCAGCGCGTACAGGTCAGCAGTTCACCAACCACAGATAGATGCCTAGGATCGCACCTGCCCACGTAAGCCATCACGGTTCGTGAGCTGGGCAAGGTTCTGCATCGTTCGTCATCGTTGGTCGGCTCAAGTCGGCCTCTGGCGGCCTTGCGTTCCGGTAACCGCGAACTCGAAAGCTCAGACGAGCGTTGTCATGTCGGCCTTGACGGCGCTCGTCTCATTATGGCGGAGCATGGAGTCGACCTCGGGCGGCCACCCAGGCATGATCTTTGGCATGGAAGGGCGAACTGGCTGGGTCGCCACCCTCGGCGACGGAATGATGCTGATGATCCACGGTGAGGACGGCGCCAAGTTCCTGGAGTCTGACGTCACCGACGCTGAGATCTTGGAGAGGTTCGGCCTCGATGAGGTGACCCACCTTCCTCCCGTGAAGCTGCCCCCGATCTGCACCGGGCTGTGGCTTGATGGCCCCCTTGCAGGCCAAAACTTGGACTACGTGATCAACGAGCTCGACCGCATCGGCGAGTTCTCCAGCGGCCAGTGGACCTACTCGTATCGGGTCGCGAGAGTCGCCACCGAGGAGCACCTCGCAGAACTCCGCCACCTGGCGTCGACACCGCGCAAGTTCCCGCTGGATGCGGACACCTGACACCGTGCCACTCTCGCCGTCCCGTCGCGATCGTCCCGCCCACCGGGGAGGGCCGCCCGGGAGGAGAAGGAGGGCCCCAACCAGAGGACTCGTCAAGACGCCGGCACGGGGCAGCGTTACCCGGCGGGCCACGGTTTAGGAATTATCGATCGCCGCTGAGAGGCGGGCTGTCGGCCTGGTATCGACCCTGTTAGCGGGCGGCCAGGCCGACCGAGCCATGTCCTAGCTTGACCCTGGCTGACCGCAGCATCGGGCACGATCGGGCACGACTTCAGGCCTGCGCGCTTCGGCAAGGAAACCGTCTTCCCGAGTTGACGGGCGGAACTATAACAGCGATTATTGACTCAATGGATGCTGAGTGGTCTACCGTAAAGCTGGTTTCACGCGCACGCATACACGCGGCGCTGGGCGAGCCTGCCCGGCTCGCGATTGTTGACGCGCTGGCACTGGGCGACGCATCACCGGGTGAGATCTCCCAGCGGCTCGGGTTGGCCACCAACTTGGTCGCTCACCACCTCAAGGTGCTGCAGGAAGCTGAGATCGTCGAGCGCTCCCGCTCTGAAGGCGATCGACGGCGCACCTATCTACGTCTGCGACCCGAAGCCCTGGCCGGTCTGACGCCGCCCCCATTGCGCCCGGTGCGGCGGGTGGTCTTCGTCTGCACGCACAACTCCGCCCGCTCACAGCTGGCCGCTGCCCTCTGGACCGCCCGTAGCGATGTGCCCGCCGCGTCCGCCGGGACCACGCCGGCAGCACGGGTGCATCCGCGCGCCGTGGCTGCTGCTGCGCGTTACGGACTAGCAATCGCGCAGGCCGCCACCGCCCACGTCGACGACGTCCTGCGCCGGGATGACCTGGTCGTGGCCGTCTGCGACAACGCCCACGAACAACTGCCAGCCGATCCCGTCAGTCGGCTGCACTGGTCAATTCCCGACCCCGCCCCCATCGATACCGACGCAGCCTTCGAGGCCGCCCTGACCGACATCGCGCAGCGCGTCGAGCGACTCGCACCCGCCCTACCACCCGGAGCCTGAGATGACCGACACCACCGCAAACGAGCTGAGCATCGACCAGCAGCTAGCGCTACGCACGGCAGCCGTCCGCCTCGGCGACGAGTTCAGCGGCGTCTACGGTGCCGAGACAATCGAACGGTTCCTGCACTCCAGTTACGACCAGTTCGCCACGACCGGCACCATCCCCAACTACCTACCCCTGCTGGCCGAGCGTTTCGCTCGCCAACGCCTACACGCCCTGGCCAAGGTTGAAGGCCACCACCACGATGGCAAGCCCGTCGTCCTGTTCCTGTGCGTACACAACGCCGGACGCAGCCAGATGGCACTCGGCTTCTTCCAGCACCTCGCTGGCGATCGCGCCACCGCATGGTCCGGCGGATCCGAACCCGGCGTTAAGGTCAACCCGTCGGCAATCGCCGCAATGGCAGAACGTGGCATCGACATCTCCGGCGAGTTCCCCAAGCCGTGGACCGACGAGATCGTCCGAGCCGCTGATGTCGTCATCACCATGGGCTGTGGCGACGCCTGCCCCATCTTCCCCGGCACCCGGTACCTCAACTGGGACCTCGACGACCCCGCCGGCCGCGACGTGGCAGACGTTCGACCCATCCGCGACGAGATCGAGCGGCGCGTACGGCACCTTCTCGACGAACTCGGCGTCCAGGTTGCCGCATAGCCGAACCGCGCCCGACCTGACGCTGGGAAAGTATCGACTCCGCATTCAGGGCTCTAGGCCTGGCCCAGGTAGCGGACACGGCCCACCAGTTCACCAACTACAGATAAGACCACGCCGCCGGACCTGGCCGGGTGACATCCAACACTGCGCCACCTGGTCAAACGTCCGCAGTAACGGTCATCGTTGGTCGACCCAGGTGAGCCTCTGACGGCCTGGAGACGGCCCGCGGGCGCGGCAGCAGCCAGCCAGCGGCCATCCCTCACAGACACACGAACGGACGAGCACCGTCAAGTCGGCCTTGACGGTGCTCGTCCGTTCTTCGGTGCTGTTCTTACCGAGGAAGCGCTCGGGTTATGCGTGCCCGCGGAGGAAGAGGCAATTTCTTAAACGGAGTAGTCGGAAACCGAAGCCACGTCCGACCTGCGGAGGATCCATTAGGACCCCGTAGGGTCGTACCGTGGCCATCCCACCCACCGTCCAACCGACTGGCGTCAGGACCTCCCTGCCCCTGGCCTTCTTCGGCGGTGCGGGTGTCGGTGTGCTCGGTGGGATGATCGGACTGGGCGGTGCTGAGTTCCGCCTTCCACTGCTAATAACCCTGTTCAGCTTCGCCGCCTTGCAGGCGATCATCGTCAACAAGGCGCTGAGCCTGGTTGTGGTGACCACAGCTTTGCCCGCCCGGCTGGTGGCGGTGCCCTGGTCGACACTGGTGCCACACTGGAGCATCGTGGTCAACCTGCTCGCTGGCAGCTTGCTCGGCGCGTGGGTCGGTGCCACCTGGGCGACTCGGATGCGATCGGCCACCCTCTACCGGGTCCTGGCCGTGCTGCTGCTCCTCATCGCCGCTGCGCTCGTCGCCAACCACGTCGGCACGCTGCGGCAACTGACCTTGAGCCCCGCCCTCGTGGTGATCGCTGGAGTCGTGGCCGGCTTCTTCATCGGTATCGTCGCCGCGATCATGGGCGTTGCGGGCGGGGAACTGCTGATCCCGACGATCGTGCTGCTGTTCGGCACCGACATCAAGAACATCCAGGTCGTCGGCTCCTTCCACGGCCGGCTTGTGCTCACCGGAGCGGCGCAGCCAGGAGCGATGCACGATGCGAAGGCCTGGCGCGAGTCCGGACTCGCCACCAGGTTCGAAGGCCGGCTGCACGCCGACGGCGGACCAGGCGGCTTCGCCGACGCCGCCTACACCGGCACCGGCCTGTGCGTGCCCCACCGAAGACAGAAAGGCCAGACCCCGACCGAGTCGACCCGCGAGTACAACCGCGCCATCGCAGCCCACCGCGCCAGCATCGAACGCGTCATCTCACACCTCAAGAACTGGCGGCTGCTGGCCACCGGCTACCGCAGCCCGCTCGACCGGTTCCCGATGTACCTCGACGCCATCACGAAACTCGAGATCTACCGAACCTCATGATCGAATAGCACTCCGAACCTCCATCTTCCCGACCGGTGAAGAGGATCATGG